>JAFXCQ010000011.1 GCA_017521425.1 Clostridia bacterium
GAGGACACCCCTGCGAACAGTGGCATACATCAAATTATATTGTTAATCACTATATTATGGAACGGTTTGGTCTTGAGGAGCATTTGCACATCAATTTCTATAAGAAATAGTGGTGTACTTTTAGGCTTTCTTACCTCAATTTTGCTCCGTTTAGGTAGTCTTTCGCAACAAAAAAGCTACGCTTCGGCGTTGTTTTTTGTTGGTGCAAGTAAGTTTGCCCTTAGGCAAGTGAGGTTGCGAAATACAGTGAAGTTTCTGCGAAGTGATGTTTGCTTCGCAAGTGTTTTACTGCAAACTTAACTTCATTTTGCACCGTAGGTGTAAAACTTCACTGTAACTTGTTACAACTTCACATCGAGCATAGTGAGATACTTCACTTATATCATTTACCACCAAAACGAGTGAGTTTTCATTCCCGAAAACTCACTCGTTTATTATTTTTCTTTATTCTTGTTTAATAACGGTATTGCAATTTTGCGATTGAAAAAGTCAATTAACGGTCCCATAAAGAATGCGGTTAAAATTGTACCGACACCAATAAATGCAGGAATATCTTTTATAGCACCTTTGCCGAGAATAAAAAGCACAGCACCTAAAACAACACAAACTAAATCCGTTGCAATTCTTATGTATTTGAATTTGCCGAGTTTCCATTTATTGGTGAGAATTAAAGCAATTGCGTCATAAGTAGATACACCGAGGTCTGCTGTCATATAAAGTGACGAAGCAAGGCAGAGAACAACAAAACCGAAAATAAAACAAATAATTCTTACTACCATAGATGCTTCCGGGAAAATTGTAAGCAAGGTGTTATGAGAAAAATCCACAACATAACCCAACAAAAATAAATTCACCATTGTTGCAATATTTATGTAATGCTTGTCAAATACAAGCGCGAAAAGTAAAAGACACGCATTTACTATTACATAAAGTGTTCCAAAATCAATTGGAATCAACTTTTCCATACCACTCATAAAAGACTGGAAAGGGTCAACACCGAATGCTGCAAGTTTAAAAAAGCCAACGCTTATACCACCAACAATAACACCAAGAACGGACATTAAAATTCGTTTTGTTTTCATATAAAGCTCCTTATTAAATAAAAAAGAGCCCCGCTATTGCGAAGCTCCTTGGTGCGAGAGACGGGACTTGAACCCGTACGGGATTACCACACGCCCCTCAAACGTGCGCGTCTGCCGATTCCGCCACTCTCGCAAGTGCTTAAATAATATAACACCAATTTCTTCATTTGTCAACATATTTTTTAAATTTTTTTAGAAAATTATTTTCCTCAACGGGACTTGAACCCATCTCTCGCACTTTCACATCCAACTACAACAAAAATTTCATATTTTCTATTGACAAAATCTTCCTACAAGTGTAAGATGAATTTATACTACAGTTGTAGGAAATTTAAAGAGGGTAAAGCATATCCCCTCTATGGAGGAGTTATTATGAAATTATCTGAAGCTGAATGGTCTGTAATGGAAGTTCTCTGGCAAGGTGAAAGTTTTGCACTTAAAAACATTGCAACCACGCTTAATGAACTTAATGGATGGAGCAAAAATACTGTTTTTACATATCTTAACCGAATGGAAACAAAAGGGCTTGTAAAAATTGACCGCAGTAGTAAAACTCCATATTCTGCCGCGGTAAGTCGGGAAAAATGTGCAAAAAACGAGAGAGATGAACTTTTAAGTAAAGTATATTCCGGTGCTACATCTGACCTTATTGCTGCTTTTCTTAAAGAATCCCCTATTTCAAAACAAGAAGTTGAAAGATTAAAAAAACTACTTGACGAAATGGAGGTATAACCATGGTAAATATATGGGAATTTCTTCTTCAGACCATTTCTGTAAGTCTTGTAGCGGGTCTTATACTTATAGTCAAAAATATTTTTAAAGATAAACTTACCCCTCGTTGGCAATACGGAATATGGGTTTTACTAATACTCAGAATTTTTCTGCCTGTAAAAGCAGATAAATTTGTGCTGTTGCCTTTTGGGATTTACCTTGAAATGATAAAAAACTACATTGAAAATTTCCTTAGCTCTGCTTATACTCAACCACTTACAGCAACTGATGTTTCAAGTGTTGTTCCTTATTTCAGCTCCGCACCAAAAAGCATAACAGATGTTTTGTTTGTGATTTACGTCTTGGGTATAGTTGTCTGCTTATGCCATTATTTCTTCTCTTACATAAAGCTTCGTTTGGTTCTGAAAAAAGGCAACGATATTTCTGCAGAAAAACGAATTGCATTGCAACACATTCTTTCTGAAAACAAAATAAAAAAAATTAAAGTTATATCTGTTAAGGGAATTAACAGTGCTTTTATCTGTGGTATTTTTTCACCAGTTCTTGCTTTACCTTCTGAAAGAGAAACTGATGAAAAAATCCTGTTGCACGAAATGATGCATCTTAAACATCTTGATTCTCTTCAGAATTTATTATGGTGTTTTCTTCGTTGTTTACATTGGTGTAACCCGTTTATGCATTATATTTTTAACATCGTAGGCAACGATATGGAAATGCTTTGCGACCAGAGAGTTCTTGAAAAGCTTGAGGGCGAAGAACGCAGAGAGTATGGTGTTCTTCTTTTGAATGAGGTTAACCAAAAATATGCCCGTATGCCGGGAACAACTTCTGTTTCAAATGGTGGTAAAAATATTTCAAAAAGAATTGAAGCTATTGCAAGATTCAAGAAATATCCTGAAGGTATGGCTCTTGTAAGCATCTGTATTGCTATTTTACTTTCCTTCCCCTGTCTGTTTGTAAGCGCAGGCTTTTCCGCGGATAGCACTACTATATATTGGCTCCCCCGAAACGAATATGAATATCAGAAAGCTTTAGCTTATACAAGGTTAAATCGTCCTACTACCATTGCCGGTGCAATTGACACCTATGCAAAAGCGCTTATGGAAGATAACAGTATAATGCTTCTTGCTGCTTCTCCTGAAGAAAAGCATCAGGATATAATAAAGAACCTTTACAGTTATTACAACGATATAGATATTTATGCATCAGAGGGTCGTCCTTTCTCTGTATTCAACCTTACAAAAACTGCTGATGAAAAATACTCTGCTGTTCTCATTTTCAGCATATATGAAGAAGATGTTGAAGGTTATTCAGAGGAAGAAGAGTATGGCTTTGGTGATACTCTTTTTGTACCAATTGAAATATTCAAAGAAAATAACTTCTGGGTAGTAAGAGAAACCGGTGAGCGAAAAAAATCGAAAAGTTATCTTGATGCAGCTCCTTTAGTACAGATTAACTGTTTAGAAGAGGATGCCCCCATACTTTTTGAAGATACTATGCAAGGTGAAAACGGTACTCTTTGGGTTAAAGCCTCATCTGTTTACACAATAGCTTATGATTCCGAAGACTCTCAGAATACAACATTCCTTTCAAACGGTACAAATTATAATAACAACATAAACCTCAGCAGAGATTTCAGCGATTGCCTTATTGAAACAAACTATATCTACACTTATGAGGATGAAGACTATAAAAATGTCCGGCATGTATCTATAGAATACACTGCAGACCCCGATGCAGAATTTGAAGCAGAAGGCGGCTCTTCTCTTAATTTTTCCAGCAGTTCTACTGATGGTAGTGGTAGAAGCAGCCACAGCGTAAATAGCGGCAGAGAATGGGACAGAACCATAAACATCAACGATACTGACAGTAACTACGATTACAAAAAACTTATGGAGGGTTACAATTCAACCCGCAAACTTGCAGTTTATGTTGATGGTAAACTTGTTGATACATTTACTGTGGAGGTAAACACAAATGGAAACTAATACTCTTTCTTCTGCAATTAAAAAAGTTGCTATAAGTTATATACTTATATATTTACACATAAATATTTCGGTAATTGACATACTCCCCGATTGGCTTGGATATTTTCTTATTGTTTCAGTGTTACCTGTACTTTCTCAAAAAGAAAAATCTGCCCAATTGCTTAAGCCCTTTGGTATTGCTATAGGTATCTGGAATATAGTTGAATGGCTACTGAAAATTTCAGGTGATGAATTGAATTTCTACGTTATAAGTCTTGTATTCAGCATCATTACAATTTATTTTCACTTTCAGCTTATTACAAATATTGCTGCTCTCGATATTGAAGAAACAAAAAAGAAAAGATTGCTTAATTTAAGAACCGCAACTGTTATACTCCATACAGTATTATCTTTATTGTTACTTGTACCAACTATTATTGATATTGACGGTGAAATATATTACTATATTCTTATGCTTATGTTAATTCCTCAGCTTGTTATCTGTTTTTGGATATCGGGTGAACTTTTCATAATTTCAAAAAGTATGAAAGAAAAAGAAGTTGAATTGCCCCAAGCAACTGCAGAAGCAGAAGATGCAGATGAAGAAAAAAGCGATAGTGAATAATCATCAATATAAATTTTCTATCATATTGCAAATTCTTTATAAACACTTACAAAAAGAATGACACCCAATCAAAATAGGGTGTCGTTCTTTTTATTTTCCCTCACCACTCATTGTAAAAACAAGGTCTCCGCCCTTTATAAGTTCGTCGTGAGTAATGTATATATCTTTAAGCTCTTTACCATTAAAGGTGACCTTTTCAACATAAATATTTTCGTCGCTCTGGTTTACAGTTGATACTTTAAGTATTTTACCATTTGGCAGGGTTATTTCAGCACAATCAACACAAGGTGAACCGAGCCAATACTTATCTGTACCCGCTAATGGATAAAAGCCCATAGACGAGAAAACGTACCACGCACTTATTGTTCCGCCATCATCGTTACCGTCAAGTCCGTCAATATCGGTACTGAAACGATTTTTGAGAGTCCAGCGTACCCATTTTTGTGTAAGGTCACTTCTTCCCGCATTTGCAAAAAGGTACGGTGTATGTATATCGTGCTGATTACCAATCCAATAACCTGCACCCGGATTCCAGTTTGCTCTTTTTGGGGCGGCATCCTCCATAAATTTCTGAAGTTCAGAAACAAAATATTCATCTGAACCGAAAAGTTCAAGCATTCCGTCAATATCGTGCATTGCACTGTATCTCCAATGCTGTGCACTACCCTCGCAATAGCAACCCACATATTTATCAAGAAAGCCTAAACCAAAATATGAATTTATATTCGGATTAAAGTTACTGTCAAAGCTTCCGTCCATATTTTTTGCTCTGAAATATTTCGTTTCATCATCAAAAATGTTTTTGTAATTTAAAGATTTTTCTTTGTACTTTTCTGCATCCTCCGTTTTCCCTAAAACATCAGCAAGAGTTGATAACGCGCCATCATACCAGGCATACTCAAGGGTATGGCTTACAGAATCATCTACCCCTTCCATATCATTTGGAACATAGCCATACTCATTATATGCCTCCGCGTATTCCCTTCCTGCTTTTTCAAGTCTACTGTCAGATGCTTTTTTCATATATTGGTAAGCTTTTTCTATATCAAAATCTCTGTAATTTTTTAGGTAGCTTTCTGTAATTACAATGTTTGCAGGGTCGCCTATCATTGAGCCTGCATAACCCGCTCCCATTGGCCAACGAGGGAGTGAACCACCCGTTTCTGCCATTCCCATAAGACTTTTAAGGCAATCGTTCTGCACCCCAGGTTCAATAAGCATATATAATGAATGGGTGTTTCTGCAAGTATCCCACAAAGACATATCACTTCTGTAGGTGTATCCCTCTGCGGTATGTACCTTTTTGTCAAAACCAAGGTATTCGCCATTCAAATCGGTGAAATTTGTAGGCATTATCATTGTGTGATAAAGAGCGGTGTAGAAAATCTTCTTAATTTCTGTATCTGTGCTTTCAATTTTAATTTTAGAAAGATGATTTTCCCAATTTTTGAGTGTTTTTTCTCTTACCTTGTCAAAATCAAGGTCTTTTGTTTCGTTCTCGAGATTGAATCTTGCATTTTCTTCACTTACAAAGCTTACAGCAACCTTTAATTCTACACTTTCATTTTCAAGCGAGCCGAAATTTAAATCTGCAATAAGATTTGTTTCGTCACCCGTAATTGTACAAGATTTTATTTCTTTATTCGCCTTTGCTGCAAAATATACGGGCAACCCGTCATATCTCTCTGAAAAAACTGCTCTTAAAACTGCTCCACCTGTAAGAATTCCTGTTTCTTCATCAAACTCAGCGAAACCATCTGTACTACCGTTATTGCCTGCGGCGCTTGTAACATCAAGAGTGAGCCTTGCATCCTTCGAGTGATTAAATGTATATCTATGAACACCTGTGTGCTCATCTGCAGTCATTTCTGCAAGGCAACCAAGTGTTTTTAAATAAACTGCATAGTAACCCACAGAAGCAACCTCGTTTTTGTGAGAAAACGGAATTACATCTGCTTTTTTTTCACCTATAGCGGGAGTAACTCTGAAAATCCCGTAATCTGTTGCGCCTGTTCCCGAAAGTCTTGAATGACTGAAACCACGTATATGACCATTTTCGTAATAATATCCTGATGTATTTGTTTTCATAACAAACGCGCCACCTACAAAGGATGTGTCAGGCCCGAGTCTTACTGTACCAAACGGAGCACAAGCCGCAGGGCTTAACATACCACAAGTCCACGGTGTACCACCTGTCCCTGTAAAAAGGTCAACGAACTGTGTATATTCGCCTATAGTAACCTCTGGCATCGTTACATCTTTTGACGAAACACCATTTGAAATACTTCCAAAAAAAGTTTCAATTGCTATAAGGCCTGAAACCAGGATTCTAACAAATCTCCACATAAAATCACTCCTTAAAGGCAGTCAGTATAAATTTATTTTAACATTGGTAACGATTATATTCAAGGTTTTTATAAGATGCGGTATATAAAATCCCCACTTGCAACCACTGGTTGCGTAATTTCCAACTTAACTTTATTGAAAACAAACCCCTTATGTGATATATTTTTTGTAGCAAATAAAACAAAGTATATTGCACAAGGGGGATTATTATGAAATTATATGAAAAGATTACTTTATACAGAAAGAAAAACGGTCTTTCGCAAGAAGAGTTAGCAGAGAAAATCGGGGTATCAAGACAGGCAGTAAGCAAATGGGAAACGGGTGATGCTCTGCCTGAAATTACAAAACTAAAGGCACTTGCAGACACTTTTAATGTGACGGTAGATTTTCTTTTAGATGAAAGCAAAGCCGAATTTTCACAACAAAATGAATCACCAAGTGTCACTATGCTTGACAAGTATGCTGACAAAATTGACAATTGTGTTGATAACCTTTCAAATAAATCCGGTACATTCTTTAAAAAATATGGTTGGATTTCGGGTATCCTTTTAATTCTTTTAGGACTTTACAGAATTCTGACCTGCGTTTTTGCTATTACACCCTTTTTCCAATTTAATTTTATTGATAGTTCAATATCAGGATTTGCTCTGAGTCTTTCCATCTTTCAGATTCTTATAGGCGTTGCCTTTATTGTTGGTGGAATAATAGTAATAAAAAAATTCAAACCGAAAAGGACTTGATTTTCAAGTTCTTTTAATATTTTCCTATTTTCTGGTAACACTAATAATACTTCATTACTTAAAGGAGTATTATTATTATGTTCAAACACGAAAAACAACTTTTTCATCCCGTTGAAATTGAAAAACCAAACCCACAATATGCGGCACTTTTACAAGAGCAATTAGGTGGTGCAAATGGTGAGCTTAAAGCCGCAATGCAGTATATGTCACAAAGTTTCAGAATTAAAGACCCTGAAATAAAAGATTTGTTTTTAGACATTGCCGCTGAAGAATTAGGCCACATGGAAATGATTGCCCAGACTATCAATCTTTTAAATGGTCACGATGTTGATGCCTCTCAAGTACCTGCGGGTGAAATTCAGACACACGTTCTTTTAGGTCTTAACCCGGGATTAATAAATGCTTCGGGCTACTCGTGGACCGGTGACTATGTTACTGTTACAGGTGACCTTTGTGCAGATTTACTTTCTAACATTGCATCTGAACAGAGAGCTAAAGTAGTTTATGAATATCTTTATAGACAAATTGATGACAAAAAGGTTAAAGAGACAATAGATTTTCTCTTAAACAGAGAAGAGGCACACAACGCTATGTTCCGCGAAGCCTTTAACAAAATTCAGAATAGCGGTTCTAATCAAGATTTTGGCACAACCAAAGCCGCAAAAATGTACTTCAGTATGTCAGAGCCTTCCCCTAAAGACAGTAATTTTGAAGAATTCAAAAGCACCCCGCCGTCATTTAATTAAAAATTCCCCGTGAGCATTTTGATTAGTGTTCACGGGCATTTTTTGCATTTCACAAATTTTTACTGCTATTTTTATACAATATACTTAATTGAATAGTTTAATATTCTATTGTATAATTATTTATATTTATTGCTGGGGTGATTTTATGCAAAACGAAAAACTCTATATTTTAACTTATGAACATGGTGGTTATGTTTTGTGGAAAGACGAAGTAAAGCCTCGACTTTTGAAGATTTTTGACTGGCTCGAAAAATACCCAAAATTAAGAATTGGTCTTGATTATGAGTCTTTCACTTTTGATGAGTTTTCAAAATGTGACAAAGAGGTAGTTGATTTAATCAAAAAATTATTGGAAAAATACCCTGACAGAGTTGGTCTTGGTGCTACTACTTATGGTCAACCGTTGTCTCTTACAATAAATGACGAATCAAATGCCCGACAACTTTCTTACGCAGTAAAAACTAACTTGAAATATTTTAATAAAACTCCTGATGTTTATGCAATTTCAGAATTCGCGTTAAATAACCAGACTCCTCAGCTTATTTCACTTTGTGGTTATAAAGCAGCTCTTTTACGTTCACACGTTATGGGTTACGGATACCCAAAAACATACGACAGTTCCTGGGGTAAGTGGATAGGCAAAGACGGTACGGAGATTCCTGCAGTGCCTACCTATGACAAGCAAGGCAGAGGTTACAACTGCACAACTGTTGACAATTGGATTTTGTCACGTTGGCCGGTTGACTCTGACCTTTATTCACTTGAAGATTTCAGAGAAATGTTCAAAAAATATTCTCCTCTTTTAGCATCGAGATATGATGATTTGACTCAACCTATTGAGGAAATTACTGCTGAAATTGAAAAGCACGATGATTATGAATACGCACTCCTTGAAGATATTCCGTCTATTTATGGTGAGCCCAAAGACGAATACAAAACAACTGACAACGATTTTCATGTGCAGATGCCTTGGGGCTATTGTGGTAATGAGATTTTTAATGGTTGCCGTCAGGGTGAAGTGAACGCAGTAGAGGCAGAAAGACTTAATGCGCTTTCTGTGATGCTTGGTGGTAAATCTCTTGAAGAAAAGTCAGAAGAAGCGTGGAAATACATACTTGCAGCAGAGCATCACGACGTTACTATATGCGGTCTTTTAGACCTTTCTCGCAGATTTATTCCTACTTCATTAAATGCATCACAATACGTAAAGAATAATTCACTTGAATTTATAAAAGAAAAATTTACTGACAAAAATGATTACTCTGTTATTGTTATAAATCATCACTCATTTGATATTTGTGAAAATTTAGAAATTTCAGTAGAAAACGATGTCGCTGTGTTTGATGGTGACAAAAAACTTGAATGCGAAATAATCGAGAAAAATGGCAAAAAAACCTTAAAATTCCTTGCAGAAGTTTCTCCGTTTACCATTAAGCGATTCACTTTAAAAAATATTGATATTGAAGAAAACAAGTTGTTCTTCTACAACGAAGGAACTTGCGAACTCACAACTCCTTGCTATAAAATCAAATTAACCGAAAATGGTATTGCGTATATCAAAGATATTAAGACAGAAAAAACTATTTTTGGCAACAACACAGGTGAGCTTTTCACAGGTAATATAAATGGCGTTGACTCTATTTCAAAAGGTGAATGGCAAGTTGAAGTTCACAATAACAGTGCAGTTGCAACACAAAAAGGAGAAATCGGTAGTATTCCATTTGAGTTTACAATGAATTTCTCTGGCAAATCAAGAAGAATTGATTGTAAATCTCGCTTTACAATGAACAACGAGCTTGTCGGCAGAACTGATGTAACACAGGGCAGACCTGTTCCTTTTACTCTTAACGGTCATCATCATGAAGATAAACTTTGTCTTTCGCTTAATGTAAATTTAAGCAATAACCGTAAGATGTTCAGAGATTTACCTTACTCTATATCAGAATGGAATGGCGCTTTAAGAAAAACAGAAAAATACTGGTACCCGAACGATGATATTCTTATTGATGTTGAAGTTTCACCTGAAGAATCTTTTAACAATACTACATATTTTCACGGAATTTACTGGCTTTGCCTTCGTGACAATGAAAATGGTCTTGCGGTGTTCAACAAAGGTTGTATGGGCGCAGCTTTAAACGGAAACCACCTTTTAATTCCACTTATTTATTCAAATGAATATATGTGTGGTACAAGAATTATTGAGGGCGAATTTGAAAACGAATTTGCAATTATGCCATTTTCTTCTGAAATGTCAAATATAGACTTACACAAAGCGGCTCTTTGCTATGTTCAACCACCTGTTGCATTAACTGCACCAAAAGGAAATGGCAATTTGAGCGATGCTACATTTTTTGATTACAAAACAGAAAACCAAGAAATTATTTTAACCGCACTTTACCCCGAAAATGATTATCTTTTAGCAAGGTTTTGTAATTATTCTGACGAGAATTCTTCTGCTGAAATATCATCTGTCTTTGGTGAAATTACCACAGAAACAGACTTGCTTGGTAATGAGTTAAAACCTGTTACAAAAGGTAAATTAGAATTTCACCCTTGGGAAATTAAAACTGTTAAAATTGTCAGGAGATAAAAATAATGTCTAATGATAAACCAATTATTGAACTTGAGCTTTTTATAATCCGCCACGGGCAAAGCAACGGAAATATTAAGAGAAATACAGACGGACTCTCTCACGAAGATTTGCACGACCCTCGCCTTACTGAACTTGGCAAAAATCAAGCTGTTGCTTGTGGCGAAAGGTTTAAAAATGTAGAGTTTGACGCAATTTATTCGAGCGCACTTTTAAGAGCAGTAGAAACTGCGACTGAAATCATAAAAAAACAACCGAATGAAAAATGTTTAAAAGTTTTGCCATATTTAACAGAAGCGGGTGTTTCGCCTGAATACAGTCACTCATCATTTACTGAAATAAATAAAATAAACAAAAACGCTTATTTAGCAGAGGGTATTGACCCCAAAAAATCTTTATTTTATTACAACAAAACGAGCGATGAAAGTGATTTATTTGAAAGGGCTGAAAAAGCACTTGATTATATTCGCACCCATCAGCAAGAAGGCGAAAAAATTGCAATTGTGAGTCACGCGGCATTTATAACTTACTTAGTATTTTCTTTAATGGGTTACAAAGAGGCTTGTCCTCTGTTTGATTTAGATTTCAAAAACACAGGTGTTACAAAGGTTACTATTTATAAAAAAGGTACTAATAAATTTGGTGATATTGTTTTTGAATTTATAAACGACACATCACACTTATTCAAGGGGGATTTCTGATTATGAAAAAACGCTTAATTTCACTTCTTATTGCACCAATTTTACTTGGTTGTATAAGTACTCCTGCTTTTGCTTCCAACACAAAAGCAACTCTTTACGATATGTATTCAGATAATATGCTTTTTCAACAAAATGCAATATCTAAAATTTCGGGTACTGCTACTAACGGAAGTAAAATTGAAATTGAAATTTATAACAGCAAAAACGAAAAACTTTTAACTGCCTCCGCAAAGACTGAAAACAACAACTTTTCTGTTGAATTTTTAGCCCCAAAAGGAAGTTTTGAAAGTTATTCAATTGTAGTTAAGGAAAACGGAAAAATTTTCAAAACACTTAAAAATGTACTCTTTGGCGAATTGTGGCTTGCAAGTGGTCAGAGTAATATGCATTATCCATTAGCACAAGCTTCAGGCGGTAAAGAGGATGCTGAAAATCATAAAAAACAATCAGAATACATTCGTGTTATGACAATGCCAATCTATGATAAATCTATTGATTCAAGAAGCTATTACGATACCTTACCCTATGAAGAACAAAGTGATGTTAAGGGTTCTTCGTGGATTACCGGTGAAAGTGAGTCTATTTATGGAGTCAGTGCAGTAGCCTTTTATTTTGCAAATAAGCTTTCCGAGGACTTAAATATACCTGTCGGATTTATAAATGCACCATTAGGGGGTACGCCGATTGCTACTTGGATTCCACGTGATGCTATTGAAGATAGTGAAGATTTTAAAAACACTTTAATCAATCACGGTCAATATATTTCTAAAAACGATTGGAATTCAAAAAGTGGCAATATCTACCAGGATTTAACTGCAAACTACAACATAAGAATTGCACCTTTAAAAAACTTTGCTGTTTCGGGTTTGGTTTGGTATCAAGGTGAATCTGATGTAATGCTTAATTATTCCCCTGAGGAATATTCCTTAGCCTTTAACCTCTTGCAAGACTCTTACTCAAAGCTTTTTAACTTTGAAAATAAAAAAATGCCAATTGTTTTTACACAATTAGCACCATATTCTTATGATGACGATGGCTTTTGTTTGCCCCAAATGAATATCGCTTTTGCAGATATTCAAAAACAAGACCCTTCTTCAAGAGCATTGGTTGCTTCTTATGACCTTACACCAACCTACATTCCCGAAGCCGGAGCTATCCATCCTGAACCAAAAAGACAAATTGGCGAAAGAATGGCTTTTGTATCTCAAGGCCTTGTTTACAATAAAAACAATCTCTCCACCTTTGCTTATGTTAAATCTGTTGAAATTAAAAACAGCAATATTTTTGTTACATTAGATAATGTCGGTGATGGACTTGCCTCAGACCAAGAAATTTTAAAAGGCTTTTCAATTTGTGGAAACGACGGAATATATCTTAATGCAAATGCAGAAATCATTTCAAAGGATACTATTAAAATCTGGAATGAAAATATTCGAACACCTAAATCTGCAACCTATGCATATAGTGCAACCACTAATAATGCAAGGGTTTATTCTACTAACAACGAAAAACTGTTGCCTATTTCACCGTTTATAACAGACAAAAGCTATTGTGAAAAGTTTTGGAAAGAAAATCATTGGATTGATTGCGATAATGATACTGTATGGCATAACGCAACCAGTCTGACTGCAGGGTATTATGACACCTGGGAAGCAAATAACTGCACTATAACATTTTCACGAGAAAATTGCTACAAAGACGGTAACGGTATTAATGTTAATGCAAATGCTTCTGATTTCTCAATAAATCCACTTATGAAAGCAGAGCTTGATGGCAATAATACTAATTTCTATGACATAGAAACCGATTACAGCAAATATGTTGAATTGAATTTTTATATAAGAAATAACGGCAAAAAACCTGTTACTCTTACGGGCGTTAATTTCTATAAAAACTCAAAATCATATTTCACTCCTGTTGTTTTAGGAACTTCTTCAAATGACTTTATAGTTCCTGCCAATAACGAATGGCACAAGGTTACTTTAGACCTGAGCAGAGTAAACTTAAATGGCAATGAAGACGGGCTTCTCTATGCTAACGATAAGCTTAGTGAAATAGAAAACATTAAGCTTTGCTTTGAGTCAGAAGGACCTGCTTCAAACATCAGTATAGATAACTTCTCATTTGCTACCGCTGAAAGCACTGAAAACTTTAATCTCAACTCAAATATGATGACTACACTTACAATTCTTCAATCAATTCTTAATACTATCGTCATTATTATACGAACTATATTTAATTAAAAAATAAACCCGAAAAAGAAGTTTACGTTTCTTTTTCGGGTTTTTGTTATTTCTTAATTTCTTTTTCTATCAATTTTAAAACTTGTTCGCATTTCATTCCAAAATCGCAAACCAAATCACCTATAAGCGCATCTATTTCATAAAGTGCCGCACCTGCGTCTTCATCTTTATTAAGGGCTCCGTCTAAATCATACTCTTTTCCATTTATTATTATAAGTCGCGGGTATTCGTAATCAACAAAAGTGAATTCTGTAACTCTGTCAATCTTTAATTCTTTTAATATAGTTTTAAAACATTTTGCGAGGTCAGAAATTATGTCTTGCGTATTAACAGAATCACTGAACTGTAATTTATCAAGCGCTTTCATCAAAACAGCAAATTGCTCTTCTTCTGACTTTTCATTGAAAAACTTATCAACGAATTCTTCTTGCTCTTTTTCCGACAGTTCATTGAAAGCTTTACCGATATTTATTATATCACCCATTTCATTGAACCTCCATTTTTTGCTTTCTGTATCTTAAAATACCTATAACTGATGAGATAATTCCAGCTATTTGTGCAAAAATTGAAGTTGAGAATGGCGAAATAAAATAAATTACCCACGAAGCCATATTGCCAAGTAAAATATAACGAATTTTCTGCGGGTCCTTCTGGAACATTGCAAGCATATAAAAAATAGCCGCAATTATTGGTAATATTTCTTTTGGACCAGTAAAGCCAAATAAACCACCCGCAATATAAAGAACAAAAAAGATTATTTTTTCTATAAGTGGAACCGCTGTACCCTTTTTGTCATGAATATGTGAAACTATTATTTGCACAATAGCAATTAAACAAATTATTACACCTGAATTAAATTCGTTTTTTATAAATAAAACATTTATTGCAACTGCTGCATTTGAAATTATATTTACAAAAAGCATATGTGTTTTATTTTTTAACTGAAACATCAGAATAGTCATAGCAATTGCTAAAATTCCGAGTGCCTGGCCTATGTAGTATGTCATTTTGTTTCTTCTTTCTTTGGTTTTGTATTTTTGTCGATAGAATAATAACATATTGAGTTTATTTATTCAACAGTTTAATCAAAAAGTGTGCAGTTTGTTTCCAAAATCGTAGGGGCAAACCTGTGGTTGCCCGCAAGTAGTATGAGTCAGTTTTTTATTATGGTAAAGCAAATGAGAGTAATAAACCAACAACTTGCGAAGCTAAAGCAACTGCACAGAAAACTCAGCTTCGCGTTCATTTTATATATTGCACTCGATTGGTTAATTTTAAAATTTAATTCATCTCCACTACTACGGGCAACCACAGGTTAGCCCCTACGATTATAAAAATTAAAACACCCTATCATTTTTAGTTGATACCGAAACCAACTTTAAACGATAGGATGTTGTCATATATATAACACTTGCAACTATTTTAATTCTATAGAGTTTATTATTTTATAAGCAAGGTCGGTTGAAGCGAGTTCTTCGGGTAAGCGAACCATCACCCTGCAATCAAGCCATTCTGCATCTTTCTTATTAAAATCAAATAAATAACTATAACTAATTTCGCCTGTTTCTTCGTCTGTAAATTTTTTGATACTCACAAACCCTTCGATTTCTTCTGTTTCATAAAAATAGACTTCATCATAAACAGGAATAGCTACAGCTATCATAATCAAAAGCGGAATATGACAAACAGCCTCTTGTTTATCCCAGTAATTTACTTCCCGCAGGTTCATAATTCCACCTAATTTTTGAAAATCATACTGATTTTCGGGATAGAAACCATATTTTTCTACAAGCATATCTTTAGTCGTTTCTTCAAATTTAAGAAACATTATTTTAAGAGATTCTCCAAAAAACACGTCTTCATCGGACGTATATTCATTTAACATATCTTCAGAAAAACTTGCAATACCTGAAAAAGACTCACTTTCGTAATTTTGATTTATAGAGGCAACTATTACTGTTTCATCTACATTATTATGTATCACACTCGTAATAATTTCACTTTGTTGGTCTTTATTTGTTTTTTCTATAAACTCTGCTGGGATTTTATATGTAACCTCACCATTTTCTATTATCTGTAGTTCTTCTTTATCTGTAAATCCAATATCAAACTTATCATACTCCGAATATTGTTCAAATGTGTAATTAACACCTGAATCAGTATTTTGAAGTAAATAATCAATTGTCGTTTTTAAAACAATCAACATTCCAAAATGAGTTGTTCCCGCAACAATTGTTGTTACAAGTAAAACTGAAACAAGTGAGTGTAATACTTTTTTCTTTTTCAAGCATTTTTTATCATTGAGCATTTGGAATTTATTTGAAAATTCAGAAAAATCTTTAATAGCCCAGTAACAAATATGAGTTGCAACCAGAACTAAATTTAAAACTGCAGGAATAATTCTAAAATACATTTCACGGTCTGTTTCAGGATAATCCGGAATTGAACCTATAACAAAGCACGCTGCACAAATTAAAATAGTAGATAATATTTTATTTTGCTTTTTATTTGAATTTTTGTTATTTTCTAAAATTAAAAATACTAAAGGAATCAATGAGCCTATAAGCAGACTAACAAAAAAGCCCCAATGATTTGCATTTAAAACAAGAATACTTATTATAGATATTAAATTAGCAAAAATTATTAAATAATAATATATTTTTACACGTTTTACCTCGTTGTAATTTGCTTTTTTTATTATTTTGAAAATAGGAACTACTGATGCAAAGCACAACAAATACGGAATTAACGTGAAAAATGCTGAAAACACGGTACTCTTATCAATATTCTCAATAAATGCCGAATAAAATGCACAACCTGCAAAAATTGAAAGAAAAATTAAAATAAAATAAACAAATATTTTTAATAAAAATAAACTGATAAATTGTATTTTAAATCTGTTTTTTATAAAATTCTGAAATCTTGCAGTATTCTGATTTTTTACGAATTCCTCATCAACAAACACTACACCTGTATTATGTAAATCAGGTAAAACAAGCTCCTCGCGTGTTATTGCCTCTTCAGGAATCTGTGTGAATAGCGAAATATTTTTAATCTGTCTTTTTGTAAGTGATAATTCACCATTAAGAACTTTTTCGGTGTTTTTCTTTCTTATTCCAAAAAGCTTTGCCAAATCTTCTTTTTTAAGTTTTTCTTTTTCAAGTATGTAATTTAATAATTCCTTTTGTGTCATTGTTTTCTCCCCGATTTTAATATATTTTTATATAATTTGTATGCTTCGTCAAATTCTGTTTTTTGTACTGTATATTTAACTTCATATTCTTCACTATATGGAAACATTTTTATCTTTTCAGATACTTTCATCATAAAGTTTGTCATTCCAAGTCTGCTTTGCCCTGTCAGAAGTTTCTTGCTTTTTTCCGTACACAACAATTCTCCGTTATCATACACCAAAATTCCGTTTTTCTGCAATCTTTCTATTGTTCCTGACAATTCTTCAAAAGTTGGAACAATTCTATAATACGCATCTACCATAGAAATGTATTTACATAAATCAATTTGAGGTTCTTTAGAAATAACTGCAAGAATAATTCCGTCTGTTTTTGAAAACCCATTTAGGTTCATAATCAGTAACCACCGTCTCCCATCATCCAGGAATATATAAACGCAATAAGTAAAAAAAGAATCGCTAAAATTTCAAAAACTGCTCCAATTACCCCTCCAATTGTTAAAGCTATTGTTAACACTCCCAAAAATGATTTTTTATTTTTTTCATCTTTTTTCTGATAATTCTCTGAAAAATTTTGATAACCAATATTTTCAGAATCACAAATCGCTTTACAAGACGGACAAACTGTTGCTTCATCCTCTAACATTATACCGCACAGTTTGCAACGTTTCATATTCTCACTCCAATTTATCACTCATTAAAACTAATAATAGCATATCTGTTTAATTTATTCAACAGTTTTAGGAAACAGGAAATATAAAAAGAAAATTCAGCTTATCATCAAAACTGATTTTAATACTAATTAAAAATGATAGTATGCTGTCGCTCAATTCATCGTAGGGGCAAACCTGTTGTCAAGAGCATGATGGTATACCTGTGGTTGCCCCTACGATAGTTGGAGTTAATTTTTTGTTTCATTTATAATGCTAACGCAGTTCCTCGATTATTCATTATTCAATATTCATCAGCATAAGCGACTTCATTATTCATTAAAATCTTTAAGAACTCTCCACCACCCAAGAAGCATTACAGAAAACATTATATTTACTACTCGCTTGAAAGTAAACTTAAAAAGAAAATAAACAAAAAGGCGGTCTGCCTCTCTTCTAAGAGAGGCAGACCATCTCATTAAATTTTTGTTTTCTTTTATAATCAAGTCCGAGGGACTTCAGAAATTTTCAACTCTCAATTCTCAATTTTCAATTATTTCCCCAGCGGTGATAAATCGAGATTACTATTAGCACTCATAAACTGCGGATAACCCTCAAACATATCTACATTTGGTTGAACATCACTTTCTAAAAGTGTGAAAGTAAATTCACTGAATTCTGTGTTATAATCTGCCGCAACGTGTGGTGCATTTTTTACAAACCATGTGTTATCTGGGAAAAGTGCGGGTGTTGCGTCAATTACCTCGTCTGGTGAAAGATATTTTGGGTTTGCCGCTGACATCTGCTCTCCTGAAAGTGTTTTATTTAATGGTGCAACTACTGCAAAGTTTGAGGTAAGCTCTGCTTCTAAAACACCATCACCATTACTGTTTGCTTTTGGGTGAACCGGCACAAGAGTGCCATTATAGTTTGAAACAAAAGAAATTTTAACACCGCTGTCTTTTGCATTTTTAAGAGTTTCTTCTGTACTGAAAACGAATTTTTTTGTTTCTTCAATTTTTTCTAAAAGAACAGGGTATTCACTCTCGTGACCGCCGAAAATAGTTTCTACACCACTCTCAAAATCTGCGTCAGGACAAAGTGCCCAGAATCCGCAAAGAGTACCAAAACAATCACGAAGCACTCTGTCATTTGCATCATCAAAGCTATCTGCTACAAGGTCATTTGCAAAATTTACTGTCTTTTTAAGAACCCCCGCGTAATCTAAAACACCTAAAAGAAGCTTTAAAAAGAAATTACCGTTTGTTGTTCTGTCAAGAAAATCTACAAGAACATTCTTGTCAAAAACAATTCTGCCGTTTAAGGCTTCACCGCAAACATAAGTGCCGTTTTGTGCACCTGAAAGATACACCGCAGAGTTAATATTTTCTGTGCCGAAATAATACATATAAGCAGTTGTAACCATACCGCCCATAGAAGCACAAATAATATTCACTTTATTTTTACCCGTTGTTCTTTTTGCATCCTCTACAAATGAATTTAATTCAGTTGCAATATCTTTCGGTTGCTTGCGCCAGTCGTAAGTAAAGTAATATGTATTTTCAGCACCGTATTTTTCTACCGCAGTTTTTACAATACCTTCTTCGCCACCATCAGGGAGATTTGCTACAAAATCAGGGTGATTTGCCATTGAACCGTGGTACTGCACCATTGAGATATTTTCAATAGTGTTACCGCTTTTGTCACAGGCAAGTGGTGACAAAATCTCGTTAGCAACATCAAAAATACTATTCATAAGCTGACCTTTGGTCATAAACATTGAGGTCATAAGTGTGGAAATTATCTTACCTGCATCTACTTGTAAAGCCTTTGTACCGTCAGGGTATGTAAGCCCTGCAAAATCAATACCTCTTACAATAATTACAGGTGAGCCATTGTAACTACTTTCACTTTTGTTGTCTACTGCAAATGCAGGAACACTCATTGCTAAAAGCAATGTAAAAGCTAAAATTACAGAAATTACTCTTTTCATAAATTTTTCCTTTCAAGTGGGAATATATGGTTTATTATAGTATTTTTATATAGAGATTGCAACTGTTTTGTTTGTTCAGGAAACAGGAAACAGGAAGCAGGAAACAGTCCTACTTTTTTCCTGTACCGATAACCTAACATTTGTATCCTGACAATTAACTTTCATAATAACTACCCCATTTATTAATTTTATAAACTTCCTGATAAACATTAAATATTGTAGGGTGGTAATGTGTTTTTTGAATGTAAAATTTGCCACAGAGTTTTTTGTTAAGCGTAATACAACAATCTCTGGGGTCAACACCAATCTCAATTTGCTCTTTTTCGTTTATATTCCAGATAATTTTATTATTTGCCAAATGAAACTTTCCTTTAATATCAGGCGTTTCTTTCATCATATCATATAACTGCTCTGTTGTTTCAGGAACGATTAACTTTAAAGGTGAATCTTCATTTTCAAATGCTGTTTCGTAACTCCATGTAAGGAAAATGTAATCAGGAATTTCAAATTTATTAAGATTGGTTTCTGTACACATTTTCCTTTCAACTAATATTTTAATTGGATAATCTTTTTGAATATTATGTAGTTTATCAATTATTTTTTGACACGCTTCTTCTAATGGTTGAAAATCACTATCATAATCTGCTACCCATTTTGAATCCTCGTCATCAAAGAGAATCTGGTAAAAATCAGGAAACAAAAAGAGTGTGTTTTCATATATAAAATACTCTGTATCTTCTTGCCTTATGTAATCAACCTCTATATTTCTTTCTTTAATACTATTGTAAAATCTGTATTCGGGTGAATCCAATTTATGTGCTTTATATGGCAATTGAAAATCTTTAAAATATTGAGAATTTTTGTATTCTTTTATATTTCCCGGCAAATGAATTAACTCAGACACGCCCCAAATAATAAGCCCTACAATTATTAACGGAGAAAACAAAATAATTACTACTGCAATCAGAATTTTATAATACCATTTCACATAATCACCCCTTGTTTTTTAATATCTAATACCTAAAACTTAACACCTATAACCTACACCCCAAAAATCGCATAATTAGTTTCATCACACGCTTTTGCGATGTAGTTACTTTTCTTTAACCCTGTTTTATTTTCTTTATATGCTTTTAAAATTTCTCTGCTCATATTTGTTAAATCGTTACGCTCTAACGCTTCATCGATTGTAAGTAAAAGAACCTCGCTGTTTTCGTAACCATCGGACTTTGGTGTACCAGAAATATATTCCATAGTAAAAACTGCACACCATTGGTCTGCTTTAAACTGCATACAATATAAATCTTTTGCCCTACAAGTTATACCTGTTTCTTCGAGAATTTCCCGTTCTGCAGAAATTAAAGGTATTTCGCCTGTCTTTACATATCCTCCGGGCAACAAAATTCTGTCCTTTGCTACACCATAAGTATGGCGAACAAGTAAAATTTTTCCATCTATTTCAACAATACCGCAAACAGTAAAATGACGATTATTATTTTCTTTTTTGTTTGATTTAAAAAGTGACATACTTCTCCCCTTTTCTTTTTACAATGCCGACCGCAAGTCCCGAAACTCTGCATTCTGCATTTTAAGCGTTCACGCTTTTTAGCACCGCTTTTCCATCCTCGCAAATATCAACCTCTGTAACAGAAATATTGTCGAGGGCGAAGAAAAAGTCGCGTGTTTTTATTCCTAATGCAGTCGGAATTAAATACTCTAACATTCCGTGGTGGCTGAAAACTGCAACCGTTTGCCCACATTTATAATTCTCTTTTATGTAATCAACTATTTTTTGTGCTCTTAAATTATTATCTTCTATTTTTTCGCAACCAAATTCATATTTTTCTGTGCCAAAAAGATTTTTTAACATTTTTGTATTTTTATAATATTTTCTAAGATATTCTTCACTGCAACCGTAATAACCAGGTGTGCAGCCACACTCTATAATTTCGGGGCAGATTTCAATTACAGGTTCGCCTTTTTGTGCTTTACAAACACCGACACAAGTTTTAAACGCTCTTAAAAGAGAACTCGAAATAAATGCGTCTATTTTTTCATTTTTTAATTTTTCGCCTAAAATATTACATTGCTCTTCACCGAATGGTGTGAGTTCACCGTCACTTGGGTCCCTGCCCTCCCAATTATCATAATTAGTTTGTGCATGACGAATAAAAAGTATTCTTAAACAATCATAGTTTTCCATAACAAATGCTCCTTTTTAATTAAAAAGCCCTTCGACTTTCATTTGCCATAATTTAATTTTTTCTTCATCATATTTTTGTGGTATTTTCATTGCCCACATTTTTGCCTTTAACCCTTTCATTAGGGCTGAAAGAAGGGTTATTACAAAATTTGATTTTTTAATACATTTACTTAACTTAAATATAATCTTCTGTGGTGTAAGTTTTAAACCATTTCCGCTTGAAAAATTACACAAGTCATCTTCTGTAATAATTCCACTTTCAAAAATATATTTTATATCTTCGTTATCTGACATAAGAAGTGTGCGTTTGACGTAATCTACAAAAAAATGCTCTGCACCTATTTCCTCATAATATTTTACCTGATATCTCCAGAGAGTTTCGACAGAAACAGAGTTGTTTTTAATAATTTCGTCTGCAAGAATCTGCCCTGCTCTTAACGAATTTGAAATACCGCTACCTGTAATAGGAATTGTCATAAACGCGGCATCTCCAACAGTTGCGTAACCCCTGCCGACCATTTTTGTTAAAGGGTACCTTACAGGAATACGCCCGAATTTACCACCCATCACAATTTCATCACTGATAAAAGGGTTAGCTTTTTTAAGTTTTAAAATTGCGTTTTTAAACTCACTCTCGTGCAGTTCTCCTACTCTGCCAATAAGAATATTAACAAGTCCGTCAGGCTCACAAATGCACCACGAAATACCGGGCATTCCCAAGTATTTTAAATACACTTTCTTTTTATGATTTTTCGGTAAATTTTCACCAGCTACAGTTTTTACAAATGCTCTGTAAACTGTAAAAACATCGTTATCGTCTATTTTTTCTGTTATATTAAATATTTTTGCAACTTCTTTTCTGAAAACAGAATCAATTCCACTTGAATCTATAACAAGGTCTGAAAAAATCTTTTTGTCGTTTACCCTGACACCCTTTACTTCGTTATCTTCTATAATCAAGCTTTCAACCGGAGTGTTAAACTTGATTTCGGCACCAGCTTCCTGTGCAATCTTTACAAGCAATAAAACAAAAGCATTTCTTTTTATGCTCCATTCATTTGCATTTTCTTCATTTTCCATATAAAAGGGTTTTTCAGAAAATGGCGCAACAAACGAAGTACGACCTGTTTTTCTGCTATTATCGGGAAGTATTATTTTTAATTCTTCAAACACAGTTGGCTCAACATCATCGCGCCAGTCATAGCTTACCTTTTCGGGAGAATTTTTTTCATACACAGTAACCTCGAAGCCATTTTTTGAAAGTTCTTTTGCCGCTTGTAAACCTCCGTGACCTGCACCGATAACAACTATTTTCACAAAAACCTCTCCTGTAGTTTTTGTGTTTATTATTTGCGTTCCCGTAGCCATTATAACAAATAAAAATAATATAATCAATAAACTAAAAATTCTATTGATTATACTTTCATTTTTTGTTAAAATTCAAATCAGGTGGTGTTATTATGAAAAAATTCAGAATTGGTATTTTAGGTGCAGGTCGTGGACTCTGTATTGCACAGAATTTAATGCTCATTGATGACTGCGAAGTTGTTGCACTTTGTGAAAACAACGAAGAAAGAGCAAGATGGGGATTTAAAGAGTTCGGTTTTACTAATGCCGGTAAAGAACTCCCCGTTTTTAAAGATTTTGACGAATTTTTAGAACAGGATTTAGATGCGGTTGTAATTGCAAACTATTTTCACGAGCACACACCATTTGCAATAAAATGCTTCCGTAAAAATATTCACGTATTTTGCGAATGTATAAGTAACTCTACATTAGCAGAGGGTGTAGATTTAATTCGTGCTTATGAAAAATCAAATTCAATTTTTATGCTTGCAGAAAACTACCCGCAAATGATTTTTAACAGAGAAATGAAACGCGTTTGTGATGGAGGTTCTCTCGGTAAAATTCTTTATGCAGAGGGTGAATATAACCATCCTGCTCAACCAAGTGATAAAGAATTTACAAAAGGTTTCTGCTATTTCCCTGAACATTGGCGCCACTATTTGCCGAGAACTTATTATGTAACACACTCACTTGCACCTATAATGTGGGCAACAGGTGCTACACCAAAAAGAGTTTCTGCCCAAGCTATTTTTGAACCATTTACTGATAAAGCTTCTGCCCGTCAGGTTGGTGACAGAGCGGCAATAATAACTACATTTAACGACGACGGCTCTGTTTTTAAATTTACTGGTTGTGGTGGATTTGGTGCGCACAGCAACTCTTACAGAATTTGTGGCACTAACGGTCAAGTTGAAAATCTTCGTGGTATGGGCGACAAGGTTATGTTAAGATATAATAGCTGGTCAATTCCTGAAGGTAAAGAGGAAACTAACCTTTATGAACCCGAGTGGAATGATAAAGACGAAGAATTTATAAAACAAAGCGGGCACGGTGGTGGTGACTACATAGTTGCAAGAATGTTTATTGAATGCTTAAAAGAAAACAGGCAACCTGAATTCCCTTATGATATTTATTCTGCTATAAATATGTCATCTGTTGCAATTTTAGGTCACCGTTCTGTTTTAAATGGTGGTAAGCCTTACGACATTCCGGATTATCATTTGGAAGAAACTCGTAAGCAATTAGAAAATGATAACGATTCGCCTTTCTATTATTCAGATGGCAGAGAACCAACAATTCCTTGTTGCTCTCACCCTGATTACAGAGTAACAGATGAACAGATGAACGGTTATTTAGAATTTATAAAAGATTAAAACAAATCCGATAGTTGATTTTTCTTCAACTATCGGATTTTTTATAATTATTATTTTTTATGTGTTTCTACAACGAGATTGTTCGTATCTACCAATTTCACATCATTTATATTTGTAAAAAACAGCTTAACTTGTTTATATCCGTAATCTTTAGGTGTAAAATCAGGGTATCTTTCTTTTACTTTTTTGTTTACTTCCCCTATATTAAGACTCTTCTTTTTTGATGACAATATTGTATCTATTACGAATTTTTCTACATTTTTTCTTGTTTTTGAATTTTTAAATCTTACTAAATTTATATTATTATTTATTATAACTTCTATTTCATCTGAAAGTTGTGCGATAAATTTTGAGAATTTAGAGCAACCGTAGTTACGACTATCAAAATCAGGAAACTTCTTTTGAATATTATTTTTTACCAAAGAAAGATTTTCGACATAACCGTCGTTTGACTCTAAAAATGCCATTACTTCGTTTTTGATTTCATTGATTGGAGTTATTTCCTTTTCTGAACCTGCTTCTGCATTTTCTTCATCAATAAGGTCTAAATACTGAAATTTATCGAACGCATTAACAAACGGTTGAGAAGATTTGCTTTCACCCATTCCTATAACCATTTTACCCTCTTGTCTTATTCTTGACGCAAGTCTTGTAAAATCGCTGTCACTTGAAGCAATGCAAAAAACTTCAACGGGATTATTATATAAAATATCCATTGCATCAATAACAAGTGCCATATCTGATGAGTTTTTTCCTTTTGTGTTCTGATATTGCTGAACAGGTGTTATTGCATATTTCTGAATAGGATTTACCCAAGGCTTGGTCCCTTCCTTTGATAAATCGCCATAAACCTTTCTTATTGTTACACTACCTATTTCTTTTAATTCATCAAAAATGGTATCTATATATTTATAAGAAATATTTTCAGCATCAATTAACAATGCTATTCTGTTTTGATTTTCCATAATATCCCACCATTTTTTAATTAAAACTCATAATTCGGCTTAACCTTTTCCCCTGTTTTTGCTGATTCTACAATTGCAAGGCATACTGCAACAGTTTTTGCGCCCTCGGTTGCATCTGTAAGAACTTTTTTATCATTAAGAATTGCATCTGCAAAAACCTGGAATTCTTTAACTGCGTTATGATTATTAACTTCAATTTCTATTGTTTCAGGGTCTTTTGTTACTTGCTTTTCGTCAACAGTAAAGAGTGTCATTGTAGGTGAAGTGTTATCACAGATAAGAGTACCCTTTGTACCATAAATTACAGTTCTCATTGTGTAGTCACGCTTACAACCAGTTGAAACGAATACTTTACCCATAAGATTTTCGTTGAACTTCATAATTGCAACTGTTGCGTCATCATAAGTAACATGTGGCAAGAGCCTATGTGTACCATAAGCGAAAACTTCCTGTGGGTCACCTGCAAGCCATCTTATTAAGTCAATTGCGTGACAGCCACCGCCGATAACACCGTGACGAAGCGGGTCACATCTCCAAGGCTCCTGAATTAACATATAATCGTGAGCGTATTCTGATTCAATAAAATAAAGCTCGCCCAAAGTACCTGCTTCAATAATTTCTTTTGCTTTTTCAAATGCAGGAGTAAAGCGACAAATCTGACCAACCATAAATTTTGCATTAGCTTCTTCTGCAGTCTTTACTATTTCTGAAATATCCTCGCGAGTTAAAGCAAGCGGTTTTTCGCAAAGAACATGTTTACCCGCACGGAGTAAATCGCAAGATACCTTTTTGTGTTGCTGGTCAGGGATTGCAACCGTTACAACATCGATATCTTTATTATTTACAATATCCATATAATCAGTTACCCATTTTTCTTCCGGAATATTGTAGCGTTCACCTGCAAAGCGAAGATTTTCTTCGTTACTATCACAGATTATTGCAATTTCTGCATCCTTACAGTCCATTGCGCCTTCAACGTGACACATACCGAATTTCATACCAATATTTGCTACTTGTAATTTCTTGTTCATAATATTTTCCTTTCGTTTTGTTGTTCTTTATAAAATTTTTGTACATTTATAAATGCTACAATTACACAATAAAGTGCATACACACCATAAATCAAATAGGTAGTTTCTTTCGGGTTGTTTATAACCATCTGAACATTTACTATTAGCCCTGTTACTGCCTGAACAATCCAGAGATATGTGTATTCTATATATGCTAACAATGTTAAAACGGATACTGCAAGTCCCAACAAAAATGTAATAGTATCAAAAATTGCGTATTCATATTTAAAATATTTAAGAACACCTGCTGAAATGCCCCACAACACAAAAAGTGCAACAAGAGATATTATTCTCGTCTTTACCGACATTTTCTTAAAAACAACGGTTTTTTTATACGCGTTCTTTTTCCAGTTTAAAAATGTACCAAGCTGTAACGGAACACTTAAAAAGATTGCTGATGCTGCCGAAATATAAACACCCATATATAAATATGCCACGGTATAAATAACTGCATTTATTGCTCCTATAAGCGAACCGATACGATTTGCTTCTGACTGAAACGACATAACAAACAGTGACACAAATAACGGAATCATCAGGAAAAATTCCTGCTTAAAATAAATACCGCTTGTAAGAATTGCGAGACCTGTTAAAATTATAATTATTTTTTTATGTGTTTTCATATACTATCCAATCTCACCAGATAAATGGTATTAAACGATATTTTACTTTATTTTTATATTCTTTATAACCCTCAAGTTCTTTTTCAAGAAAAGCTTCTTCGTATTTAATTCTGTTTGCTATTATGAATGGGTAAAAAAGAAAAATTATAAACGAAAACACAGAACCCAACACAAGTGGCATTGCTAAAAACAAAAGCAACGTTGCACTGTACATAGGGTGCCTTACAATTCCATAAAGACCTGTGTCTATTACTTTTTGGTTTTCCTGAACCTCTATTGTACGGCTTAAATATGTATTTTCTCTTAAAACCTCTGCATAAAGCACGTAAGCAATTAAAAATACAACTGATGCTACTATTACAACACTTTTTGGTAGCAAGTACCAATTAAATCGCACACCAAGACCTGCAACAACAAACCCTGCAAAAAACATAAGACCGCTTAATTTCACTACCAAATTCTGCTCCTTTTGTTTTTCCTTTGCGTCAAGCCGAGATTTTAATAAGTATGGATTTTTAAACATCATAACTACACCAGCTATAAATATTGGCACAAAAAGTATTGACATAAAAACCCAACCATATAAATATTTAAAAGTACCTGCAGGTAAAAATACAAGCACACCGACTAAAACAATACCAAGCAAAAATTTCAGTATTGCCTGAAAGAATAATTTGAGTGACATTTTATGCTCCTTATTCATATTTTTCTATATATTTTGCTGCCTTATTCTTTATCCATGTTCTGTTGTGCTCTAAAAATGGTTTGATTTCTTCAACATATTGTCCCGCTCCCATTTTATAAAGCGTATCAATGACCTGACCATCAACATCATCACTATTAAGTAAATGAGCAATTCTTTCTGAATGCTTACAATACTTTTTCCTACCCAGAAGCATTACAAAGCTTTGTCTGCCTCTTTTTGCCTTTTCATCAAGACAAATTTTTATAACTCTTTCAATCTGTGTTTCGTTCAGCTTATTGTTATTTTCTGAAATAAGTTGCCTGATCTCTTCACCCAACTCCCATATTTCATGTTCAAAATCATACCAGTCATGAACATCAGGAGATGATTCCATAAATGGTAAATCCGGTAATACTTCATCGGGAACTAAATTTTCTGCTTCATTCAATAAATCATCAATCGTTTTTTGTTTTGTATTTTTGTGATATTCAGATACAGAAAAAGCTATATTTTCGTTATCTCTATATTCTTTTCGAGATGTAAGTTTCATTCCTAAACTATTGCAAATCTCATCAAGATTGTTTAAATCACTGTACATTCGGCAATCTTTAAGGATTTCTATTGTCTCTTGTTCTGTGAAACCAAAAGGCTCTAAAATTCTATATTGGCGCATAAATGCATTGTTTCTTGAAACAACGACAAATCTTCCGTCATCTGATAAAACTCTGGAAACTTCTTCTAAAGTTTTATGTATTTCTCGTGATTCATCTAAACCACAAACAGTACATACTGTTTTAAAAGTTTTATCTCTGAATGGCAAATACCAAAAATTAGCACACACAGGAATGATAGTTTTCTTTTGATATTTCCCTATACCTAAAGCATTACCAAGACACTCAAAGCCAATGTCAACAGTATATAATTCACTGTTATTAGGCATATATAATGCAACTGAAGCAGTACCGCCACCAGCACCTGTTGCTAACTCTAAAATTTTATCTGTATTTTCTTTGCAAACTAATTCGCCAAAGTAACGATACCTATCCCAAAGATTTCCAGTTCCTTTGATTTTAGTTAATGTTCGTTTCTTTCCTATACTTTTTTTAGTGTATTTCTTAAAATCCTTCATCTGACTTTTTGTGATGCTTCCGCTTTTATCTCCTGTAATCCACAAACTCGTTTCTTTTTGCTTATACGAATTAAAAGCATTTAAAATATTTTCTTTCGCTTTATGAACTTCTTTTATGTATTTAACATAGATTTCATTCCAATCAGAAGTATTACCACTATCTATTTCTTCGTAAATTTTTTTAATTACTTCTGGATATTCCCAAAAAATAATTTCAATAAGTTCACGACTCCAGTCAGGGTTTGTTTTTTCTGGAAGTAAAATAGGAACACCTTTAATTATAGAGTAGTTTTCTTTACCATCTGTTGAAACAAGGGTCTTTTTATTTAAAATCAAATCCTTGTGGCTTTGTGGTGAAATAAAAATCATATAATTCTCCTCAAGATTGATAAATTATTATTTAATTGTAACATAACTTACAAATGTTTTCAATCTGTTTGTGAGTTTACCTATTTTAAAGTTTTTACTTTTCCTTTTCGCTTGACTATACTTAAAAAACATTTATAATATTCTTGGTGATTGAATGAATACATATTTTAATGAATTTACAAATAAGCCTGAAAAGCTTCAGGGTAACGGGGCTTACGAAAAACTCCCGGCAGGTGCAATTTGTGGAAATGGTGACCTCGGTGTTGTTTTAAGCAATGATGAAACCGACCTTATTATTCATATTTCAAAGTGCGATTTCTGGAAATTTACACCGGGCGCTCACAATGACGGTGGCATAAAATCCGTTGGCAACATCCGTATTAAAAATATTGATTTATCAGATTATAACGTTAAACAATATTTTAATGAAGGTTTACTTAAATGCAAATTTTCTGATACCGAAATTGAGTTTTTTGTAGCACCACAGAATATTATTTATTTTGAAACAAAAACACCTGTGTCAAAAAATTTACCTGTTATAAATATTGAAATACCTGACACCTGTAATTCTGTTAATTCAGAATTTGCAGAAAATGATGTAACTTGTTATACTCGTAAATTTACGGGTGAAAATATTGATATTGAAACTGCGGTAACTGTTTGTTTAAAGAAAATAAGCACTAATAAATCAGACGACTGCAGTATTTCACGCTACTGTGTTTCTGTCTGCACCAATTTTGATAGTATTAACCACACAAAAAAGGCAGTAGAAATGGTTTCGGACTGCGATTATGATGCTAATAAAATAAAAACACGAGAAAAATGGCAAAAATTCTTTAATTCTTCAAAAGTAACTCTTGAAGATAAAAAAATAGAAAAGCTTTATAATTTAAGTCTTTATCTCCTTGCTTGTTGTATGGGTAATAAAAAATTCCCTCCGGGACTTTTTGGTAACTTTATAACTGATGATTTCTTCCCCTGGGCGGGAGATTACCACATGAATTACAACTACGAAGCGCCATATTATTGCATTTTTTCTTCTAACCACCCTGAATTATTTGAGGGGTATATGTCACCACTTCACGATATGAGCGAAAATGCGAAAAAATTTGCGGGTTTCTTTGGTTGCAAAGGATACGCCTTGCCCGTAAGTTTCGGGCCTAAAGCGCTCGATGTTTTCAGCCAGGCAGATTGTAAAGAACACGGTGTTCTTTTCCTCGGTCAGAAAAGCCACGCCGCTTACGCTTGTGTAATTCCTTTAATGCACTGGTTTTCAACTTATGATAAAGAATATGCTTTAGAAAATTATTATGATTTTATTTTTAATGTTGCATTATTTTGGGAAGATTATCTCGTTAAAGAAAATGGTAGATATGTAATAAAAAAAGATGCCGCACACGAAATTCCTTTTTATCGTGGTGAAAAGTTCAGATATACTACTCATTTTGGTCAGGTAAATACAATAAACGCTATTAACTCACTTGGTCTTGTAAAGTTATTATTTAAAGGTGTTTACGATATGGCTAAGGAATTAAATCTTAATTCTGAAAAATACGCTTTATGGGAAGATATAAACGAGAACTTAAGTGAGTTCCCGACATTTATAAAGCATGGTAAAAAATGCTTCAGATACTCAAAATTTGGTATTCGTTGGAGAAACGATAACACCGTAGGACTTCAACATATTTACCCCGCTTCACAAATCGGTTTTGATTCCGGTGAAAAGCTTCTTAAAATTGCGAAAAATACATATTTTATAAACGACAGAAGGCTTGATGATAACGGCTCTAACTCTTATTTACCTGCAGGTGCAAGAATTGGCGTTGACCCTGAATTTTTAATTGAAGGTATTCATCAGAATATAAAAGAATTCGGGCTACCTAATGGTCTTTTCCGTCACTATGGCGGTGGAATTGAAAACCTTACTACAATTCCTGCAACAATTAACGAGATGCTTATGCAGAGTTTTGAAGGTGTTATAAGATTTTTCCCTTGCTGGAATAAAAAGAGTGATGCTTCATTTACTAATCTTCGTGCAGATGGTGCTTTTCTCGTTTCCGCCGAATTGAAAGACAAAAAAATTTCTTCAATTAAAATCACAAGTCTTAAAGGCAGACTTTGTAAGGTTAACCTTGAAGAAATAAAATCTGTTGTGAGAGAGTCTGACAATAAAGAAATTGAGTTCAAAAGAAATGGTAATATTATTTCTTTTGAAACAGAAGAAAATGAAACTTATTTATTATAAAGAACAACTGAAGTTACCCTTTCGGATAACTTCAGTTTTATTTTACCACCTGTTTTCAACGTACTCACAGAATGTGAAAAGGTTTTTAATATCTAATTTTGTACCATCGTCAAGTGTTACATCGCCATTCCACACGCCGTACACCTGATGGCAATTCATTCTGCCAACTTTAAAATCAACGTCAGAATGATTATCTAAAGTCGGCACCATTGTCATATTGAATCTACCATCCTCAGAAATGAATTTCCACGGCTCCATAAATCTGTTTTTGGGGAATTTTTCAACATCTACTGCACCGATTTTATGAATTTTCCCGTCATAAAAAATACAGGTTTCTGTGGCATTACTTTCATCACCGATAGCCCAGGTTATTTCAAAACCGAAAAGGTGCTTTTTGCCACCTTCATCATATATATACTGGCTACCGCTACCCCAGTACCAAACCATTTCGTGAACTGTATTAACTCTACCCCAGTCAAGAGAACAAAACGCTTTATCTTTTGTAAATTCATATTCGTAATCGCCAAACTTGAATTTACCCTCACAAGGCATACAAAGTTGTTTTGTAGTCATAAAATATTTTGTTTTGTCTTCGCTGAACGGGAAAACAGTCGTAATGCTTTCGAGTCCATCCATTATTTCCATACTTGCGAAAACTTCTACTGGTTTACTTTTATATTCACCCTTGTAATTAAGAGTACGTTCATTTTCTTTTGTATTAAAATCAAATTCGGTTTTACCTATTTTATCTTTAAATCGAGAAGGTCTGTCGGGTATGGAATGAGAAACGTGCTTATTTGCACCCACAAAATACTGTACAGAATCACAAATTACTTTACCTGTTTTTAAATCCAGAAGTTTTGCTGCAACATATCCGCCGATATTTATATTTGCAAAACTTACAAGAATTTGCATTTCATCATCAAAGATAGTATAAAAATCCCATTCTTTTCTGCTTATGATTCCCTTTTTTACATAATCTCTGTTATATAGGAACACATTTTTTCTTGCCCAACCTTTTGCTAATAAAGTCCCATCGGGTGAGAGTAACGGGGTTTCTTTGGTGTATTCAATCTGCTTTGATTTTTCTTTCCATTCCTTAAACGGGATATAAGTCCTTTTTAATTCTTCCAACACTTTTCACCTTTGATTATTTTTTAAAAGCGGCATTTCTGTCATTCTGAGTCTTGCACATCCATACGGACAGAGTGCCTTTGTCTCTATGTCAGAAATCGGCTCACGTGATTTTGGTGTTTTTCTCGCAATACTTTTATACGGGAATTTAAGTCCCCAATTTACTTTTTGCATATTTGCTTTTATTGTTACAGGTGGATTATCCTGTGAAAATGGAACATCTCCTACTTTGTTGTAAACAACTTCATAATCTTCATTTGAAAATCCGAAATTCCAAGGTGTTTTGGGTATAAACTGATAATCACAATATGGGAATTTGCGTTCTACTCCTTTTTTAGTGTATTCACGCATCTGTTTTTCATATTCAATCGGAACAGAGAAAAGCAATGAACCCATCTGTAAAGCGTAAAGGTTATTTGGTCTTTGTTTTAAAAATGGTATTGTTTCAAATTCCACTTCAATTTCTGTTTTACCGCTATTTATTCTGAATTCAAGGTCTTTTGTTTCTTTTTCTTCACCATTTACTTTAAGATTTTTTGCAAATGACGGAACACGGATTATAAATTGGAAATCTCTTTCTGCATCAATATAATAATGCATTTTATTATTAAACGGATAATCGGTCTTAAGTTTAATTGTGACTCCATTATCATTTAAAACAGACGGTAACATAACAGAATTTATTATTGTGTCGCCATTATGCATAAATGCTGAGAGTGCAAATTTTGGCCAACCCTGGTTGAAGTTTGCAGTACAGCAACCAAAATTCGGCTCAAGACCAAACGTATGTGCATAAGGACCGTTTGTACTCCATGGTGCCATTATCATAGTTTTCTCACACGCAATCTGATTTACCTGCTGCACGTACTGATGAACCCACATATCTTCACTTAAAGTTGCAGGAAGCGCATTAAACGCTAACATTTCAAGGCGCTCAGCCCATTTGCTGTCACCCGTAACTTTAAAAAGTTCTTCATAAGAATACATCTGTTCAACCACTGCACAACATTCTGTTCCTCTCGTCGGGTCAAGTCCCGAGAGAACCTCGTCACCTGTAAAACCTTCAAAAGCAGTACTATTATATTTATCGAGAATTTCTCTGAGTTTTTCTGCATTATCGGTGTATTCTTCACCAAGTAATTCATAAGAAACAGCTTCACTTTTAAGCATCATAGCAATATTAACTATATGTGTGTTAAATTTCCAATTGTGACTCGGTTTCTTCCATTTTTCCGTTGCCTGATTATAGTCATAACCTTGTTTTTTAATTATTTTTGCAAGGTCCTTTATCCAATCTTCTTTATATTTTTCATATATAAAGTTTAATGAAATAAAACTTTCAAACCATCTGTATTCACCCCATCTGAACAGTTTTATTTCGCCGCTTTTAAGAAGTTCATAGTAATTTTTAAGAACTTTATAAATAACTTCAGGAATTCTCTCGTCACCTGAACAGTCATAATAAACCTTAAGTGTTTTACAAATAAGTTGTATTGCCCATGTATCATATTTTTCGCGTTTTTCTTTTTCACAAGGACAAATCCAGCCGTCAGCTTCTTGTGAAGAAACAATTGCATCAATATATTTTTTTACAGTAGCTATCATTTCTTCATTTTCTAAAAGATATGCAAGCGGAATAAAGCCGTCGAGCCAATAAGGCACTCTTTCCCAGCCTTCACAATTACCGCCAATCCATGCGCTGTCACGGATATCCGGCCAGATTTTATGTAAATTACCGCTTAAACCGTTTGCCTGAATTTCAAGCTGTCTTTTAAGCCAACCTTCTGGTTTTATTTCTTTTGAGGTATAAAAATTCCATTTGCTCATACATTTTCACCTGTCGCTTTTTCTAATTTAAAACCTTTTTTGATAAGGAAATATAACGGAACAAGTGCTAATACGCACACTACCCCTGCCCATAAAAACATATCTTTTGCAGGAACAATAACTTCTGCATTTGCTTCATTGATAATAGTTTGTGCGGCGTGTCTGCAAGCCATATCACCAATAACAGGACCTATAACCATAGGAAGAAGTACCGCGAAAATCATTCTTATACCCTGAAAAAGACCTGCCTTGCCTTCAGGAATAAAGTCTTTAATAGTTGCACCAAATAAAATATTAACAAGTGCATTACCTAAAACAACCGGTAATATGCTTACAAGAATAACATAGATACTTGTACTTGTTGAAAGCAAGAAAAATCCTATTGTAAGTACAACAACACCAACCACAAGACAAAAACCTTTTTTCTCTGTTGCGAGTTTAAGGAGTGTAACAATACACGCAAGAAGAATTGCGACAACAACTACCGCTGTAATAATAACGGGTGCTTTTAAAAGATTTTCTACACCGCCGTTATCCGGAATAATAACATATTGAACGTATGTAAGAAGATATGGGTAAAACACCTGGAAAGCAATAATTGCAAAGCAGAATGATATTAAAGCTAAATAAAGTCTTGAGTTTTCTTTAATAACAGATGGTCTGAAACCATAGAAAAGTTCTGCAAGATAATTAGATGAACTTTCTCTTTGCAATGTTTTTGGTGGGTCTTTTATAAGAAATAAACCCGCTACACCACACAAAGTTACAACTAAACCTAAACCTACAAAGAAAATTTTATAACTGATAGTACCTGCCTGAGCAAAACTACCCACACCGGTTACTGCCAATGAAGATACAGTTCCCACCACTGATAGTACTGTTTCAACTAACGGTCTTTGCTTTGGTACCGTAACATCTGTTACCCACGCCTGAAAGGCTGCATCGTTACTTGTTGAACCCATAAAGGTCATTACAATATCCATAAGAATAACAAACCAGACGGTAGTACCTAAAATTCTTGCTTCATCTGTAAGATTAAAAAGATTTGCAATATTTTCTTTTGTGATAAAACCGAACATGGCAGTAACTATACCCCAGAGAATATAGCCCACAGAAATAAACATTTTTCTGTTCTTGAGTTTATCACTTAAAGCACCCATTATAAATGTAGTTACAACTGCCGCTATTGCAGAGAGTGCTACCATTCGCGCTACTGCAGTTGTTGCTTCCATTGAGCCTAAAATTGCCGCTTGTGATACGTCAGCATAAATTTCATTTGTAATAAATGTATTGAAATACATATTTTCAGTATTCCAAGCAATACCGCCCATAAAACAGAAGAGAGTTATTATAAACCAATTTTTCTTACTTAATTTTTCTTTAACCATTTTCTTTTCCCCTATAAAATCTGTTTTTATTCCGGTATTACCTGATAAGTAACATCCTCATACTGCATAGTTACTTCTTCGCGGGTAAATTCTTCAAGATTATATCTATCTGAATAATAATTATATTTATCAATATAAAAAGTTGTGTCGGGTTTTAGGGTAATCATTGTACAACCACGTTGTGAACCGAGCTTGTCGATACCTGAATATGCAAAATAATCAACACTGTAACCATAACTGAAAGTAACACCTTTATATCTAAAAGTAGTACTGTTCACATGGTCGTGGCCATTGTGAATTGCTTGTGTTGAACCGAGCTCAAGCATTTTTTCAAAAAGGTCATCTTCACCGTAACCGCAACAAACCTGTCTGCCAGTTTCACCGATTAAACCTTCAATATATTCAAAATCCTCTGTATTTTGGTAATCATTTTCTTTAAACTCATTCCACGCATCATCCATTTCTACTAATGGAATATGGAAAAATGCCTGTGTTTTAACAGTACCGAAATCTTTGAACAATCCACCGTTTACATCACCCTGAATTGCTTTGATTTTATTACTGTTTTCGTCATTCATTCTCTTTATTTCAGATTCATACCATTCAACCTGATTCACATGAATATTATCGTAAGTACCTTTAATACTTTCAATAATGTTATCTTTAATATATGCCTGAGAGTCGATTAAAACTATTGCCTGAGTAATTATTCCTTTTGAATTTTTCACTTCAATAGTGTGATTTCCGAAACCGTCAACATCTTCAGGGCCTGCCTGGAACAAACAATGTTCAAATTCACCACTGCCATAAAGAGCCGCAACTGCTTCCCTGTCAAAATATGAATATGCTTCGGAATCATGGTTACCAAGAGTAACATCCCAGTAAACACCGAGAGTTTCCATAAGATTGCCAAAAGCCTTTATTCCACTGTAATTATTGAAAGTACCCGCCGAATATGGCACAGGGAAAGCAATATCACCAGTTACGATTACTAAGTCCGGTTTCTCTTTTGTCACCATAAGTGCTACCGCATTAAGTGCTTTTTCGTCTGAATTTTTTGAAAGGAAACCGCCACCTATGTGAATATCTGTAAGGTGCATTACATTAAAATCGCCATCAGTTGTAAAATACCAGTAACCATTTTCATCCTTTTCAGGAATAAGTTGATTTTCATATTCTACCTTTTCATATAAACTTCCCTTTTTCATAAGATTCTGAACAGATACAACATTTAGACCTGTTACAATAACTGCAATAGCCATAATTACAGAAATTATAATAAGTGTAACCTTGCTTGATTTTTTAGTATTTTCTTTTGCCATAGTCTTATCTACTCCTACTTTTCTTTTTAAAAATCCCGTGGGATTTATCAAAAACACGTTTTTTTACAGTTGAGTTTAACGGTTCATCCAACACCCACGGTAATTCGATTTGAAAAACAGAAAAAGTAAAAAATTTTCCCGTTTGTTCATTTGGGCAAACAAAATCATCGTTAACAACTATGCTCAAAAATAAATTATCATAAATATCTATTTCATATTTACTTGCTTCAATAATTTCTCCGCAAACTGTATAATCAACAGACAAGTAGTCAATTGAGTTTTCTAGTTCAATACTGCTACTCTCATCAGGCTTTGAAACATCAACACCAAACTCACTTAAAAATTCTTTGAGTTTTGGGAGTTTTTCTTCTATTTGTGCATAAAAATTACGACAATTTGAACATTCGCAGAGAGAATGTGTTTTATAATACGCTTTTGTTTTTTCTACATCAACAGAGAATTTCCAATCATCTTTTTCGATTGTTTTCATATTTCTTTCTCTATCAAAATGCAAAATATATTCCGACTCTTGTTTCATTGATAAAAACGCTTCATTTTCAGTACCGAAAAAAGAAGCTGCAGAAGATTTGTCTCTCGTCTCCCATAAAGCGGGATATGCATTAGCATCATCACAACAATATTTCCATTCGTCTTCATCCAAAACACATATTTCTTCATAAGTATATTTATAAAAACCGGTTGAGCTTTTTAAAATTATAAATCTTTTCGTTTTGTCACTGTTGTAAATGACTTTAACAATTTCATAATCAGTAAAAGACAACTGTTTATCATATAAAGCTTCAACAAGTTCTTCTATTGGATATGCTTTTTTTCTTTTTCTCTTTAAAATTCGTTGATGCAACTGTACACCCCCTAATACAAATCAGTATATCATAAACAACTTAACTTTACAATTGTAAAAAACAAAGATACACCCTTTTATGAGTGTATCTCTGCTTTTATCAATATTATTTTCCTTAGTTTATTCTTACAACAAGGTCACTTTCAGGGAAGCTACAGCAAGGGTGAATAAAACCAAACTGCACGTCTGCCATACGGCGTTTATCTTCGCCTTCAGGAATATAAACTTTACCGCTTACAAGCTTACTTCTGCAAAATCCACATTCACCTGTGTGACATCTTGCTGGAACAACTATACCGGCACGCTCAAAAGCACAAAGAACGGTTTCGTTACTACTTGCTTTAATAACTGTTTCGTTTCCACGGTCAATAACTGTAATATTATATTCTTCTGCATTTTCTTCAGCCTTTTTACCAGAAGAAAATACTTCAAAGCGGATATATTTTTTCTCTTTATTAAGCTTTGGAAGTTCTGTTTCAAGGAATTTGTATAATCCACCAGGACCACATACAAAAATACTGTAATTTTCTGTCGGAGCATACTTTTTAATTATATCTGCTCCTACAAAACCCTTTTCGTAGCCTTCTTCTTCACTATGGCTTAACACATAAACCACTTTGATTTTCTCGTTTTTCTCTGAGAGAGAATCAAGTTCTGATTTAAAAAGAATTTCTTCTGATGTTCTACAACCATAAAGTAAAGTAAGACTGCAGTCTTCTTCACCCTCATCTATTGCTCTTGCGAGAGAAAGGAATGGTGTAATACCACTACCACCTGCAATAGCAACTATATTTTGGGCATCTCTTAACTTGCTGTAAATCATATTACCTTCAGGAGCGTAAGCGATAACTTTGTCGCCGACTTTCCAGTTATCTAAAATATAATCTGAAACAAATCCGTCGTTTATACGCTTAACAGTAATCTGATATTCACCATTTAATGCACCAAGAGGTGAAGACGCAATAGAATATGAACGTGTTACAACTGCACTACCTATTGTAAGCTTAAATGTAAGATACTGACCTGCTTTAAAATATGCAAGCGGTGCAACTTCGCTTTTAAAATAATAACTTTTTGCTATATCTTTATGCTCTTCAATTTTTGTTATAACGAGTGACTGTTCTTTCGGGTGAATACTTTTAGCTACTTTGTTTACACCAAAATCATCAGTACGGGTTGGTAAAGTTGCCTCAGCACTGTTTATAAACTGTTTTCTCTCTGTTAAAAACTTCACTGTATTAACGGCATCTTTAAATCCACCATTTACAGAAAACTTTTTCTTGCTCATTTACTTTACCTCCTTTTCCATACCGAGTATTGCATTTTTTGCTGCCATATCACCTGTTGTGTAACTTGGTGAGTAACCCATATGCCTTGTAGTATAACCACCAGCAAAATAAAGACCAGGTATTCCCTTATCTATCATATCAAATACAATTCTTTTTACAATGCCGTCTTCCTTAGTTGCTTCGTAACCGTAAATTGTACCTGCAGGGGCATCTGTGTAACGAGCGTATGTCATAGGTGTTGCAATTTCAATTTCTTCAATATAATCTTTAATTGCAATACCTGTTGCCTTTTCAAAATTGTCTATCATTTTTTCTGCAAATGCTTGCTTTGTTTTGTAATAATCCTTAACAGAAACATTACTCCACTCGTCACCTGCGAAAATAGATGTCATATAAAGTATGCTTGTGCCTTCAGGGGAACAATCTTCAATCGCTTTATTAAGGCACACTGTTGCCTGAACATCATTTGTTTCAATTTTTTTGCTTAATTCGTAACACTTTCTGTTATCGTTATCAGGATAAATAAAGTATGTATGATTATTAAGACCTATTTCTTCTGCTGAACGGTTAAGACCTAAAAATACCGCAAAGCCTTTTGCGCCTAATGTTTTAGCATTAACCTCTTTTTTGAGCTTTTCAGGAATAACCTTTTCATCTATTAACTTTGTATATGCATTATAAGGAGATGCATTACAAACAACCGCTTTTGCGTTTACAACTGTTCCGTCTTCAAGCGTAACACCTGTTACTGCACCATTTTCAATATTGATTTTCTTTACAGCAGTATTAAACCATGCTTCACCGCCATTTTCTGTAAATGCTTCAAGTAAAGCAGTGCTTATCTGGTGGCTTCTTCCTTTTGGAATAACCGCACCGTCAATAATATAAGCGTGAAGCATTGTGAAATAGTGAATAACATTGAGTTCGTCTGTTGGCTGACCAAGGTAACACCAATAAGCATTGATAATATCTCTTGTTACCTGACTTGCCCCGAGGGATTTTAAAACTTCATCAACAGAGTAGTTTGCAATTTTCAAGAAATCTGTATGTTCTGAAAAAATCTCTTTAATCATAGAAGGCTTGAAGTCCTCAATATCACTTACAAAATCAAGAGTTTTTTCAATACTTTCAATAATGTCAAAAATCTTTGTTACTACCGCAGCAGAACCCTTGTCATACTCCTCAAGTTTTGCAATAAATTTTTCTTTACCCAAAGGCATTACATAGTCACACTTATTTTTTTCATCGAGTGTAATAACTCTGAATGCTTCATCAAGAGCTACCCATTCTATTTTATCTGCCGCACCAACTTCTTTAAAAATTTTCTGTAAAGGTGACTTTCCTGTAATTGAACCAACACCACAAAGTTCGTGAAGTGATGCTTCAAATTCAAAGCGACCTCTTACAAAACTTGTTGCAAAGCCACCCGGTAAATTATGGCGTTCAATAAGCAAAGTTTTTTTGCCCTCTTTTGCAAGACGGGCAGAAGCCACAAGTCCGCCATTACCCGCACCTATAACAATTGCGTCATAGTTTTTAACCATATTCCCACTTCTTTCGTAATAATATAATTTTATTATAGCATATAAAAAAAGAGTTTACAATTGTTTTATTACCTGTTGAATATGAATATAAAAAATCCGCACCATAGCAGTTTGCTACAGTGCGGATTTTCTGGATCTATTTATTCAATATTACTTAATATATTTTTAAATTTGGGATTATCTCTGAATTTTTCTGAAAGCGGATATCTTTCACCTAAAAGATATTTCACCCTGCTTTGCATTTTGTCCGTTCCAAGATTTGTTTTTGTTTTTTCAAACTTTGCGCCACAAACAGTAGGTGATGTACTTACCGAAACTTCCGGTAAACTGTCAAAAATTTTAGCAAGTCGGACCTCCTCGTTAAAGCAATTCAATGCTCCATCTTCATCGCCTTTCAAATACTTTTTAACACCAAGATAACCGTAGTCATAAATAATATGATTAAAGCTCTTTCCGTAATCTTCATCAGGCATAACCGCATGAAGTAAGCCGATAAAACTTTCCAAGATTTTTTCATCATATTCTGTAGGACCTTCATACGCTCTGAATAAACTTTCACCGAGCAATCTCAAAAGTTCAGAAACGCCATTTGCGCAGGCTTGTTTTTTCTTTTCAGGATAATCGTAATAAATATACATAGCCTCGAAATCTCTCGCGTTTTGCATCAACGGCATACTCAATAAAACTTTTTCAGCTTCCGAAATATCCACATCACTACCAGGAATATTACTCAATTTGCTTAAATACCTACACATAAGTTTTTTTGCCCATATTCTTATGCTATCAATAGTACAATGCTCCTGAATCATTTCGTAAATATTCTGTACCTCTGTTCTTACAGAAATTAAGTGGTCTGCCTTATCTTGTGTACTTGTAAGGCAATTCAGATATTTCACAAGTAAATCAAAATCACCCGGAAATTCGCACACCGCCTCTTTCATAAGAGTTGTGACATCTTCAAATTTATGCTCGCTCCAAAGTTTTGAATATTCACTACAATAATATTGTTTTTTTCTTTCTTGTTCCATTTTGTTGATTCCAAGAAGATTATCAACGCTTGTATCAAAAAAAGATGCAATTGCAGGAAGCATTGTTATATCAGGATAAGTTTCATTTCTCTCCCACTTACTTATGCTTTGATTTGTGACTCCAAGAAAATTTGCAAGTGTCTCCTGTGTTATGTCTTTTTCCTTTCGCATTGATTTTATTGTTTGACCAATATTGATTGTCAATTAAATCATCTCCATTTTTAAAATCAACAGCGCCGTTGTTATCTGTATCGTACCAACTTTTTAAGAGAAAATCAATAACTTCTTTGGAGATATAAAATCAACTGTTGGTTGGATTTTTTGCGGTATGGTTGATTGTATCCCTTATTATACCGTTGTCTTTTATAAACTCAACACAGCTATCCTGTAAATAATTAACAAAATCTAAAGCAGTCTGCTTCATCTCACCGCTTAAATTCTCAACAATGTAATCAAAGACACTCTTATTCATATCAGCATAACGCTTCCTTTGCAATGATTTTATATATTAATGATAGCATAAATTGAAATGTATTTCAACGTTTCAAAATCTCTCTGCAAACAACAGTAATCCGCACCATAGCAATCTGCTACGATACGGATTTTTCATATTATTTCTTTACAACAGGAACCCATATTTCACTGCGATAATCGTGGCTTCCCATATTACCTTCGGTATAAGCTTCGATATCCATTTCATAAGTAGGTTCATAGCCTGATGTCGGGAAGAATTCCGAAACGATTTTGTGCCACATATCCTGCATAGCTTTCGGCATTGAACCTTTACACTCAAACACCGCCCATATTCTTGCGGGAATCGTGTTTTTTCTGAATTCCTCAGGAATCTCAGTGTTTTTATCACATTTCGCTGCGATTGAATAATCAAAAGTCTTTGCGTTTTCGTGAAGATTTCCGTAGCACACACCAAATATAAAGGTTTTGTCTGTTGTTAATTCTGTAAGTTTTTTAACTGTACCATCTTTGTGTGAGCGTGTCCAAAAATCAGGAATACTTTTGGCATTTTCTGGATTTTCAACAGTGTGCGTGCTAACCTTTTCAATAATATCAAAAGCTTCTTTTTCTACAATTTTATAGTCCATTATACTGCCTCCGCTTAATGTAATTTTTACACAAAGGCGAGAAAAAGACTTGAGTTTTGAACCATCCTTTTTAGCTTCGGACGGAGTAATTCCGTGAAACCTTGTAAAAGCCCTTGTAAAACTTTCAGGACTTTCATATCCATATTTGAATGCAATATCAATTACTTTTGAATCAGAAATACACAGCTCATTGCCGGCAAGAGTAAGCCTTCTGTTTCTGATGTAGTCTCCTAAAGTAATCCCACACAAAATACTGAAAATCCTTTGAAAATAGAATTCCGAACAAGCTGCTTCTTTTGCAACAAGTGCCATGTCAATTTCATCAGTCAGATGATTCTCAATATAATTTATTGCATTCTGTATACCTGTAACCCAATCCATATCGCTCACCTCTTTGTGTGGTTACATTATAAAACAAAGTAAATAACAATTCCTGACTTTTTATGCTCAATGTTGTATGGATATATTTTAGCATACCTTATACGTTGTTTCAATCAAAGAGATATGCATTTTAGTTGTTGAAAAGGCATACTGTTTGTGTTATAATATATTTAAATAAATCTGCAAAAGCGGATTCCGAAAGGAGAACAATTGTATGAAAGTTTTTTATGAGGTAATCGAATCTTAAACTGAATATGTGGTGCATACGATTTCGAGGTTTCGACCTCTTTGTTGTTGTGCCGTTTTAAAGTAACCTTTCGTGAATACTATAACTTTCGGTTGTAGCACACTTTTGGGTGTGTTATTTTTATACCTAAAATCAGCCGTAGGAAGTACCCACTAACAAGGGTTGCTTTCTACGGCATTTTTGCGCCCATTTTAGATTAATTAACATAAATATTTGGAGGAATAACAGTGAATAAACATATAATAGAAAACAATTATAATTTGAAAGTATCTGATATACAACTTCTTGATAAGCATTTTGGCACTGAGCTTTATTTAATCAACACAGATATAGGCAAATACATAGTTAAAGTTCTGCCGTTGTATATGGAAAATGTAAAAAACGAAGGTGAACTTACCGAATATCTTTATAATCACGGACTTAAAGTTGCAAGATTTATGAAAAGCAAAGAAGATGCTTATGTGGTAAAAACCCCTGAATATCAGTTTACCGTTCAACAGTTTATTGAAGGTAAATCACTATCGGTGAATACTGCACCCGATTGGTTTATCAGCAAATCTGCTGAATTTCTTGGTCAAACAGCATTGTTGTTGAAAGATTATGATGGATTATCGTTACGATTTGGCAAAGACTTCTTTTCAACTAAAACAGTTCGCAGGAAAATATGGCAATACAAAAAGGAACTTGCGAAAGCGAAAAAGGCAAAAGAAGTGAACATTGTACCAATTTGGGAAGAACAAATCCGGCATCTCAAGAAAATTTCAAAAATCCATATTGCTACTAAAAAACTGACTTATGCCAATTCGCACGGTGATTATCACATAGGTCAGGCAATCATACATAACAATGATTTCACGGTTGTTGACTGGAGTTCAGCTTGTAGGTTGCCTATTTGTTTGGATATTATTACATCTTATGTCTTTTCGAGTCCCACTTGTGCTGAAGGTGTGATTGATGCAGACGGACTGAAGAAATATATCAAGCATTTCACAGAAAAGTTCCCATTAACCGAGTACGACATAAAAGCAATGCCTTATGTATTGTATTTTTGGCACTGCATGTGTAATTACCGACCTGATGAACTCTGTGATATTCCTGACAGTTATAAAGCTATCGCTAAACTCATAAACAACTTTTTGAATTGGCTTTATGATAATGTTGAAGAATTGTCTAAAGAATTATTGAAGAGCTAAGGGAAGCATAAAACCTACGACAACATCGGTCAGAAACATTGTCGCCTTGCTTCGTTACTCACTCGCAATGCTCTGTGTTTCTTCCTCTCGAAAACTTGCCTTCATCTGCCACCGGCAGCGGCAAGTCTTCGAGCAGTTAACAGCCAGACTCGTCTGTTGTAAACAGGTTGTCGTAAGTTTGAGTTCTAATTAAAAAACCAAAAAAATACACACCCTATTGGGTGTGCATTTTTTTGGAACCCCACCCCTTTTTCGAACCCCCTACGCAATTCGTTCTCTTGCTCTTTTGACAATCTCAAGCACTGTATCAAATGAAATCTCGTTACCTTTTTCTTCTTCAGAAATCAATCCATATCTGAATGCTTTATTTGAAATGTCCTTAAATAACTTTTCTACACTCTCATCATCATGTTCTAAATATGCTAAGTATAAGATCGTAGTGTTCCTCATTATTATATCATAATCAAAACAATTTTTTGCATAATGTCCGTTCGTGTCAATCGCTCTAAGACAATCTTTAGGCAACATATGTGCAACAACATTTATAAATTTGATTATTTCATTTTCAGAATATGCACTAGAAAAAATAGTGTCATGTGCCTTTGACCTACTAACATCATCATAAACAGTCATGAGCTCACGAGTCAAATTGCAATTATTCCTTTCTTTCAGTGCCCATTGACCATTATAGGAAATAAAACATTCTTTCAATTCTGGGTGCTCATTTATTACATTTTTATATTCTTCTTCTGTAAAAATACAACAAGAAAGTCCTCCGGGTGTTTCATTATTTAAGTGAATAAAATCCTGACCTTTATGAGAAAGATCCAAACGCAATTCATAACAATCATAATTGGGATAGCCATATAATATCTGTAATCTTGTTGTGTTATCATTTTTTGTTCGTTCACATAATGGTTTTGATGTATCCGTATAAAGTATGTTAACACTTGTGGCTATTATTCTCCCATTTTTTAATATATGAAACAACTTATTATACATATCATTTGCAATTCCATTTACCTCAGCATCAAAACATGGCGAATGTTTTAAAATTTGGCATATCGTTACAAAATACAATGCATTTATTCTTGTTTGAAACTCATACTTCAATATCATTGTTACTATTCGCAACAAAGCTTTATCATATTCTAAACAATCCGAAGATATCACAAGCAACTTCAAAAATTTTATATAATCTCTCGGAGAAAAACTCTCTGCAGAATCATACATTGTATTTTCTAATGAAAAAACATTTTTATACATACACTCATAAGTTGCTGTAATAGCATTTACCATATCGAATAAATGATTTACAGAATTAAATATACAAATATTTTCTTCAACTTCTTCCTCTTCTGTACTATCAAAAATATCTTCTAAATTTTTATATGCAAAATAAACTTTAATTATCGCATCAAAGAAGGTGTTTTTGAAATACCCACCACAATCAATTACATCTTCACCAAATTGTATTATAGCTTGCTCAAATGGAAAGCAAACATCACTCTCAAGAGCTTTATAAAGCAAGTCAAAATCCACCTCTAAAAAATATGCGATTTCTTGAATTTGCTCTTCCTTCAATGCATATATTGGTGCTGCCCCATAAGCTATTGCTAAAGTGTAAATGGTTTTTTCATAATCTGAAAGACTTTGCTCGCAAAAAATGTATGGTTCCATATTAAACTTCATTTTTTCCCTCCTTTTTGAAAATTGTAATTTTTCTCATTCACAATATTCACGTTTTGCCTTTAATCTCTGAACAAACTAACCTTACAACATAATTTGCATCGTTTTCACATTTTGAAATTATGTACTCTCTTGTTCTTTCCATAATACCTTCTGACGAATTCATATTTTGTAATATTAAATTCTTAATATACACACTTTCATTATCAACAAGATTAATTAGCTTATTATTAATTATATTCCGATTATTCGGATTCCTTAATAATTTAATTAAAATTCTTGTCGCATTCCATCTTATATCTAGATGGTCTGAATTCAACCATTGCAAAACATTTTGTAAAAGAACTATTTCGATATTTTCAGGGAATTTAACCATATCATTATTTTCTAAATATTTGATAATCATTCCAACAACAGAAATTGTCGTTGGTGTATCATTTTGTATATATGGAAATAATTCTAACAATTTTACATAAGTATCTTTGCCCATAGCTGTATACAATAGTTGCAACCCAATTTTTAATGATATTTTATTTACATTAGAAAGCATTGGAAAACTTATATCCGCTTCTATGTTTTTCCCTTCTTGAAATATTTTTTCAAATAATTCTATATTTCTTTTATAATCCTCATCAAAATTCAAAACTATAGTTATTAGAAGTGATATCGCATCAAGTTTTATAAGCAAATTTTCTTTTGAATTCAAAAGAGTATCGCAGGTTACAGAAATTACTGAATCTAAAATATCTGGTAAACATTGAACCTCTTTTGCAATTAATATAGATCTTATAACTGCTATATCTCTTACCCCTCGACTAAAATAAGTTCCGTTTTTCCCTTGGTTCTTATTTTTTTCACGAACATTTTCTACATATTGCTGCACAAATATTGGTAAATCAATTTGTTCATTTTCTGTAGTTTCTAACTTATAATCTCCATTATAATAACTTGGAAGATACTCTAAAATTGCTTTATCCAATTCTTCAGTCAAGTTTCTATTTTGTTTTCTGAAACCACATAAAAAAACCGGCGAATATTTAATTTGTTCAAGTTCATTTTCATCTTTTAAAACAATTAAAATGTGCTCTATTAAATTTTTAGCAAAAGATTCACTCATCTTATTAAGATCAACTTTTTGAAGAAGTTTAAATATATCAGTGTACCATCTACTGTAATGATTATCCATAAACATACAACAGATTTCTGAAACAACATCTTGTGACATCCTGTGTAAAACATTTGATAAACAATAAAAAATACTTTGTCCAAGATAAATCGTAGCATTTTCTTCTTGAATCCAAACTTTAATTTCTGATACAAGTTCACTCTCTAATTCGTTGTATTTTTTGTCAGCAAGATAATACCCTACAACGCCGAATCCAATCAATTGGCTAATTAATCTCTTATACTTAATCGGATGATTATTACAATACTCCATTACCTCCTCTGCATCCTTTTCAGACATATTATTTAATATTTCTGGATATGAATCTAAAAGTGCTTTTACTTCTTTTTCTTTCCCTTCATACACAGCTATTTTGAGCATTCCGAATTTAAAGGACCAATCACTATATTTATTACTTAAATAAAACAGAAAGTTTTTTATTTTCTCGTGTAATAATAATATATGGGTTAGCGAACCATTATAAATAGAAACAATATACAAACTTGCAATCAAATCACCATATACTTCCAAGTTATTCCCCATTGAAACGGTATATGGAGAAGTTGTTTTTTCTTTATAAAAACCTTCTATATACCTTTCATTCAGTGACTCATTAATTCTATCAAGAACAGGATAGTATAACTCCTCGCTACTTTCTGTTAACTCTTTTTGGGCTTCGCTTTCCCAAAAAGAATTCTTAATTATCCCTAAAGTTAAACTTTGATTCCTTAAATCTACTAAAATGTCTTTAATTATCCATGGTGAACAGTTTGTTTCCTTTGCAAGTTTCAGTGCAGATTCTAAATATTCAATACATTTCTCGATATCACCCAAAAAATATGACTGTATTGCTTGCCAACGTATCTTTATAATTTCAAAATGGCCTTTTGCTTGAGACTTGGCAAGACAATCTAAAAACATTCCTGTATTAAATTGTTTTATTGAAGTTCCTTTCAGCAATACAGATAAAAATTGGTGCCCCCACTCATCTATTTCACTTGTATTTTCTATTTGTTCTGTAAAAGTATGATATGTTTCACCAATTACATATTCTAAAAGATAGCCTTTACATTTATCTATATTTTTTAAAATTGTTTTAGGCATTGTAGGGAGATATGTTTCTTCTGAACCTACAATATCTATTCCTTGATATTCGAATTTACCATCAACATATCTTTCAGAGATTTTGTTTGTACAATAATAGTGATAGATATCAACAATATCATTAACAAGAGCTTGTGCTCCATCGTAACTCAATTCATCAAATTTATTTACTGTTTTGCTTTTTGCAAATTGTGCACCCATAAGATTTTGTTCAACAGCTGTTTTTTCTTTAGAAGTTTCATCGCAGAAGTAATAAAGTGCTTTTATCCTATGCTTTTTTACCGTATCAATTTCTACTTGTACTCCAGGAGTAACACCATCAGCATTATCAATTAAAAAAATACATACATCGCTATCCTCTAGTGCCCAAGTATAATGAGAACCTGCTGTTAATGTAGAGGCTCCCCTATCTTCAAACAAATACACTTCAGCCAAATTTGTGCTTTCAATGGCTTCTTTTAATTCTGCTCGAACACGGTCATACTTCGCCTTATCTCCGCATATTGAACTAATAAAAACTTTAATTTTTCTTTCAGGCTTTATTACTGTTCTGGGTGTTTTTTCTCCAGTCATAAAACACACCTCTCTTTTACAATCTATATAATTATTTTATCATAGAATGAAATAATTCGCAATAAAACACTACAGAAACAATAATACCTACAAACAAAACTAACTCGTCTGATTTGTTTGTAGGTATTTGTCAATTTATTTTACTGTTATATATTTTTGATTTTTACTATTGGGTTTTTCTGGAACAGTCATTGAAATTCGACCTTGTTCTATTAATGGATTGAGATGTTTTCTAACAGTTCTCTTATCACTATATCCCAACATCTTTAAAATCTCCAAAATACTTTTTGGTTCTTTACAAAAAACTAAAACTTTTCTTCGGCAGAAATACCACCTTTTAGTACAACTATAATCCTTCGGTCTTTCATCACTCTTATGCACTCTACAAGTCTTCTAATTATAATATTATCAAACTCATCAAACGAAACATCGGCATCTCGAAACATAGAAATAATCCTATTAAACTCACTATTTGCTCTTTCATCTAATATTGATGATTTTTCTGCAATTTCAAGTTTATCTCTTAAAACTTGAATTTGATTAAACTTGTTTTTTATTTCGTTTAAATACCTATCTGTATTTCCGCCTGTACTTTTCATTAAGTGCATTAAATCTTCTGCCTGCTCAGTCAAATCACTAATTTGACTTTCAATTACATATGCGTCACAGGAATTTGAAGAATTACTTATAACGAATCGCAAATTGTTTTCCAACAATCTTAAAGTATCATCCTTATTACTAAATAGTTTATTTAGACATCTACATATTGCTGCATGTAGTTTCTGTTCTTCTGCTCCTACTGCATCACATATTTCGTGTCCGTGTTCTATCCTATTGAGGCATCTCCATACATATTGTCTTTTCCCTCTTTTGGTTTTTCCTGTTCTCCGATAAGCACTACCGCACTCACCACACACCAACAATTCAGAAAGGGCATATTTACCACTATACTTTGCTTGCTCTGTTATTCCTAAAGATGAACGCTTATGCCTATTACTCCTTCGTGCCAATTCCATTTGAACTTCGTTAAACTTAACTCTATCAATAATTGCAGGATGATTATTTGAAACAAGATATTTAGGTAACTCCCCTCTATTTATTCTTGTTTTCTTTGAAAGACAATCAGGCCTGTACGTCTTCTGCAATATTAAATCTCCCACATATTTTTCATTTTGCAACATAGATCTTATTATTTTTTTATCCCATACAGATTTACCTGTCAATGTTTTATAATTGTTTTTTTCAAGATAAGTTTTAATCTGGTCAACACTATATCCATCTAAATATCTATCAAAAATAATTCTAACTACCTCTGCCTGTTCAGGTATTATTTTAGGAACTCCGTCTTCTCCTCGTCTATAACCAAAACAAGTAAAATTTGAACAATATTTACCACAACGCATACTCTGGTGAATACCCCATTTAACATTGGCACTTATGTTTTCGCTTTCAGCTTGTGCAATAACACTGAACAAACCAATAAGCATTTCATTTTCAGCTTTTAGGGAGTCGATTGCTTGTTCTTCAAAATATACCCCTATGTTCATAGCACGAAGCTTTCTTACCCAGCTAAGACTATCAACGGTATTTCTGGCAAAACGAGAAATTGACTTGGTTAATATCATATCAATTTTGCCTTTTTCGCAATCTCTCATCAATCGCAAGAAATCTTTTCGTTTAGTAGTAACCGTACCTGTAATACCTTCATCTGCATAAACACCTGCAAATGTCCAACTCGGATTTTTTGCAATTGCTTCCGTATAATAAGCTATCTGTGATTCATAACTGTTCAACTGCTCTTCTTCATCAGTTGATACACGACAGTAAGCAGCTACTCGAAGTTTTGTGTTCATTCTGTTATTTTGGACTAATAATGGATTTGCCTCTATTTTGGTTACTCTTTTTTCTAAATCAACTTGCATTTTCAACGACTCCCTTCTTTGTTATTTTTGAATTATTTATAAAAACTGATGTTATACTACCATCAGAATTTATTATTACTTGTTTTATGTATTCTTTCATTTCATTATATTGGATACTTTCAACAACTGAAATGTCGCATATCTCTTCTTTTAATTCGTCTGTAATTTCCCCACTATCGAACTTACAACAATCAAATCTTATCTTTGCAATATTTAAGATACCATTTGCTATTGTTTTGTAATCAAGTTCAGGTTGCTCCAACAGTCTAATAAGTTCATTTTCCCCCTTAGTTACTTCTATTGTCGGTTGGTATTGTGAATTTGCAATAACATTAAAGAGTTCCAAATTTCTTACACCACTATTAAAATTATCTGTTACTGCTTTTTCAAGCGTGTCATCATCAATATATTTTAAACAATTACAACCTTTCGAGCACATCCACTTTTCTCTTGAACCCCAAGTGTTCACTCTTTTATATCTGCTACCACATTCACCACAAATTGTTATTTTTCTTAACAATTCTACTTTTGGAGAGTGTTTTTCCTGTTTACAGGATTTTTTCTCTTTTATTGATTTTGCTTTATCGAACAATGAAGTTGAAATAATCATAGGATAAATTTCATTACCCATATACTTTTCATTTTCAAGCATTCTATTAATCGTGTTTTTATTCCATTTAACTTCATCTTGAAAATACACAATTTTTTTCTCGGTGAGCATAGAAGCAATACTATTAAGTGTATTCCCTTCAACATATAAAGAAAAGACTTCTTTCACAACCTCTGATTCTTCGTCGTGAACTACTGTTTTTCCATTTTTCACCTGATAACCATAGAGCGTTGTTCGTATTGCCATTTATCGCACCTCTTTCATATTAGTTTTAAGTTGCAAACCACCTTTTAATTTAAAGGTTACTGCACCATTATTCCCAACAATAACTTTATCAACAACCGATAAAAATAAAGATTTATCAAATCGTAAAATGACTTTTGGATATTCACACAATATCTCTTTTAAAACTCTTAATCCCTCTATAAGTTTTTCATCTTCATTTGCATTCAATATTTTTAATCTTTTTCTTCTAAGTTCTGTTATTTTATGTTTCAATTCAGAAGTTCTTTCAAGGTAAGAAACATCGTCAATTATTCCAGTTGTATGAAGCTCTGTGTAAGTATTATTTTTATTACAAAGATTGGCTATTTCAATATCAATTTGAGAAATCTCACTATTTTGTCTTGCAATTTTTTCTCGAAGATTTAGCAGTTGTTTTAAAGTATTATCGACTATTTCTTTTTCAAATCTCCTCAACTTGTTATACATCTGCACAAATGCTTTTTCTATTTCATCTTCACTGATATTCTTGCTACTACAAGAATGACCAGCCATTCTCTTTCTTGAACACACCCAATAAACAACTTCATTTTGTATCTTTCTTTTGTATGACCATCCACACTCTTCACATTCAATTAGCCCAGTAAAGAAATGCTTCTGTGGAGCTTTTCTAACTCTTGTAACTTGCTTCATTCTAAATTGAACAAGTTCAAACATTTCACGTGTGATTATAGCTTTATGAGAATTGGAAACATAATATCTATCAAGCTCCCCTTTGTTAGGAATATTTTTTAATGGAAGCATTTGTGGCGTGTATGTCTTTTGCAACAAACTATCCCCTATATACTTTTCGTTTGTTAAAATGTATCTTATTCCTGGTATCGACCAGTTACCAAACACATTTTGAATACCCTCATCATTTAAAATGGACACGATTTTTGCAATTCCGTTACCGGTAAGATAAAGTTCAAAAATTTTTTTTACTACTTCTGCTTCTTCAGGAACAATCAAAAGGTGGCTTTCTTTATCAAGTCTATAGCCATAAGGAGCATTGCAGGTGATAAATTCACCATTTTCCATTTTCATACGGATAGCCGTTGACACTCTTTTTGAACCCGCTAATGCCTCACTCTGTGCAAAAGCACTTTTTACATAAAGAATAAGTTCTGAATTCATTATTTGGGTATCAACATTGTCATTTTCAAATAGCACCGTAACACCAAAAGAACGAAGTGTTCTTATTGATTCAAGACATTCAAGAGAATTTCTAGCAAATCTTGAGACACTTTTTACAAAGATTCGATCTAATTTCCCATTAGAAGCATCTTTCATCATTCTTTTGAACTCATCTCTCTTATTCACACAAGTTCCTGTTATTCCCTCATCTGCATATATATCAACCAATTCCATTTTAGGGTTAGTCATAATATATTCTGTATAATATCTAAACTGTGCCGAAAAAGAATTTGTTTGGTCCTCAGAATCAGTACTGACACGACAATAAGCTGCAACCCGTTCTTTCCCTTGCTGATTCATTTGTGTTATTGTTGGCTGAATCATTTTTACAATTCTCTCTGTCATATCATTACCTCCTCTTTTGTACCACATTATATCTATTAATTTTTTAAAAATCCCAGGTGCGATTTATCCAATTGGAAGATAATCGCACATTAAAGTCTCAGCATTTCTCTTGTTCACTTTTTCAACAAGCACCTCATCTATTTTTCCTTCATTAAAGATTTTTTTGAGCATCCCCCAAGCAGCAAGGTATATCATTTGTTTCTTTATTGCATCTTCCATTTATAATTGTCTCCTCTATTCCAAACCTAAACTAATTTTTATAGCATTATCTACTTCTTCCATAATTGAAGAAGGTATCGTCCCAACAAATTTTAATATTTGTTGTTTATCTATAGTGGTAATTTGTTCGAGTTGTATAATTGATTCTTTTGATAATCCTTCAATATTTATAACAATGTGTGTCGGCATTTTGCGTTTCTTTTCAGATTTACTTGTAATTGTTGCAACAATAAGCGTTGTGCTGTGTTTATTACCTGTATCATTCTGAATAACTACAACCGGTCTCATTCCTGCCTGAACTGAACCTATCATTAAATCAAAATCAACATAATAAATGTCTCCTCGTTTTACATTTTCTTCCATTTCTTTTTTTCCTCCTCTATGTAAAGAAAACTTGCAATTGTCTACAAGTTTTCAAGAAATTTGCAGTATTCTTCCTGTCCCCTGCAAAAGGAAATCTTCAGACGAGTATATGCTTTATACTCTCATTGGAATCTCACCACCGCCTATTACGTTGCCGGCCACGAACAGAAGTATCATTATTCCTTGTGCTTGTCATCGCCACCATTGGGAGCAACCCAACTTTCTCCATATAAGTATTTATCGCTCGCTTCTTTTTGGAAGGTCTTGGCGTACCTATGAACACAGCTTAAGGTTTCACCTCAGCACAAGTAACGTATCCGAAGATTTGGTATTCAATTTTCAAGGTTCTTTCGAGAGATTTAACCCCTCACCATTACATTGCACGCTTTTTTCTTTTTTGATTGAAAAAATTTCTAAAAAAATTTTAATTTTATTTCCTGTTTTAAAAATAACACTAATTTTTTAATAACAAAAAAGATGTCCCAAGCCAATAATTAGCTTAGTCCATCCCTTTAAAACCTTATTAAATTTTAATATAATATCTACTGTATTTGAAATTTAAAGTTACAATAAAGAACATAAAGTACATTTACCAAACAAACCGAGCCGAACTCTATTTCAGAATTCAGCTCGGTTTTGTTATTTTGTTATTGTTTTTTCTTTTTCGTCTTCAATTTTATATAACTCAAAATTTGAATATGCATGCCAGATTTTTTTGTCGGATTGGTTGTCCACCATTCAGCGAGATTTTCATCTAAAAAGAAATATATACCATCACCTAGCCAATGTTCATCATTAGGTTTATATATAAACCCATTTTTTAAAATATCATTAACAACACTTGCATCAGTACCATGA
>JAFXCQ010000012.1 GCA_017521425.1 Clostridia bacterium
AGTGGTACACAATACCGCTACACAGTAAGAGCAATCAACGGTAGTGTCAAGAGTACCTATAAAGCATCAAATACATTACTTTACCTCGCACAACCGACAACAACAGTAAAAGCAGTAAGTAATGGTATAAATGTTGCGTGGACACAAAGCACAGGTGCGCAAGGCTACACAGTTTATCGTTCAGAGTACAACGCAAAGACTAAAAAATGGTCAGGTTGGAAGAATATGGGGACTGCAAAACCAGAAAAAACAAACTGGACAGATAAATCTGCAAAGAAAGGTGTAACATATCGCTATACTGTAAAGGCTGTTAATGGTAAGGTAGCAAGTACCTATAAAGCAAGCAGTTCAGTAAAAAGGTAACACAGTGGTCAGTTGTCAGTAAGTCAGTGGTCAGTTTTGTTGTTAGTATGGCTAGTTGCTAGTAAAGTAAATTAAAACAAAAATATTCTATCGTTTTCAGTTTACGATAAACTTTAAATGAAATAAAAAATTTAACTCCCACAATCGTAGGGGCAGACCTGTGGTCGCCCGTGGTAGTGGGAGTGATTTTTATGTTACAATAAACCAATCGATTGCAACGCATTTTATATAATCTATTTCCTATTTCCTGTTTCCTGCTTCCTTTTTCCTAGTCCCCAGTCCCTGACTACTGACCACAATACTTGAAAGAGTGTCAAGTATTGTCTCTGCTGTTCTCGGCCCTACAGAGTTTGTTTCTTCATAATGATTTCTGTTTAAATGGTCGTTTCCAGAATTTATATACGGCGTTTTTTCGTTAAGATAAAAGTCGTTTTTGGGTATTATATAACCTAATTCGTCATTACAAAGACCAACAACAAAACTCTTTTTTATATCAGTAATTTTAATAAGAGGTGTGTAGTCTGATTCACATTTGTTTGCAGATGTATCTATATTCAAAAATTCACCATTATAAAGTTCAGGGAATAGTTCACCGGGAATTAAGAATACAGCAACCTGTCTTTTACCCAAAACTAAATATCCTACTTCCGAAATAACAAAAGCATCTTTCTTTTTCTTAATAAAGTCATTGTTAAGCACCTTTAAAAACCTTGCGAGAGTAAGAACAAAATTTTCAACGGGTACATTTATTTGCTTCGATTTTATATTTATAATCGGCTCAATTTCTTCTTCGTCGCTTAAATTATAAACTAACTTTCCTAATGTTTTACCGAACTCTTTTGTGTATTCTTCGCAGTCTATGGTGTTTCTGTAAACTTTTTTAATCTCTTTTGCAGAAATCATTCCACCGATAGCGCCATTTATGTAAACAACTTCACAATTAGTGTTGTTTTCTTCGATTTCTTTAATCATATAGCAGGGGAAGTCTGCACTTACTGATTTTGTTTTACTGCCTAAAAGTTCTGCGTGAGATGCAAAATTAACAAGATAGATTTCTTTTTTACCTTTATTTTCGGGTACAAAGTGAATCATGTTTAAATTTCTGTCAAATGTTTCGGGGGTTCTGCAGTCATATTGCAACTCTTCTGTTTCAATGCAACTGAAATATAGCTTTCCATCGGTTCTGTTTTTATATGCGTTGATAATTGCTTTTGCCGTTTTTTCTTTGAGTTTTGTCATAAACTCGTCATTTCTACCACTTTTATAAATCTTTTCGCCCCATAAGCCTTGTGTATCAATAGCAGAGTGGGTGTGTGTACAGCAAATATTTATAGATTTTAATTTACCTGTTTCTTCGCTTTCAAGAACAAGTTTTCTTATATCATTTATATCTTTACGACTCATACCTACAGCATCTATTGCACATATCACAACTCCGCCGTTTCCTTTATTATCATCAATATAAATTGCTCTTGCAAACATATCATCAAGAACATCTTTTGCTTTATTGTTTGAGTCGTATCCAGCAATAAAATATTTTTCATCTTTAACATCATCAGGGGTTAAAATCTCTTTAGCAAATCCACAAGTGAAAAATTCACCGGTTGAAAAATCAAATTCAATATCACCGGTTTTCATATATTTTGCAGAAAGTTCTTCATTTACTAAAGTCTTTTTAGGCATAGCAAGTACAATGAATTTGCCTAAAAGTTCAATTGATTTTTTTGTAAACTTATCAAAATTCATATTTATCACCCGAATTTATTATACACCATAATTAATTTCTTGCAACACTCAATTTGCTATTGCTTTTTTTTAGAATTTTTATTATTATATATAGCGGTGATTTTAGATGATAACTATTAGAAAATACGAAGAAAGAGATGCAGAGAATGTTAAATTCGCGTGTTTAAACGCTGAAGGATATAACAGTATTCCTGATGAAGATACTGCAAATTTAGTTTTACATACATTTTGCGAATATTATATTGAACGCGAGCCGGATAATTGTTTTGTTGTAGATGATGATGGCAGGGCTGTTGGTTTTATAATTTCTGCCGAAAGTTTTGAACCTTATAAAAAAGCCCTTCATGAAGAATATTGCGAAAAGAATAAAGATTTAGGCGATGAAAGATATAACTGGTCAAGGGAATCAACTGATATTCACGAAAAATTTAAAGATGAATATCCTGCACATTTTCACATAAATATTTTGCCTGAATATCAGAGAGTTGGTGCGGGCGGAAAACTTTTGAATGCACTTTTTGAGCATTATAGAGACAAAGGAATAAAAGGCGTAATGCTTTGTTGCAACAGTGAAAATGAAGTTGGACTCGGATTTTATAGAAAGTACGGCTTTACAGAATTAGAAAAAACTAAATATGATGTTGCATTTGGTATGAAATTGTAATAAAATAGATATTAGATTATTTACTGTTTTTGAAAGGTTTATATATTATGGAGAACACACAAGAAAAGAAAAAGATTGTTTTAAGTTGTATTCAACCAACAGGTACACCAACATTAGGCAACTATTTAGGTGCACTTAAAAATTGGGCGAATATGTGCGATGATTATAACTGCCTTTATGGTGTAGCAGATTTACACTCTATTACAGTTCCTACATTCCGCGACAACCCACAGCAGTTAAAAAAGAATACATTAGAGCTTTATGCGTTGCTTTTAGCGTTAGGTATTGACCCCGAGAAAAATATTGTGTTCGTGCAAAGCCATGTTCCAACACATGCCCAATTGGGCTGGATTTTAAACTGCTACACACAGTTTGGTGAAGCAGCAAGGATGACACAGTTTAAAGAAAAAAGTCAAAAACATAAAGATAATATTACTGTTGGTCTTTTTGATTACCCGATTTTAATGGCGGCAGATATTCTTATATATAATGCCGACTTTGTTCCGATTGGCGCAGACCAGAAACAACATCTTGAAATTGCGAGAAATATTTGTGATAGATTCAACTCAATTTATGGTGATGTTTTAAAAATGCCTGAACCATTTATTGGCAAAGCTGGTGCTAAAATCACATCTCTTCAGGACCCGCTTAAGAAAATGAGTAAATCTGACGAGAATCCTAAATCATATATTTCGATGCTTGATGAACCTAATGTAATAATGAAGAAGATTAAAAGTGCTGTTACTGATAGTGAAGCATGTGTTCGTTATGCTGACGGCAAAGATGGTATAAATAACCTTATGACAATCTATTCTTGCTGTACAGGTAAATCATTTGAAGAAATTGAAAAAGAATTTGATAGCAGAGGTTATGGTGATTTTAAAACTGCAGTTGGTGAAGCAGTAGTTAAAGAGTTAGAACCTATCCAAACAAAATATAAGGAACTTATAAATGAAAAGAAATATCTTGAAGAATGTATGAGAAATGGAGCAGAGCTTGCAACAAGAATTTCTCAAAGAACACTCGACAAGGTTATGAAAAAAGTTGGTTTTTTACCAAGATAAATTATTTATCACCCAAACAGTTTTTAGAAATCTGTTTGGGTGATATTATAAAAGGAAAAGCCGTGGCACTATGCCACGGCTTTTCCTCAAACTAATATTAAATTAGTTAGCTTTGTTAAGCTTTGTAACAAGTGCAGACTTTTTGTGAGCAGCATTGTTTTTGTGAAGAAGACCTTTAGCAGCAGCCTGATCGATTTTCTTAACAGCAACTTTTACTACATCAGCCTTGTTAGCATCATTTGCATCTATAGCAGCGTTAGCTTTTTTGATTGCAGTTTTGAGAGCAGAGTTAGTAGCTTTATTTTTAGCAGCTTTTGTCTGATTAACAAGAACTCTTTTCTTTGCTGATTTAATATTTGGCACAAAATTCACCTCCGTAATGTATTCATACAGTTGTATATATTACCACGAACACTTCTAAAAAGCAAGGTTTTTTTGAAAATATTTCAAGTTTTTTCTGAAAATTTTTAAGGGGGAATGTAAGTTTACATTCTCCCTTAAATTTATTAAAGATTATAATATTTATCGAACTCTGCAGGGTGTGGAATTGCAGCAAGTTGACTACATTCAGCACGTTTTGTTTTAATGAAGTTTTTGATGAGTTCTTCAGGGAAGACACCGCCCTCAGTAAGATAACTGAAGTCTTTTTCAAGACAATCAAGTGCCTCGGGGAGTGAAGTAGGCAGACCTTGAAGTTTTGCCTTTTCTTCTTCAGGGAGATTATAAAGATTAAAGTCGTAAGGCCCCCAACCATTCTTTGCAGGGTCAATTTTATTTTTTATACCGTCAAGACCAGCCATAAGAATTGCCGCATAGCAGAAGTATGGGTTACAAGTTGCGTCTGGGTTGCGAAGTTCAAAACGACGCTTGTCCGGGCTTTTTGCATAAGCAGGAATTCTGATAACAGCACTTCTGTTAGAAGTAGCATAACCAACCGTAACAGGAGCTTCAAATCCAGGAACAAGACGTTTGAATGAGTTTGTGCTTGGGTTAGTAATAGCACAAAGTGAACCAATGTGTTTAAGAAGACCGCCAATAAAGTAGTGTGCAGTTTCACTTAAATGTGAGTAACCATTATCATCAGAGAAAACAGGTTCTCCGTCTTTAAAGAGAATCATATGAACGTGCATACCGCTACCAGCTTCACCATAAATTGGTTTTGGCATAAATGTTGCACTCTTGCCATATTTAAGAGCAGTGTTGTGAATGATGTATTTAATAAGCATTGTAGCATCAGCCATATGAACTACTTCACCAAGTTGTGGTTCGATTTCAAATTGACCGGATGCAGCAACTTCTGGGTGGTGGTAGTTAATTTCAATACCGGCTTCTTTCATAAGAAGGCACATTTCACTACGACATTCATAAGAAATATCAAATGGTTTTGCAATATGATAGTTCTTCTGTTTAGGAACAACAACACCGTGACCCTCTGTGTCTGAGTTCCAGTAAGATTGTTTAGCATCTACTGAAGCACCAATATAGTTACCGCCAACATTCCATGTAACATCGTCAAAAAGATAAAATTCAAATTCAGGTAAAATTTTCATTTCATCTGCAATGCCGGTGTTTTTCATATATTCAACAGCAGCTTTAATAATGTTTCTTGGATATTGTGCGAGTGGGCGATTTTCAGGTGTGTCAATAATCATTGCGTTACCTGTCATAGAAAGGGTAGGGATTGAGCAGAATGGGTCAATAAGAGCGGTATCAGGGTCCGGAATAAATACCATATCACTCTTTTCAACTACTGCGTAGCCGTAGTTGGATGCGTCAAAACCTATACCGCTTTTCATTGTGTCTTCTGAAAAGTTGTCAGCAGGAATAGTAACGTGACGATACTGACCGTTGATGTCAACCATTTTAAAGTCAACCATTTTAATATCATTTTCTTTAATGATATTAAGAATGTCCTGAACAGTTTTAGCCATAAAAATGCACCTCTTAATTTTAAAAATTACATATATAAATATAACAATTTTTTATATTATTGTCAATAAAAGTAAAAATATGTTATTTAAAAATGTTGATAAAATTCTAAAAATAATTTATAATAAATTTAATAGAGGTGATGACTATGGCGGTTAAATTAAACGAAGATAAAACAGTTGTAGAAAGAATTAAAAAAGGTTTAAAAGAAAAAGATGGTTTTTGCCCGTGTAAATTAGGTAAGTTACCTGAAAATAAATGTATGTGTGAAGAATTTAAAGCACAGATTGCAGACCCCAATTTTGAGGGGTACTGCCATTGTATGCTTTATTATAAATCAAAATAATGGGGGAGTAACAAATGGTAAAAAAAATTAACAGTAGTGAATTTCAGAGTGAAGTGTTAAATAGTGACGGGGTAGCACTTGTAGATTTATTTGCAGATTGGTGTATGCCTTGTCAGATGATAGCACCGATTATTGAAGAAATATCAAATGAAAAAGCGGATGTGAAATTCTTTAAAATCAATGTTGATGAAACACCTGATGTTGCTATTAAATATGGTGTTTCAAGTATTCCGACTTTCTTGATTTTTAAAAATGGTGAATTAGTTAATAAAGCTGTTGGTGCTTATCCAAAAGAAAAAATTGTTGCTTTACTGGAGATATAAATGAAAAAAATCGGTAGACAAGTTAATTTTTTAGGCACAAGTGAATTTAATCAGAGAAATGGTGAAGGTGCATTTATTAAGCTTAAAAATGGCTCAATTATGTTTGGATTTACTGAATTTACTGCAAATGATTGGGAAGATGATGTTGAAGCAAGGATTTCTTATATCGTTTCTTCTGATGATGGTGAAAGCTGGTCAGATAAAAAAGTTTTATTCCAAAAGCCTGATGATGCAAAAAACATAATGTCTCTTTCGTTTTTAAGAATGAATAATGATGATTTAGGTGCATTTTATATACATAAAAACCTTGACGGAACTGATAAAATTGTTTTTACCCGTTCAGGTGATGAAGGTAAGACCTGGTCTGAGCCTGTTAACTGTATGGAATGTTTAGAGAACCAAGATTATTTTGTTTTAAATAATGACAGAGTTTTAAGGCTTAAAAATGGCAGAATTCTTTTCTCAGTTGCAAAACACACTGTTCTTAACACTGATAAAGATTTTGAGCCTGGTGAAATTCACTTTTTTATTTCCGATGACGATGGTAAAACATTCAGAAAAATTGAGCAAGTTTTAAGATGCCCATTTCCACAAAATCCTGATGGTTACGAAGAACCGGGTTTATTTCAATTTGAAGATGGCAAAATCTGGTGTTATATAAGAACGGGGTTAGGTTTTCAATATGAGTGTTTTTCTGAAGATAACGGTGAAACATTCTCGTTACCACAACCTAATATGTTTTTCTCTTCTGCGTGTTCACCAATGCTTGTAAAAAAATGTGGGGAAAATACAGTTGCAATTTTTAATCCTGTTCCAGAGCATATTTTAAGAAGTGACAGTGAACCATGGGGGAGAACCCCTTATGTAATAGCAGTAAGTAAAGATAATGGCAAAACATTTACAAAAGAAAATCTTTATTACATAGAAGATGATTTAAACAACGGTTATTGCTATCCCGCAATATATGAGGGCGAGGATTTTATGTTAGTTGCGTATTATCATAGCAATAATACAGGCATTTGTTTAAATAGTACTAAGATTATAAAAATTGATTATAACGAGATATAAAAATAGCACTCAAGTCAGAGGACTTGGGTGCTATTTAACAAAATCTGAGAATATTTATAATTTATTTTCTTCTTGTAACTTCTGCAGATTTAAAACTAAATTCAACAGTTTTTCTTTCGCAATCTTTATCATCAAATTCTAAAAATAATTGGTATTCTCCGTTTTTTTCTGATATGTCATCATGTAACCACCAAGAACCATTTAGTGAAAATATATTAAAATCAACTTTATTAAATCTGAAATGGAAAAAGCGGATTTCAATTATATCTTGTTCAAACATGGCACCATGTCCGTTTATTTTAAAAATTAAACAATTATCATATTGGTTCCAGTCTGATAATTGTTTGATTTCAACTGAAACAATCTTTGCATCATGTAAACCACGACTCCAATACCATTCAGGCAAATTGCAATTTTTCATTTTTTCTTCCACCAACTATATCTTAACTTCATTGAAATATTATAAAATCCGTTGCACTTTGTCCTTTTTACTTTTTTAAATCCAAACTTTTGCCAGAAAGGGTAGCCACTTACATTGTTATCTTGAACCGAAAGTTTTATTGATTTATAACCGGACTCAAAAGCGATATCAATAACTTTATCTATAATTTTTGTACCAATTGTCTTTTTTTGAAATTGTTTATCAATTAGGAAGAGTCCAATGTATAGTGTGTCTTTATTTGGATAACCTTCAAGCAACGATAAAAATGCAATCGCTTGTTCATTTTTAGAAAATCCTATCAATTGACACATTCCAACCGGAAAATTGTCAGCATATTCAATTGTTTCAGTACAATCTTTCTTTGTAGCGGGTCTCCCGTCAGTAATCATAAAATAATCAGTGTTTGAATAAAAAATATTTTCATATTTTTCAAGATTATCAAGTGTAACTGCTTCAATATTAAATTCGGGTAATCTGTGCTGAAGTTTTTCGAATATAGACATTTTTATCACCAATTTTAGAGAAGAGTGAAGATGTAAGAATGAAAAAGTAAAATCCTCGTACTAACATACGAGGATTTTTGGTTGCGGGGGCGGGATTTGAACCACACGACCTCCGGGTTATGAGCCCGACGAGCTACCAAGCTGCTCTACCCCGCGATATATTTACTTGCACTCTCAAAGTGCTTTGCTATTATACATAAATTATATTCGGTTGTCAAGTGTTTTATTCAAAAATCTTAAAAATATTTTTTCTTGTATTTTCTATCTTAAATGTTATAATAAATATATTAAATTTCAGGAGTATATTATGAAAACAGAAAAGAACATTTTAATTGCATTTATTTTAAACTTATCTTTCGCCATTTTTGAATTCTTTGGTGGTATTTTTACCGGTAGTGTTGCTATTGTTTCAGATGCTATTCACGATGTAGGTGATGCTACAAGTATTGGAATTTCTTTCTTTTTGGAAAAGAAAAGTAAGAAAAAGCCTGATGAAAAATATACTTACGGATATGTAAGATATTCTGTAATAGGTAGTATAATTACAACTTTAATTCTTTTAGTTGGCTCTGTTGTTGTAATTATAAATGCTTTTAATAAAATAATGAATCCTACCGAGATAAATTATAAAGGTATGATTATTTTTGCAATATTTGGTCTTGTTATCAATTTTATTGCCGCTTTTGTTACTCATGGCGCGGGTTCCCTTAATCAAAAGGCGGTAAATCTTCATATGTTAGAAGATGTTTTAGGTTGGGCAGTTGTTTTAATTGGTGCTATTATTATGAATTTTACCGATATAAAAATCATTGACCCACTTATGTCAATTGGTGTTTCTGTTTTCATTTTTATAAATGCATTTAAAAATTTAAAGGAAGTGCTTGATTTATTCTTAGAAAAGACACCTCATGGAATAAATATCGAAGAAATTAAAAACCATATTTTAAAAATTGATGGTCTCGAAGATGTTCACCACATTCATATATGGAGTATGGATGGTAACTCTAATTTTGCTACAATGCACATTGTGACCAATGAAGATGGACATAAAATTAAAGAAAAGGTGAGAGATGAGCTTTCAGAACACGGCATAAGTCATGCTACTCTTGAACTCGAAACAGTAGGGGAACATTGCCACGAAAATAATTGTAATGCTCATTTAAATGTAAGTTCAGGTCATGGTCATCATCACCACCATTAACACAAAATCAACAATATCAACTAAAATTGTCGCTTTTTCTTGACATTATTTGTGTTTATTAGTATAATATCCCTACAAGTTTGTGGAGGTTTCAATTTATGAAGAAAGAAATTCAACTTGATTTGGGTAAAAAGATATTCCCATTGATTATAATGTTTATAGGTGTTGTACTTGCAATTGCTATGTTGGTTACAAGAGTAAATATGACAGCAGTTGTATGCGTTGCATTTAATTGCATTGTTTCTGCACTTATTGCTGTAAGTCTTATAATCAAGAAAAAAGTTTATGCACCTATGGTGTTTGCTTATGCAGCTGCAAGTCTCGGTGTAGTGTTATATTTCGTTATATGGGGTGCAGATGCAGGCTTTGGTGCATTCACAACGGGTATGGCTGGTTATTCTTCAGTAGATAATCCGTTGTTTACTGGCGAGGGAAATCTCTTTACAAGATTGCTCGGTAATATTATTATTGTTGCACCTAATGCAGTTTCTTTATGGGCGCTTTTCTTTGTTACAAAGAAAACATTTAAAAATAATGTAGTTAAAACTGTTTTAACTGCAGTTCTTACTGTTTGTTTGCTTGGTACAACAGTTCTTTATGTTCTTACAATGAACCTCCGTGCTAAACCTAACACAGAAAGACTCTGGGAAGGTCACGACGATTACCTTAAAAAAGTTGATAATAAAGCAACTAAAGAGTCACCTAATGTTCTTATTGTTATGATGGACGACTTAGGTTATGGTGACGTTTCTTTAAATGGTGCTATTTACGATACACCAAATATTGACTCAATCGGTGAAAACGGTCTTAATTTTACAAACTTCTATTCTGCTTACTCTGTTTGTTCACCTGCAAGATTTGCAGCACTTACCGGCAGATATCCATATCGTGGTTATGCAGATAATGTTATTTACCCGACAGTTCAGACTATTTCACCATTCGCACAGACCCGTATTTTCAACTCTATTGAAATGGGTAACAATGCTGATGGTATGCTTGGTGATGAAATCACTATGGCAGAAGCATTTAAAGCAGCGGGGTATAACACAGGTGCTTTCGGTAAATGGCATCTTGGTGATTATGGTGAATATCTTCCTACAAATCAGGGGTTTGACTACTTCTATGGTAGCCACCATGTTAATGATATGAAACCGTTCTACCATGTTACTGAAGAAAATGGCGAGTGGGAGATTGCTCACTCTACAAAAGACCTTAAAGACCAGAGTATGGCAACAAAATGGATTCACGATGAAATAAGCTCATGGATTGCAGAACAATCACAGTCAGATAAACCGTTCTTTGCATATTATGCTACACCTTGGCCACACGCACCGGTTTACGCGGGTGATGATTTTGACGGTACAACAGGTCTTGGTACTTATGTTGACTGTGTTACAGAATTTGACCATTACCTTGGTATTCTCTTTGATGAAATGGAAGCACAAGGTGTTCTTGATGATACAATTATTGTGTTTACAAGTGATAATGGTCCTGCGCTTGAGGGTTCAGTTGGTGACCTTCGTGGTGGTAAATATTTGGCTTACGAAGGCGGTCAGAAAGTTCCGTTTATGATTAGATGGGATAATGACAACGGTGCACTTGGTACTAAAGGTACCGAGAGAGATAATTCTGCAGTTCTTGTAGATTTATTCCCGACTCTTTTAGACCTTTGCGATATTACTGTTGAGGGTAGTGACAACAATTTACCAACTGACAGAGTTATTGATGGTATTTCAATGTCTGAATTACTTAAAAATGATAGTGTAATACATACAAAAGACCATCCGATTCTTCATATGAAACGCGAAAAACTTAAAGCAATTCAGTATGCAGTTCCAGTTAGTGAAGTTACTTCACAGTATCCAGAATATGATTATGAAGTTCTTAAAAACAATGACTATGTAACATTCAAGTACTTTGAAAAAATACAAAATGATAACTCTGCTTTCTGGGATAAAAACAGAAAGAATTGGCTTCATATTCTTACCGACGACTATGCAGAGAACTACAACCGTACAACTGTTTACCCTGAAATTGCAGACCAATTTAATGAAAAAATGCACGAAATTATTGACAATTTCAATGAAAACAGACGCGGTATAATTGAACAATAAAATTAAGGGTGACAGAAATGTCACCCTTTAATTAAATTAGAAAGGAAAAACTATGCCACCAATTTCTTTAATGATAAAACCAGCTTCATCTCTTTGTAATCTTTCTTGTGAATATTGCTTTTACAAAGATGTTTCCCATCACAGAGAACATCTTGGTTTTGGTGTTATGGAAAAAGAAACTGCCGAGATTTTAATAGAAAAAGCTCTTCAATATGCAGATGGAGAAAATGTTTCTTTTGCATTCCAAGGTGGCGAACCCACTATTGCAGGGCTTGATTTTTTTAAATTCTTTACAAGTAAAGTAAAAGAAAAGAATATTAGGAATAGTAACATCTTTTATGGGATTCAGACCAACGGAACACTTGTGGATGCAGAATGGGCAAGATTTTTCCACGATAACAACTTTTTAGTTGGTCTTAGTCTTGATGGTGACTATGACGGTAATAAATTCCGTAAAAAACCAAGTGGCGACAATTCTTTTTATAAAATACTTACTACTGCAGAACTTTTTAAGAGAAATAATGTTGAGTTTAATATCTTAACAGTTCTTACAGGTTTTTGTGCCGACAATGGCGAAAAGGTTTATAAATTCTTTCGCTCAAAAGGTTTTAAATACATTCAGTTTATACCTTGCCTTAAACCATTTGGTAGCAATGAAGAAAGCGAACTTTATATGACACCCGAGCAATATGGTGATTTTCTTATAAAAGTTTTTAATCTTTATGTAAAAGATTATGTTCGTCATAATTACATAAGTGTTCGTCAATTTGATAATTGGGTGCGCCTTTTTTTGAGACAACCGGTTGAACAATGTGGAATTTTAGGTCACTGTACACATCAGTTCGTTTCAGAAGCGAATGGGAATGTTTACCCTTGTGACTTCTACTGTACAGACGAATATTTTCTTGGTAATATTCTTGAAACAGATTTTGCTACAATGGAAAAAAGCGAAACAGCAAAGCAATTCATAAAAGAAAGTCTTAAAATACCTGAGAAGTGTAAGAATTGCAATGTTTTTGGTCTTTGCAGAGCAGGAGGATGCAAAAGAACACAGTTAAGTGAAGATTATTGCATTGCTTATAAGAGATTTTTTACATCCTGCTTACCACTTTTTAGAGTGTTTATAAATGAAAAAACTTGGAGTGTTTAGGAGAGTTTTATGGATTGGAATTCTAAATTTTACAATGAAGATGAAAAACCACTTGATACTTTAGTTACAGGCTACAGTCATACATCGGTTTTCAGGACAATTGCTTTTATTGGTGATAGTCTTTCTTCTGGTGAATTTGAAACTTGTGACAGAGATGGTAATAAAGCATATCACGATTTATATGAATACTCGTGGGGGCAATATATAGCAAGAAAAAACGGTTTAACTGCGTTGAATTTTTCGCGTGGTGGAATGACCGCTAAAGAATATATAGAAAGTTTTGCAGAAAGTAACGATTTTTTCAATAAAGATAAAGCATGCCAATGTTATGTTATTGCTTTAGGTGCAAATGACCTTAACAGTGGTATTGAAATTGGTTCAGTTAACGATATAAATAAAGAAGATTGCACTAAAAATAATAAAACTTTCATAGGTTACTATGGCGCAATTATAAGTCGTTATAAAGAGATTAGTCCCGATGCTAAATTCTTTTTTGTAACCTTCCCGAAAGACGATGCAAGAGCAAATAATCATAAAGCAGATTTGTTTTATAATGAACTTTATAACTTAGCAGAGTTTTTCCCTAATTCTTATGTAATAGACCTTTATAAATATGGGCCTGTTTATGATGAAGAATTTAAAAAGAAATTCTTTCTTCACGGTCATATGAATCCGTCTGGGTATATTTTAACTGCCGAGCTCATTGATTCATATATAGATTATATTGTTCGTCATAATCCAGATGATTTTAAAAATGCAGGATTTATAAATAGCGGTATCAAATATAAATTTTAAATATATATCCCACAAGAATTTATTAAAAGATTTCTTGGGGGATATAATAGTTTTTGGGTGAATTTATTTATGTGTACTGCAATAACTTATAAAACAAACGACTTTTATTTTGGCAGAAATTTAGATGTAGAGCGTTCTTACAACGAAAGGGTGGTTATAACACCAAGGAATTTCAAAATTAAAATGCGGTGTGTTGAAGATTTAAAAGCGCACTATGCTATAATTGGAATGGCTACTGTAATTGACGATTTTCCACTTTATTTTGAAGCAACAAACGAAAAAGGGCTTTCAATAGCGAGCCTTAATTTTCCTGAAAATGCAGATTACAAAGCATTAGACGAAAGACTTAATAATATAACACCGTTTGAATTTATTCCTTATATTTTAGGTAAATGTAAAAATATTTATGAAGCACAGGATGAACTTACTAAAATTAACCTTGTTAATATAAATTTCAGTAAAAATCTGCCACTTTCACCACTTCACTTTATAATATCTGATAAAACAAAATCACTTACAGTAGAAAGTGTAAAAGACGGTCTGAAAATATATGAAAATCCTGTAGGGGTCTTAACAAATAACCCGACTTTTGATTATCATTTGATGAACATCAATAATTATATGTCGCTTTCTGAAGGTGTGAGTGAAAATGAATTTTCAAATGAGTTGAATTTTAATAATTATAGTCTTGGTTTAGGTGCATTAGGGTTACCGGGTGATTTTTCATCTGCTTCAAGATTTGTTAAAGCAACTTTTGTAAAATATAAATCAAAATCTGGTAGTAATGAAAAAGAGAGTGTCAATCAGTTTTTTCATATTTTAGCATCTGTGTCTATGCCTAAAGGGTGTGTTTTAGTCCGTGATGGCGAGTATGAATATACACGATACTCTTGTTGTTGTAATGCGGATAAAGGAATTTATTACTACAAAACTTACGATGATTTTAATATAAAAAAATTTGATATAAATTCTTATGATTTGAACTATGATAAACTTTTTGAAACACTTGAAAAATTATAATTGATTTTGTATAATGTTGTTGAAATTTGTTTTAGGAGCGAAAAAAATGTTTATTTCAAATGATATAAAATATGTAGGTGTTAATGACCATAAAATTGATTTATTTGAAGGTCAATATGAAGTGCCTAACGGAATGGCATATAATTCTTATGTTATTCTTGATGAAAAAATTGCAGTATTAGATACCGTTGGTAACGATTTTAAAGGTGAATGGCTTAATAATATTAAAGAGGTTTTAGGTGGTAAAAAGCCTGATTATTTAGTTGTTCACCATATGGAGCCTGACCATTCTGCAAATATTGCGGAGTTTATTAAAGAATATCCGGAAATAAAAATTGTATCTTCTCAAAAAGCTTTTGATATTATGCAGAATTTCTTTAAAGATAATTTTAAAGATAGACAAATTGTAGTAGTTGAAGGCGATAAATTATCTCTTGGTAAGCACGAATTAACATTTTTAACAGCACCAATGGTACATTGGCCTGAAGTAATTGTTTCTTACGATAGCTTTGACAAGGTTTTATTTTCTGCAGATGGTTTCGGTAAATTTGGTGCGTTAGATGTAGAAGAAGACTGGGCTTGTGAAGCAAGAAGATATTATTTTGGTATTGTTGGTAAATTTGGGGGTCAGGTTCAGAAACTTCTTAGTAAAGCCTCAGGTTTAGATATTGAAATTATTTGCTCATTGCACGGTCCTGTACTTAAAGAAAATGTAGGCTATTACTTAGACCTTTATAATAAATGGTCAAGCTACACACCTGAAGAAGAGGGTATTTTAATTGCTTACACATCAGTTTATGGTAATACTAAAAAGGTTGCTTTAGAACTTCAGAAAGTTTTAAATGAAAAAGGTGCTAAAAAAGTTGTTGTTACAGACCTCGCAAGAAGTGATATGGCAGAAAATGTTGAAGATGCTTTCCGTTATAGCAAATTAGTTCTTGCTACAACTACTTACAATGGCGAAATCTTCCCATTTATGAGAGAGTTTATTCACGAGCTGACAGAAAGAAATTATAGCAACAGAAAAGTAGCATTTATTGAAAATGGCAGTTGGATGCCAATGGCTAAAAAAGTAATGCTTAAAATGCTTGAAAAATCAAAGAATCTTGAGTATTGCGAAAATTCAGTGAAAATATTGTCATCATTAAGTGAAGATAATCTTGAAGAAATTAACAAATTGGCAGATGAATTGTTATGAAATTAGTGCTCTTAACCGCCTTGGGTGTAGGTGGTGCTACAATCTTTGGTTCTTTAATTGGTTTTGCATTTAAAAAGATTTCACATAAATTTTCTGATATTGTTTTGTCGTTTGCGGCTGGTGTAATGCTCGCTGCAGCGGTATTAGGCTTAATTTTACCATCTTTGGAATATGGCGGTAAATTTGGTATTTTAATTACAGTAGCAGGAATTTTTGTGGGTGCATTAGCACTTAATCTTATTGATAAATTAGTTCCGCACCTTCATAAATTAGTTGGTGCTGAGACTGAAGAACACAAAAACTCAAGTCTTAGCAAAGTTCTTCTATTTGTGACAGCTATAGCAATTCATAATTTACCGGAAGGTATTGCGGCGGGTGTTGGTTTTGGTTCTGGAAACACTTCTCAGGCGCTTATAATAGCCGGAGGCATAGCCTTGCAGAATATTCCTGAAGGTATGGTCATAATTTCACCAATGCTTTCAGCGGGTGTTTCGCCTAAAAAGACCTTTATTTGCGCAATGATTACGGGACTTGTAGAAGTTGTTGGCACTATGATAGGATACTTTTCAGTGAATGTTGCATCTGCTATTTTGCCTTTTGCCTTAGCGTTTGCTGGTGGTACAATGCTTTATGTAATCAGTGATGAAATGATTCCTGAAACACACGCACACGGCAGTGAACGCGGTGCAACTTACGCTTTATTAGTTGGGTTTTGTGTTATGTTAATTACAGATACTTTACTTGGTTAGGGGATAGTTATGAAAAAGATTATTGCGGCATTTCTTATATTTAATTTAACATTTGTTTTTGCTGGGTGTGGCAAAAATAATGAATCACCTGTTACAACAACACCTTATGTGGATTCAGGTGTTAATAACAATTATAATAACGATTATGTCGATAATTCATATATTGATACTACATATTTGAATTCGGATATCGTAACAAATGTAGCGCTACAACCTACAGAAACTCAAAATGTACAGAATACAACTCAAAATGCTGTTAATAACAGTTCTGATAATAATGCAACAACTAAAGAGGAAACACCTGTTGTGAATACTACATCTGCACCAAAAGGTTTAATACCGAATAGTATTGAAAGTAGCGATGGGATAGAAAAAGCAACTTATAATATGAGTGAAAGAACATATATTGTTTATTATCCATCAGAATTATTAAGCAGTAATTCAAAATTTGCAATTCTCTCGTGGGCTAACGGCACAGGTTGTGCCCCGTCTTTATATGATGGCTTATTAAGAGAAGTAGCAAAGGGTGGCTTTATTGTAGTCGCAAGTAGCGAAACTATGGCGGCGGATGGTACTGCACAAATTGCCGCTATTGATTTTGTAATTGAGGAAAACACAAACAAAACAAGTGCTTTATATAATAAAGTTAATTCAGGTAAAATTGGTGCGTTTGGTCACTCGCAAGGTGGCAGAAGCTCTGTTAACGCAGGTGCTATTGATAATAGAATAAATTGCGTGCTTTCACTTGCAGGTAGTAACTTTGTTGAAGAAGCAGAAAAACTTTCAAAACCAGTTTTATTTATGGCAGGTAGTAAAGATAAAATTGTGGATGCTGACAAATGGCTTGTAACCGCTTACAATGCAGTAACAGGTCCTGCGGTTTATGCTTCTCTTAATGGTGCAATTCACACTACTTGTTGTTCAAATCCAACAGCTTATTCAAATTATATAATAAATTGGTTCAATGCATGGTTATTTAATGATAACAATGCAAAAGCGATGTTTACAAATGGTGGCACATTTTCAACTGATTCAAATTGGTCTGGATATATGTCGAAAGGGTTTTAGTTTTTAGCGGGGACTATATGAAAGAAATAAAATCACGGGAAATTATATTTAACAGACAACTTGTTCGTTTTTTGATGTTGGCTATTATTGGGACGATTGTTATATTTTGTGAGTGTTATTTTTATAAAGAAGACCGTAATCTCGATGGTTTAATTATAGGTATTCCTCTTGCGGTTATAAATTTTATCATAATTTTAATTTCACCGATTTATTATGTGTTTGATAAAAATGAACTTATAATTAAATATTTTTGGGGATTAAATGAAATAATTCCATATAAGCAAATTTATATGGTTTTAACTGATGTTAATTATAAATTCTGGTTTCCTCTAAAAAGCTTTGAGATATTTTATCCACATGAGGAAAAATTCCCTTTGAATAGTACAATACATAAATCCAGAAAAACAAAAAGGTTATTACAATATCACACAAATTTAGAAATTGAGTAGGTTATTTATGCTTTATTATTCTCTCGTTATAATTGCAACTGTAATGTTTGCAGTGCAATTTTTATTCAATCAAAAATTTCAGCAAGGGTATGGTAGTGACACGAAGGCAACTCTTGTTTTCACACTTTATAAAAGTGCAGTTGCCACTGTAATTATGCTTATAATAAGTGGGTTTAAGGTTAAAGTTACACCGTTCAGCTTTGCACTTGCGTTCATTAGTGCGGTTTCAGGGATTTTAATGCTTTACTTCAGTTTAAAAGCATTCTCCGTTGCAAATCTCTCTGTTTATTCTGTTTTTTCAATGCTTGGTGGTATGATTTTACCATTTTTGTTAGGTGTTTGTTTCTATGATGAAAAACTGTCAGTTTTAAAAATTGCTTGTTGTGTTTTAATTGTTATTGCGGTTCTTTTAAATATACAAAAAGGCGAGAATGGCAAAAAAGCACTTCTTTATTATATGGCAGTTTTTGTGCTTAACGGAATGGCGGGTGTAATTTCTAAAATTCACCAGTCGTCAGGTTTTCCGATAACTGATAGTACGGGCTTTACATTTTTAATAAACATTATTTCTGTTGTTATATGTGGTGTCTGGTTATTATTACAATATAAAAAGATACCGCTTGTTAAAGGTAAAAACCTTTTATACTCATCAGGGTATGGTGTTTTAAATGGTGTTGGTAATTTATTTTTACTTATTGCACTTTCCAATTTACCGGCTTCAGTTCAATATCCACTCGTAACAGGTGGGGTAATGGTATTTTCAACCGTTATCAGCATATTACAAAAAGAAAAACTTACAAAAAAAGATTACATAGCTACTGCTGTTTCATTTATTGCTTCTGTACTTATAATTTTTTAGTGTTGAAATTTGTTGAAATCTGTAGTAAATTAGTTTTATAATAATTATTGTGAGGGATAATAATGAGAAATTTAGTAATTAAAAGAGAAAAATCATTCGTAGGTTGTTTAGGGAAATTTAAGGTTTACATTGTTGACCCGAATTCTAATGATTTGAAAATTTACAAGCAACCTTGTAGAAAATTGGGGATTTTAAAAAATGGTGAAGAAGCAGTTTTTCAGATTCCTGATGAAGAGGTTCAGCTTTACATAATTGGAGATAAAATGACAAAATCCTTCTGCAACGAGTTTGTAAAAATTTCTGCAGGTGATTCAGATGTGTATTTACTTGGTAAATGTAAATATAATCCATTTATGGGTAACCCGTTCCGTTTAGAAGGTCAGGTTGATGAAGCGACAAAAGCTAATAGAAAACGTAGTAAGAAAAAGGCATTAACCAATCTTCTCCCTTGGATTCTTGTTGGTTTTGTAATTGGTTTTTGCATTGGTCTCTTTTCTGATAAAGCATTAACTGAGCCGGAAACATTTGAAACTGATGGTATGACAATTACTTTAATACAAGAATTTGTAGAAGTTCCTTATAATGGATTTGCCGCGACTTATGAAACGGACGATATGTTGGTTGCAGTTACCAAGGAAACAAAGCCACTTTCAACCGATTTAAAAGACATCACCCTTGATGAATATGCAGAGTTACTTATTTCGGGTCAGGAAGAAGACGGAATTGTTTGTTCTGACTTATTGACTGAAAATGGTTTGAAATATTTTGAATATCAGGTTGCAGATGGTGATGGTACTTATTATTATAGAGACTATGTTTATGAAACACAGGATGCTTTCTGGCATATAACATTTATTTGTAGCAACGAAACTTCTTGGGTTGCAAATATAACTTCAATTTCTGAATGGGCGCAGTCTGTTACATTTAATTAAATAGTTTTATATTTAAACAACTCTATGAAAAAATGTAGAGTTGTTTTGCTTTAAAAGCTAAAATTTATACATAAAATATGAAATTTTTGTCATTTTATAGATTGACATAAACATATAACTGTGATATAGTATTCACATCCGATAGAGGTGCATTTTATCATCAGTAGCATTTGCGTAGTCGTTTGCCAGAAACGGCAAGTGTGAAAGGGGTAGGTGCCGAAGTCAGTTTATGGTAAAAAACTGGTCTGGCGGTATGGAATAATATCTGTATCGTTGTCGCAGAAATGCGGAGAGCTATCTTACATTTTTATTGCTTTATTATGCATAAACTGTAAGTAGTTGCTTTTCGGGCAACTATTTTTTATTTATTAAAGGAGTTATTTAAAATGAGTAACACAATTTTTACTGGTGTAGCAACTGCTTTGGTTACACCAATGACGAAAGATGGAATTGATTATGAGAATTTCGGCAAAATTATTGACTGGCAAATTGAAGAAGGTGTTAACGCTTTAGTTATTGCTGGTACAACAGGTGAGGGTTCAACTCTTACAGATGAAGAGCATAAAGATGCTTTAGCGTTTGCTGTTAAAAGAGCAAACAAAAGAGTACCAATTATTGCAGGTACCGGTTCTAATGATACCGCTTACGCAATTCAACTTACTGAACACGCTTGCGAAGTTGGTTGTGACGCAATGCTTTTAGTTACACCTTACTATAATAAAGCAACTCAACGCGGTTTAATTGAGTCATTTACAGCTATTGCTGATGCATCAACAAAGCCTTGTATTCTTTACAATGTTCCATCAAGAACAGGTTGCAATCTTTTACCACAATCAGTTGCAGTTTTAGCAAAACACCCTAATATTGTTGCTATTAAAGAAGCGAGTGGTAATTTCTCGCAGATTGCAGAGCTTATTTCACTTACAAATGGTGAAATTGATGTTTATTCTGGTAACGATGACCAGATTGTTCCACTTCTTTCATTAGGTGGTAAAGGTGTTATTTCTGTGCTTTCAAATGTATTACCAAAGAAAACAGTTGAGATGTGTGACAAATTCTTCGATGGTGATGTAAAGGGCAGTGCAGAAATCCAACTCGAGCTTATTCCACTTATTAACGCACTTTTCTGCGAAGTAAACCCGATTCCTGTAAAAGCGGCAACCTCTGCTTTAGGCTTTGGTGAAAATTATTTAAGATTACCACTTACTTCAATGGAAAAAGACAACGAAGAAAACTTATTAGCACTTATGAGAGCACAAGGACTTAATGTATGAGCAATTTAGTTTGTAATAATCTTAAAATACATAACAATGAACTTTATTTTGCAGACAGAAGTACTAAAGAAATTGCATCTAAATATAAAACTCCGCTTTATGTTATGGATGAAAACACTTTAAGACTTAATTGCAGAAAGTATGTTGACGCCTTAAATAAGTATTTTGGTAATGGTGCAAAAGCATTATTTGCAAGTAAAGCATGTTCTTTTAAAAGAATGTACGAAATCGTTTCATCTGAAAATATGGGTGTGGATGTTGTTTCAGTTGGTGAGTTATATACAGCAATTAAAGCAGGGGTTAATCCACAAGAAATGTATTTTCATTCAAACAGTAAAACAGATGAAGATATAGAATATGCAATTTCACAGAATATAGGTTATTTTGTAATTGATAATATTGAAGAGCTTGACGCAATTAACTTCTTTGCAGGCAAAAAAGGCATAAAACAAAAAGCGCTTATCAGAATTACACCTGGTATAGATACTCATACTTACGAAGCAGTTAATACTGGTAAGGTTGATTCAAAATTCGGTTTTCCTATTGAAACTGGTGCTGGTGAATTTATAACAGGTGAAGCCTTAAAACGCGAAAATGTTGATTTAAAGGGCTTTCATTGTCATGTTGGTTCACAACTTTTTGATTCTGATGTTTTTGTCCGTTCTGCAGATACAATGTTAGAATTTGTTTCAGATATGAAGAAAAAATTTCAGTTCGAGACGGAAATTCTCGACCTTGGTGGTGGCTATGGTGTCCGCTATGTCCAGAGTGACCCGTATATTGATATTGAAGATAACATAAGACAAGTAGCGGAATTTTACAAGAAAAAATGTAATGAATTAGGTATTAAAGAACCATCTGTAAGAATGGAACCCGGAAGAAGCATTGTAGCAGATGCTGGTCTTACACTTTATACTGCAAATACTGTTAAAATTATCGATGGTTATAAAAATTACGTCGCAGTTGATGGTGGTATGGGGGATAACCCTCGTTTTGCTCTATACGGTTCAAGCTATACAGTAATTGCTGCTGATAAGGCAGAAGAAAAATGTGACTTTCCTTGTAGTCTTGTTGGTCGTTATTGCGAAAGTGGTGACATTTTACAGGAAAATATCAATTTACCTTCATCAATAAAACGTGGTGATTTAATTGCGGTGCTTACAACTGGTGCTTACAATTATTCAATGGCTTCAAACTACAACAGAATCCCTAAATTACCAGTTGTAATGCTTAATGGTAATGTCGATTACGTGGCAGTAAAAAGAGAAACTTTAGACGATATTATAAGAAATGATGTGTAAATGAAAGTAATTATTGCTTGTCTTAATTCAAAGTTTGTGCATTCATCTTTAGCACCATGGTGTTTGTTTTCGGGTGTCAAAGCATTCGGAAAAGAATATAACACAAAAGTTATGGAGTGTACAATAAACAGTAATATAATAGATTTTGCAGAAAGTATCTTGAGTGAAAAACCTCAGATACTTTCTTTCTCGTGTTATATATGGAATATAGAAAAGACTCTTGAAGTATGTGAATATATAAAGAGTAAAAGTAATGTCACTATTGTTTTAGGTGGACCGGAAGTTTCTTACAGAGCAAGAAATGTTTTAGAAAATTATAAATTTATTGACTATGTACTTTCAGGTGAGGGCGAAGAAACATACCCATTATTGTTAGATGTATTATCAAATAATGGTGATATATCAACTGTTCCTGGTTTATCTTACAGAAATTTTGGCGAGATTGTAAATGTACCTGAAAAAGAATATTCAGGTACACCAGTAAGCCCTTATACTGACGAATATTTTAACAATCTTAATGGTAAAATCACTTATATTGAAACAAGTCGTGGTTGCCCTTACAGATGTGCTTTCTGTCTTTCGGGTAATACGTCGCCTTTGAGATTTTTCGATTTAGAAAAAGTTAAAGAAGATATAATTAAAGTTGCCAACAGTGGTACTCAGACTGTTAAATTTATAGACAGAACCTTTAACGCTAATGCAAAAAGAGCAAATGAAATAATAGCGTTTATTCTCGAAAATCGTAGTAGTAAAATACCAGAAAATGTTTGCTTTCATTTTGAAATAGCAGGCGATATATTAAAAGAAGATACTTTTAATATTTTAGAAAAAGCGCCAAAAGGACTTTTTCAGCTTGAAATTGGTATGCAGTCTTTTAATGAAGATACTTTAAAAGCAATTAACAGAAAAACTGACACAAAGAAACTTATAGAAAATATTAAACGCTTAATTTCATTCGGCAATATGCATATTCATATAGACCTGATTGCAGGACTAACTGGCGAAGATTTAAAGAGTTTTGAGAATAGCTTTAACATTGGTTACTCTTTAGGTGCTAACATGCTTCAAATGGGCTTTTTAAAGCTTCTTTATGGCGCGGATATGAGAAAGTACCCTGAAAAATTTCCATGTAAATACACAGAAAATCCACCTTATGAAGTTACTGAAACTCCGTGGCTTTCTAAAGAAGAAATTATAAAACTTAAAAAGTGTGAAGATGCGTTAGAAAGACTTTATAATAGTGGTAGATTTTTATTGACACTTGATTATTTAATCGGTAATAAAATCTTTACACCATTTGAGCTTTTCTACAAATTCGGTAATGAAATAGATGGTAATAAAATGAACCTTTCGGATTATGCGGTTCATATTTATTACTTTTTTAAAGATTATGCAGATGAAGAACTTTTAAGAGAAACAATTCTTTGCGATTTGCTTTCTTGTTCGTCTGCCTTGCAGATACCTGAGATTTTTAAAGTAAATGACCCACTTTATAAAAAAATCAAAAAACACTTTGCCAATATAAAAGGAGAACACAACAAAATCGCAATACTCTATAAAACCAATAGGATATTTGTTGTAAACCAGAATAGCGAAAAAGACTTTTTTGGCAGGTTTAGTGGTAAGTATTATAATTTGGATGAATTTAAAAACTCGGATAATTGAGAGCTTTCTCAACTATCCGAGTTTTGTTTTATGTTTCCTGATTACAAGGAAATCGAAATTATATATTCATCATCTTTCAAAATCTCTTTAATTTCATTGAACGAAAATGCGTTGTGTGTTTTTAAATCAAACTTACAATAAATAACATTATCTTTCTTTTCAATATCTGTTGTCATAATATCTACACCTTTTTTATGAAGGATTTCTTCAACATGGTCGAGGGCAACAGGGTCATTTTTAATTTTTAATTTTACTGAAGTTGCAACTGTGTTTTCAATAGGAACGAATCTGTGAATGAAAATTTGAATTAAAAGAAGAACTATTGTTGCGTAAACTCCTATTCCATACATACCCGCACCAATTGCGAGACCTATGCCTGCAGTAGCCCAGATACCAGCGGCAGTTGTAAGACCTTTAATAGAGCCTTTATAAATAATAATACCACTACCTAAAAAACTGACACCAGTAATAATATTAGCGGCAAGCCTTGAACCATCAAATTTTACATTTTCATATAAAAATAAATCAAAGAAACCATATTTACTTACTATCATCATAAGAGCAGAGCCGAGCGCTACAATAATATGTGTACGAAGTCCAGCTTCTTTTTGTCTGAATGTTCTTTCAAGACCAATTCCAGCACCACAAATTGCTGAAACAATAAGTCTGCAAAGATAAGGTAATGCATCTTTGAAATCTGCAGCGACTTCCCAGAATAAATCTAAAAATGCTTCTTTCAAGCTAAACACTCCTTTTTCGAATTTTTATTAGTAAAAATATAATTGTTTATTATACTACAATATGTATGTTATGTCAAATGAAAAATATGTGTAATAATGCTGTCATTTTCTTCATATCCTTTAGAGAAAGATAATAGAAAGTACAAGGGGGAAGGACTTATGACAGATACTACTATCTATCAGGATATTGAAACACGAACAGGCGGTGATATTTATATAGGCGTTGTAGGACCTGTAAGAACAGGTAAATCAACATTTATTAAAAAATTTATGGAATCACTTGTTATACCAAATATTGAGAGTTCACATAAAAAAGAACGCGCGCAAGACGAATTACCGCAATCTGCAGCAGGTAGAACAATTATGACAACTGAGCCGAAATTTATTCCCGAAGAAGCAGTCAGAATTGAGTTGCCTGAAAAAGCATCATTAAATGTAAGACTTATTGATTGTGTTGGTTACATAGTACCGAGTTCACTTGGTTATATTGAAAATGAGCAGCCAAGAATGGTAAAAACACCTTGGTTCGAAGATGAAGTTCCTTTTAATATGGCTGCGGAAATCGGTACAGAAAAAGTAATTACCGAGCACTCTACAATTGGTCTTGTTGTTACAACTGATGGTACTATAAGCGATATTCCGCGTGCAGAATATGAAGATGCAGAAGAAAGAGTAATTAAAGAATTAAAAGAAATAAATAAACCATTTGTTGTAGTTCTTAACTCTGTTTCACCAGCTTCACCAGAGGTTATATCACTTTCAAATGAACTTTCAAATAAGTATTCTGTACCGGTTATTCCTGTGAATTGTCTTGAATTAACAGAAATTGAAATAACAGAAATTTTAAGTTCAATACTTTATCGTTTTCCTGTTCAGGAAATCAGTGTCGAAATTCCGTCGTGGGTTATGTCGTTAAGTCATGAGCATTGGCTTCGTTCATCGCTTTGTAACACTGTTAAAGAGTCTTCAGCTAATATAAACTGTGTTGCAGATATAGGTTCTTTACTCGTTGGTATTGAGTCTAATGAATATGTTACAACAGCTTCTATAAATAAAATTGATTTAGGTAACGGTACTGCCATAATTTCAACTAACTTAAAGAGCGAATTGTTCTATAAAATCATTGAAGAGCAAACAGGTCTTGAAATTGGTAGTGAGCAAGGTCTTGTTAATTGTCTTAATGAGCTTGCAAAAATCAAAAAGAAATATGACAGATTAGAGAGTGCTTTAGAAGAGGTTGAAGCAACAGGTTATGGAATTGTTATGCCTGATATTGATGAATTAACATTAAAAGAACCTGAAATTGTAAAACAAGGTGGTCGCTATGGTGTGAGACTGTCTGCTTCTGCTCCGTCAATACATCTTTTAAAAGCCGATATCGAAACAGAAGTAGCACCAGTTGTAGGTACTGAAAGTCAGTCTGAAGAGCTTATTAAATATCTTCTTAATGAATTTGAAGAAGACCCGCTTAAAATATGGGAATCAGATATTTTTGGTAAATCTCTTAACGAGCTTGTTAATGAAGGTCTTCGCAACAAACTTTGTCATATGCCACAGGATGCACGCGGTAAAATTCAAGAAACTCTTGAAAAAATTATAAATGAGGGTTGTAGCGGTCTTATTTGTATAATTTTATAAAAAATAAAATTTGAAGGATAGCTTTTGCTATCCTTTGTTTTTTTGCACATACTAATTCTGGTGATTTTATGATAAATTCAATTTGGAATGATTCGGTAGATTTAAAGAAATTTGATACGTTAAAAGGAGATTTAAGAACGGATGTTTTAATTATTGGTGGCGGTATTACTGGTATTTTACTTGCAAGTAAATTCCAAGAGTTGGGTGTGCAGTATGCACTTGTTGAAGCTGACAGAGTATGTAATGGTGTTACACTTAATACAACAGCGAAAATCACATCACAACACTCGTTGATTTACAATAAAATTTTAAAGGAATATGGAACAGAAAAAGCAAAGTTATATTATAAATCAAACCAGGAAGCTTTAGAAGAGTTTCGGGCTAAATGCAAGAAAATTGATTGTGATTTTGAAGAGCAAGACGCGTATGTTTATTCTTTAAACAGAAGTGACATAATTAACGACGAAGTAGAAGCACTCAATAAAATAGGTGCAGAATTTGAATTTACCAAGTCTGTTTCGTTACCATTTACTGTTGCAGGTGCTATTAAATTTAAGAATCAGGCACAATTTAACCCGTTAAAATTTATAAATGCAATTATCAGTGATTTAAAAATATACGAAAATACAAAGGTACTCAGCTTTGATGGAGAGGCATTTATAACAGACAGAGGCAGAATTTTTTCTAATAAAACAGTTGTTGCTACACATTTTCCTATTTTCAATAAATTTGGTTTATATCCGTTAAAGCTTTATCAGGAACGTTCTTATGTTATAGCACTTAAAGATGCAAAGCAGGTTGATGGTATATATGTTGATGAAAATTCAACTGGACTTTCTTTCAGGAATTATAAAGATATGCTTTTGTTAGGTGGTGGCTCGCACCGAACGGGTAAAGAAGGTGGAAACTGGCATGAATTAACTAAATTTAAAAACCATTTTTACCCGACTTCAAAAGAAGTAACAAGGTGGGCAACCCAGGATTGTATGTCACTTGATGGTATTCCGTATATAGGAGAATATTCAAAGATAGCACCAAACATTTATGTTGTAACTGGGTTTAATAAATGGGGAATGACATCATCAATGGTTGCAAGTAATCTGCTGAGTGACTTAATAATGGGTAATTCAAATGAATACAGTGATTTATATTTACCATCGAGAAAAATTTGTCATCCACAACTTTTTGAAAATATTATTGAAAGTACCATAAATCTTATAACACCAACTGCACCTCGTTGTCCACATTTAGGTTGCGCTTTAAAATGGAATAATGCAGAAAGAAGTTGGGATTGCTCTTGTCACGGTTCAAGATTTAATGAAGATGGTAAATTATTGGATAATCCTGCAACCGCAGATTTAAAAATAAAGCATAGAAACCACTAAAGGCTTCTATGCTTTTTTATGTATTATTTAGATTTAATTATTGATCTTCACCAAAATCTTTGATGAATTCAGCAATAAGTTTTTCTGGCCAATCTGAAACAGGTTCAAGTTTACCAGTAAAGAAACGGAGTGTTTTTGGTTCGTGAACAAATCTTAAACCGCCAACTAAATGTCTATGATCATAGAGCCATTTAACTCTGTCAATAACATATTCTGTCTGAGAAAGTGTGAAAACACGTCTTGGGAAAGCAAGGCGAACCATTTCAACAGATGCAATATGTTCACTACCATCAGGATTTCTTTCTTCTGAAAGTGTACCGCGTTCCATACCACGAATACCACCGCAAAGATAAAGAGCGACTGTTAAAGCACCAGCAGGGTATTGGTCAGCAGGAATATGGTCAACTACCTGACGAGCATCAATATGTGCACCTAAACCGCCACCTGGTGTAACCATTGGTACGCCCATAGAATCAAGAATAGAAACACAGTGCTTAATGAATTGTGGACCTTGTGAAATAATATCTAAATCCATTGTTTCTTCAAAACCTATAATGAGCGCTTCCATTTCTTTAACAGACATACCGCCATAAGTTAAGAAGCCTTCAAACATTGTAACATAGTCTTCCATTTCGTGGAATAACTTTTCGTCTCTTATTAGGATTCCGCCGCCTCGGCCAAAACCAAATTTTCTGCCGGAGAAATAAATCATGTCAAAAAGGTCTGCAACCATTCTTGTGATTTCAGGGATGGTTTTATCCTTCATAGATTCTTCTCTTGTTTTAATGAAATAAAGGTTATCCTGCAAGAGTGAAGCATCTAAAACAGTTGTAATTCCATAAGATTTTGCAAGCTCTGTTGCTTCTTTCATATTTTCATAAGAAATAGGTTGACCACCAATAAGGTTTGTACCTGCTTCAAGTCTTAAGAATGCAATATTATCTGCGCCTTCACGTTCGATACAAGCCTTAACCTTGTCTAAATCAATATTACCTTTGAATGGTAAGTCACTTTTTACAACTAAACCTTCATCTTTAACAAGCTCTTCAACTCTGCCGCCGAGTCTTGTAACGTGTGCTTTAGATGTTGTGAAGTGGTAGTTCATAATTACACAGCTGTCTGGTTTAACAAAATGCTGTGCAATAATATGCTCACAAGCACGTCCCTGATGAGTAGGGAGAAGATGGTTGATACCGAAAATTTCAGTCAATTTCTTTTCCATACGGTAGAAGGTTTCACTACCTGCATACGCATCGTCTGCACGAAGCATAGCCGCTTGTTGATTATCACTCATAGCATTAACTCCTGAGTCAGTGAGCATATCCATAAAAATATCGCCATTGTGAAGCATGAATGTATTGAAACCAGCTTCCTGCATTTTCTTTAAGCGTTCTTTTGCAGGTAAAAGATTGAGTTTCTGAACAATCTTTACTTTATGCATTTCAACTGGTACTTCAGGTCTTGCGTAAAATTTGATTTCTGACATAACGAAAAATCCTTTCTTCCACTATTGATTTTCTATGGCACATAGTATATAATACAAATCACTATAAGTAAAACAAATAGTTTTGATAATTACAATCGAAAATATCGATTGAATAAAAAGCAGGTGATTTTTTGGAAATCCGTAATTTAATGTCATTTGTTCAGGTTGCAGAATTAAACAACTTTACAAAAGCAGCAGAGGTTTTAGGGTATTCACAATCAACAGTTTCATTTCAGATAAAACAGCTTGAAACAGAGCTTGATTGTCTTCTTTTTGAGCGCATTAACCATACAATTACACTTACAGAAAGAGGAAAAGAGTTGCTTTCTTACGCTCACAATGTATGCAGATTAACAGATGAATTTAAACAGAATTTCGAAGAAGATAAAATTTTAAAGGGTGTTATTCATATTGTTGCACCTGATTCTGTTTGTGAAGATATGCTTATGACCAATTACAACGATTTTCACAGTAAGTATCCTGATATTTCAATTAAATTTACTGCGGCAGATACAGGCGATATGTTCAACATGCTTGATAGAAACGAAGCTGATTTGATGGTTACATTAGATAACCATGTTTATAAAAGTGATTATACAATTGCAAAAGAAGAGCATATTTCAATGCACTTTGTTACAAATAAAAATTCACCATTAGCAAAGAAAAAGAAACTTTCAATAAAAGATTTATTGGATTATCAATTTATTTTAACAGAAAAAGAAATGGGCTACAGACGAATTTTAGACAAAACACTTGCTAAAATGTCAATAGAAATTCAACCCGTTTTAGAGGTTGGTCGTACAGATATAATCACAGAACTGCTCTGCCACAATGATGATAAAATTTCTTATTTACCCGACTTTGTAACAAAAGAAAAAATTAAAAGCGGTGAACTTGTTTTTCTTAATGTTACTGATGTCGAGACAGATATTTGGAAACAACTTATTTACCATAAGAATAAATGGGTTTCAAACAGTCTGAATGCTTTAATTGAGTACATTAAAAAAGCGGAGTTTAACAGGTGATATAAATGCAAAAGAATTTTAAATATGAAATTGTTGGTGGCAATCAAAGTGCTTCTATAAATGTCAATAAACGCGAAGCAGGGGAACTCATATATTTAGATTTGAACATAAAATTTAATAATGAGATTCCTGAAAAAACAGTTTTAAAATGTGTTATACCTGCAACGGATTCACTTGCAATCTGGAGCAGCTTTGACAGAACACATATTTTAAGACCGGATTGGGGAATGAACGAAATAAATTCGCGTTTAGCATCGGGTATGCCAATTCAACAGCTTTTAGGCTTTGATGGTAATAACAGAATGTGTGTTTCTGTTTCCCAGGTTGATACACCAATTAAAATCAGAATGGGTTATAACGAAGAAAATGCAGAAGTTATTTGTGAGGTAGAATTCTTTGCTTTACAGACTAATAAAAAAAGTGAGTATAATGCCACTGTAAGATTTGATCTCAGGAGTATTAAATATTACGATAGTATTTACGATACTGTTTTCTGGTGGGAAAATGAGTGCGGTTATAACAGTGCATTTGTGCCTGAATACGCAAAATTACCAATGGATTCTCTCTGGTACAGCTTTCACCAGAATTTAGATTACGATAAGATTTTACAAGAATGTAAAAACTCAAAAGAGCTTGGTTTAAAAACTGTTATTATAGATGATGGTTGGCAGACAGATGATAATAACCGTGGCTATGCTTATTGCGGCGATTGGCAGGTTTGCGAAAGAAAAATGGGTGATATGAAAAAACTCATAAAAGAAATACATAATATCGGAATGAAGGTTATTCTTTGGTATTCTGTGCCTTTTATGGGTATTCACTCGAAAAAATTCGAAGAATATAAAACAATGCTTTTGGATAAATCTGGCGATAACGAAACTTTTTTCTCACTTGACCCACGATATAAGAAGGTAAGAGAATATCTTTCAAATCTTTATGAAAATGCAATTAAAGAGTGGGATTTAGATGGTTTAAAGCTTGATTTTATTGATAGTTTTGTTTTAAAGGGAAAATCTCTTGAAAATGATGCTAATCGCGATTATGAGTCTCTCGAAGATGCAATTCACGCACTTATGAGTGAAACAAAAGAAAAATTAACGAGTTTGAAAAGTGATGTGCTTGTTGAGTTCCGTCAATCTTATGTTGGTCCATCTATAAGAAAATATGGTAATATGCTCCGTGTTGGTGATTGTCCTGGTGATGTAATTACAAACCGCAGTCAGATTATAAATCTTCGCTACACTTCAGGTAAAACAGCGGTTCATTCAGATATGATTATGTGGAATAAAACTGATTCGGTAGAAAATGCGGCAGAGCAATTCATAAATGTCATTTATTCAGTACCGCAGATTTCTATGCTTATAGATGAATTACCAGAAGACCATATAAAAATGCTTAAGTTCTATATTGATTTCTGGAATGAGAACAGAAATGTTTTACTTGACGGAAAATTGACTGCAGAAAATCCTGAAAGCGAATATTCAATTGCGAGAGTAACACTTGAAGATAACGAAATTATTACAACATACACCAATTCACTTGTAGAGATTCTTAAAAGTAACGCAGTAGTTATTAACGGAACATCTAAAAACAGTTTAGTTTTAAAAGGGGTAGCAGGGTATAAAGCCAAAACATTAAACTGCCTTGGTGAAACTATTTCAGAATTTATAATAAAAAATACTCTTGAAGAAGTTAATGTTCCAAGAGCAGGTTTAATTTATCTTAATAAATAATAAACAAATAAAAAGACTGTAAATGAAATTTCTCATTTACAGTCTTTAGTTTTACATAAGTAATAATGCATCGTCAGGATATTTTTTCAACCAGTTTTCAAGCCATATTTTATTACCTAAGGCGTAAGATGGTTCACTATCTCTTTTTGAAGCAGCTAATTCTTTTAATGCTAAAGCTCTTATACTGTCATCATAAGTCATAACTTCAAGAATATGATGTGCAACCCATATTCTTATTGTAATACTGTCAATAAAGAGAAGTTCTTTAAACTTATCTTTTAATTCAGGTTGTTCGTATTCAATTTCTTGTGCAATAAAACGAATTCTTGCAGCAGCCTGATTAAAAACGAGAACTAAATCTTCATTTTCAAAATCTTCTTCTTCCATTTGTGCTAAAATATTTACTGTTTCAAGATATTCACGAATTAACTTCATAAAAATTTCTCCTGTAAAACAAAATAGGAAACTCTCTTATAATAAGTTATTCTACAATTTTCGCAAATTTAAAGTAAAGTGTTGAAAATTAACAAAAATAAAATAAAAAACCGCAGTCAAAAGACTACGGTTTTATGAAGACTCGCATAATTTTGATGCAAATGTACCCCTTTTGAGGTAAAGGGTGCAAATCGAGTTTAGGGGGTGCTTTTACTGAAAATACAGATGATAGTCTGTCGGTATGGACGTTATGAAAACAAAATCTTCCTACAGAACTCTGCCGCTGATACCGCAGGTGGAAGAAGTTCTACTTGCCGAAAAAGAAAAGCAAGAAGAAATGATGCGAGTAATGCGCCGAGGTTACTGCAAAAAATACACCGACTACATCTGTGTAGATGCAATCGGTGTATTGATAAAACCAAACTACGTGACCGACCATTTCAAAGTGGTGCTGAAAGAAAAAGGATTAAAACCTGTTCGCTTTCACGATCTCAGGCACAGTTTCGCATCGCTACTCCTCGCAAACGGTGTGCCGATGAAAATGATTCAGGACTGGTTAGGTCACAGTGATATGGGAACCACTGCAAACATTTACAACCACATTGATAGCGAGAGCAAGAAAGCAAGTGCGCGATGGCAATTGGGTCGGCTTTGGGATAAAAGAGAAAACTCCTTGAAGGATAAAACCTTCAAGGAGTTAGCGAGGACGATTTAATCGTCATACTCAATGTAATCTGGTGCCCAGTCAGGCCAAGGCTGGTAATGCTTGTTACGACGATTACTGTTATGGATTTGCTGGTGAGTCTTGTGCTTAGGATTCAACTGATTCGAATGATTATCACGGTTAGCCTTGTAAGCTTTATTGTTGGGGTTATTCTGATTTGCCCAATTATCAAGTTGTTCTTTCGAATGAGTCTTACCCGAAACTTTCTTGCCCATATCATAGCTCCTTTCTGAGCCAAAAATATCCTTGCAATCGTTCTGACGGTGCAAGGATAGAAAGAATTCAACTATGGTTTGTCACTTTACACGCATCAAAACAAAACCAATGGATAAAATCCTTGGCTCGTAATTATGGTGTAAAGCAATGAAAAAATAAGGGATCTACTATAAGACCGCACAATTACTTTCTTGAACTTATAACGAGAATTGAACTAAGATCAATATTTTCATTGGTTCACGAATGTCTAATAAGTGATCAAGATTTCCCCGACCATTTTTATAGCCTCGTCCTATAAAGAATAAGTGTTGAAAATATATAAGCTCACTTATTAAATTAATTATATCACAGGCAGTAATAAAAATCAATCCATAACAAAAGAAAACAACCGCAATCCTAAGATTACGGTTGTCCTTGGCGGAGACGGCGAGATTCGAACTCGCGGGGGATTGCTCCCTAACTGATTTCGAGTCAGCCCCGTTATGACCACTTCGATACGTCTCCGAGTGATTTAGATTTTAGCAAAACTTTTTAGATATGTCAAGAATTTGAATTTGATAAAAAAGAAAATAAAAATATTAAAACAATTTCCAAAGATTTTCTATTTTCATATCGGGAATAATATGTTAAACTAATTTTATCTTATTTAAGGAGTTTTGTTATGAATATTGCTGTTGCTCAATCTGGTGGACCAACTTGTGCTATTAACGCATCACTTTTAGGTGTGTTTAAAGGTGCAATTCGTTCAGATAAAATAGATATAGTTTTCGGTTCTCTCAATGGAATCGAAGGAATTATAAATGATGATTTAATAATTCTTAATGATTATATAAAAACTTATCTTGATTTTGAAAAATTAAGACAAACTCCGTCAACAGTTTTAAACTCTTGTCGTTATAAATTACCTGAATACACAGAAGATGTTTCAATTTACGAAAAAATCGTTAAGAATTTGAAGGCTCACGGAATTGGAGCTTTCTTCTATATTGGTGGTAATGACTCAATGGATACTGTCAATAAGCTTTCAAAATATCTTACAGAAATTGGTAGTGATATTAAAGTTATAGGTATTCCCAAAACTATTGATAATGATTTGATGATCACAGACCACACACCAGGCTTTGGTTCTGCAGCAAAATATGTTGCAACAACTGTTCAGGAGATTATTCGTGACTGTTCGGTTTATAGTATAAACTCTATTACAATTATTGAAATTATGGGTAGAGATACAGGTTGGCTTACTGCAGCTTCTGCAGTACTTCGTGCAAATGGTGAAATTGCTCCACATCTTATATATTTACCTGAAACACATTTTTCTGTACAAAACTTTATCAAAGATTTAAAACGCGTTCAGCAGAGTCGTAGGGCGGTAGTGGTTGCTGTTTCTGAAGGTGTTACACTTGATGAAGAAGATATAAATTCTGAATTTTATAACGAAACAAGTGATGAATTTGGTCACAGATATCTGTCTGGTGTTGGTAAAACACTCGAAAATATCGTGCGTAAAGAAATCGGCTGTAAAGTCCGTTCAATCGAGCTTAATGTTATGCAACGTTGTTCTTCACATTTAAGTTCAAAGACAGATATTGAAGAAGCAGAACAGATTGGTGTTATGGCAGTTGAAAGAGCATTAAAGGGTGAGTCTGGTAAGGTTATGTACTTCAAACGCGTTTCAAATTCACCATATACTGTTGTTATTGATTCAATTGATGCTAACGAAATTGCAAATAAGGTTAAATATTTCCCGCTTGGTTGGATAAATTCAAGTGGTAACAATGTTACAGATGAAGCAGTTGACTATATCTTACCGCTTATTCAGGGTGAACAAGATATTCATTATCTCAATGGTATGCCGATTCATTTTAAATTAACAAATTAAATATGATACAAAACCGCAGATGCTTGGCATCTGTGGTTTTATTATTGATATTACATACATATTAAGAAAATGTTACAATAGTGTTATTTAATTGACTTTTTGCTTTTGAAATGTTATTATGTATTAGTTAAAATGTGCAAAGTATATGCAATTGTAAATAGTTTATATTACTTATTACTAATTCTTATGAGGTGGTTAGCGTGAAATCAAATTCTGTTATATATTTTACAGAAAATGCAGAAGCTAATTCAAAACTTATTAAACTTTTTGCAGATATAACCGATGTATCTGTTTGTAGCTATAATTCACAAACCTGGGACGATGTAGATTTATATGCTAAAAGAATAGTTGCATTTGTTTTTGATGGTTTAAAAGATGGCAGTGAATTTCCTTGGGTTGTTACAAAGCTTTCTGAGGATGGCGTTTTCAATGAAGTTCCTGTTGTTTTCACTTCTGACGAATCAATGTATGCTTTTGAGGGTATGGGCTACAGAGCCTGTGCTATGGACTTAATTAGTGAAAGTATCCGTCAGGATGTTTTTGTAAGACGTTTTGAGAATCTCGTTCAGATTTTCAATTTGAAAAAACAAATGAGCAAAATGTCTTCAATTCAGACAAAAAGAATTTTAGACCAGGCAAATATGCTTAAAGAACAAAGTACAAAAATGGATACAATGAACTTTGAGCTTGTTGAGTTACTTGTTGCGGCTATTGAAAGTCGTGATATGGAATCTGGTCAGCACATCAAAAGAATTAAGTATTTTACAAAAGCGCTTACAGATGTTGTTGTTAAAGAGTGTCCTGAATACAATATTTCAGCTATTCAGGCTGAATATATCTTTTTAGCATCATCTGTTCACGATATTGGTAAGATTGCAATTCCCGACGCTATTATGTTAAAGCCGGGCAGGTTATCTAAAGAAGAGTTTGAAATTATGAAAACTCATACAACACACGGTGCTCAGCTTTTAGATATGCTTGAAGAAATTGGTGATTCACAGTATTCAAGATATTGTCGTGATATTGCACTTTATCACCACGAAAGATGGGATGGTAAAGGTTACCCTAAAGGTTTAAAGGGTGACGATATTCCAATTTCTGCTCAGATTGTTTCAGTTGCCGACTGTTACGATGCTCTTACAAGTGACAGACCTTATAAAAATGCTCTTTCACACGAAGAAGCAGTTGAACTTATTATGAATGGTGCTTGCGGTGCATTTTCAGAGCACTTAATGGAATGCTTCAGACTTGCTTTGCCTGAATTCCAAAAAATTGAGCGTAAATTTAAAGAAACAGGCACACCTGAAACATTTAAAAAGATTGAAATGCCTTCATTAGAAGGTTACCAGACAGAGTATCAGCTTTATGCTCATCACACTAAGAATGAGGAAGAAGAACGCGAACTTAGAATTTCAATTTGTGAAGATAAATTACTTTCTGCTTATAATGTTATTTTTGAAGCAGATATTCTGCAGAACGATTTTCAGGTTGTCAGAGGCTCATGGTCTCCACTTTTCCCGTTCTTACCCAAAAATGTTCACGAAGCATTTGCGCAATGTCATAAAATTTGTCACCCTGCAGATGCTGCAAGATTTTTACAGAATGTTTCTATGTCTGCATTTAAAGAACTTGTAAAATCCGGGATTATGAAAACTCGTGTTGAATTCAGAGCGGTAAAAAAAGATACTGAATATGTTATTTTAGGTATTATTGCTTTTGAAGTTGATGAAAATAATGAGATTACAAAAATCTTCGGTGCATTCGATGCTTATTTTGAAGATGAAATTGAAAAAGAAATTCAGCGTAGTTTCATTATTTCTGATGGTCTTACAGGCATTCAACTTCAGAAGAAATTTGCAAAAGATGTTGATAATTATCTTACTCTTAATCCTGATTCTAAAAATGCGTTATTATTTATTGATATTGATGACATGACTCTTATCAATAGTATGTTTGGTTATGAGTATGGTAACTCATTCATAAAAGAAATTGCAGCTAAGCTTCGTAATTTTCAGGAAGAACACGATATTTTCATTGGTAAAGCTACTGCTGACAAATTCCTTGTGTTTGTAAAGAATGCAAACAAATTAAGAGATTTGATTGTTTTTATTGATACACTTCATAAAAACTTAAGAAGAACTTACCACACAAGAAAAGAAATTGGTGTTTTTACCGTTACAATGGGTGTTTCAAAATTCCCGCAGGATGGTAAAAACTTCAAAGAACTTTATAATAATGCAGAATTTGCATCTAAAGCAGCAAAGCTTAATAAGAGAAGTACATACGCTTTCTTTAATCCTGCAATGAAAGATTTTTCACAAATCGCAGCAGATATTTCTAATATCGAAAGTCTTCCGACTTCAAATAAGGCTCACAACTTCTTTCCTGTTGTTGATAAAAAGACAGGTGAGTTGGTTTGCTACGATTTCAACCCTTTTGCAGGGTCATTAAGCAAAATTGCGTTTACCTCTGATTTATATCACGCGGTGAATAAAACTGAAGCAAATGTAAAAAACTTCAGTCTTTTAGCAATTAAAAACTTATTGCTTACTTTAATTGAAAAGCGTGATGCTGGTGAAACTATTCCACCAATTTCTATTTACACACTTTTAGTTCCCGATGATATTCCTGCTTTTGTTCAGAATCTTAATGATTTTGTTGAGCATAACGATTGTAGCGGAATTGACCTTATAATAAATGTGCCTCAGGATTTCCTTGATGCTCTTGATTTGCGTCAGGTAAATTCATTTGCAGATTTTATTAAGAGCACAGGCTTCTCTTTAGGTGTTTATTTAGTAGGTGAGAGGTATATACACAATAATTGTTACTCTCGTAATACCTTCAGAAGAATTGTTCTCGTGCCTAACTTTATTGATATTGCGTTATTATCTAAAAATGCATCTGACTATGCTGCACGTACACTTAAGAATCTCAAAACTGCTTCTGAAATCATTTCATTACCAGTAACAATTTCAGATTCAGATGCTGATATTTTATTCGCTTCTGATTGTGCTGATTTTACTCATACATTAGCACCACTTAACGGTTTTGATGAGCTTTTTGCAGATTATAAAGAACATAAATCAGAAATTTGCCAAAAGAAATCTGTTGTGCCGTTTATTTCGAAGATGAATTCTGGTATGTTTGCTCACAATTTCTCGAGTTCTTCAGTTGTGTTTGTTTGCTATGATGCAAGCACGGATAAAATTGAAGTTTCTGAAAATGCTGACAGGATATTCGGGTTTGATGTTAGCTCTAATTTTAGTGATTCTTCAGTTGATTTTATTGAGAAATTTATTTGCAAAGAAGATTTTGAAAAGTTTATGGTTGCTGTTTCATCTGCAAAAGAAACTTTAAAGCCTGTAATCTGCAAGGTTAAATGTGTTTCTGATGAAAAACTTACAGAATATAAAGAATATACTGTATCTGTACAATGCTTACTTAACCATTTAGGTCAACCGACTCAGTATCAGTGTATGCTTATTCCTTGTTAAATTTATTTTTTTGTTTATTCAAACTCCGCTCTTATCATTTCAATTATTCTTTTTTCAATTCTTGAAACATAAGAGCGAGAGATTTTAAGAATCTTTGCAACTTCTTTTTGTGTCATAGGTAAATTTCCATTAAGACCGTAACGCATAATTATAATTTGTTTATCACGTTTGTTCTTGATATTATCTATTATTTCAATTGTTTTTTTCAGTTTTTCTTTATAATCAATATCTTCAATTATAGTATCGTCAATTGAAATAATATCCATAAGTGTCAAAGGATTGCCTTCATTGTCGACGTCTATTGGCTCGCTGAACGAAATTTCTTGTGATGTTTTCTTAATATTCCTGAAATACATTAAAATTTCGTTTTCTATGCATCTCGAAACATAAGTTGCAAGCTTTGTTCCTTTTTCTGGTTTGAAGCTGTTTATGCCTTTTATTAAACCAATTGTACCGATTGAAATTAAATCATCCTGGTCGCTGTAGGTTGCGTAATATTTCTTTATAATATGAGCAACTAATCTTAAATTGTGTTTAATAAGCTTTTCCTTTGCGGCTTCGCTACCGTTTATCATTTCGTCAATTGCTTCTGCTTCTTCTTTTTTTGAAAGTGGCGGAGGAAATGATTCTGCATTTGTAATGTGGAGTATAAATACAAGCAAGTTACTGAATAAACTGAAAATATCCATAATTAACACCTCTTGATAGATATATTCAGCAGCTTCAGTTAGTTTGCAAGTCCAAGAAAAAAGAGTGATTATATGTCAAAAATTGAGCAATTTAAGCTGACTATACGCTTCTCGACAACATTTTTACTTTGCGCGATTCTTAGTGGTGTGTATTTTGTTGTCTGGAACAATGTGTATAATCCTGAATTTGAAAATCAGTTCAGGGGTCAGGGTAAAATGTTCTTAGTAACTGTATATTTCTTAATATTACTTGTTACAAGTATCGCTTTAGGTGCATCTAAAGTTGATAAATTCAGAAAAAGTGAGATTATTTTCTATCAGATTCTCGCAGTTGTATTCGCTAACTGTATAGCGTATGCACAGATTTGTTTGCTCGAAGCAGTTTTAGCAAATATTTTTGGTATGGTTTATATTCTTCTTATACAAGCTACCGTTATTGTTGCGTGGACTTTGGTTGCTACTGAAATTGTAAGAAGATTAAGCCCGCCGGAAGAAATGATCATTATCTATGGTAGTCATCTCGCTACAGAGATAGTTTATAAAATGAGTGTTATGGAAGAACGCTACAAAATCAATGAATCGGTTAATGTCGATGTTGGTTTTGATGAAATTGTTGCAAAAATCGACAAATATAAAAGTGTAATTATTTGTGATGTTCCTGCAAGAATGCGTAACGACATACTTAAATACTGTTATCAGGAAAACAAAAGTATATATGTAGTTCCGAAAATTTCTGATATTATTGTAAGAAGTGCGGCAGAAATTACTTATTTCGATTCACCAATTTTACACGCACATTCACAAGGCTTGACGATTGAACAAAGAGCGGTGAAGCGCCTTATGGATATATTCTTATCTCTCTTTGCGCTGATTGTTTTTTCACCGGCATTTATTATAATTGCTCTTGCAATTAAGTTATATGATGGTGGTCCGGTATTTTATAAACAACGACGTGCAACAAAGGATTTAAGAGAATTTGATATTTTAAAATTCCGCAGTATGATAGTTGATGCTGAAAAAGATGGTCCGCAACCTGCAACCGATAACGATTCAAGAATTACTCCTGTTGGTAAAATTATAAGAGCTTTAAGAGTTGACGAATTACCACAGATTATCAACATCTTAAAGGGTGATATGTCAGTTGTAGGTCCAAGACCAGAACGAATTGAGCACGTTGAAAAATACTCAAAAGAAATTCCAGAGTTTCCTTGCAGGTATAAAGTCAGGGGAGGACTTACCGGTTACGCACAGGTATTTGGTAAATATAATACTTCTGCATACAACAAACTCAAGATGGATTTAATGTATATACAAAAATATTCAATAGGTCTTGATATAAAGCTGATTATTATGACTATCAAGATTTTGTTTAAGAAAGAAAGTACCGAGGGTTTTAAAGAAAAGAAAAGGAAGAGTGCTGATAAATAATGCTTTATTATATGATTATGGCTGGTGGTATCGGGTCGAGAATGAATTCACCCGAGTTACCAAAGCAATATCTTAAAGTAAATGACGAACCTATAATTGTTAAAACAATCAGAAATTTTGAAGAGTTTGGTTCATTTACTGCAGGTGTTGTATGTTGTCCTATCGATTGGATAGAATATACTAAAGCCATGTTACTTGAATATGGAATTACTTCAAATTCAATTACTGTAATTTCTGGTGGTAAAAATCGTAATTGTTCTGTTAAAAATGGTTGCAGATTTTTAAGTGAAAACTACAATATTACAGATGAAGATATAATTTTAACACATGATGCAGTAAGACCTTTTATAAATTCAAGAATTATAAAAGAAAACATCTCGGCAGTTAAAGAATTTGGTGCCGCAAATACTGTAATGCCTGTTTACGATTCAATAATTCGTTCAGAAAATGGCGATTTTTTGAATCAATGTGTTAAAAGAGATGATATTTATAGAGTTCAGACTCCACAATCTTTTAAATTCAAAGAATTAGAAAAAATTATAAATTCCTTGAATGATGAAGAATTAGCAAATTACACCGATGTCGCTTCAATCTTTTACAACAAAGGCTTCCAGGTTAAATTAGTAAAGGGTTCAGATAATAATATAAAAATTACAACACCTTTCGATTTAGCTGTAGCGAGTGCAATAATTGCTAATAGTAATTGATTTGTTTATAATTTAGTTTTTTATAGTTTATACTCAATTCAGGAGGGATTCCTTTATGGCGAATAACCAAAGAAAACGCGGTAATAACAAGAAACCTATGCCAAAGATAACAGGTTTTAAGCGTAATTCTTCTAAAAAGAAAAAAGAACGTAAGCCTATGAATCCAACTGCAAGAAAGATTTTGACAGTTTTTTGTATCCTTTTTGCAATTGGTGTTGTTTGCGCTACTGTTGCTTGTACTTATGTTATAAGCTACGCAAAAGATTATGTTTATGGCGAAAAAGTTATTGATTTGGACGATTACAGAGCAAATCAACAACAAACAAGTATTATTTATGGATACGACAAAGATAATAAGCCGGTTGAATTACTTCGACTTCACGGTTCACAGAATCGTGTATGGATAGATTACGAAGATATTCCGCAGGATATGATTGATGCTTTCCGTGACCTTGAAGATAAACGTTTTAATGAACATAATGGTGTTGACTGGGTCAGAACCATTTTTGGTGTTGTTAAAAATCACTTTAAACATGGTGGTTCTACTATTACACAACAGTTAATAAAGAACTTGACAGGCGAAAATAACAGAGATATTTCCCGTAAATTCTATGAAATTCTTAATGCTCTCAATTTAGAGCGTTTCTATTCTAAAGAGAGGATTATGGAAGCATATCTTAATACAATTTACCTTGGTAATGGTTGCTATGGTATTAAAACTGCGGCAGAAGAATATTTCGGTAAAGATGTTGAAGATTTGAATGTTGCAGAATGTGCAAGTATTGCTGTTATTACTAAAGCGCCTGCAGATTATGACCCTTTTACAGAGCTTGAAGACCATATTTCTCGTCAACAGGACTGCCTTTATTTAATGTATGAAAACGGTACATTAACTGAAAAAGAATATAAAGAAGCAGAAAAATACGAGTTAATTTTTACTAACAGTGAAAAATACAAGGGTAGTCAGGTTACTAAAGATGATGACGATGAGGAGTTAACTGAAGAAGAAGTAATTAAATTCAATCAGTCAATAGATGATACAAAAAATGCTTCTTATTATGTTGAATATGTAATTGACTCTGTTATTGAAGACCTTCAGGAAGAGTATGATTTAACTTATAATGAAGCTTGGAGAAAGGTTTTCTTTGGTGGTCTCAGAATTTATACTGCAGTTGATATGGAAGCACAGGAAATTGCAGAAAGAGTTTACGAAAACAGGGAAACCTTCCCTGAATCAGATGATAAACCAGAAAATGCTCAGTCTGCTATAACAATTATGGATTATAGTGGTAGAGTTGTTGCAATGGTTGGTGGTGCAGGTAAAGGTAAAACCTTCCGTGGACTTAATCGCGCCGCAGACTCACCGCGTCAGCCTGGTTCTGCGATTAAACCTCTCTCAGTTTATGCTCCTGTAATTGAAAATAATGTTGCGACCTGGTCAACAATGGTACAGAATTATGGTATAAGATTGGGTTCTTCAAGATGGCCTGTAAACTATGGTGGTTCTTATGGTTCTGCTAAATCTTTTGTTACAGTTCAGTATGCTCTGCAGGTTTCATATAATACTGTTCCTGCACAATTAGTAAGACGTTTGGGAATTGACCCTTGTTTAGATTTCCTTGTAGACGATTTAAAAATCTCTACTTTAGTTACAGATGAAGATAATCCTAACTATGATGGTAACTATTCTTCAATTTGTGTTGGTGGTGTAAGTGAAGGTATAACAACACTTGAGATGACTGCTGCTTACGCAATGTTTGGTAACAATGGTTATTATTTCGAGCCTTATTGTTATTACAAGGTTACAAATAACGACGGTTCTGAAATCTTGCTTACTGATGGTGACTCAAAAGGTGAGCAGGTATTAAGCGAAAGCACAGCTGGTGTTATGCGCCATATGTTAAGAACAGTTTCATATTCTGGTACAGGTTCAGGTAACAGAATCCCTGGAGTTGATAACTTCTGTAAAACAGGTACTACATCTGACGAAAAAGACCGCTGGTACGTAGGTGGTACACCTTATTATGTTGCTGCGGTTTGGTATGGTTACGATAAACCAAAAGAAATTAAAGGTGTTTCAGGTAACCCTGCAGGTAGAATTTATAAGAAAATTTTAACTGAATTACACGAAGATTTACCAGATAAATCATTCCCAGCTGCGAGTGGTGTGGTTGCAAGAAAATATTGCAAAATTACAGGTGACTTAGCTGCGGCTACTTGTACACAGACAGCAACAGGCTACTACAGAAGCTCTAAAATACCACCAACCTGTAAAAACTGTGCTATGATTCATGCTATTGGTTCTGAAATACCAGATGAAGCAACAACCGCACAGCTTTCCACAACTACAACAGAGCCTTCAACAGTTAAACCTACAAAACCACCAAAAACAACGGTTCCACAAACAACACTTCCTGTGTCAACGGAGCCAGGTTCAACTACTGAAGAATATATGCCGGTTGAATCAACTACGACACCGTCAAGTAATTCACCTCCACCAACAGAAACATCTGCTGGTCAATAAAACATAAAATAAAGCCGAAAAGTGAAAAATCTCTTTTCGGCTTTTTGGAGTAAAATATGATTATTTTATCAGTCGATTATGGTGATAAGCGAACAGGTATAGCTGTCTGTGATAAGCTTGAAATGTTAGCTTCGCCAGTTTGTGTTATAACTGAATGGAATATAGATAATTTAGCAACAAAAATCTTAGAAATAGCAAAAGAAAAACAAGCAGAAGAAATTGTAGTAGGTTTACCTAAAAATATGGATGGTTCTGAAGGCTTTAGAGCCGATGCTTGTAAAGATTTAGGCGAAAAGCTCAAAAATTTAACTGACATTCCAATTAAATTCTGGGATGAACGATTAACAACTGTTTCTGCTCATAAAATCCTTAGCGAGAATAATATCAGAGGTAAAAAAAGAAAAGCTGTTGTTGATGCAGTTGCGGCAGATATTATTTTGCAGGATTACATAGATTCAAGAAAATTTAAAAAGGGGATTTAAAAATGAAAACTATTAAAAATGGTGTTTATCCAACAATGATTACACCTTTCACAGATGATAATAAAGTTGATTATGATGGTATTTTACAACTTCTTGATTGGTATAAATACCGTGGTGTTGATGGTATTTTTGCTATTTGTCAGAGTAGTGAAATTTTTTACTTATCATTTGAAGAGCGTCTTGAAATTTTAAAATTTATTATGGCAAATAAACCTGAAGGAATGGATATTGTTGCTTCGGGTCATGTTGCAGATGATTTAGATACACAAATCAAAGAGGCACGTGCTTTTATTGAAACAGGAATTGATGCTTATGTTTTCATTTCTAATCGTTTCGCTAAAGAAGATGAAAGCGATGAGGTTTTATTAAATAATATGAAATACGTCGCAGATTCACTTCCTAATGTACCTTTTGGTGTATATGAATGTCCGTACCCTTACAAAAGAGTGCTCACACCTGAACTTTTAAAGGCGATGGCAGACGACGGACGTTTTCAATTTTTAAAAGATACTTGTTGTGATACAGAAATGTTAAAAGCAAAGCACGAGGCGGTAAAGGGTAGTAATCTTAAAATATTCAATGCGAATGCAGCTACATTATTACAGAGCTTAAGAATGGGTTGTAGTGGTTATTCTGGTGTTATGGCTAACTTCCATCCAGAGCTTTATAGTCAGCTTATAAAGGCTTATAATGATGGAGATATGCCTTTAGCTGAAAAACTTCAGAATATAGTAGGGTATATGTCTGTTACAGAATGTCAATGCTATCCGGTTAATGCAAAATACTACTTGAGCCTTGATGGTCTCAGCATTGGTATTCATACCCGTTCAAGAAATCCCCTGGAATTGACTGAGAGCAGAAAACTTGAAATTGTTCAGATGTTTGAAGTCACAAATGAAATTAAAAACAAAATTTTGGGTTGAAATTACCATATTTTTTGTTAAAAAAACCAATGTTTTTTTGATTAAAAATATTGACACTCAAAATGATGGTGGTATAATAAATTGTCAAAGTTTTTTGTCAATTTAGCCGAATGAAAGGTGAAGAAAAATGGAAAGAAAAGTTGGTACTGTTTCAAGAGGTATTCGTTGCCCAATCATTAGAGAAGGTGACAACCTCGCAAAAATCGTTGCAGACAGTGTAATTGAAGCTGCCCAAAGCGAGGGTTTTGAGCTCCGTGACAGAGATGTTATTTCTGTTACAGAGTCAATTGTTGCCAGAAGTCAGGGTAACTATGCATCTGTTGAAGCAATTGCTAAAGATGTAAAAGCAAAATTAGGTGGCGAAACAATCGGTGTTATTTTCCCGATTCTTTCAAGAAATCGTTTTGCAATCTGCCTTAAAGGTATTGCTATGGGTGCTAAGAAAATTGTGCTTATGTTAAGCTATCCAAGTGATGAGGTTGGTAATTGCCTTGTTTCTTTAGATAAAATTGATGAAGCAGGTATTAACCCATACAGTGATGTTTTAACACTCGAAAAATACCGTGAGCTTTTCGGTGAAAATAAACACGAATTTACAGGTGTTGACTATGTTGACTACTATTCACAAATCATTCGTGAAGCTGGTGCTGAGGTAGAGGTTATCTTTGCTAATCAGCCAACAACTATTCTTAAATATACAGACTGTGTTCTTAACTGTGATATTCACACCCGTGCAAGAACAAAGAGAATTCTTCTTAAGAATGGCGCAAAAATTGTTTGCGGTCTTGATGATATTCTCAATGCTCCTGTAGATGGTAGCGGTTGTAACGAAAAATATGGTCTTCTTGGTTCAAATAAATCAACAGAAGATACAATTAAACTCTTCCCAAGAGAATGTAAGGATTTCGTTCTTGAAATTCAGAAGCTCATTTTCGGTGCAACAGGTAAACACGTTGAAGTTATGGTTTACGGTGACGGTGCTTTCAAAGACCCACAAGGTAAAATCTGGGAGCTTGCAGACCCTTGTGTTTCACCAGCATTTACAGATGGTTTAGTTGGTACACCAAACGAATTAAAACTTAAATATCTTGCAGATAATGACTTTAAAGATTTAAGTGGTGAAGAACTTAAAAAAGCTATTTCAGAAAGCATTAAAGCAAAGAGTGACAACCTTGTTGGTAACATGGCTTCTCAAGGTACAACACCAAGACAGTTAACTGACCTTATCGGTTCACTCTGTGACTTAACAAGTGGTTCAGGCGACAAAGGTACTCCTGTTGTTCTTGTTCAGGGTTATTTCGATAACTATACAAACTGATATTTTTAAAATTTTTGTGAAAAATATTTACAACGGAGGCAAAAAATATGGAAATGATAAAAAGACCTGATGATATGCAAAGAATCACTACAAAAGAGCTTGCAAACGCATTTATTGATGAGCAGGTAAAAAAAGTACAAGAGCAAGTTGGTGACAAAAAAGTTTTACTCGCTCTTTCAGGTGGTGTTGACTCTTCTGTTGTTGCAGCACTTCTTATTAAAGCAATCGGCAAACAATTAGTTTGTGTTCATGTTAACCACGGTCTTATGAGAAAAGGTGAGAGCGAACAGGTTATTGAAGTTTTTGGCAAACAACTTGACGCAAACTTAATTTATATCGATGCTACAGACAGATTTTTAGATAAATTAGCAGGTGTAAGTGAACCTGAAAAGAAAAGAAAGATTATCGGTGGCGAATTCATTGAAGTATTTAATGAAGAAGCAAAGAAATTAGAAGGTATTTCTTTCCTTGCTCAAGGTACAATTTACCCTGATATTCTTGAAAGTGATGGCGTTAAAGCTCACCACAATGTTGGTGGTCTTCCGGAAGATATGAAAATGGAACTTGTTGAACCTGTTGCACTTCTCTTTAAAGACGAAGTTCGTGTTGTAGGTTCTGCACTCGGTCTTCCTGATGAAATGGTTTATCGTCAACCATTCCCAGGTCCTGGTCTTGGTGTTCGTTGCCTTGGTGCAATTACTCGTGACAGACTTCATGCTCTTCGTGAAGCAGATGCAATTCTCCGTGAAGAATTTGACAAAAATGGTCTCGCAGGTAAAGTTTGGCAATACTTCATCGCTGTTCCAGATGTTAAGAGTGTTGGCGTTAAGGATTCAAAACGTTACGAAGGCTGGCCAGCGATTATCCGTGCAGTTAATACAACTGACGCAATGAGTGCTACTATTGAAGAAATTCCTTATGCAATACTTCATAAAATCACAGACAGAATTACTCACGAGGTAGACGGTATCAACCGTGTTCTCTATGACCTTACTCCAAAGCCGATTGGTACTATTGAGTGGGAATGATTTTGCGGTGCAAAATCAACATATATATAATCAAAAAACTGATAATTCACCCAATTGATGAGTTATCAGTTTTTTAATAGGAGACAAAATGCAAAATCTAAACTTCAAACGCACAAAACTTGCATGTTACACAGCTTATTTTACAATGTCATCAATATTCTGTGTACCACCATTGTTATTTATGACATTTCATAATTTATATGATATTTCTTACACACTTTTAGGTACACTTGTTTTAACTAACTTTTGCACACAGATGTTAGTTGATTTGATTTTCACTCTATTTTCTAAAAAGTTCAATATTCAAAAAGTTGTCAGGGTAATGCCTTGTATTACATCACTCGGACTTTTCATTTATGCTTTAGTCCCTAATTTCTTTCCACAATACGCTTACATTGGTTTAGTTGTTGGCACAATAATTTTTTCAGTTTCAGCAGGTCTTTCAGAAGTTCTTTTAAGTCCTGTTATTGCCGCAATTCCATCAGAAAATCCGCAAAAGGATATGAGTATGCTCCATTCTCTTTATGCTTTTGGATTTTTTACAATGGTTTTAATAAGTACATTGTTCTTAAAATTATTCGGTAATGAAAACTGGGCTTATCTTGTATTATTGATTGGCACATTACCACTCTTAGCCGCTCTGCTGTTTAAAATTTCGCCATTCCCTGACATGACTGAAGAAGCATCCCAAGACAAAAATAAAAGCAAAAGTAGAAACAGAACTATCGGTCTTGCACTTTGTGTTAGTTGTATATTCTTAGGTAGTTGTGCAGAGAATACAATGTCTAACTGGATTTCTACATATATGGAAAATGCTTTGAACATTGACAAAGCATTAGGCGATATTTTAGGTATGGCAATGTTTGCTATTCTTTTAGGGATTACAAGAATCACTTATGCAAAATACGGCAAAAACATTTCAAAATTCTTGCTTATTAGTATGATTTGCGCCGCTATTTGTTACTTAACAGTAAGTTTTTCAAATAATACTATTTTAAGTTTTGTGGGCTGTATTTTAACTGGTATTTTTACTTCAATGCTTTGGCCTGGTACACTTATTCTTATGGAAGAAAATGTCAAAGGTGTGGGGGTTGCGGCATATGCTTTAATGGCATCTGCAGGTGATTTTGGTGCATCTTTAGCACCTCAACTTATGGGTATTGTAATAGATAATGTTTCTGTAAGTAAATTTGCTTTAAATTTAAGTGCTACTTTAAATCTCACACCAGAACAAATCGGTTTAAAAACAGGTATGTTAATTACTTCGTTTTTCCCAATTCTTGGTACGATTTTAATGGTATTTATTATTAAATACTTTAAGAAACAAAAAGTGCAGGTGAACTAAATGAATAATATAACCTTTGAACAATTCAATAATCTTGAATTCAAGTTATACAATAGCAACCCTATAATAAAAAATCCTTTAAATAGTTTTGTTATTGCTGACCCGAGTGTTTTAACACCAGATATTTCTCACGATAAAAATTTTCATTTGTTCTGCCACACATTTTTCGGTGTTTATATGTACTCAAGTGATGATGGTATAAACTTTAATAAAATTAAAAAGATTACTAATAGAGCAATGCGACCCAATATTAACTATATTGATGGCACATATTACTTATTTTTTGAAAGAACTAAACCTGTTATATGTAATTTGTTAAGTCTTTTCGGTCTGAAATGGAAATCTGAAATATATTGTACTGAATCAACTGATTTGAGAAACTGGTGCAAACCTTATCCTGTTATTACAAAATCAAGAGATTATCAGGAAGATGAGAGAGGTTTGGCAATTTCAAATCCATTCCTTTTAAAAACTGAAGATAATTTTAGATTATATTATTCTTGTGGACAAACCTTTATAAAGGACTGCGGATTCTGCGAACCAACTCATATAAGCTTTGCAGAAAGCAAAAGTGTTAATAATGATTATGTTTCACTTGAAAAACCAATAATCAGTCCCGATAAAAATTCAGAATATTTAAATCTGTGTTCAGGTTGTTTGAAGGTCTACAAGCTTAAAGATTGCTTTATAGGGCTTCAGAATGGTCTTTTTGAAAAAGAAGGAAAAAGTCATTCTGCTATTATGCTTTTAAAATCAGATGATGGAATAAATTTTGATTTTGTAAAACCGTTTTTAGTTCCACAAAAATGTGGTAACAATAACTGGATGGCTCAATATGTTTATGCGTGTTGCCTTACAAAGCACGAAAACAAATTAAGATTATATTTTAATGCACGTAATGTTTCAAATAATTTATTAGGCAGAGAAAGTATTGGTGTTTTTGAAGCAGAAATATAAAACGTATTCTCTTGACATTTGAAAATAATGATAGTATGATATAGTGTATATTTCCTTGTTGATGATGGAGTTTTTTATTATGTTATTAACAAAACGATGGCGTTGCTCAAGATAATTACAATCTTTGAATTTTATCTTGGAGGTAGCTAAAATGATATTAAACAATGTAGATTTTGAAACTTATTTTAAACAATATCCAAACCAGGAAGGCTTTTTTGGTAAATACGGTGGTGCTTATGTTTCACCTGAATTAAAAAAGGCGATGGAAGAAATTACTGAAGCTTATTTTACTATTTGTAAATCAAGTAAATTTATCAGTGAGCTTCGTAGAATCCGCCACGATTTCCAGGGGAGACCAACTCCGATTTCGCACCTTGAAAGACTTTCTGAAAGTCTTGGTAATGTTCAGCTTTATGTTAAGAGAGAGGATTTAAATCACACAGGTGCTCATAAATTAAATCACTGTATGGGTGAGGCTCTTTTAGCAAAATATATGGGAAAGAAAAAGGTTATTGCAGAAACAGGTGCAGGCCAGCACGGTGTTGCTCTTGCTACCGCTGCAGCTTACTTTGGACTTCAATGTGACATTTATATGGGTGCTGTTGATATAAAAAAACAAGCACCAAATGTTGCGAGAATGAAGATTTTAGGCGCTAATGTTATTGAGGTAACAGAGGGCTTGCAGACTCTTAAAGAAGCAGTTGATGCAGCTTTTCAGGCATATATGAATGAATACAAGGATGCTATTTACTGCATCGGCTCTGTTTTAGGACCACACCCATTCCCATTGATGGTTCGTGACTTCCAGAGTGTTATCGGTATTGAGGCAAGAGAGCAATTCATTGGTATGACAGGTGAATTACCTGACGCGGTTGTTGCTTGTGTTGGTGGTGGCTCTAATGCTATGGGTATTTTCTCTGGTTTCTTAAATGACCCTGTAGATATTTATGGTATTGAACCATTAGGCAGAGGTACAAACTTAGGTGACCACGCAGCAAGCCTTAAATATGGTACAGAAGGCATTATGCACGGATTTAACAGTATTATGTTAAAGGATGAAAATGGGGAACCTGCACCAGTTTATTCAATTGCAAGCGGTCTTGATTATCCTTCATCTGGTCCTGAACATGCTTTCTTACAAGAAATCGGCAGAATTAAATATGATGTTGTAGATGACGAAGAGACTCTTGACGCATTCTTTACACTTTCAAGACTTGAAGGTATTATTCCTGCAATTGAAAGTGCTCACGCAGTTGCTTACGGTATGAAGCTTGCAAAAGAAATGGGCAGAGGTTCAGTTCTTATAAATCTTTCAGGTCGTGGTGACAAAGATATGGATTATATTATTGAAAAATATGGCATAAGATAATGTTAGAATATTTAGTTTATTTTATAATAACTCTTTTCGCAACTACAATCTGTTCTATGACAGGTATGGGTGGGGGAGTTATTATAAAACCTATTATGGATGTTATAGGTGACTTTAATGTTCATACAATTGGTGTAATTGCTTCAATTACTGTTTTTTCAATGGCTTTAGTTTCAATATTAAAGCATATTAAATCTGAAACAAAAATTCCATTTAAGATAGCTATACCTTTAGCACTTGGCTCTGTTTTTGGTGGAATTACGGGTGAAAGAATTTTTAGTTTTATTCTTGATTTATTGAAATCAGATGGTGTAGTTAAAATTGTTCAGAATATAGTACTCTCTATTTTTATTTTGTGGGTATTTATTTATATGAACAATAAAAGTAAATTTAAAAGCAGAGGGCTTAAAGGTATTTTGCCATCTCTTTTAACAGGTTTAGTTTTAGGTATATGCTCTGCTTTTTTAGGTATTGGTGGCGGACCAATAAATGTTACAGTTATTGTCTTTCTTTTCTCTTTACCAATTAAAACTGCAACAATCTGTTCTTTAATTACAATTCTATTTTCACAGTTTTCGAAACTTACAACTATTTTCTTTACAAGAGGGTTTTCTGATTTAGATTTTACAGTTGTTATCGTTATGGTAATTGCCGCAATTATTGGTGGATTTCTCGGTGCACATTTCAACAAGAAACTATCTGAAAAGACTGTTGAAAAGGCGTTTAACTTTGTTATATTGATTGTACTCGGTTTAACCATATTTAATATTGTAAAAAACTTAATATAATTAACTGCCACCGGGTAGTGAATGATTTTAAAATAAAGCATTCGTTTATACATCGTTAGGTCTTTGAAGATGTATATAACGAGTGCTTTTTTCAGGAGTTATTTATGAAGATTAAAAAAATGCTTAATTATTTCAGTTTAACAGAAAAATTATTGTGGTCTTTTTCTGTGCTTGCAATCATTATTTCATTTTTATTTTTTGATAAAGATAATTATCTTACACTTATTGCTTCAATAATTGGTGTAACTTCGCTTATTTTCTGTGCCAAAGGTAACCCTTTCGGGCAAATACTAATGGTTATATTTGCGATTATTTATTCAGTAATTTCTTATTCATTTCAATATTTCGGTGAAATGGTTACATACCTTGGAATGACTTTGCCAATGGCTGTATTCTCGCTTATAGTCTGGCTTAAAAATCCTTTTAAAGAACATCATTCAGAAGTTAGTGTTAATAGAATTACTTTAAGAGAAACAATATTTATGATAATTTTAACTTCATTCGTTACATTCGTTTTTTACTATGTTTTAGACTATTTCAATACCACTAACCTAATACCAAGCACAATTTCTGTAGCAACATCATTTTTAGCTGCATATTTAACTTTCAGAAGAAGTCCCTTTTTTGCTTTGGCATATGCTTTTAACGATATAGTTTTAATTGTTTTATGGGTTTTAGCATCATTAAAAGAGGTTTCTTATATTTCTGTTGTAATTTGTTTTGTTGTCTTTTTAATTAACGATTTATATGGTTTTATAAGTTGGATTAAAATGCAAAAAAGGCAGGAAAAAGCATTGAAAAATTTACTCGAATATTGACATATTATTCTATTAGAAATATAATATACAAGTAAAATTTTTCTGAATGGAAGTGATTATTTTTGCTATATATTGGTATTGATTTAGGTACTTCTGCAACTAAATTCTTGTTAGTAGATGACACTGGTAAAATTCTTAATTCAATTTCAAAAGAATACCCTGTAATTTATCCTAATTCCGGCTGGTCTGAACAAAATCCGGAAGAATGGTGGAATGCAGTTAAAACAGGCATTCCAGAGCTTTTAAAAGGATTTAATGGTCAGGAGGTTAAAGGTATCGGTGTTGCTGGTCAAATGCACGGACTTGTTGTTTTAGATGACAACGATAATATAATTCGTAATGTTATTCTTTGGAATGATGGCAGAACATGGAAAGAAACCGAATATTTAAATACAAGTATAGGTAAAGATAAATTATCACTAAATACTGCTAATATTGCATTTGCTGGTTTTACAGCACCAAAAATTCTCTGGATGAAAGAGAATGAACCTGATAATTTTAAAAGAATTAGCAAAATTATGCTTCCTAAAGATTATATTAACTATAAATTAACCGGTGTTCACGCTTGTGATTATTCTGATGCATCCGGTATGCTTTTACTTGATGTTGAAAATAAATGTTGGTCACAAGAAATGCTTGATATTTGTTCAATTACAAAAAATCAAATGCCAATGCTTTTTGAAAGCTATGATGTAATCGGTGATGTCAAAAGTGACACTGCAAATGAATTAGGTATATGTACTGCAAAGGTTGTTGCAGGTGCAGGTGATAATGCTGCGGCTGCTATTGGTACAGGCGCTATTGGTAATGGTAAATGCAATATTTCCCTTGGTACTTCTGGTACGGTATTTATTTCATCAGATAAATTTGGTGTAGATAAAAACAATGCTTTACATTCTTTCTGTCACGCTGATGGTGGATATCATTTAATGGGGTGTATTCTTTCGGCCGCATCTTGCCATAAGTGGATTTGTGATAAAATTTTTACAGAAACTGATTACAACAAATTAGAACAAGAAATAGACACATCACTTTTAGGCAAAAATGAATTGTTTTTCTTACCATATTTAATGGGGGAGAGAAGTCCAATAAACGATACAGATGCTACTGGTATGTTTATTGGGTTAAGACCTGATACAACCCGTTCCCAGATGCTTTTAGCGGTTTTAGAGGGTGTTTCTTTTGCTATTCGCGATAATATAGAAGTTGCAAAATCAATCGGCATAGATATTAAAACGAGCTATATTTGTGGTGGTGGCGCTAAAAGTAAATTATGGAGAAAGCTTATTTCAAATATTTTAAATATTGAGTTAGAGATTCCTCATGCTGAAGAAGGTCCAGGATATGGCTCCGCAATGCTTTCTATGGTAGGTGCAGGCGAATATAAAACTGTTACTGAATGTGATTCTCAGTTGCTTTCTGTAAAAGATAAAATTATACCAGAAAAAGAACTTGTAAATTTATATGAAGAAAGATATAATAAATTCAAGCAGATTTATCCTGCAGTTAAAAATCTTTACAAAACTATTAAGGAGTAGTAAAAATGAGCGAGATTTTCAAAAATATTCCAGTAATCAAATATGAAGGCAAAGACTCAAAGAATCCTTTTGCTTTTAAGTTTTATAATCCAGACCAAGTTGTACTTGGTAAAAAAATGAGTGAACATTTACCATTCGCTATGGCTTGGTGGCATAATCTTTGTGCTGGTGGTACCGATATGTTTGGTAGAGACACTGCAGACAAATCTTTCGGTACAGAAAAAGCTACAATGGAACATGCTAAAGCAAAGGTTGATGCAGGTTTTGAGTTTATGCAAAAACTCGGCATTAAATATTTCTGCTTCCATGACGTTGACATCGTACCAGAAGCAGATGATATTAAAGAAACGAACCGTCGTCTTGATGAAATCACTGACTACATATTAGAAAAAATGAATGGTACAGATATTAAGTGTCTTTGGGGTACCGCTAATATGTTCTCTAATCCAAGATTTATGAACGGTGCAGGTAGCACAAACTCTGCAGAGGTTTATTGCTTTGCTGCGGCACAAATTAAAAAAGCTCTTGAATTAACAGTTAAGCTTGGTGGTAAAGGCTATGTTTTCTGGGGTGGTAGAGAAGGTTATGAAACACTTCTTAACACAGATGTAAAGTTTGAGCAAGAAAATATTGCAAGACTTATGAAAATGGCGGTTGAATACGGCAGAAGCATTGGTTTTACAGGTGATTTTTACATTGAGCCAAAACCAAAGGAACCAATGAAACATCAGTATGATTTTGATGCTGCAACTGCAATTGGATTTCTTCGTCAATATGGTTTAGATAAAGATTTCAAAATGAATATAGAAGCAAACCATGCAACTCTTGCAGGTCATACATTCCAACACGAATTAAGAATTTCTGCAATTAACGGAATGTTAGGTAGTATTGATGCTAATCAGGGTGACTATTTACTTGGTTGGGATACAGACGAATTCCCATTTGATGTTTACGAAGCAACTCTTTGTATGTATGAGGTTCTTAAAGCTGGTGGTCTTACAGGCGGCTTTAACTTTGATGCTAAAAACCGCAGACCAAGTAATACATTCGACGATATGTTCCACGCTTACATTTTAGGTATGGATACATTCGCTTTAGGTCTTTTAAAGGCTGCTGCAATTATTGAGGATGGCAGAATTGATGATTTTATAAAAAATAAATATTCATCATTCAATGATACTGAAATAGGTAAAAAGATTTTAAGTGGTAGCGCTACACTTTCTGAACTTGCAGCTTTTGCTGAAAATCTCGGTGATACTAAAAATGTTCAAAGTGGCAGACAAGAATATTTAGAAAGTGTTATGAATTCAATACTTTTCTCATAATATAAGATTTTTTAATAAAAAAAGAGTTAGTTGATTGATAATTTCAACTAACTCTATATTTTTTTATTTTAAAATTTTGCCATTGTAAATAACATCAATATTACTTGTATCACCATCAAGCTTATATTTTGCAAGCTTACCATCTTTCCACTCAATATCAACAGTTACATTACCAATTGCTTTAAGACCTTTAATCTTACCATTTTTCCAACTCGAAGGAAGGGCAGGGAGTAAGATAATTTTGCCTTCTCTTGACTGCATTAACATTTCACAAATACCACTTGTGCAACCATAGTTACCATCAATCTGGAATGGTGGGTGAGCATCAAAAAGGTTTGGATATGTTCCGCCACCATGGTATCTGATTTGCTTTGGTAAAACAGGTCTTAATTGCATTTTAAGAAGCTTTAATGCGTGGTCGCCATCCCAGAGTCTTGCCCACATATTTATTTTCCAGCCTAAGCTCCAGCCAGTACCGTTATCACCGCGTAATTCAAGCGATTTTTTACAAGCGGCTGCAAGTTCAGGTGTTTCATCAGGTGTGATAAGTGTTGCTGGGTGAAGACCATATAAATGCGATTTGTGTCTGTGGTGTGGTTCAACTGCTTCTTGTTCTTCATACCACTCTAAAAGCTCACCTTGTGAACCAGTTTTGAATGGTAAGAGTTTACCTAAAGCGCTTTCAACATCTTTTGTAAAATCATCATTTATGTCAAGAACCTTTGCACTTTTAAGAATGTTTTCAAAAAGTTCTCTTATAATTGCCATTGTCATTGTTGATGTAGCACTTACTGAAACGTGTTTTTTATTGAAATGGAAATCATTTTCAGGGGAGGTTGATGGTGCACAAATTAAATAACCATCTTTATCTTCGACTAACATATCGAGGAAAAATTCTGCAGACTTTTTCATAAGAGGATAGCCTGTTTCTTTTAAATATTCTTTATCATTTGTGTAAAGATAATGGTTGTAAATATGTTCGCAAAGCCAACCGCCAGCCATTGGCCAAAATGCCCATTGAGATGAACCAGCAACACAGTCTGCATGACGCCATAAGTCGACATTGTGGTGAACACAGAAACCACGTGCGTGATAACGCCTTTGTGCGATTTTTTCACCAGAAATTGCTAAATCTTTTACAAATTCAACAATTGGTAAATTACATTCAGCAAGGTTGCACATTAAAACAGGCCAGTAGTTCATTTCTGTATTGATATTTACAGTGTAATTTGAATGCCAGGGTGCTCTTAATTTATCATTCCATATACCTTGTAAGTTTGTAGCTTGTGTACCTTGTCTTGAAGCTGAAACAATCAAGTATCTACCGAAGTTAAAGATAAGTGTATAAAGTGCAATATCTTTAGCACCTTTATCATGTTTAATTAAGCGCTTATTTGTAGGAACATCGCCTTTGTTATCTGAACCGAGGTCGAGTGAAACTCTTGAGAAAAGTGCAGTAAAATCATCCAAATGTGATTTTTTAAGTGTTTTATAATCGATTGCTGATACGCTTTCGAGCATTTTAAGACAAGCATCTTTATATTCTTTACCTTCTAAAGCAGGGTGTTTCTGAAATCCGTTAAAAGAGTTTTCTGTTGTAAAGAAAATATATGCTTTTGAAGCATTTTCTACAGTTATGTATTTACCAGAATATGATACTTTACCATCAGAAATAACTTTAACAGCCGCTCTGAAGCTAATACCCTGTAATTCTTTTTCTTCCGGGTAAAACTCGCATCTGTTAAGTAATTCTAAGTTATCTTGCTCATCAGAAGGGCAGATACCATCTAAAATTAAAACATCGTTTTCAATAAATGAGTCACCCTTGAGCTGTGTTGAAAGTGAAAGCTTAAAGCTTAATACTTTTTTATTAGCAGAATATTTTTGAATAAAAGCATTGTCAGGTGCTGAAACAAAAGCTTCTCTTTTGAATTCTGTTCCATTTTTCTCATAATTAACAGTATGAATACCCGTACTTAAATCAAGAATTCTCTTGTATTTTTTTGCACGACAACCTTTTGTGTCAAATTTTATATCAATATCACAAAGCGGGAGATAGCTTTGTGTCCAGTTACCTAAACATTCTGCTTCAATAATATCCTGAGCTTCGTCATATTTACCCTCGAGAGATAATTCTCTTGCTTTTAAGAAATTCTCATAAGTATTTTCTTTTATTGCAGTTTCTCTTGGAAAACCTGTCCAGAGAGTGTCACTATTCATACAGATTTTTTCAGTATTTGTTTTACCGAAAACCATTGCACCAATTGAACCGTTACCTAATGGTAATGCTTCAATCCATTCTTTTGCAGGGGATGAATAGTATAAATTTAACGAATCATTCAACATAAAAACACCTACTAATGAAATTTTTAACATATTATACATTAGTATTTTGTAAAAATCAATGATTTTCACAATATAATGTTGTAAATTGAAGAAATATATGCTATATTTAGTAAGTATTCACTTTTACATAATGGAGTGGTGTTTTATGAAAACAATTCTTGAAAAAAGCAAAAAAGAAACTATTGACTTTTCTTCAACAGTTGACTATATGGTGAAAAAGATTACCACCATTGTTGACGAAATCGGACCAAGGGCTCCCGGTAGTAAAGAAGAATTAGCTGCACAGGAATCAATGGGTGAGGATTTAAAAGAATGGTCAGATGATATTACTATTGAAGAATTTACTGTTCACAGACAAGCTTTTATGGGATTTATTCCATTTACAGTTGCTATGGCATTAGCTGCTACTGTTCTTTATTGGATAGATTATCCACTTATTGCTTTTTTATGTACAATTCTCGGTATTATTCCTTTAGTTCTTGAATTTTTAATGTACAAGCGTTTTCTTGACCCATTATTTATCGGTCATCCATCACATAATCTTATTGCTACAAAAAAGCCAAAAGGTGAAATCAAGAAAAGAATTATTTTCATAGGTCACGCAGACTCACAATATGAATGGACTTTAAACTATTTAATGGGTGGCACAGGAATGAAATTATTTCTTATTCCTGCAGCAGTTGGTCTTTTTGTTGTTTGCTTTGCAAGTATTATTAAATATTTTACATATCTTAATTTAGATGCGCCATCCAAAGGTGTTGATACATTTTTCTTTATAGTTGGCATTGTCCTCTGTATTTTCATTATTCCATATTTCGGTTTTTTGTTCTTCCAGAGCTATACAAAAAGTGTTCCTGGTGCAAATGATAATCTTACTGGTTGCTTAACTGCTATGTCAGTTTTAAAGCTTATGAAAGAGCATGATATTGAATTTGAAAATACTGAAGTAAGAATTATGCTTACCGGTTCAGAAGAAGCAGGACTTCGTGGTGCAAAAAATTATGCAGAAACCCACGAAAAAGAGCTTAAAGAAATTGAAACTGTTGTTATTGCGTGTGATACAATGCGTGATTTAAAAGATATGGCGGTTTACGACAGAGATTTAAGTGGTACTTTAAAACACGACAAACAAGCAAAAGAGCTTGTTAAGAGAGCTGCTAAAAACTGTGGTTATGATTTGCCTTATGCTTCAATTTATCTTGGTGCTTGCGATGCTGCAGCATTTACTCAAAAGAAAATTAAAGCGACTGGTTTTGCGGCTATGGACCCAACACCACCAAGATATTACCATACTCGATTAGACACACCAGATTTACTTATTCCTGAAGCACTTGAAGTGGGTGCAAAGGTTTTACTTGAAACTGCTTGTCTTTACGACAGTGAGGGCTTAAAATAATCAATTAATTTCAAATTTCAGAGGAAGTTTCTCAAATGCATTATATTATAATGGACCTTGAGTGGAACAACACCTATTGCAAAAAGAAAAAAGGGTTTTTAAACGAAATTATTGAAATAGGTGCAGTTAAGCTTGATGAAGGCTTAAATCAGGTTGACACATTTTCACTTTTTATCAAGGCACAATTAGGTAAAAAGCTTCATACAAGAGTTAAAGAATTAACCAATATTTCTAACGATGATATCAGTACAGGTACACCGTTTTCTCAAGCTATGTCTGAATTCAGAAAATGGTCTGCAGGTGAAAACAATGTAATTCTCACCTGGGGTGATACTGATGTAAGAGTTTTGGTTGAAAACTTCAGATATTTCAATGGTATAAATTTTGTTCCGTTTTTAAAGAATTATGTAAACTTACAAAATTATGCTCAGGCTTTTATGAATATTTCTAAAGCTGACCAGATAGGTCTTTCAACTGCGGCAGAAAAATTAGGTCTTGACATTGAGCATTATTCTTTACATCGCGCTATTGATGACAGTCTTTTGACTGCTGATATTTTCAGGAAAATTTTCAATAAACAAATGATTTCATCATACACACATTCTTGCGATAATTCTTTCTATTTAAAGCTTTCATTTAAACCAAAGGTTATTACTGATATTAACAGCCCACTTATCGACAGAAGCAAAATGAAATGCCTTTGCGATGTATGTGGTGCGAGTTGTGAAAGAGTTTCAGACTGGCGTGTTATGAATCAATCATTCAGAGCGATTTTCCAATGTACAAACTGCAAGAGGAAAATCCGCTTTACTATTAGATTTAAGGAATATTACGACAGGGTTGATATTAAATCTTCAACTGTCCCGTTTATTGATAAAAAAGAACTTGAGGCGCAAGCAGAAAAAAATGCTGAAAATAGCGAAAATCAAGCAACAAATACTACCGAGGTGTAATAAATGTATCCAATTAAATTAAATCCAATTTTTAAAGAAATTGTATGGGGTGGCGAGCGCTTAAAAAGCGATTACGGTTACGAAAGTGACCTTAACAATATCGCTGAAGCTTGGGTGCTCACTGCTCGTAATGATGGCGATAATACAGTAAAAAATGGCGAATACGCAGGTCAAAGTTTTACTGAGCTTATTAAAAACAATCCTGCTTTTTTAGGTAAAAAAGGTGAAAAATACAGCGAATTTCCACTTTTAATTAAATTCATTGATGCAAAATCAGACTTATCTATTCAGGTTCACCCTGATGATGACTATGCAAGAGTTCACGAAAATTCTTTAGGTAAAACAGAAGCTTGGTATGTTCTTGATTGTTCTAATGACGCAGAACTTATTTACGGCTTTAATAAAGAAATTACAAAAGAAGAATTTGAAAACTCAATTAAAGATAATTCATTTTTAAATCACGTAAATAAAGTTAAAGTAAAAAAAGGTGATATTTTCTTTATTGAAGCGGGTACATTACACGCAATTGGTGGCGGTATTTTACTTGCAGAGGTTCAACAAAACTGCAACACAACATACAGAGTTTATGACTATGGCAGATTAGTCGACGGAAAGCCTCGTGAATTACATATTGAAAAAGCACTTGATGTTACTAATACATTACCACCAGTTCGCTCTGCTGAAGCAGAAGGTGAAGAAATAGTTATTGGTGATGCTAAGTTGCAGAAACTTTGCTCTTGCGAATTCTTTACTATGACATCATTAAAATTGAATGGTAAATATGAATATAACTGCGATGAAGCTTCATTTTTATCTGTTCTGATTCTTGATGGTAATGGTAGTATAACAGTTGAAAATACTGCTGTAAGTGTTAAAAAAGGTGATAGTATATTCATTCCTGCAAATAGTGGTAATATTCTTTTATCTGGCGAATTCAACGCACTTTTAAGTACATTATAATGTTTTTAATAGTCGAAACGCAGTTGCGTTTCGTAAAAGCCGATTTTATAGGCTTTTAGCAAAATTGTTTTTAATAAACACAATTTTGCATTTCAGTCATTGAAAGGATTATAGTCGAATTTTCAAAGATAAATCGATACCAAATATATGATTTGGTATTGAAACAGTGTAATTTTACACTGTTTCGACTAACTATAATCGTTATAAGGTGAGTTTATGTCTTTATTAACAGCATTAAATTTAAAATTTGGCTTTGCTGACGGCGTCTTATTTAAAGACGCCGCTTTTCAGGTTGAAGAAGGGGACAGAGTCGGCTTAATTGGTGCAAATGGTACTGGTAAAACTTCTCTTTTCAAGTTAATAACAGGGGAGTATCAGCCTATAGAAGGTGGCATTGTTCGTGGTAAAGATGTCAGAATCGGTTATATGGAGCAGTACCTTGAATGTGAAGATAATCTTACTGTTTATGAAGAAGCATTAAAAGTATTTTCGGATGTCATAAAAATGGAAATTGAACTTGAAAAAATCACAAAAGAGCTTGAAAACAACAGTGATTTAAGTTTAATTGAAAAACAAGTACAATTGACTGAAGAAATTGAGCGCCGTGATGGGCTTGTTTATAAAGCAAAAACACGCTCTGCACTTATAGGTTTAGGCTTTAAAGAAAGTGAATTGGATCATCCTGTAAAAAATTTAAGTGGTGGCCAGCGTTCTAAGGTTTCGCTTTGTAAATTACTTCTCTCCGATGCTAATTTAATTTTATTGGACGAGCCTACAAACAATCTTGATATTGACGCTATTAACTGGCTTGAAGATTTTCTCTCAAAGTACAAAGGTGCAGTTATTGTTGTATCTCACGACAGATATTTTCTTGATAAAATAACATTTTTAACAATGGAAATTGCTCACAAAAAAATTACTATAACAAAAGGTAATTACTCAGTTTTTCAAAAACTAAAGGCAGAAAGAGAATTAACCATTGAAAGAGAGTACGAGAAAAATATTACAGAAATTAAAAGAATTGAAGGTATAATTGAGCAACAGAAACGCTTTAATCAGGAAAGAAACTATATTACAATCGCAAGTAAAGAAAAGCAGATTGAAAGAATTAAAGCAGAGTTAGTTGTACCTGATAAAGCGCTCGGTTCTGTAAGGTTTTCATTCAATTCCGAAATCCGTTCAGGTGACAATGTTTTAACCGTTTTTGATTTAGAAAAATCATTCCCACAAAAGCCTCTTTTTAAGAATCTTAATCTTTCTATTAACAGAGAAGATAAAATGTTTTTATTAGGTCCTAACGGGTGTGGTAAATCAACATTTTTAAAGATTTTAAATAAAGAACTTTCACAAGACAGCGGTATTATTAAATTTGGTACAAATGTTAAAATAGGTTATTTTGACCAGAACATCGATAAATTAGACAGTGATAAAACTGTTTTGGATGAAGTCTGGGATATGTACAGATTTATGGACCAGACTGAAATTCGTAGTGCATTAGCTTTATTTTTATTCCGTGGTGACGATGTATTTAAAAAGGTTTCTGTTTTAAGTGGTGGAGAAAGAGCAAAAATTGCATTACTTAAAATAATGCTATCTAAACCTAATTTCTTGATATTAGACGAGCCGACAAACCATCTTGATATAAATTCACGTGAGGTTTTAGAAGAAGCATTATTAAATTATGATGGCACACTTTTAGTAGTTTCTCACGACAGATATTTTATAAATAAATTATCGAGTAAAATAATTCATTTAACTCACGATGGTGCAGTAACTATTAATGGTAATTATGATGATTATTTAGTTTATAAAGAAAATGCTGAAACTAAAACTGTAGAAGTAAAAAAAGAAATTGTTAAAGTAAATACTTACAAACAACAAAAAGAGCAACAGGCGCTTGAAAGAAAAAGAAATTCAAGAATTTCAAAAATTGAAAAAGAGATTGAAGAAACTGAAACAGAAATTTCAGAGATACAATCATTACTTGAATTACCCGAAACTTCTGCAGATTATGAAAAATTACTTGAATTAACAGAAAAATTTGATTTATTAAAAAATAAATTAGATGAATTATATTCAGAGTGGGAAGAATTACAGTTATAATCCTAAAATCATCCGCATATATATTTGCGGGTGATTTTTTATGGATAAAAACAAAAAACAAGATTATTTAATTAAAGCAATTCTTTTTCAATTCTTATTCTGCTCATTAATTTTTGCATTTTTTTACTCAATAAAATATACTGATAATGCTTTTTTCAAAACAATTAAACAATCGTTTTTTGATGAAATTAACAAATCAATAACAACCGAAGAGGTTAAAGAAACATTTAAGAAAATTGAGAATTTTACAGAAAATGAATTCATATTAACTGACTTTTCTGATGAGTTATTTACTGCCGAGATTTTAGGTGAAGGTGGTAAAGACATTGAGATAAATAATGAGATAATCAGTAATGTTTCTTTTGCAAATTATAAATTAAATTATAAAATATTTTCACCAGTTATTGATGGTATTGTTTCATCGGAATTTGGTGAAAGGGTTCACCCTATAAATGGTACTTTAGGTGTTCATAAGGGAATTGACATTGCTTTAGATGAAGGTGAGCCAATTTATGCAATTTTTGATGGTGAAATAATAGAAGCTGATTACGACCAATGGAATGGTAATTATATTAAAATTAAGCACGATAATGATATAATAAGTGTATATTGTCATTGTAGTAAATTATTTGTTAAAAAAGGTGATATTATCCGTGGTGGCGAAGTAATTGCTTCAGTTGGTTCAACAGGACAATCAACCGGTCCTCATATACATTTTGAAATACGAATAAAAGATGTTTCGTATAACCCTGCATATGCTTTAAAGGATGCAAAAGATGCAGTTTAAAATTAAAAACACTAAAATTTCAATATCCTTTACTTTTTTTGCGCTAATAATTATTCTAATTTCTTTAAATAAAACAGAATTTTTATATTCAACTATTTTTTTTGCTATTTTACACGAAGTAGGGCACCTTTTAGCCTTAAAACACTTTAAAATTCAAATTGAAGAATTTAAAATTTCGTTATTTGGAGGAAATATTAAATTATTGAATAATAACAAAGCAAAATATTATCAAACTGCAATTATTTCTTTTTGTGGACCATTAGTCAATATATTTTTCTTTGTATTATTTTATATTTTAAATATATTTTGTAGAAATAAAATTACAAACGAGATTTTTATTATAAATCTTGTTTTAGCAACATTCAACTTATTACCATTTTATAACTTTGATGGTGGTAAAATACTTAGTTCAATATTATTGATTTTTCTTGAAGAGAGAACTGTAAATAATATCGTTACAATTACTTCGTTTATGATTTTAATACCATTTTCTTATCTTGCAATTCATATTTTTACACTTGATTTTAAAAATTTTTATCTGTTAATTGCATCACTTTTAATGTTACTCACAATTATCTTTAAAAAGTGACTTATTTTACTTGATAATTCTCTGATTTTATTGTAAAATTATGTAGAATGATTTTATTATAAAATTGGAGAATTTTTATGTTGCACAAACAAATTGAAAGTATATTACCACTTGTTCAGAAACCCGCAAGATATACAGGTGGTGAATTAAATTCTGTCGTAAAAAACAAAGAAAATATCGATATTCGTTTCGCTTTCTGTTTTCCTGATACTTATGAAATCGGTATGTCACATCTTGGTTTAAAAATACTTTACGGACTTATTAACTCAAGAGAAAATTTCTGGTGCGAAAGGGTATTTGCACCAGATTGTGATATGGAAGAAATAATGCGTAAAAATAATATTCCACTTTTCGGTCTTGAAAGTCACGACAGCTTAAAAGATTTTGACGCAGTTGGTTTTACATTGCAATACGAATTATCTTTTTCAAATGTTCTTAATATGTTAGATTTAGCAGGGATTCCCGTAAGAAGTAAAAATCGTGGTGACTCATTAAGTGAAAATCCAATTATTGTTGCAGGTGGACCTTGTGTAGCTAACCCTGAGCCATTAGCAGATTTTATTGATTGCTTCCAGATAGGTGAAGGCGAAGAAGTAATGCTTGAATTTTTGGATTTATTAAATGAATACAAAAAGAAAAAGGCTACCAGAAAAGAATTTTTAATTGCAGCTTCGCACATTGAGGGTATTTATGTTCCTGCACTTTATGAAGTTACTTATAACGAAGATGGCACAATAAAAGAATTTATTGCAAATGATGGTGCACCACAGGTAATAAATAAAAGAGTTGTTTCCGATTTAGATAATATTTATTATCCTGAAAATTTTGTAGTTCCTTTTGTTGAAGTTGTACATGACAGAGTTGTTCACGAAATTTTTCGTGGTTGTATTCGTGGTTGCAGATTTTGTCAGGCAGGCTTCTGGTACAGACCTATAAGGGAAAAATCTGTTGAAACTATAAGCAAACAAAGTCAGAAGATTGCTTGTGAAACCGGGTATGACGAGCTTTCACTTTGTTCACTTTCAAGTAGTGACTACACAAAAATTACAGAATTATTAGAGTCACTTTTAAGTTGGGCAACACCGCAAAAAATTAATGTTGCCTTACCATCTTTAAGAATAGATAATTTTTCAGATGAATTAAGAAAAAAATTAGCATTAGTAAGACGCTCTGGTCTTACATTTGCTGCAGAAGCAGGTACTCAAAGACTTCGTAATGTTATAAATAAAAATATTACAGAAGATGAGATTTTAGGCACTTGTAGAAAGGCCTTTCAAGGTGGTTGGACCGCAGTTAAATTATATTTTATGATTGGTTTACCAACTGAAACAGATGAAGATGTTGTAGGCATTAACGAGCTTTGTCAGAAGGTTGTTGAAGAATTTTACAGTAATCCTGATAAACCAAAAGGAAAAACTGTAAGTGTTAGCGCTGGGGTTTCTTCATTTGTTCCGAAGCCTTGTACACCATTCCAATGGGAGCCACAGGATTCGCGTGAAGAAATAACAAGAAAACAACAGCTTTTAAAAGAAACTGTTACATCTAAAAAGATTACATTCCGTTTCCACACGACAGATCAGATTTTCTTGGAAGCTATTTTTGCCCGCGGTGACAGAAAGCTCTGTGATGTTATCGAATTAGCTTGGAAGAATGGTTGTACCTTTGATAGCTGGGACGATAAATTCAAATATGATACCTGGATAGATGCGTTTAAAGAATGTGGTATAGATACTGAATTTTATGCAAACCGTCGTCGTTCATACGATGAAATATTACCTTGGGACCACATAAATTCAGGTATAACTAAAGAATTTTTAATTAGAGAAAACGAAAAAGCAAAAAATGCAGAAACTTCAATGCATTGTCGCGAGCAATGTAATGCTTGTGGCTCAAACAAATTGAATGGGGGTAAGTGTGATGCGCTCTGTAAGAATATGGTTCACTAAAAAAGACACCGCAAAATATATTTCGCACCTCGACTTAACCCGTTGTTTAATAAGAGCATTCAGAAGAACTGATATTCCACTCTGGTACACCGAAGGCTTTAACCCGCATCCACACCTTGTTTTTGGTCTTTCACTACCATTAGGTGTGGAAGGGGAATGTGAAATTTTAGATATAAGACTTGATGACGAAAGTTACCCAAATGAAAGTGTTATTTCTGAATTAAACAGAGTAACTGTACCAGGAATTGAATTTTTAAAAATTGCAGAACCTCAATTTAAACCCTTATTTATTACTTCAGGTCTTTATGAGATGAAATTATCTTCAAATGATGGTTCAAACATTAAAGATGATATTTTAAATAAAATTGAAAGTAAAAACATTTTAATTTACAAAAAGACTAAAAAAGGTGAAATAAAAGAAATAAATGTTTCAGAACATTTAACTGAGTTTAATATCATTAAAAGCGAAGCTAACGAGTTGCATTTTTCATTTATTTTACCTGCTGGTAATGATTTTACAATCAATCCAATTTTATTTAAAGATGCTTTATTAGAGAATTTTGCGCAAGAAAATATTTGCTGGTCAATCAAAAGAAATAAACTTTTATTAAAAGACGGCACTGAATTCAGATAAACTGCAGATTTAATACATATAATTTATGGGTGATAATTTTGAAAAAACTCATAATTTTATGTTTATTAGTTTTAGTTTGTTTTATATTTTCAATTGGTGTTATAAATTTTAACAGTAGATTTAATGATATATCATCAGAAAACAATTTGAATGACAAAAATCCCACCATCATAATTGATGCAGGGCATGGTGGTTTTGATGGCGGTACATCAACTGATGATGGTATAAGTGAAAAAGGAATTAACTTAAATATCTCGTTATATTTAAAGGAATATCTGAATTTTTTAGGTTTTAATGTTGTTATGACACGAGAAACAGATACTTCGACTGAATCAGAGGGGGTAACAACGATTCGTAGCAGAAAATCTTCTGATTTACATAACAGAATGTCACTTATGGAAAAAACAGATAACGCAATATTTGTAAGTATTCATCAGAATCATTTTTCTGCTTCCAAATATAAAGGTGCTCAGGTATTTTATTCGTCAAATTTCAGTGAGCAAAGTTCATTACTCGCAGAAAATATTCAAGATAGTATCGTTTATTATTTACAAAAAGACAATACAAGGCAAATTAAACCATGTGGCACATCTGTATATTTAATTTATAAGGCGGTTAAACCCGCAGTGCTTGTTGAATGTGGATTTCTTTCAAATCCTGAAGATGCAGAAAATTTACAAGATGAAATATATCAAAGAAAAATGGCACTTTGTATTGCTTTAGGAATTTTAAATTATTGTGAAGGTCAGTGAAAATTATGGCTTCTAAACAAAAATCAATTTTTATATGTAAAAATTGTGGTTATGAGTCTGCAAAATGGTATGGTAAATGCCCATCCTGTAACGAATGGGGTACATTAGACGAAGAAACTATTGTTACAGAAAATAAATCAACCAAAAAAGTAAGTTCCGGTAGTTTAAAAACTTCTAATGTTTTAAAATTAAATGAAATTGATTCGTCCACCGAATTCAGATATAACACTGGAATTTCAGAATTAAATCGTGTATTGGGTGGTGGCCTTGTTAAGGGCTCTTTAGTGCTTTTATCTGGTGACCCTGGTATTGGTAAATCCACACTTTTACTACAGATTTGTAATTATCTTTCAAAAGATTTAAGTGTTCTTTATGTTTCAGGTGAAGAATCAGCTTATCAGTTGAAAATGAGAGCAAAAAGACTTAATGTTAAATCAGATAATCTTTCTGTAATGTGCGAAACCGATGCAGAGGTTGTTTGTGAGTATATTAAAACTGCAAAACCTAATATTGTAATGGTTGACTCAATTCAGACAATGAGCATACCAGAACTTTCTTCAAGCACCGGTAGCATTACACAAGTTAGAGAATGCACAAATCTCTTTATGCAAACTTCAAAAAATAATGATATTTCAATTATTCTTGTTGGCCACGTTAATAAGGATGGCAATATTGCCGGCCCTAAAGTATTAGAGCATATAGTTGATACAGTTCTTTATTTTGAAGGTGAAAGAAATTATTCTTACAGAATTCTGAGAGCAGCCAAAAACAGATTTGGCTCTACAAATGAAATTGGCGTTTTTGAAATGAATGATACAGGGCTTTCACAAATAGAAAGTCCGTCAATGGCACTTTTAGCCGGCAGACCTATAAATGTTTCAGGTACTTGTGTAACTTGTCTTATAGAGGGCTCAAGACCAATTTTAGCAGAAATACAGGGTCTTGCTACAACTACCGGTTTTGGTAACCCACGAAGAATGTCAACCGGTTTTGACTACAACAGAATGGCAATGATTATTGCAATTCTCGAAAAAAGAGCTGGTTATTTTTTCTCAAATATGGACTGTTACCTTAATATTGTCGGTGGATTAAGAGCAGATGAGCCAGCTTCAGATTTAGCGGCAGCAGTGGCGCTTATTTCAAGTCTTAAAGATACTGTAATAGATAGTGAAACTATTGTATTTGGTGAAATTGGACTTGCTGGTGAAATACGAATGGTAAATAACTGCGAGCAACGAATTAAAGAATCCGAAAGACTTGGTTTCAAGCGATGCATAATACCAAGACAAAATATGAAAAAATTAAATAAAGCATCATTTACTGATATTGAAGTAATTGGTGTAAGAAATATTCGTGAAGCGTTTGAGGTTGCAGCAGACAATGCATAATAATTATAAATTTATTGAGAAATCAAACCTTCCACAAAATAAAGTTTGCCACTGTATTTTAGGCGAAAATTCGCTGAAGACAATATCATTCTTAAATAAAATGGGTATTAAAACCCTTGTAACCCAAAAATCAAAAAAATTAGATGACGAAATCGCTTTTCATGCAGATACTCAGGTAATTTATTGTGGCAAAAATACTGCGATTATTTCGCCAAATCAAGTGGATTTAATAGAAAAGGTTAAAGAAATAGGGTGTAGGGTAGAAGTGGCTGAAAACGAACCATTCTCGCCATATCCACACGATATTTTACTCAATTTCACTATTATAAATGATACTATAATCGGTAAATTTGATTCTGCATCAGAAAAATTACTCAAATTAATTGAAATAAATAATTTAAAGTGTATCAATACCAAACAAGGATATTCAAAATGTTCAATTTGTGTAGTTAATGAAAATGCAGTAATTACAGAAGATAATGGTATTGCAACTTTGTTAAAAAAATCACAATTTGATATTTTAAAGATTGAATCCAATTTTATAAACTTGTCAAATAGACATTACGGTTTTTTAGGTGGTGCGTCTGGCAAGCTATCAGATGATACTATTTACTTTAATGGTAACATAGAAGAACACCCAAGCTATAAAGATATTAAAAAGTTTTTAGATTATCACAATGTTAAACCGATTTATGATAAATCTTATAAACTTACTGATATTGGTTCAATTATACCTATAACTGAACAAATTTAAGTCATTTTACACAAACTTAAAAAATTTCAATCGAATAGAAATTTTTTGAATGAATAAACACCTAATGCCCAAAATTTCCATTCGATGAGAAAGGTTGATAAATTTGAAAAATTCAAAGAATCCTGAAAAAAATACTGCTGCAAAGCTTGGTTACACAGCTACAATGGTTGTAGTTTCAGTTGCAATCTTAATTTGTATGAAAAAATACAAAGATAAAGATTAAATCAATTATGTAACAAGATTTATGGTTTAAACAATTTTAAAATCATTTCTTAACTGAAACATATTTATAAAGTAGCGAAAATACCAGAAATCTTAATATATAAGGATATTTATGGATGTACCTTAAAACTCGTAAAAATTCATATTTTAGCCATTTTTTATCCACAACCCCTTACCCGACTTATACAAAATCTTTCTTTTGTATAAGTCGATATATAAAAAATAAAACAAAGGAATTGGTACCCTTTACTTATGAAACGAGAAAATTTCGACTTATTACCACCTATTGTGGTAGAATTTTTGAATTATTATAGTGTTATAAAAAACTGTTCCGAATTAACAGTTAATGAATATGCTAATGATTTGTCTACATTTTTCAAATACATAAAAATTATTCGCGGACTTGTCACAAAAGAAGTTCCATTTGATGAAATTGTTATTTCAGATATTTCATTAGATTTAATTTCTTCTGTATCTTTAAATGATGCTTATATGTATCTTACGTATTGTAAAATTAACAGAAACAACAATGAACGCACTCGTTCAAGAAAAGTTTCTACATTAAGAGCATTTTACAAATATCTGACTGTACAGAAAAAGTTTATTAAGGACAATCCCCTTCAGGAACTCGAATCACCAAGAATTAAAAAGGCTTTACCTAAATATCTTACATTAGAAGAAAGTCTTTCACTTTTAAATTCTGTTGACGGCAAGTTTAAAGAACGTGATTATTGTATTATAACATTATTTTTAAACTGTGGACTTCGTCTTTCTGAGCTTGTATCGCTTAATTTAAGCGATATTCGTTCAAATAACACCCTTACAGTTACTGGTAAAGGTAATAAAGAACGTACAATTTACTTAAATGATGCCTGTGTTGACTCAATTAACGCCTACTTACCTGTCCGTCCTGTTGATGGTGTAAAAGATAAAGATGCGTTATTTATAAGCAGACAAAAAGGTAGAATTAGCCCTAAAACTGTTCAGTATGTTGTTAAATCTACTTTAGAAAAAGCAGGTCTTTCTGACAGAGATTTATCTACTCATAAATTAAGGCATACTGCAGCAACTCTTATGTATCAACACGGTAATGTTGATGTGCTTTCAATTAAAGAGATTTTAGGTCACGAAAATCTTAACACAACCCAGATTTACACTCATATTGTTGACGAACAATTGAAAAGTGCTGCTGAAGCAAACCCATTAAGTAGTGTTAAAGCACCACGACAAACAAAAATTGAGAGTATTAAAACCGAAGAATCAGACGAATGAAAATAATCCCCCGAATATTTTAAAACTTACAGTATTTAATACTGCCGCTAAAATGAATGGCACACATAAAACGATATATTTAATACAATATTCCTTTAATTCATTCGTTCTTGTTGTTCGATTCCCACCAATTATCATATAGATAATTTCAACTGACATATTTATAGATTCATTACAACATTTTAACAATGTTCCTATAACTATTGCAACACTTGGCATAATTACAAGTGCGCAGTATCCAAGTCCTTGTAAGGTGTACTGTGAATATAAAATACCAGTTGCCATACCTACAACAATTCCAACAAATGTAGGTATGGCAATAATTATTGGTCCTCCTACTGCACATAAACCCAAAATAAAAGTAAAAAACGGAATTGTAAATGTGAGTATTGAACTATCTAAAAGACATTCTAAAATTGAAATTGCATTTTTACGAGATATGTAATTAACAAAAAAAGTTTTTAAAACATTGTTTAACTCTGTGTTATCATCTTTTATTGTTAAAATACCTAATATCAATCCACAAAAAAATAATGAAAAAAAGAAAAAATTCCTGTAATCGAACTTTGGTAAATTCATTTTTCTTCTCTTTAAAACAACAGCCTTTTTAAACATAGTAAAATCCTCGCTTTTAATATCTCTTTTTTTTATTTGAGTTTACAATGCCACCAATAGTACCACCAATTATGCAAATCATCGGGCATATTAAACTGAAAATTGATAAATTTTTAAATGTAAATATAATCAAAATAATGTAGGTAAACAAAGCAACAGGTAAGGCACCTAATGTACCCGTTAAAATTCCCCTGCCACCCACTTTTTTATGTGTCGAGTTACCAGATATAAACCCTCCAAAAACTAAAAATAAATAACTAAGAAAATAAATAATACTTGAATGCTCCGATAACTTATAATATGCAAAACTCAGGACAAGTATACCAACCACAATAATAATAAAACCTTTTAAAAAGCACGGAAAATATCTAAAAAACAACTTTATTCTTTTTGAATCTTTTTTATTTAGTTTGACTTTGTTATATTCAGACATAAAAATAACCTCCGCATTTCTTTAATAAAAGATATGCGAAGGTCTTTTTATTTATGAAAAATTATTCCTCATCGCTCTTCTGAGCATCTTCTTCTGCTTTAAGTTCTTCTACAGAACCTTTGTTTTCAACAGTTTTTGTTTTTTTCTTTTTACCATTTACTGCCTGGTCAATAGCATTCTTTTCGCTCTGTGCTTTTTTAGCATCTTCTGCAGCTTTCTTTTCAGCAGCCATACGATCATTTGCAGTCTGGTTTGTCTGGATAGCAGATTTTAAAAACTTAATCTTTGTGCGGTCTGTACCTGTTTCAATAACAATGCTGTCATCTTTAACAGTAACAACTCTACCCATAATACCACCGATTGTAACAATTTCGTCACCAATCTGAATAGAATCACGCATTTCTTGTTCTTCTTTTTGTCTTTTTTTCTGTGGACGGAGCACCATAAAGTACATAAGAGCAACCATACCAACAATCATAATTAAAGACATTGGATTAGCGCCACCAGTCGCGCCACCTTCTGCAGCGGCACCACCAAATAAACTGAGAGTTAATAAATTCATAATTTTTTCCTCCATAAATTAACAATACCACAGTATTATAACTGTTTATACAAAAATATACAAGTCTTTTTTGTAAAATTATATTCTCGAATCAAGTAAATCAGTATATTTCTCTTTAAATTCTGTAAAAGTACCTTTCTCAAGTTCTTCACGTATTCTTGTCATTAAATTATTATAGAAATATAAGTTATGTGTTACACAAAGTCTCATAGCAAGCATTTCTTTTGCTTTAATTAAATGATGAATATATGCTCTTGAATGTTTCTGACAGGTCGGGCAATTGCAATTACTATCAATTGGTGTGTCATCTTTAGCATATTTGGCATTATTCAAGTTCATTATACCATTCCATGTAAACATATGACCGTGACGGGCATTTCTGCTTGGCATAACGCAATCAAATAAATCGACACCACGGGAAACACCTTCTAAAATATTACCCGGTGTACCAACACCCATTAAATAACGGATTTTATTTTTTGGTGCAAAAGGCTCAACAGCAGAAATAATTCTGTACATATCTTCTTTGGGTTCACCAACCGCAAGACCACCAATTGCATAACCGTCAAGGTCTAACTCTGCAATTTTTTGCATATGCTCAATGCGTAAGTCATCAAAAGTACACCCTTGATTTATACCGAAAAGCATCTGATTTTTATTCAAAGTATCGTGAAGTGAATTAAGTCTTTCCATTTCTTCTTTACAACGAATAAGCCAACGGGTAGTTCTTTCTGTAGATGCTTTTGCATATTCATAAGTTGCAGGATTTTCAACACATTCGTCAAAAGCCATAGCAATTGTTGAGGCTAAATTTGATTGTATTCTCATACTTTCTTCCGGTCCCATAAAAATTTTGCGACCATCTACGTGAGAATTGAATGTAACACCCTCTTCTTTGATTTTACGGAGTTTTGCAAGTGAAAACACCTGAAATCCACCGCTATCTGTAAGAATCGGACCATCCCAACCGGTAAACTCATTAAGACCACCAAGTTCTTTGATAAGTTCATCACCTGGTCTTACGTGTAAATGATAAGTGTTACAAAGCTGCACCTGACAATTTATATCTTTCAAATCGTAAGCAGAAAGACCGCCTTTTATAGCACCACAAGTAGCAACATTCTGAAAAGCGGGTGTTTTAACGACACCCTTTACTGTTGTAAATTCGCCTAAACGAGCTTTACCCTCTGTTTTTAAAACCTTAAACATAATTCAAAATTCCTTTATAAAATCATCATACAGTCACCGAATGAGAAAAATCTGTATTTTTCATCAACTGCCGTTTTATACGCTTTTAATGTTTTATCGTAACCATAAAATGCAGAAACCAACATAATTAAAGTGCTTTCAGGTAAATGGAAATTGGTTATTAAGCCATCAATGCACTTAAATTTATAGCCGGGATAAATAAATATATCGGTATTTCTGTCATCTTCTTTAATTTCACCACAGAATGTGGCGGCAGATTCAAGTGTACGACAGCTTGTTGTACCAACTGCAATTACCCTGCCCCCTGCTTTTTTAGTGTTTATAATGAGTTCTGCAGTTTCTTTTGGTAAATAATAATGTTCAGTATGCATTTTATGGTCTTCAATTTTTTCTGCCTTAACAGGTCTGAATGTACCTAAACCTACATGCAAGGTAACATAACCAATGTTTACACCCTTTGCCCTTAATTTTTCTAATATTTCGTTAGTGAAATGAAGTCCCGCAGTTGGTGCTGCAGCAGAGCCTAATTCTTTTGAATATACAGTCTGATAACGCTCTTTATCTTGTAATTCTTCGGTTATATAGTGTGGTAACGGCATCTGACCAACTTTATCAAGAATGTTAAAGAAATTATCATTTTTGTCGTAACTGAATTTTATTATTCTGTTACCATTTTCTAAAACTTCAGTTACTTCACATTTTAAAATACCTTCACCAAATGAAAAAGCAGTTCCGACTTTTGCGCGTTTTCCTGGTCCTGCGAGTGATTCCCAAACATCATTTTCTAATTGATTAAGTAAAAGAAATTCTACTACCGCACCTGTTTCTTCTTTTATACCATAGATTCTTGCTGGTAACACACGAGTATTATTTAAAATCAAAGTGTCACCTTTGTTTAAATAATCGCAAACATCATAAAAATGTTTATGTAAAATATTGTCATTTTCTTTAGATAAAACCATCATTCTTGAAGAATCTCGAGGCTCTAACGGTGTCTGAGCAATGAGTTCTTCTGGTAAATCGTAGAAAAAATCTGATTTATTCATTAAAATACCTTCTAAATAGTAAAAAATTATTGACTCACAAACGTATTTTATGTTATTATATGTCGGTATGTAAGCGAGGTATATTATAATCTATTTATTTCGTATTTACAAGTATTTTTTAGAAATCCGGAGGTGTACTTATGAAAAAGTACAAAGTTGGTATTATCGGAGCAACTGGTATGGTTGGTCAAAGATTTGCTCTTCTTCTCAGTGAGCATCCTTGGTTTGATGTTACAGTTCTTGCTGCAAGCTCTCGTTCAGCAGGAGTTACCTATAAAGAAGCACTCGGCGACCGTTGGTGTATGCCTGAAGCAACACCAGAAAAATATCTTGATATGGTTGTTCTTGATGCAGAAAAAGATATTGAAAAAATCGCTTCTTCAGTAGATTTTGTATTCTGCGCAGTTAATATGAGCAAAGAAGAAACAAAAGCTCTTGAAGAAAAATACGCAAAGGCTGAGTGTCCTGTTGTTTCAAATAACAGTGCTTTCAGAATGGCAGAAGATGTTCCAATGGTTGTGCCTGAATTAAATGCAGACCACATTAAAATCATTGAATCACAAAGAAAACGTCTTGGTACAAAACGTGGCTTTATTGCAGTTAAATCTAACTGCTCACTTCAATCTTATGTACCTGCACTCTTCCCTCTTCACGAAGAATATGGTGTAAAAGACGTTCTTGTTTGTACATATCAGGCAATTTCAGGTGCTGGTAAAACATTTGAAAGATGGCCTGAAATGGTAGATAACGTTATTCCATTCATTGGCGGCGAAGAAGAAAAGAGTGAAAAAGAACCACTCAAGCTCTGGGGTAAAATTGAAGATGGTAAAATTGTTCCTGCAACTTCTCCAAACTTCACCGCTCAATGTATAAGAGTTCCTGTATCAGATGGTCATATGGGTGCAGTATTTGTTCGTTTCGACAAGAAACCTACAAAAGAAGCTATGATTAAAGCTTGGGCAGATTTCAAAGGCAGAGCACAAGAATTAGACTTACCAAGCGCACCAAAGCAATTCCTTCACTATTTTGAAGAAGATAATTGCCCACAGACCAAGCTTCACAGAAACCTTGAAAATGGTATGGCTGTTTCTATTGGTCGTCTCAGAGAAGACACACAATATGATTATAAGTTCGTTTGCCTTGCTCACAACACATTAAGAGGCGCTGCTGGTGGTGCAGTTCTTCTTGCAGAGCTTCTCTGTGCAGAAGGTTATATGGACTAATAATAAATAATTTATTTTTGGGAGGTCATACTGTGAAAAAACCTATTTTCGCAGGTGCAGGTGTTGCTATTGTTACACCTTTTAAGGACGAAACTCTTAAAATCAATTTCCCTCTTTTCGAGGAGTTAATTAACGAACAAATCGAAAATGGAACAGATGCTATTGTTGTATGTGGTACAACAGGCGAAAAATCAACTCTCGTTTATGATGAACATCTTGAGGCTATAAAAGTTGCGGTTAATGTTACAGGTGGTCGTGTACCTGTTATTGCAGGTACTGGTAGTAATGACACTATGCACTCCGTCACTCTTTCAAATGATGCTGAAAAATGTGGGGTTGATGGTCTTTTAACAGTTACCCCCTATTATAATAAAGCATCACAGGATGGTTTAATCGAATCATTCAGCTACATTGAAAAACGTGTTTCTACACCTATGATTCTTTACAATGTACCTTCAAGAACTGGTGTAAACATTTTACCTGAAACTTATTTAGAACTTTCAAAATTACCTTTAGTTAATGGTGTAAAAGAAGCAAATGGCGATATTTCTGCATTCGCTAAAACAGTTGCACTTTGTAAAGATAATCTGAACTATTATTCAGGTAACGATGACCAGATTACTGCATTTATGGCTTTAGGTGCTATTGGTGTTATTTCTGTTCTTTCAAATGTTGCCCCGAAAACAACTCACGATATTGCACAATTCGCTTTAGATGGTAATATTAAAGCAAGTAAAGAGTTACAATTAGAGTACCTTGACCTTTGTAATGCGTTGTTTTGTGATGTTAACCCTATTCCTGTTAAAGAAGCATTATGCTTAATGGGTAAAGATGTTGGCAGATGTAGAATGCCACTTTCCCCTATTAACGAGAAAAATAAAGCAATTTTAGTTAAAGCTTTAAAAAATCATAACTTGATTTAAAATTTTCGGAGGAAGTTTAAATGACAAAGATACTTTTAAGCGGTTGCTGTGGTAAAATGGGCAGAACTGTTACAAATATTGTAAGTACCCGTGATGATTGCGTGATTGTTGCAGGTGTTGATATTGTTGAAGATTCTACTTTGGGTTACCCTGTATTTCAGACTTTTTCCGAAGTTCAGGTGAAAGCAGATGTAATTGTGGATTTTTCCAATCCTGCATTACTTCTTTCAATGTTGGACTACGCTAAATCAACAAATACTGCGGTGGTAATTTCTACTACCGGTCTTTCAGATGAGCAAATCAAGACTGTTGAAGAATTTTCACAAGAAATACCTGTTTTCTTCTCTTACAATATGTCAATGGGTGTCAGTCTTCTTTGCGAATTAGCAAAAACTGCTGCAAAGGTATTGGGTAATGATTTCGACATTGAAATTTTTGAAGCACACCACAACCAGAAGTTAGATGCTCCGAGCGGAACTGCTATAATGTTAGCTGATGCAATAAAAGAAGAAATTCCTGATGTTTATTATGAGTACGACAGACACTCAAAAAGACAAAAGAGAAACGAAAAAGAGATTGGTATCCATTCAATTCGTGGTGGCAATATTGTTGGTGAACACGAAGTTATTTTTGCTGGTAATGACGAAATTGTAAAGCTCAGTCACTCTGCTCGTTCAAAAGCAATTTTTGCCCAAGGTGCAGTTAATGCTGCAATCTTCGTAAACGGCAAAGCACCAAGAATCTATAATATGAAAGACCTTGTTAATGGTTAAAAAATTACACCCAACATCATCAAAATGATGCTGGGTGTTTTGTTTATTATTCAGATAAAAACTTAATTGCTTTTTCGTATTTTTCTTTTCGCTTTAAAGCTTTTTCGTCAACTACTGAAAGTCTTGTTAAATCGCTGTTGTGTTTTAAATCAGCAAGTTTAACATTGGTAGCTATGGTATTTTTCTTTATTTCTGCGACATAATCCATGTAGGGAATATTTTTATCGTGTGTAAGAAGTTTTAAGGCATCCATAATTTCATCACTAAAACCTTGCTTTTCTAAATCTTCAAAGCTTATAGCTGTATCTTCAACTACATCATGAAGAAGTGCTACAATAGTTGTAGCTTCATCTGCCATCTGCTCTGCCAAATGAAACGGGTGAAAAACATAAGGCATACCACTTTTGTCAACTTGCTCTTTATGCGCTTCAAAACAGAGTTTTAAGGCTTTTTTAGTTAAGTCAGTATAAATCATCTAATTCATCCTTTACTTCTTTTTATTCCTGCTTTTAGTAATCCAGCGACTATAATCAATATTTTCACCACGTTTATTGAAGTGCCAATGATTATTCCCTCTTTTTAATGGACTATAAAACATAATAGTAGTTATAAAAAGCCATATCATATCGAAATAAAAAACGACTTTCTTTACCAAAAACTCACAATAAGAGATTTGTACATCATTTAATATAAAGAATATGTAACATATTATAGCCAAAAAGTGAAAAACTAAAATTATAATATATAAATAAAAGAATATCTTGGGGATTTCATCACGAAATTTATCATAAAATAATCGCTGTTTTATCGTTGCACCCTTTATCCGCTTTTTATATGCTTTATCGCTTAAATTAAAGTTTATTACACCCGCTAAAAACGCTCTTATACAAACAAATGCAACAAGCGAAAGAATCAATAATGCTATTAAACCATCTCTTAAATTCAATTAAATTCCCTCTTTATCAAAACAGGACTGTTACATAATGCAACAGTCCTGTGATTTTAATATGCCTTACCCCAGTAAACCATTTGTGTAGCAGGCTTGCCACAGCAAACGCATTTATCAGAGAGGTTTTCTTGTTCAAATGGAATACAACGAGAACCAACGCCTGTAAGTTCTTTAACCTTGTCTTCACATTCTTCTTCGCCACACCACATTGCTTTAATGAAACCATCACCGTTTTCAGTGAGTGCTTTGTTGATTTCATCAATTGTTGTACAAGCAAATGTATGTTTATTTAAGTTCTGGAGTGCTTTGTTATAAATAGCCTTTGCGAAATCGTCAAGTGCTTTCTGAATTTCAACTTCAAGATTATCAAGAGAAACAAAAATCTTTTCTCTGTTGTCACGACGAACTAAAACACATTGATTTTTCTCAATATCTTTAGGACCTATTTCAAGACGAAGCGGAACACCCTTCATTTCATATTCAGCAAACTTCCAACCAGCAGAGTTGTCGCTGTCGTCAACTTTAACTCTGAATGTCTTTGAAAGTCTTTCTTTTAATTCATAAGCCTTGTCAAGCACACCCTCTTTATGTTGAGCAATAGGAAGAACAACAACCTGAATTGGTGCAACATCTGGTGGAAGAACGAGACCGTTATCATCACCGTGTGACATAATAATAGCACCGATAAGTCTTGTTGTAACACCCCAGGATGTCTGATGAACAAATGAAAGTTTATTTTCTTTATCCTGATAAGTCATATTGAATGCTCTTGCAAAGCCATCACCAAAGTAGTGTGAAGTACCTGCCTGGAGCGCTTTACCGTCGTGCATAAGTGCTTCAATAGCATAAGTAGAAACTGCACCAGCAAATTTATCACTTTCAGTCTTTTTACCTTTAACAACAGGCATACAAAGAGATTTTTCGCAGAAGTCAGCATAAATGTTAAGCATACGCTCTGTCTCTTCGATTGCTTCTTCAGCAGTAGCGTGTACTGTGTGACCCTCTTGCCATAAGAATTCTCTTGTTCTTAAAAATGGTCTTGTTGTCTTTTCCCAACGAACAACACTGCACCATTGGTTATAAAGCTTTGGTAAATCTCTGTGAGATTGAACCACTTTTGCGTAGTGCTCACAGAAAAGTGTTTCAGAAGTAGGTCTTACGCAAAGTCTTTCTTCAAGCTCTTCGCTACCACCGTATGTAACCCAAGCAACTTCTGGCGCAAAGCCTTCAACGTGGTCTTTTTCTTTCTGTAAAAGACTTTCGGGAATAAACATAGGCATATAAACATTTTCGTGACCTGTTCTCTTAAAATGACCGTCAAGAATGCTTTGAATATTTTCCCATATAGCATAGCCATAGGGACGAATAATCATACAACCTTTAACGCTTGAATAGTCAACAAGGTCTGCCTTTTTAACAACGTCTGTGTACCATTGAGCAAAATCAACTTCCATAGAAGTGATTGCTTCAACCATTTTTTTTTGATCTGCCATTATAAATATCCTTTTCTTAATAGAATTTACGAATTAGTTTTCTTCAATATATTTAACTAAATCACCAATAGTTTTCATACCTTCAAGAGCTTCGTCAGGAAGTTCAATTGAAAACTCGTCTTCAACTGTCATAACAAGGTCAACAAGGTCAAGTGAGTCAATGTCAAGCTCGTCAGTAAGTGAAGTAGTCATTGTAATAAGTTCTTCTTCAATTTCAAACTCTTCAATAATGATTGTTTTAAGTTTCTCAAAAACCATAAAAACAACTCCTAAAATTTATTTTTACATAATACTGTAGTTTAGATTTTATAAAGTTTATTAAGATTTGTCAATAGTTTTTCATAAAAGAATTGAATTTTAATTACCAAAAAAGAAAAAAGTGGGAAGTTCTCCTCCCCACTTGAACTACTTATTAAATAACTTGTTGAATTCTCTGCTTATAATTGGTGAAATTAAACTGTAAATAGTAAGATTTACAGTTGATTTAACAAGGTTAAATGCAACACAGACTGCTAAAAATCCGGTTATAAAACCCTGAACATTTATGCCCATAAATTCTGAAACCATCCACATATTCATTGGAATCATAACAAGCGTCATTACAATTACACCTAAAAGATTAGAAATTAAAACACCTTTTATACCGTCAATTCTCTTTCTTACAAAATAAACCACTAAAATTGTAAGACCAGATGAAATTAAGTGCATAAAAAATCCGATTATACCGCTTGATGAACTGAAGAATAAAGTTTGAATAAGACATACAATAAAAAGTGTAACAATTGAATATACCGGCCCTAAAAGTGATGAACACAAAAGAATTGGTACATCTGAAAATTCCATCTCATAAAATGGTGCAGACGGAAAAATCGGGAAACGAACAGTTGCCATTAACACTAATGAGAGTGCAGCTAATACACCTGCTGTTGTGAGCCTTTGGAGTTTTTGTTTGTTTGTGTAGTTATTTTTCATATTCTACAACACCTTTCAAAAAAATAATCGCCCCGAAAGACTCAGGGCGAAAATTTTAGGTTTCATAGAAAATGAATTTAAAATTCAAATTACTGAAATCTTCTTTCATCCGGACTATACCGTCGGTTTGGGAATTTCACCCAATCAACCAAAAAATGGCTCGCAGACTTTACTGCCGGTGGGGAATTACACCCCGCCCTGAAGTTTCGTACCAATATATAATAGCATATTTTCGTAATTTGTCAACTGAATTTATGATTTTTTAATACCAAGGATTGTATTCATCATAGGCATCACCCTCAATATCATAATATTCATTACTTTCTTTTTCAAAATTTTCATCAGTAAATTCAGGATGTGATTTTTTGAAGTTATCAAGCGAATCTTTAGCTTCAAGCCATGTTTTATTATATTCAAAAACACTATTTTTTACTGGTTGCAATCGTTCAGCATCGAGTGAAAACGGATTGAAATAAATATCACCATTAGTATAACTTAGAGCTTCTTTTGCTTTAAAAGAAATCTCCTCATCTGATTCATCTACAAGCTTTGTAAGAACCGGTATTCCGCTTACACCTAAAGAATCAATCTGACTTACATCTATTTCTATTTTACCTGCTTTGAAATTTTTATAATTATAATCAGCAATAAAAGTGTTAATATTCACCATTGAAATAGAAAACAGTGTCAAGGTACATATTACAATAATCGGTTTAATGTATTTAATCTTATTGAATATAAGCTTCAAAATGATTATAACAAATATTAATGCAAGCATAAGCATAAATACACTTGTTAACACGCGAAGTCTTGTAAGACCATAAAGCGAAATATATTTCATCATTTTAAATATTGCACTTGAAATATAAAATATTGAAAAGGCAGATATAAATAATAAAATTGCTTTTGTTGATTTTGGTAATTTGAAATCATTTCTCTTAACATTTATTGCAGTTAACCCTAAAATGACAAAATTTATAAATACAATTACTGCCATCTGAAAAAAACCACTTCTTGCAAATTCTGCTGCGGTGTAATCTTCAGGTAATACAAATTTAAAAGCATCTACAATATATGCAAGTTGTGTAAAAAGATAAAACAAATAAACAAAAGAAATAGAAATTAAAAATGCGTTGATACCACTTACCGCAAGTTTACCCTTGTATTTTTTCATCGTTTCTTTTTCTATTGACGGTGCTTTCTTTAAATAAAAAATGAGACTATAAAAAACAGGTGTCAACACAAGAGTAATAATTATTGAACAAATAATAAAATCCGTATTTTCGAAAATACTGTTTATAACTGATTCAAAAGCAATATCTGATGAAGAAAGTAAGGGAATTATAATGAACAACATAGGCACAGCAACTGCAATTCCAATTAAAACAGGCATAATATTCTTGATTTTATTATTTTTTACACTACCCTTTGCACTTTTAAATGGCGAAAGAATATTTTCAAAAGTTTTAGTAATCGGTTTAAAAATTGCATCTAAAAACCAATAGTAAGTTGAATCTTTTTCTGTTATATTACCCGAAATCCCCGTAAAACTAATAACCAAAACAAAAAGCAAATAAATAATTGTTATAAATTTAATTAAACCATCACTGTTAAGTGAAAACGAACTTATTAACAACACCGAAGAGATATACAAAAATAAGTTAAATACTTTACCTTTTGATTTTTTATTAAACAGATAAAAAAATGCAAAAGTGACAAATACAAACATGGTAACCGTAAAACCGAAGTTAAAGAAATTAAGAATGCCGATATAAGAAACAAAAAACAATAATACAGTTGTAATTAAAAAGGCAATTAAATCCTTTCTCGTAAATTTAACCTCTGTTAAAGGATTTACCTTCGTTTTAAAAGGTGGAGTAACATTATAATGTTGATTGTACGCATTTGGAGAAGTTGCAAAGCTTACATTATTTACTCCGTTGTTTACATTATTGTTATTAAAATCATTACTCATAATTTTCCTCTCCTTCATCTACAAATTCAAGAATATCACCAGGTTGACAATCAAGTTCTTTACAAATTGCAGAAAGTGTCGAAAACCTTACCGCCTTTGCTTTACCTGTTTTTAAAATTGAAAGATTGGCTTGAGTCAAACCAATTCTTGAAGCTAACTCTCCCGATGACATTTTTCTTTTTGCTAACATTACATCAAGATTAACTATAATTCCCATTTTTTACTTCCTTTACCAATTACAATTATCTATTAAGAAATCTTCCCAACTATCTTCAATGCTGTCTAAATCTTGGTCTTCATAATAAATATACACAATCTCATTTGTTGATTCAGATACACCCACGAATGCTAAATATTTTGGATAATCAAGTTGATATTTTTCTAAATCTAAAACTCTAATATTAAAAGTATCAACTTTAATTTTATCAGAAAACACCTCATCAAAATAATAATTTTCTTCTACTCTTATTTGTTCTGTTTTGAAATCATTTTCAGAGTAAGAAAGTTTTAAAATATAAGAATAACTGCTGAAAAGACCTTCATTACCAGTATATTTAAAACTGATTTCTTTATAATTATTCAACTCGCCAACTTCTGGTAAAAAATTAACTGTTTCAACTAATTCATTATAAATTTTAATATCTTCACTAACGCTTGTTTTTGGATAAACATTATAAATCAAAACACCCAAATATATGAAAACAGATAACATAATAGACGAAATTGCAATACAAAAAAACTTTAAAAATTTTTTCACCACTTATCACCTAAACTGTTAAATCATTTTCGTCTTTTAATTCTGAGCCATATTCAAAAGCATTTTTTATTATTGTTAAAAATAACCACATAAAAAATCCTGCTGCAGGAATTGGCAACGATGCCAAAAACTGTGTGCAAAGTGGTAATGAAAGCGGTACAATAGAAAGACAACACCAAGAAAGCTTTGAAAGAATTTTTGTTGTTTCAAATGAAAAAATCTCGTTTGTTTTAATCTGAAATAAAAACTTAAATAAAAAGATAAGAGTTGTTGCGGCTGACGGCGAGCAAAGATAGAACACAAAAACAAGAGTTTTATAAGAATCTTCGCCTCTGCCTATGTAGTCACAATACCATTGGAACAATGTTGGTGCTAAAAATAATAACACACCAAAAACAACACTTAAAAACACTAAAACACCAAAAAGAATTTTTGTGGACCTTTTAAAAGATTTCATTAAATCAACTCCTTGACACACATAATACTACAATTTTATCGTTTGTCAATAAAAATTTATCGTTTGTTACGAATTTGTAATATTCTGTAAATACTTTTTGTTGACATTCCTTTTCATTTATAATATAATTTTGATGTATGTAATAAATTAAAATTTAGGTGGTATTCTAATGGGAATTTACGAAGAATTAGTTGCTCGTGGGCTCATTGCTCAGGTAACAAATGAAGAAGAAATCAGAGAAATGGTTAATGCTGGTAAAGCAAAGTTTTACATTGGCTTTGACTGTACTGCAGATAGTTTAACTGCTGGTCACTTTATGGCTCTTACTTTAATGAAAAGACTCCAGATGGCTGGTAACCAACCAATTGCTCTTATTGGTGGCGGCACTACTATGATTGGTGACCCTTCTGGCAGAACTGATATGAGAAAAATGCTTACAAAAGAAGATATTCAGCACAATGCAGATTGCTTCAAGCGTCAGATGGAGAGATTCATTGAATTCGGCGAAGGTAAAGCTCAAATGGTAAATAATGCTGAATGGCTCCTAAATCTTAACTATGTTGAGCTTTTAAGAGAGGTCGGTGCTTGCTTCTCAGTTAACAATATGTTAAGAGCTGAGTGTTACAAGCAAAGAATGGAAAAAGGTCTTAGCTTCCTTGAATTTAACTATATGATTATGCAAAGCTATGACTTCTACTATCTCTACAAAAACTATGGTTGCAATATGCAATTCGGCGGTGACGACCAATGGAGCAATATGCTTGGTGGTACTGAACTTATAAGAAAAAAATTAGGTAAGGATGCTCACGCTATGACTATTACCCTTCTTACTGACTCACAAGGTAATAAAATGGGTAAAACTGCAGGTAATGCAGTATGGCTTGACGCTAATAAAACTTCTCCTTACGATTTCTACCAATACTGGCGCAATGTTGCAGATAGTGATGTTTTAAAATGCATCAGAATGCTTACATTCTTACCATTAGAAGAAATTGATAAAATGGATGCATGGGAAGGCAGCGAGCTTAACAAAGCAAAAGAAATTTTAGCTTATGAGCTTACTGCACTTGTTCACGGTAAAGAAGAAGCAGAAAAAGCTCAAAGTGCAGCTAAATCTGTTTTCGGTGCAGGTGGTAACTCTGAAAATATGCCATCTACTACCCTCTCAGCTGAGGATTTTACTGAAGATGGTATCAATATTATTGATGCGCTTATTAAAGCAGAGCTTGTTACTTCTCGTGGTGAAGCAAGACGCCTTATTGAGCAGGGTGGCGTTAGTGTAGATAACGAAAAGGTTACTGCGGTTTCTTATATTATCCCTGTTTCAGATTTCGAAAAAGGTTATGTAATTATAAAAAAAGGTAAAAAAGTATTCCACAAGATTATTAAATAAGAATTATGGGAAAATTATTTAATGCTTATGTATCCTCTTACAGAATGGATACAAAAGAGTGGGAAGATTTTTTAGAAGTTGCTGGTGATATTTATACTTCCCCGCAAGTACAAAAGCTTGATGGTTTTGTTCAGCATTTTAATATAACTCGTTTACAGCATATAAGAAGTGTTGCATTTTTAAGTTTTTTAGTTTCAAGAAAATTAGGACTTAACTACAAAGATACTGCAAGAGCAGCTACAATGCACGATTTATTTTATTACGACTGGCACGAAAACGATTTAAGTCATAAGCTACACGGTTTAAGACATCCAAAATTCGCTCTTAACAATGCCTTTTATTTATGTGGTACTTTAACAAAAAAAGAACAAAATATAATAAAACGCCATATGTGGCCATTGACCTTAATCCCCCCAAGATATCCTGAAGCTTTTGTTGTTACTATGATGGATAAATATTGCGCAGCAATTGAATCGGCTTATTCTATGAATAAAGATTTCAGAAAAAAGTTAGATAAATTACTGGGGTTAGAAAAATGACAATTTACGACTATTTTATATATTTCTACCTTTACAGTTTTGTAGGTTGGTTTTTTGAATCCTGTTATTGTTCATTAAGACCAAAAAAATGGATAAATCGTGGTTTTTTACGCGGTCCGTTCTGCCCTATTTATGGTGTTGGTGCTTTAACAATTTTAATTTGTCTTTTACCATTCAGGTCGATGACAAGTAATGACTATATAAATGAATTGCTTATTTTTTTAGTTGGTATGGTCGTTTGTGATTTAGTAGAATATTTCACAAGCTTTGTTATGGAAAAAGCATTTAATGCCCGTTGGTGGGACTACTCAACACAACCTTTTAATTTACACGGTAGAATTTGTCTTACCCACACTCTTTATTGGGGTACTTGTTCTTGTCTTTTCCTTTATGTACTTCATCCGTTAGTTGATGTATATTTTGTAAGCCAGGTTAATCCCGAATCAAGAAAAACACTCGTTTATATAATTACTACTGTATTTGTTATTGATGTTCTTAACACAGTTATAAACGCTTTAGGAATAAGAGAGTATTTTTTAAAATTCAAGGAGCTTTCAGACGATGTTGTTGAATTTGCAAGTATCGTTATAGGCGCTACAAATGACACGATAAATGAGTTTTCTGATGAAAAAAGGACTGAATTAGCAGATAAGCTCAATGAATTACAACAAAGGAAAGCAGAACTTTATAATATCAAGAAAAAGAAGCATATCAAAATGTTTCACCATTTTGCAAAACAATCACCTTTTTTATTTAAAGGAATAAAAAAGCAGAATGAAAATATAGATAAGTTATTAAAAAATCTTATAAACCTTGTTGAAGGTAAAAAATAAAGTAAAAAGGATTGATAGCAGTGAATTTAACACATAGTTTTTACAGAGTTTATCAGGGCGTTTACAAAGTTGCTATGGGTGCTCTTGACTGGACACCACCCGAGCTCTTACAAGGTGCAGGCGCAATAAAAAAACTCCCTGCTTTAGTTAAAAAGCAAGGTGTAAGCAATGTACTTGTTGTAACCGATAAAGGTCTTATGGGACTTCATCTGCTTGACTCTCTTTTTGAGGGACTTGATGCTGAAGGTATTAAGTACACTGTATTTGACGGTGTTCAGCCTAACCCGACAATTTATAATGTAGAAGAGGCTTTAAAGCTTTATCACGACAATAACTGCGAAGCTTTTATTGCTTTTGGTGGTGGCTCACCAATGGACTGTGCAAAGGTTACCGCAGCAAAGGTTGCAAGACCTAATAAGTCAATCCCTTCAATGAGAGGTCAATTAAAAGTTTTAAAGAAAACTCCTCTTATCTTTGCAGTTCCTACAACTGCTGGTACAGGTTCAGAAACTACTCTTGCAGCAGTTATTTCTAACCCTGATACACACGAAAAGAATGCAATTAACGACCCTGTTCTTCGTCCAAAATTTGCAGTTCTTGACCCTGAGCTTACAGTTGGTCTTCCACCACATATCACTTCAACAACAGGTATGGACGCGCTTACACACGCTGTTGAAGCATTTATAGGTAGAAGTAATGTTAAATCTACCGAAGAGGCCGCTTTAAAGGCTACAAAGCTTATTTTCGAAAACATTGAAAAGGTTTACGAGGATGGTAAAAATATTGAAGCAAGAGAAAATATGCTTGTAGCTTCATTCTATGCAGGTGTTGCTTTCACAAGAGCTTATGTTGGTTATGTTCACGCAATTGCTCATAATTTAGGTGGTATGTACGGTATTCCACACGGACTTGCAAACGCAGTTATTCTTCCTTACATACTTGAGTTCTTCGGTGAATCTGCTCACCACAGACTTGCAATTCTCGCTGATGTTGCGGGTATTGCTGCTGATTGCAAAACGGAAAAAGAAAAAGCAAAAAAATTCATTGAAGCAATTAAAGAGCTTAATAGAAAAATGAATATACCAGATAAATTTGAAGGTATCAAAGACGAAGATATTGAGCTTATTGCAACAAGAGCTCTTAAAGAAGGTAACCCACTCTACCCTGTTCCAAAGATTATGAATTTAGAAGAGTGTAAAGCAATTATTAAATCATTACAGAAATAACAAATGGAAAAGAACCTGCATCAAGCGGGTTCTTTTCCATTTGTTTTATTATCATTTAATTTGTTCAAGAAATATCTTATAATTGAAACTGCAATAATACCACCACCGATTGCTATTGCAACCTTACCAGTTATAAGAAGCTGAGCACCAAACTCGTCGTAGTCTTTAATAAGAAGATTTCTCATAGCCTGATAAAGTGTTCCACCAGGAACTAACGCAATACAACCAGGCAACAAAAATATTGTCGAAGGTGCCTTACCAATTCTTGCGCAAACTTCTGCAAAACCTGCTGTCGCAAATGAAGCCAACATATTTGCTATAAATAAGTCTTCACTTATAAATTCAAGGCAAACAAAATAAACAACACAAGCAATAAGCCCATCTATTGCCGCAAGTGGAATATGTTTAATACGCAATCTGAAAATTATTGCAAAGCCTATTGTGCTTATAACACCGGCAATAATTTTAATAATAACATCCATACTCAATTAAACACCCCTCCGAATATCATCATAGCAACTGTAAATCCGAAGGCTACCATAACCGCAGTTAAAATTGCCTGTACTAATTGAATGATACCTGAAACAGTATCACCAAAGAGTAAGTCACGAACCGCATTACCAAATGCAAGACCAGGTATAAGAAGCATAATAACACCAATAAGAATCATATCAGTATTTTGCCCAACACCAAAATAAACGAGTGTAAGTGAAACAACAGCACCAACAAACGATGAAACAACAGAATGAATCATCTGATTTACAAATGCAGTTTTGTGTAAATTAAAGAAAGTAACTACAATACCTGCAACCGCTGCAACAAGCGCATCGTATAGATTACCACCAAAAAAAACCGCAAAACCACCAGCACCGAGAATTCCACCAATATAGCAAAGAATATTCGGGAATGGTCTACCTTTTTTAGCAACTTCTATTTCATTTTCAACATCCTCAAGGGCAACTTTTTTTGAACAGACATCTCGTGAGAGATTATTCATTTTTTCTAAAAGATACATATTATTACTGTTTTGATAAACTCTGCGAACTTGAGAAGAGTGTGTACCATCTTTCAGTCTAATATCAGCAATAATCAAAGACGGTAACGCAAAAATATCTGCAAACTCTGCACCATAAGCCATACAAATTCGAGTAATTGTATCTTCAATTCTATTAGGCTCACCACCGCAACGAAGTATATTCTCACCAATATCAAGCGCTTTAGCAAGAATATAATCCGCTGTATAAGTATTAGTCGAAATTTCTGTCATAAAACAAACTCCAAAATCAATTAGTCATTTTCTCTTGTTTTACCTTATGGTCAATTACATGACGAGAAGCAAGTTCTTCTGTAACTTCTTCAAGAGAAATTCCCATTTCTATCATAAGTACCATTATATGATATGTTAAGTCTGCAATTTCGTAAATAGTTTCTTTTTTATCATTTGCTTTACCGGCAATAATAACTTCAGTTGACTCTTCACCAACTTTTTTGAGAATTTTGTCAATGCCCTTTTCAAATAAATAAGTGGTGTAAGAGCCTTCTTTTTTCTCAATTTTTCTTCCAACAAGCATTTTCATAAGATTTTCCATTGAAAATTCATTGTTAAGTTCTTCATTTTCATAAACCAAATCATTAAAACAAGAATCTTCACCTGTGTGACAAGCCGGACCATCTTTTTTTACAACAACTGTTAAAGCATCTTTGTCACAATCCGCAGTAATACTTACAATGTGTTGATAGTTGCCACTTGTTTCACCTTTTAACCAGAGTTCTTGTCTTGAACGACTGTAAAAACAAGTAAGTCCTTTTTCTAAAGATATTTTAAGACTTTCTTTGTTCATATAAGCGAGAGTCAAAACTTTTTTTGTTGCATAATCTACAACTATTGCTGGAATAAGTCCTTTTTCATCAAATTTAAGTTCTTCAATATTTAACATAATAACACTCCATTAAGATTTTAATATCATTGATTTCTTATTATTTTCACTACCCCAGATTATTTCTAATTCTAACGGGATATTTGATTTAAAGGTAATTTCTGGCTTTTCGTCTTGCGATTTTCTTTCATCACAAATTAAAGTAAGCTCGCCATCAGTTTTAAATGGATATTGCTCTATACCATGTTTTTCAAGAAGTGTAACATCCCATATAATTTTGTTGCTACCTGCATCTGGTTTTACACCAAACACAAACTCAAAAAGAATTGATATTGGTGAAATACCAGTCCAACCAACAAAATCTTTCATAGCAGGTTTACCTTGTGATGGTCTGCCGTTGTTTACAAACTCAGGTGCATAGTTTTCAAATACAGTATTAGTATCTTTAAAAACTTCAACAACTGCATAAAGATGTTCCATTGCTATTATGTGTGAAAGGTCATATTTCTTGTATTTATCAAGACCTTTTAAAATCATATAGTTAGTTGGTGCCCAGACACCACCGCACCAATAACCACCTGTGCTTTCATACTCTGAATTATTCTTTTCAAGGCAAGGCACTCTGTTTGGTGTTTTAAAGAGTTTCTCATCATCTAATGTGCTAATAAATCTTTCGGCTCTGTCATCAGGAACAGTTTCGGCAAGTAAGTTCCAGAAAGCACCTGCATGGTGAACAAAATTAAACTCACCATTTTTCCAGAGGTCATAATAAAAGCCAGTTTCTTCATCCCAGAGTTTTTTGTTTATAACATCAAAAAGAAGCTCTGCTTCATCATCAAGTTCTTTAATATACTCATTTTTACCGAGTGTTTCAGCCATTTTAATTAAAACTCTGCAATCATAAAGTGCCTGAGCACAAGCATCAACCCAAATCATATGACCATGGCTGAATGGCTCTGAATAACCTTTTTGTTGTCGTGGCAAATTATCCATACCACAACCCCAACCACTTGAAAAATATGTGCCATCAGGCCATGTATGAGTCTGTCTTAAAAATCTATGATAAGAAAGAAGAACCGGAAAAACTCTTTTTAATCTTTCTATATCACCAAAATTCAAGAAGTATTCCCATTCACACCAAGCCATAATTTCAGGACCTGTCGCAGATGGATCCCAACGAGTAAACATATCTTTACCAGTTACTGCATCAATCTGACGACAAATAAAACCGTCATCGTGCTGATGTGAATAAAAATTATCAAGTGTACCCTGAAATTTAAAAATTCTGTCGGCATATTTGCCAAACATCAACATAAAAACAGAGTCCCACATAAAAGTACAACCATCAAAAGCTGTATCAATAAAATTTGAAACAAAGCCCGTATTTTCATGCGGTCTTCTCAAATTTTTAAAAGCAAGTTCCCAGGCTCTCCAATAGCAGTCAATATAATCTTTGTGATTATCCCAGATTGGTTTAGGTAACTTATCTTTTGATTCAGCAAAAGTTGGTAGTTCTTCTGTGCTCATTGGTTGGTCGATAAATGTATTCTCGATTACAGGAATAAATTCATCTAATATTGTCATTTCACTTTCTTTATCAAAACCCATAAATATTTCTCCGAAATTATAATCTGACATTTATTTTATTCTCTTTTAAGAGCTTTTTCAAGTCTTTTATTTCTACTTCTCCAAAATGGAAAATTGAAGCAGCGAGACCTGCATCTATTGTAGGAATTTCATTAAACAACTTAACAAAATCTTCACTACAACCAGCACCACCAGAAGCAATTACAGGTACATTAACTACATCACAAACCGCTTTGAGCATTTCTATATCAAAACCATTTTTAACACCATCAGTATCAATTGAATTAACAACAATTTCACCTGCACCGTTATTAACACCTTTTTTTATCCATTCAATAGCGTTTATACCTGTATCTTCCCTGCCACCTTTTGCGAACAAACGGAATCCGCCATCTACTCGCTTAATATCACAAGAAAGAACAACACATTGGTCACCATATTTTAATGCTGCTTCTTTAATTAAATCAGGATTTTTTATTGCACCTGAATTTACACTTACTTTATCTGCGCCACATTTTAAAACGCGATCAAAATCATCGACTGTATTTATACCACCACCAACTGTAAGCGGAATAAATATTTTTGATGCTACTTCAGTTAAAATATCGGTAAAAAGTTGTCTTCCTTCAAACGAAGCAGTTATATCATAAAAAACAAGTTCATCTGCACCAGCATTACTGTAGTATTCTGCAAGTGCAACCGGTGAAGAAACATCTGAAATACCTTCAAAATTAACACCTTTTACAACTCTGCCATTTTTAACATCAAGGCACGGAATAATTCTTTTTGTAATCATTTTGCCACCTCGATTGCTTCTTTAAGGTCAATAGCACCTGTGTAGTATGCCTTACCAATAATTGCACCATATAAATTCATTTTTCTTAATGCTTTTATATCTGTAATATCAGTAACACCACCAGAAGCGGTAATATCTATTGAGTATTTTTCTGATAGTTCTTTATAAAGCTCGCGGTTTACACCTTTCATTGCCCCATCTTTTGAAATATCAGTACAAATAACAGTAGTAACCCCCATTGACATCATTTTATCAAAAAATTCTTCTGCTTTATATTGTGATTTTTCAACCCAACCTTTTATTGCAACGTAACCATCAAGTAAATCGATACCAACTGCAATTTGTCCAGGTTTCGGGTATTTTTTTAAAGCAGTTTTTAAAAATTCTTCATCAGTAACTGCCGCTGTACCTATAATTACACGGTCAAGCCCAGCATTTAAATAAGCATCCACGGTTTCTATTGAACGGATACCACCACCAATTTCAGTAAAAAGATTAGTGTTATCAACAATTTTCTTTATTACTTCAATATTAGGGGTGGTTCCAAGTTTTGCACCTTCTAAATCAACAAGATGTATAAATCCAGCACCTGAATTTTCAAAATCCAACGCAACTTCAAGCGGATTTTCATTATATACAGTCATCTGATTATAATCACCCTTGAAAAGACGGACTGCTTTCCCATCATAAAGGTCAATTGCAGGAAAAATATTCATTCTTTAGTCCCCCATTTCACAAAATGCTTTTAAAATATTAAGACCAACATCGCCACTCTTTTCAGGATGGAACTGGCAACCATAAATATTATCTTTCTGTACAGAAGCAGTAACATCTATTCCGTACTCAGATGTTGCAATAACATTTTCGCTACAATCACTTGCAAAATAAGAATGAACAAAGTAAACAAAATCGCCATCATTTATGTACTTGAATAAATCTGATTTGCCGTTTCTAAATTGAAGCGAATTCCAACCGATATGTGGTATTTTAAGCAGAGGCGAGATTTTACCCTCGAGTGGTACTATATTGCCTTTAATAAGCCCTAAACCGTCGAATTCACCATATTCAAAGCTCTTCTGAAATAACATCTGCATACCAAGACAAATACCAAGCAATTTTTTGCCTTTATTAGCTTCATTTATTACTACATCGAATAATCCTGATTGTACTAATTTTTCTTTTGCATCTGAAAAAGCCCCAACACCAGGAAGAATAATTGCTGAAGAATCTAAAATTTTTTGTTTATCACTTGTAACAATTGTGTCTGCACCAATGCTTTTAAGAGATGAACTTAAAGAGAAAAGGTTGCCTACACCGTAATCAACAATACTTATCATTATAAAACACCCTTTGTTGATGGTAATTGGTCTTTGAAATTTTCATCGAGTGCTACTGCAACTCTTAAGCTTCTTGCAAAAGATTTGAAAATACCTTCTGCAATGTGGTGAGAATTCTCACCAGCCATCTTTTTAATGTGCAAAGTAATTTCAGCGCTTCTCACAAGAGCCATAAAGAATTCTTCTACCAATTCTGTATCAAAGTCACCTATTTTTTGTGCTGGAAATAAAGCATCAAATCCTAAATAGCTTCTGCCAGAAATATCAATTGCTGTAAGAATTAAAGACTCGTCCATTGGTAAAATCGTATCTGCGTAACGGTTTATTCCTTTTTTATCACCGAGCGCTTCAAGTATTGCCTTACCTAATACAATACCAATATCTTCTACTGTGTGGTGATAATCAACATTTGTGTCGCCATTGCAGGTTACATCTAAATCAATTTTAGAGTGCTTAGAAAAAAGTGTAAGCATGTGGTCAAAAAAACCACAACCAGTATCTATTTTACTCTCACCTTTACCATCAAGGTTAAGCATAAGATTGATTTTAGTTTCTTCTGTATTTCTTGTAATAGTTGAAGTTCTCATTTTACTTCTCCTTTTATAAGAGTTATTGTTTCAATAAGTTTTTGCATTTGCTCTTTTGTACCTATTGTAATTCTGTTGAAATCTTTGATTTTCTCATCTGTAAAGTGGCGGACTAAAATACCTTTTGTTTTTAATTCTTTATAAAGGTCTTCGCCACTTATAAAATCCGCTTTTGCAAATACAAAATTCGCTTTAGAAGGTAAGATGGAAAAACCGAGTTTTTCTAACTCACTTACAGTATAAGCTCTTGCTTCAATTATTTTCTTTGCATTATCTTTATAGTAGTTGTCACTTTCTAAAGCCGCAACTCCTGCTAAAAGAGTTAAACGATTTATGCTGTATGGATTAGTTGAAAATTTAATTTTTTCAAGGTCTTTGATTATTTCTTCATTACCAATAGCAAAACCGAGTCTTGCACCTGCTAAGCTTCTTGACTTTGAATAAGTCATTACAACTAAAAGATTATCATATTTCTTTGTAAGATTATAAGCTGAATCTGCACCGAAATCAACATATGCTTCATCTATTAAAACAATGTTATCAGGATTTGTTTTAACTATTTTCTCAATCTCTTCTAATGTTAATGCAATTCCTGTCGGTGCATTCGGGTTAGCAATTACAATAAATTTATTCTGATTGCAATAATCGTCTATATCTATTGTAAAATCGTCTTTCAATGGCACTCTTTTATATTTAACACCATATAAATCGGCATAAACTTTATAAAAGCCATAAGAAATTTCAGGGAATAATGCTTCAACCTCATCACCACAAAATGCCATAAAGCTGAAATTTAAAATATCGTCAGAACCATTTGAAACATAAATATTTTTACTTTCAACATCATAGATTTGAGCTAATTTATTTTTGAGTAATTTACATTCAGGGTCCGAATATAAATTAAGCCTACTCACCTCTTCACTATTCACAGCATCTAAAACAGATTTAGAAGGTGGATATGGTGATTCGTTAGTATTTAATTTAATATATTGCTGGTCCTGCGGTTGTTCCCCCGGTGTGTATTCTTTTAAAGACCAATATTTTTTATTTAAAAATCTACTCATTCTTTTTCAAACCTTATAGTTGTACTTTTTGCGTGCGCACCTAATCCTTCACTTTCTGCAAAGTAAGCAACATCATCTTTAACCTTTTCAAGTGCTTCTGCTGTGTAATATGTATATTGAGTTTTCTTAACAAAATCATCAACAGACAACGGACTTGAGAACTTTGCAGTACCACTTGTTGGTAATGTGTGGTTAGGACCTGCATAGTAGTCGCCCAATGCTTCAGGACAATTCTTACCCATAAATATTGAACCTGCATTATCTATTAAGTCAAGATAATCAAAAGGATTGTCAACACAGATTTCAAGGTGTTCAGGTGCAATTTCGTTAGCGATTTTAACCGCTTCTTCTATTGAAGATGAAACAATAATTTTACCATTGTTATCAATTGATGCTCTAGCAATTTCTGCTCTTGGTAATAGTGGAATTTGTCTTTCTAATTCTTCTATTACCTTATCTGCTAATTCGTTACTATCTGTAACTAAAACTGCACTTGCCATTTTATCATGCTCTGCTTGTGAAAGCAAATCTGCTGCAACATTTTTTGCTTCACAAGTACCATCTGCAATAACAAGAATTTCAGAAGGACCTGCAATCATATCAATTGAAACCATACCAAACACTTGTTTCTTTGCTTCTGCAACAAAAGCATTACCCGGTCCTACAATTTTATAAACATTCGGAACACTCTCTGTACCATAAGCTAAAGCTGCAACCGCCTGTGCACCACCCAACTTAAAAATTCTGTCAACTCCCGCAATTTTTGCCGCCGCTAAAATTACGGGGTTGATTTTACCATTACTATCAGGTGGTGAAACCATAATAATTTCTTTACACCCCGCAAGCTTTGCAGGAATTGTATCCATTAACACAGTTGAGGGATAAGCCGCTGTGCCACCAGGTACATAAACACCAACTTTTTCAATTGGTGTAACCTTCTGACCAGTTACAATGCCTTTTTTATTATTTATAATGAAGCTTGTGCGAACCTGATTTTTGTGAAAATCTTTAATATTTTCTGCCGCAGTTTTAATAATTTCAATAAAACGAGGTTCAACGTTGTTAAAAGCTTCTTCAATTTCTCTTTCTGTTACTTCTAATGAAGTAAGCTTTGCTTTATCAAACTTTTCACAGTACTCAAAAAGTGCTTTGTCACCATTTTCTTTAACATTTTTAATTATATCAGCAACAATATCTTCTACCGAAGAAGTTGGCTCAAAACGAGCAAATATTTCTTCATTTGAAACTTCGCCAAATTTATATTTTTTAATCATTATTTGTCATCCTTTGATTTTTTCTCTTCTACTTGTAATGCTAACGCATTTTTAATATTATTGATTTCTTCATTTTTAAATTTAAGACTTGCTTTATTTGAAATAAGTCTTGCACTTATTGGCACAATTGTTTCAATTGGCTCAAGATTATTTTCAATAAGTGTTTTACCTGTTTCAACAATATCTACAATAACATCTGAAAGTCCTAAAATTGGTGCTAATTCAATTGAACCATTGAGTTTAATAATATCAATATCTCTACATTTTTCACCATAAAAAGTTTTTGCTATATTAACAAATTTTGTAGCAACTCTTAAGGTTTTATCAGTATCATCTCTGAAATCTTTGTGAGCGGCTACTGCCATTCTGCATTTGCCTAAATCTAAATCAAGCATTTCATAAACATCTGGCTCATACTCTAATAAAATATCTTTACCAGCAACACCTATATCAGCAGCCCCTCGTTCTACATAAATTGCAACGTCAGATGGCTTAACCCAGAAGAAACGAACACCTGTTTCTTCATTTTCAAAAATAAGTTTACGGGTGTTTTCTTTAATAGAAGGACAAGAGTATCCAGCTTTTTCAAACATATCATAAACCTTTTCACCAAGTCTGCCTTTCGGGAGAGCAACATTAACTATTTGTTTCATATTTCTTCCACCCTTTCTGCAGTAATCTTAAATGCTTTACGATATTTAATATTTTCTGGAATTTCATTCTGTACTAAAACCGATGAATTTTCTTTCTTCAATTCTGAAACACATTTTGAAATAACAAAAATATCATCCGTATCATTTTTCAATAAAACATAGTCAACGTCATACTCTTTGTCAGTATTATTAAATCTCTGTAATAAATCAAGATAAACCGCAAAGCCGATTGCTTTATCTTTCCTGTTCATTTTGAGCATTAAATTATCGTACTGACCACCTGAAAGAATACTTGACGGAATTTTGTTTACATATCCTTGGAAAACAACTCCGTTATAATAATTCATATTATTTACAATTGAAAAATCTATGTTAATTTTGTCTGCGTAACCGCTATCACAAAGGAATGTTAAAATCTCTTTAAAGGTTTTAAGGTGAGCTTTTTCGTTGTATGTAACACAAAGTTTTTCCAATTTTTCTATTACATTTTCGTATTTACCATTTATTGTAACGAGTGAAACAATTCTGTCTGCATCTATTTTCTCTTCTGCACAAATTTTTTTAATTTCATCTGTATTCTTTTCGCCGATTGCTTTTAGAATTTTTTGATTTTGCTGAGAATCAAGTCCTGCATCAGAAAGAACCGAAAGAATAATATCCATATAAGAAATATCTAAAATGAAATCATCAGTAATCTCTTCAAGGCTCTTTAATGCAAGTAAAACAACCTCTGCAACCTCGTAAGTGCCAATGTTACCAATGCACTCAAGACCAGTCTGCATTATTTCACGGAATTCTTTATTACCCTTAGTTGTTCTGTAAACATTCTCGTCGTAATAAACCTTTTGAATTTTTTCGCCACAATCTTTTGAATTTTTAATAATAGATAAAGTAACGTCAGGTTTTAAAGCAAGTAATTTACCAGAACCATCTGTAAAAGTAATAACTTCATTTGAAACTAAAAAGTCCTTATTTTTTACATATAAATCATATTCTTCAAATTTACTCATTCTAAATTGCTTGAAGCCGAATGAACTGTAAAGAGAACGCAAAGAAAAAACTGCTTTTTCATCGCCTCTTATAATATCTGACTGGAAATTCATATTATTTCTCCTCATTCTTAATTCTGTCGATTACAGTTTTATAACCATTGTTACCATACATAAGGCACTTATTTACTCTGCTTATAGTTGCAGAGCTTGCACCGGTTTCTTTTGAAACCTGATTATAATTAAAACCATCTGAAAGTTTTAAAGCAACATCAAATCTCTGTGCCATATCCTGTAACTCTTTAATTGTGCAGACATCCTCTAAAAATGCGTAACACTCTTCTTCTGTCTCTAATTTTAATAAACCTTTTACTAAAGTATCTACTGATTCTGAATGAAATTTATTCATAACTTTCACCAAAACAAAATATTTCCTTTCAATAGTATTCTTTTACCGTTTAACAGTTTATCACTTTACTCTGTTAAAGTCAATACTATTTTATAACAAATTCTCATTTTGTAAAAATTTATAAACCTAACAATCTAACAAGAGCATATTTATGCAGTTTAACAACAGAAAATCAGGTGTTGCGATACATTTAATTATTGTAAAACTCAAAACAACAAATACACTTCGCGATGATTTAATTTACAACAATCGATTGGTATATCATTGTAAAAAACTAACTCCCACTACTCGCGGGCGACCACAGGTCAGCCCCTACGATTGTGGGAGTTAATTTTTTCATTTCACTTAAAATTTATTTTTTTAATAACAAAAGCAATAACATAGTTATCGATGCAATACCAACTAAAACGCAGGTAATTAAAACAATCATAAAAAGCTTATTCCCTGCTTGCATTAACTTGTTACCAAAATTAAACCATAAACTAAAACTACTTATAATTGTAAAAACACATAAAAATATCATAGTCTTTTTATTTTCAAATATTTTCACATTATCACCTATTTTAATATTCTGCTAATTCTTTAATTTTCTCTGCCAATAAACCAAAGAAGTTTTCGAGCATTTTTTTATCTTCTTCATTACCTACTGAACAAATTGAAAGCTGAAGATTTCCATTTATTGTTAAAGCGGTCATCATAGCACAAGGCTTTTTCTTTGCCGCACCTGCAACTGCGGCACCAATTGGTTTATTGCCATTCAAAGAAAGTGACTCTAAATCCATTTTTCCAACATTACTTATTGCTAAATTTGCATTGTTGTAAAAAAGACCAACAACAATTTCTGCCTGAGCATAAACCATAGTAGTGTAACCAATATTAAGAAGTGGCAAACCGTGAAGTCCCATAAATTTATCTTCTTTATTCTTTTTATTACACTCTACAACCTGTTTTAAAATATCAAAAATATTTTCGCCTTTATTTTCAACTATACAAGGCATAAAAGTTGTGTGGTTTGTGTAACCCGTTCTGTTTATGTTTTTTATGTATCTTCTTAAATCAACTGCACAAGAAATACCAACGCGCTCATTTTCCGGTAAATTGCAGATATCATAAACAGCACCGATATATGCAGTAGCAATCAAATCATTTACAGTGCCTTCATATTTTTTTACTGTTTCTCTTGCTTTGTTAAAAACTGAACTTGGCACACTTTTTCTTACTATGAATTTATTATCATTTTCATTTTTTTCTGTAAATGGTAAGGTGTGTTTGTCGTGTGGTGAAACACCTGCAAATTGCGATTTTGCCTTTTTCTTGTCAGACTCATTAAAATCATCATAAACACATTTATAAGAACGCGAACCCTTTCTGAAATCAAGTGGCATAGTTTTATTTTCAATATATTCATTATAATTTCTAAATAAATCGCTAACAAAATGCTTGTAATCACCACCATCAACAAGCATGTGATTCCATCTGAAACAGAGTTTAGACTCTCTTTTATTTATTAAAAGAGCGACTTTAAACTGCACATTACTTGTAACAGGAATATCTTTTAATAAAAATTCATCGGCACTTTTTAAAAAGTCGTCAGTATCAAATACAGTTAAAACTTCGTCAATATGGTAATCGCACACTTTCCAATATGGTGCGATGTGGTTATCTATAAACTGTGAATGGAAAACAGGTGCACTTTCAAAAATGCAGATTAAAGCATATTTTAATGCGTCAATATCAGGAACAAAATCGTAATCAAGCTCAAAACGTGCAATTCTGTCCATATATCTTCTACACATATAATTAACTTTATCGTACATTTCAGATTTCAATTTTTTAGGAACAACGAAATTTTCTATTATTTCTTTTTCAATTAAAGAAATAATTAAATTCTCGTCGTTAAGTCCCCTGCTTTTCAATTGATTAAATCTGTTTTCAATAAATTCTTTTTTATCATTATATTTTTCAAATAATTCTGTCATTATAACAACTTCCTATATTGTATGTGAGAAAAAGAATTCCTTTTTCATTTCTGTATCAATAAGCTTAATTGGTTTAATCTGGTTAAGATTAGCACCGTTCTGCCTTAAAACTTCTCTATAAGCATCATAAGTGCCTTTTTTAAGTAATTTAACTTCACACTCACCTAACGCACCGCTTTTAATAAGTGGTTCAACAGAAACATTTCCTTTATAAAGTTCTTCTGTAAAAATTCGTGACAATTCTTTTTCTTTGTTTTTATCAAAAATATTTTCTGTTTCAACTAACAAAACATAATGCCCTGGTGAAGTTTCTCTGTCAGGATAAATTGAATACCCAATAAATAATTCATTTATTCTATTAGAAAAATTATCAATTATTTCGTCAAATGCCAATGAATTTATTTTTTCACCACTTATATTGGCTATCTGATTTTTTCTGTAACAGAAAGTTACTTTTGGTGACTCATGGTAAAATCCCGTTACTTTTATCACATCTTCAATTTTGTATCTGTAAAATCCACTTAAATTAGTTAAAATTAATTCGTACTCTTTACCAACCTCAACATCTTTAATTGTAAGTGGTTTTGTATTTTCGTCTGAATCAATCGGTAAAAACTCATAAAAACCATTCTGTGGTAACATAACATATTCAAAAGAATCAAGTTCAATCGGCACCGCCATCATCGCTTCGGTTGCAACATAACCTAAATAATGAATAGGCATATCTTCACCTATGTATCGTTTAAGCTTCTTTGCGTAGAGTGAAAGTGAACCTGTACCCATACCATACATCCACTCACATTTTTTCCAGATTCGCGGTACAATTGGAGAAACATCAAAGCCCTTTTTAAATTCCTCACGTAATTCATTTGCTCTCTTGGGATTTGGTTTAACTTTTTTTGAAAGTATTTTTCTTAACTCGTCAGGCATTTTAATATTTTCGTTTATTGTGCCTTTTTCTATATCGTTACAGAACATTTCCCAATTGTTTTCCAAGTAGAAAAACATTGATTCAAGAGTTGTTATGAAAATAGTACCGACATAGCTTACATTTTTATCTTGTAAAGCAAAACGAAGTTTTAAATAATGCATATCTGCATCTAAATAATCGTTATGAAACATAACCTCTGGTGGAGTTGTATTAAAAAATCTTACAAGAGGTTTTAAATTTAAAAGTGGAATTGAAGAAAGACAGCTTACAGTACCACCTTTTAATTTTTTAGCACCAACCTCTGCAGTTAATAAACCGCGTTGCGGTGGAATAATTCTACCCTTACTTTTAAAATATTTTACTGCACAACCAACAGGTGCGCTGAAACTGAAGCATTGACAAGTCCACTCTGCGAAAGCTGAAAGTGGTACCAATTTTGAACGTCCGGTACTACCTGAGCTTTCAGTAAATCTTCTTACAAATCTGTTTGTTATAAGACCTTTTTCACCTTTATGAGCCATTCTCATAACATAATCTTCATAATCTAAATAATCTGAAAATGGTACTATCTCCTGATAATCATTTATAGATTTAACAGCTTTAAAATTATTTATTTTGCCGTATTCAGTAGTTTTATTATCTTTCATTAGTTTCAATAAAACTTTTTCTTGTTTTTTTATAGCATTTTTTGAATATAAAAATAATTTAATATGTTCACAGACACCTAAAAAAGCACCGAACAATGCTAAAATTTGTCTAAATAAGTTGCCCATAAAATACACTCCACAAAATTTATTAACTAATTATAAAATAAATGCGAAAAAAAGGCAATATTTTTATAAAAAATAAACCGACTGCTTCCAGTCGGTTTAAAGTCAGAAAAATTAAACATCTTCTTCATCAGGAAAAATAAAAGCACAAATTAAATACGCTAAAAGTCCTGAACCAAATACAAAACTTAAAAATACCCAGATTAATCTGATGTAGGTCGGGTCTGTATTAAAATACTGTGCAATACCAGTGCAAACACCACAAATTTTTTTTCCTTTTTTAACTTTACATAAACGTTTCTTTTCTTCCATATTAACACTCCCTTTAGTAAAAATATATTACTAATTGAGTGTTTTGTCAATACACTTATCAAAAAAATCACTTTAAAATATATTTTTTATTCCTGTAATCACATATATATTCTTTTTTATTTAATTCACCTAAAAGTATTTTTTCTGAAAGCATATCTTCAATTTCAGAAGTAATTAAACGGCGCAAAGGTCTTGCACCATAAACCTTATCAAACCCATTTTCAGATAATTTAGAAATTACATTATCCGTAAATTCAATTTCAATATTTTTTTCATTCAATCGTTTTTTTACATTTTTTAACAGATTATTTGTAATTTCTTTAATTTCATCTTTGGTTAATAAATCAAAGACAATCAATTCATCAATTCTGTTTACAAGTTCAGGTTTAAAGGTCTTTTTCACTTCTTCAATGACCAATTTCCTGTTTTTTTCATTTCTCTCATTTTCGTTATTATCATCGGAAAATCCCATTGAACCTTTATTACTTGAAATAAGCGAAGCTCCTATATTTGATGTCATAATAACAACCGTATTTTTAAAGCTTACCTTTCTGCCATTAGAATCAGTTAAAACACCATCTTCTAATATTTGTAATAATAAATTAAAAATATCTGCATCAGCTTTTTCAATTTCATCAAATAAAACTATTGAATACGGTCTTCTTCTTACTTTTTCTGTTAACTGGCCACCCTCATCAAATCCAACATAACCTGGTGGTGAGCCAATAAGTCTTGAAACAGAATGTTTTTCCATATATTCTGACATATCTATTTTTATTATTTCACTGTCATTTCCAAAAAGACATTCTGAGAGCGCTTTTGTCAATTCTGTTTTACCTACGCCTGTAGGACCTAAAAACAAAAATGAGCCTATTGGTCTTTTGGGGTCTTTAAGGCCCGCTCTGCCTCGTCTTATTGCTCTTGCAACAGCTTTTACCGCCATATCCTGACCAATAATTCTTTTGTGAAGCTCTTCTTCTAAATTTAAAAGCTTTTCACTCTCTTCTTCTGTGATTTGAGTAACAGGAATTTTTGACCACATTGAAACAATTGATTTGATGTCATCTTCAGTTACAAAAAGCTTTTTATTTTTTATTTTTTCAAGCCATTTTTGTTTTTTTATTCTGAAGTCAGTATTTAAAGTTTTTTCTTCATCTCGTAAATGTGCAGCTTTTTCAAAATTCTGATTTGATATTGCGTTATTTTTCGCAGTTGTTTTTTCTTTTATTTTTTCTTCAAGTATTTTTAATTCTTCGGGTAAAGTATAGCTTTTTAATTTTACCTTTGCAGATGCTTCATCTATTAAATCAATCGCTTTATCTGGTAAAAACCTGTCTGTTATATACCTTACACTTAAATTTAACGAAGATGAAATTGCTTCATCTGTAATTATTACACCGTGATGCTTTTCGTAATATGATTTAATCCCATAAATCATTTCTTTAGCGGCTTCAATAGACGGTTCATCAACTGTTATAGGTTGAAATCTTCTTTCCAGGGCCGCATCTTTTTCAATATATTTTCTGTATTCTTCTATAGTTGTAGCACCTACTACCTGAATGTCGCCACGCGCTAATGATGGTTTTAATATATTTGCAGCATCAACTGCACCCTCGGCAGAGCCTGCACCAACAATATTATGAAGTTCATCTATAAATAAAATAATATTTTTATCTTCAATAACTTCATCAATTATATTTTTAATTCTTTCTTCAAAATCTCCGCGGTATTTTGTACCCGCAACCATACAAGTCAAGTCTAATGAAATTACTCTTTTATCTTTTAAGCTTTCGGGTACTGTGCCATTCGCAATTTCTAAAGCAAGACCCTCTGCTATTGCAGTTTTACCAACCCCCGGCTCACCAATCAAACACGGGTTATTTTTCGTTCTTCTTGAAAGAATTTCAATCACCCTTTCAATTTCATTATCCCTTGCAATAACGGGGTCTATTTCGCCATTTTTAGCACTTTCAGTTAAATCCTTTCCGTATTTATCTACGAGAGATTTACTATCTTTAGAATTTATTTGAGTTTTTTTATAATCATTATGATTTATTTCATTTGAAACATCTGTTGTTATTTCGTAAGGACTTACACCTAAAGCGCTTAAAATTTTGCACCCCGCACTCTGCGGCTCTTTTAATAATGCAAATAATAATTGCTCTGTACCTGCACCTGATTTTTTTGTTGCACTGTTTAATGCATTTTCTATAACCTTTCTGCATTTAGGTGTAACATCTTCAGGTGAAAGAGATGTAGGAATACCAACACCAATACTTTTTTTTATTTGCTCTTCAACCTTTTTAAAATTTATTTTTTTAGACAAAAGAATTGAAGCAGCAACTGTTTTTGTATCAGAAAGTAACCCTAATAAAATATGTTCACTGCCAATGTATGTGTGGCCCAAATTCTCTGCTGCTTCAACAGCAAAATTCAAAGCATTATTTGCACTCTCTGTAAACCCTGTAAATTTATACACTAAAACAACTCCTAATCATTTTTTAAAAGCAATAAAGTAACAATAGTTAAATCATCATTTTTGGTTGGTTGTAATTCTCTTATTCTCTCTCCTAAATTTTCGGTAAAACTTCTGACTTTCTCATTGTTAAAATATTTAACTTCTCTTTCTATTATGCTAAAATCTTCTTCCCTTACTCCATCAGTTGACATAATTATTACGTCACCTGCAGCTAAAGTACCATTTCCGTTTGAGCTTTCCGCATCTTTAATTATGCCAAGTGGTAATGATGGCGAATTTATATAATGAATTCTTTTATTTTTTCTTACTATTGTATCTTGCGCACCACATTTAAAAAATTCAATATGACCTGTAAATAAATCAATTGCAGTTAAATCAAGTGTTACTGAACATTCATCGCCTGATTTTGAGATTAAAGAAGTATTTACAGTATTTATTGCGGACTCAATTCCAAATCCAGCTTTTATTAGTTTTTCTAACAACGATATTGCTAAATTAGAGCCAATAGCTGCTTTTGTACCAGTACCCATACCATCACAAATAACAGAATAAAAAATACCATTATCATCAGTAAATGTTGCGTAAGTGTCACCTGAATATTTCTGCCCTGTAGAACAATATTGTATTCCCGCAGAAATTATTTTTAAATCTGCTTTTTCTTTAAATAAAAGTGTAAAAAAATCGTTTATTTTAATAATTTCAGGATACTCTAATTTTTTATTTGAGATAATTTCAAGTTGTCTTAAAAGTGGTCTGAAATTTTCATTATGTTTAATATTTTTCAATTTTAATTCTATTGTTAATTTTTCTAATGAATTTATTACACAACAACTTTCTTTCGCCTCAAAACCTAATGAAGTTGCTGTTGCTCTGACCTTTGCCGCTAAATCCATATCAAAACGGATATCTTCAGTTAAACTGTCGCATAATGAGTCAAGCAATGAAGAAACATTTACAAATTGTTCTGATGCTAATGATTGAATTTCATTTATTCTTGATTCCATTTTTTCCTTAATAATATATTCAGAAAACAATTTATTAAATGACGCTGAAACCATTTCACTTCTTATACATTTTGAAGCAAATTGTTGCGGAATTGTTTTATTTTCTAAATAAACTCCGTCTTTTTTTAATGTAATTAAAGTATTAAAGCAATCTTGTGTATCATTAAAGCTTTCATTCCAACAAGCATCATACAATCCACAAGAGCCACAAACTTGCTCTTTTGTTTTTTTATAGATTTTTTTCATATCAGCTTTTTCATTTTTATATAATGCATCTGAAACAACATTTAATGAATCACAGATTTCACTTGAAATTTCAGAAGCGTTTCTTAGTTTTCTCATAATATCACTTTTAACATTATCAATAATTGGTGATGTTACTTTTGGCGAAAGAATTTCTTCTAATCTTCTGTTTATTTTTGGTGGTAAAAATATGAAAATAATCCCCGAAATAATTGTTTCAATAATTATTGCATAGTTTTCAAATTCTTCGTAAGCAATTATTGAAACTAAAACACCAGAAAGCGAAAATGCTATAAATGACGCAATTTTGCCAAATGTTGACACTACTCCTGCAATTAAACCACCTAATGAATAAAATGCAAGAAGAAAAATGTTGCCAGTTCCAAGACTCATAGTAATACCTGTGCAGACACCGACAATTGTGCCACCTGCTTCTTTCGAATATTTAGCACAAATTAAAATTATTAAAATTGCAATTATATGCGCGGGATAAATATTAAATATTTCTATATTTTTAAGTGATAAAAGAAGAAGTGAAAAGCAAATTATTAAAGAAATTGCTTCTTTTGAAGTCAAAGAATAAATACTACCCTTTAAAGTTAAAACTGTTCTTGTTTCCGTAAACAAAAATGCAGTAAATGCACCTAATAAGCTTTCAGAAAAACAAATTATAAATGATAAAACTGTAATTTTTTCCGCTAATACAACTGCGAGTCCGGTTACAAAAAGGCACACAAATGTTGAAAAAATTGGTGTAGCTATTGAATCTCTCAATTCCTTAAAAGGCTTTAAAGCACCAAAAATTACAATTAAAGCTAAAATTGATGCTATGTATCGTAACGAAGAAATAGAATCACCGCTTAAAATATACCCAAGTGAAGCTCCTAACGCAGAAATTGTAAGATATTTTTTTCCACCGGCAGCAGAGAAAGCAACACCAAATGGAGAAAAAGTTGTACTGAACCCTGAAAAACTAAAAATTAAACCAAAAATAAAATTTAAAAATGTTATTAAAATTTCTCGTTTGTTGAGTTTAAATTTCTTTTCACTTTTTACATAATTTATTGCTTCTGTAACACTCATTTTTAACCGTCCTTAATGTATTATATTTACCATATAATTTTAAAGACAAGCACTTGAAAAATTAGTCGCATTATGTTGTAAAAAAATATTATTTTGTGTTATAATGTAAGATAAAGTACAATATTTTGTAGAAAACAGTGTTAAATTTAGAAATTGTAAGATTTTCTTAATAATTTTATTACCTTTTTTGTAATTTATGGGGCTTATAGTGTAAACCAAGGAGGAATTTCGATGAAAACTGTTCTTGTATGTGATGACGATGTCGCAATTTTAAAATCAATTGAAATTTATTTAAAGATGGAAGGTTATAATGTTATCTTAACCGAAAACGGCAAAGAAGCACTAAATGCTTTAGAGAATAATGAAGTGCACTGTATTATTCTTGATATTATGATGCCTGTTTTAGACGGATTGAATGCAACATTGAAAATCAGAGAATCTTTAAATATACCAATTATTTTACTTTCTGCTAAAAGTGAAGATACAGACAAAATTACTGGTCTTGGTTTTGGTGCTGATGACTATGTAACAAAACCCTTTAACCCTCTTGAGCTTTGTGCAAGAGTTAAAAGTCAGATAAGAAGGTATTGTTCACTTGGTAGCTTAGAGAAAAAAGACGGTGTAATTACTTCGGGCGGTCTTTCACTTGACACTAATGCACACGAAGTTACAGTTGATGGCGAAACTGTTAAATTAACTGCAACAGAATATGGCATAGTTGAGTATTTAATGAAGAATTTAGGCAGAATTCTTTCAACTGACCAGATTTATGAAGCAGTTTGGGGCGACACACCTATTTCAGGTGATAAAACAGTTACAGTTCACATAAGAAGAATCAGAGAAAAAATCGAAATAAATCCTAAAGAACCAAAATACTTAAAGGTGGTGTGGGGAATTGGATACAAAATTGAAAAAATCTAAATTAAACCCGTTAATTAAAGGTGTTATTTTAATACTTACGCTTATTTTTGCATTTCTTTCGGGAACTTCAGCATTAAATTTGGTGCGTAAAACATTTTATTTTAATAATGAAACAGAAAATATAAAGAATACACCAATTTTCATTAAAAATATTCAGAATGAATTAGATTTTTTGTCGTGGGAAGTTGGTTCTACTTTAGAAAATTTCGGTCAGAATATGACTTTCGATGATTTTTCAAAAATCACTTCAAATGCTAAAGATTTAAAAGAGTCTTATGAATCTCAATTAAAAGATGCTCTTTATTATTACAATCAAATTCAGGAACATAAAAAAGTTCAACCATTACCTGATGGTACTTCTTATGACAGTGAAATGAGCACTTTTTATATTGAAAATGGCGAATACACTGAAGAATATGGTTCACTTGAAGCTTTTCAAAATGAATTAAGTCATTTCCCATACTTCAATTCTAACAAAGTTTCATCAAATCAAACTACAGTTACTAATGAAAACAGTTCTCAGGAAGACCTGACTTCACCTGTAACAACTTTTGTCGTCGAAAATCCTGATACAGAATATGTACCTCATAACAAATACAACACGCGTGCCGAATGGGAATATGACTATGCAAATTTAAGAAGGCGTCTTTTTGAAATTGTAAATGATGCCCGAAGCGAAGAAACAATAAAAAAAGAATTAGAAATCAAATATAATGAACAATTAGTTTCGTATTATGAAACCAGTCAAGAAAATTTATATAACTTAAGAGGTAATTTTAACAATATTGATTTCTTGGTTGTTAATAATAAGAATGGTAATTATCTTTCAAATTTTGAAAAAATTGAAGATATTGAAAATTTAAAACAAAATTATAAAGATAATGCTTTGTTTTATTTCTATTATGATGGTAAAAATCTGAATTATACTCCTGTTAAGGTTGAATCAGAAGAGAATTTTATAAATATGATTCTCGTAAACTCTGGCTTAATATCAGAAACATTAAGTACAGGTTTAATTTTGCATCACTTTAATGATTGTACTGTTTATTTCAAGGTTAATATGCCGCAGTCCGCGGATGATGAGTTTTATGTACTATCACAAATGTTTAACGATAGTTTAAAACAGGACCCCCTTTCTTTAAAAACACAAACTATTATTTTTTCAATTTTAACAGTTGCCGGAATTATTACTCTTGCAATACTTTCAAAACCAAAATTTAAAAATGAAAAACTCTGTTTAAATATTAGCCAGCGAACATTCTTTATTATTCATCTTGCATTATATTTTGCGATTATATTTTCTATCGGATTGAGCATTATATACCTTGTTGGTGAATTTGATTATTTCCCTGATAATTCCTATAATTACTCCAGGGTGTTTGATTATTTAATTATCAGCGAAATATTACCGGATTTAATTGGTGTATGCTTTGCAATTCTCGCCTTTTCAACTACAACATTTATAAATTATATTTTAGTAAATAAAAAAGCCGAAACTTTTAAGGAGCGTTTTATTTGCTATAAAATTTATAAGAACTTCAAGAAATTTATTGAAAAGAACAGAGATTTGAGAAATACAGTAAAGCAAATTGAGAAAAAGTTGTTAATTATTTTATCAATTTGGGCTGTTATAGAATTCGCTGCTGGATTTTTTGCTTGTGGTTTTGGTTTTGAAGAAGAAATTGGTGTTTTCTTCTCAATTGTATTATTACTTAATACAATCTTTGGAATAATTTTTGCGTTAAGATTTTTATCACAAACCAAAACTCTTGCTATTGCTGTTGAGAATATGAAAAATGGCAATCTTGATATTAACCTTGATTCTACAAAATTTGTATTCCCACTCAAAGATTTTGCAAGAAACTTAAACGAATGTCGTGATTCAATTGAAAAAGCAGTTGGTGAAGCATTGAAGGGTGAAAGACTTAAAACAGAGCTTATTACAAATGTTTCCCACGATTTGAAGACTCCCCTTACTTCAATTATAAACTATGTTTCACTCTTGAAACTTTGCAATATTGAAGGCGAAGATGAAAATAAATATTTAGATATTCTCGATGAAAAGTCTACAAAACTCAAAAGACTTATTGAAGATTTAACTGAAGCAAGTAAAGCATCAAGCGGTAATATTAAAATGACAGTAGATACTGTAAATCTTAATGAATTGGCTTTACAGGCAGTTGGTGAAAACAATGATGTTTTAGAAAATGTCGGTTTAGAAATTGTTGTTTCGCAGAAAAATGAAGATTTATTTGTTAAAGCTGATAGTCAACACACTTTCAGAATTTTTGACAATTTATTCTCAAATGTAAAAAAATATGCTCTTTCAGGTACAAGAGTTTATGTTGATGTTTATAAAGAAGGAAATTATGGTGTATTCTCTGTTAAAAACATAAGCAAAGATAAACTTAATATAAATCCTGATGAGATTACCGAAAGATTTGTACGCGGTGATAATTCAAGAACAACTGAAGGTAGTGGTCTTGGTCTTTCTATTGCAAGAAGCTTTACAGAGCTTCAGAATGGTATTTTCTCTATTGATATTGATGGAGATTTATTTAAAGTTACAATTAAGTTACCAATAACAAATAAGCCACAAATAAAACCAGAAGCACCTCTTCATACAGGAAATGAATTTGGCATAGCAAGAGAAAAAACAATTTAATAAATAATTTATCCCCATACACAATTTAATTTGTGTATGGGGATAAACTTTAAATGGATTCATACAGTTTTACATATTCTCTGAATTTATCATTCATATCAAAAAGCTTTGCTCTTTCGATACAATCACTACTTGAAAATGGTTTGGTTTCACATATTCTGACAATTTCACTTTTAAAACTTTCATAATCATCACAATCGACAACGCTACCACTTTTTTCATCAATTATTTCAGGACTTCCACCTGTTCTAAATGTCAAAACAGGTGTCCCACAAGCAAGAGCTTCCATATTGACTGTAGGAAACGTTTCTTCCTTTGTCGGATTCACAAATAAATCTGCCGAAGAATAAATTTCTGCTAATTCTTCTTTACTTGAAGTTCTTCTTATTTTTATAATATTTTCAGGTAAATTCTTTTCATCATCTTCAGTTGTACCAATTAAAATAATTTTATAATTGCTATTCAAATCATCGCTAAGCTTTTTTAAAATATCAATACCCTTTTTTTCAGTCCATTCAAAGGCAACACCTAAAATTAAATGGTCGTTTTCAGATATATTATTTAACTCTCTGAAATTGCTTTCAACCGGTTTAAAAATACTTAAATCAATTCCATTATTTATAACTTCAATTTTACTGTTTTTGAAATATGAGTTGCCGATTAATTGAGCTAACCATTTTGAAGGTGTAACTATGGTTAAATCATCAATTGCTGTAAAATATTTCTTTTTATTTTTATATAAAAATTTTGAACTGTCAACTCTTGAAAATGGGTAATCTCTGTATTGTGGACAATTTTCGCAGCCTGTTTGCCATTTATTGCATTTAACGTACTCAAAATGCGGACAATGACCAGTGAACGCCCAACAATCGTGCATTGTCCATACAACCTTTTTGTTGTATTTAGATAAAAAACTGAATAAAATTGGTAAATTAAGATACCACCCGTGTAAAATATGAAGATGAATAATATTCGGATTAAATTTTTTAATATCTTTAATAAGCTTTAAAGTAGAAAAAACAGAACCAAAGCCCTCTAACCCGAGATATTCACCTACAAATCTGTGGGTGAAGCCGAAAAAACTATTACCTATAAGAATTTCATCACTTGAATTACCTGGGGTAACGCTACGGCTCTTACGATATGCAACTTTTACATTATGACCTGATAACCTTGCATTTTCTGCAATATTCAGCATAATATTACCTGTGCTACCATAGTTGCCTGAATTTATTTCAAATATCTTCATATAAACACCAATCAAATATAATTATGTAAAAATTATAATATGTTACAGAATAATTGTCAAGAAACTAAAAAACGACTCTCAAATGAGAGTCGTTTTTTATAAGAAAATAATTATTTAATCATATTTGCAACTTCATCAGCGAAATTGTCTTCTCTCTTTTCAAGACCTTCACCTTTTACAAGACGAATGAAGCTTTCAACTTTGATATCAGCACCAGTTGTTTTAGCAACATTTGCAACATAACCAGCAACTGTACCGTCGAAAAGGTCTGAACGAACGAAAGCTTGTTCAAGAAGGCAGATTTCTTTAATTTGCTTTTTAATACGACCTTCAACTGCACCTGAGAAGATTTTGTTGTTGATGTATTCTTCCTTACCTGCAATAGCAAGTGAAGCAAGAGTAGCAACAGCTTCTTTTGAAAGGAAGTTAAAGAGGTATTGACTCTTTTTATTTTCTTCATAAGCAGCAACATCTTCTGCACTGAAAAGGTTTTCTGCAATTGCTTTATCGAAAAGAGCTGTAAGAATTGGCTTTGGAAGTGATTCAGGTTTGTTGAGTGATGAATCAATTGTGATAGATTTCATTTTTGCAAGCTCATCTGCAGAAATTGAATCCTGACTAAGATATTCTGGGCTCATAGCAGCAATCTGCATAGCGATGTTTTTACCCATTGCAACAAACTCAGCTTTATCAGTAAGATTTGTTTCAAATTTAACTGCAACACCTACTGAACCACCTGCGTGGATGTATGTTACAACATCACCTTCAATGATTTCAAAACGACGGATTTTAATGTTTTCGCCAATAACAAGAATAAGGTCATTAAGGCCTTCTGTAACTGTTCTGTCTGTACCAACAAGGTTGAGGTCAGCAAGTGCTTCAACTGAAGCTGGTTTGTTAGCAGCAATTGTTTTTGCTACATTAAGACCGAATTCTTGGAATTTTTCGTTTTTACCAACGAAGTCTGTTTCTGAGTTGATTTCAAGAAGAACTGTAACTTTTGCATCTTCATCTGTGTAAGCAATAACTGCACCTTCTGCTGCAATTCTGCTTGCTTTCTTTTCAGATGCTGCAAGGCCTCTTTCACGAAGAATTTCGAAAGCTCTATCCATATCGCCGTCAGCTTCTGTAAGTGCTTTTTTACACTCCATCATACCAACGCCTGTTTTTTCTCTTAATGTTTTAACGTCTTGAGCTGTAAATGCCATTTTTATTTCCTCCTTAGGTTTTACCATATTTTAAAACAAGGCGGAAAAATTTTCCGCCTTATTTAATATTTTCAAATTATTCAGCGTCTTCTGCTACTTCTTCAGCAACTTCTTCTGCTGCTTCTGAAGAAGGGATTGTCTGTAAACCTTGACGACCAGCAATAATAGCATCTGCCATAGCACCTGCAATAAGTTTTACTGCACGGATAGCATCATCGTTACCAGGAATTACATAATCAATTTCATCAGGATCGCAGTTTGTGTCAACGATAGCAACAATCGGAATACCGAGTTTCTTTGCTTCGAGAACTGCAATTCTTTCTTTTCTTGGGTCAACAATGAACATTGCTGCTGGCATTTTCTTCATTTCTGTAATGCCGCCCATGAATTTTTCGAGTTTTTCTCTTTCGAGGTTGAGCTTAATAACTTCTTTCTTAGGAAGAAGGTCAAAAGTACCGTCTTCAGCCATAGCTTTTAACTGAGCAAGTCTTTTAATTCTTCTTTGAATTGTGTTGAAGTTTGTAAGCATACCACCAAGCCAACGAGCATTAACGAATGACATACCGCAACGTTCTGCTTCTTCTTTAACAGAATCCTGTGCCTGTTTCTTTGTACCTACAAAGAGAACCTCGCCACCGTCTTGTGCGATTTGGTTGATGAATGTGTAAGCTTCTTCGAGCTTCTTAACAGTCTTCTGAAGGTCGATGATATAAATACCATTTCTTTCTGTGAAGATGTATTGAGCCATTTTTGGATTCCATCTTCTTGTTTGGTGACCGAAATGAACACCTGCTTCGAGAAGTTGTTTCATTGATACTACTGACATATTATTGTCCTCCTTTTTGTTAAACCGCCGCAAGGTATCAACTTTAAGAACGCCACATCATTTGATGCACAAGGCATTCCAAATCTCCCCTGCGTGAGTTTTTGCTATGAAAGTATAGCACTACTTTCCTTAAAAATCAAGAGTTTTTTTACATTTTCTTCAAAAATCTTTATAAAAATCAAATTTGTATTTTTTACATTTAAGACTTTTAGCGATTTTTTCCATTCTCAACTCTTTTGCATAAGAATTTATAAACATAGTGCCGTTTGATTTTAAAGTAATTACAGAGAATTCTTTTACTCCTTCTGGCAACTCGCGTAAAGGTAATTTAATGAAATTTTTCTCTTTGTCGTCTAATCTGCAAAGAGCATAATCACCTTCAAAACGTTCTATAAAAATATCCATAATTACTCCTCATCCTGATAAGAGCTTACTGCACTACCAAAATAGTTACTGTCACCAATTACAGAAGATTCGTCGTTTCCTGATTCTTCTGGGTCATTATATTCAAACACAGGTGCAGTGACTTTAGGTGCAGTTACCTCTTCAATAGTAAGTTGTTTTGGTGTGACAGTGCTTGAACGAGCCTGCATTTCGTACCATTGCTCTTTTGTAATTAAAACCTTTCTTGGTTTACTGCCTTCGTAAGGGCCTACAATACCTTTTTCGGAAAGCTCATCTATAATTCTTGCCGCACGGGCATAACCTAACTTCAACTTTCTCTGAAGAAGTGTTGTTGAAGCCATACCCTGCTCAATAACAACCTCAATAGCTTTCGGTATCATTTCGTCGCCATCTTCACCCTGACCAGTTGAATCAATTGAAATATCTGCACTTTTCTTTTTATCATCTTTTGCAGCATTTCTTTCAATTTCCTGAATAACTTCATCATCGTACTTAACTTCGCCCTGAGAGGTCACGTGATTTATGACTCTTTCAATTTCTTCATCAGAAAGATATGAGCCCTGAACTCTGACAGGTTTAGAAAGGCCGACAGGACAATAAAGCATATCGCCATTACCTAAAAGCTTTTCGGCACCTTGTGTATCAATAATTGTTCTTGAGTCAATCTGTGATTTAACTGCAAAAGCAATACGGCTTGGAATATTTGCTTTAATAAGACCTGTAATAACATCAACAGATGGTCTTTGTGTAGCAACAATCAAGTGCATACCTGCTGCTCTCGCCTTTTGAGCAAGACGACATATTGAGTCTTCAACTTCATTTGATGCAGCCATCATCAAGTCGGACAACTCATCTATAATTATAACAATCTGTGGCATTTTAGGAAGATTTTCAGAAACTGCATAAGTATTATAGCCCTCAAGATTTCTGACACCTTTTTCTGCAAATAATGCATAACGTTTGTCCATTTCAGCAACAGCCCAGGAAAGTGCACCAGCAGCCTTTCTTGGATTAGAAACAACTGGGACTAAAAGATGTGGTATAGAGCGATAAACTGTAAACTCAACCTTTTTAGGGTCAATCATGATAAGCTTAACTTCATCTGGTGTAGCATTATAAAGCAAGCTGACAATCATCGCATTAAGACAAACTGATTTACCTGAACCTGTTGTACCCGCAACAAGCAAGTGAGGCATTTTTGCTAAATCTGCACAAGTTGGTGTGCCCTGAATATCTCTACCCAAAGCAACAGTAAGCTTTGATTTTGCATTTTTATATTGCTGACTGTCAACAATTTCTCTTAAAGAAACCATTGTTTTTTCTGAATTTGGAACCTCAATACCAACTGCATTTTTATTTGGAATTGGCGCTTCAATACGCACACCAGATGCAGCAAGATTCATTGCAATATCGTCTGCAAGTGCAGTAATTTTACTGATTTTAACACCAGGATTTGGTTGAAGCTCAAAACGAGTAACAGATGGACTCTTACAAATATCAACAATCTTGGTTCCAACACCAAAAGAATTAAGAGTTTCAACAATTCTGTTTGCTTTATCCTGCATATCTCTTGTATCGTCAAAACCTGACTTATTCTTTGGTAAATCAAGACAATCAATTGGTGGTAATTCGTATTTAATTTCGAGCTGTTTGACCTCTGGCGCTACAAATTCATCATCATCGTCAGCTTCATCAATATCCTCTGTAGCATCAGGAAGATCAGAAGTATTTACAGGTGGTTCTTTTATAATTTCATCTTCTACAGGTGCAAAATTAAAGTTACCTGAAGCTTCTGTTTTTGAATTCAAATCATTTACAGCTTTTTCTAAAATAGCATCAGCCTTAATAGCACCTTCTTCACTTACTGTAACATCTTCGTGAGAATAATCATCATTATAGTCATCAAGAAGTTGTATTCTCTGTGGTTTCACATCATCAAAATCACTCATATTAAGCGAATTGTTATTTAATTCAGCAACAGTTTTATATGAGGAAGTTTCAAAAACAGTATCAATTCCCATATCTGGTACACTTTCGGTATCACTTAATGGAATATCAATTCTTGACCTTCTTCTGACAGGCTCTTCTTGTTCTCTCGCCGCTCTGCGTTTCTCTGCATTTTTCGCTCTTATTTCGTGAACATCTTGTGAAACTGTTTCATAAGTTTCTTTCATACCGTCGATTTTTTCTTCGGCATAATCACTCACAACTTCAACAGGAGTTTTTAAAGAACGAACCAATTTGAGAAGTGAAGTACCCGAGAAAATCATAACAAGCGAGAAAATCAAAAGAAAAGTTATAATGCCGGCAGCAAGTTTATTACCAGCAGTTAAAAGAAGTGGCAAACCACCAAACACCGCACCATAAACACCTGTACCAAAACGCGGACCATTACCATCAGCATTCTTAAAAATATTAAAATTTTCTGTTATCTGTTCACCATAAGTGAGTTGCTCTCCACAAGAAATAATATGTATAAATGCCATAACAAGAGTGTAAATTACAACACCTTCAACAACACGATATTTATACTTTCTTGAATCTCTTCCAATTGCCGCAATAACACTTACAAAAATCAAAAAGAAAGGAACTATAAATGCAGTAAAACCAAACACACCAAAAAAGAAGTTTCTTAAATAACCCCAAGGACCACCTGCATCTATAAATACTACCGCAGCCATAAAGATTGCGAATATAAAAACACCTAACAAAACACCTTGTTTTTTTGATGAATCTGCAACATTAGTATTTTTATTATTTTTGGTGTTTTTACCTTTTGTATTTGCTTTGCCTTTAGCCGGTGCTTTACCCGACTTTTTTTGTGTTGCCAATTTTTTACACCCCTTTATTCATTAAAGTTTCAACTATGCCAATAATTGCAGTTATGACACCGAGTGAAACACAGTAATATCCAAAATATTTAAACTTATTTTTTTTCAAAAGAAACCTTAAAAGACCAATTGATAAAACTCCTACAACTGCTGATGTAACCACACCAACAACCAATGGTAATACAGGTATAAATGTTGGTGTTTTCATTGCATCAATAAATTCAATTAAGCCTGCTGCAAAAATTGTAGGAATACTTAAAATAAATGAATACATAATCATATTTTTTTTGCTTACACCACATATTAAGCCTGTAGAAATTGTTGTTCCTGAACGCGATATTCCGGGAAAGCAAGCTGCTATAACCTGAGCTATGCCTATTAAAAGAGCTGATAAAGGGCCAACATTTTTCTTTTTCTTATGATATTTATCAAGCAATACTCCAAGTAGAAGAATAACTCCTGTAATAATAAAACAGATGCCTTCAATTAAAATACTGTCATCTTTAGAAAAAGACTCAACCGTCTCAAGAATGTTACTACCACTTTTTGTCGGTAAAAATAAAAAAAATAGAGGTACACAAGAAATAATGAACATAAAAAGCATTCTTCTTGTTTTTGATATCTCTTTACTGTTTAATGTGAATCGTTTTTTAGAAATATCTTTAATGCATAGTGTAAACTCAATAAACAATTCATAAATAGTCTTATAAAAAAATACGAGAATTGCTACGAGAGAGCCAATATGTAACATCGAGGAATACAACCCCGAAATTTCTGTATCAATACCAAAAAAATGGCTAAAAAGAGAGAGGTGGCCACTACTCGAAACCGGTAAAAATTCAGTAATACCCTGAATAACACCCATAATAAATGCTTTTAAAATATCCACCATATCACCTCTTCATTAAAACTTAAACTCTTGTTCTTTTAATAATTCTTGCTGGTTAGTCATATCATACAAGCATTTTAGTGCATCAGAAAGATTCCCGACACAGTCTATAAGCCCTTCTTTTACAGCATCTTCACCTAATAATACAGTTCCAAAATCCGAAATCAATTCATCGCTGTTAAGCATAAGCTGTCTGAATCTGTCAGATTGTATCTTTGAATTTCTTACAATAAACCCTACGACGCGTTCTTCCATCTTTTTGAGATATGACATTGTTTGCGGAACACCTAAAACAAGCCCATTCATTCTCACAGGATGAACCGTCATAGATGCTGAAGGAACAATAAAGGATTTTTTAGTACTGACTGCTAACGGAATACCAATAGAATGCCCACCACCCAAAACAATTGAAACAGTTGGTTTTGACATTCCTGAAATAAGCTCAGCAATAGCAAGTCCAGCTTCAATATCGCCACCAATTGTATTTAAAATAAGCAATAAACCTGAAACCTCTTTATTTTCCTCTATTGCAACAATCCTTGGAATTATATGCTCATATTTTGTTGTTTTTGTTGTATTCGGCAAAGTGTAATGACCTTCAACCTGACCAATTATAGTCAGACAATGAATATACTTACCATTAACATTTATTGTAACACTTCCGTCACCCTCATCTTCAGTTGCATCTTTTTGAAGTTCTTCATCAATTGATTCTGAATTATCTTCTGAAGGATTTGGTGCGGTAAAAGAACAAAGTGGATTTTCATTATTTTCATAAAACACAATATATCACCAAATGTATTGTATCCCAAAAATACGAAAATAACCAAATTACATAATAACACATTTTTTTGAAAAGTGCAATATTTGAAACTTTAAAAACACAATATTTTGTAGTGATTTTTTAATAATATTATGTATTGTATATATTATATAAAAATTAAAAAAATTTAATTAAAATTTATACCATAATACTACACTCTTTTCATTGACAAAAAGCATCAAAAATTATACAATAGACTTTGTTAAAAAATTAAACAAGTTCACAGGAGGAATAACAATGGGTCTTACATTATGTGAAAAGATTATTAAAAGTCACCTTGTTGATGGTGAGTATAAGAAAGGCAATGAAGTTGGTATAAGAATTGACCAGACCCTTACTCAGGACGCAACAGGTACAATGGCTTATCTTGAACTTGAAGCAATGGATATCGATAAAGTTAAAACCGAACTTTCAGTTGCTTATATCGACCACAATACTCTTCAGACAGGTTTTGAGAATGCTGACGACCACAAATTCATTCAGAGTGTTTGTAAAAAACGTGGTGTTCGTTACTCTCGTCCAGGTAACGGTATTTGTCACCAGGTACATTTAGAAAGATTTGGTATCCCTGGTAAAACACTTATCGGTTCTGACAGCCACACACCTACAGGTGGCGGTTTAGGTATGCTCGCAATGGGTGCCGGCGGTCTTGATGTTGCAGTTGCTATGGGTGGCGGTGCTTACTATATCACAGTTCCAGAAGTTATTAAAGTTAATCTTACAGGCAAGCTTTCACCTTATGTTGCCGCAAAAGATATTATTCTTGAAGTTTTAAGAATACTTTCCGTTAAAGGTGGCGTTGGTAAAGTTGTTGAATATGGTGGTGAAGGTGTAAAAACACTTTCTGTTCCTGAAAGAGCAACTATTACAAATATGGGTGCTGAGCTTGGTGCCACAACTTCAATCTTCCCTTCAGATGAAATCACTTATGAATTTATGAAAGCACAAAGCAGAGAACAGGACTGGGTAGAACTTCTTCCTGATTCAGATGCTGAATACGACAGAGTAATTGATATTGATTTGTCAACACTCAAACCACTCGCTGCTATGCCACATATGCCTGACAATGTTAAAGCAATTTCAGAAATCGGCAAAATCAAAGTAGACCAGGTACTTATTGGCTCTTGCACAAACTCATCACTTTTAGATATGATGAAGGTTGCAAAAATTCTTAAAGGTAAAAAAGTTAATCCAAATATCAGTCTTGGTATTGCTCCTGGTTCTAAACAAGTTCTTAATATGTTAGCACTTAATGGCGCTTTGGCAGATATGATTGATGCTGGTGCACGTATTCTTGAAAGTGCTTGTGGTCCTTGTATCGGTATGGGTCAATCTCCTTGCTCATCTGGTGTTTCTTTAAGAACCTTCAACAGAAACTTTGAAGGCAGAAGCGGTACAGCTGATGGTAAGGTATATCTTGTAAGCCCTGAAACTGCTGCAGCTTCAGCAATTACAGGTGTACTCACAGACCCAACAGAACTCACAGATGATATTTCTGTAACTCTTCCAAAGACATTTATTATAAATGACAATATGATTGAATTACCTGCTGACTCAAAAGCAGAAGCTGATGCTGTTGAAGTTTACTATGGTCCAAATATTAAACCATTCCCCAAAACTTCTCCTCTTACTGATTCAATATCTGCTACTGCAGTTCTTAAGGTTGGGGACAACATTACAACTGACCACATTATGCCTGCAGGTGCAAAAATTCTTCCTTACCGTTCAAACATCCCTTACCTCTCTCAATTCTGCTTCCGTCAATGCGATGAAAACTTTGCAGAAAACTGCAAAAAAGCAGAAAACTGTGTTGTTATTGGTGGTGCAAACTATGGTCAGGGTTCATCAAGAGAACACGCTGCTTTAGTTCCTCTTTATTTAGGTGTAAAAGCAGTTATTACAAAATCTTTTGCTCGTATTCACAAAGCAAATCTTGTTAATGCTGGTATTATTCCACTTAATTTCAAGGATGCTTCAGATTACGATAAAATAAATGTAAACGATGAACTCGAGCTTCCAGCAATTAAAGCTGAGCTTACTGAAAATAAAGATATAACACTTATCAATAAAACTAAGAATGAAGAATACAAGCTTATTTGCGATGTTTCAGAAAGACAAAAAGACATCCTTGCAGCTGGTAGCCTTCTCGATTTCACAAAAAAGGAGAACAACTAATTATGAACGAATTACAAATCAATGCAGCTCTTGAAAAATTCAAAACACTTCTTATTGAACAAGACGCAAGAAATCAGAAAATCAAATCAACAAAAGAATTTAAAGATTTTAAATCACTCCCAAAAATTGTTATCGGTGTTTGTGGCGGTGACGGTATTGGCCCTATTATCACAAAAGAATCTGCAAATGTTCTTAAATTCATTTTAAAAGATGATGTTGACGCTGGTAAAATCGAATTCAAATACATTGATGGTCTTACAATTGAAAATCGTGTAAAGGTTATGAAGGCTATTCCTGATGATGTTATGGAAGAATTAAAATCTTGCGACGTTATTTTAAAAGGTCCTACAACAACTCCACAGGCCGGCGATGGTCTCCCTAATATCGAAAGTGCTAATGTTGCTATGCGTAAAGCACTTGACCTTTTTGCTAATGTTCGTCCTGTTAAAATTCCAGAAGAAAACATTGACTGGACATTCTTCAGAGAAAACACAGAGGGTGCTTATGCAGTTGGTTCAAAAGGTGTAGATGTTGATGGTGAATTAGCATTTGACTTTGTTGTTACAACAACTGAAGGTACTGAAAGAATTGCAAAACTTGCTTATGAATACGCAAGAAACAATAAGAAAGACAGAGTTTCAATCATAACAAAAGCAAATATCATTAAAACAACTGACGGTAAATTCCTCAACCTTTGCAAGGATATTGCTAAAGACTACCCAGACATTACAACAGATGAGTGGTACATCGACATTACAACTGCAAAGCTTATTGATAAAAAACGCCGTACAGATTTCAAGGTTTTCGTTCTTCCTAACCTTTATGGCGATATCATTACAGACGAAGCTGCTGAATTCCAGGGTGGTGTCGGTACTGCTGGTAGCGCTAACATTGGTAAGCAGTATGCTATGTTTGAAGCAATTCACGGTTCTGCACCTCGTATGGTTAAAGAAGGTCGCGGTCAATATGCAGACCCTTGCTCAATGCTTCGTGCATCTGTTCTTCTTCTTTCTCACATCGGCAAACAAGAAGAAGCTGACAAACTTGAAAAAGCGCTTGATATCTGTATGATTACAGAAAAGAAAATGACTATTACAGGTCGAGACACAGGTTGCACTTGTGAAGAATTTGGTCAATATGTTATGGATACTTTAAAAACCCTTTAATTTTTAAAAGGTAGTTGAAATATTATGAAAAAAAATGAACAAGTTTCAACACCTGTTATTAAAAGACTTCCGAGATATCACAGATATTTAGAAGAACTAAAAAGACAAGGTGTTGTAAGAATATCATCAAAAGAATTATCTGCAAGAATGGGACTTACTGCCTCACAGATAAGACAGGATTTAAACTGCTTTGGTGGTTTTGGTCAACAAGGCTATGGTTATAATATTGAACAGCTTTATAACGAAATAGGCAATATTCTCGGTCTTAGCAGTAAATTCAAAGCAGTACTTATTGGTGCTGGTAATCTTGGTCACGCGGTTGCCACTCATTTAAGATTTGAAGACCGCGGTTTTGACCTCATTGGTATTTTTGATAATAATCCCAATGTAATAGGTCAACAAATCGGCAATAAAACTGTACTTGATTCTGATATACTTGAAGAATTCTGTAAGGAACACAACCCAAGTGTTGCTATTCTTTGTATTCCAAGCGAGTTTGCAGACACTACTGCAAAAAAACTTGTTTCTTTAGGAATCAAAGGATTCTGGAATTTCACACAGTACGATATTGCTACAAACTATAAAGGAATTGCTGTTGAAAATGTTCATCTCGGTGATTCGCTTATGACTTTATGTTATCAGATAAATAACATTGACAATTTAGACGAGGAATCAAAATGAAAAAACTGATGGATATTGATATTGCCGATATCATCCCTTTCTCAAAAGGAATAATCGTTGCAAGAAAAGATACCCTCAAAAGTGGCGAAGTCAGAATTTCTTTTATAACTTACGATGTTAAATTAGAACGCCCGTCTCAAAGTACCAAGGGTGCTTATCTCTTTAATAAATTTGGTGACGCTTACGAGAAAATAAGTGAACAATTAGGCGATTATCTTTCTTGTGATGCAGTTGTTTTACCAAACAAGCACGTTGCAGTTGCTTATAAAACTGGTGAGCTTGGTTTATTTGATGAAAATGGCACTCTTTACTGGACTGGTGATTTACAATATCGTGACTGTCCTGTAAGTGGCATTGCTGCTGAAAAGAAATATCTTTGGTGTGTTGTTCCTGACAACAACTGTGTAATCAGATATTCCCCTGTTACTGAAAAAATAGTTTTAAGAATCGGCGGAGATTCTTCTACCGCTTTCTTAAACCCTGTTTCTATAACTAATTATAACGATATTCTTTATATTTGTAATCATCAATCGTTCAAGATAAGAACAATTGACTTAAAAAACTTTACTGTTTCAGACTACAAAGAATTTGAAGAACCAATTTATAAATACATCAGAACAAACGACCGCGAAATCGTGGAACTCGAATCTGGCGTTTATATGTTATAAAATCCAGGAGGATATATGGAACTTAAAGCAATTTTAATGGATGAGCCTGCTATAAGGCGTTCTTTAACACGAATAGCACACGAAATCATAGAACGAAATCAGGGTACAAAAAATCTTGTAATAATCGGTATTAAAAGTCGTGGTGTTCCACTTGCAAAAATCATTGCTGAAAATATTAAATCAATTGAAAAGATTGATTTGGATGTTGGTGAGCTTGATATAAATTTATATCGTGATGATTTGACACAAGCTCACGAATTACCTGAGGTTAATGAAACAAAAATAGATTTTGATATAACATCAAAAAACATTGTTTTAGTCGATGATGTTCTCTTTACCGGCAGAACTGTTCGTGCTGCTATTGAAGCACTCTTTAAATTAGGCAGACCTGCAAGTATTCAACTCGCTATCCTTTGCGACAGAGGTCACAGAGAGCTTCCTTTCAGACCTGATTATATAGGTAAAAATGTACCTACATCACTTACTGAACATATTTGTGTTGAACTACCGGAATATGACAATAACACGTCGGTTAAACTCTATAAAATAAATAATTAATTAAGAGGTTTTAATATGATTTACACAATTGAAAACGACTTTTTCTCTTTAGGTGTTAAAGAGATGGGTGCAGAGCTCACCTCTTTTAAATCAAAGAAAACAGGAATTGAATATATCTGGCAAGGTATTACCGAAATTTGGTATGGTCAGTCACCTATTCTTTTCCCTGTAATCGGCAGACTCCTTGATGATAAATACCACCTTAATGGTAAAGAATATTCTATGGAAAAACACGGTATTGTAAGAAAGAAACCATTCAGATTAGTTGAACAGACCGAAAATACTCTTACATTTCTCCAGAGCGATGATGAAGAATCTTTAAAAATTTATCCATATCACTTTGATTTATTTGTTACATTCAAATTAAATGATAACGGTTTAGAGGTTTCTCATAAGGTTGTAAACAAAAACGATTGTGTTATGTACTATTCGTTTGGTGCTCACCCTGGCTTCAACTGTAAAATTGGTGATTATCTTGAATTTGATAACCCACAGGCTTCTGTTATGAATGAACAGATTGATGAAGAATCACTTTTACTTGATAATCAAGTTGAATTATTAAAAAACGAAAAAAGAATCACTCTTCAAAAAGATACTTTTGACCACGATGCTTTAATTTTAAGTGGTTACACTGATAAGGTTATCTCTTTAAAGAGCAATGAACACAACAGAGTTGTAAGATTCAACTTTGATTCACCTGTTCTTGGCATCTGGGCAAAGCCAAATGCACCTTATGTTTGCATTGAACCTTGGTGGGGAATCAATGACAACCATGACAAAAAAGCTGATTTAAGCGAAAAAAGAGGAATAATGTCACTTGATGCACATGATACAAGAATTTTCACTTGGAGCGCAGAAATAACGGAATAATTTACTGTTGACTTAATAAAAGAAACAGTATAGAATTAAAACATAGAAAGGTTTTGGTGATAACTATGGCAGATAATTTTGAAAAAAGCGAAGGCTTTAATGAAGAATACGGTCCAGATATTGTTTCAGTAGTTGATGAAGATGGCGTTGAACATACTTTTGAAGAATTAGACAGAATTGAAACAGATGAAGGTAAATTTGTTGCTCTTCTCCCTATTTATGATGAAGCTGAAGAAATTATTGACAGCGATGGCGAACTTATTATTCTTCAGGTTACAGAAGATGATGGTGAGCTTTATTTAGAACCAATTGAAGACGACAAGCTCTTTGATAAAATCGGTAAACTCTTTGAAGAAAGACTTGCAGATATTTTTGAGTTTGACGACGAAGAATAATCTTAATAATAAAACAAATATTATGAATAATTCCTGCGGTGTGCGATAAATGCGGATAATATTAACCCTATGTCAATTTAAAGGGAGTTCGGACTTCTGTGACGGATTGCAGACCTCCCGCCTTTGCGGACGAAGGGAGCGTGAACTTACGGAGAGGACACCCACCTGCCAATAAGCAGGTTTTTATTACCGCATCCGGCATTGTGGGAATTAAAAAAGCTTGTAGTTAATTACTGACTACAAGCTTTTTTATTATACTTCAAACTGACTTTTATAAAGATTATAATAAAAACCTTTTTTGGAAATCAAATCATTGTGATTACCAATTTCTATAACATTACCATCCTTCATAACAAGTATTCTATCAGCATCTTTAATGGTTGAAAGTCTGTGTGCAACAACAAACGATGTCTTTCCTTTCATCAATAAATCAAATGCTTTACTGATTTTCAATTCAGTACGCGTATCTATTGAAGATGTTGCTTCGTCAAGAATAAGCATAGGTGGATTCATTACCATAACTCTTGTTATACATAAAAGCTGTTTTTGACCTTCGGAAAGCGAACCTCCGCTTTCTCCTAAAATGGTGTTATAACCATTCGGCAATCTTTTAATAAAGCTATGGGCTCTTGTCATTTTTGCCGCTTCTATTACCTGCTCTTCTGTTGCATTCTTAACACCTAACGTTAAATTTTCAAGAACAGTTCCACTTTTAAGCCACGTTTCCTGTAAGACCATACCAAAATTTGAACGAAGCTCTTCTCTTGTTACATCTTTAATATTCTTACCATTTATTATAATTTCACCGCTCTTAACATCATAAAAGCGCATAAGAATATTTATTAAAGTTGTTTTTCCGCAACCGGTAGGGCCAACTATTGCAATTGTTTCACCTGCTTTTACCTTTAATGAAAAGTCTTCAATCAAAGGCTTATCAGGACTATATGAAAAATGAACATTTTTAAATTCAACTGTACCAGAATGGTCATTGAAGGAAGCTTTACCATCTTCACTATATTCATCCTCGTAAATTAAGCTAAAAACTCTCTCAAGACAAGCAATAGCATTCTGGAGCTCTGTAATAACACCTGAAATCTCATTGAATGGCTTTGTATATTGGTTTGCATAGCTCAGAAAACTAACAAGCATACCAACAGTTAAAGAGCCTTTTAAAACGAAAATAGCGCCAATTAAAGCAACAACCATATAAACCATACTATTTACAAATCGGGTAACCGGGTTTGTAAGAGATGAGTAAAAAATTGCTTTTAATGAAATCTTACCTAAAGAATTATTGATATTATCAAATTCAACAATTGCTTTATCCTCATAATTAAATGCTTTAACGGTTTTTTGATTAGTTATCATTTCTTCTGTTAATGCAGTCTGCTCTGCTCTTTTTTCTGATTGATTTTTAAAGAGTTTATATGTTCTGCCCGAAATGAATTTTGCCGCAAATAACGATACTGGTGTCAAAACTATTACCGCAACAGTGATTACAGGATTCATTAAAGCCATAAAAATCAATGTACCTATTATTGTTGCAATACCCGTAAAGACCTGAGTAACTCCCATTAAAAGACCATCCGCAAATGTATCGACATCTGTTATAATTCTGCTTACAATACCACCATGTGCATTAGAATCAATATATTTAATTGGTAATTTCATCAATTTATCAAAGCAAAGCTTTCTGATATCACGCACAGTATTATAAGTAATATAGTTATTTATAATACTCATAATCCATTGAGAAATACCCCCAAGAAGAACAATAATAGCTATCTTGACAAGAATTGGTACTAAAGCATCAAATTTAACATTATCAGCACTTACAATGGTATCAACCGCGTCACCAATAAGCACTGGAATATATAAAGATATAACAACGAATACCATTGCTAACAAAATGGTTAAAGCAAGCATTGCTTTATACTTACCAATTATAGAAAACAATCTTTTGAATGTTTGTTTTTTAGTATTCATCTTTCTTCACCCCCGAACTGAGAGCTGCAGATTTCTTTATAAATATCAGAAGTATTCTGTAATTCTTCGTGAGTACCAATACCCACTAACTCACCATCATCTAAAACAAGAATTTTATCTGAATTCATAACAGCAGAAACTCGTTGCGATACTATGAATACTGTCGGATTGTCCGGTAATTCCTTTATCGCTTTTCTTAATTTCGCATCAGTTGCTAAATCAAGTGCAGAAGCAGAGTCATCAAGAATAATGACAGGCGCCTTTTTAATCAACGCACGAGCAATTGCAATTCGTTGTTTCTGCCCACCAGAGAGATTTTTACCATATTGCTCAACCTTACAATCTAATCCCTCATCTTTTTTCATAACAAACTCTTCTGCCTGAGATAGTTTTAAAGCAACACTTAACTCTTCTTCAGTTGCATTAATTTTGCCCATTTTAATATTATCTCTTATTGTTCCCTTGAATAATTCTGCTTTTTGCGGGACAATAGCAATATTATCTCTTAAGAACTTTTCAGTTACTGAATTTATAGGCTTCTCAAAAATATTCAATTCACCATCTGTAATATCATAAAAACGCGAAATAAGATTTACGAGTGTTGTTTTACCCGAACCTGTACCACCTATTATGCCAATAGTTTCACCATTTTTTACTGCAAATGAAATATTTTCGAGTGAATTTTCAGTTGAATCAGGGTATCTGAAAGAAACATTTTTAAATTCAACCGCTATCTCAGAATTCAAATCAAAATAATCCTTGGCATCAAGTGAATCTAAAACAGAATCTTCTACATCAAACACTTTTGAAATTCTACCTGCACTTGCAATAGATTTTGTAATACTTACAATTAAATTTGCGAGTTTTATAAGTTCAACAAGAATCTGTGCCATATAGTTATAAAGAGCAATAACTGTACCTTGTGAAATATCACCATTATCTACTCTTATTGCGCCTACCCATATAAGAACAACTGCAGAAATATTAACAATAACAAACGTCATTGGATTTGTTAATGAAGAAATTCTTGCAACCGCCCGCTGTGCAATATTTAAAACTATATTTTTATCATTGAAAATTTCAGTTTCATCTTTTTCTTTACAAAAAGCTCTTATAACTCTTACACCCGAAAGATTTTCACGGGTTGTAAGCATTAAAGAATCAAGCTTTTCCTGTACATTTCTGTATTTTGGTATGGTAACTGCCATAACTGTAAATACAACAACAGAAAGCAGTGGTATTGTAACAACAAAAACAAGTGCTGATTTCACATCTAATGTAAACGCCATTATCATTGAACCAAAAACAATAAATGGTGAGCGTAAGAATAATCTTAAAGTAAGATTAACACCAGATTGAACCTGATTTATATCGCTTGTCATTCGTGTTATAAGTGTTGAAGCGCCAATTTTTTCGTGCTCCGCATAAGAGAATTTCTGTATATGACGGAATAAATCTGATTTTAAATCAGTTGCCATACCTACCGCCGCACGAGCAGACATATATTGAGCCGAAACTGAAAATAATAAACCAAATAACCCTAATGCAAATAAAATCAAACACTGTTTTACAATATAATCTGTACCACTACCGATACCAATATCAACAATATTTGCGATAATTATTGGCACAAACAATTCAAGAAGCGCCTCTGACATTTTCAGCAGAGGCGCAAAAATTGTTTCTTTAATATACTTTTTTAAGTAAATCAAAACTTTTTTCATTTAAAGAAACCTCGTTACAATTCTAAATCATTTAATAGTAAAATCAAACTAATTTTTTAACAAAGCTTTTTGAACTTTTTTTGGTAAAACCATAGAAAACAAGGATGTACAATGTAATACACAAAATAAAGTTTTCAGTTGAAAATAATAATAAAACAAAACCTAAAAGGAAGCATTTAGTAAAAAAATTCTGGTTGTTTATTATAAAGAAACGAATACAACCGATTATTGGTAACAATCCACCTGCAAGACCAAATAAACAAAGTAAATTTAAGAATGAGCAGGTTGCCATATTTTCACAGAAACGCTCCTGAATAAACAAGTAGTCGTCATAACCAACACCTAAAATCGGGTTTTGAAGAAAAGCGGTACCCGGGTATATTATAGCATTGATTCTGACATTAGTTGAATCATTGACTGTACTACCCTCTAATATACCAAGCTTACCAAATGCTTGTAAAATGTAATCATCGCCAAAAACAAGCATACCAAGAAGGCACAACACTGCTGCAACAGAAACAAAAAACTTAATTTTATTTGAAATAAAGTTCTTGTTAACAGTAATAAAGGCGAAAAACAAAATAAATATACAGAAAATACCTAATGTTGAAACAGTAGATAAAATTGTTATAAAAAACAATAACACTCTTTTAGGATTAAATTTATTCTCAAACAATTCAAAATACAACGCAATATTAAGGAATATTGCGAATGCGCCTGGCTCCCAAAAAACACCAAAGTTACGCAAAGTGAAATTACTTGAAGATATAATCGCAAAAATCGCATTATAATAAATAACACCATTTTTTTCAATTGTAGGTAACCAACTGAACAAATTAACAGATACTAATTTGATAGCAAAGGTTATAAGTGAAAAAATTGCTAAAAATGTCATAATAGACGTAAAAATGTCTTTAAATTCTTCATACGGAACAAACAAAACAACTAAATATCCTACTACCCAGATTACAACCATAATAATCATTTGCTTCATATTATAATTACCATAAAGCACAGGAAGAATTAAAGAAATAATGAAAAAACTAACAGTTCGTTTTACGCGTGAAAAAAACTGATTGGACAAGACTGTTTTTTGAAATCTTGTTAAAATAATTGCTGCAATAGAAACAATAGAAATAATAAGCCTCAAAGTACCACTAAAAGTTTCAAGTGTAAAAAAAGAAGTATCTATTGTAAGTAAAAAAAACATTGCCAAATAAGCAATTATTCTGTTAGGTGTTAAATCTCTTTTTTTCATAATTTACCAACTTATACTATAAATTTAAACATATATAGGAATTATAATATGTAACAATAAAAAAGTCAAGGAATATAAAGGTTTTAGAAAAGAAACAACTCCTTGCATCTCTGCAAGGAGTTGTGAAATATACAAAGAAATTATCTCTTTGAGAACTGTGGAGCACGACGTGCGCCTTTGAGACCGTATTTCTTTCTTTCTTTCATTCTTGGGTCTCTTGTAAGAAGGCCAGCTTTTTTGAGAACTGGACGAACTTCATCTTCTGATTGAAGAAGAGCTCTTGCTATACCGTGACGGATAGCACCAGCCTGACCTGTTACACCGCCACCTGCTACACGGCAGATAACATCATATTTTTCAGATGTTTCTGTAAGTGCGAGAGGCTGACGAACGATAAGTTTAAGTGTTTCAAGACCGAAATAATCGTCGATATCTCTGTCATTGATTGTAATTTTACCTGTACCTGGGTAAACACGAACACGAGCTACAGATTTTTTTCTTCTACCAGTACCGTAGAAATATGGTTTGCTTTCGTACATTGTTTATTGCCTCCTCACTTAAAATTCTCTAACAATTGGCTTCTGAGCCTCTTGTTTGTGTTCTGCACCAGCATAAACACGGATACGTGTCATAGCATTTCTACCGATTGTGTTGTCAGGAAGCATGCCTTTAACAGCTTTTTCTACAACGAATTCAGGTTTTTGTTTCATAAGAGTACCGTATTTAACAGCTTTCATATTACCAACATAACCTGTGTGGTGATAATAAATCTTATCATTAAGTTTATTACCTGTAAGAACGATTTTTGAAGCATTGATAATAATAACGCTATCGCCACAATCAACGTGTGGTGTAAATGTTGGTTTGTGCTTACCGCGAAGGATTGTAGCTGCTTCAACTGCAACTTCACCAAGTGTTCTGCCTTCTGCGTCAAGAACATACCACTGACGATCTGTAATATCGCCTTTAGGCATATAAGTAGACATAGTATTTACCTCCGTAATTTTTGGAACATAATAATCCCGTTTTGCCTTGATATATTATCACAGCAGAACGGGACTGTCAACACTTTTTTTAACAAATTTCAAAATAACTTTTGTAATCTCTTGTTTTCTCTCATTTTCTCTTTTTTTTAATGCTTTTTCTCACTCACCAAATTAAATTATTTACCTAATTTACTGTAATCACTTACAATATGAATAGTATTTTTTTGGCGTTTTTTCTGTTTTCGTTGTTTTTTAGTTGTTGAAAAGAAAATGCAGAGCAATAATGCGAGTACTATAAGACTAACATAAAATGCCGGCGACTTAACAAGCTTTAACACCCAGTTAAACATAGCCCAGATATAATTCTTCTTGACTGTATGCCCTGCCACAAGTGTTACTTCGGTAATAACAACATCATTATATAATAAATATGCTTTACCTACCTCTTCGCCCTCTTCAATAGGGGCTTTAACCTTTTCTGGGAAAGCTTCTGAAAAATTAACAGTAAAGTCATCTACAGTTACTTCGTTAAGAACAACTGCTTTTACAGGTGCTTCAGGTACTAAGCTTACATAATCATAAGACCTACCATATTCAACAGAAACCTCACCTAAAATCCTTTCAGTATCAGCAAGCACCTTCATTTCCATATTATTGAATGCCCACCTAAGCATATAACCGCAAGTCAAAAATGCAGTATTTCTTCCTTCGCCCTCAAGATAATAATCTGTTACACCTTTCATTGCAATGGCAATATAAGTATACCCATCTTTTTTAGCACTTGTAACCAGACAAGCACCCGCTTTATCTGTTGTACCTGTTTTAAGACCAATTATCTGTGGTCCAGAGAAATGATAGAATGAATATTCATTTAACAATGGATTGGTGTTATATAAATAACGAACATCACTTTTGTTTGTTTTTGGCATTGTCTTACCATACTTTGAAGAAATTTTTCTTATAGTTTCATTCTCTAAAGCATGTTTTGAAATAATATACATATCATTAGCTGTTGTTCTGCTTTGCTTATTACTTGAAAAACCAGAGGTACTTTCATCATCAAGTCCATGTGGATTGGCAAAATAACTATTTTTACAACCCAATTTTTCAACATAAGCATTCATCTCATCAACAAATACTTGCGGATTACCATTACCATAATGATAAGCAAAAACTGCGGCGGCATCATTTGCACTTGGTAAAAACAAACAATAAAGAAGCATCTCAAGTGTTGTTTTTTCACCTGCATAAAGACCCGCAACTGAGCTACCTGTTCCGAGAATACTGTCAATCGCTTCTTTCTGGCAAGTAATCTGAGTTGAAAGAGCATCACCTTTTTCAAGAACAACAAGAGCTGTAACAATTTTTGTCAATGATGCAGGAGCCGCAATTTTATCTGCATTTTTAGAATAAACAACAGTATCTGTATCAACATTAACAAGTAAGGCGATATCTGTTTCATATTCTGGTGGTTCAATATTAAAAGCATTCCTATTATCAGCTGCACTTGCAATATTTGTAAATAATGGTAAAATTAAAATAAAACAAATTATAAAAATCAGCAATTTTTTCATAGACAATCACCTGATAAATGTAGTAAAATAGTAACTAAGAGACATTATAACATTTTATTATAAAAATTGAAATAGTATTTTTAAAAAAAGGATTGTGAATTTATGGTTTATATTACAGGAGATACTCACGGAGACCCAGAGCGTCTTTCTAAATCTGCTTTAAAAGAATTAGAACCTGGTGACACACTTATTGTCTGCGGTGACTTTGGTTTTATCTGGGATGACTCTAAAACAGAACAAAAAATTCTTAAAGCATTTTCAAAAAGAAAATATAATATTTGTTTTATTGATGGTACTCACGAAAATTTCGAGATGCTTAATGGTTATCCTGTTACTGCCTGGAAAGGTGGAAAGGTACACAGAATTTCAGATAATATATTTCACCTTATGCGTGGTCAGATTTTCACTATAGATGGTATGAAATTTTACACAATGGGTGGTGGCGAAAGCCCCGATTTAGACTACCGAATCGAAGAAAAAAACTGGTCTAAAGATGAAACTCCATCTAAAGAAGAGCTTCTTGAATCAGCTAATAATTTAGAAAATGTAAACTGCAAGGTTGATGTAATAATTACACACGAGCCGCCTGGAATTATTAAGGATTTCTTGAAATTAGGTGACAATGAACCTATTCATGTTACATCACTCAACGCATATTTTGACGAACTTTCAAGATGTGCAGATTTTGACCGTTGGTTTTTTGGTAGCTTACACCTTGATAAATATATTTCAAACTCATATATTGGTGTACACAAAGCACTTGTTAATGCTCACACAGGCGAAAGAATAAGTATATAAAACACAAAGGCTCAGTCTTAATGACTGTGCCTTTAATAATTTATAAGTATTTTTGTGCCAAAAAGATGCAAATCCAGAGCGCAATAACAAATGCACTTTCAGCAGGAATTGCAAGCTTTGTGTACGGACACTTCCAACCTTTATCTACACAAAGAAAAATTGTTCTTGTCACTAAAACAGTTGTAGCGAAAATAACACCACCAATAAGTGAGTGGTACGCAGTGCCTAATGCAATTGTTAAATAAAGAAGAAATGCACCTAACGCAAAAGAAATACCACCATAATAAACTCTTATTTCTGTTTTACCCGCATTATCTACAGGTTTAACAGAAAAGCTTTCAGCATTTTTTATAGGACTCGAAATAAAAACAACTGCCATTCCCCAAAAATAACCGATAAGACAAATAACTGCAAAAAGCGCAGGTGGGTTTACTGCCCAAATTTCTTTAAAAAACTCCATAAAATCATCCTTTTAAAATAATTTGTTATATTTTAACATATAATCAAATTTTATACAACAAGAAAACCAATTAGCATTATCAACTTGACAAAGATTTTACTTCTGTTATAATAACTTTAGCAATTTATAAGCCTCCTTAGTTCAATGGATAGAATAAATCCCTCCTAAGCGGGTGTTTTAACGCTCGCCTTTGTAAAAAGGCAAATGGTAATTGGTTTAAATTGTATCGTATATGCGCTTGTAGCTCAGCAGGATAGAGCGTCCGCCTCCTAAGCGGAAGGTCGGGGATTCGAATTCCTTCAAGCGCGCCAAAAAGTGCCGAAAACACTACGTTTTCGGCACTTTTACTTTTTGTTGCTCACTTATTTTCTTGGGTGAGTTTTCTTGCTTTATGAAAGTAAAATAAAATCGGACTAATAGCATATCTTGCTCTAATTCTTGCTAATTGCGATTAGCAGAAAAACGGTGTTTTGCTAATCACCTGCTAATCGGATTTTTAGCAAAAACTTGCTAATTCGCGCAGGCGTATGTTCCATCCATATTTTTTAGTATATCAGCAATTATCTATACTGCAAATATTCGATAAACCGTTTCACCGCAAGTGAAGCGGTTTTCTTATCTCTCAAAGCAAGTCCGATATTGCGATATGCCGGAACATCAAGCTCTTTTGCAAGAATTCTATATGGTACACGCTTTAATATCAGTTCGGGAAGTATCGCAATACCGAGACCGCTTTCCACCATAGACATTACCGCATAATCATCCCAAGTGGTAAATTTAATATTTGGGGTTAGATTATTACGCTCAAAGATTTCGGAGATTTCTGCCTTTGCACCCTTTTCAAGCAGCATAAACGGTTCATCGCAAAGAGCAGTTACAGGAAACTTTTTGCTATCCTTTAGTGGATGATTTTCGGGGATGATCGCCATCAGCTTATCTTTCTCTAAAAAGATGGTTTCAAAATCGGGGTGTGTCGGTAAACGCAAAAATCCACAATCTACTCTGCCCGTATGTATCCATTCTTCAATCTCGGTATAGTCACCGAGCAGAAGTTCATAATCAATATTGGGATAGTCCTTTTGAAATTCTTTTATGATGTTCGGCAGCCAATGGGTTGCCACGCTTGAAAATGTACCGATTCGGATCAGTCCCGATTGTAAGCCGTTCAGCTCATCCACCTGCATTTTCAGTTTATCAAAATCGGCACAGAGGTTTTGAGCGTATGGCAACAGTTTCATACCGTCACTTGTAGGCTTTACGCCGTACTTGCTTCGTTCAAGAAGCGTTACGCCCCATTCTTTTTCAAGGTCGGCTATCATTCTGCTGATGCCCGATTGTGTGTAGTTTAATATCTCCGCCGCTTTTGTAAAGCTGCCGTATTCCACCGTTTTTACAAACGAGAGATATTTTTGTAGATTCATATCCATAAAGAACACCTATTCTAAATTGTGATTTTGAACATTACAAACATTCGCTTTTGTTATGCTTGATATTATGATATACTATTTTCAGTTCAATTACAAGAGGTATCGTATGAATAACAAGGCGTTCTTCAAATACATATTTGCTTTACTTCTGTTTGGCTCAAACGGTATTGTAGCGAGTTTCATTGATTTAAGCAGTCAGAACATTGTCCTGCTTCGCACTCTGATGGGCAGTATCCTGCTGATTGCTATTTTCTTTATCAGTGGCGGAAAGCTAACTTTTTATAAGCATAAAAAGCAGTTTCTATTCCTTTCGGTATCTGGCATAGCAATGGGAACGAGTTGGATGTTCCTATATGAAGCATATGCTCGAATCGGTGTTAGCATCGCTTCGCTTTTATATTACTGCGGTCCGGTAATAGTAATGGCTTTATCGCCTTTGCTGTTCAAGGAACGGCTCACAGTAAATAAAGTGCTCGGTTTTCTTGCTGTAGTTGTCGGCGTGGTGTTGATAAACGGAAACGCCTTTGACGGCAAGGGTGATCTGTTTGGCATTGCCTGTGGTTTGCTCTCTGCTGTTATGTATGCCTTTATGGTTATCTGCAACAAGAAGGCAAAGGATATTGTGGGACTTGAAAACTCCACGTTGCAGCTTACCATAGCATTTTTAACAGTAGCGATATTTGTGGGATTAAAGCAAGGTTACGCTATGCAGATTGCACCAACGAGTATCGTGCCAATTCTTATACTCGGTCTGCTGAATACGGGCATTGGCTGTTATTTTTACTTTTCCTCTATCGGCAAGCTGAAAGTACAGACGGTGGCTATCTGCGGATATTTAGAGCTTTTATCGGCGGTACTGTTTTCAGTAGTTTTCTTAAAAGAAACAATGCTGCCGTTACAGATTATAGGTGCTGTGCTTATAATCGGCGGAGCAATGATTGGAGAGTTGGTAAAACCAAAGAGAACAAAAAGCAGTACACAATAATAAACCGAGTGAACAGAAGTTAAATGGCATACTTTCGTAGGAATATTATCTCCACCCTAAATTAATCGTTCTTGCTAATTGCCTGCTAATCAAACAAGGCAAAACATCATAAAATCAGCAGTAACGGCGTAACACAAGATAATACTTTAACCTTAAAAATCCCCTGATAGCAGGGGATTTTTAGGTATTACAAGGTATGCCGTTATCGTTTCCCTCGGTATCTCCTAAGGATTAGATGTGAGTTCGATTCTCCAGGGGGTGCCAAAAACGAGGATTTGAGATAATCTCTCAAGTCCTCGTTAACTATTAAAACCAACTTGTAATAAATATTTCTAAACCAATAAATATAAGAATTATGCCGCCTAAAACACCTGCTTTGCCCGCAAGCTTAGTGCCGAATTTTTTACCAATTAAAATACCTGCAAAGCAAATAAAGAATGTTACAACTGCAATAATTAAAACTGCTAAAACAGCAAGTGCAAGTGAATAATCTGCAATGGTAAATCCAACAGAGAGTGCATCAATCGAGGTAGCAACACCCTGTACTAATAATGCACTTAAACCAACACTTTTTAGTGCTGATTCGTCCCCTTCTTTATTTTTTATGCTATCATTAAGCATTTTACCACCTATGTAACAAAGAAGAACTAACGCAATCCAAGGAATGAGTTTTTCAAACCAACTGAAATACTGAACGATGGTGTGAACACAAATCCAACCAATGAGTGGCATTAAACCCTGAAATAGCGCAAAAAGACCCGCAACACCTGTTATTTTGCCTTTTTTCATATCCGGTTCATTTAAACCATTTGCAAGTGAAACTGAAAAGGCATCCATTGCGAGACCGATTCCTAACAATATGTTATTAAAAAAGAATGTAAAGGTGAGCATTCTAAAAAATCCTTTAAAATAATTTTTTGGTCGAAAAAAGCACTTGCTATTGCAAGTGCTTTTTTCTGGTGCTGGTGATCGGACTTGAACCGATACGATGTTGCCACCGAGGGATTTTAAGTCCCTTGCGTCTGCCTATTCCGCCACACCAGCATTACTTGAACAATTATACTCATTAAAGCTTTGTTTGTCAAGTGTTTTTTTGCTAAATATTTAAAATTTTTATATAACAAATCCACCATTTACAGAAAGCACCTGACCTGTTATAAAATCAGCACCAGATGAGAGCAAAAACGCAACTGCATTTGCTACATCTGTCGGCTCACCTATTCTATTAAGTGGTGTTTCGTCTTTCAATAAATCAAGCTCCTGACGAGAAAATTCAGAAAGCATATCAGTCTTAATAACACCTGGTGACACTGCATTAACAGCAATACCAGAAAGACCAAGTTCTTTAGCCAGTGCCTTTGTAAGACCTATTAACCCCGCTTTTGAAGCTGAATAGTGGACTTCCATTGCAGCACCGACTTCCCCCCACATAGAAGCAACATTGACAATTTTACCATCTTTGTTTTTAAGCATTCTCTTAACTGCTTCTCTCGAACAATAAAATGCACCTGAAAGATTTGTAGAAATCATTCTATCCCACATATCATCAGTAATATCAGTAAACAAAGCCTGTTCTGCTATACCTGAATTGTTAACAAGAGCATAAAGCGAGCCGAAGCGATTATCAATATTTGAAAACATCTTGCGAACTTCGTTAGGATTTGTAATATCCGCCTTAAAAATTTCTGCATCAACTCCAAGAGAGAGTAAATCCTGTTTTACGTCTTTGGCTTCTTTTTCTGATGAGTTATAACCAATTGCAACAGAATACCCCTTCAAAGCAAGTTTTCTGCAAATATCTGCACCAATACCTCTTGCACCACCAGTTACGAGAACAACTCTTTTTGTCATATTATTCACTCTTGACTCCCCCAATTAAATCAGAAAATTCCTGAACACTTTCAGCATTTAAAGGCTTAGCTGTAAACCCTGCAGGTGGTGCAAAAAATCCTGATGGAGCACTGTTAGTAACTGTATCATAATAAATTACAGTACCATCACCGTTTTTAGTCATTAAAATTGTGTTTCCTTTATAATATGAAATACTATCGTCATCATATTTACTGTAAGATACTTCTTTGCCATCAATTTTGGTAGTACCGTTTTTAACAATTTTTTTATCACTATCAAGCAAATCATCTTCTAAAAGCTCCTGCACATCAGAATCCTCTGTTTGTGACAACAATGCTTTAGGTATTGTTATATAACTCTTGTTTTCAAGCTGAACTAAATAAATATTTATATAATCTATAATAATACCTATCTGATGCCCATTATAAACTGTCATGATAGCATATTTACTACCACTTTGCGCTAACTTATATGTTGAAGATTTGCCATCCTTAACAATTCTGCCTATTACATAATAGTTTCTCGACTGGAAAATAGATTTTTCATTCTGTGCGTTATTATTTAATGCGTTATTGTAACGATTATCAGAAATACCATCTAAAGCATTATCTTCTAACTTGCTATAAAAATCTTTACCTTCCTGAATTTCCTTGTCAGAAAGTGTTACATTTTCTGTACCGATAACATTACCATTATCATCTGTTACCTCTACAACGCGTGTTACAGCATTATTTATATCAACCTGTGAAACATCTTCAGCACCACCTGGAAGAGGAATTGAAAAATCACAACCCGTAAATAAAATTGAAACAAGTAAAACAACTGCTGAAAGTGAAACGATAAACTTACTTTTCATAATTTTCTCCATTATTTTATATTACCGCATTATTTTTTACTCTTTACTAAACCTTTAATATATCTGAAAGTTTCTTCTTCACCTTTTTCCTGAAGCATTAAAAGCCACGATTCCAAAAGATTTGAAGTATTCTCGTTAATTATACGCCTGCTTTTCGCTTTTAAAAAGTATTCAATAGGCATATTTTCATTGTAGGTTTTTTCATTATATATCTTACTTGCCGCTACCCTGTCACAAAACATTTCAACCACATAATTCAAGGGCATTTCAACTGGTTCGATTTTTTTAGTTACCGGGCTATAATCTGTCCAGTATTCAAAATGGTGTTTGTTTCTGCCCTTGTGGTGCATCCACGCAAGTGAATAGCCTTGCTGTTGTCTTTCTGCCTCATTAGGGCTTTTTGTACCAAGATAATTACGACTACCAACAATAAACTCTGAAAGAGTATATTTCGAAAGGTCGTGAAAAAGGCCTTGCCATAAAATGCCACATTTTGCACAATGCTTTATAACCGCATGACGGTGTTTAGTAATAGTTTTAAAGTGTTTGAATGGGTGTCCCATAAAAAACCTCATTACTTTGTAATTTTATATGTATAAAGATAAAGTGAATCAATATCATCTGGTGAATCGATATCTGCTTTTAACGAAAGTTTTCCGTTATCATTAAAAATTTCAACATTTGCATCAGAACCAAGAAGTGAAACTTTGATATCTTCACTATATGGAATTTCTTCGAATGTCTGTTTTTTAGATGGGAAAATTTCTGTGATAGCATAAATGTTATCACCATTCTTTGTATAGTAAAGGCCATCCTTCTTAATCTTTTCATAAACCTCAGAATCGTAAATTGCTTCACCATTTACTTCTAACCATTTACCCATACCTAAAAGTCGTTCTTCCATAAGTGGTGGAATTGTACCATCAGCATCAGGACCAATATTGAGAAGGAAGTTACCACCTTTTGAAACAAGCGAGCAAAGTGTTTTAAGAAGTTCTTTTACGGAAAGGTAGTTTTCACAACCCTCCTCTTTATTTATACCAAAAGAACAACCGATACCGCGACATTCTTCAAAAGGTCTGTCTAATTCAACATCTTCAATTCTTCTTTCAGTACCTAAATAAACATCTATGATGCCATATTCAGTAGTGAAGTTACCACCCTTACGTCCACGTGTTTCTTTACCCCAACGGTCATTTGGTACAATAAAATCTTTGACAGATGACTCATTATAAAGCCATTGTAAAAACTCTGTTGAATGCCACACGGAACTTTCTTGCTCCCATTCACCGTCTGTAAATAGTGTGCTTGGCTGATATTTTTCAACTAATTCCTTAAGCATTGGGTGTAAATGCTCTAAAGCATATTTTTCGGGATCTTCAAGGTAATAAGGATGCCACCACTCATAAACTGAATGATAAACACCAAAACGAACACCTGTACCCTCCATAGCATTTTTTAGTTCCATAAGGAAGTCGCGTTTAGGTGCGCATTCTACTGAATTCATTCCTGGTGCATATTTTGTTTCGTAAAGACAATACCCATCATGGTGTTTTGAAACAAAGTTGATATATTTAGCACCAGAACGCTTGAAAAGAGTTGCCCACTTTTCTGCATCAAAACGTTCACCTTTAAAATCATTCAAGAAATCAAAATATGGTCTTGAATTGTAGTGCTTCTGGTGAAATTCTTTATATTTAACCTGTGCAGGTGTCTCTGGATTTTCCATATTACAAGAATAACCATACCACTCAGCATAATCCCTTAATGGAGCATATGCTGGTACACTGTATAATCCCCAGTGAATAAAAATACCGAATTTAGCCTTACCAAACCACTCAGGTACTTTTCTTGAATTTAATGAGTCCCAATTATTTTCAAACATTATTAGTACCGACTTTCTTATATATTTCTATCGCAAAATGAACTGTTGTAGTTAAAGTTTCAAGTTTCAAAAGTTTTTCTGTATCTTCTTTTGAGGTTTTATAATAATATGGTGTCATGGTAAAGAGATTGAAAATATCTTCACTTGTTTCAAGTGAAATATTATATTTCAATTCTTTACTATCTACCATAACAAAAAGCTCGTCATTTTTTATTTCAGGTTTATTTTTGTAAGGTTCTTTATAAATTGCTTTTTTAAGCTCCCATAAATGCTCGCTTAATGGCACAACCTTTATTAAAAAACCATCATTTTTTAACACGCGGTTAAATTCATCATAAGCACAAGGTGCAAATATATTTAGAAGTATATCAGATGATTTCGAAGCAAATGGTAACTGAAATGCACTTGCAACTGCATACTTAATTGACTTGTCAAGCTTAGCTGCATACTGCAAAGCATTTTTGCTTATATCAATTCCGTAAACAGTATGTAAATTGCACTTCGATTTAATTTGAGTTGTGTAATACCCCTCACCGCAACCAATATCAAATAATACACTATCTTGACTTTTGATTTTGTCAATAGAAAGACATATTTCATCACAAAGACTTGAATAATAACCTTTATCAAGAAAATCACGGCGTGATTTCACCATAAGCTTATCGTCACCGTGACGCTTCTGTGATGATTGCTGTGACATTAGAAGATTAACATAACCTTGCTTTGCTTTATCAAAACAATGATTATTTTCACAACTATATTTACTTTCCTGCTCCAACAAAGCAGAATAACATACAGGACAAATAAAAAACGACATTTGTACTCACCAAATCAGTCAGTTAAAAGCTTTTTAAGTTCTGACATAAATGTATTTATATCTTTGAACTGACGATAAACTGAAGCAAAACGAACATAAGCTACCTCATCAACATCTTTAAGCTTATCCATTACGAGCTCACCGATTTTATCAGAAGTAATCTCTCTGTCAAGCGAGTTCTGAATTTCTGCTTCTATTTCATCAACAATTTTTTCAAGTGTATCAATTGCAACTGGTCGCTTTTCACAAGCACGAACCATACCTTTGAGAAGCTTGTCACGATTAAATGATTCTCTTGATTTATCTTTCTTAATAATCATAATCGGAACACTTTCAATAATTTCGTATGTAGTAAAACGACTTGCACAGCTTATACACTCTCTTCTACGACGGATTTTTTCACCCTCGTCAGTAGGTCTTGAGTCTATAACTTTACTTTCTTCATAACCACAAAAAGGACATTTCATAACATTAACTCCTTAACATAAAATAGATACATTGATTATACCAAATATATGTATATAATTCAAGTATTTTTAAAGAAATACACAATATTTTGGTTAGAGAATCCAATATCACTACACATGCTCTCAATACCTACAATTACCATTGAAAAATTTTTTAAAAAAATATAAAATTATTCAGGTGATTAAACTATGATTAAGATACTTTTTAATTTTAAAGATAAAATAAAACAACTACCCAAATACACAAAATTTATTATTAAATCAACTTTTATTCTTGTAATTACTTGTCTTATATTATCCCTTGCCTGCTTTTTGATGAAAGATACAAGTAACAGATATTTTTTCTTAGATAATTTATCAAAAGAATTGCTTATTGTTGCCCGTAGCTGCGCTGCATTGGGAGCCATATTCGCGATAATTGGATTTAATACAGAAAAAACAGAACTACAATCGTAACATTGTAGTTCTGTTAATCTTCTGCATCATCTGACTAAGTGTAAAAGACAGCACCAGAAGCAATTTCTGATTCCGATTTTTTTCATCGGTACTGCTTCAATAAAAAATAATAGATTTACATATTGTATTCCAATAAATTATAATAAACAAATTTATTAAATGAAAAAACCACAATCATCAGATTGTGGTTTTTTCTGGTGAGTTATCGGAGATTCGAACTCCGGACACCCTGCTTAAAAGGCAGGTGCTCTGCCTACTGAGCTAATAACTCATTTATTTAAACCTCAATAAATGAGGTTTATTTTAAAAATGCAAAAAGGATAATTGCAACAAGTGTTGTTACCATAAAAACAACTGCAAGAATCTTTGTCAAGAAAGCAAATCTTGCTTCCTTTGAGCGACCCTTGTTCTTCTCGTAGAAAGAATCAGAGCCACCAGCGATTGCACCTGAAAGACCAGCTTGACGACTTTGCTGAAGCATAACAAGCACAATTATTAAAAAAGATGCAACAATAAGAATGCCACCTATTAAAAAATGGTACCAAGCAAGTTCTGTCATTTGCCCTGTCCTCCTGATGTTTTAGCACTTCTCTCTTGAGTGCCTTGATATATTAACACAGACTTTTATAAAATGCAAGTCTTTTTTTAAAATTTTTTCATTTTTTTTAATTTTTATGTATTATCAATAAAAAAAAGCATATTATAATGTCAGCAGATAACCTTTTTAATAAATTTTGCGTTTGTTTTGAAAGAGAAAATTCTGAGCTGATATCAATAGTATTGAAATCACTTTAACAATTTATACACCTTTCAAATAAGTTTATCTGCCCAGCCGACTCGTTACGAGTCGGCTGTTTTTTTAATCTAACAATGAAAGCTGTTCTGCAGTATCATCTGCGCTTAAGGTCGCACCAGCAGCAGGTAAGGTTTTTGTTCTGTATCTGTAAGGCTTGCTGAACTCACCCTCTACATAATATCTGACACTCTGTAATTTATGATACTTTTTAAGTGTCATTACATTAACACCAGCAGTATCTTTAGTTGTTTTGATTGAAATAGCACCAGTATTAACCAATAGAACTCTGCCCGCAGTTGAATTAAGAACATACTCAACATCTTCTTTTTCATAGAATGCAGCAACCAATGGTGATTTATCAGAATATGCTTTAATAAGCTTTTTACGATTTGTTTTTGTATCGTAGCCCTGCATATTAACCTTTGCAGCCTTACCATTTTCAAAGAAGAACATCATAAAGCCTGTGTATTCATTTGTAACAATCATACAGAATGGTTTTTCATCTGCATCAAAACCAAGCTTAGAAGGTACGAAATCACCTAACACACTTGCTTTACTATCATCAAACTCACTTGCCTTTGATTTGTAAACCTGGCATTTATCTGTAAAGAAGAGTAACTCTGCTCTGTTTGTTGTTTCAACAGTAGTAACAATTTCATCGCCTTCTTTAAGTTTCTGCTCGCCACCCATTCTTAATGAAAGTGGTGTAATCTTCTTAAAGTAGCCATCTCGGGTAAAGAATAAATGAACAGGATAATCTGGTACTTCTTCTACCTCTTCTGCTTCTTCAATCTCATCATAGATAATTTCAGTTCTTCTGTCCTTACCATATTTTTCTGAAACCTTGGTAAGTTCTTCAACAATAATCTTCTTAACTCTTGACTTACTTGCAAGAATATCTTCCATATCCTCAATATCTTTCTTGAGTTGGTCAACATCTTCAAGTCTTTTAAGAATGTACTGTTTATTAAGGTGACGAAGTTTAATTTCCGCTACATACTCTGCCTGAATCTGGTCAATACCAAAACCAATCATCAAGTTAGGTACAACCTCTGCTTCTTCTTCGGTATTTCTGATAATTTTAATTGCTTTATCAATATCAAGAAGAATCTTTTTAAGACCTAAAAGTAAGTGAAGCTTGTCTTTAGCTTTTGTTAATTCATAGAAAACGCGTCTATTTACACACTCTGTACGGAATGCAATCCACTCAGTAAGAATCTCTTTAACACCCATTACTCTTGGCACACCTGCAACAAGAATATTAAAGTTTGCAGAGAACGAATCTTCAAGTGGAGTCATTTTATAAAGACGCTTCATAAGCTTTTCAGCGTCTACACCGCGTTTTAAATCAATTGTGATTTTAAGACCCTTCTTATCTGTTTCGTCACGAATATCACTAATCTCTTTTAATGACCCCGCTTTAACTTTTTCAATTATTTTTTCAATAATCGCTTCACAGGTTGTTGTTGGGGGAATTTCAGTAACATCAATACAGTTATTAGATTTATCGTAAGTGTATTTTGCTCTGAATTTAAGTGAACCACGACCTGTTCTGTACACTTCTTCAAGTGCATTACGGTCATAAATCATTTGTGAGCCACCAATAAAATCAGGTGCTTTGAGTGTTTCAAAAACATCAAAATCAGGGTTTTTAATAATGCCGATTGTAGTGTCACAAAGTTCCTTTAAGTTAAAAGAACAGATATTACTTGCCATACCAACCGCAATACCACTGTTAGTGTTAAGTAGCACACTGGGGAAAGAAACAGGTAAAAGAGTTGGTTCTTTCATTGTACTGTCGTAGTTATCTACAAAATCAACAGTATCCTTATCAATATCATTAAAAAGCTCAGCACAAATACTCTCAAGTTTCGCTTCAGTATAACGGGATGCTGCGTAAACCATATTCTTAGAATATGATTTACCGAAGTTACCCTTACTGTCAACATAAGGGTGTAAAAGTGTTTCGTTACCTCTTGAAAGACGCACCATTGTTTCGTAAATCGCTGCATCACCGTGAGGGTTTAACTGCATTGTTCTACCAACAATATTAGCAGATTTAATTCTACCACCATTTATTAAGCCCATTTTATACATTGTATAAAGGAGTTTACGGTGAGATGGTTTAAAACCATCTATTTCAGGAATGGCACGGGAAACAATAACACTCATAGCATAAGGCATAAAGTTTGTTTCGAGTGTTTCTGTAATTGGTTGACAAACAACCTCACCCGCACCAATAATATTAGCTTTTACTTCTTCAGTATTATTCACTTCAGGTGTTTCTTTTTTCTTTCTTGCCATAACTTCACCCCACCTTAAGAAATATCTGCAAGGTCAATATACAAATGACCGTTTTCTGCTATAAATTCTTTTCTTTCTGCAAGATTGTCTCCTAAAAGAAGTTCAAACTTCTCGGCAATCAATTCTTCAACATCATTTGGCTCAACTTTAATAAGACGGCGTGTCTGTGGATTCATAGTTGTAAGCCACATCATATCAGCATCGTTTTCACCAAGACCTTTTGAACGCTGAATTGTATATTTGGCATCACCAATTTCTTCTAAAGCCATCGCTTTCTCTTTTTCTGTATAAGCAAACCAGGTCTGACCTTTTGAAGTAATTTCATAAAGTGGTGATTCTGCAATAAATACTTTACCTTCTTTTAATAAAGTTGGCATAAGTCTGTAAATCATTGTAAGAATAAGAGTTCTTATGTGGAATCCATCAACATCAGCATCGGTACAAATTATAATTTTGCTCCAACGAAGGTTATCTAAATTGAATGAAGATAAATCTTTATTTGATTTTGATGAAACCTCAACACCGCAACCTAAAACCTTAATTAAATCGGTAATAATTTCACTTTTGAAAATTCTGTTATAATCAAATTTCAGACAGTTAAGAATTTTACCACGAACAGGAATAACTGCCTGGAATGATGAGTCACGAGCTTGTTTACAAGCACCGAGAGCAGAGTCACCCTCAACTATGAAGATTTCCCTTTCATTAGGGTCTTTGCTACGACAATCAACAAATTTTTCTACTCTTGAAGTCATATCATTTGAGCTTGCAAGAGTCTTTTTAAGATTTAATCTTGTAGTTTCTGCTTTAATTCTTGAACGCATATTTATAAGCACTTGCTCACAAATTTTATCAGCATCAAGTTTATTCTCAATAAAATACACTTCAAGCTGGTGACGGATAAACTCTGTCATTGCATCCTGAATAAATTTATTTGTTATAGCTTTTTTAGTTTGGTTTTCATAAGAGGTCTGTGTTGAGAATGATGATATAACAAGTACAAGGCAGTCTTCAACATCCTGAAAACTGATTTTAGCATCAGTTTTAGTGTATTTACTGTTTTGCTTTAAATAAGCATCAATCTGTGCAACAAAAGCGCTTTTTACCGCTTTTTCAGGAGCACCACCATATTCAAGCCAGCTTGAGTTATGATAATACTCTTTTAATTGCTTTTTATTTGAGAAACAAAGAGCAATATTCATTTTCAATTTATAATCAGGCTTATCTGCACGGTCTCTACCCTTACGGTCTGCTTGCCAGAACTGAACTGTACTAAGACCATCTTCACCAATAAATTCATTAACATAGTCAACAATACCATTATTATAAACAAATTCAAAGGTTTCAAATTTTGTTTCAGTAAGCTGATTTTTAAGAATAAATTTAACACCTGCATTAACAACAGATTGTCTTTTTAAAACATCCTGAAAATATTCAAGTGGAACATCAATATCAGTAAACACCTTTAAGTCAGGACGCCATTTAATTCTTGAACCGGTATCCTTTTTATCGTAAGGTGTTTTCTTCATTTCACCATCAATTTCACCTTGTTTGAATGAAAGCTCATAACAGTAACCACCTGTATGTATTTCTGCTTCCATATATTCAGAGGCATATTGAGTAGCACAAAGACCAAGACCGTTAAGACCTAAAGAATACTCGTAGCTGCCACCCTCATTGGTGTTATATTTACCACCTGCATAAAGGTCACAGAACACGAGTTCCCAGTTATAGCACGCTTCTTTTTTGTTATAATCAACAGGAATACCACGACCAAAGTCCTGCACTTCAATTGATTTATCAAGAAATCTTGTAACAACAATTTTATTACCATAGCCCTCACGAGCTTCGTCTATTGAGTTTGAGATAATTTCAAAAACAGAGTGCTCGCAACCTTCAAGTCCGTCAGAACCGAAAATAACCGCTGGTCTTTTACGAACTCTGTCGGCACCTTTTAATTTTGAAATACTCTCGTTACCATAGCTTTGCTGTGTTTCGTTTTTTGCTTTCGCCATTTTTATACCTGACCTTTCAAATCAACGAATATTATACCATTATTTGTTATTTAACCTATTATATTATACAAGATATTGTAATTTAGTCAAGAATTTTTTCTTTTTTTGCATACATAGTGTCCCATAAATCATACTTTTTATTAAAATATTTTAAAGTAGTTGTGATAAATATGATGAATTATGTGTGGGTAATAATTATATTCTTTTCATTTTTCTGTGCAATTGCAACAAACAATATGTCTTCACTTTCATCTGCAGTTATTTCGGGTGGTACAGAAGCAATTACACTTGTTTTGAAATTAAGTGGAATAATCTGTTTTTGGAATGGTCTTATGGCGATTGCAGAAAAAAGCGGTTTGACACAAGTTATAAGCAAGCTGTTAAAACCAGTTATGAAGTTACTCTTTCCCAAGTTAAAAGACGAAAAAGCCAAAAACGCAATCTCTATGAATTTAACTGCGAACCTTTTAGGTCTTGGTAATGCCGCAACACCGCTCGGCTTAGAAGCAATGAAGAGATTACAGGAAAACGCATTAAAAAAAGATACTGCAACAGATGAAATGGTAAGATTTGTAGTTTTAAATTCTGCCGCTTTACATTTAGTTCCAACAACTGTTGCATTATTAAGGCAAGAATTTGGTAGCCAGAACCCAATGGAAATATTACTACCATCAATAGTAACTTCACTTTTTAGTGTCTCTATTGGTGTTTTTATGACTTTTATTCTGCGAAAGGCTTTTAAAATATGAGTAATTTTACAGATTATATTTTACCTTTTATAGTTGCAATGATTGTTGGATTTGGTGCAATAAAGGGCTTAAATGTTTTTGATGTTTTTCTTGACGGGGCAAAAAGTGGTTTTAAAACAGTTTTAGGTATTACACCTGCTCTTATTGGTTTAATAGTTGCAGTTAATATGCTAAAAAGCTCTGGTGGGTTAGATGTAATATCAAATATATTTGAACCCGTTTGTAGTTTCTTAAAAATACCGAAAGAAATTACACCACTCGCAATTCTATCACCAATTTCAGGCAGTGGTACAATTTCTATGTTTGAAACAATCTTAAAAGAATATGGTCCTGATTCATTTGTTGGCAGATGTGCTTCGATTATTATGGGTTCAACAGAAACAACCTTTTATGCAATTACACTTTATTATGGCTCTTGTAATATAAAAAACACTCGACACACATTGCCAAGTGCAATATGTGCCGATTTAGTAAGCTTTGTATTTTCATCATTTGCAGTAAAACTCTTTATTCTTTAATTTCTGTATCAAAAAAACCATTATAACGTGAATCTTCTCTCATAGAATAATAGGAATTACGATTTATAATTATGTGATCAGCAAGATAAATATCAAGTCTTCTGAGCATTGTAGAAACGGTCATAGTTGAATCAACATCTTGACCAGATGGTAAAGCAGAACCTTCAGGATGATTATGAGCCATAATCACAAAAGTCGGGTCATTTTCTAAAATTTTAGAAATTGACGTTTTTAAATCAGCACTGGTACGAACAGAATCCCCTTCGGTAAACGATTCAACTTTCTTTAAGCGCATAGCAGAATCAAAACAAATAAACAACAATTTTTCATTCTTTTCGTTTAAATATTGTGACCTGACAAGTGCAACAAGTTCTTCAATACTTCTGTAAGGTGTTCTTTTAACTGCACCCTCTTTTATAACTCTTGTATAAAGTTCACCTATAGCAGCAAGCTGAATTGCACTGTTTTTACCTACACCTGAAACTTCAGCAAGTTTTTTTGGTGAGGCTTTTATTATCTCCGAAAAAGAACCAAATTCATTAAGCAACCTGTGTGCTATTTCGTTAGTATCTTCACGTGGTATTGAATAAAAGAGTAACAACTCGAGAAGTCTATGGTCCTCGAGTTGTTCAAATCCGTTTTTCAAAACATTTTCGCGTACTCTTTCGCGATGACCTGCGTGAACATTCTTTTTAGTTGTCTGATTACTCATACACCCTCCAAGAAAAAATATTCAATAAAATCAGATATTTGCAGCCTTTTTAAGAGTTTCAGCCATATCTGTTTTTTCCCAAGCAACATCGAGGTCAATTCTACCCATATGACCATAAGCAGCAAGCTCTCTGTACTGTGGCTTTCTGAGGTCAAGTTTTTCAATAATTGCTGCAGGACGCAAATCAAAGTTTGCATTTACTATATCTTCAAGCTGTGCGTCACTTATTTTACCTGTTCCAAATGTATCAACACGAACCGAAAGAGGCTTCGCAACACCAATTGCATAAGCTAACTGTACTTCACATTTGTCAGCAAGACCTGCAGTAACAACATTTTTTGCAACATATCTTGCAGCATAAGCAGCACTTCTGTCAACCTTTGTAGGGTCTTTACCTGAGAAAGCACCGCCACCGTGACGAGAATAACCGCCATATGTATCTACAATAATTTTTCTACCAGTAAGACCACTATCACCAACAGGGCCACCAATAACGAAATTGCCTGTTGGATTCACATAGAATTTTGTATTATCATCAAGATATTTTTTAGGAATAATTGGTTTGATAACATTTTCGATAATATCCTTACGAAGAACCTCAATATCCATAGGGTCGTGTTGAGAAGAAACAACAACTGCTTCAACTCTTACAGGGTTGTCATTATCATCATATTCTACAGTAACCTGACTCTTACCATCTGGACGAAGGTAAGTTAAAGTACCGTTCTTTCTAACCTCTGTAAGACGACGAGCTAATTTGTGTGCCAAAGAAATAGGAAGTGGCATAAGCTCTTCTGTATCGTTACAAGCGAAGCCAAACATCATTCCCTGGTCACCTGCACCGTGAAGGTTATAAGGGTCGTTCTCACCATCTTTTAACTCAAGTGATTTATCAACGCCCATAGAAATGTCAGTTGATTGCTTGTCAATAGTAGTCAAAACTGCACAAGTATTACCATCAAAACCGCAATTAGGGTTATCAAAACCGATATCACAAACAGTTTTTCTTATAACTGCAGGAAAATCAATTTGTGCAGTAGTAGTAATTTCACCCATTACTGTAACAACACCAGTTGTACAAGTAGTTTCACAAGCAACTCTTGCTTGTTTGTCCTGTGCTAAAATAGCATCTAAAATCGCATCAGAAACGCAGTCGCAAACTTTATCAGGATGACCTTCAGTTACTGATTCTGATGTAAAAAATCTTCTTGCCATAATAAAACCTCCAAATATGACAAATATTTATTATATACATACCTATTTGCTATTTTACACCATAAAAAATACATTGTCAAGAAATAAAAATAACAACAGACAACTAAATTTTGCCTGTTGTTACTATATCAGATATTATCAAGCAAACCAAAACTTACTGATAATGCCTTATCAATTCTGTCCATATCATTTTCGGGTAAATTCCCCATTCGCTCTTTTAATCGTTGTTTGTCCAGAGTTCTTATTTGTTCAAGCAAAACAATTGAATCTTTAGAAAGTCCACAGTCATTTGCATTAACACTTATATGAGTCGGTAAATTTGTTTTGAATTTCTGACTTGTTATAGCAGCTGCAATAACTGTCGGGCTATATTTGTTACCCACATTATTTTGAACAATAAGTACTGGTCTTACACCGCCTTGCTCCGAACCGACAACGGGACTTAAATCTGCGTAGTAGATATCGCCTCTTTTAATAGTCACTGTATCACTCTCCGATGTTATGTTTGTACATCCCTATTTTTGACTGAATTTACAAAAATAATCATAAAAAGCGAAAAGTTAGTAAGTTTTAAAAAATAAAACTCTATTACAGTATATTATTTTTTGAATTTTTGTGTTAAAAAACCGCTAAGAAATCTTAGCGGTTAAAAATTTATTGAAGTACATATTTGATTTCATCTTTAAGTGCTGCTGCGTGTGCCTCTGAATCCTGCTTGCAATAAATTGTAAATTCTTCATTAGTACCGGAGAAAGCACTTGCACCAATTTCGGTAACAGATTCAGGAATTGTAAGTTTCATAAGAGAAGTACAACCTGAAAAAGCATTTTTACCTATTGATAAAGTCTGTTGCGGAAGTTTAATATTTGTAAGAGCTTTACAATTCTGGAATGCTGCCGCACCTATTTCAACACTACTGCCATCACTCATAAAATAAACACTTTTAAGTTTTTGACAATCGCTGAATGCAGCATTATCAATTGTATTAATTGAGCTTGGTATGTAAACACTTGTTATCTGACTGCTCTTAAAACAGTTATAACCAATTTTTGTAACTGGTAAACCATTGATTGTTGCAGGAATATTTGGTGTTATATCACTACCAAAATAACTGTTGATAGTAACAGAGTCACCATTTATAGTATATTTATAATCTACCATCTGAACAACAGGTTCTTTAGTTGTTGGTTCAGTTGTAGTTGTTGTGCTGCTTGGAGTAACCTGAGGAACATAATCACTCGGGTAAACGATGCTTATAACAACATTCGGACTTGTTGAAGGAACTGTAGCAGTAGGGTCAGATGGGTTTATAGTAGAACTTTCTGGTTCTGTTGATAAATCGAGTGAATTTATGTAAGCATCCCAATCGAAAAAACTTTCGCTTTCAACAGGTTGTTGCACAAGTAAAGTTGTTGATGGTACTGAAAGCGAAGTAGTCGGTGTGCTTGGTTCAACATCTTTAAAAAGACTTATTGTAACAATACCTGCTACAAGAACAACAGCAATCGCAACTGCAGCGATAATTTTTGTAGATTTTTTCATATATAAACTCCCTTAAGAAATTGGTCGAAATAATATACTTTGTCATTATACTATAAAGAAATTAAAAAGTATATAGTATTTTTTTACCAAATTGTGAATTAAATATTTCAACAATATGCTAAAATTGAACGATTAACTTGTAAATAATTATACAGTGTGTTAAAATATCTGCAAATATGTATAAAGAGAGGTATTTTTATGCAAAAAAACTGGTACAAAGAGATGGTTGTATATCAGGTATGGCCACGCAGTTTCAAAGACTCTAATGGTGACGGTATTGGTGACCTTGAGGGTATCTATTCAAAGCTTGATTATATTAAGAGCATCGGTATAGATGCAATCTGGTTCTCCCCTCTTTTCTGCTCACCTAATGCTGACTATGGTTATGACATTGCTGATTATATGGATATTAACCCTGAATACGGCGATATGGATACATTTAAAAAGGTGTTAAACGGTGCTCATGAACGCGGAATGAAAGTGTTTATGGACCTTGTTGTGAACCACACATCAACAGAACACAAATGGTTTAAGGAAAGCTGCAAGAGTGTTGACAACCCTTACCACGATTATTATATCTGGAGAAAAGGTAAAGGTAAAAACGGTAAAAAACCACCAAACAACTGGCTCTCTACATTTGAAGGCGGTGCTTGGGAATATGTTGAAAGTGTTGATGAATATTATCTTCACGTTTTCACAAAAGGTCAGCCTGACTTAAATATGGATAACCCTAAGGTTCGTGAAGAAGTTAAAAACATTATGAAATTCTGGCTCGATATGGGTGTTGACGGTTTCCGTGAAGACGTTATTACATACATTTCAAAGAAAGAGGGACTTCCAAATGGTATTCCGATTCCTGTTGCTTGTGGTATGGAACACTACAACTGTGGCCCTCACCTTTACGAGTATCTTAAAGAATTCCACGATGATGTTCTTTCAAAATATGATTGCTTCACAGTTGGTGAAGGTCCGCTTCTTACTACTGACAGAGCATTAAAATTTGTTACTGAAGGTGAAGGTCAGGTTCTTAAAACAATGTTCAGTTTCGACCATCTTGAAGCAGACTGCTTTATGACTGACTGGATTAAAACACCTTTCAGCCTTAAAAAGATGAAAAAGTGCTACCAAAAATGGTATGATGCTATGAATGGTAAAGCTTGGCACACACTTTACCTTGAAAACCATGACCATCCACGAATTGTTGACCGCTACGGTAGTTTAAAATACAGAGTTGAAAGTGCGAAAATGCTTGCAACAATGTGCTACTTACAAAAAGGTACACCTTTCATTTACCAAGGTCAGGAAATCGGTATGACCAACATTGAACTTCATTCTATTGATGAATTCAAAGATATGATTACATTTAACAACCAGAAGATGTTTAATAAACTTGGTATTAAAGGCGAAAAATTCATTAAGATGGCAAACGCAGGTTCTCGTGAAAACTCAAGAACACCTGTTCAATGGGATGACTCTGAATATGCTGGTTTCTCAACAGTAGAGCCTTGGTTCAACCTTAACCCTAACTATAAAGAAATAAATGTTGCGGCGTCAGAAAAAGACCCTGACAGTATTCTTAACTATTACAGAAAACTTTTAAAATTCAGAAAAGAAAACGAAGTTGCTATTTACGGTTCATTTAAACAATACTATGAAAACAGTAAAGAACTCTTTGTATATGAAAGAGAACTTGATGGTGTTAAATTACTTGTAATCAATTCATTCACAGAAAAAGAAGTTGAATTCAAAGCACCACAAGGTTTCGACCTTACTAAAGGCGAACTCGTTCTTTCAAACTACAACTACCCTGCTACAACAAGTAACGGCTTCAAAACAAAGCCATACGAAACAAGAGTTTACTTATTCAAATAAAAAAAACAGACCGAGTCACTCGGTCTGTTTTTTTATTTTATTTCTAAATCTGCATAAACCGGGAAATGATCTGAAACATATCGTTCATCAACACCCGCGGTTACTACTTTGTATGATAATGCATCAAAATTATCATTTACCATTACATAGTCAATAATATAACCAGAATGCTTTGATGGTTTCGTGTCGTGATATGTAAGGTAATCCATTGTATCCTTTGCTTGATATTTGGTGTCGTGAAGAACTTTTGTAAATTGCACATAGTTGTCTGAACCCTCAACAACATTCATATCAGCGGTAAACACAACTGGTAAATCTTTATATTCTTCGATATGCTCTAAAATCATTTTAACACTTTCTTCTCTCGCCTTTATACCCTCGTGGTCGAAGTGCGAGTTAACGTGTACATATTGTTCTTTTGTTTCTTTATTTTCTAACACTGCCCAGGTGCAAATACGAATACAAGCGGCATCCCAACCTAAAGAAGGTTTTTCTGGTGTTTCTGAAAGCCAGAAGTTACCGCTATCTATAAGATTATATTTATCTTTAAGATAAAACACAGCAGAATATTCACCCTGGTTTTTACCATCATCACGAGCAACACCAACATAATCGTAATCTGTAAGAGTTTCTTTTAATGTTGCCATCCATTCAGGAGTTGCCTCTTGCACACCAATTGAATCTGCCTTACTGTTTACCATTGTATCTGTAACAATACCAATTCTGTCTTCCCAGGTATCACGGCCAACATTTGTACAACGGATATTAAAACTCATAATTCTCAATACATCTTCGCGTTTCGGCTCAAAATCTTCAATAACATCTGGCCAGTCTTTATAAAGAAGAACACCCGCAGTAACACCAATTGCCACTACTAAAACGATTGAAATAATACTGATAATCTTTCTCTTCTTTTTGTACATAACTAAAATTCACTTTCTTAAAAATTTATATTTAATTTATTATATTTACTTAAAAATGCTTTTAATTCATCAAGCATTTTTTCAGTACCCCTCTTTGAATTGCTCTCACAATTCGCAACGAGTAATGGTTCGTGAAGACTGAGTCTTAAAAGCATCCAGCCATCACCATTCTTTTTATCAAAATTAACTTTAACACCTTCAAAGTTCAGCTTAACGCGTTCAATACCATCTGTATTATCAGCAAAATCCTTGAATGAATCTAAAACTGAATTACCATATTCTATGAAATCATCAGTTTCAATTTTAATTCTTATTTCACATTCTTCTGCTGGTTCTTTCAATTTTTTCAAAACATCCTCAAGAGTCTTGCCTTGTTTTCTCAAAGAAGCTAACAAAATAACTATCTGAGTTGCAAGGTACGCACCATCATCAAGGTAGTAATTTTCTAAAAATGCGGCATGACCCGATGTTTCAATTGCTAAAGGCGCTTTGTTACCCTCGTCAAAAGTAAGGCGCTTTGCCTCATCTATTACATTTTTGTAACCTCGCTTAAATCTGCGGTGAATACCACCTAACTCAGTTTCTATAAATTCTGTAAGACCATCAGAAGTAACAGAATCAGTAACTACTATACCGCCCGGACAATCTTTAAGTGCAATATATGACGCTAATGCCACCAATCTGTTGCGATTTATGGGTTTACCATTTTTATCCACACAAGCAGAACGGTCGCAGTCGGTGTCAAAAATTATACCTAAATCAGCGTTTGCTTTAGTTGTTGCCTGTGAAATAGCTTCCATAGCAGCTTTGTTTTCTGGGTTTGGCTGATGTGTCGGAAAATGCCCGTTAGGACTCACCGCAACACTACCCGATGTATCGGCACCAAGAGGCTCTAAAACATCTGTTATATAAAATCCACCTACACCATTACTCGGGTCAACAACAATTTTAAGATTTTTCAACGGGTGTTCGTAATCCTCGGCATTTACACCCTTTTTAATCATTTCACGAAGCCCCTCACAATACGTTCCCATATTATTGAGCTTTTTTATATTCGCTTTAAAATCGTCCTTTAACCATTTTTTGTTAGATGCCTTGCTAAGAATTTCTTTTATATCATCACCTGAATAACCACCATCACGGGTAAAGAATTTAAGACCATTCATTTCCATAGGCAAATGACTTGCGGTTATTTCTATTGCGGCATCCATATTATGATTTATTATAGACATAAACATAGAAGGCGTTGATGATAAACCACAGTCATAAACATCAACACCCATTTCAGCAAGTACATTGCTAATGAGCATTTTTATATTGATTGAAGAAATTCGCGAATCGTAACCGATTGCAACCTTCAAATCTTCAAATTTACTGATTTTTTGCTCTAAATGATTTACGAATGCCCAAGTAATTGATTGTAATCTTTCGGCAGTCAAATCGATTGGTCTGCCATCTGTTGAAAATGCAGAACCCCTTATATCTGTTCCACTTTTCAAATACATTAAATCATCCATAAACTCCGCTCCTCCCTACTATGTAAGTTACACGCTCAGTAGTTTCATCAGGCATATCGAATGTAGATTCAGCATATCGTTTTAAAACTCTAAACCCCGCTTCTTCAATTGCAGTTGTGAGTTCTTCATCGGTATATGCTACCTCATTAAAATTCTCGCCACATCTTGAATAGTTTTCTCCATCTTTGACAAAAAAATCGAGGTTAATATTTACAGTTTTATTATCAGTCTGCAGTGTATTTCTCCAGGCACAATAAACGTTTTTCTCGTCGTAAATAAAAATATTATTACCAAGAATTTTTTGGTGCTTATAAAGTGTATTTGCATCAAAAATAATTATGCCATCAGTATCAAGAAAATTTATAAGATTTTTAAAGGTCTTTTTTACTAATTCGTAATCAGTTATATGGTTGATACTGTCCAATGCACAAACAATTGCCCTCACAGAACCATAAAGGTCAGTTTCCTCCATTCTCTGACAAAGAAACATTACATTTTCGCCACTCTCTGCCGCTTTATTCTGTGCTTCAGACAGCATATCGTAAGATGCATCTGTACCAATCACTTCAAAACCCATTTTTGAAAGCTCAATCGAAAGCGAACCAGTTCCACAAGCCAAATCTAAAAGAAGACCATCCTTAATATTATATTTTTTTAAAATTCCACGAATATATTCTGCTCTACCCTTATAATCAACATTTTTTGTTAATTCATCATAATAGTAAGCAAAAGAATTGTAAGACATAAAATCACTCTCTCCTAAAGAGATTTTAACATATTTATTCTAATATGTAAATACAACAAATTTACTTTGAAAATTTTATATACTTTCCACCTTTAAAAATTTACCAAAATATGTTAAAATTTTAAAAAAACAAGGAGGGTTTTCTATGATAAAAGTTCTTGCAATATTGCTTTCTGTGATTTTAATGTCACTTACAGTTGTTCCTGCATTTGCAGCAAATGAAGAATGCAACTGTGGTGAACCACCAATTATTTATGTTGCGGCACTCGGTAGTGGTACTTTAACACTTGATGAGGGTACAAAAAACGAAAGAGTTTTATTCAGACCAGATACAGGTTATATTATCGGTGAGCTGATGCCTGTTGTTTCTGCCGCAGGTCAGTTAATAAATGATGGTGACTACGATGCTTTCGGCGATGTTTTAATAGAATGCGTAAATAAGATTTTTGGTGATTTAGCACTCGATAAGGATGGTAACTCTTCAGATAGAGTTACTTGTGAAGAATTCCACCCTACAGATGAGGTCCCTCATAGCTTAGACCACAACTATTATTTCGGTTATGACTTCAGACTTGACCCTATTGAAAACGCAAAAGGACTTTACCAATACATTCAGGAAGTCAAAGAATTAACTAAACACGACACAGTTCAGCTTCGCGCTTCAAGTATGGGCGGTGTAACTACTATGAGTTACATTAAACTTTACGGTACAAAGGATATTGAAACAATTATTTTCCAATGTTGTCCACTTTTAGGCACCGCTGTTGCGGGTGAGCTTTACACAGGTAAAGTAGAACTTAATGCAGACGCAATTGAACGCTATGCAGCACAGGCTATGCCAGAACTTGAAAACGACTTTTTGGGTGGTATGGTTTATCTTCTTTTAGAAATGCTTGTAACTGCAGGACTTTTAGATGAACTAATCGAAATCGGTGATGAGTTAGTTTTAAATTTAAAAGACAGAGTATTTAACGAAGCACTTATTCCTATGTTTGCTACGATGCCGGGTATTTGGAGCTTTGTTCCACACGAATATTACGAGGATGCTAAAGTTTTTATGAAACTCGACCCTGTTGAAAATGCAAAACTTATTGAAAGAATAGATTTTTACCATTATGAGGTTCAACAAAGCGCAGAAAAGTTAATTACTGAATCAAAAGCAAATGGAACAACCTTCTATAATGTTGTTGGTTACAATATGCAAAGAACTCCACTTGTTTCTGCTTACCTTAACGATTCTGATGGTACAGTTGATACAAAGTACGCCTCTCTCGGTGCTACTTGTGCCGATATCAATGGATATTTACCAAAAGATTATGTGCAACAAAGATATACTGATAAAGATTTCATATCACCCGATCTCAGAATTGATGCTTCAACTTCTATAATGCCTGAAAGCACCTGGTTTGTAAAAGATATGATGCATTCCTCAACTCACGATGGACATGGTGAAATGTACAAATGGATGTTCGAAAGCGAAGAACAGCTTACTGTATTCAGCAATCGCAATTACCCGCAATTTATGCAAAATGATGTTGCTAACCAGAGATTTATACCTGTTCACGTTGAAAAAGGTGAAATTGGCACTTCATTTGACAACTTCTTCAGAATGCCATCATTTATACATTTTATTGATTTGCTTTCGAAGTTGATAAAATTCTTTTTGGCTTGAGATAGATATTAGGTTTTAGGTATTAGAAAAAGTTCTGTCATTTTAGTTTACAGAAAACTTAAAATGACAGAACTTGTTTTTATTATTCAATAGTAATTATAATTGTCAACCGCAGGTCCACAATTTTTAATTTATTCCCAAACTCCCTCATACACCAAATCAGGTAATTCAGAAGCCAAATCATTATAATAATCAACCTGAACATAGTTTTCTGCATTATCGCTTATAGCGAAAGCAACACTCGCTGTGTGAGTACCTAAAGCACTGATTTCACCCGGTTCAAAAAGGTTTGCCTGTGGGTATATTTTTAATTCTTTGCCTGACTTGTCATACGCTTTAAAGTGTGCCGAACTTATAACAAGACCATTTGAAATATCATCATTGGAGTATTCATAAATTACAACCACTACCCTGTCTGCGTCTGGTGCATTTTCATCAGTTGTCTCAGGCTCTGTTTCATAAACAGATGTAATTTTCAAAGAGTAACTTCCTTCAGGAGACTCAAAGATACTGTCTTTTGTACCATCGTGCATTACAGCACCCGACTTAATTTTCTCTTCAAGTGTTGGCACTTTTTTACGGGTTAAAATAGCAACCACAACTGTAATTGCAATAACTAACGCAATAATACTAAAACAGATTTTCATTGCTTTTTTACTCACAAAACCAATCCTTTCAAAAATCAAATTTTTATAAATTTTCCAATTTTAAAGGAGTAAATATAAGTTTCTTTAACAGGTATTTCAATACATTCTTCAAGTGCAGTTTTATAAACATCTAACTGACCTTTATAAATTGAAACAAGAATATCTTCGTCAGTAATTTTATCTGTCTTATAATCTATAAGAACTGCACCATCAGATTCTATAAACGCACAGTCAAATTTACCCTGAACAACTATTTTTTCATTTTTTAATTCTTTTGGTAATTCAGGATAAAACTCTCCCGCATTTTTAAGAACTGAAAATTCATATTCCTTGTAAACCTCATCGGATTTTAAAAGCCGTTTACCTATATCTTCGTTAAAGAATTTTTCGATATCCAATTTATCTATAACAGAAATTTCGTCTTCTGTCAACTTAAATTCAGAAAGAAGTCTTGAAATTTCACCTTCAAAATTTACGTATGCATTTTTAAAATCACACAACTCAAGGAATTTATGAATAACTGTACCTCTCTTTGCACCTGTTGTTTTTTCCTCTATAAACTTCGGTTTTTTACTTGCAAAAAATTCACGTCTTGCTATATGCTTTTCAACCGAAGAAGCATTTATTTTAGCAAGAACTGTTGAAAGTTCATCGTAAGGGTAACCATACTCTGCTCTTTCTTTAATTTTTTCAAGCAAATCAAGATTTACTTCTGCCCTTTCCTCCGCTGCGTTCTCTGCATCTGTTTCGGCTAAAGAGGAAGCTGTTTCGATAAAAATCTTTAACGAAAAACTGTTGTCTAATTTTTCAGTAGTAGTCATTCCAAGATATTCACGCAAAGGCTTTGCACTCTCGTGAAAAACTAATGCAGAGCAAATCCATTCGCTATAATTCTGGTATTTAAAAACAGAAAACGAATTGAAACTTCTTTTTCCTGCTTCATCGTAAACATATAATGGTGCAGAAATTCTTTCAAGAGACGTTTTTGTATTGATTGAACACATAAAAATAAGGTTTTCTTTTGCTCTGGTTAAAGCAACATAGAGAATTCGTAATTCCTCTGAAACCTCGCCTATTTTAAGTGCCTTATCATTTGCGAAAGAAGAAAGTGTATTATACTTTGTAAATTTTTTATCGTCACGAATTTTTAGACCAACACCAGCTTCACGCGAAACTAAAAGCGGCTCTTTTGTATCGAGAAAATTAAATGCCTTGCCACAATTCGCCAAAATTACATAAGGAAATTCAAGACCTTTACTTTTGTGAATGGTCATTATTTTTACACCTGCTACTGTAGAAACGCTACTACCACTTAATGCCTCATTATCAATTACAGAATCTAAATAACGAACATAGCTTGAGAGACCATAACGACCAGTACCACTGAAATTTTCTGCAGCCTTCAACACACTCTGAATAGAATTGTAACGTTCATCACTATTGTCTGTTGACATAAAAATCTCTGTTATTGCAGTATCGTCAATAAGAAGTTTTACAAAGTCATAAATCGGATAAGATGCCGCCATATTTCTGTAAAAATCAAGTTTACGTAAGAAAAACTTTGCTTTTTCGTTTCCTTCGGCATATTTAAGTACACAGGTATAAAAATCACTCTCTTTATTTATAAGTCTTATTTCTGCTAATTCATCACTTGTAAAACCAAATATTGGCGAAAGCATAACTGAAACAAGCGAAACATCTAAAAGAGGATTATTTATAGCTTTAATAAGTGATACAAGTAAAGAAATCTCTTTTGTATTAGGGTCAATTTCATCACCTTCAAAAACTGAAGGAATACCACATTCAGTAAGAGCCTCAGTATATACAGTCCGAACATTCTTTAAGCTTCTTGCAATAATGCAAAAATCATCATATTTTGCAGGACGAAGCCCGTTTTCACCTTTAACTAAAGCACCGCTATCGACAGTATTTTTGATATATTCTGCAATATGCTTAGCTTCTCTTTCAATACTTTCTTCAGAACTTAGCAAAGTCGAATCTAACACGTGAAGTTCAATATTTTCTTTTCCTGTTTCAGGATATTCTGCTCCACAATACAAATATTCATTTTCATCATATTTGATATCACCCATTTTTTTAGACATTATCTGAGCGAATATAAAATTGACGCACTGTGTAACATCATTTCGGCTTCTGAAGTTTTTTTCAAGAATTATTTGTGTTGGTTTATCGAGTTTTCCATCAAAAATCGGCAAACGTTCCTTTAAATCCATAAACAAAGCAGGTGTAGCTCTACGGAAACGATATATGCTTTGCTTAACATCACCAACACAATAAAAATTCTTTTTATCTCTTGAAATCATTTCAAAAAGAATATTTTGTGCTTCATTTGTATCCTGATATTCATCAATAAGAATTTCTTTATATTTTTCTGTTAACTCTTTTGCTAAAGCTGTTTTTGAAACAGTACCATCATCATTAAAAACAACTAACAAATCAATACATTTATGAAGAATATCATAAAAATCGTAAGAATTGAGTTCTTGTTTTCTTTCGATTAACTTTTCAGAAAACATATTTACCGCTTCACACAATTTTTTTACAACAGGATAAAGTATTTCACAGTCTTGCTTGTGCTCAGTAGATGTAGGAAGACCTTTTTCCAATAATCCGTTAAGCTCTTCCTGACAGCCACCCATAACAGCATTTAATACTTTGTATAGCGGGTTACCTTTTGAGGGTGATCTGTATTTAACAATTGGATTTTCGCGCATATTGTTTACCAAATCATCCCATCGTCTGTCTTTTGAAGCTTCAATTAAACCATCAAGAATACTAATGTTTTTATCGGCTATATTTGTGTAATCATTTTCTTCATTAATCTCTTCTTTGAGTAGCTTCAACTGCCTCTTTATACTTTGTTGCCAATAATCGAGCATCATATCAAAATATGAATACATTTGTCCAGCAAATACAGTTTCGTTAATATCAAGCTCAGGATTAAAACTTTCAACTACTTCGTTCAACCATTTTTCCGGTGAAGGATAAGCTTCGGAAAAGAAGCAGAGTTTTAAAATAACCTTTTCTAATTGCTCATCGCTTCTTTCATTGGTAAAGAAATTTTTTAGTAATGAAAAAGCTTCATCTTCGTTCTTATAAAGCTCTTCTAAAACCTCTTCAACGCATTCTTTTTTTAGAACTTCCAAATCAGATTTTTCTATAATCTGAAAATCTGAAGAAATATTTGCCAAATTGAAATTTTCTCTTACAACCTTTGCACAGAAAGAGTCCATTGTGCATATATCTGCGGTTGGCAATAAGTTAATTTGCTTTTTCAAAAAATGTTTTTTAGAAGGATTATCTTTCATTTCATCCTTCAAAGCTTTACCTATTCTTTCACGCATTTCAGCTGCCGCTGCTTTTGTAAAGGTAACAACGAGAATCTCTGTTGGCAAACAAGTATTTATTTCATCTGAAAGAATATTTTTAACTCGTTCAGTTAAAACTGCAGTTTTACCTGAACCTGCCGCAGCAGAAACTAAAACCTGTTCACCACGGGCATCTATTGCAGTCTGTTGATTTTTAGTCCATTCTCTTTTACTCATTGTCATCACCTTCTAACATTTTTAATGCAGGGCCATGCTTCAAGCTTGTAATTCTTACAAAATCATCACCATCTTCATACCCACAAACAGAACGATATTCACAGTAGGTACAAGGCAATTTTTTTGCCTCTCCTGTTGGTAAAACATCAAATTTACCACTATGAAGAGTCTCGCCCATTCCAATAATTTTACCATCTATAAGCTCAGAAAGCTTATCAAAGTGCTTTTGTGAATATATATTACCTGAAGCCGCTCCTTTTTTGGTGTAGGATACCGGAAGATAGTCTGGGAAAATATCACCACCCATTGCATTGATAACAACAGGGCTGTCAAGCACCATACCAGAAAGCTTGCCGCTGACACGCTTTTGAGCTTGTACATTTTCAGCACTCGGATCACGCAAACTTAAATATTTATCCAAACCAATTCTTGATGGTAAATAAAGAACACCTGCAGGGACAGTTTCACCATAATAGTCTTTACCGTTTTTGGTAATTGCCATTAAATATAAAACCATCTGAAGATTTATACCATCAAATAAGTTTGATAGCTTAAATTCTTTTTCTCCGCTTTTATAATCTATAACTCTTAAGTATTTAATACCATCCTTTTCAAATAAATCAACACGGTCAACAGAGCCTGTAATGGAAATTTTATTACCATCAGACAAGGGTAAAGTATATTTTGGTATTTTGTCACCAATTGAAAGTTCAAAATCTACAGGATTAAAAGCAATTGCAGAAAACTCATTTTTTAGTCTTTCAAAAATCAGCATCAAAGTATCAATCATTCTGTTGTATAGGTACATAAATCTATTCGATTTATCTTCAAAGCCACCCATCTTTTTCTCAAGATAGTCTTTAAGATACTCCGAAATAAAATTTCTTAATTCTTCTTCAGGAATCTTTAAGAACTCACCGTCTTTATAAGTCTTTAAAACCTCTTCTAAGACACCGTGAATTATAATACCACTATCTGTTGGCTTTAATTCTGCTGGCTTTAAAGCTTCAATACGAAGCCCATAACGGCACAAGAAAGAAAACGAACATTTATAGAAGCTTTCTAATTTACTTGCTGAAACACCAATGTTTTCACCAAACAAACGCTTTGAATTTTCAGGATTTTTAAATTCACCTTTTTTACCATTTTTAGCATAACTGATGCTATCTAATCTCCCCCTATACTGTGGTTTGTTTCTGAAATACTCATAAAGTGTTTGTCTTAACACTGTATTTTCGTTATACATTTTAGCAAGTGTAAAGAAAGCAGAAAATTCACTTTCAATTTTTTCGGAGTCTGGTATTTCATCTGATGAAATTACTTTCACCTGAGGTAAAAATTCTATAATCTGCTCTATAATTTCTGATGGGCCATTAGTTGCGCTATCTTCAGAAATTTCACGATATGACAAATAAAGCTCTTCGCTTGGTGCAGTAAGCATACAATAAGCAATAAATTTCTCTTCGTCGATTGTTTCTTCTAATGGTGGGCGAATCTCTAAATCAAGCGAGGTTAAAACTCTTCTGTCTGCATCTGACAAAAGACCTCCAACAGTTGAAACACGTGGAAATTCGTTTTTGTTAACGCCCATTAAAAATACAACTTTAATATTTTCTGTTCTTATTCTGTCGGCACTACCAATTTTAACCTCATCAAGCCCCTGAGGAATTTCGCCTATATCTTTTGAAAAAACAAGAATAGAAAATAACTCAAACCAACGCTTTAAAGTATAATATTTATCTTTTGTTATTTCTGCAATTGTATCTAAAATTTCAATTAAAGCATCCCATGAATTTTCTTTCTGTAATGCTTCTACTGGTAAACCATCTTCATTTAATGTACAGGACAAATTATAAAGATTGTCATCAACCTTTGTATCAATAAGGAATTTATAAACTAACTTTGAAATCTCTACCCCAGATACACCATCACAATCTTTCTTTAACTTAAATAATGGTAAAATCGCTTTTTTTCTGATATTATTAAGTTTTTCTATTTGTAATTTTGCATTATCGTCTATTTCTTTACCAAATCCATCAGGGTGCATCGTAAAATCATTAAGCCAGGCATTACCGGTTATATTCCAGATTAAAACATATTTTTCGAGCTCGGCAACATCACTAAACAAAATACCAGAAAGACCTGTCTTTAAATATCGCATTACATTTTCTGTTTTAAAACCATCAGAAATACATTCTAATGCGGAAGTGATATGAATAAAGAGTGTTTCAAATGAAAGCGGACGACGACAATCTTCAAAAACTGGCACACCATATCTTTTTAAAACATCACACATTACCCTTTTGTATTTGTCCTCAGAACGTTCAACAACCGCGATATCTCTACAACGATATTTACCGCTTCTTACAAGCTTTTTAATTTCGAGCGCTACAGTATTACATTCATCTGTAATATCTCTACATTTTAATATCGTTACACCATCAGTTTCGTTCTCTTTTATTTCTATTTCATCACAATATATATTTTTCTCAATGTGAGAAATACTTGTTTTTACATTACTTTTATTTCTTTCGAGTTTTTCAACTTTAACCTCTATGCCGCGGCTTGCCGCTTCGCGTCTGATTCTCTCCTCAACCTTTTTAATATAATTAAATGGTGAATCATCCTTGCTATAATTATCAGTACAAAAAGTAATATACACATCCTTTGCCTGACTTAAAGCAATGCCCACGCAAATAAGTTCCTGAGCAGAAAATGTTTTAAATGAATCAAGAAAAATAATTTTATTTTTAAAATATCCAGTTTCTTCTGCAAATTCATTAAAAAATTTCAAGCATTCAGTATCATCGAAATAACTTCTATGTAAAAGTGCATTATATGCTTCAATTATTAAATTTATTTCGTTAAGCTTATCCTTTAAAAGGCAAGGTTTCATATTTTCAACAATAGTCTCAATTTCATCACTACTTATTGCACAGGATTCAAGTTCTTTGTTCAAATCAATAAATGACTGAAGCCCTGACACATTGTGGCGGACCTTTGAAAATACTTTTAAATTATCTTGAAGCGAAGACAAGGCTTCGCTCATATAAGCCATTCTTACACCATCATCAGCAAACATTTTGCCTTGTAAAATTTTGGCATCAAGATTATAAGTCGCAAGTCTCGGAAAACTAAAAACATCAACCTTTTTCATATTTTTAGCACCAAGTAAAGAAAGCAGCGACCTTTCATTTTCAAATGAAAACTGGTCAGGTACTAAAAGAAGAGGTTTATTTTCACCAGCTTCTATAATTCCTTTAATTTTTTCTCTTACCCAGGCAGTTTTACCGCTACCCGCTCTACCTTTAATTAAATAAAGCATACGACACCCCTTTTAAAAACTTTATTTATTATAACATATATAACAAAAAAATGAAACATTATCAGCTTACAAATTTATAATAACACACTAAATGTACCAAAAATGGAACTTTTTAACATTTTTGTATAATCAATCGTCAGAAAATCAAGAATAAGAAAAAAATTTCAGCAAATAATAAGTTTACCGAATAGGTTAAAAAGGAGTTGATATTATGTTAGACAGAATCGCTTTAATTCTTGTAACTATCGGTGCTCTTAACTGGGGTGCAGTGGGATTTTTTAAATTCGATTTAGTTGCTTGGTTATTCGGTGGACAAGCGGCTATTATTTCAAGAATAGTTTATGTTCTCGTAGCACTTGCAGGTATCTGGTGTATTTCTTTTCTCTTCAGAGAGCACAACGATGTACTTGAACCATCAACTATGGAATAAAAAAATCGGTTTAGGTAAAAACCTAAACCGATTTTGCTTTATTAAACAGAAATTTTAACAATTTTGTATGTCATTTCGCCTCTTGGTGCTTCAACAACTACCTTGTCGCCAACCTTATGACCCATAAGAGCTTTACCAACTGGTGATTCATCTGAAATTTTACCTTCAGCTGGGTTTGCCTGAGCAAATCCTGTAATCTGGAACACTCTTTCTTGTGCACCACGAGTTGTTTCTTTAATAGTAACAACAGAACCGATGTGAATAGTTTCTGTGCTATTGTCTTCTTCCATAATTTTTGCTCTTGAAATCATTGTTTCGAGTTCTTGAATTTCTGCTTCAAGTTTACCTTGTTCAGATTTTGCTTCATCATATTCAGCATTTTCTGAAAGGTCACCAAAAGAAAGAGCAACTTTGATTTTTTCAGCAGTTTCTTTTCTGCCTACTGATTTAAGATAATCAAGCTTCTCCTGAAGTTCTTTAAGCCCTTCGTGAGTTAAAATAACATCTTGTGCCATTAAAAAACATCCTCTCGAGTATATTATTAAAATAGGTATTCGCTAATCAATAGATTGTATTATATAAAACCAAATTAAAAATGTCAAGTAAAACAAGTAAATTATTCAATAACAATCGGGAAATCAGACTGAAAAACAACTTCATCGTTGTCAGAGCAGATAACAATAATTTTGAGTTTTTGACCTTCTACTGTATAAATCTGATAAGCCATTGCCTGTGAAATAATTTTTAAAACAGTATCATCAAATATAGAAATTGAACCCTCTGGTAATTTTTCACGGTCTGCTATAACCTTTATATTACGAAAATCTTCATTATATTCAATTTCAGTTACATAATTTTCTGAGTTTTTCTTAATTTCATCAAAACCGTTTAAAACTTCTTTAGATTTAACATCCTTAAGCTTTTTATATGCATCTTCTGTCATTTGAAGTGTATATTCATTTGTTTCTGTATTTTTAGTGTGAAATATACCCTCGATACTATCAAGTGCTTCATAAAATTCAATTTCAGAAAAATCTTCAGCGAATGTATCACCAGAAATTTTTATAATAACATTTGATGAGATTTGTTTAGTTGTGCTTTCAGTTTCTTTTGAAGGTGTTTTATTACAACCTGCAAAAATAACAAAAGTCATTGAAAGCACTAAAAACAATGCTAAAATCTTTTTCATACAAGCTCCTTATTTCCAGAGAGTTTCAGGATAAACACCATTTTTTATAAGTTCGTTTACTGATTCTACAACACCGGGTTTATCTTCTTTATAAGTAACACCAAACCACTTTGCAGTAGTTTCTAAAACTTTAACTGTACATTTATTTTCTGCCAACATATCTTTAACTATGAATGGTAAATAAAATTCAGCTTTGAGCGGATTGTTTACCAAAGCATCATCAAGAAAGGCTTTGAAATACTTTTCAATTTCGTCAAGAAAGCTTGCAGGGAAACACCAACAATTCATTGAAACATTAACCTCTTCAGGAAGCTCTACCCAATTTTCTTCATCTTCTGTAAAATAAATTTTACCATCTTCTTTTCTGATTATTTTTGTTCTTTCTACAATATCAGTCAAGAAGTTTTCTTTGTTAACAGAACAAATACCGCGTGAAACTGTACCATTTTCTGTTAAAGTGTTATTAAGCTTATATGCAGCCATTGCATAATTTGCAGGTGTAGCATTAAAATCAGCATTTTCAATCCATTCTGAAATAACACTAAAAGCATCTCTGCCATAAAAATCGTCTGCATTTATAACCATAAATGGTTCATTTACAACACCTTTACAAGAGTAAATTGCGTGACCTGTACCCCAAGGTTTAACTCTGTCTTCAGGTGCTTTATAAGTGTCAGGTAAATTATTAACATCCTGAAAAACATATTCAACATTAACAAGCTTTGAAATTTTATCGCCTACAACTTCCTTAAAAATCTGCTCATTTTCTTTTTTAATAATGAATACTACTTTATTAAACCCTGCTTTTATTGCATCGTAAATAGAGTAATCAATAATTATTGAATTATCAGGACCAACAGGCTCCATTTGTTTTAAACCACCAAAACGGCTACCCATACCTGCCGCCATAATTACGAGTGTTTTATCCATTATCGTAACCCCTCTTTAAATTATTATTTAAAATAATATACCATATTTTAACTTTTTTATCAACTAAATTTATTGACAATATTTTAATTTCAAATATAATACTTATTAACAAAATTATTTTATAAAAGGTGCTTTTATGACTAAACTTTTAATTAAACTTTTTATTAAGGATGCTGACATAAACTCACAAAGAGGCAGAGAACTTTACGGCAGACTTGCAGGTGCAGTAGGAATTATATGCAATTTACTTTTAAGTGTTATGAAGCTTATCATAGGTTCAATTTCAAATAGTGTTTCTATTACTGCGGATGCTACAAATAATATTGCTGACGCAGGTTCCTCAATTGTTACACTTGTAGGTTTCAGACTTTCAGGTAAACCTGCCGACAAAGACCACCCTTATGGTCACGCAAGAATTGAGTATATTTCAAGTCTTATTATTTCATTTTTAATTTTACTTATTGGCTGTTCTATATTTAAAGAATCAGTCACCAAAATTTTCAAACCTGAAGAAAGTCTTTTTAATGTTGCTACTGTTGTTGTGCTTGTTGCTTCAATCATTGTAAAGCTCTGGCTTTCAATATTCAATAAATTTTTAGGCAAACAGATTAATTCAAAAGCACTTGAAGCAACTGCAATTGATTCAAGAAATGATGTTATTACAACTACTGCAGTTCTTATTGCAAGTACAATTTCTCACTTTACAGGTTTTAACCTTGACGGTTATATGGGTCTTGTTGTTTCCGTATTTATTTTTATTTCGGGAATAAATCTCGTAAAAGAAACCTTAGACCCACTTTTAGGTCAACCACCTACAAAAGAAATGTTCCAGACTATTGAACAGAAGATATTATCTTACGACAATGTTTTAGGTGTTCACGACCTTATGGTACATAGTTATGGACCCAACACATATTTTGCTTCTGCACATATTGAAATGGATGCTAAAATAGATGTTTTGGTATGCCACGACATAATGGACCAGATTGAAAGAGATTTTAAAAGTGAATTAAACATTCATCTTGTAGTACATTTAGACCCGACAATTCTTGATTCACCTGAAATTAACGAATTAAAAGAAATGGTTAATGATATCATTTGTGAAATCGACAGAGAACTGACTTTCCACGATTTCAGAGTTGTCATTGGTGAAGAAAACAAAAATGTTTTATTTGATGTTGTTGTACCACCTGAATATAAGTATTCTGATGAAGAATTAGAAAAAATTATTACCAATAAAATTACTGAAGTGAGTAATGGTAAAATATTTACAGTTTTGGTTGTTGACCATAGTTATGGGGTCCTTGAATAAAACTTAGTTTGCTTTACGGCAAGTGATGTTATTTAATAGTGAAATTACTTCGTAGTGATGTTAAGTTTTATGGGCAAACCTAACATCACTGCTTGCAACATCACTTTCACTTGTGAAAACATCACTTTAAATTAAAAAGTTAAAACATCACAAAAGCCGCCTGAAAAGAACATCTTTTAGGCGGCTTTAATTTCATTTTTTCTTTTTAAACTTACTAATTATAAATGTTACTGTCATAATAATCAACTCAATTGGTAGCAATGAAACCAATACTAACCCTAAAACACTTTTGCCACCTGTTTCACCAAGAATTGGAATTGCTATAAAAAATGCAAATGACGATATTGCAAATACTATTAAAATTACAAACGTGTGCGGGTGTCTCGCCCACAATTATTCATTATTCATCAGAGAAGCGACTTCATTCTTCACTATTCATTCGAAAATCCGTTCTTTTTAATGAATAATGAATGATGAAT
>JAFXCQ010000013.1 GCA_017521425.1 Clostridia bacterium
TATTGCTTTCCAACCTGAATATTTCTTTGTTGTTTTATTATATACTCTCTGGTAAACAATATATTTTTCTGCATTTTCTACTGCACCCCAGGTAACTGTAATACCCTTCGCAGTATTTTTTGTTGTTGCTATCGGGGTTGAAAGTGTTCCCTTAATCAACTCAAAAAAGGCGCTTTGTCTGCCATAATAATCGCCTATTCCTTGTATGTAAATCAAATTATAGCCAATAACATCCATACTTGGTTCTTCGACGATGTAATCTACACCCTCGACTAATTCAACACCCTCATAAGTAACTGATTTTATTTGAGGTTTTTTATCTACACCTAAAACAATTTGTTCCTTTACAAGTTCTATTTTTGAATGGTACATATCTTTTTTAGATACAATTTTTTCGAGACCGCCACAAACAGAGCAAACCATTTCATAATAAGTTTCATGGTCATTTCTTTCAAATTTATGACCATTACCACATTTGAATTCAGTTATCGGCATACATTTAAAACCATTTGAGGTAAAATATTCGTATGCTTTACTATTTGTAGAATAGTAGTAAAAAAGAGTTGTAGTATTGGTTGATTCTATAGCATTAGAAGCTATTTCAACAACAGAATCTGGTATAATAAGTGTTGTTAAACCACCACATTGAAGTGCGGCATCACCAATTTCTAACACACCATCAGGAATCACTAAATCTTTCACTTTGGCATTCGCAAATGCAAAAGAATCAATATATTTCAAACCAGAGTTAAGAGTAATTTTTTTAAATTGCGCCTCCTGGAATGCCTGTGGACTTATTGTTACAATATTAGATGGAACAACATACTCACTTTTACCATTACTTCCTGCGCAGAGTATAAGTGTGTTACCGCTACACAATGCATCATTCTGTACATAGAAAGTTTCGTTGTTTTCATCTACTGTAATTTTCTCGATTAAACAACTACCGTATGCACCGGGTACAAATAATTTCATTGAAGCCGGTATATGAATAGTTTTAACCTTTGTATTTTGGAATGCATATTGTCCTATAACTTCAACATTTGCAGACAAATCACATTTTTCAAGATTGAAACAGTTATTGAAAGCCCAATAACCAATATATAAAAGAGTTCCTGGTAATTTTACTTCTTTTATATTTTCACATTCTTCAAATGCACTACCTGTAATTTCTTTAACACCATTCGGTATGGTAACAACACTTTTCTGATACTGCGGAGGACAATAAATCAGAACCTCCATATCAGCACTATATAAAATACCATCAACAAGCTTCATATATGGGTTGTTTTCAGCAAGATTTATAGTCTTCATCTTTTTACAAACAATCGGGCCAACACCATACATGGTATAAGTTATAGCATCGCTATTATATCTTGGCACAGTCCAATCCATTGTTGACGGAATATTTATTGTTTCAAGATTATCACAATGATACATTGTTTCATTTGATAATGCTTTTATACCTTCGCTGAATGTAATGGTTTTTATAGTATTATTATTAAATGCCAAACGACCAACCGAATAAACCTTGTAACCATTTACTGTAGCAGGTACGACAACATTCTCTGCATTACCGGTGTATTTAGTAATAGAGGTAACACCATTATATACCAAATATTCAAAATCACCATCGACTCCGGTAAATGAAACATCTTGTGCATAAGACGGTGAAATCGGATATTGTTTTATAAAAGTTTCCTCGTCAAAACGCGACTCATTTTTATGGTTATAAAAATCATTTTTCCCTTTTAAATAATATGCATAAGCTGATTTCCCAGCATCCCAGGTTGAGTCAAGATAATAGTAATATTCCCCTAATTTAACAATATTCCAAGCATGGTTCTGCGCGAGGCTTGTACCCGTAATAACTCTTGAGTCAAGACCAGCTTCTTCTGCAAGGCGATAATACAAAAGAGCGTAACCCTGACAAACAGCAGTTTTATTTATAAGTGCTGCGTAAGGAGTGAATTTCAAATAATAAGATTCGTTATTTAAATTCTCGTTGTCGTAAGTTACGTTGCTTGTAATATAACGGTAAATAGTGTCTGTTTTTGCTCTCTCTGTAGTGATTTCTGTAAAATCAAAAGACTTTATTACAGTTTTGACTGCCTCTGTAAGTTCCGCTTCTTGCTCAGCAGTTGTGTAATACTCGTAATTGATAATATATTTATAGTAACAGTAAGTACCATCAGAAACACCTTCTATAGCTGCAGAAGATGATTTGTAACCCAAGCGCAAAGAATCGCCTTGTGTTGCTACATCGGTTTCTTTAAACGCAAGCTCCTGAAGTTCACTGAATAAAGTATTTGCAGTTTCTTCTGTCAATTGTTCATTTGTTTTGTAATAGACTGTAACAGTAGCAAGTCTGTCTTCCATCCCCTCACGTATAACAGTAGCCGAAACCTCTTTGTCACTTGAATAAAGAGTCGCGTCAAAATCATCCAAACCATCAGAATAATAAACATCAGGTTTAATATTAACAGAGTACGACTCGTCTATTAACCCTTTATAAAGTGGGTTGATTTGCTCTTCAATTTCATAAGTGCCGAGATATTTAATATCACTATAAAAAGCACTTGCAGTCATAGGTACACTAAAGAAAATACCTACAACAAATAAAATTGATAAAAGTGAGCATAAAATTCGTTTCATAAAAACACTCCTTTTTTAAGATATAAATAGACCTATCATACTATAATTATAAATCTTTTTTTATCCCCATACAATAAACAATACCCCCAAATTTTACACTGTGACTTTGTAAATATACAATAAATAAAGCCTGACAGAAATCTGTCAGGCTCATAATCAATCTGCTTTTTCCTTTGCTTCTCTGCCCTCTTTGAGCAGTTTTTTCAGTTCATCTGCATCGTCATTTTTCATAGCGTCACTATATTTTTTTAATTCATTTATAAAGTAATCGAGTTCAAATATAAGGTTATCTTTATTTTCTAAAAACAACTCGGTCCACATCGTTTCGTTCAAGTATGCAACACGGGTTAAATCTTTATAACTACCGGCAGAAATACCTTTTCTTTGGGTAGATGACGGACTTTTTACATAAGCATTTGAAACAATATGCGCAAGTTGAGATGTAAACGCAATAAGTTTGTCGTGTCTTTCTGCAGTCATTACAGATACACGGCCAAAACCGATAGAAATTATAACTTCTCTTGCATTGGCAAGTGTTAAAATATCTTCATTTTCTTTTGGGGTTAAAATGAATGGTGCATTATGAAACATTGTTTCTTTTGCATTTTCATAACCTGAAAACTGTGTACCTGCCATTGGGTGCCCACCTATAAATGTAAAACCGTTTTGTTCTGCAATATTAAAACACTCTTCACAAACACAACGTTTTACACCGGCACAGTCAATTACTATTGCATTCTCTTTAAAGTTCTTTGCGTTTTTTATTAAATATTCTTTTACTGCTTCAGGATAAAGCGGTATAAAAACGTAATCACATTCATTAAGATTTTCGCTTGTGAGTTCTTTGTTTATAGACTTATCTTTCAATGCAGATTTCACGGTAGTTTCTGAAATATCGAAACCATACACTTTATGATTTGTATTTTTCTTTGTTGCTTTTGCAAGTGAACCACCAATGAGACCTAAACCTACAATACCTATAATCATAACATTACTCCTGTAATTTGATGTTTTGATTGTATCACTTGAAATTTTGTTTGTCAATAATCGAAATAACGCGAATTTTAAATAACCGTTATCGATGTTTTCGATTGTGGTTAAGTTTTATGTGTTAGATTTCAGATTTTCAGGAATCAGTATATCAAAAAAGTTCTATCATTTTTAGTTTACACAAACTTTAAATGATAGAACTTATTTTTTTTATACTTTCAACTATTTATCTTTTTACTTTACCGCTTGCTGTGTAACCACTTGCGTAAGAACCGTTTACTGCTCTTACTGTGTATTTATAATAAACACCTTTTTTAGCAGATTTATCGGTCCATGATTTTGCAGTTTTCTTGGTTGTACCCATATTTTTCCAACCGGACCATTTCTTTGTCTTTGCATTGTACTCTGAACGATATACTGTATAACCTGTTGCTCCTGCACTTTGTGTCCATGCAACATTTACGCCGTTTGAAACAGCTTTTACAGTTGTCTTTGGTTGTGCTAAACGGATGAAATCACCGGTTGAAACAAAAGCGCTTGAAAGAGTACCGTAAACACCTTTAATTGTATATCTGTATTTAACACCACTTTTAGCTGTTGTATCAACACAAGAAGTTGCAGAAGCGCTTGGTTTTGCAATTGCTTTCCAGCCAGTCCACTTCTTTGTTGTTGCGTTATATTCTCTTCTGTAAAGAATATAATTTTCAACACCTGCAGTTTTCCCCCACTGAACTGATACACCTTTTGCAGTATTTGAAAGCTTTGAAATTTTTGGTGTATGCATAGCATAGTTAAGTTGGATGTTGTAATTTATATCTGAAGATGGGGCATTATTTGAGTAATAAGAGCGAACTAACAAATAATAATTTCCTTTTTTTACACTAATTTTTTCTGATTCATACTTTATTGCACCATTAACAGTTGTTGAATAAACTGTATTACCCGCTGCGTCTTTTAAATATAAATTCCAACCACCATTTGTTTTGTCTGATTCATCTCTATTAAATGTAAAATTGATAGTACCATCAGTATGAACTGTATATTTGTAGTAATCTAAATCATTATAAGAATACAAATTACCATAAACAACCTTGTTATTGGTAACAGTAGTTGCATACTTCATGTCAGTACCACCGTTTTCAACTTCCCAATTCTTACCATCTGTTGCATCAATAACTTCAAAATTATATATTGCATCTACTGGAGCTTTATTTGAATTATTAGCCTGAAATTTTATAAAATATTCCTTATCTTTTTCATACGGTAAAACTCTTGTTTCAAACGAACCGATACTACTCACTGTATAATTACCAACTATACTTGAAGCGGAATCTGAGGGATATATTGTCAGTTTCCAACCATCTCTTATAGCTTCGACTGATGTTTCGTTTAAATCAACAGAAATTTTAATATTAAATGCATCACTTGTAGCTTTAAATTTAAAGAAATCAACATCATTTGCATTATATAATGTTGCTTTATATTTTTTACCTTGCTCTATTTTATTTGCAGTTGTACTTTGATTGTTATATTCATCTTCCCATTGAGAATCGGTATATGTTTTCGAAGTAATAACATATGGAATGTTAACAATATCATTATTATGTAGGTACTCAGCTTCTACTTTTACATAAATAGTTCCTGTTATTGGAAATTCAGGTGATGAA
>JAFXCQ010000014.1 GCA_017521425.1 Clostridia bacterium
CAAATTTCATAATTTGATTGTTTTTAATCTCATTCTTTAATTTTTCAGGTCTTTCGGTAATTTTGCCTCCACGATACCCAACAAACCCTTTGGAAAGGTATTCTTTTATTTTCAAAAAGTCCCTTTCCACAGGTTTTGTTTGGGCATTATAGGGGAGTGCGAAATGGATGTGTATGCCGAGATTCTGAATTAAAGAACCACCGTCTTTTTTATGTTTAACTTTTACGGTTCTTGTTCTACCACCTGCAAAATCTTTACAGCGATAGTCTTTACCATTATCAAGATAAACATCTTCAGGAATTCCAAAATTTAAAACTCCATAATAAAATGCTTGAAAAATATGGTCAGAGTTTGGAGAATCTGCGTGTAAAAACCAACCTAACCATTTTGAAGTTTTTGCATCTCTGAATACTGTAACCCAAGGGAAACAAACCATACCGTTGAAATCGACTGCAACATCTATTTGAGCATGGTCTGATACCCAACAAGTTCCGGCATTTAAGTTTGAATAATCTCTTGGAACATAATTTGCATATTTTTTATTCCAAGCTGATTCGCCATATCTTGCGATAAAAATAGCTTGTTCAGGCACTTCACTTCTTAATCTTCTGATGAAGGTTTTGCTTGTTGGGAAATTACTAACGCAGTCAAATCCCTGCCGTTTTGCAAATCCTAATGTTATGCTCCAAGCCGTTTCAACAGAAGGAGCACCTTCTCTTAAATAAATACTTTTAAAATATTCAAAGCATTCGTTATCAACTTTACTGAAACCTTTTCTATGATTTCCGTAATGGGATAATAAAGCTGTTATTCCACCACAAGAATATTTTTTCAAAGCTATTGTCAGAGAAGAATAGCAAGCTTTTTTATGAGGATATTTTTGCGACCAGTCTGCAAGAAAATCTATTTTTTCTTGATATGTCATTCCTTCTGTTAGTCTAAACAGTTCCAAATATTTTTCAGCTTTAGCTTTCATCCATTTTGGAGCATTAGAATATGCCTCTAAACTTTGTTCTACTTCATTTTGTGAAGTCGGTGTAAGGTATGATTTATACTTTTCGATATACTTCAAAGGCATAGATGACAACAGAATTTGATAATTTTTATTCCTACCTGCAAGCTCAAATTTACACTTGTATTCTCCGGATTTGCATTTTCTTCTAATTGTTTCTTTTTTACTATTAGTAAGACTGCAAACTTCTTCAATATTTAACCAAACATCTGAAGTGTTATTCATTATTTAACACTCCTTTTGTTTTTGAATAAAATCAGTACGTTTTCTTTCATCCATTGGTCAAATAATTCATTTTTTCGGCTACCTTTAATAAGCATATTTATATAGTTACGAGAGAAGCCTAACTCTTTGCCTAAGTCACTTTGAGTCATCTTCAATTCTTTTAAACCAATGATATATTTTTGATTTAACGATAGCCTCATTCTCTCCGTCCTCTAATCGATTTTTAAATTTTGTTATTCATTATTTAATATACTATTTAAAAATGAATACTGCGTCAATGATTTTAGTAAAATTGTGAACAAAGTAACAAGAAAAATTTAATTCATAATTTTAAAATACTGATTAAATAACGCATAAAGATATATTAAAATATGAAGTATTGTAAAGAAGTTGCGAATAGTTTTGTTGAAAATTTGAATAATTTATGCAAACATGTTTTTTGAAAAGGAGTGCTATTACAGATGACTATACAAGAGAGATTAAAATCTTTTAGAATGCAAGTATCTTCAGGAATTGATGCATTTTGCGAAGAGCTATTGAAAAATGGATGTAAAATTACAGCACCGACCATTTATGGTTATGAGGGAGGACAAAGACAACCTAGTGTTTCGTATATCAGCGGATTAATCAAAGTATATGATGCCAATCCTTTTTGGCTTTTACAGGGTGTCGGAGAGATGTTTGTATCTGAAGAAGATAAATCAAAAGCAAATATGCCTGCAAATGTTGATTTAACTAACACAGTATTTATTCCTGTTGTAAATATGGATGTATCAGCAGGATTTGGTTCATTAACTGAAGAGATTGAATCAACTAAAGATTTTGTGTCTTTCGGTAAAGATTGGATTAAAAAGCATATAAGTGCGAATATAAATAATTTGGTTATGTTTACCGTCAGAGGCGATTCAATGGATGGTGGTAACAGCAGAATTAAAAACGGTTCGCAAATAATAGTAGATACAAGTGTAAAAGAATATATAAATGACGGTATTTATGCAATAAGAATAGAAAACGCCTTATTTGTAAAACGCCTGCAATATATGCCGGGAAAATTATTAGTTAAAAGCGATAACCCAATATACCAACCATTTGAAGTGGATTTAAAAACTGATAGTGTGAATATTATTGGCGCTGTTGTTTATGTTATGAACGACATGTCCTGCATATAATAAAATAATAAAAATACAAAAATACGGAACTCAAATATGAATTCCGTCTTTTTATTTTATCTTATATATTAATTAATATGTTAAATTCAAAATCACAAAAATTTTTAATTGTAAAAAGACACATGATTTGATTTCTTTGGACAGATGGTTTGATTATTTCGGTGCAAAAAATTGCACCCTACTCACTGTTAAGCTAACTTGTGGAACATATGCCGAACCTTATCTATACGGCTATTCGGGCGGCGGGG
>JAFXCQ010000015.1 GCA_017521425.1 Clostridia bacterium
AAATATAATTGATTTTTTCTTTCCTTTTTTATTTTTGGGATATTCTCTTATTTTGAAAACAAAGTCCAGATTAATCGCTACAAGTCCACCACTATTTTCAATTAAAATAGCACCCGCACTTACTTCTTTAATTGTTCCTGAAAATTGATGACTACTGTCAAATGCAGAGATAAGGCATTCTTTGTCTATGAATTTTTTTGCAAGTTCGATCATTTTGAGTTTATCCTCCAATTTTTTATTTTTTATAATTTTTCTGGCAATTGTAACTTTTTGTTTTTTCCAAATGATAAATATAATAATAAACATAAAAATAATTGGTAAGTACAATAGATCGCCTCCGTACTTCACATAATTTTAAAGCATTGTAACAAAGATAAATAAAACAATTGAAAAAATCAAGCAAAAAGCAAAAACAGGATATGAAAACGACAAAAAAATCAGGCATTACAAAAAATGTAATGCCTGATTGGTTATTTTGACTGAAATATAAGAGATAAGTGAAAGCGCTTTTCTTTTTCATTATAGAACCATTCATATTCGCCATTATTCGTTTTTGTATGGCGTTCAATAATTTTACTCCCAAAACCATGCTTTTTAGGATGGCTTTTAGTTGTTTCAAGAAAAATGCCATTATGAACAGGTCTTTCATCACAACTATTTATAATACTTACAAGGTCTATATTATTTATGTGACGGATTGATATTTCAATAACCTTATCTATACTGTTTTTTGCGGATTCGACTGCGTTGTCTAAAGCGTTGTTAAGGATAATTGATAACTCAACATCATTTATATAATTTAAATCAGCAGTTTTGACTTCGTAATAGAATTTAATATTATGATTTTTGCAAACAACAATGTACTTGTTTAATATAAGGTCAATGATTTTATTTTTAGAAATTCTCACTTTGTTTTTGTTTTCTAATGATGGATAAAGTTCGTTGATATATTGTTTTACATCTTCGATATTTTCCATATTGTTTAAAGTCAGATAATGATTTTTCATATCGTGAAACATCATTTGAAATTCATCGTTCTGATGTTCAAGGATTTCCAAATATGTACTATTTATAGTATTGATTTTTTGCTCTGCTTCTAATTCTGATATTTTACTTTCTTTTTCTGATAGTGTTTGATAATAAATAAAAATGAAAATGCACGAAAATATAAAAAGTGTATTAACGACAAAAATCGTAATTTGATATCCAATCGATAAATTAACATCAAAAGATATAAATAAAAATAGAGAACTTGTAATTAGAGTTAATACAGGAAAAATAAAAAGTGGAATAAAATACCGGTTTTTAAAAGATTTTAAACTGTTTTTCTTAACGAAAAATGAAAAAGTCTGAGATATAGTTAAATATAAAATTTTGCTGATTATAGTTGCTAAAATAAAAGCAGTGAAATTTGTTTTATAAATATTTGTAGGGGTTTCTCTTATTGCGGAGAGAATAGAAATAGTGAGTATTTCAGAAGCAAACATAATAGCATCCAGAAGAATACTTTGTATGATAGCGGGCTTTATATTTATATCAAAACATATTATGGCAAATAAAAAGTTAATAATAAAAAACAATGTTAAGTTAATTATTTCATTTTCAAATATAGAAAACAATAAAGCACAAGGAAGAAATAACGATAAACCTATAAATAAAGTGAAAAATCGAGTTTGGTGTTTTATGTTGTAATTTTTTATGAAGAAGGAAAATGCAACCAACATTTCAAATATATAAACAAAAAAACTGAATATAGTTTTCTCCATCATTTACCCTCCAAAAATCTACAGAATTTTTGATAAAATGAAGTTTGCTGACTTTTTGATATTGGGATTTCGAGTGTGCTATTTAGCCACAAAGTTCCTCTTTGGTATGTGGTAATAAAGTTAAGATTAACTATATAACTTCTGTGAGGAATAGCAAAACTGGAACCTTGTAATTTTTCTCTCCAAAAAGAAATATGTTCAGAAGAATGATAAGTTTTATTGATGGTAACAACTTTAGAATGACGGCGTTCAATTTCTATATAAATAATATCTTTTGCATTTACAATATCAGTACTTTTATCTTCTTTGAGAGCGAATTTAATAACAGAATTATCAATTCTGTCTATAGCGTCACGTAACCCTCTGTAAAATCTTTGTGGTTCAATTGGTTTTTCAAAGAAGCGAACAGCGTTAAGGTTTAAAGCATCATCTAAATACTTTTTGTGAGCAGTAAGATAAATAAGAATAATGTGAGGATTTACTTTTCTTAAGTGTTCGCCTAATTTTAAGCCATTCACACCATCCATTTCGACATCTAAAATAGCAATATCAAATATTATATTACTATCAATTATGTCTGCAGAACGAGAAAATGGAAACTCTTCAAATTCGATTCCCGTATCCATGCTAAAAATTTTTATATATTTTTGAACCTCTTTCAGATAATCAAGGTTATCATCACAAATTAAAATTTTCATTTACATAACGCCTTTCAAAAATAAAAACTCACTGACACTATAATCAATGTTTGAAAGTTTAACAAAGAATATAGTTTTTGTCAATTGATTTATCAGAAGAGTAAAATGGTAGTTTGGTTGACTCAGTTTTAAAGGTGCAACTGGCTCAAGAGTGTTTATGGATAAAGAAGTAAAATAATAAAGAAAACGGACAATTCTCAAAACGAGAGTTGTCCGTTTTCTTACACTTCTTCACTATTCACTCTTACTTCTTACCTGAAATTCCGTGTAGAAAGTTTTAGAGAAAAGTGAAGAGTGAAGAAGTAATAGTGAAAAAGTAAAAAATTCCGTCCACTTTCGTGAACGGAATTTTTTGGTGACCCGGACGAGAATCGAACTCGTGTTACCGCCGTGAAAGGGCGGTGTCTTAACCGCTTGACCACCGGGCCATATTGTGAAGAACAAGGTTCTTCTATATTTAACACTCCAGCAGGTAAGAAAGTTGACTTGGTAGCGGAAGTGGGACTTGAACCTACGACCTGCCGGGTATGAACCGGACGCTCTAGCCAACTGAGCTATTCCGCCATATATGAAAACAACAAACTCACCCGCTGAAAGAGTGATGTCGCTCTCAATTGAGCATAGTGATTATATCGTGAAAGAGTACATTTGTCAATACTTTTTTTCAAAAAATTTTTAAAAAATAAAAGTTTTTCTATTTTTAAAGAAAAACCCCTTGACAATGGGCTTTTTTATATGTATAATATGCCTTGCATTTGCGGATGTAGCTCATCTGGTAGAGCGCCACCTTGCCAAGGTGGAGGTAGCGAGTTCGAGCCTCGTCATCCGCTCCATTTTGCGCTGGTAGCTCAGTTGGATAGAGTGACTGGCTACGAACCAGTAGGTCAGGGGTTCGAGTCCCTTCCAGCGCGCCAAAACAAAAATCCGTTCTCGAAAGAGTGCGGATTTTTGTTTTGTATTATTCATTTTTCATTATTCAATATTCATCATTCATTAAAAACGGATTTTTAATGAATAATGAATGATGAAGTCGCTTACGCTGATGAAAAATGAAGAAAAGGAATTTTTATAAAGGAAGTAAAACTTATGGAATACGCATTATCAGTCACAATGGCAATATTCGCTTTAATTGGTGCATTGGACAGAATAACCGGCAATCATTTAAAATTAGGCGATGAGTTTGAAAAAGGCATACATACAATAGCACCGCTTACAATGTCAATGCTTGGTATGATTACAATAGCACCGACTCTCTCGGATTTATTATTGCCTTTGATAACACCTGTTGCAAATCTTTTGAAATTTGACCCATCTGCAATAGCGGGTATTATATTTGCAAACGATATGGGTGGCGCAGCACTTGCGGACTCTGTTTGTAACGATGCTCTTTTGGGTTCATTCCATGGTCTTGTTGTAGCGTCAATGTTAGGTGCGACAATTTCATTTACAATTCCTGTTTCTATAAGCTCAATAAATAAAGAATTTCACAAAGATGTATTTTTAGGACTTCTCTGTGGTATAAGCACAATTCCGCTCGGTTGTTTCGTATCAGGTCTTTTTATGAAAATAAATATTTTGACACTCGTTTTAAATTTAGTGCCAAGTATTTTCTTTTCAGTAATTATTGTTATTGGTCTTTTAAAAGTGCCGGGTGTCTGCATTAAAATCTTCGGGATTTTAGGCAAAGCAATTCTTATTTTAGTTACAGGTGGACTTGCTATTGGTATTTTGCAGTACTTAACAAACTGGACTATTTTAGAAAATACTACGCCTATTAACGAAGGGTTTAAAATAATTTTCCACATTGGTGTTGTGCTTTCCGGCACATTTCCTCTCATAGCAATAATTTCAAAGCTTTTAAATAAACCATTTAAAAAATTAGGCGAAAAAACAGGGCTTGATGAAGCTTCTGTTTTAGGTTTTGTAGCAACTCTTGCAAACAGTATCGCTACCATTGAAAATGCAGATAAAATGAACAGAAAAGGCAGAGTAATGAACCTTGCCTTCTGTGTTTCAGGTGCATTTGTTTTTGGGGACCATTTAGCATTTACTCTCTCTTACAATGGTGAGCATATTTTAGCGGTTATTATAGGTAAACTCGTTGCAGGCGCTCTTGCAGTGTTAATGGCGGGGGTTGCAGTTAAGAAGATTAAAGTATAAAAAATAGTTAAAAATTGAGAATTTCGGAAGGCTTCGCCTTGATTATATATATTTGTTATTGAATAAAAATAGTTTATCCTATCATTTAAAGTTGGTTTTAGTATCAACTAAAAATGATAGGATGATTTTTTGCAATTTTATAATCGGTTTTGCCCCTTAATTTTCAATTTTCAATTCTCAATTTTTAATTTCATTTAATATTTCAACAAGCTTCTCAGAAATCGTTTTATGCCCTTCTCTGTTCGGGTGGAGTGGTTCAACAGGTACCCAACCATTTGAATCTATAAAGAAAATATCGGTGTTATTCTTTTTATTGTATTCTTCAATGAATTTTCCTAATTCCTCGTGGAATGCACCACAAAAAGCAGATAGCGATATTATTTTTGAAACAGGATTCATTTTAATAATAACATCTAAAAGCTTTTCGTAATTGTCAAGATAATTTTCTGAAGTGTCCCCACGGTCATTTGCACCGTGGTTAATTACTATGTAATCACAGTTTTTATGTGTGATAGGAGAACCCTCAAAATTATAAGGGTATGCTTCGTCTGCTTTTGGCACTGCACCCATTCCGGAGCGAGTGACACCAACTGCGCCGTAGCCCATAAATATAGGTCTTAAATTAAGTTTTTCAGCAGTAAGCCACGCATAAGTTGCTGTAACGTCATCCTGATAAACACGGTTAAACTGACCTGTTGAAAACTTGTTTTCGCCATTTTCACCATAATAATCTTCATCAGTTAAAACACCTTCAGTAATTGAGTCACCGACAAATTCAATTGTTTTTCTTGTATCATCTGTTATTTTAACAGGTGTATCAGTAATTACACCGCCAAAAGAAATTTTATTTTCAAGAGGTGCATACCAACGGCTGAATTCTTCAACAGTACCTTTAAAAATAATTTTAACTGTGTGTTCTTTATCTTCTTTAGTGTGAATTTTTATGTAGTTATCTGCCATAGTTTCGGTGTAGTCGCCGTTATCTATCTGCACCCAGAGGTGAGGGTAAGGGTATTTGTTTTCGTCACAATTAAAAAGTGCAGTAGCAAGAGTACCTTTAAAACAAAATTCAATGTAACTGCCAGTTGCAGTAGCAATAGCAAACTCTTTATTTTGTTTGTCCCATCTTCCGGTAAGACGGATTGATTCGTGATTATATGAGATTTTCATAGTTTCAGTCCTTTTCAATCATATACTAAATATTATAACTTTACAAAAATTTATGTCAACACTTGATAGAGTGCTTTTGTTATGTTATAATTACTATTTAGGTAAAACCACATTTTTGAAAGGATAATTCTTTAAATGTTTTCAAAAGAAGAACAACAAGAACAACTTTATTTTAATAAAGTAAAAGTTTTTTTGAATGATGAAATAGAACGTCTTAAAGACCTTATTGTAACTTATAAGGCACGCGTAAAAGCACAGGGCGAAAAGTTTAATGAAGATAACCCCAATGGTGGTATGTATGCCGGTATTGAACTTACCGAACTTCATTATGAAATGGAAAATCAGATGCAGGAAATAGAAAATGCACATTATGATATTTCATTTTACGAAAAGCTTATAAATTCCCCGTATTTTGCAAGGGTGGATTTTACACCGAACAGAACCGGCAGAAAGCAAGAAATATATATTGGTCTTAAAACACTTCAGGAGCATGACACCTACAATACATTAGTCTGTGACTGGCGTGCGCCTATTGCTTCGCTTTTTTATGATGATTTTAATTCAAGTGATGCATATTTCAATGCACCATCAGGTGTAATTGAGGGTAAGCTTACACTTAAAAGACAATACAAATTTCAGAATGGTGAATTAAAAGGCTTTGTAAACAGTGATATTAAAATTGATGATGATATTTTAAGAGATGTTTTAGGTGAAAATACTCACGAACATTTAAGAGTTATTGTTAATTCAATTCAGCGTGAACAAAATAAAGCTATAAGATATTCTGATAGTAAAAATTTAATAGTTTATGGTCCTGCGGGTAGTGGTAAAACTTCTGTTGGTTTCCACAGAATTGCGTATCTTCTTTACAGAAACAGAAAAGAGCTTATTTCTTCTGAAATTGTTATGTTTTCGAATAACGACATTTTCTCAAGTTATGTAGCAGATATTATTCCTGAGCTTGGTGAAATGCCTATTAACTACTCAAGTTTTTACAATATTTTTAAAGCGGAACTTTCTGAATATTCTGTTCTTGATTATTATGATTTAGCAAATAGTTTGATTAACGAAGATAATTTAAGAAAGAAAAGTGCAATTTTAAAATATGATGAAAAATTCATAGATTATTTGAAAGTACACGCAGAAAATTATCTGCCACAATTTAACGATGTTACTCTCTTTGATGAAATTATCATTTCTAAAGATGATATTTTAGACAGATATGTTTCAGATAGCGAAAATTCACCATCTGCAAGGGCAGAACGACTTGTAAGCTTTGTGAATGGTGTAATTGATGAGTATTTTATGGAGCATAAAGAAGAAATTTACGAAATAATTGACCTTGAAACCTCAATAGATGAAGATACTGCTAAGCTCTATAAAATGAAACGCAGAGAGTTAAAGCATAATGTCGGCAGAGCTTTAAAGGCATCTGTTTTAGCAGACCCTGTTAAAATTTATGTTAATATTTTAGAAAACTATATTAACACAGTAGGCAAAAATGACGATGTTTTAAAGCTCACTAAAGAAAATCTCGAAAAGCGAGTTTTGGATTTTCCTGATGCATTAGGCATAGTGTTTACGAAATGTGTAATGGGTGAAAGTGCAATTTTAAATGGCGTAAAACACATTTTAATTGATGAAGCACAAGATTTGAGTCTTTTACAACACAGAATTATTTTAACAATGTTCCCTAAAGCCAAATATACACTTTTACTTGACACCAATCAGGCAATTAACCCTGAAATAAATTCAGTAAGTGTAGAAAGACTTGCAGAACTTTATAATGCAAATTCTTTATATCTTAACAGAAGTTACCGTTCAACAGAAGAAATCAATAAATTAGCACTCACTCTTTTACCGAAAGAAAAAGAGTACGATATTTTCACAAGAAATGGTGAAGATGTGCAATATAAAAAAGGTGAAAGCGACTTTAAAGAAACTATAAAAGAATACAGTAAAAAAAGTCCTTCTGTTGCAATTATTACAAAGACAATTGAAGAAGCAAGAGAACTTCATAAAGAGTTAATTAAAGAAATTCCCGGTATTCGTCTTTGTGACAACAAGTCTTGTGTGTTAAGCGAAGCACCAATAATTATGCCGCTCGTTTTAACAAAAGGTCTTGAATTCGACAGCGTAATAGTGTTTAATAAGAATAAAGAATTCTCCGGTGAAAACAATAAGCCGTATCTTTATATGGCTGTCACAAGAGCTTTACACAGATTGACTATTTCAGAAATGTAGGTGTTTTTATGACAAAAAGAATAGTAAGCGTTTTAATTTGTTTTGCAATTTTGTCGTCATTTGCAGGCTGTTCCGGCAATAAATATGATACCGATTTTACGATAACAAGTAGAGTAGGGCTTACAAATAATGATTTTTATGAACTTTCTGCAAAAGATGTAAAATCAATTGACAATTACGAGAAAAAGTTCAATTATTTTGGTGTGAAATACGCGTCAGATTCATATTTAAAATGCTCAATTGTTTATATTGTGGATAAAGAAGAAATAAGAGAAGAGTTCTTTTTAGAGCCAAGTAAAGAAGAAATTAGTTTTTACAGCTTTATAGACAATGCACTCGAAAAAATGACTGCAAAAAAGGTAATAGAATTTACTTGTCAACCAATGAATTCACAAAAGGCAAATGTTAAAATTTCGGGATTTACAGTGTTTTTACGAGAAATTCCTAAACAAGAGGTTTTCATTGAAACGGAAAATTATAAATTAGGTGTAGACTTGCTTTGGGGTGGCGCACTTTCTTATCTTGAGGACTTGAATTCAGATGTTGAAGCAGTTAAAGTTGACGGTAAAATTAAAGTTGACTCAAATGCAAGTGACCGTTATGACACAAGGGCTGTAAACAAAAAAGTTAATTTAATTAACCGCAACGACACAGGAAGACTTGTACAACAATCGTATTACGGAACTGTAGAAGCACCTTACGAACCGGCAACATATATGGAAAATAAGTGGAATTATAATCCGGTACAAGGTGGTAACCAATACAATGAAAACAGTAAAATCGTTGATATTAAATGTACCGATAATGAAATTTATGTTAAATGCAGACCACTTGACTGGGCAAAGGGTAAAGAGTTTATTACACCTTCTTATATGGAAGCATGGTACACTATAGAAAATAAAAATGTTCATGTAAAGTGCAGATTTACAGATTTTTCCGGTTACCCTGCAACACCAAGAACACAGGAATTACCTGCATTCTATTGCATTGAGCCACTTAATACATTTGTTTATTACGATGGTGTAGAACCTTTTTCAAAAGATAATAAACTTATAACTAATAATAAATTAGGTTTCTGGCCAGATGAAGGTTACCCGAATTTTACTTCAGTTGAGCAGTGGTCAGCATACCGTGGCGAATTTTCTGATAGCTTCGGCATAGGCCTTTATATGCCGACACACGATACATTCTTAACAGGTGTATTCGGTCGTGGTGAAACAACTGAAAAAGACCCGTCAAAAGCAGGACCTACTTCTTATATTGCAGTAGTTAAAGATTATGTTTTTGAAAGTTTTAAACCGAAAGAATATGATTATTACATTTCAACAGGAACAACTGAAGAAATACGAAGTAATTTTAAAGGAATAAGTGACTTGGTATGATAGATTTAAAATTGGTAACAGATAAAAATTTTTCTTCTGTTTATAAAAGACTTATTGATGCTTTCCCCTACGAAGAAAGACGCGATGAAGCAGACGAGAAAAAGTGCTTTTTAAAATCACAATTTAATTTTTGTGAAATTACAGACGATGGCGAAAGCGTAGGTCTGATTGTTTTCTGGGTTTTCGATAAATTTTTATTTGTTGAGCATATTGCAATAAACAAAGAAATCCGTTCTAAAGGATACGGTTCAAAGACTTTTGAATTGTTAAAAACACAATATAATTTACCGATTATTTTAGAAGCGGAGTCACCTGAAACAGAAATGCAGAAAAAACGAATCAAGTTTTATGAAAATTTAGGTTTTAAAATCAATTCTTATGACTACACTCAACCGTCATATCATAATGGTGAAAATGTACCATTAAAAATTTTAAGTTTTCCGGAAATTCTGAGTCAGAGCGAGTTTGATTTGTTTTTCAAGGAAACAAGAAGAGTTGTTTATGAAGTGCTGAATTCTTGAATGCTGAGTTTCGGAAACGCTACGCGTTTTATTATAATTATTATTCAATAAAAACAACAAGTTCTATCATTTTAGTTTATGAAAACTTTAAATGATAGAACTTATCTTTTTGTTATTTAATTATAATTGCCGACCGCAGGTCCCACAATTCAGCATTCATCACTTTATTTGAGTTCCTGCCGGTACGCAATCAGGTAAAAATACTACCTGACAACCACAAGCACCGTTTGTTGCAGCAAGAAGCATACCTTGACTTTCGACACCAGCAATTCTTGCAGGCTCAAGGTTTGCAACAACAATAATTTTCTTGCCTACAAGTTGTTCACAAGTGTATTCACTCTTGATAGATGAAACAATAACTCTGTTTTCACCGCTACCATCATCAAGTGTAAGCTTTAAGCAACTGTGAGATTTTCTTATTTCCTGTGCTTTAACAATTTCACAAACACGAAGGTCTAATTTGCAGAAATCGTCAATAGAAATGCTTTCAGTAGAAAATGGTACGAAAGCATCAGGTTCGCCATAAACGTGTTTGTCTTCATTTTCAACAACTTCTTCAACAACAGGAGCTTTTGCTTCTTCCTCTGTTTTTGGGTAAGAGAAGTCAAGAAGACCTACATATTTTTGTGGGTCAATAGCAAAAAGGAATAAGTAAAGTCTTGGACCCTTTTCTTTATCTATAAGAAGCTTATAAACATTTTTGAAGAATGTACCCTGAATTGCTTTTAATGCTTTTTCGTCAAGGTCACTACCGTGAACTTCCTTAGGAATAGCATAGAGCTTCTTGTTAAGCTCGTCAAGGTCGTAACCACCTGCTTTAATGAAGTTAAATAAAAGCTCAACTTCTTTTTTAGCATTATCGTCAAGTGTTTCATAAACGTCCCAGTTTCTTAATGTTCTGAGTCTGTTCACGCTTTCAGGAGCACAGTGTTCAAGCCAATATTTTGCTCTCTCGAGTCTGTCAGCGAATTGTTCGTATTTATAAGGTGTGTCAATCTTTTCAAATACTGTTTCAAGCATTGGGATATTGAAGTCAACAACTGAACCTAACTGAACAAGGTGACCCATTGGAACAGTTTCTAAAACTCTGTCGCCAACAGTTGTATTGTACATAATTGCTTTTTCGTTATCATTAGCAGTACCGTTTTTAACATTGTTATACATTTTGTCAAATTCAAAGTACTGACGAAGAATACCATCATCAAAGCAGAAATCAAATGCTTTAAGTGGTTCTGTTTTTGAGTAAAGCCAGAGAATAACTTCTGGTTGATAAATTTTTAAAAGTGTGTCAGGTGTTAAGTTAAGACCTGATGAACCTGACATTTTACCGGTTGTACCTTTAATACCAATGAATTCATAGCCTTGGAAAATAGGTGGTTCATAACCGAAAATTTTCTTTGCAATGTCTTTACTTGTATCATAACTACCGTGTGGACTTGCGTGGTCCTTTCCGCCTGGCTCAAAGTCAACACCTTCATACATCCAACGCATTGGCCAGTCAATTTTCCAAGCCAATTTGCAGTTGAAATCTTTTGTAAAGTCAAATGTACCAGTATGACCACAAGCACAGGAATACTCTGCAACTGTGCAATCATCTGAAAGAGAATGTACCTTTGTTGTGTCTTTACCACATTCAGGGCAGTAAATGTTAATTGGGTAATATGCTTCTCTTTCGCCCGGCTGTGCTTCTTGTGTACGGTGACTGTCCAAAATATCGAAAATTTCACCACGATGCTTTAATGCGTGGATGATATGTTCTGTATATTTACCGCTTCTGTACATTTCAGCCTGATGTCTGTAATCCATATCAATACCGAATTTTACAATAGAAGTTTCAAATTCATTTTCAAAATATTCTGCATAAGTTTTAAATTCAGGTGCGTCAACGAATGGGTTTTTAACATCTACATAAGGGCAGCCTATGTATTTTTCCATATCGCTGTCAACAGCCGCAACGTTTACAGGAACTTTTCTGAGACGGTCAAACTCGTCCCATGAGAAAAGTAATCTTGCTTTTTTGCCTTTTTTTCTTAAAGCTCTTACTACAAAATAACTTGTAGCAATATCACGGAAGTTACCAATATGAATTGAGCCTGATGGGCTGATACCCGCAGCACAAACATACTCTTCTTTTTCAGGATTGCGTCTTATAATTCTTTCAGCAATTTCTTCTGACCAATGCATTTTATCACTCTTTTTCTTTAATATTTTTTTAATTTTGCAGTCATCACAGTATTTTACAATAAATGTAACATTATGTCAATCATTTCTCGATTTTATTATTGTGGAGAAACAAAGTAAATTTTTGAAAAGTAGTCGTTATAATTCTCATGATAAATAGAAGTTCTTATAGAATTTGCTAATTCCTGCATAGTATCATCATAGCCATCTTCATTTTCACAATAGACAATTATGTATTCTTCATCGTTTTCGTACCATGCTTTTCTCATTTTTGAAACTGCATCATTATCAGTGAATGATTTTAAAGTACAATCAGGAATTAAAAGACTGTCGTTACATTCAGGTGTAATTTTTTCGTAGTCGTGCTTATAGATACCATCAGAATCTTTAAAACCGAAGAATAAGAAAAACTTTTCACCATCACTTGCTTCAAAATAAAAGTCGGAGTTTGTGGCATCTACATTGTACCATTTACCGTTAATTTTTATAGCATTCCAGGTGTGACCTGTATCCTCGGGCTCTTCAGTATTATTTTCATTGTTTTTATCAGTTGTATCTTTGTTTATCTGTGGAATGTTAGGAAGAATATTATTCTGGTTATCATCGGGAATTGAATACATTTTTTCAAAACAAGGAATACCCGCTAATTTACATAAAAGGGAATACGCATTTGCAAACCCATCGCAGTTGCTTTTACCTACAACGAGTGTATCATATAAATATTCCTGCTTTTCTGAATAGTCAATATATTCTACATTTTCGTGTAAATAAGTAAAAAGCATTTTTGATTTGCTTAAGTCGTCAAGCCCTGTTGGGAGTGCTGATACAATATCTTTTGCTTTTTTTATTGCAGCTTCCTTGCTTTTGAGTGTTTTGTTATCGAAAATATTTATATTAAATATATTTCCGTTGATAAGTGACATAATAGGTGTTCCGAGTCTTGTTTTACCATCAAAATGCACAGGGAAATTAGTTGTTTCCTGAAAAACGTTGTTTTGCTCTGCTATTGCTGAATCAAGTGTTAAAAAATTGAAAATATCAGAGTTACTGTATTTGGAATCTGCAAGAATTTTTTTATCTATGAATACAACCGGCAAGGAGTTGTCAAGTGCAAATTCAAAAGCCTTGTAAATGATTTTTTCTGATTCATTTAAGTTTTCGTAATACTGATATTGATTGTATTGCTTGTAAACAGATTGATAATTTTCTAATTCATCGAAGGTTACTCTTGTAAAGTCGGTGCTTGTTACAGAGTTATAATCTGTTTTTGAAAAAGCAATAAATTTTTCTTCTTTAAAAACCTTTGTTTCACTTGCTTGTACCGCTATAAAAGAAACGACTATAACAGCAACAATAGCCAATATTATAACGCGTATTGATTTTTTGTTCTTTTTCATTATCTCACCCCAAAATATTTATCTGCAGTTTTCAAGCACTTTAAGAAGAATTTTGAAAATTCCTTCAGTAGAAGAAACAGAAAGTCTTTCTTTTACTGTGTGAACGTCGAACATTGTAGGGCCTATTGAAATGCAGTCAAAGTCTTTTATTTTTGATGCAAAAACACCACATTCGAGACCTGCGTGAATTGCTTCTACTTTAAGTGCTTTGCCTGTTTCGTTTTCGTAAATATCTTTATAAAGCTTTTGCAAAACAGAATTATTGTTGAATTCCCATGATGGGTATTTATCGAAAATAGAAAATTCACAAGGTAAAATACTGAAAAAGGTTTTTAATTTATTTTCTAATGAAATCATAGCACTTTCTTTGTTGCTTCTTAAAGAAATGTGAATTTCAGTAGAGTTTTCTTTTGTTGTTAAAATGCCGAGATTAAGGGAGGTTTCAACAAGCCCTTTAATTTCTGTGCTCATATCAACAACACCATTTGGCACACAAGCTAAAGCATAAATTATAGCATTAGCACTCTCTTTGCTTATAGCTTTAAATGTACCATTTTCAAGTGGAGTTATCTGATAGGTGAAGTCAGGCTCGCGTACTGCAAATTCGCTTTTAATAACTTCAAGATATTCTGTTGCTTCTTTTAAAAATTCATCTTTGTTATTTACGCAAAGTCTTATTTTTGTGAGATTTGTTATTGCATTTGTTTTATTGCCACCATCAATGCTCAATAAATCAAAGCCTGTTGATTTTAAGTGGTTTAAAACACGACCTGCTAAAATATTTGAGTTTACTCTGCCTTTGTCGATTTCAATGCCTGAGTGACCGCCCTGAAGTCCTTTAAGAATTAAGTCAATTCCTGTTCCTGTTACATCTTCTTTCTCGAAGTTAAAGAATACTTTAAAATCACTACCACCCGCACAGGAAACAGTCATTGTGTCATCTTCTTCAGAGTCAATGTTAATCATTTTTTTACTTGTTAATACTGAAGTGTCAAGCTTTGTTGCACCAATCATACCGATTTCTTCGTCGGTTGTAAAAAGTGCTTCAATAGGAGGGTGAGTGTAGCTGTCACTTTCTAAAATTGCCAAAATACACGCAACTGCTATACCATTATCTGCACCGAGTGTAGTGTTTTTAGCTTTTACAAAATCACCGTCAATAAAAACATCTAAAGCATCTTTTGAAAAGTCAATGGTACTGTCTTCAGTCTTCTGACAAACCATATCTAAATGACCTTGTAAAATTATTGGTTCTGAATTTTTTAAAGTATTTGTTCCGTTTTTATAAATTACCACATTGTTTGCTTCATCACAATAATATTTAAGATTGTGTTCTTTTGCAAAATCAACGCAGAATGAAGCGATTTTATCCATATCACCTGAACCGTGAGGGATTTTTGTTATTTCTTCGAAATAATAAAAAACTCTTTCAGGTTGTATATTTTTAAGCTGAGACATTATTTTAATTCCTTTCAGGCTCGTAATTAAATACGGGCATAAGCTCTAATTTAAATTGGTTTATTCTGTGAAGATAATCTATTCTTTCCTTTGTTTTTTCATCTTCGCAAATACCTGTTCTTATATATTTGTCTAAAACTGCATAAGTAAAACCTAAATTGTCTTCGTCCGTTTTACCCTGAAGTCCGTCAATCGGTGTTTTTTCTGTGAATTTATCAGGAAGACCTAAAGCTTTACCGACTGCTTTTACTTCTTGTACTGTGAGTTTTGAAAGCGGCGAGAAATCTCCGACACTATCACCATAGCGGGTAGAGTAGCCAACCCAGTCTTCAGAAAGATTACAGGTGTTTGCAACTCGTCCGTTCACACTTTGTGAAACTGCATAAACACATGCCATACGAAGTCTTGGTGGAAGATTTGTTATAGCCTGAGTTGAGAGTTCAACATCGTTATTCTTAAACTCATTCATAAAACCATTAAAAGCATCTTTTATGTTTATTGTTACAGATTTTATGCCTAAAAATTCAACAAGGTCTTTTGAAACATCAATGTCAAATTGCTCACCGTTTGGCATAAGCACACCAACAACATTTTCTTTGCCAAGCGCCTCAACTAAAAGGGCAGCAACAACAGAGCTGTCTTTACCTCCAGAGATTCCTAAAACTCCTTTGCATCCTTTACCGTTTTCGCTGAACCAGTCTTTTATCCATTTAACAATATCATTTTTTACTTTTTCTGCATTAAAATCCATAGTTAACTCCTGAAATTTAAAATTACTATAACATTTTACCCGTTTATTGTATTATTTTCAATATTATTTACGAAAAATGTGTTGAAAGAATTGAAAAAAACATTATAATAATATTATATATTTTATTATTTATAATGAGGTTTTGTGGTATGACAATAAGTGAATTAGTAAAATCTTTGGTTCTTTATGCGGAGAGAGAAGGGTTGATTTGTAAAGAGGATTCTGTATGGGCAACTAACAGAATTTTAGAAGTTTTAAACCTTTCTTCTATTGATGAAGATGCATCTGCTAAAGAGATAGAATTAGAAGAAATTTTAAAAGGTATTTTAGACTATGCTTGTGAAACTGGTCTTTGTGAAAATTCTGTTGTTTACAGAGATTTATTTGACACAAAAATTATGGGTGCCGTTCTTCCAAGACCATCTGAAATAATAAGAACTTTTAAAGAGAAATATTCAGTTTCTCCAGAGAAAGCGACAGAATATTATTACCATATTTCAAGAAAGAGTGATTACATAAGAGAATATCGTGTTAAAAACGATATAAAGTGGGTTACTACTACACCTTATGGCGATATTGATATTACAATAAACCTTTCAAAGCCTGAAAAAGACCCTAAGGCAATTGCTGCTGCGGCAAAAATGGAAGCATCATCATACCCTAAATGCCTTCTTTGTAAAGAAAATGAGGGTTATAGCGGCAGAGTTAATCACCCTGCAAGACAAAACCACAGAGTTATTCCTGTTACATTAGATGGTGACAGTTATTTCTTACAGTATTCACCTTATGTTTATTACAATGAGCATTGTATTGTGTTTGATGGCAACCACGTGCCGATGAAAATAAGCGAAAAAGGTTTCAGAAGACTTTTCTCTTTTGTAGAACAATTTAAGCATTATTTTATAGGTTCAAATTCAGATTTACCAATTTCTGGTGGTTCAATTTTAACTCACGAGCATTTTCAGGGTGGTAACTATACATTCGCAATGGCTCGTGCAGAAATTGAAACAGAGCTTAAATTCACAGGCTTTGATGATATAAAAGCGGGTATTGTAAAATGGCCTATGTCTGTTATAAGACTTATTGGCGAAGATACTGACAGAATTTGCACTCTCGCAGGTAAAATTCTTGAATGCTGGAGAATTTACAGCGACGACGAAGCATTTATTATAGCAAAAACTGAAGATGGTGTACCACACAATACAATTACACCAATTACCCGTTACAGAAATGGTAAATATGAAATAGATTTAGTTTTAAGAAACAATATTACAACCGAAGAATGTCCTGACGGATTTTATCATCCACATCCTGAATTTCATAACATCAAAAAAGAAAATATTGGTCTTATTGAAGTTATGGGTCTTGCAGTTTTACCTGCTCGTCTTAAAACAGAAATGCAGGAATTAAAAGTTGCAATTCTTAATGGTGAAAATATAAAAGAAAAAGAAAGTATTGCAAAGCATGCAGATTGGGCAGAAAAATATATTTTGTCACATAATGTAACAGAAGAAAACTGTGACGAAATTGTAAGAAATGCCATTGGCACAACATTTATTCAGATTCTCGAGCAATGTGGTGTGTTTGAGAGGAATGAAGAGGGGAAAAAGCAGTTCTTAAGGTTTGTTGAAGCAGTTAACTCTATGAACTAAAAAATGCAGAATTCAGAATGCAAAATGCAGAATTTCGGGACCTGCGGTCGGCAAATATAATTGAATATTTATGAAACAAAAAATCCTATCATTTTCAAAAACTGAAAATGATAGGATTTTTTATATATTTTAATTATTTGCATTTTGTTGTGTTGCTTCATCATTTGAAAGTAATTTCATAGATTTAATAAGACCCGAAAATTTGTAATATTCTATTTCATACTTAGAATCCAGGAAATTACCATATCCCATAAATCCGGAGCGTTCATTCAAATCACCTAATCCTAAAATATCATTTGAATAATATTTGTAACGCTTTCTTTTACCGCTTTCATCAATAGCAAATAAGAAAAACTCGTTTGGTTTAGATGTTACTAAAAATTTTCGTGTGCAAGGAATAGTATCTATGGTAACAATAGTTTTACCAAAATCATCTTTTTTGTAACAGATATATGAAGCAATACGCTTTATTGCAAGTCTTATAATAACTATATAAAAGAAAATTACAATTGGTATAGAAATTATAAAAAGTTGTTCATATATTCCAGGCAAGGTTTTTGGTAACAAATATTTGCAAAGGAAAACAAAAAAAGGAATTGTAAGTATCAAAAAAATATCTAATATAAAGCCATCAGTATAATTGGATATAAATATTTTATACGGTTCTATGTTGAGTGGCTTTTTTAGAACCTTCTTTTTTGATTTTTTCTTTCTCTTGCTCTTATTTAAAGTAGCAATATCATCATCAGTTAAAGAGTTAAAAGTAAGTCGCTTAACCGAATGAATGCATCTTGAATATTTATAATATGTAATTTCATATTCATCATTAGTTACAAATTCAGAATAAATCTGTGACCTTCTGTACAACCAAAACTCGCGTTTGTCATTAAAAATTCTGATTTTAAAATATGCACCATTTCTGGGCTCAGAACAAATTTCATAACCGACATTTTGAATTTTAAAGTTATCCGTAACTAAAACATGCTTTTTGTAATCAATAAAAACCAAAATTAATTTTCTTGCCTCCGATAAGAAATACCATCCTACAATTGGCAAAAATGGTATAGCATTCATTACTTTGAAATTGTTGGTTGTTATTTCACCTGCAAAAAAATCAGTTGTTTTAATAAAAATCCAAATGACACAGAAGACAAAATAAATATTATAAAAAGCAACCAAGTAAAAGTTATCTTTAATATACGCTCTCAATGATTCCATATTTGTTCCTCCAATTTATATAGTAAAATATAGCAGATATAAAAAATGAAATCAAGCAAAAAAGCAAAAATGTCTAATAAAATAAACATCCTATCATCTTCAAAAACTGAAAATGATAGGATAATTTTATTTTGTCATAACACTTGCAACTTGCATACTTGTTACTTGCAACTACTTTTTCTTCTTCTTCCCGAAAATACCGCCCTTTTCCTCAGGCTTAACATCTTTGCCACCTGATTCTTTATTGAACTGTACTAAAAGTTCTTTTTGTTTGTCGGTAATATTTTTAGGAATAACAACATTGATTTTTACAAGCTGGTCGCCACGTCTTGTACCGTTAACAACCTGAATACCCTTGCCTTTGAGTTTGAATACATCACCAGGCTGTGTACCTGCAGGAATACTGTATTTAACCTGACCGTCAAGAGTAGGTACTGTTAATTCGTCACCTAAAGTAGCCTGAACAATAGAAACATCTACTTCGCACCATACATTGTAGCCATCTCTCTGGAAGAATGGGTGTGGTTTTAATGAAACTGCAACTCTTAAGTCGCCACTCGGACCACCATTTAAGCCACGGTTACCTTCACCACGGACTGTGAACATCTGACCGTCATCAATGCCAGCAGGTATTGTAACATCTTTCTTAATTGGTCGTCTGATTCTGCCTGCACCTTTACATTTATTACAAGGTGTAGGGTTATAAGTACCTTTACCGCCACATTTCGGGCATTGCTTCTGTGTTGAAATAACACCGAATGGTGTGCGTTGCTGACTTGTAATCTGACCGCGTCCGTTACATTCAGGGCAAGTCTGTGAAGATGTACCTTTAGCGGCACCGCTACCTGCACATTCGTCACAAGTCTCTATTCTTGGGAATTCAACATTTTTTGTGCAACCCTTTGCAGCTTCTTCAAAAGTTAAAGAAACTGTAATCTGAATATCGTTGCCGCGTCTTGGTGCGTTTGGATTTGAACGTGAACCGCCACCGAATCCGCCACCACCGAAACCACCGCCAAAGAATGAACCGAAGATGTCGCCTAAGTCAAATTCCATTCCATCGCCAAAGCCACCGAAACCACCAAAGCCTGCACCGCCTTGACCAGCGCCATAAGACGGGTCAACACCTGCAAAGCCGAAACGGTCGTACTTTTCTTTTTTGTCTGGGTCAGAAAGAATTTCGTATGCTTCGTTTACTTCTTTGAATTTAGCTTCAGCTTCTTTATTATCGGGGTTTAAGTCGGGGTGATATTTCTTAGCGAGTTGACGATAAGATTTTTTAATTTCATCACCTGAAGCACCTTTGGAAAGTCCAAGGACTTCATAATAATCTCTTTTATCTGCCATAATAAAGCCTTTCTACACATTGGCAAGAGAACTCGCTATGAGTTCTCTTGCTTGTATTGGTTAAATTATTCGTTTACATCTGTGAAAGGAGCTTCATAATAGCCATTTTCATCAGTGCCACCTTGAGCAGCATTTGGGTCAAAGCCCTGTGCTTGTGATGGGTCGAAACCTTGTGCACCACCTGCAGCCTTGTAAAGTTTTTCAGAAATCTCATAGAATTTAGCCTGAAGAGATTCTTGTTTTGATTTGATAAGGTTAATATCTTCGCCCTTGAGAGCTTCTTTTAATTCTTCAACCTGTGAAGAAATAGCATTTTTGTCTGCTTCATCTAATTTGTCGCCGTTTTCTTCAAGGATTTTTTCGCATTGGAATACCATCTGGTCTGCACCGTTACGGATATCAACTGCTTCTTTGCGTTGTTTGTCTTCTTCTGCAAATTGTTCTGCTTCTTTAACAGCTTTTTCAATATCTTCTTTGCTCATATTTGAAGAAGATGTGATTGAAATTGATTGTTCTTTACCTGTACCAAGGTCTTTTGCAGAAACGTGAACAATACCGTTAGCGTCAATGTCAAAAGTAACTTCGATTTGTGGAGTACCACGACGTGCTGGAAGAATACCATCAAGGTGGAACATACCGAGAGTTTTGTTGTCTTTAGCGAACTCTCTTTCACCTTGTAATACGTGAATTTCAACTGATGTCTGATTATCTGCTGCAGTTGAGAAAATCTGGCTTTTCTTTGTTGGGATAGTTGTGTTTCTTTCAATAATCTTTGTGCAAACTGAACCGAGAGTTTCAATACCGAGTGAAAGTGGAGTAACGTCTAAAAGGAGAAGACCTTTAACATCGCCACCTAAAACACCTGCCTGAAGAGCAGCACCGATAGCAACACATTCGTCTGGGTTGATGCCCTTGAATGGTTCTTTACCTGTGTATGATTTAACAGCATCCTGAACAGCAGGGATTCTTGAAGAACCACCAACCATAAGAACTTTGTCAATTTCTGATGTCTTAAGACCTGAGTCAGAAATAGCCTGACGAACAGGACCCATTGTTGCTTCAACAAGGTCTGCAGTGAGTTCGTTGAATTTTGCTCTTGTGAGAGTTGTATCAAGGTGTAATGGACCTGCTTCTGTCATTGTAATGAATGGTAAGTTGATAGCAGATGAAGTAACACCTGAAAGTTCAATTTTTGCTTTTTCTGCTGCTTCTTTAAGTCTTTGCATTGCCATTTTGTCACCTTTTAAGTCAATGCCGTTTTCTTTTTTGAATTCAGCAGCAAGCCAGTCAATAATTCTCTGGTCAAAATCGTCACCACCGAGGTTGTTGTTACCTGCAGTAGCAAGAACCTCCTGAACACCTTCGCCCATTTCAATAATAGAAACGTCGAATGTACCACCACCGAGGTCGTAAACCATAACCTTCTGGTCGTTTTCCTTGTCAATGCCGTATGAAAGTGCAGCAGCAGTAGGTTCGTTGATAATTCTCTTTACAGTAAGACCTGCAATCTGTCCTGCGTCCTTAGTAGCCTGACGCTGTGCGTCTGTGAAATAAGCGGGAACTGTGATAACAGCTTCTGTAACTGTTTCGCCGAGATAGCTTTCAGCGTCAGCCTTGAGCTTCTGAAGAATCAT
>JAFXCQ010000016.1 GCA_017521425.1 Clostridia bacterium
AAACGCAGTTGCGTTTCGTAAAAGCCGATTTTATCGGCTTTTAGCAAAATTGTTTTTCATAAACACAATTTTGCATTACAGTCATTGAAAGGATTATAGTCGAATTTTCAAAGAAAATTCGATACCAAATATATGATTTGGTATCGAAACAGTGTAATTTTACACTGTTTCGACTAACTATAATCGTTATAATTGAATATGTATAAAAATGACAACACCCTATCATTTAAAGTATTAACTAAAAATGATAGGGTGTATTTTATTTTATTGATTTTGCAATTGCTATTAAATGTTCAAGTTGTTCACTTGTCAGATTTTTAGTAGCTTCAAGTAATTCTTTACTTTTAACAGGGTCAGAAGAATCAATATCAAAAAATTCTTTTGGTGTGATTCCAAAATAGTCACAAATATAAAAGAAAACAGTCATTGATGGGAAGTTTACACCATTTTCGATATTGTTTATATAACCTTCACTTTGTCCTAAAGATAAACTCATATCTCTTGCAGATACACCTTTATTAATTCTTAATTTAACTAATCTGTCAATAAAATCTTGTTGTTCCACATCAATCACCTACCTTGTAAATAATTATACTAAATATTATGCGAAATATATCTAAAATAAATAGATAAAAATCTTGACATATATAAAATAATTAGATATAATATCAAAAAGTATATGATTATTTTAGTCACAAATCTTTTTTGACTGATGCCCTCACGAAATTTATAAGATGCTTGCGTATAACAACCATCTTCCGTATATAAGTGGTAAGTGGTAGACAGTGCAATTGAGATAACCCACCATGGTTTTAAACTATGGTGGGGATTTGTTTTTGTAAAATGTAGTAAAAAAAATCACCCTAACATTTAAAGTATTAACTAAAAATGATAGGGTGTAGTTGTTTCTATTCAAAAATAATTATAATCAAACGCGTAGTGTTTCCGAAATTTTCAATTTTTAATTTTCAATTCTCAATTTGAAAAGTACGCTTTCACATACTCTGCAAGACCGGGTACAAGAGACTTGATTTCTTTACCTGAGGTATTCACCATAAGGTGATAACCTTCTTTGTTACCCCAGGCGGTGTCTGCAAGCATTTTTCTTAAATCTGCTCTGCCTTTGTCAATTTCTTTCATTTTCTTTTCAATATCTTTGTCAGTAAGTGTTTCGCCGGGCTTTGCTCTTTCTTTGCAGCGCTTGATTTTTGAAGCTTTATCGGCATAAACAAAGATATTAAGAAGCTGTTCATTATTGAGAAGGACATCAGCGCATCTGCCGACAATTACGCAGTCTCCTTTTGATGCCAACTCTCTTATAACCTTTGTCTGCTCTGTGAAAAGCTCAACAGACTGGTTAATAAAGAAAGTAGATGCAGAAAATCTTACACCGATTGTTGTCGGATAAAATGCTCTTATATCTCTTTCGGCTGCGTTTTCAACATAATCTTTGTCAAGACCTTGTTTTTCTGCAACCATTTCGATTATCTGGTAGTCATAGCAAGGAATATCTAACTCTTCTGCAAGGCGTTTACCTAACTCTCTGCCACCTGAACCGAATTCACGACTTATTGTAATAATCTTTGACATACTAATACCTCCTTTAAAGAAATATTCCTTCTATAGGTATTATATCATAAATTATTGAATTTTACAATAATGTATTGAGTTCTTGTAAAAGAGCTTCATCACTCTTTTTAGTTTTTGTTATTTCTGAAAATTCTTCACAACCGAAGCCGATTAAAAATTCTGCAGAATATGAGTTCCTTGTTATATCTGAAGTAAATATTTTTGTTTCTGGTGAGTCGCCTAAAGAGTCATAAATGAATTTACTGCTGTTAGCAAGTTTTTTCTGTGAAGCAGCGACAATATTCTTTAAATCTTCAACTTCTTCTTTTAAAACCTCAGGAGCAACTTCTTTTAATGACTTTTCATTCTTTTCACAAAGTGTTTTGATTTTTGAAAGAATAGTATTACGAGCATCTTTTTCTGTGAGTACGCTGTTTTCGTTTGTTAAAAATTCATTATCTTTTAAAAACTTGACAGTTTCTTTTATAGTGTTGTTTTTAACAATACATTTCTGGAGTTCTTCGTTAATTATATTAGATAAAAGATTTAAAAAACCTAACTTTTCTTCAATACCAGCATTTTTAAGTTTTTCTTTAAAATCCTCATTTGCAGAACCATTTAAAACATTTTCAGGTGAGCACATTTCTCTCATATTTTTAAATGTTTTATAAAATGAAGAAAAATCAGAAGCAACTGTTGGCACCTGAATGTACTGCGCAACAAATTCATAATCAATATCAATATTCTTTTTTTCAAAAGAATACATAAGTCTTGATAAATCTTCCCAACCTCTTGCGGTAACAAAGTGCTTTCCGTCAGGTGTGTTTTCAATTATATAAAAATCTGTCGGCTTTGAGTCAAGGTAGGTAATAATTGCAGGGTGGACTCTTTCGTTTATTGCATATTCACGCCATACATCGTAGTCAGACTGAATATCTATTTTCTGAATTCTGTCTAAAGTTGCAATATCGTATTCTTTTACAGATTTGTTATATTCTGGTGGGTTACCTGCGGCAACAATTACCCAACCCTCCGGCACAGAATGTGAGCCGAAAGACTTGTACTGTAAAAATCTTAACATAGATGGCGCAAGTGTTTCAGAAACACAGTTGATTTCATCTAAAAATAAAATACCTTGTTTATGACCTGTTTTTTCTATGTATGAGTAAACATCTGAAAGAATTTCACTCATAGTAAATTCTGAAACATCGTACTCTACACCACCGAAAGACTTTGTTTTAATAAATGGCAAGCCTAAAGCACTTTGTCTTGTGTGGTGTGTCATAGAGTAAGAGACAATGCCTATATTCATTTCTTTTGCAATTTGCTCCATAACTGCAGTTTTACCTATACCTGGAGGGCCATAAAGAAAGACAGGACGTTGTTTATTTACAGGAATAGTAAATCCGCCGTTTTCTTCTTTTTCAAGATATGCAGTTATAGTGTTTTTAATATGCTTTGTTGCTTCTTTAATATTCATATTATACCTCACACTAAAAGTAAGTCGTTAAGTAAATCTTCTGTTTCTGAAAGTGCAGTTTTTTTCGTTTTAGACGATACAATTTCCTGTAAATTGCTAAAGCCTTTTTTAGCACAAAGACTGTAAAGAGCGGCACAGAATTCTGTATCGAAAGAGAAATTCTCTAACAAGTATGATAACACATTTTGGTCGCTTACTTCAACAGAAAAAATTGCAACATCCTTTTCGTAGCCGTTTATTAAATCAAAATATTCTTTTTTCTTTGATTCATCTAATTTTTCAGGGTACGCAAGTCTGAAGGCAGCCACAAAAGGTTTTTCTGTTTCTTCTGCTTTTTCTAATTGATTATCATATTTTGAAAAATCAAATTCACCATTTTTTATAATGTAGTCGCTGTCATCCCGATAAGAATAAAAAGCACTACTCATAAAAACTTTTATCTGCTCTTTTTCAATTGATAAAACGTGATTAGGGCAGGTTTTATTTTTATTTCTGTAAGCGAATGGTAAAACACCCTCAAAACCGAGTGCTAAATAATCAATAGTTTTCGGTATTGTTATAGTAATACAGTTTTCTAAATCGTCTTTTGAAGTGAATGATGAGCAAAACGCAGTACCTTTAATTTTGTACTCATCATAAAATTTGTTGTAAAAAACAGATTTACCCAAATATTTTAATTCACTGTTAAATTTTATAAATTTTAAATTTTTACAGTCTTCAAATGCCTTGTCACCGAGTATTTTAAGCGAGTCGGGAAAAACCACACTTTCAAGTGACTGGCAACGCTTGAAAGCATATTCTTTAATATGTTTAAGATTTTTAGAGAATGTAATTTTCTTTAAATTTACACAGCTGTGAAAACAACCATCTTCAATAATTTCTACTGAATCAGGGATAATAACCTCTTCTAAATTAAAGCAACCCTTAAAAAGATTTTTAGGTAAAACCTTTAATGGCGGCAGAGTGACTTTTTTTAAAGCCCTGCAATCCATAAAAGCGCCTTCACCAATAGCTTTTATTGAGGCGGGCAATATTATTTCGGTAAGAGAAACGCAGTTGTAAAATGCTTCGTAACCGATTTCTTCTATGTTTTCATTGAATATAACTGTTTGTAAATTTCTGCAACCTGAAAAAGTCATTCGTGAAATAACCTTTACTTTTTTTGATAATTCAAGGTGCAAAAGCTGGTCATTATAGTTATATTCATTTATTTTAGTTTTCTTTTTTTTGAGAACTAATTTATTGTCTTTTATTTTCATAATAAATCTTCGCTATCTAAAAATAATGGTGTTGCCCAAAGGGGCATTTTTGATTTGTCAAAACAACTGTCATTTATTAAGAATACAGATTTATATTTTGGCATTTGTCCAGGATAAACACCTTCGCCATCTGTGAAATATATAAGTCAGTTAATCTCATTTTGTTTTGAAGTGTTAAAAATTTCATCGACATACTGAAAAACAGGTCTGAAATCTGTACCACCAAAACCATTTAATTTAAGATTTTTAATGTAATCTTCCAATTCATCAGGATTATGAATTATTTTAACATCTTTTATTTCTGAATCACATTGAATAATGTGAATTTCTGTATTAACAGAAAAGAAATCGGTTGACTTTAATATTTTATAAGTTTTTTCTATAAATTTCTCAACTATGTTTCCTTTTACAGAACCGGAAGTATCAATAGCAATAAAAAGTTTTCTTGTTTTAAGATTTTCTATATACTCAAGTGGTTCTATAATAGGCATATTCTTATACATTTTTAAACCATAAGTGTAAAATATGTAGTCAAATTCATCGTCATTTATTTCCATAGATTCGTTAAAGAAAATGAATTTCTTTAAAAATTTACTGTAATCATATCTGTCATTTGTAACACTTTTTAAAATCTGAATATCTGCACCGGACATATACCCTTGCTTTTTAAGTGCTTCAATATCACTTGCAACTGTCGGTGTTACTTTTCGCCATTCGTCTTTTTCTTCTTTTGCAGAGCCACTTATTGCATCATACATTATTTTATCATTTGACTCGTTAGAAAGACCCTTCCGGCTGTCTGCTTTTTTATAAATTGAACGAGCTTCAACAGTTTCTTCATCGTCATCGAATTCAAAAAATGCAAAGTTCTTGTTTTTGTACCAGATTTTATGAACATCGTCTTGAAATGTGTTTTTATAAAGCTCAAGTGTTTCTTTACTTATATCACTACTTTTTAAATAATAATAAATATTTTCAGCAGAAAGATTTTTAATCTGCTTTTTTAAAGTATCTATTATTGCATTTTCTGCTATTTCTTTTTCACTTTTTACACAAGATAAATTCCAACTGTTTATAGTTGCTTCAACAGAAATGTCTGATGATATATTCCAGAGAGAAGTATCCTTAAAATCAATATTGAAAGGGTGTAAGAGCATACAGTGAAGAATTGAGTGAAGTAAAACTCGGTTTACAGAAGAAGTGTTTTCTTTAAATCTTAAAAGAATGTAATTGGGGTTATAATAAAAAAATTTTGCGTCAGTAAAAATATCTTCTTCATTTGTAGGTACAAATTCTAAAGTGTTTATAGCACGAATTAAAGAGTGGATATTTCCTGTGAGTTCAGTTTTAGCTTTTAATAAAATTTCTTCAGCTAAAATTTCTGTTTTTGTTTTCTCCATTAAATATTCACACTCCTTTCATAAAAAGCAAAAAAGGTCGGTTTTTTTAACCGACTACCCTTTAAGAATAACATATAAAAATATATGTTGTCAACAACTTTTCTGAAAGTCGTTGCGGTGAATGATTATTCTCTCTGTTTTATATAGACAGATGCGTTTAACTTTGTGGAATATTGCGGATTGAAAAGAGCTTTTTTGTGTGCTACTATATAGACAAAGGAAGGGTGAGTCCGATGCCACAGTAAAACACAAAAATCTAAAAAGAAAGTGTGGTTCCGATGTACTAAAAAACCAGAAACTTAAAACTAAAAAATTTGAAAGTGTGGTTCCGATGTATTAAGAAACTATAGTTCAAATTCAAAAATTGAAAGTGTGGTTACAATGTACAACTAAACATCAATCCTTGGCTTTAAATAAGCCGGTGGCGAATTCCTGAAGAAATTAAAATAAAAAAGAGTTAAAGCTTTAACCGTTAATATATAAAAGGAATCGCCTGAAAAAATCTGTAGAAAGAAGAGGTAAATGAGAATGATGTTAGATACAAAAAGTGAACAGTAACAGCCCTTGGTTCGGATGTTTTTTAACATGAGTCAAGGGCTGTTACATTTTTAAGATTTTTTAAAACCTTTAAAATGTAAGTTTGCCGTACAACTATTATCTCGCATCAGTTCCGGTAAACCTTATCATTTCTAAACCCGGGCAATTTTCAGCATCAATTTTTTTGTTGTATTCATCGCAGATTTTTCCCCAATTAACTGAACATTTTTCAATCAACACATTTTCTGCATATCTTAAATAGAATGCGGAATTTTTTATTTTTTCGACACCATATTGAAGACAGGGTCTTAAATCGTAAAGTCCGCTTTCCCATTTTGTTGTTTTAGAAAGTGTTACATTTACATTCTCAAAAGTAACATTTTCAATCATATTTTCGTGGTTTCCGTGAACTAAAACACCATTTTCACCTTTGCAGGTAATATTAAAAAATCTGATGTTTTTAATTTTACCAGATTTTGTATTTTCATCACGGTTAAATGTAGTGATAACAATCGGTTCAGCAGTACCCCACCAGTCAGGGCAGAAACGACGTGTTTCAATAATACAGTTTGAGTATGTAACATTCTCAACATTACCACCATCACGAATCTGAATTGAAAGACCGCGGTTACTTTTTGTAATAATGCAGTTATTTACAATGATGTTTCTGAAATCGCCGACACCTTCTGTGCCGATTTTAATTGCTGCAGAAGTCGAAATGAGAGTACAATCTGAAATTATGATGTTTTCACAAGGGCCATACTCTGCGTTACCCTTTGATGCTTTTAAGCAAATACAATCATCTGCACACTCAATATGACAACCGAGAATTCGCACATTACTGCAATGGTCGGGGTCAATACCGTCAGAGTTGGCAACATCCAAATCATTTAAAATTCTTATTTGTGATATTAAAACATCATCACAACCTGCTGGGTGAAGAGTCCAGAATGGTGCGTCTATGACTGTGAAATCTTTAAAAGAGATATTATTGCTTTTTTCAATATAAATAACAGTTGGTCTTGGGTAAAAATCACCTGTTACATAATATCTGTCTTTTCTTTTCACGAAACTATGACCATTTGCGTCAATTGTGCCTTCGCCTGTAATTGAGCATTTATCTGCTTCATAACCATAAATAAATACAAACGACGGTTTACCTGTAACGGGGTTACCAATAAGTGCGGTTTTTGGGTCGTTTATCATATTACATGGTCGGATGTAACCGTCTATATTGTCAGTAGCTTTTAAAACAGAGCCTTTCTGCAAGTGCAATTCAACATTCTTTTTCATTCTTACGGAATCTGAAAAATATGTTTTTCCGCTTGTTAAAACTACTGTACCGCCACCATTTTCTTCTGCTTTGTCAATAGCACTCTGAATTGCTTTTACATCATTAACTTTTCCGTCAGCAACAGCACCGAAATCTTCGGGATAAAAGTATTTCACACTACATACTTCCTTTTTTTAAGATATTGTAATTATAGCATAATTTGGTTGAATGTTGCAAGGTGTCAGTTGTCAGTGTAAGAGTGTAAGTGCTTTAATTTGAGTAATTAACCATTTGGGTTTGTGTCCAAAAAACTTTTAACTGCTTCATTTATTTCATTTTCTGTCAAATAAATGTTTTTACCTTTTAGTTTTAAAATAATGTCTGTGCAAAAAGTTATTAATTTCATATTTGCGTCTTCGGCTTTTTTCGTCAATTCTTTGTCCTGTAAGTTAATGAGAAAACGAATAATTATTTTTTTCATTTCAATCAATATTCCTTTTTTGTTTGATAGAAAATATTATAATATAACCGCAATACAAACGCAATGCATATTTTATGAATATAGTGTTATAAACTAATTGTAAGACAATTGTATTGCGAGGTAATTTATATGGGAAAGTTTAAAATACCATCAATTCCGCCAACAACAAATAAAACAATTCGTTTTCCGAATGATGTAATAGAAGAGGTAGAAAAAGCAATTCAGGGAAAAGAATGTAACTTTTCTGCGTTTGTAATTGCAGCAGTGCGTTCAGCATTGGAAGATATTAAAGAAAACTAAATTAATTTATGTTAAAAGTATGTAGGGTCCTATCATTTTAGTTGATATCCAAATCAACTTTTGATGATAGGACCAATTTATTGTTTCAATTTCTAACCACTGACTCACTGACATACCGACCACGGCATATAATAAAATGTGTATAAAAAAGGTTGTTTATCACAGAAAAGTGAATAATAATTCACTTTTTTAAGTCGAAAAATGTAAGAATTTGCCTGTATTTTGCAAAAAAAGTTCGTTTTGTTCACGCTTATTTTTATTCAATGTTACAATATTACAAAACCTGAACAGAAATTTGTTGCAATTTGACTAAAACGGGTATAAAATAAGCGGGTAAAAATTTTTATTCTAATTTTAAGGAGTAATAGATATGAGTTATGTTCAAAGAGTAATTGATGATGTAGCAAAGAAACACGCTAACGAGCCAGAGTTCGTTCAGACAGTTACAGAAGTTTTAACATCATTAGAACCAGTTATTGAGCAAAATCCTGAATATGAAAAATATTCTTTACTTGAAAGAATTGTAGAACCTGAAAGACAAATCACTTTCAGAGTTACATGGACAGATGACAAGGGTAAGGTACACGTAAATACAGGTTACCGTGTTCAGTTCAACGGTGCTATTGGTCCTTACAAGGGCGGTCTTCGTTTCCACCCATCAGTATATTCTGGTATTATGAAGTTCCTTGCTTTCGAGCAGACATTCAAAAACAGCTTAACAGGTCTTCCAATCGGTGGCGGTAAAGGTGGTTCTGACTTTGACCCACGTGGCAAGAGTGATATGGATATTCTTCGTTTCTGCCAGAGCTTTATGACAGAGCTTTACAGACACATCGGTCCTGACGTTGACGTTCCTGCAGGCGATATTGGTGTTGGTGCTCGTGAAATCGGTTACCTTTACGGTCAATACAGAAGAATTAAGGGTGCTTTCAAAAACGGTGTTCTTACAGGAAAAGGTCTTTCTTACGGTGGTTCTTTAGTAAGACCAGAAGCAACAGGTTTTGGTGCTACTTATTATGCAGTTGAAGTTTTCAAACACTTCGGCGAAGATATTAAAGGCAAAACATTTGCTCTTTCAGGCTTCGGTAACGTTGCTTGGGGTGCAGCAAAGAAAATTGCTGAACTCGGCGGTAAAGTTGTTACAATTTCAGGTCCTGACGGATATGTTTATGACCCAGACGGTATTACAACAGATGAAAAAATTGAGTATATGCTCGAAATGCGTGCTTCAGGTCGCGACAAGGTTCAGGATTATGCAGATAAATTCGGTTGCGAATTCTTCCCGGGTCAGAAGCCTTGGGGTGTAAAGGTTGATGTTGCAATGCCTTGCGCTACACAGAACGAAATCAATATGGACGAAGCAAAGAAATTAGTTGCAAATGGTGTTCAGTATTACATTGAAGTTGCTAATATGCCAACAACAAACGATGCTTTAGAATATCTTAAAGAAAACGTTAAGGTTGTTGCTCCATCAAAAGCAGTTAATGCTGGTGGTGTTGCAGTTTCTGCTCTCGAAATGGGTCAGAACTCAATGAGATATAACTGGACTGCTGAAGAGGTTGACGCAAGACTTCAACAGATTATGAAAGATATTCACGACCATTCAGCAGCTGCTGCGGAAAAATACGGCCTTGGTTATGACCTCGTTGCAGGTGCTAACATTGCAGGCTTTATTAAGGTTGCAGATGCTATGATGGCACAGGGCATTATCTGATTCGCTTACGCTCAAGATAAGAGATAATAGTGAATAGATAATAACTGTGGGACCTGCGGTCGGCAATTATAATTAAATAACAAAAAGAAAAGTTCTATCATTCAAAGTTTTCGTAAACTGAAAATGATAGAACTTGTTTTTTACTTGCAACTTGACACTTGCACACTTGCAACTTGTACTTGCAAATACTTAATCTAAATGTTAATATAAATATATATTGTAAAGACATTGGAGTGAGTTCTATGAAAAAGGCAAGCTTACCACTTTCAAAAAACTTTAAAGTCGGTGAAATAGATAAAAGAATTTACGGTTCATTTATTGAACATTTAGGCAGGGCAGTTTATGGCGGTATTTATGAGCCGGGACACGCTACTGCAGATGAAGATGGATTCAGAAAAGATGTTATTGATTCTGTAAGAAAGTTAAATGTTCCAATTGTCCGTTACCCTGGGGGTAATTTTGTTTCAGGTTACAATTGGGAAGATGGCATAGGTCCTAAAGAAGAAAGACCCCAAAGACTTGAGCTTGCATGGGGAGTTACCGAAACTAACGAATTCGGTACTAACGAATTTTTAAAATGGTGTAAAAAGGCAAATACAGAATGTATGATGGCTGTAAACCTTGGTACTCGCGGTATTGAAGCGGCAAGAGATTTAGTTGAATACTGCAATCATGATAAAGGTTCATATTATAGCGATTTAAGAATTAAACACGGTGTAAAAGACCCGCATAATATTAAAGTGTGGTGTCTTGGTAACGAAATGGACGGTAGTTGGCAAATCGGTCATAAAAATGCTTATGAATACGGCAGAGTGGCAAATGAAGCGGCAAAGGTTATGAAAATGGTTGACCCGACTATTGAAACTGTATTGTGTGGTAGTTCAAACAGAACTATGGATACATTCGGACACTGGGAAGCAGAGACTTTACAAGAGGCGTTTTGGAATGTTGACTATGTTTCGCTTCACCAGTATTTCGACAACAAACTTGACGATACTCCGAGTTTTCTTGCAAAAAATATGGTTATGGATGATTTTATTGATACAGTAATTTCAATTTGTGACTATGTTAAAGGTTTAAAAAGAGCAAAGAAACAAATCAATCTTTCATTTGATGAGTGGAATGTGTGGTATCACTCAAACGGTACACCTGTCGAAAGATGGTCAAAAGCACCTTGTCAATTAGAAGATATTTATAATTTTGAAGATGCTTTGTTAGTAGGTTTGATGCTTATTTCACTTGTTCGCAGAGCAGACAGAGTAAAAATAGGTTGCCTTGCACAACTTGTTAATGTTATAGCACCTATTATGACAGAAACCGGTGGTGGAATTTTCGAACAAACTATTTTCTACCCATTTATGCATTTTTCAAATTATGGTCGTGGTACAACACTTCTTTCAAAAATTTCTTGCGACAAGCACGATACAAAAGAATTTACAGATGTACCTGATTTAGACGGTATTGCAGTGCTTTCTCCGGAAGAAGATGCATTGACAATTTTCGCAGTAAATAGAAGTTTCGAGGAAGATTATGAACTTTCTATTGATATGCTCGATTTTGGTGGTTTCAAACCAGTAGAGCATATTGAAATGGCAGGCTTCGGTCTTAAAGAAACAAACTCAATTGTTTCTGCACCTGTTAAGCCAACAAATGCCGAGTTACCTGAAATAGATGGCAGAAATGCAAAAATACATATTAAACCGCTTTCATGGAATGTTATTAGATTTGAGAAGGATAACCAATAATGAAGTTTGATTACAGAGAAGCAGCAAAAAAGAATATTTTAGTAGTAGCACACAGAGGTGTAAGTGCAGGTAATATCCCGTGTAATACTTTACCCGCTTACGAAATTGCGTTGAAGCAAGGTGCAGATGTTATTGAAATGGATGTTGATATGAGTGCAGACGGGCAATTAGTAGTATTTCACCCCGGCAGAGAATTTGAACATCTTTCAATAGCAGAAAGCTTTGAAAATGCCACATGGGATGACATAAGTCGTTATCGTTATGTGAATGCAGGTGAAAGATGCCCGACACAATTCGGGGTGTTGAAATTCGATGATTTTTTAGAGAATTTCAAAGACCGTTGCTTCATAAATGTTGATAAATTCTGGGAGCATCCTAATGAAATTTATGAAGCAATTCACAGACACGGTATGGACAGTCAGGTTATTGTAAAATCTGCTCCGTCAGACGAAGTTTTCAGAGTGTTAGAAGAGGTTGCCCCACATTTACAGTTTATGCCGATTGTGAGTGAAGAACATAAGTGGCACGAAATTTTAAAATCGAAAAATCTTAATTATATTGGTGCAGAGGTGCTTTTTACATCTGATGAAAGCGAGGTTGCAAGTGACGAGTTTATCGAGATGATGCATAAAGATGAAAAGCTTGTCTGGGTTAATGCAATTATTTATAATTATCGTGAGCAATTGGCGGCAGGTCATTCAGATGATACTGCACTCACAGAGTCAATGGATAAAGGCTGGGGTTGGCTTAGCGACAAGGGCTTTGATTTTATTCAGACCGACTGGCCTTTAATGCTTATTGATTATCTCAAAAAAAGCGGTAAATATTACAGATAACAACCAAAAGAGTGAATAAATATCCATTTGCGACATTTTTAGACAAGGATAATTCACTCTTTTTACTTTTTTGTAGAAAATAAAACCGTTTTTGTCGAAAGTATTGACTTCACTTTGTTTGATAGTATAATTATAGGGCAAAAAGAGAATAGTAAAGAAGGCTTGTGGATGGGTAGATTGACAGTGCTATTTGCAGATGATTTTGACGAAGTTTCAAAAAGATTTTGTGAGTACAAAAATTTAGGTTTCGATTATAGAACCTGCGAAAAAGATGGCAGTATAGTTTTAGATGAACTTCGTAAAAATCCTGTTGACGTAGTTGTTATGGATTTTGTTATGAAGGGTATAGATGCTTTAGGTGTTTTAGAGCGTATGAGAACAATAAATCCGTTATATGCTCCCGCAGTAATTATTCTTTCAAGTGTAGATAGCATAGCTCTTAGGAATGAGTTTTACAGTAAAGGTGCCGAAGTTTATTTAAGAAAGCCTGTAAAAACAGAAGTGCTTATTTCTAAAATAAATGAAATAAAACGAAATCGTGATATAAATAATTTGAAATCAAATTCAGACAGGTATCGCGAAGAAAGTGAAATTATAATTACAAAAATTATTCAACAGCTTTGTGTTCCTGCGCACCTTAAAGGTTATAATTATTTAAGATATGCCATAAAGTTATGCGTTGATTCTCCTACACTTGCAAATACAATAACTAAAGAATTATATCCTGATATCGCAGTAAATTATTCAGTTTCAAGTGAAAGTGTAGAAAGAAATATCCGCACTGCAATAGAGTTAGCATGGCAACGGGGTAGTGAAGACGTTTTTTCAAAATATTTTGGCTACAATAAGCAGATAAGAAAAAACAGACCTACAAATGCGGAATTTATTGCAAGAATATCAGATGAAATAAGAATTATATACGATGTAGGTTAAAAATAAAATCATTCTATATGTGCACAACGAACAATTAACAGATTTGTTTGTTGTGCATTTTGATTTTTTTATTTTATTGAAAAAATACACCTTTTATGATACTCTTAAAGTGTATATAGTTTTTTATAAAAATCTTTTTACAGGGGATGAAAAAATGCTTAAAAGATTAGATTTATCAGCATTCAAAAAAATATATGATAAAAGTGCTATTGCCTTTGCAGTTCTTAAATTGATAAGAAATGACGAAGGTGTAGCTTACGACTTTTTATATGAATATGCAAATCAGGCTATGGCAGATATTGATGGTATAAAAGTATCTGATATAGTTGGTAAAAAATATTCAGCAATTTACAAAAAATATCCCCCAAAATCAACAATAAAAAATCTTTCTGATGTTGCAGAAAGTTGTGGTGCTGGTACCTCACAGGAATACTGGAATGAAGTAGGTCTTAGTGTATCTATGCAGTATTCTTATGTTTCAGAAGATACTGTTTCTGTAAGTGTAATCGGTATTTCAAATGTTGAGCAAATAAAGAACCAAAACGAGCAATTAGTTAATAAAATCCCTGGTGGTGTTGTTATTATTGAGGTGACTGATACAATTCATTTTTATCATTGCAACGATTGGTATCACACTACTTTAGGTTACACAAGTGAAGAGTTTGAGCGTATTCAAAAGGAAGATGAAAACGCGGGTATTCACCCTGAAGATATTGGAATTTTAAAAGACAGTATAGCAGAGTGCTTTTTAAATAAAAGAAGTGATACACTCACATTAAGGGTTGCTCATAAAAATGGTACATACAAATATTTATGCCTTAATACTACCGTTATAGGTAAAACACAAAATAAACTTACACTTTATGGTATGTACACCGATGTTGATAAACATATTCGTCTTACTAATAAATTGGCGTATGTCAATGCTGAAATGGATAATATGATTGCGTCAATTCCTGGTGGTATTTCAAAATATGTTTTAACAGAGGAGGGTACATTAAAGCGTCTTTATAGCTCACCTGGTATGGCAGAGCTTGTTGGTAAAACTCAGGAAGAATACGAAAGAGATTTTGATAAAGATTGGAAAGAAAATATTTATTATGCCGATTTTCCCATTGTTCAGCGAAAAATAGTTGAATGTATAAAAACCTTAAAATCTACAGAGTTTACATACAGACTTATTCATAAGGATGGAAGTCTTGTCTGGGTTACAGCCTTAGTTCGTGTTATCGGTGAAAAAGACGGCAGACCTTTGGCTCACGCCGTTTTCCACGCAATGGCAAAAAGTGAAATTCTTTACCAGACACTTCTTGATAATATTGATACTGTTACTATGGTTCGCGATGTAACTAATGGTGAGATTCTCTATGCTAATAAAGTTGCTTCAGATTTCTTTGGAATGACCGAAAAACAACTTATTGGTAAAAGTTACACCGAAGTTATGAATGCTAACAATATAAAGGTTGAAGATTTTAATGTTGATTTTGACAATAATACTTCAAAAGAAGTTATATCCGACGATAAATGTTACAATGTAACTGCAGAGAAAATTGTGTGGAATGACAGAGAGTCTGTAGCAAGTTTCTTTACGGATATTACTGATTCATATAAAGCACGTCAAGAACTTCAGGGAGATAAAGATAAACTTGATGATATTGTAAGTAAAATTCCTCTTGGCATTGTAGTGTTTAAGTTAGATGAAGATGATGTTCTTTATGTTGAACATTGTAATGACAGTATTTGCGAAATAATAAATATAGATAAAAATGATATTAAATACGGTGAATATAGCAATCTTTCTTTGCCGTTTGATTTTTATAAAGATGATATTCCTACAATACTCAATTCTTTTGAAATTGCTAAAAGTCAGAAAGAACCGCATTTCTTTGATTTCAGAATAATTTATGAAGATGGAAGAATTTCGTGGTTTACAGCAAGTTTCCAAAGCGTTTTGCAAGAAGACGGAACTTTCCTGATTTATGCGGGTTGTATTGATATTACAGCGCAGAAAGACCTTGAGGAACAACTTGTGCTGAATGCAAAAGAAATGAGAGAGTCGGTTGTTAAATTACAGGAAAGTCAGGAAAGACTTAACGCAATTTCAAAACGAGCAGAGTTGTTTTATTGGGAAATTGAACTTGACTCCGGCGATGTTACTGCTTTGTTTGCAAGAGAAGATTCACCAAGTGGTAACCTGAAAAATGAAGGTTTTGCTACCGACTTTATTATTCCGGAAGATTTAGAGTATTTTAAACTTATGACAGGTCTCGCTTCATCAGGTAAAGAAGAACACCTTACATTTGATGTGCGTGTCGGTACCAATGTTGAAAAATCAGAATGGTTCAGAATTACCTATGATATAATTAAAGATGATGAAGATAATGCTGTGAGTCTTTTGGGACTTGCTCAAAATGTAAATGAATTAAAACTTGAGCAAAGAAGACTTGACGAAGAAATAGAAAACCTGGAAACTGCAACACAAAAACGAGATGTTCTTTCAACAATGAGAGTTAATCTTACTGATAACTGTGTTGAAAGTTACAATAGTAAACCTGAAACCCAACTTCCTGTTGAAATTGGTGATAAATATACCGATGTTCTTATGAAAATATCAGAACACGCAGTTTCAACAACTGATAAAGACGAGATTTTTAAACAACAATCATTAGAAAAATTACTTTCGGCTTTTGAAAATGGTGAAAAAGCAATTTCTGTGGACTATCAGATTGAAACTTATGACAATGCTTCTTGTTGGGTTAACAGTACTATGCGTCTTTACAGACATCCTGCAACCAAAAAAGTGATGTGCTTTATGTATTGTTATGATATAAACGATATTCACGTAACAAAAGAAATCATTAACAAGGTTGTAGAAGATGGTTATGAGCATATTAGTGTTATAAATGTGAAAAATAGAAAGATTGACCTTTCTATAGGTGATGAAAATTCCATTACCTATATGAAAACAAATGATGTTTTTGACCGTTCCTTAATGAATGTTTTTGCAAAATTGGGTTCAGTAGAATTAGCAGAGAGTGGATTTGATAACTGTTGTCTTTCTAATGTTATTGAAGAACTTAAAGAAAGAAATGAATTTGCGTATCCGTTCAATATAAATATAAACGAGAAAAAAGGACGCAAATTATTTACTTATACATGGTTCGATAAAGCAAAAACAAAAATACTTTTGTTAGTAACAGATATTACAGATATTTATCAACAAGAAATAAAGCGTTCAGAGGAACTTGCAAAAGCGTTGGAAGCTGCGGTTATGGCAAACAAATCAAAAACAGACTTCTTATCAAGAATGAGTCACGAAATAAGAACACCTATGAATGCTATTCTTGGTATGTCACGACTCGGTGAAGAAGCAACAACTGAAGAAAGCGTTGTTTCATATTTTAAAGATATAAATGCTTCAGGTAACTATCTTTTAGGTCTTATTAATGATATTCTTGATATGAGCCGTATCGAGCAGGGGAAAATGGATATTTACAACAAGTACGAAGAATTTACTGAAATGATTCGTTCTGTAGAAGTTGTTATAAAACCATTGGCTGAGCGTAAAAATGTTGAGTTCAATATTATCCAACTCGGCGAAGCACCACAATGGGTTTATTTAGATAAACTCCGAGCGCAACAGGTTTATATAAATATTCTTAACAATGCAGTGAAATTTACAGAATCAGGTGGCAAAGTTGAGTGGGAAATAAAAAGCGAAATACTAAGTAATAACACGGTTAAAGTTGTTTCAAAAATATCTGATACCGGTTGTGGTATGAGTGAGAGTTTTCTCGAACGTATTTTTGAACCATTTGCACAGGAACAGAACAGTCTTGTCAATGCTCGTCAGGGTACCGGTCTTGGTCTTGCTATTGCAAAAAGTATTGTTGAAAAAATGGGCGGTAGTATTTCTGTAGAGAGTACTATCGGAATAGGTACGGTATTTACAATTGAATTTGTAAGAAACTGCAAACAGATAAATGATAAGCAGAATCTTACCAAAGAGGCAGACGATGTCAAGAATATTCTTGAAGGTAAAAAAGTGTTACTTTGTGAAGACCATCCGCTTAATACACTTGTTGCTACAAGACTTTTAGAAAAAGTTGGTATGGCAGTTGAAACAGCAGAAAACGGAAAAATAGGTGTTGAAAAATTCTTCTCCTCACAAGAAAATGAATATGCAGCAGTCCTTATGGATATCAGAATGCCCGTTATGGACGGACTTGAAGCTGCTACCAAAATAAGAGCATTAAATCGTCAGGATGCAAAATCTGTACCGATTATTGCTATGACTGCAAATGCTTTTGCAGAAGATAAGAGTCTTTCAAAATCTGCAGGTATGAACGAGCATCTTTCAAAACCAATTGAGCCTGCAGTCCTTTATAAGACACTTTCAGATTATATTAAATAAAGTTGTTATTTATTGGGTTGGTAATGTCATTACCAACCCAATATTCTTTATTATAATCTCAAATAAGAAAAATAAAGCCCGATAAACAATGATTTTTGTGAATTTGTACTATTTTTATAAACAGTTGGAATTTTTTTTGTATTATTGTTGAAATTTTATTTAAAAGTGTTATAATAAGTACAATAGGAATAATTTGTTATTATGTGCGTTATTCTGTAAAAAAAATAGGGGGCTTTTTTGTGGCTAACAAAGATGTGGTCCTCGTTATTGATGACGACAGAGTTGACAGAGAAATATTAAAAAGTATTCTCTCAAATGACTACTATGTTGTCGAAGCGAAGGACGGACAAGAAGGTTTTGACTTCCTTGCAAGACACGAGCAGGAGGTTAAGTGCGTTATTGTCGATATTTATATGCCTGTTTTAGATGGTTACGGTTTTTTGAACAAGATAAATGAACACGGTTTAAAAATTCCTGTAATTGTAACAACAAGTGATTCAGGCGAAGATACTCAGGTTAAGGTGTTGGCAGAGGGTGCTTGGGACTTTATAGTTAAGCCTTATAATGCCGATATTGTAAAGCTCAGAGTACAAAATGCTATTATGCGTACAGAATTTTTTGCTTTCAAAAAATTAAAGTATATAGCAGAGTATGACACTCTTACAGGTATCTTTAACAAGGATAAATTCTTGAAAAAGACAAGAATTATGCTTGATAATAATCGCGACAAAAAATTCGCATTTATTCGTTTTGATATTGACCGTTTCCAATTAGTTAACTCCTTTTATGGTGTGAATGAGGGCGACAGATTTATCAAGTACATCGCTATGGGACTTGAAAATCTTGCTAATCAGAGAAATAATCTTACATACGGTCGAATTGAAGCTGATGTATTTGCTCTTTGTGGTGAATATGAAAGTGAAGAAGAAGTGTTTGATCTTATTGAGAAACACGTAGAAATTATTAAAGGTTATAACAGGAATTTTGATATTGTTCCTAATTTTGGTGTGTATTTCCTTGACGACTTGACATTATCCCCCAATGTTATGCTCGATAGGTCAACACTTGCCGCAAAAACATGTAAAGGTAATTATATTGATACAGTTGGTGTATTCAAACCTGAAATGAGCGCAAGACTCGAAAAAGAACAAGAGATTGTAAACGAAATGGTACAAGCGTTGCAGGATGAACAATTCATTGTTTATTTACAACCTAAATATTCTCTTGAAACAAACGCACCTGCTGGTGCCGAAGCACTTGTAAGATGGATGCATCCTGAAAAAGGGATGATTTCACCAGGTCTTTTCATTCCTGTATTTGAAAAGAATGGTTTTATTGAAAGACTTGACCATTACGTATGGGAAGTTATTTGTAAATATTTAAGAAAGTGGATTGACGAAGGGCTTAAGCCGAATCCTATTTCTGTTAATATTTCACGCGTTGATTTATATAATCCTGGTATTGTGGACTTTATTATCGGTCTTGTTGACAAGTATAGTGTTCCACACGAGTTATTCCAGTTAGAACTTACTGAAACTGCTTATATGGACAACCCACAGGTTATGAAACAGGTTGTTTCTGGTCTTAAAGAAAACGGTTTTACAGTAATGATGGATGACTTCGGTAGTGGTTATTCTTCACTCAGTATTCTTAAAGAAGTTGAAGTTGACGTTCTCAAAATTGATATGCGCTTCTTTGACAGCAGCGGTAATGATGGCAGAAGCGAAAATATTATAGCATCTGTTGTTCGTATGGCTAAATGGCTTGGTATGCCTGCTGTTGCAGAGGGTGTTGAAAAGGCAGAACAGGTTAACTTCCTTGGTAGCGTTGGTTGTGAATATGTTCAGGGCTTCTATTTTGCAAGACCTATGCCAATTGACGAATACGAAAAGCTTGCTAAAGAAAATAAAGAAAAGACAGTTTCAAAGGTTGTAGATACAACTGTTCTTACAATGGATAAGTTATGGTCTTCTGCACCTGAAATGGAAATTCTTTTCTCAAATTCTGTACAAGCGAGTGCTATTTGTGAATTTGATGGCAGTAAATTTACATATCTCAGAACCAATAATGCTTATAAAGATTTATTTGGTGCTGATGGTGTTTCAGAAGGTAATCCTTTAGATTATATTTTCTATGAATACAAAAATGATGTTCTCGATGCATTCAATAATGCAGTTGATAACGATGAATTTGTAGAGTGTCAATATCAGCGCAGAGTTCAACACGGAAAAGCACCGTGGGTTTCTATGAAGCTTCAGTTTATTGGTAAGATTGGTGGAGAAAAGTCAATATTTATTGCTAATTTCGCTGATATTACAACACAAAAAGAGGTTGAAGCTGAACTCAGAAAATTAAAGAAGGTTATGAATGGCGGTAAAAATAAGCCTAAAAAGCTTCTTGTTGTTGATGATTCTGAACTTAGCAGTAGAATTATTAAAGATATTTTTGCTGATAGCTATGAAGTAATTCTTACTAAAAATGGTCAGGATGGACTTAATCAATTAAAGAAATTCAAGAACGAAGTTGCGGTTGTATTGCTTGATATGGTTATGCCTGTTATGGACGGTAGAGAGTTTTTAACTCATAAGAATGCCGATGAAGATATAGGCGATATTCCTGTAATTGTTATTTCAAGCGAGAGTGACGAAAGTATTCAGGTTGATATGCTCCAGATGGGTGTTAACGACTATATTACCAAACCATTTGTTGCGGAAATTATAGAACGTCGTGTCAAGAATGTTATTGAGTATAACGAGCGTTTCAGAAAAATGGTTAAAGAATATCAGAATATGTCAAAGGAATAAAAAATAATAAATCGGACTTTGTAAATAAAGTCCGATTTATCAGGGGTAAAAGGGTATATGAATAGAGAAATTTTAGTGTCAGTCGGAATAGATTATGACGAAGCGATTGGCAGATTTTCAGGTGCAACGGAATTATTTGAAAAATTCCTTAAAGAGATGGCAATAATGAAGGTTATTGAGCCTTTACAAAAGGCATTGACAGAAGGCAATATTGACGAAGCATTTGCGGTTGCACATACACTAAAGGGTAATTTTGGTAATATGAGTGCAAAACCACTTTTTAATATAATTACACCTTTGGTAGATGAACTAAAAAAAGGTAATTTAACAGAAGCAAAGAAACTCTATATAAGCTTAGAAAAAGAGTATGAAGTTGTTACTGAAGGTATTAAGAGAGCTATGTGAATAAGAAAAAATGGGTGATAGCAAAAACTATCACCCATTTTTTAGAATTTAAAACCACCAATTGAAATTTCAATTGGTGGTTTGTTAGTTATCTTTTTATAGCACCAAAGATAGCATCAAGAAGAAGGTCAATATAAACCATTATATCACGGAGGAACTGATATTCTGCAAATTCAATGTCATAACCAGCAGAGCCATCAATTTCTCTTTTTATTTCGTGGTTACATACTAAGCAGAAGTTTGATTCGGTGTTGTCTCTTAAGAATGTACTATCATCATTAGGAGTCCAAGCAGTATCATCATAACTGTGTTCTTCCATTGAGTCTGGGTCAACATAACCGCAACCGAAACATTTTGTTCCGTGCTTTGTGCTACCAAGGCTTGTGTTTTCTTCATATTTATGGTTTACAATAACAGGAACACTCGCAACTAAAGCTCCGTCAAGGAAAACATCAACCGCTGTAGTATCTACAGTCATTTTCTTTGTAAGATTTACAGAGAAAGAAAAACGATTGCTAAGTGATTCTGAATAAGTAAGTGTTTCAATTGTTGCACCAGTAGTGTCTGTAACAGTAACTGTAATTCCTGTTGGGTCAAATCTTTCGTAATCAAAATACTCAACCTTTGTAGGACCTTGTGTTAATGTGAATGTGTAAGGACCTGCAGCAAGAGAGATTACTGAAAATACTGAAAGAAGCATTATAACAGAAAGAACTGTTGCTAATAATCTTTTAGTTTTCATAAAGCTAAAACCTCCGCAATTAAATTAAAGCGAATGCTTCAACAATCATAGAAACAAAACTTAATAATAAAACAAGTATTTCAGATGTTGCAAAAACATTTGGATATGTAGCTGTTCCTGAAATGTAACGAGAAACTGTGTCGCCACAGATTGAGCAAGTACCAGTTTCAGTTTCAGAAGTTAAAAGACCTGCATCATCATTTGGAACCCAGTAAGGAACATCGTGGTCAGCATTTTTGCAAATAACACCACAGCCTTCACAAATCTGACCGTGAGAGTGGTTGTTTACAGGAGTAATTTCGCCGCCTGCGTGGTCAACTGTGATTTGTACAAAGCCTGCAGATTCGCCTTTGTAGAATACTTCGATTTCTGTCATATAGATTGTGAGTTTTTCATCTAATTCAACGCTGAAGGTGAAATACTGATAATCTGTTTCGTAAGAAACCGTTGCACCAGTACCGTCTTTAATAACAAGACCGGTTGGATCAAAACATTCAATGTCTGTGTAAGTGATTTTTGTTGGCGCAGCTGAAACTGAACCAGCAGCAGAAGCTACTACGCTCATTGAAACAGCAAGAAGTGCAATAGCCATTACAAGAGCAAGAATTTTACGAGTTTTCATAACAATTCCTCCAAAATGTTATTTTTTTACTACTGCATTATAACACACTTTTTTCAAAATGTAAAGATACAAAATAAAGTGTATTTATTGTGCTAAATCACTAAATATGCTATTATTCCCTAAAAACCAATGTTTTTCAGTTGACTAAGGTAGTGTCAAGATATATAATTAAATAAATTTAACAAAATATAAATAAAAGGAATGAAAAAATTTGTTAATTAAAGGTTTTCAAAAACTTACTTTACTTGATTTTCCCGGCAAAACTGCGTGCACAGTTTTTACAGGTGGATGTAATTTCAGGTGCCCTTTCTGTCATAATGCAGGTCTTGTTACGAAAATGGATGCAGAAATAATTTCTGAAAGCGAAGTTTTTGAACATTTAAAAAAGAGACAGGGCATTTTAGATGGTATTGCAATAACAGGTGGTGAACCGTTGTTGCAGGGTGATATAGAAGAATTTTTAAAAAAAGTCAGAGAATCAGGTTTCGCAATAAAGCTTGACACAAATGGAAGTTTTCCTGAAAAACTTGAAAGCATTATAGAAAATGGTTTGTGCGATTATGTTGCAATGGATATAAAAAATTGTAAAGAAAAATACCCTGAAACAATCGGTATGAGTAACTTCGATATAAACGCAATAGAAAAAAGTGTTGAAATTCTGAAAAAAAGTAAAGTACCTTTTGAATTCCGAACAACAGTAACTAAAAATTTCCATACTATTATAGATATAGAAAATATTGGTAAATGGATATCGGGTACAGAAAATTATTTTATTCAGAATTTTGTTGATTCGGGGAATTTGATTGATTGTAATGTAGAAGGCGTTTCAAAAGAAGATATGGAAAAAATGCTTGAAGCAGTAAAAAAGTATGTGCCGAGCGCTGAAATTCGTGGGATTTAATCCGCTATGCGGTCAGTATATATAATGGTATAGAGGGGATATTTTGGAGAAAGTTTTCGAATTAAAAAAAGAAATTGAAAAAGCAAACAAAATTTGTGTGTTTACGGGTGCGGGAATAAGTTGTCCTTCGGGAATACCTGATTTCAGGTCTGAAAGTGGTTTATATAATGAAAAGGGAGATTATAAATATTCACCTGAAGAAATGATTTCACACACATTTTTTGTGAATAACACAAAATTATTTTACGAATTTTATAAATCAAAAATGATTTATGAAAATGCAAGACCAAATAAAGCACATTTGTTTTTTGCCGATTTGGAAAAATGTGGTAAAGATGTAAGATTTGTTACACAAAATATAGATTCGCTTCATACTATGGCGGGAAATAAACGGGTTTTTGAAATACACGGTAGTGTTAAAAGAAATTACTGTATAAGATGTAGTGAGTTTTATGATGAGAAATATATTTTGGAAAGCAAAGATATTCCGTATTGCAAAAAATGTGGTGGTATTGTAAAACCTGATGTTGTGCTTTACGAAGAAGGACTTGATGATAAAACAGTGCAAGGTGCAGTAAATGCAATCCAGTGTGCAGATTTGTTAATTATAATTGGGACATCGCTCGCGGTGTATCCTGCGGCATCTTTTATAAAGTTCTTCGGTGGCGAAAAAATAGTGCTTATTAACAAAAGTGAGACTTCTTTTGATAAAAAAGCAGATATTGTCATATATGATGATATTGTGAATGTAATAGACAAAATCGGTAGCTGAACACAATATATTGTGTTCAGCTTTTTTGTGGAAATTTAAAATTGCGAAAATTGTCGTAAAATAACCAAAATAAAATGATGATATATGTGCATATTGTATATAAAAAACAATATCTTGTGATTTTGAACTAAAAAAAGTTAATTTCAACCACAATATATTGTGATTTTTCTATTGACAAGTACCGATATATCTGTTATTATCCTATATGCTAACGAAAAAGAAAAAGAAAAAATAAATTTAAGGAGAAAAAGTATGTATCAGGTTATCAAAAGAGATGGCAAAATTTCAGGTTTTGATATAATCAAAATCACAGACGCTATTAAAAAAGCATTTGAAGCTTGCGAAAAGCAATACAACGACAATATAATTGATTTTCTCGCTTTAAAGGTTACTGCAAACTTTGAACCAAAAATCAGCAACAATCTTGTTGCAGTTGAAGATGTTCAGGACAGCGTAGAGTCAGTTCTTGTTCAGGCAGGTTATGCAGATGTTGCAAAAGCATATATCCTTTACAGAAAACAACGCGAAAAAATCCGTAATATGAAATCAACAATTCTTGACTATAAGGATTTGGTTGACAGCTATGTTAAGGTTACAGACTGGCGTGTTAAAGAAAACTCAACAGTTACTTACTCTGTTGGTGGTCTTATTCTTTCAAACTCAGGTGCTATTACTGCTAACTACTGGCTTTCAGAAATATATGATGAAGAAGTTGCAAATGCTCACCGTAATGGTGATATTCACATCCACGACCTTTCAATGCTTACAGGTTACTGTGCAGGTTGGTCTTTAAAACAACTTATTAAAGAGGGCTTAGGCGGTGTTCCTGGCAAAATTACTTCTGCGCCTGCAAGCCACCTTGCAACTCTTTGCAACCAGATGGTTAACTTCTTAGGTATTATGCAGAACGAATGGGCAGGTGCTCAGGCATTCTCATCATTCGACACATATTTAGCTCCATTTGTTAAGGTTGACAATCTTGACTACAAAGCAGTAAAAAAATGCATTGAGTCATTTATTTTCGGTGTAAACACACCATCACGTTGGGGTACACAAGCACCATTCTCAAACATCACTTTAGACTGGACAGTTCCTGCTGACCTTAAAGATATGCCTGCTATTGTAGGTGGTAAAGAAATGGACTTCACTTATGGTGATTGTAAAGAAGAAATGGATATGGTTAACAAAGCATTCATTGAAGTTATGATTGAGGGCGATGCTCATGGTCGTGGTTTCCAATATCCAATTCCAACATATTCAATTACCCGTGATTTTGACTGGTCAGAAACTGAGAACAACAAGCTTCTCTTTGAAATGACTGCAAAATATGGTACTCCATACTTCTCAAACTATGTAAACTCAGATATGGAACCAAGCGATGTTCGTTCAATGTGCTGCAGACTTCGTCTTGACCTTCGTGAATTAAGAAAGAAGAGTGGTGGTTTCTTCGGTAGCGGTGAAAGCACAGGTTCAATTGGTGTTGTTACAATCAACTTACCAAGAATTGCATATCTTGCTGAAAATGCAGAAGATTTCTACAAGAGACTCGATAAGCTTATGGATATTTCTGCTCGTTCACTTAAGGTTAAGAGAGGAATTATTACAAAGCTTCTTGACGAAGGTCTTTATCCATACACAAAGCGTTACCTTGGAACATTTACAAACCACTTCTCAACAATCGGTCTTATCGGTATGAACGAGGTTGGTCTTAATGCAAAATGGCTCCGTAAAGATATGACAACAAAAGAAACACAGGAATTTGCTAAGGATGTTCTTAATCACATGAGAGAAAGACTTTCTGACTATCAGGAAGAATACGGTGACCTTTACAACTTAGAAGCAACTCCTGCTGAAAGTACAACATATCGTTTTGCAAAACACGATAAAGCAAAATATCCTGCAATTATTACTGCAAACGAAAATGGTACACCATACTATACAAACTCTTCACACTTACCTGTTGGTTACACAGCAGATATCTTTGAAGCACTTGATGCACAGGATGAACTTCATACTCTTTACACATCAGGTACAGTATTCCACGCATTCTTAGGTGAAAAGCTTCCTGACTGGAAGGCTGCTGCAAATCTCGTTAAGAAAATTGCAGATAACTACAGACTTCCATACTACTCAATTTCACCAACATATACAGTTTGCTGTAACCACGGTTACATTCCAGGTGAGGTTTACACTTGCCCTGATTGTGGTGAAGCAACAGAGGTTTATAGCCGTATTACTGGTTATTATCGTCCTGTTCAGAACTTCAACGACGGTAAAGCACAAGAGTTCAAAGACAGAAGAGTTTACGATATTATTCACTCAAGCTACGAAAAAGCAGACAGAACAGTTGACCATGCTCATTGCTGTCCTGAAGCAGAAACAAAAACTGCAGTAGCAACCAAAGACGCAACATTTACACTTTTCGCAACAAAAACTTGCCCTAAATGTAAAATTGCTGCTCAGCTTCTCGAACAAAAAGGCATTTCTTATGAAAAACTCTTTGTTGAAGATAATGTAGAACTCGCTAAAAAGCTTGGTTTAAAACAAGCACCATCACTTGTAATTTACAATGGTGATGAAGCAACAGTTATTTCTGATTTACCAGCAGTTAAAGAGTTTATTGAAAATATGTAATAAAATAAATTGGGGTTGTCAGGGTAGAAATATCTCTGATAAACCCCTTTTTAAAACAAAGGTGATTTTATTATGAAAGATATTATCATAATTGGTGCAGGTCCTGCGGGACTTACTGCGGCACTTTATGCATTAAGAGCAGGTAAAAGTGTTCTTGTTATAGAAAAAAGTACATTCGGAGGTCAGGTAACATTTTCACCAAAAATTGAAAATTATCCTGGTATTCCAGAAATGACAGGTAACGAATTTGCAGACAAGCTTCTTGACCAGGTTTTAGCTATGGGTGCAGAGGTTGAAATGGAAAAGGTTACCGGCATTATAAATGAAGGTACAAGAAAATTAGTATTTGCAGGTGACAAGAAGTACGAAGCAAAAGCAGTTATTATTGCAGTTGGTGTAAAGCACAGACAATTAGGGTTGCAAAGAGAAAATGAACTTACAGGTAAAGGTGTTTCTTACTGTGCAGTTTGTGACGGTGCTTTTTACAATGGTCAGACAGTCGGTGTTGTAGGTGGAGGTAATTCCGCTTTGCAAGAAGCAGTTCTTCTTTCTGATATTTGTGAAAAGGTTTATGTTTTCCAGAATCTTTCGTATATGACAGGTGAAAAGAAGCTTGTGGAAATTCTTGAAACAAAAACTAATGTAGAATTTATGACAGATGTTGTTGTAAGTGATTTAAAAGGCGATGATGAATTAACAGGTGTTACTTTAAATCACACTGATGGTAGCGAAAAAGAAGTAGCATTAAACGGTCTTTTTGTTGCAATTGGTCTTGAACCATCAAATAGTGCATTTGCTGATATGGTTGCACTTGATAGTAACGGTTACTTTGATTCTGACGAAATGTGTCTTACAAAAACAGAGGGTATTTACGTTGCAGGTGACTGTCGTAAAAAGAATATCCGTCAGATTACAACCGCAACTGCAGATGGTGCTACTGCAGCACTTGCCGCTTGCAGATATATTGATGCGTTGTAATAATAAAAAATAATGGTTGTATGAGTCAGGTTAGAAAGGAAGCTTGATTTATATAATCTTAAAATATAAAATGCCAATACAAAGCGAAAACAACGATAAGTGTCTAACTTGTCGTTGTTTTTGTTATTGAAAATATAAATAATATGTGATATTATTAAACTATAGACAAAAGTTTGATTGGGAGAAAAAATTATAAAAGGGTGAATTATTATGAAATTAAGTGCAACAGAAAAAATTATGAAGGTCTGGGGTTGGATATCGCTTGTAATACTAATTCTTGGGATACCTACATATTTTATAAATTTCTTTATTTTAAAACAGGAAATTGAGTTTTCACTATTTATACCATTGATTGTTTCAAGCTTAGTTGAAATGCTTTTATCGGTTGCTTTGATTCGTTGCAAAAAAGATTCATTTTTAGTTGTTGCTATGGCTGGTCAGGTGCTGTACAGAATGGTGTCAATTATTATGAATTTATCATCAGTTTCAGTGTTAGCATTTATCAACCTTGCAGTTTATGTAGTCCTCTTGTTGTTTGTAGCGGTAAATTGTATTGAAAAGCTTTCAGGATACAGAATAAAAGTAAATAAATTCTGGTTTGTACCGGTTATTGTAATGGTCGTTGTTTCTATAATAGGCTTTATTATGGATTTGAATGAAAAAATTTCCAATACAGCCGTATATGAAAATGTTCAGAATGCAGGAAATGAAATTGCAGTGCAGACATTCTCGTTAAGTATAGGTGTTTCGAGTACTATATTAGGAATTTTACCATACATATTATTATGCTATTGGATCTATAAAAGTTATAAGACAGAAACAGAATTTGAATAAAATAAGGGGATATAAAAAACGCAGACCGTATAAAACCAACTATAGTAATGGGTTCCATAGGTTTATAAAGCCTATAGAACCCTTTTAAAATACAGAAAATCTAAAATTTATGAAAAATTATGTCTTTATACTACGAACAAACTTCGTCACTCGACGTACCTTTGTACGACTTCGGGCAAACAAAATCAAGTCTTCGCCTTGATTTTGCTCAGTTTGTCCGTTTTGCATCTTTTTTCTTATCCCCTGAAAATGAGCTGTAAAAAACGGAAGTTTTTACAGCTTATTTGTTATTTCCCCATTCTTTTCTTTGCACTTTCAAGTGCTTTCTGGTACGGCATTAACATTCCTTCGTTCATTTTATCGCCCATTTTAGATTTCATTTTTTCTGAAGATAGCATACCACCTACTAAATACATTAAAAGCATACGCTTCCATTGTTTTTGTGGGAAGTCATACTGATTATGAGATTTATAGAATTTGTGGTCGGCTTTCATCATACCCTGCATAATCCATATTAAATCTCTGAAAACTTTCATACCACCAATTCCATAGAAATTTTGTGGTAAAAGAATTTTCTTTTCTAATGCGTAGTCTAATTTCTTTGCTAATTTATCAATGGTCTCGTTTGCATCTTCTTCATTTGTAGCAACACCGCAAAGGAAGTTGTGGCCAACCTCTGCTCTTGCTTCAATAATAGTTTTAAGGTTTTCTTCAACACTTAAATGACCATTTACAATGTAACCTATTGGCATACCGATTGTAACAGTTCTGTGACCGTTGCAGAATTGTCTGTCATCATACATTTTAAATCTTGCACCCATTGAGTGGTCTTTGATTGTGAATGCGTAAATAATAGACTCTGCCTTTTGAATATCATTTCTTAAAAATTCATCGAAATTGTCTTTGTAAACGCATTTGCCTGAAACTGCACAGTTAAAGCAACCAAGGCAACCACCCTTGAATGGATAATCTTTAATATTTACAATTCTTGTCTTTTTAGTGCATTTTGCTCTGAACCGGGTAATCATATTTTTAAGTGCTACATCGCTATCGTCACAGTCAGTAACAATAACAACGTCACCTGATTTTTCATCGTTGCATTCAATTACTTCTGCGTTTGAAAGCGTTACGAGTGAATTTATTTTAATTTCTTTTTCGTAAATGTTGTTTTCAACGTTGAACATAACAAAATCGAAGAATTCTTCTGCCTGCGTTTGACCTTGTTCAGTAGATAAATCATCCATATCTGCAGAAAGACCTTTAATATATTTAAGACCTAAATCAAAGCAGTTGTCTTTAATATAGCGGTGTGCAGTAATATCATAAAAATGCTTTGAAGTAGTAAATTGTGTTGCAAATTTTTTACTTAAATCTAAATTTGCATCCTTTAAAAGCTCAATAAATCTATGAAGCTGACAAGGTGCAACAAATGTATAAACAGGGTAAGAAAAAACGAGTAAATCAGCTTTTTTTACTTCTTCAATTGCTTTACTGAAATCTTTTTCTAAAGCCTTTATTTTTTGCCCTGCATCAAGAATAGAAAATTTGTGCTCAGGGTGCAAAATCTTTAAATAATTTGTAGTTTGTAAAGTAATACTGTTTTGCCCTTTAGGACTACCGTTGATAATTAAGATGTTCATAAAATCCACTCCAAAAGTAAACTTCGTTTTATTATAGCACTAATATCACTTTTTTTCAAATAAACTTGACAAACCACGGCATTTTTGTAAATATAGATATAGTAAAAAACAAAGGAGGATTTTTATGTCTGCATTTTTTATGAGTGTAGTTGCTTTTTTTACTTCGCTTGCAACCATTGTTACAGGATTTTTAGGGCTTGATATTAGTTCATCTGACAAAAAGGTTGAAAACTTTAAGGTTACAACTTACATAAGGGGTGACTATATTCAGGAAGAAAACAGTCTTTATAGTGAAGATTTTGATATTATTACTGACGTTATTCTTTTTGAGTGTGCGTCTTTTGATAATAAGGGTAATATTGTTTATGAAAAAGATAAATTAGAAACAGCGTTAAAAAATATCAGAAATGCAATAGGCGAACGAGATATAAATATTACGCTTAATCTTTTAGGCCCCGAATGGCATTCAGAGTCAGACATATGGGAAGAACAGATGGAAGCACAAAGTGACGAATATAACAAGGCGTTTAAAAGTGGTGTTTTAGAAGATAACATCATCAAAGTGCTCAAAGAATACGACTTTGATGGTGTGCATTTTGATTATGAATATCCACTTTCAAAAAATGCGTGGAAAGAATACAATAAGTTTTTAGTTTCTCTTAATGAAAAGTTAGGAGATTACACATTAGGCGTTGCTTGTAGTGACTGGAATATAAAATTCAGTTTAGCCGCAATTGAAGCGGTTGATACTTTTGAACTTATGGTTTATGACTTTAACGATGAAGAAGGCAAGCACGCGACCTTTGAGCAAACAATTGACCTTGTGAATAAGGTCGGGCTTCACGGAATACCACAAGAAAAAGTTAATGTAGGGCTTCCGTTTTATTCAAGGCCCACTGATATGTCGGGGTATTGGTATGGTTATAATGGTTACTATGAAAAAATAGATGAAAATGGCTGGTATCATTGTGACGAAATAAATAAAGATTTTTGGTTTAATACACCGGAAGTTATAGAAAAGAAAACAGAGTATGCGGTAAACAATGGTTTCGGCGGTGTGATGATATGGCACTATAACTGCGATTTGCCCTCAACTCACGAAGATTCGCTATTAAAAGCAATTGATAATGCATTAAACAGGAGTCAGGCATAAGAAAGCAAAAAATAACTCTATCATTTTTTAGTTTACAAAAACTTTAAATGATAGAGTCTTTTTATTTTATAACACTACAACTGACAACTAGTAACTAGCCACTGCAAATGCAAAATTAAAGCTTTAATTTTGCATTTGCTGCTTTCATCATTTCAGGTGAAACTTTTATAACTTCACGGTCATAAGTGAGAAGTCCGTTGAGTTCGTCTTCAACATCACTTACTTCTGTATAAATTGTTGCAGAAAGACCTTTTTCTTTCATACATTTATAAATTCTGTCTTCGTAAAGATGTTTGATTGCAGCGTCAAATTTTTCTTGTGCGTAATATTTTCTGTAACCAAAGAATTTTTCTTTGTTGTATGTGTGACCTCTGAAACGCATTGAGTAGCCACCGAATTCTGTAAGACCAATAGGTCTTATGTCGTCCTTGTTGAATTTCGGGAACATAAATGGTGTAAAGTAAATGTGGAAGCTATTTACGTCACCTGCACCATGGTCAACCCAACCACTTGCGTGGTCAATGAGTCTTGTAGGGTCTTTTTGTCTATAAAATTCACATGCTTTAACAGAGTCAAATTGTCCCCAAGCTTCATTGAAAGGAGTCCAGAGAGCGAGTGAAGGAACATTGTAAAGAAGGTTTATCATTTCTTCTGAATCTTTAAAATATTCTTCTCTGCCTTTTTCATCTGTTCTTGCGTAGAATAAATAATTGCGTTTACCGTCAGGTACTCTGCCCACTTTTTTATTGTTAAAGAGCATACCAAGGAATGGTAATGTACCAATAGCAAGGAAATTGTATTTTCCGCCACCGTTAACCATATCCTGCCATACAATCATACCAAGTCTGTCACAGTGGTAGTACCAACGAAGTGGCTCAATTTTAATGTGCTTTCTTAATGTGTTGAAGCCTAAATCTTTCATTGTCTGAATGTCATAAATCAAAGCATCGTCAGAAGGTGCTGTGTAAAGACCGTCTGACCAGTAACCCTGGTCTAAAAGACCGTTGAAGAAATATGGCTTATTGTTAAGCATAAATCTTGGTGTGCCATTTGAGTCAAAGCCTGTGCTGAATTTTCTCATAGCAAAGTAGCTGTCAACTCTGTCTTCACCTGCAGCAAATTTAATATCGTAAAGGTATGGATTCTCCGGTGACCAGAGCTCGTAGTTTTCGAGTTTAATTGTACCTTTACCATCTGTGAGTTTTGTAGCAGCAATCATTTTATTTTTATCCATAATCATAACGCCTACTTCTGGCATTATTTCATTCGAATATGCTACTTCAACCTGTAATTCATTTTTATCAATATCAGGAGTGAGCTTTATATTTGTAATATAATCGTAAGGGACTTCTTCAAGCCATACTGTCTGCCAAATACCTGACTGTGGTGTGTACCAGATTCCACCACGGTTAAAGGTCTGTTTACCACGAGCCTGTGAACCTGTTTCTGTAGGGTCGGTAACAGTAACTCTCAAGTCATTTTCACCATTTAAAATCAATGCGGTAACATCAAATGAAAATGGTAAGTAACCACCGGTGTGTTCACCAACAACTGTACCATTTAAAGAGACTGTGCATTTATAATCAACTGCACCGAAGTGTAAAAGCACTTTTGATTTTGTTTTTGTAAAGTTGAAAAGCTTCTGATAGTAAAGTGTATCAGTTGGTTGAACTAATTTTTCAACACCGCTTAAAATTGCTTCAGGGCTGAAGGGAACAACAATTTCACCCTGATAACCGCTGAATTTTTTGTTCTCACCATAAATAGCATAATTCCATATACCATTTAAGCAAATAAAACTGTCACGCTTGAATTGTGGTCTTGGATAATCGTTAAGTGGGCAGTTTTTGTCTAAAACTTTACCCCATCTTGTCAATAATCTTTCCATAATACCCTCCGAAAAGAAATTTAATTACATACACATTTATTTTAACATAAAAGCGCTTGTTTTTCAATAAAAATCACCAAAATAGTGGAGTTGGAATAAAATGCACTATAGGGGGTGTTTTTTTGAATACAGAAATATTTACGCTGATATTTGCGATAATAGGAATTTTAAGTATTTTAAGATTTTTGATTTTTAAGTTTATTACGTTTAAAGAAGAACAGTTTACATTATTATTGCCCGTTCATAAAGAAAATGAAGGAATTTTTAGTCGCATAGAAAATTTAAGAGAATTTCTTGACTTTTCGGGAATACATAAAAAATGCACCGTAGTAATTATAAACTACGGTGTAAGTGAAGAATTCTTAGAAAAAATTGACTCGATGTATGGCTATTATGGATTTTTGAAAATAATAGATAAAGAAAATGCAGGGGAGAGATTAAAAGAAATCATAAGTTAATCCTGAATAATTCAGAGGCATTTTTATTAGCAGTTGTGAGAATTTCTTCTTTTGTAAGATTTTTCACTTCTGCTATTTTTTCTGCAACGTATGAAATATATGTGCTTTGATTTCTTTTGCCACGATATGGCACAGGACTCATATATGGGCAATCAGTTTCTAAAAGAAGTCTGTCGGGTGGTAAATTTTCTGCCACCTCTAAAGGTACTCGTGCATTTTTAAAGGTAACTGTACCACCAAGACCTATATACATATTAAGTTTTAATACTTCTTTCATAACTTCTACACTACCCGAAAAGCAGTGAAGTACACCTTTAGGTTTGTACTTTTTGAGAATTTCAAGAGTGTCATTATGAGCATCTCTTGAATGCACAATAACAGGTAAATCTAACTCATTTGCTAAAATAATCTGTTCAGTAAAAATTCTTTTTTGTTCTTCTTTGTTGTCTTTTACCCAATAATAATCAAGCCCGATTTCACCAATTGCAACACATTTTTTGTTCTTTGAAAGTTCTTTTATTTGTTCAATATATTTTTCACCCGCTTTATTTATATCTTCTGGGTGAAAGCCTACTGCACAGTACATAAAATCATATTGGTCTGAAAGTTCAATTGATTTTTTTGAAGACTCAATATCTGTACCACAATTTATTACACCCAAAATGCCCGACTCAGAAAAAGAGTCGAGCAAAGCGGTTCTGTCTTCATCAAAAGCTTTATCGTTATAATGTGCGTGAGTATCAAAAATGAAGTCCATAATTTTTCTTTCTGCAAATTAACCTAACATTGTACCTGCAGGCATACCATCAACAAAGAGAACCTTAATATCATCTTCAGTAATTTCACCTGCTAAAACCATACCTTTACTTTCAACACCGCAAAGTGTTCTTGGTTTGAGGTTTGCAACAATAACAACACTCTTGCCAATAAGGTCTTCTGGTTTGTACCACTGAGCAATACCGGAAGCAACTGTGCGTGGTTCTTTTGTACCATCATCGAGTGTGAGTTTTAAAAGTTTTTTAGCTTTTTTAATTGGTTCGCAGTTAATAACTTTTGCAACACGAAGTTCTACTTTCGCAAAATCATCAAATTCAATCTCTTTAAGACCGATGATTGTTTTTTCTTCTTCCTCTTCTTTTACTTCGGGAAGAGTTGCTTCAATTTCTGCTAAAGTCTTTTCCATATCAAGACGATTAAAGAGAGGTGTTGCGTCACCAACTTTGTTGCCTGCTACTAATTTACCAAAACTTTCGAGCGACTCTAAATCATCAATATTACAATTGATTTGTGAGAATATAGCATCACTGGTAGTTGGCATAAATGGTTTTAATAAAACTGCAACAAAACGGATACTTTCAAGTAAGTTGTAAAGAACTGTACCAAGACGAGCTTTTTTGTCTTCGTCTTTAGCAAGTGCCCAAGGCATTGTTTCGTCAATGTATTTGTTACATCTTTTTGCAAGTTCAAATATTTTTGAAAGAGCATCACTCACTCTGTATGTGTCAAGAAGCTTTGTAACCTCAGGAAGAACAGAAAGAGCCATTTCTTTCAATTCGTTGTCTAAGTCTTCAGAACAATCAGGTGATTGAATTACACCGTCAAAATACTTGTTATTCATAGCAATTGTACGGTTAACAAGGTTACCTAATGTATTAGCGAGATCTGAATTGAAACGCTCAATAATTGTGCTGTAGGTGATTGAGCCGTCTTGTGCGTGAGGCATTTCTGAAAGAAGATAATAACGCACTGCGTCAACACCGAAGCGGTCGCAAAGGTCATCAGCATAAATAACATTACCGCGGGACTTTGACATTTTATCTTCACCGGAAAGAAGCCAAGGATGACCAAAAACTTGTTTTGGAAGTGGCTCACCGAGTGCCATAAGCATAATCGGCCAGTAAATTGTGTGGAAACGAAGAATATCCTTACCAATGATGTGAACATCTGCCGGCCAGTATTTTTTGTACATTTCTGAATTGTTTTCAGTATCGTAACCAAGACCTGTAATATAGTTAAGAAGTGCATCAACCCAAACGTAAATAACGTGTTTTGGGTCGTTAGGGAAAGGAATACCCCATTTAAAAGTTGAACGTGAAATACATAAATCCTGAAGACCAGGTTTTATGAAGTTGTTTATCATTTCCTTTTTACGACTTTCAGGATAAATGAAGTCAGGATTTTGTTCAATGTATTCTTCTAACTGTTTTTGATATTTACTCATTTTGAAGAAATATGCTTCTTCTTTTTCTTTTCTTACTTCTCTGCCGCAGTCAGGGCATTTGCCGTCAACTAACTGAGAGTCTGTAAAGAAACTTTCGCAAGGTACGCAGTACCAACCCTCATATTCGCTTTTGTAAACATCGCCCTGATTATAAAGCTTTTCAAAGATTTTCTGTACTGATTTTTCGTGGTCTTCGTCAGTTGTACGAATGAATTTGTCATAGGTTGTGTTAAGGCAATCGCAGACACCTTTAATTTCACCCGCAACCTTATCAACATATTCTTTTGGAGAAATACCAGCTTCTGCAGCGTATTCTTCAATTTTCTGACCGTGTTCGTCAGTACCAGTTTGGAAAAATACATCATAACCCTGCATTCGCTTGAATCTCGCAAGAGCATCGGCTAAAACAATTTCGTAAGAGTTACCGATGTGCGGTTTTCTTGATGTGTAAGCAATAGCAGTTGTAATATAATATGGTTTTTTTTCCATTGTGCTTTTCATTCCTATTCTTGTTTTAATTTAAAAATCATTCAGAAACTAATTCAATTGTTTTTTCTTCAATTCCTGAAGCATTTATTGTAATTTTAATTTTGCCTTTTTTACCGTTTGTTCTTACCCAGAATGCTCTGTCGCCACCAATAAGTGGGAATTCTGTAGGACCGATAACAGTAGCAGGACCATCAACAGTAACCTTTACAGAGCTGTCAACAAAAGGTACCCTGTTGCCGTTCTGGTCTTTAACTACAAGCTCAATTCTTGTAGCATCATAGGTGTCGCCCTCTTTTAAGGTGTATGAATCTGCATTAACCTCTAAATTAAGAGATTCTACAGCAGTTCTTACAACAGTAGCAACACATTCTCCATCCTTGTAGCCTTCGAAACGGTAGGTGATTTGTTGTTCACCCCAACCACCGATGTATTTTGTAACAAGGTCAAACATTCTGTTAAATGAAAGTCTCCCTGTAATCATAGCGGCACCAGCTCTTAAGAAGTTGTGGGGTGGCATTTTGAACTGTTCCATTTGAGCTGCAACAAGTGCAGGTTTTAAAATCGAAGCAGTTGTCGGGTCTAATTTATCAACCTCTGTTAATGCATCACCAATAAAGTCAGCAGCAACAACAGGTGGGTGAGGAAGATTTTTAAATGGTGATTCGCTTGGGTAAACTGTGCTTGTATATTTACCGTTTTTATAAAGCTTAACATAATCACAGTTAGAATAAATGTAAACCTTACCGATAACACCGCCTGGATGCTCACCGATATCCATAGCAGAGGTAACCTCTAAATATGGTTCGTGTTCTTGTTGTGAACGATAAACTGCTGCACCTAATTTTGGTACACGGAACATATCTGTAACACCGTGGTAGCAGATTTTGTCACCACTACCAAAGTCTTTGTGGGTGTTGTAGTCAGCCATACACCAACCGATAGCACCGCTGATTCTGTCATTGCCATAAGCAGTGTTAAGAACTCTTGTATGTCTTAAAGCATGCTCTGTTCTTAATGCTTCACGGTCAAATGATTTTGTAGGGAACATATGACCATTGTGCTCTGTAACAAGATATGGAGCATTAAATCCTGTAACAATTGCAGGTGGTAAAAGGTGAACTGCACCACCTGAATGTGAAAAGTCATTATATGTGTAAACATCTTCGAGTAAGTGGCTTCGTGGCATATTTCTTACACCGCCTGTCTGACGGGTATTGTCGAGTGAACGAGCCATTTTATTTGTTTCTGTGTAAAATTCGTCACAGTCAAGACCTTCGTTTACACGAACACCCCAGAGAATTACTGACGGGTGATTTCTGTCACGGATAACCATTCTCTTAACATTGTCAAGACAAATGTCACGCCATTCGCCTTCACCCAAGAATTGCCAGCTTGGCATTTCTGTAAACACTAAAAGACCGATTTCGTCACAACGATTGAGGAAGTGAACGCTGTTAGGGTAGTGAGAGGTTCTGACTAAATTTACACCTAATTTATATTTAAGTAAGTCTGCGTCTGCTTTCTGAACATTTTCGGGCATAGCATAACCAACATAAGGATAGCTTTGGTGACGGTTAAGACCACGTATTTTAATCTTTTTACCATTAAGGTAGAATCCATCTTTTCTGAACTTTACTTCTCTGAAACCAAAACGAACTTTGTATTCATCTTCATTATTAAATGAAACATAAAGGTTGTAAAGCTCAGGGTTATTTATATCCCAGAGTTTAACATCAGAAACTGCCCATTTAGCATTTATAACAGTACCTTTTACTTTACATTCTTTTTCATCGATTGTGTTACCGTCTTTTTTTAAACGGAATTTAAGAGTGCCTTCTGTACTCTCAGAGAATGTAACATCAATATCAAGCACTTTTTTTGGCTGGTGAATATTTAAAGTTCTTACAAATACATCTGAAATATAGATTTCACTTACTTCTTCAATCCATACTTCACGATAAATACCACCATAAACGAGGTAGTCAACTACATTACCGAAAGGTGGAATTTCTGGTCTTTCGGTAGAGTCAAGTTCAACTACTAAAACATTATTCTTTTTGTTTACAACATCTGTAATATCAAATGAAAAACGATTGTAAGCACCTTTATATTCACCTAAAAATTCATCATTAAGATAAACCTTCGAATAGACAGCCGCACCTTCAAAATGAAGAATGTATTTTTTATTATCTTTCTTTGGTAAATCAAAATGTTTACGATAACAGCTTACAAACTGGTAGCATTTTTCATCGAAATAGTTAAAAGGAATTTCTTTATTTGCGTGTGGAATATCAACAGTTTCAAAAGACTTATCATTAAATTTTGCTTTTGTCATTTCTTCCCTGAATTCCGGAGAGTATTTCCATTCAAAGTTAAGAGGATATGAATTACGCATTTTATCACCTTTTTTCTGGTACATAATATACCATTATATATAATTTATAATTAAATACATTTTATACCATTATAATAGTAATGTCAACTTAAAAAACTTAAAAGTGCCTGTCGTGTGTTAATAACCTTTTCTTCAATTACACAATCTAAAAGATAGTCTAATTTTTTGCCGATTTCTTCATTTTTAAAACCAGCCCTTATTAAATCGTTTCCGTTTATTTTTAATTGACCTATAGTAACACATTCGTTATTTTCTTCGATTTCTTTAAGCCACATTAAAACTCTTTCTGTTTCTTTACTTATATCTCTGTAGCTTTCTGAAAGAGCACCGCGATCACTCTTTTTTATAACAAGTAAAGTCCTGACATCTTCGGCGGTAAATATTTTCATTTTTTTCTTTAAAGCTATTTTTGTTTCGGGTGGCTCAAAATCGTGATGACTTACTAAAAATGAAACTCGGTTGATAGTTTTTTTATCAAAACGAAGTCTTGTTAAAATTTCTTTTGCCATTTCGCCGCCTACTGTTGCGTGATTTTTGAATGAGCTGTCACCATTATCATTTAATTTATGGGTCGGCACTTTACCTAAATCGTGCAAAAGCATAGTAAGTCTTAAAATTTTATCATTTGGAATTGTATCAACAGTATGACAGATATGAGTCCACACATCGTAAGCATGTTTTTTACCGTATTGCTTAAAATCAATACAAGGCTCAATTTCTGGAATTATAACAGCAAATACATCTGCAAATTCAGTTAAAATATTAAATACATTATTACCCAAAAGTAATTTGTTGAGTTCAACAGAAATTCTTTCAACCGAGATGTTTTTTAATAAATGCTTTTGTTTGTGAATTGCTTTTTTTGTTTCTTCTTCAATCGTAAACCCAAGAGTAGAAGCAAAGCGCAGCGCTCTCATAATGCGAAGCCCGTCCTCCAGAAATCTTTCCTCTGCGTTACCGACTGTTCTTATTATTTTGTTTTCAATATCATTAAGACCGCCATATAAATCTACGAGACCTGTACGATGAGAATATGCCAAAGCATTTACAGTAAAATCCCTTCTTTTTAAATCCTCTTTGAGACTTCTTGTGAAAGATACATTTTCAGGGTGACGATTATCAGAATATTCACCGTCAATTCTGAAGGTTGTTACCTCAATTGCTTCGTGGTCTTTTATAATAGAAACAGTTCCGTGTTTAATTCCTGTTTCAACTATTTTTTCATTTTTAAAGAGTTCTTTTGTTTCTGTGGGCAGGGCAGAAGTAGTAATATCCCAATCGCCGATTCCTATTCCCATTACACTGTCACGGATACTACCGCCAACACAGTAAGCTTCATAACCATTTTTTTCATAATGTTTTATAATATCGTTTATTTTTTCTGGTATTTCAATTCTCATAATCGGTTCCTTGAATTTAATTATTATTGTATATAATATTATTGCTTTAAATTGTGTATATGTCAACAATATTTAGAAAATTACACTATATTTTGATTACAAAAAGTTACAAATTGTAATTTTTGCACTTTTGACAAAAAATGCACCATATAATATCCGACAGTTGTCGGGTAAAATACAATATAAAGTGGTAAATGGTCGATTTTAGACACTTGATTTGTGCAATGTAAACAAAACGCAGGGTATCAAATTATTTGACAATCACAAAAAAATGGTTATAATACACCTTGCCATAGGATAAACAGAAAGAAAATTGGGTGTTTTTGTTTATAGTTTTTAGTTGAGGTTGGCTCTCAATTTTAAATTGTGAACAAGAATATCTATTAACAACAATTCATACAGAAATATATTTAATGAGTTGTTAGTTTAAGGAGTATTTATACCATGACATTTATAAAAAAAGGCGAATGGTCAGTTCCATTACCTAAAAGAAGTATTGCACTTCTTATGGTGGTAGTGTTATTTTTCCTTTCAGTTACTGCATTCGCTAAACCGTCAAAATCTTACGATTTAGTAATTAAAGACGGCGAAAAGGTTATGACACTTTCAACATCAGAAACAGACGCTTTAAAAATTCTTGAAGAAACAGATTGTTTATTTAATGAAGCATACGGCGACACACTTGATTTATCAGAATTCAAGGCTGGTGTAGATGGTTCAGTAATCAGAATTCAAAGAGGCGTGAGTGTTTCTATCACAAACTATGATGGTTCAACTTACGCAGTATTCGCTTCGGGAACAGTTAAGGATGCTATAGAGATGGCAGAAATTAAGCTTCCCCATGGTGCATCAGTAAACTATTCGTTAGATGAACCTCTTTCAGAGGGCTTGGAAATCGAAATTTACGGTGCTTATGACATTAAAATTATAATTGATGGAGCAGTTTACGAAAGAACTGTTTCAGGCAAAACTGTTGGTGATGCTATTTCTAAGGTTGACCTTGGTATAAGTGATGATGATTTCACAAGACCAGGTGAAAACACACCACTTATGAATGGTATAGAAATAGAAATTATTAAGGTTAAAACGAAAATTTATACAGTTACCGAAAAACTCACTTATACTACCAAATATGTTTACACAGACGAATTGGCATCAGGAAAAACAAGGGTAAGAGTTGAGGGACAAAATGGTGTAAGAGAAATAACTTATAAAGAATCTTATATTGATGGTGTTCTTATTGATTCAGTTGTTAAAGAATCAAAAATTACAAAAAGACCAGTCGATAAGGTTTTAGAGGTTGGTACAAAGGCAAATATTAAGCCTTCTACTACACCTTCTACAACACCTATAAGTGATTTGGCAGTTCCGTCTTATGTCAATATTGGCGCAAACGGAGTTCCGACAAATTACAAAAAAGCAATTAACGCAAAAGCAACAGCTTATTGTATTCCTGGTGGTATAACATCAACAGGTGAAAAAGCAAGAACTGGTTATATAGCAGTTGACCCTAACGAAATTCCTTATGGCACAGAAATGTATATTGTTTCTGCAGATGGCAAAAGAGTGTACGGTTATTGTATAGCAGCCGACACAGGCGGTTTTGTTAACAGTACAGATTGGACAGTTGACCTTTATATGGATACTGAACAGGAGTGTGTTAACTGGGGTCGTAGAGATATAATTATTTATATTTTATAACAAAATGAGCATATTCAAATTTATTTAAAAATTGAATATGCTCATAAATTTTACATAAACTATATTTGGTGAGTTTATGAAAAATTATCAATACAGTAAATTAGTAGAAAAAATTACGCCGAAATCACCTCTCAAAAAAGACCTTATAAATGCGTTTTTATTTGGTGGTGGAATAAGCTGTTTCGGGCAAGTTTTAAGAACACTTTACTCAATGACTTCATTAACACTTACAGAAGCAAAAATGCTTGTATGTGTTACTCTTATTGTAATTACTGCAATTTTAACAATAACAGGTGTGTTCGATAAAATCGGAAAAGTAGCGGGTGCAGGGACATTTGTGCCGATAACAGGATTTGCAAATTCTGTTGTATCACCTGCACTTGAATTTAAAGCGGAAGGTCATATTTTAGGAACAGGTGCTAAAATGTTTAATTTAGCGGGTCCTGTAATAGTTTACGGATGTGGCGCCGCAAGTCTTTACGGGCTTTTTTATTGGGTTATAGAAAAAATTTAGGGAACAAAACAATCTTTTTAAGGTTGTTTTGTTCCCTTTTTTATAAATCATTTATATTTTCTCTGATATACGGAATTAAATATGTTTCTAATGGTTCAAGTTCATAAAAAGCATTATCAAAATCATCGAATGGATAGCGTTCATATTGAGCAGAAAATTCTTTATGTGTATTACTATCAAATGACGATAAATTATTTACATCTATATTATTTTGTGAAATAAAATCATCATATAGCTTTTTGTGTTTAAAAGCACCTGTAACTTCCAAATATTTACTTACTATAGGTGCAACTACGCGACTTGAATTTACAAAGAATTGACAAAGACCACCATTGTTGATTTCCATTTCCATATAGTCAAGGACAAAAATAATTCGTTGTTTTTCATTTAATGCGTTAATGCCATCTTCAATTGTGTTGTAAGAATAAACAGTTTTTTCAAGTCTTTCTATTATAGCACGAACAAGAGTATCGTTAGACAAGTCTCCAGGGCAAATAATTTCAGCATTATCAGTAACACCAGTTAGTCTATTGCGAATAAAATCCAAGTTTTTTTTAGTACTGTAAATACTCCAAAATCCCATATTTTAACCTTCTTATAAAAAATATCGCTATCTTTTTTGTAAAGATAGCGATTTGTTTTAATCTTCCAATGCCATTCTTACTTTACATAAAAAGTCACTTTCGTTGAATGGTTTATTTATAAAGCCACGTGCACCTGCTAAAAGTGCTTCTCGTGTTATTTCGGGTTTGTTAATTGCTGAAATAACAGCAACTCTTGCATCTTTTTTTATTGCTAAAATTTCATAAAGCAATTTTAAGTCGTTGTTATCAGGAAGCATAATGTCAAGAATAGTCAAATCAATGTCTTTGTTTGCAACTAACTTTCGTGCTTCGTCAGCAGTCGTAGCTTCTATTATATTATCAAACCCTGCATTGAGTAATGCTTGTTTCATTACACCACGCGAAAATTCCGCATCATCTACAATCAAAATAGTTTCTTTCATTGTAAAAACTCCTATAGGGGGATACCTTTTCAGATTTATTTTTTTTCTTCTAATTGTTTTTTTAACGCAACCTCATATTCTTCGACAGGCATTGGCTTGAAGAAGTAATAGCCCTGTGCTTCATAAGCGCCAATGCTAATAAGGAAATCTGCCTGTTCTCGTGTTTCAACACCTTCAACGACCACTTTTAAGTCAAGTGCATTTGCCATTGAAACAACAGAAGTAAGGATTTTTCCGGCTCTTTCATCAGAAGTCGAAGTTGGTAAGAAATTAATGTCAATTTTTAAAACATCAACTTTAATATCTTTGAGAGAGTTAAGTGAAGAGTAACCGCTGCCAAAGTCATCCATAAGTACATGGAACCCACCTTTTTGAAGGTTATAGGTAAGTTCAACTAACTTGTGGTTATCTGAAATAAATGAGCTTTCGGTGAGTTCAAATTCAATGAACTCGTGTGGGATGTTATATGTATCAACTATTTTTACAATGTTTGGGAAGAGGTTCGGATCATAAAGGTCTGCTCTTGAAACATTAACAGAAACAGGGAGAATCGGAATTCCCTCACTACGCCATTTATCAAGCTGTTTAGAAACCGTACCGAAAATATAATAATCAAGCTCCGTAATAAATCCGTTGTTTTCAAAAATCGGAATAAAGCTTCTTGGTGAAATAAGACCTTTTTCAGGATGTACCCAACGCACAAGTGCTTCCGAACCGATGATTTCACCAGTTCTCATATCAACTTTAGGTTGAAGATAAATTTTAAATTCGCCATTTTCAAGTGCGCGTTTCATTTCTGAAACAATTGTAATTTCAATTTCTTCCTGTTCACGAAGCGCTTCGTCAAAATAAGAAACGTGTGATTTATAATTGTTTTTTGTTGCTTTCTGTGCAACACCCGCTCTGTCAAGCATATGTCTTACAGAATACTCTGAGTTTTCGGCAATATAAATACCAAAAGAAAGTGTGATATCAAAATTAAGCGGATACATTTTAACTGCGGCAACCAATGTATCAATTATAGAATTAAGTAACTCTTCGCTTTCGTAAGGAACAGAAAACGCGAATAAGTCAGAAGTTATACGACAATAAGTACCATTTTTAATAGGTTCAATGATTTCTTGAAGCTTAACTGCAATAAATTTGAGAATTGAGTCACCTTCAGAGGTACCGAAAAGCTGATTTATAATTTTGAAGCTTTCAATGTCAAAACGAACAATTGCAAATTTAATATCTGAGTTAGCTTCAATGATTGATTGTGTTTTTTCAACGAAGGTATTTCTGTTAGGAATTTTTGTGAGTCTGTCAATAGAAGAGAAAATTTCAAGCTTTTTAATTGCTTCCATCTCACTGTTGATATTGTTGAATGTGAGAATTGCTCTTGTTTTAATACCATTTTCAATATGTATAGTAAGAGCAAGGCGGAACCATTCGTAAATATTGTTATCTGTAAGAATTCTGATGTTGATATATTTCTGAACAGTTTCGTGAATATCGCCTACATTAAGGAAAGAAATGACCGCATCTAAATCCGGGCGATAAATAAGCCCAATCATTGTAGTAGGGTCAAAAATGTCAATGTTACAAAAATCTCTGTGAACATATTTTGAGTATTCAGGGTCAATAAATGTTTTACCGGTAACAAAGTTATATTCTGCAGAAAACGTATTTGTCTGACGCATTACAATTGTATGACGGTCTTCTAAAGAAGAAGCAGTAGATTTTATTTTTTGATGCTCTGCTTCGTGACGAGCGAGAATTGCCTTGACTTTTTTTACTGCATTCTGTGGATTAAATGGTTTGTAAATCAAGTCAGTTGCACCAAGGTCTAAAAGACGGTCTTCTGCTTCAGGCGAATTATCTGTTGTAGAAATAACAACAGGAATATCTGAATATTCGGTTTCTTTGACTTTTTCGAGGAAATAGAACCCGTCGTAGCCTGGCATAATTATATCAAGCACAACAATGTCAATATTACCATTGTGCTTGCTTATTACATCAAGTGCTTCCTTACCATCACAAGCCTCTAAAACTTCAAACTCGTTTGAAAAAAGCTTAGATAGTATTTTTCTGTTAATTTCGGCATCGTCAACTGCCAAGAGAGTTTTCTTATCCACAGAAAAAACCTCCAAAGATTGTTAATTAAGAATTGTGTACCGCAGAATTTATATGGAAATTTAACAATTTACAAGACAAAAAGCCGCTTTTTATACTACGTGTAGAAAAAATACACAAAACTTATCTACTTAATATTATCAATTTAACACATTTTACTAAAAAAATCAATAGAAATACCCTAAATTTTTCAGTAGATTCACGAAAAATGTTCGTTTTTGAAAAAAGTTGAGAAATATTAAAAGGATTTGAAAAAATCATTAAATGCATAATATACATAGAATTATGCATAAATATTCGAAAAGTAAAGTGCAAAATGACAAAAATGCAAATATTTATAAATATTTATGAAAAAAGGTGTTGACAAAACAATGATAAAGTTGTAATATTATGCACATCAAATGAATATTGTTGCAAATATGCACGGAGGTAATAAAAATGGATAAGAAAAACATTAAAAAGGTAGTTTTAGCATATTCTGGCGGACTTGATACATCAATCATTATTCCTTGGCTTAAAGAAAATTATAACAACTGTGAAGTTATTGCAGTTTCAGGTAATGTTGGTCAGGCAAGTGAATTAGAAGGTCTTGAAGAAAAAGCTATTAAAACAGGTGCTTCAAAGCTTTACATTGAAGACCTTACAAAAGAATTTATTGAAGATTATGTTTTTCCTTGCGTTCAGGCAGGTGCAAAATATGAAGAATATCTTTTAGGTACAGCTTTCGCTCGTCCATCTATTGGTAAAAGAGTTGCAGAAATCGCTTTAGCTGAGGGTGCAGACGCAATCTGCCACGGTTGTACAGGTAAAGGTAATGACCAGGTTCGTTTTGAGCTTGCTATTAAAGCATTCGCACCAGATATGCCAATTATCGCTCCTTGGAGAGAGTGGGATATTAAATCTCGTGAAGAAGAAATTGAATATGCAGAAGCACACAATGTTCCACTTAAAATCAGCAGAGAAACAAACTATTCAAAAGATAAAAATATCTGGCACCTTTCTCACGAAGGTCTTGATCTTGAAGACCCAATGAACGAGCCACTTTATAATAAAGAAGGTTTCCTTGAAATGGGTGTTTCACCAGAAATGGCACCAGACAAACCAACTTATGTTACAATTCACTTTGAAAAAGGTGTTCCAACAGCTATTGATGGCAAAGATATGGGTGCAGTTGAGATTGTTGAAAAACTTAATGAGCTCGGTGGCGCAAATGGTATTGGTCTTCTTGACATTGTTGAAAACAGACTTGTTGGTATGAAATGCCGTGGTGTATACGAAACACCAGGTGGTGCAATTCTTTACAAAGCACACGAAGTTCTTGAGACAATCTGTCTTGATAAAGAAACTGCTCACTACAAAGCACTTGTTGCACAAAAATTAGCAGAACTCGTTTACAATGCACAATGGTTTACACCACTTACAGAAGCAATTTTAGCATTTGTTAAGAGCACACAACAAACTGTAACAGGTGATGTTACACTCAAACTTTATAAGGGTAATATGATAAATGCAGGTGTTAAATCTCCATTCTCACTTTATGACCCTGAAATTGCTACATTTGATGAAGACGAAGTTTATGACCAGAAAGATTCTGCGGGCTTCATTAACCTTTATGGTCTTCCAATCAAGGTTATGGCAAAAATGAAAGAGAAAAACGGTTTAGACAAGTAATTATATAAATAATTAGTATTAACCACTGATTAGAAACATTAGAAACAGTCAGTGGTTAATAATATTGAAAGGACTTTTATTATTATGGATAAAATGTGGGCAGGAAGATTTCAGAAGGCTTTAAATAAAGAAGCAGATGATTTTAATTCTTCCATTCACTTTGACAGTAAAATGTATGTGCAGGATATAAAAGGTTCAATTGCGCACGCTTCAATGCTTGTGAAACAAGGTATTATTTCTGCTGAGGATTTTAATGAAATCACAGACGGACTTTCTTCAATCTGCGACGATATAACAAGCGGTGCACTTCCTATTGATATGGAAGCAGAGGATATTCATATGTTTGTTGAAGCAGAACTTACAAAGCGTAAAGGCGATGTTGGTAAAAGACTTCATACAGCACGAAGCAGAAATGACCAGGTTGCTCTTGATATCCGTCTTTATTTAAGAGATGAAGCGGTAGAAGTAAATGAACTTTTATATAATTTAATAGAAGCAATTTTAGAACAGGCAAAGAAAAACCAGGATGCAATTATGCCAGGTTACACACATTTACAAAGAGCTCAGCCCATTACATTCAGTCACCATCTTTTAGCGTATGCTATGATGTTTATCCGTGATATTGGTCGTCTTTCTGATGCGGTTAAAAGAATGAATTATTCACCACTTGGTTCTTGTGCACTTTCAGGTACTACATATAATACAGACAGAGAATTTGTAGCAGAAAAGTTAGATTTTTACGGTATAACACAAAACAGTATTGATGGTGTTTCAGACAGAGATTTCTGTGTTGAATTACTTTCTTGCTTTAGTTTAATTATGATGCATCTTTCAAGATTTTCAGAAGAAGTAATTCTCTGGTCTTCCTGGGAATTCAAATTCGTTGAATTGGATGACTCATATACAACAGGCTCAAGCATTATGCCACAGAAGAAAAATCCTGATATGGCAGAATTGGTAAGAGGTAAAACAGGTAGAGTTTATGGTGATTTAATGTCACTTTTAACATCTTTAAAGGGCTTACCACTTGCATATAACAAAGATATGCAGGAAGATAAGGAAGCGATTTTTGACGGTATTGAAACAGTTAAAGAGTGCTTAAGTATTTTTGCACCAATGATTTCTACAATGACTGCATTAAAAGATAATATGTATAAAGCGGCACAAAAAGGTTTTATAAACGCAACAGATTTGGCAGATTACCTCGTTAAAAAGGGTCTTCCTTTCCGTTCCGCTTATAAAATTGTAGGTCAGATTGTTGCAAAATGTATAGATGAAAATATCGTTCTTGATAATATGGAACTTTCTGAATATCAGAAATTCAGTGATTTATTCCAGAACGATTTATACGAAGAAATTTCACTTGAAACTTGTATTAAAAAGAGAATTTCTGCAGGTTCAACAGGTTATGAATCAGTAGAAAAACAAATAGAGTATGTTACGGAGTTTATAAATGGCAAAAAAGATATTTATTGATGGTAAAGCAGGTACTACGGGTCTCAGAATTTTTGAAAGACTTGAAAATTTTGAGGGAATTGAAATTATTACGCTTTCAGACGAAAAGCGAAAAGATATAAATGCAAGAAAAGAAGCACTTAACAGTGCAGATATTGCATTTTTGTGTCTTCCTGATGATGCTGCAAGAGAGTCTGTAAGTCTTATTGAAAATGACAAAACTGTTGTAATTGATACTTCAACTGCGCACAGAACAGACGAGGCTTTTGCTTATGGCTTTCCTGAGCTTTCAGAAAATCATAAAGAAAAACTTAAAAGCAGTAAGAGAATTGCAGTGCCAGGCTGTCACGCAAGTGGATTTATAGCACTTATATATCCGCTTATAGAAAGCGGTATTTTAGGCGAAAATGAAAATCTTTCCTGTTTTTCGCTTACAGGATATTCTGGTGGCGGTAAAAAGATGATTGCTGAATACGAGGATGCAGAAAGAGCAGAGCTTTTAGACGCACCAAGGCAGTATGGTCTTACTCAGCAACATAAGCATTTAAAAGAAATGAAAGCGATTTCAAAAATAGAAAATGCCCCTGTATTCTGCCCGGTGGTAGCACCTTTTTATTCAGGTATGGAAGTGACCGTGCCGATATTTAAAAATATGCTTAAAAATGGTACTACAATTGAAGATATCAAAAGTGTTTATAAAGAAAAATATCAGGGACCTATTGTGAATTTCAAGGAGAATAATGACGAAGCAGGCTTTATTTCTGCGGGAGCTTTTTCTGGTCTTGATTCTATGGAAATTTCCGTTTTTGGTAATGAGGACAGAATTATTCTTACTGCAAGATATGACAATTTAGGCAAAGGTGCTTCAGGTGCCGCAATAGAATGTCTTAATATTGTTTTAGGTCAGGATGAAACAACAGGTTTAGTTATAAAATAGAGGTAAATTTATGGAAATTATAAATGGTGGTGTTTGTGCCGCAAAGGGTTTTACTGCTGGTGGCATTCACTGTGGTATAAGAAAAAACAAAACAAAAAAAGATTTAGCACTCATATTCAGTGAGAAAAAAGCGGCGGCAGCAGCAGTTTACACTACAAATTTAGTGAAAGGTGCACCGCTCGTGGTTACTAAAAATCATATTGCAGATGGCTTTGCACAAGCGGTTATCTGTAATAGCGGTAATGCTAATACCTGCAACGCAAACGGAATTGAAATCGCTGAAGGTATGAGTAAATTAGTAGCAGAAACTATGAATATCAAAGATAGTGATGTTGTAGTTGCTTCAACTGGTGTTATTGGTCAGCCACTCGATATCGAACCTATAAAAAATGGTATGGAAGAATTAAAAAATTCTTTGGGTAACAATAGTCAGGATGCCGCGGAGGGTATTATGACAACTGATACAGTTTTAAAAGAAATTGCTGTTTCTTTTAATGTTTGCGGAAAAGAATGTAAAATCGGCGGTATTGCAAAAGGCTCCGGTATGATTCATCCTAATATGGCTACAATGCTCGTGTTTATTACAACTGACTGTGCTATTTCACCGGAAATGTTACAGAAAGCACTTTCGACTGATATTAAAAATACATTCAATATGGTAAGTGTTGATGGTGATACTTCAACAAATGATATGGTAACAGTTCTTGCTAATGGTATGGCGGGTAATGAAGAAATAACTTCAGATGGCGAAGATTTCAATATCTTTATGAAAGCACTCAACACAATAACCGTTCACCTTTGCAGAATGATTGCAGGTGATGGTGAGGGTGCAACAAAGCTTTTAGAGTGTCAGGTAAATGGTGCAAAAACTGAAAATATCGCAAAGACGGTTGCCAAAAGTGTTATTTGTTCATCACTCACAAAAGCGGCTATGTTCGGTGCAGATGCAAACTGGGGCAGAGTACTTTGTGCTATCGGCTACAGCGGTGCAGATGTAGATGTTACTAAAATTGATGTTTCATTTATTTCAGATAAAGGCGAAATTCTCGTTTGTAAAAATGGTGCAGGCGTAGAATTTTCGGAAGAAAAAGCAAAAGAAATTCTTCTTGAAAAAGAAATTGTTACTAGAATTGAGTTAAATGATGGTTCAGCTTCTGCTACTGCGTGGGGTTGTGATTTAACTTACGAATATGTAAAAATTAACGGAGATTACAGAACATGATAGATAAAAACGTTACAAATTTAGACAGAGCGGAAATTCTTACACAGGCTTTGCCATATATTCAGAAATATCACGAAAAGATTATCGTTGTAAAATATGGCGGTAATGCTATGGTAAGCGAAGAATTGAAACAACAGGTTATGGAAGATATTGTTCTTCTTCATCTTATAGGTGTAAAGGTTGTTTTAGTTCATGGTGGTGGACCGGAAATTACAGAAACACTCAATAAAATAGGTAAAGAAAGCTTATTTGTTGATGGTCTTCGCGTTACAGACAAAGAAACTGCAGATGTGGTACAGATGGTGCTTGCAGGTAAAATCAATAAATCTCTTGTTAATCTTATTCAGATAAAAGGTGGCAAGGCTATTGGTATTTCAGGTCTTGATGGTCATATGATTGAGGCAGAAGTCAAAGACGAAAGATTAGGCTTTGTCGGCAGAATTACAAAAGTAGATGTAACACCAGTTTTAGATGTTCTTGAAAAAGGTTATATTCCGGTTGTTTCAACTGTTGGTTGTGATAACGAGGGTAATGTTTATAACATAAATGCAGATACTGCCGCATCTTACATAGCGGGTGCTATGAATGCAACAAGACTTATTTCTATGACAGATATTGCGGGTGTTTTAAAAGATAAGGACGACCCGAATTCTATTATTAAATGCATTAACATAGAAGATGCACAGAAGTTATTTGAAAGTGGTGTCATTTCAGGCGGAATGATTCCAAAGGTTGAGTGTTGTATAGATGCAATAAGAAAAGGTGTAGAAAAAGTAATTATAATGGACGGTAGAATTCCACACTCAATTCTCATAGAATTATTGACAGATGAGGGTGCCGGTACAATGGTTACCGAAGAATATGATGATGAAAGATAAGGGGATATAAATGAGCGTTAAGGAGAAAGATAAGTATTATATAGCAAATACTTACGGAAGATTTCCCATTGAAATTGTTTCCGGCAAAGGATCAACGGTAGTTGATGAAAACGGTAAAGAATATATTGATATGGGCAGTGGTATCGCGGTAAATATTTTTGGTATGTGTGACGAGGAATGGGTAAGTGCAGTAGCAAAACAACTTACAACTTGTCAGCATACATCTAATCTTTATTATTCAGAACCTTGTGTAAAGCTTGCAGAGCTTCTTTGTGAGAAAACTGGAATGAAAAAAGTGTTTTTTGGTAATTCGGGTGCAGAGGCAAATGAAGGCGCGATAAAAACTGCAAGAAAATATGCGTTCGAGAAAAAAGGTAAGGATTATTATAAAATCTTGACTTTAAATAACAGTTTCCACGGCAGAACAATCACAACTCTTGCGGCGACGGGTCAGGATGCTTTTCATAATGACTTTTTACCGCTTACAGATGGTTTTGTTTATACAGATGCTAATGATATAGAAATGTTGAAAAAGACAGTAGCCGAAAACAAGTTAGCGGCTATTATGTTTGAAACTGTTCAGGGTGAAGGTGGTGTAGTGCCGCTTACAAATGAATTTGTTTCTGCAATTAAAGAAATATGTGAAAAAGAAGATATTTTAATGATTGTTGACGAAGTTCAGACTGGTAACGGCAGAACAGGTAAACTTTACGGATATATGCATTACGGAATTACACCTGACATTGTAACAACCGCAAAAGGTTTAGGCGGCGGACTTCCTATTGGTGCTGTTATGTTTGGCGAAAAAACAAAAGATGTTTTAACAAGTGGTACTCACGGTTCAACCTTCGGCGGTAATCCTATTGCGTGTGCAGGGGCAGTGAATATTGTTTCTCGTCTTACCTACGGATTTTTAGAAGATGTAAACCGAAAATCAAAATATATAATTAAAGAACTCGAAAATGCAGATGGTGTAAAAAGTGTTACAGGTCTTGGTCTTATGCTCGGTATTGAAACTGAAAAAGATGCAGGCGAAGTAATAAAAATTTGCCAGGAAAACGGAGTTCTTCCAATAAAGGCAAAAAATAAAGTAAGACTTTTACCACCACTCAATATCAGCGATGATGAATTGATAAAAGCAATCCGTGTTATAAAAAAAGCAGTAAAGGTTGATTGAAATGAATTTAGCAGGTAAAGATTTTTTAAAGTTACTTGATTATACAAGTGAAGAAATAGAATACCTTATAGACCTTGCGGCAGACCTTAAAGAAAAAAAGAAAAAGGGTGTTCCACACGAAGTTTTAAAAGGTAAAAATATTGCGCTTATATTTGAAAAAACAAGCACAAGAACCCGTTGTAGTTTTGAAGTTGCTGCAAGAGATTTGGGTATGGGTGTTACTTACCTTGACCCGTCTGCTTCACAGATTGGCAGAAAAGAAAGTATTGCTGATACTGCAAGAGTGCTTTCTTCAATTTATGACGGAATAGAATATCGTGGTTATGGTCAGGAAGTTGTTGAAGAACTTGCAAGATATTCTTCAGTACCTGTATGGAATGGTTTAACAAATGAATTTCATCCTACACAGATTCTTGCCGATTTTCTTACAATCAAAGAAAAATTTGGTTATTTAAAGGGCATAAACTTTGTTTATCTTGGTGATGCAAGATATAATATGGGTAACTCTTTAATGGTTGGTTGTGCTAAAATGGGACTCAATTTTGTTGCGTGCGCACCTAAAAAATATTTTCCGGATACCGATTTGGTTGGCGAATGTAAAAAAATTGCAAAATCAACCGGAGCAACCTTAACATTTTCAGAGGACCCTGTTTCAGCAGTTAAAAATGCGGATGTTGTTTATACGGATGTTTGGGTTTCAATGGGTGAGCCTGAGCTTGTATGGGCAGAGAGAATTAACGATTTATCAAAATATCAAGTTAATAAGGAATTGATGTCACATACAGGTAAAGACACAATCTTTATGCATTGTCTTCCATCTTACCACGATAAAAAGACTGAAATCGGTAAAAAAATCTGTGACAAGTTCAACAGAACTGCAGTTGAAGTTACTGACGATGTTTTTGAAAGTGAGCAATCAGTTGTATTCCAGGAAGCAGAAAATAGAATGCATACTATAAAAGCGGTTATGTTAGCTACGCTTAAATAATAATCAGTGTTCAGTAAGTCAGTGGTTAGTTAGTGAATATAGAAAAAGATGGTTCTGTCATTTTTAGTTTATGCTAAACTAAAAATGACAGAATTTTGTGTATGGGAATATTTTCCGACCACTGACTACTGACTTACTGACCACTTTTACACTAAAACATATTGACTTTATGATGAAAAATTAGTACAATTAAAATGTATAGATATGCTATAAATTATTTTAAATAAAAGGGAAGTGTTTTGGTGAAAAGATTACTTAGTTCACTTTTAGCTATTGTGTTTGTTATAGGTGTGTGTGTTTCTGCACCAATAACAGCAAGTGCAAGCTATTCAGAAACAATAGACAACTGGCATATTTCGTATGAACAAGATGGAACAACCTGCGTTATTACTCAATATTCTGACAGCGATGCAACGGAGGTTGAAATTCCCGCATCATTTATAATAGGGGGAAAAGAATATACTGTAACTGATGTCAATATGACAATTAATCCATTTGTAGGTTGCCCTAACCTTGAAACCATTACACTTGCAGAGGGTAATAATGTTCTTACTATTGAAGATGGCGTACTTTATAATAGTAATCAAACAATGTTGATCACATACCCCGGGGCAAAGACAGGTGACAGTTTAACGGTTCTCGAGACTGCAACAGCACTTGCAACTGGGGCTTTGGTTGATGCAAAAGAATTAAAATATATATTCTATGATGGTGAAGTAGCACAATTAGGAGGGACTTATGATCTCCTTCAGTTTGCTTTCCATTATGGTGCAACTGACCACATAAGAAGTTCTGACACAAAGAAAATTTCAGATGCAACTTGTATAAAAGGTGAAGTTACAGGTTATTACTGTACTGCTGACAGATGTGACAAAATATTTGAAACTGTTACAAGCGAAACAGTTGACCCTGATGCCCATACCGAAGGTGGTTGGGAGCAAAAAACTCCTGCAACTTGTAATGCAGAAGGCGAAATGGTTAAAAAATGCACTCTTTGTGGTGACGAACTTGCAACAGAGAGTATTGAAGTTTTACCACATACAATGGGTGGCTGGATATTGGATTCTGCACCTACTTGTGTTGATAATGGTTTAATGCACAGAAGTTGTACAAATGACGGATGTGATTATAAAGAAGAAGCAGAGATTACCGCAACAGGTGTTCACACACCAGGCGAGTGGGAAGTAAAAACGCCTGCAACCTGTGACAATGATGGTGTTAAAGTAAGAAAATGTACTGTTTGTGAATTTGAATGTGAAACAGGTGTAATTACTGCACAGCATACATTAGGTGAATGGGAAACAACAAAAAATCCGACTTGTAAAGAAGCGGGTGAACGTGAAAGAAAATGTACAGTTGAAAACTGTGAATATAAAGAAACTGAAAGCATAGATGCACTTGCACATACAGCGGGTGCATGGAGCTTTGTTAAAGACTCTACCTGTTCAGAAGAAGGTAAGTTAGAAAAGATTTGTACGGTTTGTAAGGATGTAATTGAAACTGCAGCAATTCCTGTAAAAGACCACGATTTTACAGAATGGGAAGAAACAAAAGCACCTACTTGTAAAGAATCAGGTGAAGAAAAAAGAGAATGTAAAGATTGTAAAGTAACTGAAACAAGAGAGGTTGAAGCTTTAGGTCACGATTTCAGTGAAGATTTTACAATTGATTTAGAGCCAACTTGTACTGAAACAGGTTCAAAATCAAAGCATTGTTCGCGTTGCGAAGAAAAATCTGAAGTAACAGTAATTGATGTTCTCGGTCACGATTTCAGTGAAGATTTTACAATTGATTTAGAGCCAACTTGTACAGAAACAGGTTCAAAATCAAAGCATTGTACACGTTGCGAAGAAAAAAATGAAATTACAGAAATTGAAGCAACCGGTCATATAGATTTTGTTTATGAAACAATAAAAGAAGCAACCTGTACTACTGCAGGCTCAATGCTTAAAAAATGTAAATGTGGTGAAGAATTGGAAATAATTACAACTTCACCTAAAGAGCATATTTTAAGTGATTGGATTGTTGATAAGGAAGCAACCTGTACTACTGCGGGTGCAAAGCATAAAGAATGTACTTTATGTGAAGCTGTTTTAGAATCTGGTGTAATAGATATTTTAGGTCACACTTATGGTGACTGGACTATTACAAAGACTGCTACTTGCTTTGAAGATGGTTCAAAATACAGAGTTTGTACTGTTTGCGAAGATGAAGAAACAGTTGTATTACCAAAGCTTGCTCACAAAAATTCAGAAGTTGTAGAGCAAAGGGAAGCTACTTGTCTTGAGGATGGTTATTCAGGTGACACATATTGCCCTGATTGCAACGAAATTATTGAAACTGGTGAGGTTTTAAAAGCAACAGGTCATACTGCGAGTGATTGGATTACAGATAAAGAAGCAAGCTTTACAGAAACTGGTACACAACATAAAGAGTGTACAGTTTGTAAAGCAGAGCTTGAAACAGCAGTTATAGACAAGCGTACACTTGATACACCAAATGTGACAATTGAAAATGCATCAAATGGTATTAAGGTTAACTTCACTCAGGATGAAGATGCTTTAGGTTATATTGTTTATTCATCTCAATATAATGTAAAAACTAAAAAATGGACTGGTTGGGAAAACAGAGGTACGTTAAAAGCAACAGCTTCATCATGGGTTGACAAAAATGTTAAAAAAGGTATTTCTTATAGATATACAGTCCGTGCAGTAAATGGCAAATTTAATAGTGGATATAAAGAAAGTGCTTCACTTATGTTTATTGAAGCGCCAAAAGCAACAGTTACAATTTCAACAACAGGCCTTTTAATTAAGTGGAATAAAATAGAAGGTGCTGACAGCTATATTGTTTATCGTTCAGAAATGAAGGATGGCAAATGGTCAAAATGGGTGAACCTTGGAAAAACAGGTGAGGCAAAAAATTCATGGCTTGACGATAAAACAGTAAGTGGTGTAAGCTACAGATACACTATCCGTACAGTTGACGGTAAAACAAAGAGTGGCTATATTGCATCTGCTTCTATGGTATATCTTGAACAACCAGTATTAAAGATTTCTAATTCTCATAATGGAATAACAGGTACTTGGGAAAAAGTAGATGGTGCAAAGGGATATGTTATTTATCGTTCAGAATTAGTAAATGGTAAATGGACAAAATGGGTAAAGCTTGGCAAAACAAAAGAAACTGCAAAGTCATTTACAGATAAAACGGTTAAATCCGGCAGTCAGTATAAATATACTCTTAAAGCAATAAATGGTAGTGTTTTGAGTACTTATAGAGATTCAAATACTCTTGTATATGTTGCAGAGCCTGTTCTTAAAATAACTAACGAGGCTAATGCTATTTCCGGTAGCTGGAATAAGGTTAAGGGTGCAAAGGGTTACATTATTTATCGTGCAGAAATGAAAGACGGTAAATGGACAAAATGGGTAAATCTTGGTACTGCAAAAGAAACTGCAAAAACATTTACAGATAAAACTGTTAAAACCGGTGTAACTTACAAATACACAGTAAGAGCAATTAATGGTAAATATAAGAGTAGCTATTCAGACTCAAATATTCTTATATTCCTTGCTGTTCCTACAGTGAAAGCAGCAAATGCTGCAACAGGCATAAAAGTCAGCTGGAATAAAATAGAAGGTGCTACAAGCTACACCGTTTATCGTAGAGAGTTAAATTCTTCTAAATGGTCAACATGGAAAAATCTTGGTAATGCTGAAGAGAATTCATTTATTGATTCAACCGCTGTAAGTAATGCAAAATATCAATATACAGTTCGCGCGGTAAATGGAGAGAGCAGAAGTGTATATAAAGCATCTCAGACACTTCAGTATCTCGCAGCACCAACAGTAACTATTGAAGGTACGGAAACAGGTATAAAGGTTTCTTGGACTAAAGTTGAAGGTGCAAAAGGCTACACAGTTTACAGGTCTGTTTTAGGTGAAGATGGTAAATGGTCAGCTTGGCAGGTAATGGGCACAGCAAAAGAAACAAAATCTGCTTGGATTGATAAGAGCACAGCAGAGGATATAACTTATCGTTATACAGTTCGTGCTATAAACGGTACACTTAAGAGTGCTTATGTTGCAAGTGAACCTTTGGTGATTGAAAGCGAAAAAGAACCAGTTCCGGAACAACCATCACCAGAACAAGACACTAATAATGCAAACTAAAATATAAAAAATAAGCTCCGTGACGATTAAGTCACGGAGTCTATTTTTTTGTATTATTTGTGATAAAGCTTTTTGCTCTGATATTGTGGCTCGCAGGTTAAGTTGATACCTAATTTTCTGAATGTATCAGCATCAACCTGTGAAAGAATGACAGTTGAGTGAGCTTCACTACCTGGAAGATTTTTAAGTTCTGCAATTGCTTTTTTTGCAGTTTCGCTTGTAACAGCACTCATTGAAAGTGCAATTAAAACCTCGTCTGTATGAAGTCGTGGGTTTCTGTTACCTAAAAAGTCTGTTTTTAAATCCTGAATAGGCTCTATAATTTCTCTTTTTATAAGAAGTTCTTTGTCATCTATACCTGCAAGAACCTTTAATGCATTAAGAATTGCTGCAGAGGATGCACCTAAAAGGTCAGAGGTTTTACCAGTTACAACTTGTCCGTTTGGTAATTCTAAGGCTACTGCAGGCTGACCATTTGTTGTCTCACTTTTTAAAAGTGCAGTTTTTACAATTGGTCTTGTGTTTTCAACAGAAATACCAGCCTGATTCATAAGACTTTCAATCTTCTGGATTGCAAGGTCGTTTTTTTGCCCCATTTTCTTGTCGCAAAGAGTTGAAAAATATCGTCTTATAATTTCTTCGTGAGATGCTTTTTTACATACCTCATCATCTTCTATGCAGAAACCAACCATATTAACACCCATATCAGTAGGTGATTTATAAGGGCTTACACCCTCGATTTTTTCAAACATTGCATTTAAAACAGGGAAAACTTCAACATCACGGTTGTAGTTTACTGTTGTTTCACCATATGCTTCAAGGTGATAAGGGTCAATCATATTAACATCGTTAAGGTCTGCGGTTGCAGCTTCATATGCCAAATTAACTGGATGTTTGAGTGGTAAATTCCATATAGGGAAGGTTTCAAATTTAGCGTAACCTGCTTTAACTCCACGGGCATTTTCGTGGTAGAGCTGAGAAAGACAAGTAGACATTTTACCACTACCGGGGCCAGGTGCTGTAATAACAACAAGTGGGCGTGTTGTTTCAATGTAATCATTTTTACCGAAGCCATTATCACTTACAATGTGCTGAACGTTGTAAGGGTAGCCTTCTATAACATATTGAACAAATGATTTAATACCAAGTGTTTCGAGTTTTTCTTTGAATTTTATAGCTGCAGGCTGACCGCTGAATTGTGTGATAACAACGCTACCAACATAAAGACCGATGCTTGAAAAAGCATCCATAAGACGAAGTACGTCAATATCATAAGTTATACCAAGGTCGCGTCTTACTTTGTTGCTTTCAATGTCATTTGCAGAAATAACAATAACAATTTCTGCGTGGTCTTTAAGTTTTAAAAGCATTTGTAATTTACTGTCAGGTTTAAAACCCGGTAAAACTCTTGCGGCATGAAAATCGTCAAAGAGCTTACCACCAAATTCAAGGTAAAGTTTACCACCAAATTCGTCAATTCTTTTTTTGATTTGTTCAGACTGCTTTTCGATATACATATCGTTGTTAAAGCCTGTTTTTCTTTCAATTTCCAAAACACACACCCCTTTGTGCAGAAAAATATTAAAAACCTAATACAAAAATAAATTTTATCAAACACAATATAATTTGTCAAGAAGTGGAGAGGATATAAATTGATGAAAATTATTGAAATTTTTTTGTTTTTAGATTATCATATAGATAGGTGATTTATGTTGGTTATAGATTTTCATACACATTGTTTTCCCGACAAAATAGCAAAAAAAACAATAGAGAAATTAAGCTATGTTTCCGGCGGTCTTATTCCACAGACAGATGGTACCAAAGATTCACTTTTATATCTTATGAGTAAAGATGGTGTAGATAAAAGTGTAGTTCTTTCAATAGCGACAAATGCAAATCAACAAAAGAATGTTAATGACTTTGCCGTTTCTTTAAAGAGTGAAAAGCTTGTACCATTCGGTTCAGTTTACCCTTTTTCAGAGGATTGGGAAGAAGAGCTTGAAAGATTAAAAAATAACGGAATAAAGGGTGTTAAATTACACCCCGATTATCAACAGTTTTTTGTTGATGATGAAAGCTTTTTTCCTATATATAAAAAAATAGAAAAATTGGGTTTTGTGCTTATTTTTCATGCGGGTGAGGATTTTGGCTTTGCACCACCATATAAAGCAACACCTGAAAGATTAAGAAAAGTGGCAACACTCATAGAAACACCTGTTGTATGTGCACATTGGGGTGGTCTTTCAATGGGTGAAGATGTTTTAAAATATCTTTGCGATATAGAAAATTGTTATTTTGATACTGCTTTTGGCTATGGAACTATGCCAAAAGATATGGCATTAAGGATTCTTGATAAAAAAGGTACAGATAAAATTCTTTTTGGGTCAGACTGTCCGTGGAATGCACCGGTGTGGGATGTTGGTATGTTGAAAACAATGGGACTGGCACCATATGAAGAGGAAAAAATATTTTATAAAAATGCAGAAAAATTATTAGCATTATAAAGCGAAAGGTAAATAAAATGGAAGGCAAAATGTTTTTACCTACAACTAAAAAAGAAATGGAAGAGCGCGGTTGGGCACAACCCGATTTCGTTTATGTTTCGGGTGATGCTTATGTTGACCACCCGTCCTTTGGTGCGTCAATTATTACCAGAGTTTTAGAAGATATGGGCTTTAATGTTGCTTTTTTGGCTCAACCTGATTTTCATTCAGTAAATGATTTTAAACGATTTGGTGAGCCAAGACTCGGCTTTCTTGTGTCTGCAGGTAACATTGACTCAATGGTTGCACATTACACCGTTGCTAAAAGAAAAAGAAATTATGACTATTATTCGCCAGGTGGCAAAATGGGGTTAAGACCCGACAGAGCTACATTGGTTTACTCAAAGAAAATTCGTGAAGCATATCCCGAGACTGCTATTATTTTAGGTGGTCTTGAAGCATCCTTAAGAAGATTTGGTCATTATGATTACTGGGATGATACCGTAATGAAAAGTCTTTTAGTAGATTCGGGAGCGGATATTTTAACTTATGGTATGGGTGAAAATATTTTAAGAAGAATTGCAGAACTTTTAAATAAAAATATACCTGTAAATAAAATTCGTGATGTCCGTGGTACTGTGTGGCTCGGTGACAGAAATGATAAAATTCATTTTGAAGTTGGCGGTAGCTGGGATTTTGTAAGTGTAAAGAACGATAAAAAAGAATATGCAAAAGCATTTGCGGTACAGTATAAAAATCAGGATAGTATTTCGGGTAAAGCATTAGTGGAATATTATGGCGATAAAATGCTCGTGCAGAATCCACCAATGGCACCACTTACAAGAGAAGAGCTTGACGAGGTTTATGCTTTGCCATATATGAGAGATTATCATTTTTCTTATGAAAAACAAGGTGGTGTGCCCGCAATTGAAGAAGTGAAATTTTCACTTACTCATAACAGAGGGTGCTTTGGTGGTTGTAATTTCTGCGCACTTGCATTTCATCAGGGTAGAAGTGTACGCTCAAGAAGTATTGAGAGTGTAGTGGAAGAAGCAAGACTTTTAACTACATTCCCTGATTTCAAAGGTTACATAAATGATGTTGGTGGACCTACCGCGAATTTTAGAGAACCTGCTTGTGAAAAACAACTTAAAAGTGGTGTTTGTGCAGATAAGAAATGTCTGGCACCAGCGCCCTGTAAAAATTTAAAAGCAGACCACAGCGAATATATAGAGTTGCTCACACAAATTGAAAGATTACCAAAAGTAAAAAAAGTGTTTATACGTTCTGGTATAAGATTTGATTACCTTTTAGCAGATAAGTCACCGTCAGGTAATGCTTTCTTTAAAAAGCTTGTAAAAGACCACGTTAGCGGTCAATTGAAGGTTGCACCTGAACATTGTTCAGAGAGTGTTTTAAAGCTTATGGGTAAGCCTGAATTTTCAGTTTATGAAAAATTCAGAAACAGATATTTTGAACTCACAAAAAGCTTTAATAAAGAGCAGTATTTAGTGCCGTATTTAATGTCAAGTCACCCTGGCAGTAAATTACAGGATGCAATCAAGCTTTCTGAATTTATAAGAAAATGGAATTATAATCCCGAACAGGTGCAGGATTTTTACCCGACACCGGGTACTGCATCAACAGTTATGTTTTATACAGGCCTTGACCCATTTACATTAAATGAAGTTTATGTGCCGCGTTCACCTGAAGAAAAAAGAATGCAAAGAGCATTACTTCAGTGCAAAGACCCTAAAAATGCAGATTTGGTAAGAAAAGCATTAAAAATTGCACATCGTGAAGATTTAATAGGAAACTCTAAAAAGTGTCTTGTTGCCCCGTCTTATAAAGACAGGGTAGAAAAGGCAAAACAGAATAATAAACAGAAAACCTTAAAAAACACTTCACGTCAGAATAATAAAATGCAAACAAAAAGAAATAATAAAGGAAAGAGAAGATAATAATGGTACTCGAAAAATTAGTTGAATTTTCAAATTTTTACGGAAGTAACGAAGAACTTGTTTTAGCTGGTGGTGGTAACACATCTGCAAAGACAGATGAGGTTATGTACATCAAAGGTTCAGGCACAAGTCTTTCTACAATTACAAGGGATGGCTTTGTAAAAATGAACAGAGCAAAGCTTAAGGATATTTTTACAAAAACTTATCCTGATAATGATAAAGAAAGAGAAGCATTATTTTTAGAGGATTTGTCAGCTGCTAAAGAAAAAGGTGAAGAAAGTAAAAGACCGAGTGTTGAAACTACACTTCACAGTCTTTTTGAATACACCTTTGTTTTGCATTTGCATCCTGCATTGGTAAATGGTCTTACCTGTTCACAAAATGGTAAAGTTAAAGCAGAAGAATTATTCGGTGACAGTATTATATGGGTAGATGTATGTAAGCCAGGTTATATTCTTTCAAAAATTTGCTTTGATTTAATGGAAGAATATAAAAAAGAAAAGGGTAAAGCTGCTGATATAATTTTACTTGAAAATCATGGTGTTTTTGTAGCAGGTAACACAGTTGAAGAATTAGGTGAAAAGTTAGGTTTTGTTACAAGTAAAATCAGAAATGAAATCATAAGAGAGCCTGATTTGTCATCAGGTGAATTTGATGGTGACAAGAGTATGAGCACATTCAATATTTTAAATGAAACTTTTTCTGATGATTGTGTTATAAGCTACGACCCGTCAGTAGAATCTTTAAAAGTTTCAGAAAATGAGGAAACACTCAAAAAGATTTATAAACCGTTTAATCCTGACCAGGTGGTTTATTGCAAACCTTATCCGCTTTACATTGTAGATGAAAAGACGATTCCTGAAAAAGTCGAAGAATATAGAGTTAAAAACGGATTTTTGCCAAAAATTATTTTAGTAAAAAATTGTGGTGCTTACGCTGTCGATGTAAGTGAAAAGGGTTCAGATAACGCATCAATGCTTTTTAATGATGCACTTAAAATTGCGTGTTACGCTGAAAATTTCGGCGGTGGTAAACCTATGACAGATGAACTCACAGATTTTATTGTTAATTGGGAAGCCGAAAGTTACAGAAGTAAACAAGTTTAAGTTTATTTGCACAAATAAAAAAGACTTTATTTGGCTAAAGTTCCAAAAATGAATTTTCATAGTATTTGTAATTGGAAATTACAGTTTATTATGATATAATCAACCTATCAATTTATGAATGGAGGTAGGTCCGATGGCTGAAAAAACAAAAGACGGTTTAAAACTCGACTATAAAAAGACGATTTTAACAGGTTTCGGCTTCTTGGCTACATCAATTGCGTGGGCAATTTATGACCCGTATATTACAAAAATTCTTAATAAAATTCTTTCAGAAAGTTCAATGATTTCTGACTGGAGTAATGCTATTGCAAATGCTATTCCGTGGATTGGCGACTTTGCAGCAGCACAAGGTGAGAGTACAGTTGCTCTCGGTGGTGGATTTACATTAGTACCACTCTTTATTGGTATTATTATGACATTCGATAATATCTTCGGTGTTATATTCCAACCAACATTCGGTAAGCTTTCAGATAACTGTCACTCAAAATTGGGTAAGCGCCGTCCGTTTATCGTGAGTTGCGCACCTATTTCTGCAGTGTTATTTGCACTTATTCCGTTTGTTGCACTTAATACTAAAGGTGATTTGGCACTTCCACTTACAATGATTACAGTTATTTTGTTTGTATTTTCTATGTCTTTGTGGCGTGCCCCTGTTGTTGCACTTATGCCTGACTTGACACCACCATCACTTCGTTCAGAAGGTAATGCGGTTATCAACCTTATGGGTGGTTTAGGTTCTGCAGTTGGTATGATTGCAGGTACAATTGCTATTGCACTTTGTGCGGCATTTACCGGCTTAACAACAGCTGAAGTAAAAGCAAATGAAACAATTTCTTTCCCTTATGTTTTCATTATTGGTTCAGTAATTATGATTTTAGGTATGCTCGTTCTTCTCTTCTTTGTTAAGGAAGAGGACACAAGCATCAAGCTTAAATTAGATGCTAACCAGTATGCAGATGAAAAAGCAAAAAGAAAAGCAGAAAAAGAAGCGGCAAAAGCTCAAAAGGCTGCTCTTAAAGCAACAAAACTTACAAAGAGTGAAAGAAAGAGCCTTATCTTTATGCTCGGCTGTCTTTTCTTCCTTTTCTGTGCAGCGAATGCTATTACAACATTCTTCTCACTTTTTGCACAAGAAATCCTTCATATGATTACTTCTGAAGCAACTGCTATAATGCTTCTTTTTGCGGTTGCGGCAGCTATTGGCGCACTTCCTGCGGGTAAAGCGGGTAAGAAATTTGGCAGAAAGAAAACGATACTTGCAGGTCTTGCAGTTTTCCTTGTTGCTTTTATAATGTTCTTTGGTGTATTCCTTGGTATGCTTGGAAGCAAAAATCTTTCTATCAACAATTACGTTCAGGTGAACAATGCTTATATTACAATCGATGACCAGATAAATGCTTATAATGCTGAAAAGAGAGCTGAAGCAAAGGAACAGGGATTAGAACCAGAAGAAGAATCAGTTCTTTCTATGGCAGGTTATGCTGAATATATTCAGGCAAAAGAAGCAGGAAAAACAACAGCTACAGATAAATATTATTCGGATTTTGAAACTTACCTTGAAGCAAATGCAGGCGAAGGTATTTACGATGCAATTATTAAGGTTGTTAAAGATGTTTTAAAACCGGAAGGTGAGTTAACATTTGCAGGTGCAATTTCAAGTGTACAGACAGTTGTAAATGATGTTACAAAGGTACTTCGTATTCTTATTTTCCCTGTTCTTGTTCTTGCAGGTGCAGCAAATATGTTTGTTACTGTTAACACACTTCCGCTTGTTCTTGATATTGGTGGTGTTGAAAAAGTTGGTACTTTTACAGGTTACTACTACACAGCAACATTCTCTGCACAAATTGCGTCACCAATTCTTTATGGTTTCGTGAGAATGTTCTCGGGAACTTATATATCGCTCTTCTATTACAGTCCGGTAGCATTTGCAATTGCGATTTTAATGCTTCTCTTTGTAAAACACGGCGAAGCAGTTCCGGATGATGTTGTTAAAGCGGCAGCTCAGGAAGATTAAAAAATAAAAATCAATCCCCTTGATATTTCCCAAAAATATCAAGGGGATTGTTGTTTTAAAATAAACCTCCATTGTATTTGAGTTGTGTTTTGAAAATAAATATAAAACAGATTATAAAGCCGATGCTTAAAACTAATTTAGATAATATTGCAATTATTTCAATTGAAGCCCATAATTCTAATATAGTTGCAATTAAGAGTGGAGAACTCATAAACATCAATTCTTTTCCTATTTCGTGGCAGTATCCATTGAAATCAGATACATTATGGTAGTGGTATTTGTGTAAAATCTTGTAATGTCCTTTATAAACGACTAATCCTGCAAAGAAAATACACAATGATACAAATAAATTAATGATTATGAGCCAGGGTTCTTGAATAAGAGTGTATTTCCATAGCATTTCTATAATGCTTTCGATACTGTCTTTTAAAAGTGGAATTGTAAGTACTAAAGCGACTATTGATGAAAGTATAATAGTTGATTTTTTTGTTTTCTTGCTTTTTTCAGTTTCTGCTATTGCAGATATTATATTTTCTTCTGCTATTTCTTCTATTGTTTTTATTTCGGCTTTTTCACCCGCTAAAAGCTCGTTTATTGTAACAGCGAAAAATTTACTTAAGCTTTGTAAAGATTCAACATCGGGGAAGCCTTTACCGGTTTCCCAACGAGAAATAGCCTTGTCAGAAACATTTAATTCGTTTGCTAAATCCTTTTGAGTAAGATTTTTTTCTTTTCTCAATTTGGTAATAAATTCACCACATTTTTGTGCGTCCATATTATCACTCCCTTTGAAAATATTGTATTATGAAGCATACAAATAATCAACCTATGATTCGTAGAGTTAAAAAATTTCGCTACAAGCTATTCAAAATAACTTGTAGCGAATTTATTTTAATTAAGCATCCGGAATATCTAAACTACCATCATAAGTAGTGTCTTCCGGCTTTGTTGTAGGAAGAGTTGTTTCGGGGAGTGTTGTGTCCGGAACAGTACTTTCAGGTTCGCTTGTGTCAGGAACAGTAGTATCCGGTACTGTGGTTTCAGGAGTTGTAGTATCTTCTGTACCATCTGTCCAGGTAATTGTTTTACCTACCATATTATCAATGCTTGGTCTGTCTGGTGCATAGGTGTGAATTGTGTAAGTATAAGTTACACCTTTTTCAATAGTGTTATCAGTAAATACCAATACATCACAACTTAAGAAGAGACCCATAAATTCCCATTCGCCATCAGGACCAGCTTTACGCATTACTTTGTAAAGTGAAGCTTTTTCGTTTGGTGCCCACGCAAGAGTAACTTGCTTTTTACCGTTACCGCTTGGTGAATCGGTTAATTGAACGAACATGTCGCGAATTTCTTCAACAGGACCATTGAGCATTGTTTCTGTACCAACCTCATCAAATAAGCTGTCGCGGTCAGAAGCCACACCCTTAACACTATAATAGTAAGTTACATCTGTAACGATATCTGTATCAATATAAGTGTATTCGCTGTCTTTTTCTATTGTTGCAAGATATGTCCAGTCAGTATCAGCGGTTCTTCTGTAAACATCGTAGGTTTCAGCAGTTTCAACACCTTCCCAGAATATTTCAATTCTGTCAGCATATTCTGTGTTAGCATAAGCAGGAACAGCAAGAATCTTAACTACAGGAACAGGTGGGAAATCCCATTTAACTGATTCAGAATCAACAGAAATTGAAAGCTTGTTTTCTTTGATTGGCTTAACAGTGTAAATATGATTTGTACCCTGAACTATTTTGTCATCAAGGAAGCTCTGTGCATCTGCCGCAGAAACTGTTGCAATATGAATAGATGTGTTACCATTATCTGAACGATAAATTTCGTAAGAATCAGCGCCTGAAGCTACCCAGGTCAAATTAACAAATGCTGTATTTGCTTCAACATTGTTTTCAAATATAGCATCTACGGAATCAACTGAAACGAAGTTTTTAACACCGTTAATCATATAATTACTCTTTAAGTCGCCGGAAACTGCACGAACTGTGTAAATATATGGTGTTGTAGTAGAATTTTCAGAAGCATCAATATATTCAGCAGTTGTTGCTGTGCCGAGTGTTTCCCAAGCACCTGTGAGAGTTCTTCTGAATACAATGTAGCTTGTTGCGCCGCCAACTGCATCCCAAGTGATTTTTACACCTGCATCTGTTAAGATAGCATCTTGAAGAATCGGTGTGCCAAGTACTGTAATAAGTGGGGTAGAGGTATAAGCACTCTGGTAAGCACCATTCTGAGCTTTTACAGTATAGTAATATTTAATACCGCTTTCTGCAGTTTTATCGTAATAAACCTTATCTGCATAAGCTTCTGCGAGAACTGACCATGTTGTATCTGTTGAAGCTTTTCTGTAAACTCTGTAGCTTTTTGCACCAGGAATAGAGTTCCATGTAATTTTTACTGAACTACCTTGCTCTACTGTGTAGTCGTTCTTTGCAGTAACTGTTGGTGTTGCAAGATACATAACAGAAAGCCCTTTTGTGTTATAGTAACTTGCATAAGAACCGTTTATTGCACGAACTGTATAAGAATAGGTTTCCCCTGATTTTTTAGCAGTTGTATCTTTATAAGAAACTGTTTTCGGGTTATTTATTGTTGCAATTTTTGTCCATTTTGAACCATTTACACTTTTGTAAACATAGTAACTTTTAATGCCTGTTACTGCACTCCAGGTTATAGTAGTATCACCATTTTTTGCTATTGATATTTTTTTGAGCGCAGGGGTCTGAATGTAAAGTGTTGTAATGCCCTTTGTATCATAAGAGCTACGGTTTGTAGCAGTAGCAGTACGAACTGTGTAAGTGTAAGAGGTACCGTTAGTAACATTCTTATCTGTATATGAAGCGGTAGTAGATGTACCTATGCTTTTCCAGCTTGTTTCGCCTGCAGCTTTGCGATAAATGTAGAATTTCTTTGCAGCTGTATTTGTATCTAACCAGGTGATTTTAACACCACCGTTAACACTTGATGCAGATTTTAATACAGGGGCTACAGCAAAATTGTAATTGATACCATTTGAATCATAAGAGCTACCGTAAGAACCGTTGTAGGCACGGACTGTGTAATTGTATTGCCAGTCAGGGCTTGTTGCAGTTTTATCAGTGTAGCTTATTGTTGAAGGGTCTTTTATAGTAGCAATTTTTTTCCAAGTAGTTGAATCGTTAAGAGAACCGCCTTTTCTGTAAACATAATAGCCTTTGGCACCTGAAACTTTAGACCATTTAATAACAGGGTAAACATTAGCACTTGCTTTAGGTTGCGTAAGAGTAGGGGTTGAAAGGAAAATAGTTGTAAGACCTGTTTTGTCATAAAGACTTGTGTAAAGATTGTCGAAAGCCTTTACTGTGTAAGTGTACTTAGAGCCGCTTTTTACATTTTTATCTGTATAAGAGGTTGTACCGGCTTTTACATCTGCGAGTATAGTCCAGCTTGTTTCGTTGTTAGCTTTTCTGTAAATTCTGTATTTTAAAGCAGTGCTTAAATTGTTCCATTTAATAACAACACCGCTTTTACTGTTGCTTATACTTGTTAAAGTAACCTGTTCTTTACCAAGACGATTAAGCTTTATTGTGAATTCATAAATAGTGGATGTATCAATTGTTTCTTCTTCACCATCTATAATAGAAGTGTAACATCTTCCGTAATAAGTACCACTTGGATTTGCTTTGAAAGGCCAGGTAAGAGCAAGAGGAGCAGTACCTTTATCGCCATAAGCATTTGTGAAGCTTGAAACAACATTTTCAGGGTTGTAGTCACTACTTGAGAAAATTTCTACTGTGTAAAAAGTATTTTCTTTACCGTTGCTGAAGAGCATAAAGTAAAGCACGGTAGAGTTACCATAAAATGTATAAGATGTTTTTGGTGCTGAAAGATTTGAGTCGGTAGGAACAATATAACCATAAGCACCGCCTAACTCTTTTTCTGCTGCAAAAGCGGTTACTGCAAAAGTGCTGAAAATAACCATTACAGCAAGAATGATTGAGATAGCTCTCATAGAAAGAGAACGTTTCATAATTAACCTCCTAAAACTATTCGTATGTAAAAAGATTTTTTGACGATATATACACGAATTATATCATAATACAATATATATTTCAAGATTTTTTACTAAATTATAAAGAATTAACAAACTTGTAAAAAATTTGATAAAAGAACTGTATTTATTTGTCAAAAATGGGGTTTTTATGTAAAAAACACTTATTTTTTGGTGAGTTGTAGTCACACTTAACAAAAAACTGAGTGTTTTTTTGGATATGCTTATTTCAGTTAATTTATTGCTTTTTTTACTAAAAAATGATAAAATCTTATAATAGTGTTACTATGTGTATACCCAAAAATATAAAGGAGCAAAAAATGAATTCTCAGGAAATGCAATTTCACAAAGAAGCATTTGATAAAATTCCCGAAGCAAAGCGAAAAAGAATTTTAGATGCTGCGACAGATGAATTTGCTACTTATGGTTTTGAAAATACATCAATTCAACAAATTGCCAAAAGGGCAGAAATAAGTGTTGGCTCGGTGTACAAATATTTTGAAAATAAAGATGAGCTTTTTGCAATGGTTGTAAAAGAAAATCTTTTATTGCTTGAAGAGCTTTTACTTCACCATTCTTCTTCAAATGAAGATATTATGGTCAAAGCAGAAAGTGTTTTGAAGGAGCTTTTGAAATTTGCCAAAAAGCATCCGCAGTTAATAAAGCTTTACTGTGCTATTACAACTGGCAATAACACTGAGTTTTCAAGACTTTTAGCACAAAGAATTGCGTCAATCTCTGCAAAAATTTACTCAGAGGTAATAGAAAAGGCTCAAAGTACAGGCGATGTTAGAAAAGATATTGACCCGAAGTTTTTTGCATTTTTACTTGATAATGTTTTTATGATGCTACAATTTTCAATTTCTTGTGATTACTACAAAGAACGATTTAAAGTTTATGTAGGCGAAGATGTTGAAGATAAAGATGATTTGATAATCAGTCAGACTTTAAAGTTTATAAAAGCGGCATTTAAATAAGAAAGGAAGAAAATTATGAAAAAAGCATTAAGTTTACTTTTAGCAGGTTGTCTTTTTGTTACTGCATTTTCTGTCAATGCTTTTGCAGCAGATAGCTCTGAGGAAGCAAATGCTAATCTCACACAGGAATATACAGATGTATTTTTATCTAAGCTCAACCGTGGGGACCTTAACGGTGATAATAATGTTACTGTAGAAGAAGCTTCAAAATATTTAAGAATTGCAGCGAAGCTTGATGAGCCTCAGGCTGGCATTGATTACGATATAACAGGTGATGGTAAGGTTACGACAGAAGATGCAAGACGTGCTTTAAGAATTGCGAGTGGTCTTGAAATGGGCGCAACAAATGAAGAAGTTTTTGAATATTTCAAAAACGAACTCAATACTGTTAAGCTGGCTTTCCCTGGTTTTGAAAGAAAAACAACTTCTACCTGTAAATCTGCAAAAATAGCAATTAAAAGTGAACCTTCAAGTATTCTCGATACATCTGAAGTAGAATTTATTGATTATATTGAGGGCAAGAAGACAATATTTACACTTATCGGCAAGAAAGCGGAGTATGAAGAGTTGTATGCAGATGCACTCAAAAAATATGAGCCAGTAGTATCAAACAGAGTTGTAGCAGCAGGTAGCTCAAGTCATTACAGCTATTTCCCTGTAGCAGGTCGTTCAAATGCTTGCTATTTAAATTATGAAGATATCAAGTCAATTACAATAAAAGAAAGTAATGGTCAGTTCATTATAACATTATCAATGAACAACTATACTTACGATAAGAAAAATCCATACCCAGCAACTGCTTACGAGGATGAAGAAAGACTCAAATTACCTTATGGTAAAATCTTCAATATTCCACAATTCAGTGAAGCAGAAGAAATGGATATTACAAAGGTTGTTCTCGATAAAGGTAAGGTTGTACTTAAGGTTGATTCAACAACAGGTGAAATTGCTGATGTAGATTATTTCTATCGTTGTACAGTAACAGGTGTTTTGGTAGAAAATGTAAAGGATAGTTCAGGTGCCGAAACTGTTATGACAACAACAATGAAGAATGTTATTGAAAATCAGGAATATTTTAAAATGAAATAATATTTAAAATGCAATAAGGAGAAAAAGTAAAATGTCTAAAGTAAAAGTTACAATGGAAAATGGTAAAGAATTTATTATAGAACTTTACCCTCAGCATGCACCAATCACAGTTGAAAACTTTGAAACTCTTGTTAAAGAGGGTTTTTATGATGGCCTTACATTCCACAGAGTTATTGAAGATTTTATGGCTCAGGGCGGTGACCCTGATGGCACAGGTATGGGTGGTAGCGAAAAAAATATTAAAGGCGAATTTAAAATGAATGGTGTAAACAATACACTTTCACACACTCGCGGAGTTATTTCAATGGCAAGAAGTATGAATCCAAACTCTGCAAGCAGTCAGTTCTTTATCTGCTATGGCGACTGCACATTTTTAGATGGTCAGTACGCAGCTTTTGGTAAAGTAATTGAAGGTATGGAAACAGTTGACGATTTTCTTAACACAGAGAGAGTAATGCGCGGTGGCGAACTTTCATCTCCTGTTACTCCTATTGTGATGAAAAAAGCGGAAATTATTGAGTAATCAATTTTTTTATAAAACTATAATATAAAGAAAAAGGTGAAGAAATGAAAATCAATGATTTACTTCATAAGGTTTACGGCACTACACCAAATGACGGAAACCTTCAACCAAAAGAAGCTATTGCTTATGGTGTAGCGGGTTTTGGTCAGAACTTTATCTGCACAATTATTGGTTCCTATTTGACAATTTTCTTGACAGATGCACTTCTTTTTGGTGCTGACGGTGTTACTATAGGTTCAGTTGCAGGTTCAATGGCAGTTGCATACTTAATGCTCGGTACTCGTATTTTTGACGCATTTAATGACCCCATTATGGGTAGTATTGTTGACAGAACAAGAACAAAGTGGGGAAAATGTCGTCCTTACCTCAAATGGATGGCAATTCCTATTGCAATTATGACAATTGCTTGCTTCCTTCCTGTTTTTCAGGCAAAAGCATCATCAACATTTATTATTATTGGTATAATTTATGTTCTCTGGTCTGTTGCATATACAGTTGCAGACGTTCCTTATTGGGGACTTTCAACCTGTATGACAAACGATACAGTTGTTCGAGGTAATCTTCTTACTGTTACACGTCTTCTTTGCACATTAGGTGCAGGTATTGTTACTGTTTTTGTTCCTATTATTACAGGTGCAGTTACAAGTAAATATAAATATGCCGGTACAGAAGAGGGCTTAAAGCAAATTGCTGTTGACAAAGCGATAGAAATTGAGAAATTAGTTGCAAATCAGGGTCTTACAGTTGAAGAAGCTGCACAGACTTTCGTTGGTACAGTTATTAAAGGCCAGGAACTTGCAAATGCTGATACTCTTAAGTGGACATATTTTATTGCAGCAGTTGTACTTGTTATTGCAGCAGTTCCAATGTTCTTCTATGGTTTCAAACATACAAAAGAACGCTTTACAGCAGATGATAACCCGCCAAGCCTTGGTCATAACTTAAAACTTCTCTTTAAAAACAAAGAACTTCTTCTTATTGTTATTTCAGGTATTCTTGGTGGTGCAAGAATGGTTTACACCTACACAGGTGGTCTTTACTTCGCAAAGTATGTTCTTCAGAATGAAGGTATGTACAGTTTAATTACACTTCTTGTTGTTCCCGGTGGACTTGTTGCTTCACTTCTCGTTCCTTGGATGTCAAAGAAATTCACAAAGAAATGGGCTTATGTTGCAGTTCATATCTTCGGTGGTGTTGTAATGGGTATTATGTACTTTGTAGGCTATGACGCACCATGGAAATTAGTAATTTGTGCTATTGCACTTGTTCTTCTTGGTATTCCACAGGGTGTTAACAACATTATTACTTATGCTATGATTGGTGATACTGTTGATTACCTCGAATGGAAAACAGGTGAACGTGGTGAGGGTATCTGCTTCGCTATGCAGACACTTATCAACAAAATCGGTATGGCAGTTGGTGCATTTATAGGTGTTATTTCTTTCGCTGCTGCAGGTATTGATGCTGAAACAGGTTACATTTCTGCAGAAGGTGCAAGAACACTTTGGAATATGCTCGTTCTTTCAGGCGTAATCAGTATGTTTGCTTGTGCAGTTCCAATGTTCTTCTATACTCTTACTGAAAAACGTCAGGCAGAGATGGTAGCAGAGATTGCTGCGAGAAAAGAATAATTCATAATGCGTAATTTGGAATTATGTTAAAATAAAAATTATCCTATCATTTTTAGTTGGTACTGAAAATGATAGGATTTTTTACGGTTTATATGTTAGTTAAGTTTATCGATGATTTGTTGACCATGTGTATTAATCTTTACAGGTGAAAGAATATTAGCATTTTTTAATTCGTCTAAAGTTTTTGGTTTTATTTCCAATAATTTATTTAATTCATCATTTGAGAAAATATAGTAAGCAGGTATATTCATTTGGTTTGACCTGTTTTTTCTGAATGTAATCATTTTTTCTCTTAAATCATCATTTGAAGTATTGTTTGGAATATCATTCAAATTATTGCTATTTGATGTTAGAGAAAATTTCTCTTTGTAATAATCGTAATAATTTATATCTTCATTATAGGAAATATCAATATAGTATTGAGCAGTTTTTTCCATATCTTTTTTTGAATAATATGGGTCGTTATCGCCTTTATGTTTTATATCATATTCGATTTGTCTTACCAATGCATCAGCTCTTAAAATTTTGTATTTCATTTCTTTCGGTGCCTTATTAGTATTTAAAATAGTTTCCTGATTAGCTGCTACAACTAAAACCCTTCTTAAATGCTCAAAGTATTTTGAACCGAAAATCTTTTGCATAGTATTTGCATTGCTATCCCAGATTTTTCTTAAAACTTCTCTTTGCGCCTCTACTTGTCTTAATGGAGAATACATTCCTTTTTTAATTTTTCTTCCATTAACAGTAAATTCTCTTATGAAATCGCCTTTATCAGTAACAGTGATATTACCAACGAGATTTTTGCATTCTATGTAATAATCGTAAGTAGGCGTAATGATAACATAATCTATTTGGGCAGTTAAATCTTCGTATTTGACCTTGATATCCCTTAAAACATACATTCCGATATGTGCCTTTTTTAATTGATATGCTATTTCGTTTTCTCCGTCTAAACCTTTTTTAATAATATATAATTCGCTCAAAAGGTCATTGTTATTTGGGTATTCTTCATTTAATTGCTTTAAGGCATCATGTCTGCTTTGTAAATCGCTGTTTTCTTTATAAAAAATTGTATCATTAAATCCTGTTAAGGTGTCAATAACACTATCTAAAAATCCCATTTTATCAACTCCTCTTTTAATTTAATTATAATATGCTGTGAAAAAATGTCAAGTTGTATATAAATAACCTCGGATAATTGATTTTTTTCAACTATCCGAGATTTTTTATTAGTTTGCTATTTTTCAGGAATAAAAGGGTTGCTTCCAAAAAGAAAAATTACTGAAAGGAAATCATCTGTTGATGGATGTGGTTTTCCTTGGAATTCTTCAAACCATAATCTTTTTGCTTCATTATCATTCGAATTATCAATATTTCTTTTTAATTCAATTATGTAGTTTTCAAGAATATTTTTAGCGCCTATAATGTCTGTATTGAATTGTTTTGCGATGGCTGTGTAATATATTTCTAAAAAATTCATATATTTACTTCCTTATTTAAATAGTTATACAAAAAACTCTTTTAAATAGTTATAACATACTATATCCTTTAAGTCAACTCAAAAGAGGTAACTTTTACAACTCAAAATGGTTAATATAATATTGATATCTTGAGTTGGAGGTGTTATTTTTGAATATTGGTGAAGCAGTAAAGTTGCGAATTGTTGAACTTTGTGAAGAAAATAATATTACAGTAAATAAACTCGCTACTATCAGTGGTGTAACACAATCTACATTAAGTAATATAACAGGTGGCAGAAATAACAGCACAACAATATCAACGATTAAAAAATTATGTGATGGTTTGAATATATCGATAGAAGATTTCTTTAAATCAGAATATTTTAAAAATTTAGAACAAGAAATAAAATAACCTCGGATAATTGATTCTTTTCAACTATCCGAGGTTTTGCTTTTATACTTGCAACTTGCACACTTGCATACTTGCTACTGAGAACGAAAATATTTAATTTTCGTTCTGACCACAGCACTTCTTATATTTCTTACCACTACCACAAGGGCAAGGGTCGTTTCTGCCGATTTTCTGAGCCTTTTTAACGGGCTGCTTTTTAACTGTCTGGTCATCGCTACCGGATGTAGCAGTGATTTTAACTGTCTGCTTTCTTTCAACTGGATCTTCTTTTCTTATTCTTACCTTGAGAACAAAGTCAACAGTACCTTCTCTTATTTCGTTTGTCATTTCGTCAAACATATCGAAACTTTCTTCTCTGAAAGCAATAGCAGGGTCTTTTTGTGCGTAAGCGCGAAGACCTATACCGCGTTTTAACTGGTCCATAGCATCAATGTGGTCCATCCAACGCATATCTACATTACGAAGAAGAGCGCTTCTTTCGATTTCTTTAATTAACTCTTCACCAAATTCTGCTTTTCTGTCATCGTAGAGCTTTTGTGCTTTATCAAGAAGAACTTCTGCGATATCTTCAGTTTTTGTAAGGTTTTCTATTTCTTCTTCGGTAATGAGCCAGTTGTATTTTGTAGCAAGACCTTTTATATTCCAGTCTTCTGGTTTGTTTGAAGAAGGGCAGTAGAAGTCTGCAGATTCAGAAATTGTATCAACAATCATCTTCTGGATTGTTGCACTTATATCTGCACCGTCAAGAACTTTATTTCTTTGACCGTAAATAACCTCTCTCTGTTTGTTCATAACGTCGTCATATTTAAGAACGTTACGACGAATAGCAAAGTTGTTGCTTTCAACCTTCTTTTGAGCACTTTCAATTGTATTTGTGAAAAGCTTTGCTTCAACAGGCATATCGCCGATTGATTTGAAAGCATCAAGAGTATTATAGAATCTGTCACCTGCGAAAAGTCTTAATAAATCGTCTTCAGCAGAGAGGAAGAAACGGCTTTCACCCGGGTCACCCTGACGACCTGCACGACCACGTAACTGGTTGTCAATTCGTCTTGATTCGTGACGCTCTGTACCAATGATATAAAGTCCGCCCGCTTCACGAACTTTATCAGCTTCTTCTTTTGTTTCTTCTTTGAATTTTGCTTCTAATTCTCTGAAAGTTTGTCTTGCGTTTATGATTTCTTCATCAGTTGTTTCTGCAAAACCTGTTGCTTCTGCAATAAGCTCATCAGGGAAGCCCTTTTTACGCATTTCAAGCTTTGCCATAAATTCAGGGTTACCGCCCAAGATAATATCAGTACCACGACCAGCCATATTTGTAGCAATAGTAACTGCGCCAAATTTACCAGCCTGAGCTACGATTTCTGCTTCTTTTTCGTGGAATTTAGCATTGAGTACCTCGTGCTTAATACCACGCTTTTTAAGAAGGCGAGAAAGCTTCTCACTCTTTTCAATGTTTACAGTACCAACTAAAACCGGTTGACCTTTTTGATGTGCTTCCTGTATTACATCAATAATTGCATTGAATTTTGCTTCCTCTGTTTTGTAAAGAACATCGTCATTATCCTGACGGATAAGTGGTTTGTTTGTTGGGATTTCAACAACGTCAAGTGAATAAATTTCCTTGAATTCTTCACTTTCAGTCATAGCGGTACCGGTCATACCTGAAAGTTTCTTGTAAAGACGGAAGTAGTTCTGGAATGTTATAGTTGCAAGAGTTTTGCTCTCGTGCTCAACCTTAACATTTTCTTTTGCTTCAATAGCCTGGTGAAGACCTTCGCTATAACGTCTACCGAGCATAATTCTACCTGTAAATTCGTCAACGATGAGTACCTGACCGTCTTTTACAACATAGTCAACATCTCGTTGCATTGTACCGTGCGCCTTTAAAGCCTGATTTATGTGGTGCTGAATTGTAAGGTTTTCAGCATCCATAAGGTTTTCAAGTCCGAATGCTTTTTCGGCTTTAGCAATACCTTGCTTTGTAAGAGTAGCAGTTTTTGCTTTTTCGTCAACAAGATAATCACCGTCGTCAGTAATTTCTTCGGCATTAGTTTTGTCGTCAAGCTCTTTAACCTTAACCATTTTAAGTCTTTTTACAAAATCGTTAGCTATTTTGTAAAGGTCGGTTGATGCTTCGCCAATACCTGAAATAATAAGAGGAGTTCTTGCTTCATCTATGAGAATAGAGTCAACCTCATCGACAATAGCAAATGCGTGACCACGTTGAACTCTTTGGTCTTTATACATAACCATATTGTCACGAAGGTAGTCAAAGCCCATTTCGTTATTAGTACCGAAGGTGATATCGGCATTATATGCTTCTTTTCTTTCGTTGTTGTCTTTTTCGTGAATAATAAGACCAACAGAAAGCCCCATGAATCTGTAAAGCTTACCCATCCATTCAGAGTCACGCTTTGCAAGGTAATCGTTTACAGTAACAATGTGAACGCCTTCACCAGAAAGTGCGTTTAAGTAAGCAGGCAAGGTAGCAACCAAAGTTTTACCTTCACCAGTTCTCATTTCTGCAATTCTACCCTGGTGGAGAATAATACCACCTAAAATCTGAACAGGGTAGTGCTTCATATTAAGTACACGGGTAGCCGCTTCTCTACAAGCCGCAAATGCTTCTGGTAAAATATCGTCAAGTGTTTCACCATTATTAAGACGTTCTTTGAATTCAGGTGTTTTTGCCTGAAGCTCACTGTCTGTAAGTTTTGAATATTCTTCTTCTAAACTGAGAACCTTATCTTTAAGACCAGAAATTCTCTTGATTTCTTTTGTTGAGTAATCCCCAAAAAGTTTTTTGAAAAAAGACATTTTTATTTGACCTTTCATTTTTAAATTTCAAAATAATTACTGATTATTATAACACAATACATATTATATTGCAAATGTTTTGAGGGAATTTATTATTTGTTTACAATTGTTGTCTTTTTTGATATATTGGAGGAAATAGTGGTCAGGGACCAGAAATCAGAAATTAGAAATCAGAGTTGTAATTTTATGTTTAGTATATTCCTGATTTCTTCTTTCTGATCCCTGATCCCTAAAAAATAAATTTCTTGCAACAATTTCAATGTTACAACACTCTTATAGTTAGAGAGTAAAAGGGGCGTGAGAAAAATGGATATATCCTTTTTAGTGAAAAAAGCAAAAGACCGTGATATAACTGCATTTTCAGAATTGTATTCTTTTTATAGTGAAGATATGTATCGTTTTGCACTTTATATGCTTAACTCTAAAGAAGACGCTGAAGATGCGGTGCAAGAAACAGTTATAACTGCATTTAAACAATTAAGTAATTTAAGGGACGATTCGCTTTTTAAATCGTGGCTTTTTAAAATACTCTCTAATCAATGTAAAAGCCAGCTTAAAAAGAATAAGAAAAATCCTGATTTATTACCCGAAGATGATTACATATTTTTAATCGAAGATGAAAGTGTGAGTAGTGAATTTACAAGTATTGAGCTTGTAGAAGCACTAAAATCACTTACGCCACCGGACGGGCAAATTGTTTTACTCTCTATAATCGGCGGTTTTAGAAGCGATGAGCTTTCAAAGATTTACAATCTTTCTCCGTCAACAATCCGTTCAAAGCAAAAAAGAGCACTTGAAAAATTAAGAAAGGTATTAGGGTGAGTTTATGAAAAATGAAGATATGAACTTAAATGAAATTAACACCGAAGAAGTTTTAAGTGAACAGGAACTTTCAGAATTAAACGAGACTCTTAAAAATAATGAAAATATAGAGTTACCCGAAAAATTAAGTAAAGATAACATTAAAGATTTGCTTAAAAAAGAGGTAAATAAATTAGAAATTCTTGAAAAAGAAACAGAAAAATTAAAAAGCGAAAATAAAAATCTTTTCAGAAAAATGATAGCAGTTGCGGCGGTTTTTGCAATTGTTGTTACAAGTGTATTTGTTGCAAAACCGTGGCAATATATAAATGTAAAAGAAGAGCAAATTGCTGATAACGATAGCAAGCAGAATGTTGTGGTACAAGACTATTCTGAAATTGAAACTTTATTTGTGAATTACCAGAAAAACTATCAGAAAATGCAGAAGTTAAACTATGCAATAGATATGTTCGGTTCAATTGGTGCTACTAAAGAAGAAGCGGTTTGGGATTATGATGCTATGCCTGAAGGTAGTATGAACACTGGTGCAGCACCCGAGTATGGTACAGGATTTCAAGAACTGACAGATGATTCTGTACTTAAAGAAGAATTTACAAGCAACTCTGCAACACGAGAAGAACATGGTGAAACCAACGAGCAGGTAAAAGGTGTAAACGAAGCTGATATTATTAAAAATGATGGTAAATTTCTTTATGTTGTGCCTTCACAAAAATCTTTCTGGGAGTATAAAAACTTTTTAGATTATAAATATAAGTACAATGAAAAACTCGAAGCAACAACAGGTGTTGCGGGAGAAGACAGTATATATATTACATCAGGCTATGACCCGAATGAAGAACTTTATAAAAATATGACAGAAGAAGATTTTATAAATAAAATTTTCATTGTCGAAACAGGTAAAAATGGTTCTTTGACAGAAAATAGTGCTATTCAGATTGGTAAACATGAAAACGAAAAAATTGAATATTCAGAAGTAAAAGAAATTTTTGTTGATAACGAAAGACTTATTGCAATTGTTGACTGCTATTCTTACTATGGTGAAGAAGACAGGGAAGAAACAGAAAATAAATCAGTATATCGTTATAGCAATTATAAAATGATTACCTGTGCTGTTTCTTACAATATAAGCAATAAAGAAAAACCGGTTGAAGAATGGCGTGTTTATCAGGATGGCGATTATCTTTCTGCAAGAAAAATAGGTAACAAAGTAGTGCTTATTTCTAACTACAATGTTCCACTATATTTTGATAATATAAAAATTACAGATTACTGTATTCCTGAAGTTTATTATGGTAACGAAGGTTGCAGAATTCCGTCAGATGATATTTGCGTGATGGGTGAAGTAAAAGACAGCTCTTATGTAGTTGTTTCTACGCTTGATGCAACAAATCATAAAGAAACATTTAACTCGACCGCAGTTTTAGGTGGTGGCGAAAATGTTTACTGCACACAAAATAATCTTTATGTGACAAGTGGCAGATTTGAAGAAACAATTTCTTCAAAAGACGGAGCAGTGGCAGAAATTTTTATGATTGACGACTCTGCACTTTACTCAACCGAAATTTTAAAATTTGATATTTCAGGTGACAAAATCAAGTATAAAACAAAAGGCAAAGTACCGGGTACTGCCCTTAATCAATTCAGTGTTGATGAATATAACGGATATTTAAGAATTGCTACAACTAACGGCAATTTCCAGAATGCAAAAAACAACCTTTATGTGCTTGACAATGATATGGTAATTGTCGGTATGATTGAAGGTCTTGCAAAGGGTGAAACAATTAAATCTGTTCGTTTTATGGGTGATACAGGTTACGTTGTAACATTTGAGCAGACAGACCCACTCTTTGTAATTGACCTCACAAATCCTGAAAAGCCTGAGGTTTTAGGCGAACTTAAAATACCTGGATTTTCAAATTATCTTCATCCTGTTACAGAAAATTATCTTTTAGGTATTGGTGTTAATGGTGACGACAATGGTGCTAAAAACGGAATGAAAGTCTCTCTCTTTGATGTGAGTGATAAGAAAAATCCGAAAGAGGTTGCAAAATTTGAGGTGCAACCACAGGAAAACAGCGATAATCTCTGGGGATATTTAGATTGTTCTGCATTTTATGACCACAAGGCAGTTTGCTGGGATTCTAAAAATCTTACAATGTACATTCCATACAGAGTGACTACAGAGTATATGCACACAGAAGATAACAGTTATCGTTCAGAGTTTTATAAAACTGATAATGTTATTGCTTTACAGGTAAATACAACAACAGGTGAACTTAAAAAGCTCAATAATTATGTTGTAGAAAAAAGTGATGATTATGGATATTATAAGCCAGTAAACAGAGTGACTTATATTGGTGACACAATTTACAGTTATTCACAGGATGGTAGTGAAATTTGTTCATTTAACAAGGCGAGTGCAGAGAAACTCAACACAATTACTTTGAACTGACGGATAAAAAAGAGGATGTTACGAATAGTGACATTCTCTTTTTGTGTAATCTGCGTATTGTATATTGAAATCCAAAGTGATATAATACCGAATGTGGTAGTATGTGTGAATAAGTACATTCATTAAAATATTGTTTAAAGGAGAAAAAGAAATGAAAAAAGTATTATCACTTTTATTGGCAATTGTTTTTGTGTTTGCGGCATTTCCTGTTACATTTGCATCTGCGGCAGATGTTATTGAAATCAGTGATGCGGCACAATTAGCATCAATTGGTACTAATGATAACTATCCACTTTCAGGTAGTTACAAACTTACAAAAAGTATCAACTTAAGCGGTTATGACAGTTGGACACCAATTGGTCAGTCAAGCGCCTTTTCGGGTACATTTGAAGGTAATGGTAAAACAATTTCGGGCTTGAAAGTTAACACAAGTGGTACTTATGCGGGACTTTTCGGTCAGGTTACAGGTACTATTAAAAACCTTACAGTTACAGGTAGTGTTACATTAAATAACACTTCAAGCAGTGCAACAAGCGTTTATGCGGGTATCTTAGCGGGTAATGTAAGCGGTTGGTTTGCTACAATTGACAGTTGTTCAACATCTGGTGAGGTTTCTGCTACACTTAATTGTACAGCTTCATGGGGTATTGGCTCTGCAAATGTGTATGCAGGTGGTGTTATTGGTAATAGCAACTCATGGATTGCTATGGAGGTGCTTTCTCACAAATCGGGCACAGTAACTGCTTCCTATTCAGGCAGTAAGGTGAGCGGTAATACTTATGCTGGTGGTATTGTTGGTAAAACATCGGCAGGACTTGTTGACTGCTACAACAAAGCAGATATAACTTCATCAACATCTAAAGGCTCATCTTATGCCGGTGGTCTTGCAGGTCAGTGTGCTTCAACAGAAACATCTTATAACACAGGTACAATTACTGCAGGTACATACGCAGGCGGTATTGCAGGTTATACATCAGGTTCTTCTAAAAACTGCTACTATTTAAGTGGTAGTGCTTCACAAGGCTTCGGCGGTAGCAGTAGTAGTTCAACACCTACTGCAACAAGTAAAAAATCTACAGAAATGTGGAATAAAAATTTATCTGGCTTTAACTTTGATGATGTCTGGGAAAGCTCTCTTGTCTCAGCACCAAATCATTATTCAAAAAATGAAATCATTACTGGCAGTGTAGCTGTTTTGGGTTCTTTCCAGGTAGGTGAAAAGCTTACTGCAGATATGAGCAAGGTTACACCAACCTCTGCTTATGATGGTCTTATTAAATACGTAAAATACCAATGGGAATCCGGTACAAAAGATAGCGAAGGCAATATTACATATGAAAAAATAAGCGGTGCAACAAGCAACACTTATACAATTGCTGCTTCTGATATGGGTAAATATATCCGCCTTGTAGTTCGTGGCAGATATACTTATGGTGGTAAACTCGAAAGTAAAGAATCTTTAGTTACAGCAGCAGTTCCAAAGAATGTTAAAGTAGAGAATACTGATAATGGTATTAAAGTTACCTGGGATAAAATTTCAGGTGCTTCACAATACACAATTTACAGAAGTACATATTCCGAAGGTTTTATGGGATTCGGTGCAGGTTACAACTCATATACTTCAATAGGTAATTCTACAACAAATAGCTATACGGATTCATCTGTTACAAATAACACAAAATATAAATATAAAGTTTCTGTTACTATGAGTGGTACAGAAAGTGACAAGTCACAGGAGTCAGCAGAAATTACTGCATCACTTCCATGTCAGCATAGCTGGGATAGTGGTAAAGAAACAACAAAAGCAAAATGTGAAACAGCAGGTGTTAAAACCTACACTTGTTCTCTTTGCGGTACAACAAGAACAGAAACAATCCCTGCTTTAGGTCATAGCTATAACAATGGTACAGTTACTAAAAAAGCGACCTGTGAGGAAGCAGGTACAAAGACTTTCACTTGTTCAACATGTTGGAATTCTAAAACAGAAACTATTCCGGCATTGGGTCACAGTTATGGTACTGCAACAGTAACAAAGGCTGCAACCTGTGAAGAAGCAGGTGAAAAAACATCTACCTGTGCAAACTGTGGTGACAAAAAGACACAGACTATTCCTGCAACAGGGCATACATTTGATGCAACTAATGTAATTAAAAATCCTACATGTACAGAGCCGGGTCTTAAAAGAGGTACTTGTAAGACTTGCGGACAATATAAAGAAGAAAAACCTGCCGCTTTAGGTCATGCTTTTTCAAGTAGTTTTACAGTAGATAAAGAAGCAACTTATGAATCAGAGGGCGAAAAATCAAGACATTGTTCAAGATGTGACGCAAGAACAGATGTAACAGTAATTCCGAAGTTAATAAAAATAACAGAGCCTGTTCATAAAGAGCAGAGAACAAAAGCTGGTGTTACAATTACATGGGAAAAGGTTGCAAATGCAACTGGTTACAATGTTTATAAAGCAACAAAGTCTTCAAGCGGTGTATGGTCAGCATGGTCAAAGATTAAAGCGTTGAATTCAACTACATTAACTTATACCGATACTTATGTAGAGTCAGGTAAGAGTTACAGATATGCCGTTTCGGCAACTGCAAATGGTGAAGAAACAACATACAGCTCAAACAGAGAAATTATTTACCTTGCAGAGCCTGTAATCAAAACTACAGAAATAGTATCTAAAGGTATCAAATTTACGTGGAGTCAGGTAAGCGGTGTTGAAGGTTACATTGTTTATAAACTTGTTGATGGTGAATATCAGCAAGTGGCAGTTCAGGCTCCTTCAAATACAACATATATCGACCAGAAAGCAGTAAATGGTCAGACATATTACTACGCGGTAGCATCTATGGACTATATAGGTAATCCGGGTTCACTTAACAAATTTTCTGTTAAGTATGATGTTCCTGTAGTTAAAGACCTTGCAACTCCTGTTGTAAAAACAAGTAATACTGCAAAAGGTATTAAACTTACCTGGGAAAAGGTAGAAAATGCAAATAGTTATATTGTTTACAAGAGAACATATAACGAAAGCACTAAAAAATATTCAGGTTGGACTGTTCTTAATAGTTCTTTTACAGGTACAACCTATACAGATACAAAGGTAAAACTTAATGTAATTTACAGCTACACAGTAAAAGCTGTTAATGGTAATGTAAAGAGTGCATATAAAGCAACAACAGGTTTAAGATATAAGGTTACTCCTACTGTAACAGTTGCTAATGCTTCAAACGGTGTTAAAGTCAACTGGACTACTATTGCAAATGTAGATGGCTATATAGTTTACTCTTCAACCTACAATACAAGCACTAAAAAGTGGTCAAGCTGGAAAAACCGCGGAACAGCATCTGCAAGTAAAACTTCCTGGACTGACAAAAATGTAAAGAGTGGTACATATTATAAGTACACAGTAAGGGGTGTTGAGGGTAGTTATAAAGGTCCTTATAACGCATCTGGCATTAAAACACTCTTCTTAAAACAACCTACAGTTAAATTTGTGAATACAGCAACAGGTATTAAAATCAGTTGGAGTAAAACAGCAGGTGCTAAAAATTACACAGTTTACAGAGCAGAATATGTAAATGGTAAATGGTCAGGCTGGAAAAATGTAGGTACTTGCGGTAATAATGTTTTTGCTTGTGTAGATAAGGGTGTGGAAAGCGGTGTTAAATATCGCTACACAGTAAGAGCGGTAAACGGCAGTTACAGAAGTAGCTTCGTAACACCAAGTGGCTTAATGTTCCTTTCAATGCCAACTGTTTCAGTAGCAAAAAATTCAAGTGGAATTAAAGTTGCTTTTGACAGAGTTGATGGTGCAACAAGCTATGCAGTTTATAGGTCTGAATATAATGCAAAAACAAAGAAGTGGTCAGGCTGGAAAAACATAGGCACTTCTAAATCTGCGATAACAGGTTATACAGATAAAACTGCAACAAGCGGTGTAACATATAAGTACACAGTTCGTGCAGTTAATGGCAATTCAAAGAGTGCTTATAAAGCAAGCAGCTCAATAAAAAGATAATATAGTTGCAAGTTGCAAGTATGCAAGTTGTAAGTGGATGGTAAAAAACTACACTCTTTCATTTGAAATTGAGAGAGTGTAGTTTCTTTTTCTAATTTCTGTTTCCTGCCCCCCTGCTTGCTGAAAAATAAAAATTAAACGAATTTTTTTACTAAAATCTCTTGATACTTTTTGAATTTTCTGCGATAATAAGATGATATATTATTTTCTTTTATAATGAATGGAGTTTATTATGAGCTACGATTGTAAAGCTTTGGCAAATCTTCTTTTTCCTGATGTAAAGGAAACAGTAGAAGATTTAGAAAAAAGATACCCTGAAAGAGATTTGAAAGAGGGTGCAAGAGTTACAAGATTTGCGCCAAGTCCAACAGGCTATCTTCATATTGGCGGTCTTTTCGGTGCACTTGTAGATGTGCTTACAGCAAGAGCAACAAATGGTGTTTCCTATCTTCGTATTGAGGACACTGATAAAAAACGTGAAATTGAAGATGGTGTTTCAGCTATTATCAATGGTTTTGATTCTTTCGGCATTGGCTTTGATGAGGGAGTTACAGGCTTTAATGAAGAAAAAGGGGAGTACGGACCTTACACACAAAGTCAGCGTGCTGGTATTTATCATGTAGTTGCAAAGGCTTTAGTTGAACAAGGTCTTGCATATCCGTGCTTCTGTACTTCAGAAGAATTAACAGAACTTCGTGCGACACAAGAAAAAGATGGTGCGTTAATTACCGGTTACTTTGGTAAATATGCAAAATGCCGTGATTTGACTTTAGAACAAATCGAAGAAAATATTAAAGCGAATAAACCTTATGTGTTGCGCTTCCGTTCACAAGGTAGTGAAGATAAACGAATTATGTTTGAGGATATGATTCGTGGCAAAATTGAAATGCCCGAAAATGTGATTGATGAGGTTTTACTTAAATCAGACGGAATTCCTACTTATCACTTTGCCCACGCTTGTGATGACCATTTTATGAGAACAACTCACGTAATAAGAGGTGAGGAGTGGATTTCATCTGTTCCTAAACATATTGCTCTTTTTAAAGCATGTGGTTTTAAAGTTCCTAAATATGCACACACACCACAGGTTATGAAAATAGATGAAGATGACGGTACAAAGCGTAAACTTTCAAAGCGTAAAGACCCTGAAGCGGCAGTAAGTTATTTTGTTGAACAAGGTTTTCCTAAAGAAAGTCTTATTGAGTATCTTCTTACTTTACTTAACTCCAATTTTGAAGATTGGCGCAGAGCTAACCCTAAAGAAGATGCATTCAGTTTTCCTTTTAATCTAAAAAAGATGAGTCCTTCGGGTTGTCTTTTTGATCTTGTTAAACTTAATGACGTAAGCAAAAACGTAATTTCTGTAATGAAAGCAGACGAGGTTTACAATCTTGTTTCAGCGTGGTCACAGAAGTACGATGAAGATTTTTATAAGGTGTTTACAAAAGATAAAGCATTTTCAACTGAAATGGTTAATATCGACCGTGAAAGCAATAAACCGAGAAAAGATATTGCAAAATGGTGTGAGGTTAAGGACTATTATTCATATATGTTTAATGAATATTATGTTCCTGATTTTGACCTTCCTGAAAATATAAGTATGGAAGATGCAAAAGCGATACTTAATGAATATATTAAAGTGTTTGATGTTGATGATGATAAAGATACATGGTTCAACAAAATCAAAGAACTTTGTTCACCATTAGGTTTTACACCAAATGTAAAAGAATATAAACAAAATCCTGAAAGCTTTAAAGGTCATGTTGGTGATGTTTCAACAGTTATCCGTTTAGCAGTAACAGGCAGAAAAAATACACCTGACCTTTACACAATAATGAAGCTTTTAGGTAAAGATGAAGTGACAAAAAGACTTAGCAACATTTAAGGAGTGTCAGATATGGAAGAAACTATAAACACAGAAGGTTTGTCAAACTTTATTCATGACATTATTGATGAAGAATTAAGAGAAGGTGTGAATACACGTGTTCAGACACGTTTTCCACCTGAGCCAAATGGCTATTTGCATATTGGTCACGCAAAGGCTATCTGCATTGACTTTATGACAGCATTAAAATATGGGGGCGTTTGTAATTTAAGACTTGACGATACAAACCCTGCTAAAGAAGACCTTGAATATGTTGAATCAATCAAAGAGGATATTGAATGGTTAGGCTTTAAATGGGAAAAATGCCTTTTCGCTTCAAGCTATTTTGATTTTATTTATGAGTGTGCAATAAAGCTTATAAAAGACGGTAAGGCTTATGTTTGTGACCTTTCTGCAGATGAAATCAGAGAATATCGTGGTACACTTACAGAGCCAGGTAAAAATAGCCCTTACAGAGACAGAAGTGTTGAAGAAAATCTTGATTTATTTGAGAGAATGACAAAGGGCGAATTCAAAGATGGTGAAAAAGTATTAAGAGCAAAAATTGATATGGCTTCACCAAATATGAATATGCGTGACCCTGTTATTTACAGAATTGCTCACGTAAGTCACCACCAGACAGGTGATAAGTGGTGCGTTTACCCTATGTATGACTTTGCTCATCCGTTATCAGATGCAAAAGAAGAGGTAACCTACTCACTTTGCTCACTTGAATTTGAAAACCATAGACCTCTTTATAATTGGTTTATCGAACAAATTGGCTTTAAAGAACCACCAAGACAAATTGAATTTGCAAGACTTAATATTAACTACTGCATTACAAGTAAACGTAAGAATATCCGTCTTGTTACTGAAAAAATGGTTAGCGGTTGGGATGACCCAAGAATGGCTACCATTTGCGGTATGAGAAGACGCGGTTACCCTGCATCTTCAATCCGTACATTTATTGAAAAGGTTGGTGTTTCAAAAGCTTACAGTGTTGTAGATTACGGTCTTTTAGAATCTTGCGTAAGAGATGACCTTAATGCATCTGCACCAAGAGCAATGGCAGTTTTAGACCCACTCAAAGTTATAATTGACAACTATCCTGAAGGCCAGACCGAAGAGATTGAAGTAGATGTTCATCCTGAAAAACCGGAATTAGGTAAAGCAAAAATTACTTTTGGTAAAGAAATTTATGTTGAAAAATCCGACTTTATGATTGAACCCGTTAAAAAGTATTTCAGACTCTTCCCTGGTAACGAAGTTCGTTTCAGAGGCGCATATTTCTTAACCTGTACTTCTTACGATTTAGATGAAAATGGCGAAGTCACAGCAATTCACTGTACTTATGACCCGGCATCAAAAGGTGGTAACTCACCAGACGGCAGAAAGGTTAAAGGTACAATTCACTGGGCAGGTCCTAATGCGTTTAAAGCAGAAGTTCGTCTTTACGACAGACTCTTTACTGTTGAAGACCCTGCATCTGTTTCGGATGAAGAATTCCCAAGTGTTATAAATAAAGATTCTCTTATAGTTCTTAAAGATTGTCTTATTGAAGAAACTATTAAAGATGCACCGGCTGAAAGTTCATTCCAGTTTATGAGAAATGGTTACTTCTGTGTAGATAAAGATTCAACTCCTGAAAAAATGATTTTCAACAGAACAGTTCAACTTAATTCATCCTGGGGTAAATAATTGAAAGGCAGGAAAATTAAATGAAATATGTTTATAGAATAGTTTCTGCTATTTGTGCGTTAGCAGTTTTACCGATTACGGTATTTTCGCCAATGATTTATTATTATTTTTCTTCAACAGCACTTCAGAGTGTATTTACTTTGGGTCAGCTTTTAGGTAGTGAAACCTTCGCAAATGCGATGGAAGAATTTGGTCTTGATACTGCACCTACGGGCATGGCTAATAATGTTTCTGTTTATGATTTAATAGAATTAGTAAGAAGATTTGGTGGTCTTGTGGATTCGGGAGAGGTTTCTGAAGCTGTGGCAACAGTGATTCCGTCTTTTATCGCTATGATTATTGCAATAGCATTTACTTTTATAACTGCAATAGCTATTGTAGTTCTTGCTTTTGCTTGTAAAGATAACAGAAAAGTAATTGCGGCATCATTTGCAGGGATTGGTTTTTCTTTAATGATTCGTATGCTTTTTGAAAATACTGTTAGTCCGTTTGTTAATGGCGAAATAACAATAACCGATTTTATTGATAATGCATGGGCATCATTGATAGCAGAGGTTGAAATAATTACATTGAATTCAATGTTCTACTTTATCCCCGCTACGTTTGGCTTTATAGCATTATGGACTATTCTTTATAATGCAACTCTTCCTGAAAAAGAAAAAGCAGAAAGACAAAAGATGATTGGATAATTCATATTCAAGTTAAAAATCAAATGCTCTGTATCGTAATTGATACAGAGCATTTGATTCTTTTATTTATTTGATTTCTTATTTTGATTCGTCTGCGATGCGGTTGAAAGAATTTGTGCATAAATTATAGCAACCGTTTCGTAAAGCTCACGCGGAATTTGTGTTCCGACATCCAACATACAAAGAACGGATGAAGCACTGTCGTCACGATAAACCGGAATACCTTCTGTTTCGGCAATATCAATAATTCTTTCAGCAACCTCGCCATAGCCGGAGGCTATAACAATAGGTGCCATATCCTGCTCTTGATTATATTTAAGAGCAACTGCCTGTTTTGATTTTGTCTGACTCATTTGCACCATCCTTTCGTTTGTGTTTTATTTTTGATTGAATCAATATTTGTCGTCGTAACTATCAAAGTTGTAATCGTTTTCAGGGTTGTAGTTGTTCATTTCTGGAACTTCCATCTGTGCAGATGTGCTTACATCTTTAAGCTGGAAAGCACCAATAATCTGTTTAAGCATTTGTGCCTGACCTGAAAGCTCTTCTGATGCAGATGCACTTTCTTCAGATGTTGCAGAGTTAGTCTGAACAACTGCAGAAATCTGCTCAATACCGCCTTTAAGTTGTGTAACTGCTGTTGCCTGTTCTTCAGAAGCAGTTGCAATTTCGTCAATCTTTTTAGAAACAGAATTAACTTTTTCAACAACTTCTAAAAGTGAAGTAGCAGTTTCGTCTGCAATCTTTGTACCGTTTTCAATTGCTTTAATAGCACTTTCAATAAGAACTGTTGTACTCTTAGCTGCTTCTGCAGATTTACCAGCAAGGTTTCTTACTTCGTCAGCAACAACTGCGAAGCCTTTACCTGCTGCACCAGCTCTTGCTGCTTCAACTGCTGCATTAAGGGCCAAGATATTTGTCTGGAATGCAATATCATCAATTGTTTTGATAATTTTGCTGATTTCGTTAGATGTATTTGTAATGTCGTTCATAGCAAGTACCATTTCTTGCATTTGTGCATTACTTTCGTTAATACCACTTGAAGCGATATTTGCTTGTTCTGTTGCTTCAACCGCATTTTTAGCAGTATGATTTATATGTTCAGAAATTTCAACAATTGTAGCAGAAAGTTCTTGTACACTACTTGCCTGTTGAGTAGCACCTTGTGAAAGTGCCTGAGCACCGCTTGCCACCTGGTCCGAACCATTAGCAACCTGTTCTGAACCCTGATAAATCTGGTACATTGTATCTGTTAAGTCAACAACAATTTTATCGAGTGATGTAAGGAGTGGTTGGAAACCACCTTTGTATGCATCCGGATTTTCAGATGATACATTTAAGTTACCACTTGCAATTGCACCTAAAAGAGCGCTCTGGTCATTGATGATATTATTCATATTTTCAGTGATTTTTACGGTTGCTTTATAAAGAATACCTGTTTCATCTTCTGCGTTTGTAGAAGGAACTGGTGTGTCTAAATCGCCTTCTGCGAGTAATTCGAGTCTTTCGGCATATTTCTTTACAGGTTTTGCAATCATATTTGAAAGAACGAAACCGTAAGTAATAGAAACTACACTGATAATAATAACAAGTATCATAACAAGTACAGCCATTTTATTACCTTCAGCTTTGACAGATGATACTGTTGCATCACCATTTGCTACTTTGATTTCGAGTATACTATTTAAAGCAGCGTCAATTTTATCATATTCGACATCAAGTTCATCAATAAGCCTTGCTTGTAATCTTTCAATAGTTTCGCGGTCGTCACCATTTTCACGTTCCGCCATTATGTCATCAGCGACTTCACAATAAGTTTCAAAAACAGTTGCTACTTCTTTGTAAGCCTCAAGCTCTGCCTTGGTTTTTAAGGTTGGTTCTATTGCCGCGAAATCTTCCTTAAATTTACCCTGATACATAGCTAATTGTGATTTGCAGAATTCACGACGCTCCTCATCGTAATAGGAAATATAGTCGTGAATATATTCGTCAACTAAGCAGAAATTCTGAATAGCCTTACCGATATCGCCTTGAGCGAAGCCATCATTTACAACAACGTCATAATAACCGTTGTTTAATGCTGCAGTAGATTTACCTGTTAGCACACCCATAAAGAGTACCAACACGGTTACTCCTACAAATGCCGACATAAGTTTTCCCCTAATTGTCATTTTGTTTGCATATTTTCTCATTTTAAAGCCCTCCATAGAGTTTATAATTAAATGGTAACATCAACACCAACGCGTCTGTACGGAAGTGATTTAAAAACATCCATAAGTGAGCGCGGTTCTTTCATTGTGTCTACCTTTGCTTTACCTAATTTATATTCAGCATTACGAAGTAACCCTGGTAATGAACGCACCATTGTTGTGAACTGTGGTTCAAGACCTTTCGGACAATACAAACTCAAATCAATGAGCTTTGTAGTTTCGTGGGCGAAAAATTCTACTTCGAAACGACCAACACCATCTACATCCATAACCATAAGGAAGTGTATTCCCTTGCCTTTTGAACTTCCTTCGGGGTAGTCGTGCTCATCACTCTGTGGGTTTATCCACATTTCAGCGAATGAACGGACATCACCGAAAACAGATGGTATTATATAATGTAATAGTGGAGTGAAGTTGCAGGGGGAAGATAAAAGACTATGAAGAATCTTTTCTGTCTTTGCAACATCCATAAGACTTTCTTTACTTGTCGATGATTGGAAATTCAGTAAAGAAACGAGAGAATCTATAACTTTTGAATGGAAAGGTGATGCTTCAGCGGTTAAACGGTGAAGACCACCAACCTGGTATTTTGATGTAAATTCATCAATAAGCCTTGTTAATTCGCGCCTGTCATCAAGATTTATGAGTTTTTTAAGATTGAAGGTAGCTTCTTTAAAATAGTCAATACTATCGTTAAACCTTGAAAGATTATATATTGTAATAGACACATTCTTTGCAAGCTTTGGTGTAAAAAGAATGCTTTCTTCAATCTCTTTTAAAACTGCGAGAGTGTCAGCTTTTAATTCTGGGAAATTCTCATAAGCTTCATTTGATGAAAATTTGATAATGAGATTTGTAAGCTTACCTACTAAATCAGGGCTTGTGTTAACGCTGTTCTTCAAAAAAGTAAGATTGTTAATAACCGCACCTAAAATATCGTCTTTATATAAAAGATTGTTTATAGATTTAAGCTCATTTGCGACAGCTCTTAAAAGTGGTGTGTTATCAGGATTTTCTGAACAGATTTTTCTTAAAAAATCAAAAATTTCACCCTTGAAGCCAGTTGACTCTTTTTCCTGACGCACCATTTCGTTTGCAATATCTTCAGTTGGTACAAACATACCATTTACATACTGTTCAATCTGCTCGGTTGTAGTTGTGTTTTTAGCAGAAAGTAATTTGAATGTTTCTTCAAGAAGATATATGTTTTTGAGGTATGTTGCCGCTACCGCAGGGTCACGCAGAAGCGTGAGTAGAAGTGTAGGGGCATCCTGACCTTCAAGGAAGTTTGTATTATGTTTTAAAATTTCACTTTGGTTATGAGTCTGAATAACTTTAGTCGGGTCCTGTATGTTAAAAGGTACAGTCGGCTCGACTTGTGGTTTCAGTTGAGCGGACTGATTTTTATTTACATACGGGGTGACAATTCTTAATACGTCAGCCAACGAAACTACTCCTTTAAAAGAATTTTAAGTATGATATAAGTATTCTATAATAATACAATTATAAATATAGCACAAAAAAAGTCAAAAAATCAAGGTATTTTGTCAAAATATCTAAAAAACCCTTGATTTTTTTCAAAATAATGTTATAAATATATTATAGGTATATTGTAATTTGACTTAAGGTTGTGTTATAATTACAATACCGAAATTTAAGGAGGTCTCACAATATGGGAATAGTTGAACCCGGAATGGAAGCCATGTTGGATGTTTTTGTCCATGAAACTGATACTATGTTAGAAGAATTGGACGAGGTCCTTATTGACTCCGAAAAAGCACGTAATATTGATGATGACAATATAAATACTATATTCAGAATTACACATACAATCAAAGGCTCAGCCGCTATGATGAACTTTGAGGGTATGTCAAACCTTGCACACTCTATTGAAGATGTTTTCTACATACTCAGAGAGAGTCCTGAAAAATTAAAAATTGTTTTTGATACAATATTTGATTTGGTTTTTCAATCATCAGATTTTCTTAAGGATGAGCTTAATCAGATTCGCACAGGCGTTTATGAGCCAAGTGACCCAAGTGAGCTTATTGAAAAGATTCATGGTCAGGTTGCAGTTTTAAAAGGAGAAGCACCTGCTGAGGCACCGGTTGAAGAAGCGGCACAAGTTGAGTCTTCAGCAGCACCAGTTGAAGCTGATGAAGATTCTGAAACACTTCATATTTTCTTTGATGATGGTTGTCAGATGGAAAACATCCGCGGATTTATGATTGTTACTCAGCTCGAAAAGGTTTGTGATTCTGTAAAAACTGTTCCTGCTAATATTGAAAATGACCCTGAAACTGCGGCAGAAATTGAGAAAAAAGGTTTGTTTATTACAATTAAACCTGCAGATGCTTTGCAAGAAGCAATTGAAACAGTTGAATCTGCTTTAAGTGTAAAAAGCTACGAGGTAGTTGCAAAGGGTGAAGAGGTCAAAGCTCCAGAAAAAGCTGAAAAAACTGAAACTCCTGAACAAATAGAAGCAGAGTTAAAGGCTGCAGGAATTGAAGAAATAAAAACAGAGGCTCTTGCGAAAGAGGTTGCGGCAGTAAAAGCTGCGGCAGCACCACAACCAAAACAAAATGCAAAAACAGGAGCAAAAGAAAATGCAAAGCAAAGTCTTTTAAGTGTTAATCAGGCAAAGCTTGACAAGCTTATGGACCTTGTTGGTGAAATTGTTACTACTGAATCAATGGTTGCACGTAACCCTGATATTCAGGATTTAAAACTCGATAATTTCACAAAATCTCTTCGCGAGTTAGATAAATTGACAGACGAGCTTCAGGATATTGTTATGTCTATAAGAATGGTGCCTCTTCAGGGTACATTCCACAAGATGAGCAGAATAGTTCGTGATATGAGCAAGAAGCTCGACAAAAAGGTTGAGCTTGTTACAATAGGTGAAGATACTGAAGTTGATAAAACAATCAACGATGCAATTGTTGACCCACTTATGCATATGGTAAGAAATGCGGTTGATCATGCAATTGAATCACCTGAGCGTCGCCGTGAATTGGGTAAACCGGAAATGGGTACAGTTACTCTTCATGCTCGTAATGCAGGTGGCGAAATTCTTATTGATATTTCAGATGATGGTTCAGGTCTTGACCCACAAAAGCTTATTGCTAAAGCAAAAGAAAAGGGTATCTTGACAAAACCAGAAAGTGAATATACAGATAAAGAAGCGTTCCAGCTTATTATGGCTGCAGGTTTCTCAACAAACACTACTGTTACAGAGTTTTCAGGTAGAGGCGTTGGTATGGACGTTGTAAGAAAGAATATTGAACAAATCAATGGTTCAATTTCAATTAACAGCGTTAAAGACCAGGGAACAACATTTACAATAAAAATCCCACTTACAATCGCTATTGTTGATGGTATGAATATTGGTCTTGGTAATAATGTGTTTACATTACCTATTACTTCTATCAAGCAATTGTTCAGACTTACAGATGAATCTTCAATCGTAAAAAATACCAATGGTGCTGAAATGATTATGATTCGTGGTGAATGTTATCCTATTTACAGATTACATAAAGTATTCGGTATCGGTGATAGTGAAAAACCATTTACAGAAGGTCTTCTTATCCATGTTGAAAGTGGTAACGGCAATGCTTGCTTCTTCGCAGATGAACTTTTAGGCGAATATCAGGTTGTTGTTAAGCCGTTCCCTGTACTCTTCAATCATTACGGATTAAAGAAAATGGGACTTTCAGGTTGTAGTATTTTAGGTGATGGTAGCATAAGTCTTATTATAGATGCCGCTACGTTAATCGCAAATAATAAAAAATAAACAGAATGGAGAATATATATTATGAATGAAAATGTAACAATGAATACAGATGTAATCGAAGAATTAAGTAACAGATATTTATTATTCAGAATTGACGAGGCTTATTACGGTTTATCATTAACATCAGTAAGAGAAATAATTCAGGTTCCGAAAATTACAGATATTCCCGGTACACCTGAATATGTAAAAGGTATCATCAATCTTCGTGGTGGTGTTGTTCCTGTAATTGATGTGCGTCTTAAATTTGCTATGCCAGAAAGAGAATATGACAGCCAGACTTGCATAGTTGTTTTAGATGTTCACGACACAAGTGTTGGTTTAATTGTTGACCGTGTTTCAGAAGTTGTTACAGTTGAACAATCACAGCTCGTTGCACCACCTGATATGGGTGATGTTGTAAGCAATTATCTTGACTCTGTTTCAGAAATAGATGATAAAATTGTTCTTAACATTGACTGTGTTAAATTTTTAGAGCAGGATGTTAATTCACTTCAGTTATAATATTAAACGTATATTATTAAAAAGGGGAATTACAAATGATTGCTCAGAATAGTCCGATTGTAAACATTACTGATGCGGAATTTGAAAAGATTGTTAATTTTGTTTACAGAACTTATGGCATTGATTTAAGAAAGAAAAGACAGCTTATTGAGGGTCGCCTTTCACAGACAATCAAGACCAAAGGACTTACAAGCTTTGAACAGTATTTTAATATGCTTCTCAATGATAAGAGCGGTACAGAAATGAATTTATTCTTAAATAAAATCACTACAAATCATTCTTATTTTGGTAGAGAAAATGAACATTTTGAATTTCTTCAGAATGTAGCACTCCCAGATCTTGAAAAACGCAGACAAAGAGAATTAAGAATCTGGAGTGCGGGTTGTTCTGCTGGTCAGGAAGCATATAATATAGCTATGACAATAGACCAGTATTTCGGTCCGAGAAAATCTCAGTGGGATACAAGAATTCTCGCAACAGATATTTCTACCGAGGTGCTTGAAAAAGCCAAGAAAGGTGTATATTCTGCAGATAATCTTACAGATTTACCACCAATCTGGCGTTCAAAATACTTTAAATCGCAACCTGACGGAAGTTACCAGATTTCTGAAGCTATGCGTAAGGAAGTAATTTTTAAAGTGTTTAATCTTATGGACCAGATTGTCTATAAAAAACCGTTTGACATTATTTTCTGTCGTAATGTAATGATTTATTTTGATGCTGAGACAACAAATAAGCTCGTAAAGAGATTTTACGATGCAACCTCAGAAGGTGGTTACTTATTTATCGGTCATTCAGAATCAATAGATAAAGAATATACTGGATATACTTATGTCAGACCTTCTACATATCAGAAGATAACACGAAAATAATTGAAAGTCGGTGAATTAGTTGTCTATTCGTGTTCTTGTAGTTGATGATTCTATTATTTTCAGAACCAAGTTACAATTGTCACTCAGTCAGGATAAGGATATAGAAGTTGTTGGCAGTGCAATTAACGCAAAAGATGCGATGAGTAAAATTGAGGAGTTAAACCCTGATGTTGTTACTCTCGATGTGGAAATGCCTGGTATGAACGGAATTGAGTTTTTGAAAACTCTTATTCCTAAAAGGCAGATTCCTGTTGTTGTTGTAAGCTCACTTCCTATAAATGCTCTCGATGCTCTTGATGCGGGTGCGGTTGATTTCGTTAAAAAACCTGATGCAAGTCAGGAGGCTATAAAAGAATTTTTTGCTGAATTAACAGAAAAAGTTAAAGTTGCTTCAAAGGCTAAAGTTAAAAGAATGAAGCCGGTTGCAGAGATTGCACAAAAAACTCAGGCAACAAGTGCACTTGCATCTATGGTGAGTGTTAAAGCGGGTAGCAAGTCAGTTATTGCTATTGGTGCTTCAACGGGTGGTACAGAAGCAATTATTGAAGTTGTCAAAGATTTTCCTGCAAATACACCGGGTGTCGTGATTGTTCAGCACATGCCACCTAAATTTACAGACCTTTATGCACAAAGACTCGACAAAATCTGTAAAATGCGTGTTAAAGAAGCAGAAGATTTTGACAGAGTTGTACCAGGTCAGATTATTATTGCTGCAGGTGAATTTCACCTTACCTTAAAGGAAGATGCAAAAGGCTACTACATCAGAAGCCAACGCGGTGAAAAAGTAAGTGGACACTGTCCGTCAGTTGATGTAATGTTTGATTCAGTTGCAAAAACAGCAGGCAAAAATGCGGTTGGTGTTATTCTTACAGGTATGGGTGCCGATGGTGCAAAGGGTATTAAATTCTTAAAGGATACCGGTGCTTATACAATCGGTCAGGATAAAGAAACCTGCGTTGTTTATGGTATGCCAATGGAAGCATATAAAATCGGGGGTATCTCCCGCCAACTTCCGTTAGACCAGATTGGTTCAGAAGTAATTTATCAGATTAACAAAACTAATAAATAAAAAATAAAAGTTTGTATCGGTATCGATACAAACTTTTATTTTTAGTGTTGTGGATTTGAACGAAGGCTTATTACTGCTTTAATTAAAGCATCTGTAATAACCTTTTGTGGTATTTCCAGTTCAGCTTGTCTTATTTCTTCCTGAGTTCCTGCAACATATTTGGTTTCAGCAACATTAAGTGCGAAAGCAGCAACATAACATTTGCATTTATCACAAGTACAAACATTGAATTTCTTCATAGCAGAATCAAGATAACCTAAAACTAAATTTTCCATTATATTTATAACAGAAATTTCTGTTCCAGGGTCGCACATATATGTGCTTGAAAAAACTTTTTTTCTTAAATTCTGAAAAGCATCGTGGTCGCTTTTTTGCTCCGGTGTAGCAGATTCGCCTGGGTGGTTTGCGTTATAAACAGTAGAAAAAGGGTTGTCCGCAATAGCGGGCATAATTTTCTGGAACATCAAATCCTTATCGAGTTCTCTTTTTGTTTTTGCCATTAAAGAATCCCCCTTTCAAAAAGTTCATCTACTAAAGCAATATAATCCTTTACAACAGCATTTCTCGGAGCATATTCAATAATATCCTCTTGTAAAGCAGTCATAGCATTACTTATAACTGTACTGTGACGGATATTTGTGTCAAGCAAAGTCATATTAAGTGCCTTGCAAAGCTCTGCCGCAGTTTCTTTTGTAACTCTACTGAGTTCTTCTCTCGGGTAATATCTGCAAAGGAACATACCACCTAAAACCAACTCAGGGTTAATAGCCTGTTTAATTCTTGAAATAGTTTCGTGAACCTGAATAACACCACGAAGACTATAGCCATCGCTTAAGCCAGGAACAAGAACAACATTAGAAGCTGTGATTATATTTGCAGAAAGAAGACCTAATTCTGGTGGTGAATCTATAACAATGTAGTCATATAAATGCTCAATTGTTTTAAGTGCATCCTTTAACATTCTTTCTGTACCTGCACCTGAAAATTCTCTTTCAACATTACCTAAAAGTCCGTCGGTAGGAATTACATCTAAAACAGGTGCGTGTTGAATTGCGTCAATAGCTGAAACACGCTTTTTTATAACATCATAAATAGTCGGATGTTCACGTGTGTCAGCACCTACACTGAAAGAAAAATAACCCTGAGGGTCAAAGTCAACACCAAGAACTTTATAGTTTTTGTGCTTTAAGCAAACAGCAATCGCATTTGCAGATGATGTTTTGCCTACGCCACCTTTTTCGTTTATTAAAGAAATAATTTTTGCCAAAGAAACCACTCCTTAAAATACTATTATATCACATTTAAAAGTAAATTAAAAGAGTGAATGGAAAAATAGTGAAAATAATGTTGATATTTATAGATTTTTGGAGGTATTCAAAGAAATAATAAAAAAATTGAAAAAAATCAAAAATTTTTTGAAAAAATACTTTAGTTTTTAAAAAATCGTAGAACAATTATAAGTGAGATATAAAAACATGACTAAAATTGCGTCATGTTGGCAGATAAAACTAATATAAGGAGGCAATATTGTGGATATTAATTCAATCAGAAATTATTACACAAGAAACAATGTTAACAGTGTTTATACAAAGGATGTTAACGCAAAAAGTGCAGATTCTGTAATCAAAACTTCTGCATCCAATATAGATGTGGTTGATTTTGGTACAAAGGGAACTGAAAAAACAACTTATGATAAAGCAGTTATGAATTACAAGGTTGCTTATAACAAACCAACTGATGCTGCTAAAATCAAAGAATTAAAAGAAAAATATCAAGGTGATGCTTGTCCGATATCTTCTTCTGAAATTGCAGGTGCAATAATGAGCAATGTTATCGGCTTTAATCGCTGATGCTATTTTTCGGAGGAAATTATGAACCAGAATATCGTTGAATATAAAGCTGTTTTAGAAGAATGTCTTGTTGAGTGTAAAAAAATGCTTGACTTTGAAGCAAAAAAGAGAAAAGCCCTTTTAGATAGCGATGTTAATAATTTAACTGCAGTGCTTCAGGCTCAACAGGCAACTATGATGAAACTCGAAAATATTGAAAAGAAAAGAATTGCTGCTCAGGAAAAAGCTGGTTTCGGTGAAATGAAAGCTGATGAAATTATTGAGAAGATTGAAGATAAAGAGCAGAAAAACAGCTTTACTTCTACAGTAAATGAATTAAGAGCGATTGTTGAGGAGATTCAGAGTCTCAACAAGATTTCAATAGATATTGCAAAATCTAACCTTAAAATTGCGAATACGATTTTGCAACAGCAACAAGCTGATAACACAGGTGTTTATACATCTTCCGGTGCGAATGCGAACTGGTCAAGTTCGTCATTTGAAGAAAAAATATAAGGAGTGTTACAATTGAGACCTACCTTTATGGGCATTGAAACTGCCAAAAGTTCAGTTTTTACAAATCAGAAATCTTTAGATATAGTTGGTAACAACCTTGCTAACGTTGATACAGATGGTTATACAAGACAAAGAGTTGACAGAGCAGTTGTTGCAGTCAATACATCAACACAACGTGTTGCGTATGATGGAATCGGTCTTGCAGGTCAGGGTGTTAAAGCTACAAGCATCACTCAGATGAGAGATGCATTCCTCGATAAGAGATTCAGAGAAGAGAATGCACAGGCATCTTTCCACGACCAATCAGCAACAATTCTTAAAGATATTCAGGCAGCTTTAGGTGACGGTGCTGATATTACAGATCAGTCTGGTCTTATGGGTGCTATTGAGCAGATTTATACAAACCTTCAGAATTTTATCAGTTCACCTGTTTCTGACTCAGAAGCAAACCTTGTAATGTCTGCATTCAAGAATCTTACACAGGTTCTTTCACAGATGAATGCAAGACTTGATAATGTTCTTAAACAACAATATACAGATATGTCTGTTACTATTGATAAAACAAACAGTATATTGGAACAGATTGCTCACATAAATAAAACAATCCGTGACAATATTGCAACAGATAACGATTATCAGGCTAACGAGCTTTTAGACAGAAGAAATTTACTTCTTGATGAGCTTTCAGGTTATTGTGATATTCATGTTACAGAAAATCTTGATGGTACTATTGATGTTGATATTGGTGACCACAATGCAATTGATGGTATTAAGTACAATGTTCTTAACCTTTATCAGAATCAGGATGGCACAGTTGCTGTTACCTGGAGTGATACAGGTAAGAATGTAGGTCTTACAGGTGGTACAATTCACGCGTATATGGAATTTCTTAATGGTCGCGGACCTTGTATGCAAAGTGGTAATGAAACTGCCGCAAACGGTCTTATGTACTATCGTGACAGAATTGACTCAATTGCAAGTGCATTTGCAAAAATCGCAAATAATGCAATTCCTGAATATGATGAAGCAACAGGTCAACCAAAGGTTGATGCAGAAGGCAGAACAGTTTATAAAGTTTTACTTGCTGCAAAAACCGAAAGCGGTAAGACAAACTCTAAAGCACCTGTTACTGCAGCAAATATTTCTCTTAGTGATGAATGGGTAAATAATGCGGCAGGTTACTTTATCTACAACAGAGCAGAAACAATTGAAGATTATGCTTCGAATTTAGCATCTGCACTTATCGAAGATAAATTTACATTTGAGGCTTATGGCGAAACCTTCACAGGTACATTTGCTGAATACGAAATCGACTTCTTAGGTAAGCTCGGTACAGAAATCAGCTTCCAGGAAGGCAGACACGATGCTACTGAACTTGTTGCAAATGATTTCCAGGGTCAGAGGGATTCAATCTCTGCAGTTTCATCTGATGAAGAAGCAGCAGATATGATTGTTTATCAGAAGGCTTACGAAGCAGCTTCACGTTTAATGACTGCTATGGATGATTTGTTAGATACAATCATAAACAGAATGGGTCGAGTAGGACTTTAAGAGAGGAGAATAAGCAATGAGAGTTGCAGATAAAACAACGCAAAGAAACTATATAAAGTATCTCAACAAAGCAAGAAATGACTATGCTGAAACTAATATGAAAATTGCTTCAGGTAACCGTTTCATTAAGTTGTCAGACGATGTTTCTGCAGGTACAAGAATGCTTAACTCAAGAGTTGAACTTTTCAAATCTGAAAAACAACTTTCTAATGTTCAGGCTATAAACAGTGAATTCAAAGCAGTTGAAGATTCAATGATTTCTATCAACGATATTCTTAATGAGATTATCGGTACAAAGCTTATTAAAGCTTCATCAGAAACTGTTGGCGATACAGGTCGTGTTACAATAGCTGGCGAACTTAAATCTATGAAAGAAGAGATTATTCAGTTTGCAAATATGAAATTTGCTACTAAATATCCTTTCGGTGGTTCTACTGCAAAGGTTGCACCATTCTCATTAAGCGATGATGGTAAACTTCTTTATAATGGTATTGATGTTGATTCTGTTAAACAGAGAGATGATGGTTCCAGATACTATGTAGATGAAAATGGTGTTGAACAGGAAATTGCAAAGGATAATCCGTTGTTTATAGATATCGGCTTAGGTGTTCGTGTTGATGGTAGTTCTTTCAACTCTGTTTCAGGTTTTGAAGCATCTTTCTCAGGTCTTCAGATTTTAGGTTTTGGTGTTGACGATGAAAATGGTCATTCAAACAATATTGTAAATCTTATTACTGATATAGAAGATGCATTGATAAATTATGATTATGGAAAATTCCGTAGCCTTCAATCGCATCTTACAGCACGAGTTGATATTTACAGAACAAATATTACCGATATGGGTGCTAAAACAAGTTTCCTTGATACAATGGAAACAAGACTTCAGAATCAGGTTGATAACTACAAATTCAGAATCGATGAGCTTGTTGGTATCAATGATGCTGAAGAAGCAACAAATCAGTCAATGAATGACTACATTTTAAAAGCAGTTATTCAGATGGGTTCACAAATACTTCCTGTTTCATTATGGGATTATTTAAGATAAAAGAAGCTTATAAACATACGAATTAAATGGATTTAATTTTAGAGAAGAAGGGATTTAAATGCAAGTTATCGAGATTAAAACTACCCCCGGTAAGTACGAATTAGAAGTAACACCTGCAAAGTTAGAGTACGATAATGATGCTATACGTGATATGCATGTGCAGACTACACCGTCTACACTTAAAATTGACGCGAAAAACATTTCTGTTAAAATAGACAGTTATGAAAGCCGTAAATCTATAGGCTTAATGACTATGGGTGACAGAATAAGCTACGAAGCAAATCGTGGCAAACAACATATAGCAGAAAAAACAAGAGAATATGTTGATATCGGTAAACAGATTTCAAAAGTAAACGAAGGTGCAAATATTCCAAGTATTATTGCCCAGAAGAGAATAAATGAAGGTACAACACATCTTGTTACAGCGTTCTTTCCAAGCGTTGGTCCTAATATTTCATGGGAGCCAAATGACCTTAATATGGAATATACACCAACAGAACTTGATATTAATTGGCAAGAGCTTGACCGTTCAATGACTTACATTGCAGGTAGTGTTAAATTCAATGTTGTTCAGAGAGCAAGTGTTGATATTGAATATATTGGTGGTCCGAATTACTTCCCAAAAAGTTCAGACCCAAATCACGAGGCGGATGAAGAATAATCTGGAAGAAATTTTCAGTAGTTCAGCTTAACAAACACAAGGAGTTCAAAATATGATTTATAAAACAAGAGACTTTGGTGAGAGAGAAATTCCGGATTCAAAGGTAATAATTTTCAAACAGCCAATTTTTGGCTTTGACGATTACAAAAGATATACATTGATTTTCGATGAAGAAATTGGTGAACAAATTGTTTGGTTACAATCTCTTGAGGAACCAGGTCTTTGTTTCTTATTATTTAACCCCTCACAGTTTGAAGATTTTTATAAACCTGAAATAACAGAAGAAAACGAAAAGCTCCTTGGTTCAGGTGAATATGCTTGTTGGACAGTTCTTTCTTTAAAGGAAGATTTTGAAGCTTCAACTGTAAATCTTAAAAGTCCTGTTGTTATAAACAGTACAACAGGTGTTGCTGCACAGATACTTTTAGAGCAGGATTACCCCGTAAGACATCCTATTATGGAGGGGGCAAAATAATATGTTATTATTAACAAGAAAAGAAGGCGAATCTTTAATTATCGAAGTGGAAGGCCTTAAAGAACCAATTGAATTAAAAATTGTTGATATAAACAATCAGGTAAGAGTTGGTGTTACTGCACCAAAAGAATGTAAAATCTGGCGTGAAGAATTATACCAGACAATACAAGCCAATAAACAGGCTGCAACAGTAACATCCGCTTTACCAAAAGCAAATCTCAAATCTATGGTTCAGAAACTTAATAAATGAAAATAAGAAAGGGGTGTTATCGGTATGTCACAGATTTATGAGGATGTAATCGGTTACCTCCGAGAAAAAACAGCGCTTTTAAGCGAAATAGAAAAAATTACTGATTCAATGGCAGTTGTTCCTCAAGAAGAACTTTTAGCGTGTACTGAAAAACGTGGCGAATTGGTAGATAAAATCAAAATAATTGATGATAAACTCAGAGAGTTTGCAGGAATGGATAACGATGTAAGAAATGTTCTTAATAATGCTTGTGAAAAAGACGATTTAACACCAGAACTTTCTAAAATATATATCGAAGTTCTTGCAGTAAATGCTGTGTTAAACAGAATAAACAGTAACGATGATGTTATAAAAAACAGAATTCAGTACGAAAAAGAAAAGATTTTAAATAAAATACAGACTTTTAATCAGGGTGGCGAGGCTGCTACTCAGAGGTATTACAAATCCGTTCACGGTACAAGTTTTGCAACAGTAAATGTTTCAAGAGATATCAAAATATAATCTTATGATTACTAACAAAAGGAGTTGTTTTTATGAACGTTAATTCAACATCTTCAGTAAGTTCAAACAATGGTTTTTCAGGTATGATTTCTGGTATGGATACCGATAGCTTAGTTGAAAAATTATTATCTGGTACACAATCTAAAATAGATAAACAAAAAGGTTTAAAAACACAGACCGAATGGAAAATAGAAAACTACCGTGATGTTATAACACAAATCAATAGTTTTTCAAGTAAATATTTTAATACAACATATGGTGCAAGTGCTAAAAATAATTTATCATCATCTGCATTTTTTAATGCTATGACATCTAAAGTTATTTCCGGTAATGCTGTTAAAGTTGTATCATCTGCAGCAGGTGCTTCTACAGAAGATATGAATATCATAGTTAAACAGCTTGCTTCTAAAGCAAAGCTCACATCTTCTGTTAATGTAAGCGGTGAATCTGTTCTTAAAGGTGGCAAGATTGATACAGAGGCAATTAAGTCAACTATAAATGAAACCGGTGAATTTACATTTACTCTTACATTAGATGGTGCACAGAAAGCAATTACTCTAAAAAAAGAAGATTTAATGGATGCTGATGGTAATATAACAGAGGATGCAGTTATAAGTGCTCTTGAAACAGAAGTTTCACAAAAATTTGGTGGTTATATAAAAGTTAATGTAGCAGAAGTTGATGGAGCAAAAAACATAAGTTTAGCAATTGACTTTAACGGTGAAAAAGGCCATGAATTAAAGGTAACTGGTGCAAATGCTTCTGCACTTGGTCTTGTTCCGGGTGCCTCAACAAGAATCAGCACATCTTCAAAATTAAGTGAATTAGGTCTTACAGGTGACAGCTTCTCATTTGAAATTAATGGTGAAAAATTTTCATTTACTGCTGAGAATACTGTTGCAGATGTTATAAGCGCTGTAAATAAGAGTGATGCAGGTGTTAAGCTTTCATACTCATCAATTTCAGACTCTTTCTCAATGGAAGCAACAGAATCTGGTGCAAAATTTGGTATAAATATTACAGAAACCTCTGGTAATTTCTTATCAAAGATTTTTGGTAGCGATAAGTTTGAGAATGGTGCGTTAAAAGCAGATGCAGTAGTTGCAGGACAGGATGCTATTGTATCAATAAATGGTAACGAATTTTCAAGAACTTCAAATAACTTCACAATTGATGGTGTTACTTTACAGCTTACAGATGTTAGTGCTGCAAAATATGATGGTAGCGGTAATGTAATTGGTTACGAAGAAACAAAGATTACAACAGAACGTGATACAGAATCTATTTTGGAAACAATTAAATCTTTTGTTGAAGATTATAACAAAATGCTTGATAAGCTTAATGGTTACATATATGAAGAACCTAACTATCGTAAATATGCACCACTTACAGATGCACAAAGAGACGAAATGACTGAAAGTCAGATTGAAAAGTGGGAAGAAAAATCAAAACAAGGTCTTCTTTATGGTGACTCAACAATCCGTAATTTCCTTCAACAGATGAGAGGCGCACTTTATACAAAATCTACAACTTCTTCCGTTGCACTTTATAACATTGGTATTGAAACATCAAGCAATAAAGACGACAGAGGTAAGCTTGTTATTGATGAAGAAGCACTTAAAAAGGCTCTTGAAACAAATGCAGATGAAGTTGAAAAATTATTTGTAGGTGAGAACGGACTTGCAGAAAAACTCACAAACATAATGGACAGAACTGCAAAAGTCAGTGCAGCAGACCCAGGTGAATTAGTTCGCATTGCAGGTGCTAAAGAGTCAAAAGCTACACAGACACAGTCAACTCTTTATAATGAACTAAAAAGAATTGATGACAGAATTTCAATTCTTAATACAAGATATAACAAAGAAAAAGATAGATATTGGAAGCAATTTAATGCTATGGAAACTATCATTTCTAACTATAGTTCACAGAGTGCATATCTTGGACAACAATTTACCTATTGATTTTTTCGGAGAAATAGTATAAAATGAGGGTGTATTATGGTAAATAATCCGTACCAACAGTACTCACAGCAGTACAAACAACAATCTGTTATGTCTATGACTGCTGTTGAAATGCTTACTGCATTATATGATGCAGCTATGAAAGATTTTGAATTAGCAAAGATTGCAAATGGAAAAAATGATATTCAGGGGGTTAATAAAAATCTCCAGAAGGTTCAGGCGATTTTCAGATATTTAAGAGCTAATCTTGATTTCAAGTATGATATATCTAAAAATCTCGACCAGCTTTACGAATACTTTCTGAATGTTGCAATTCAGGCTAATATCAAAAAAGATTTTTCACAGGTTGATGAGGTTATTACGATGATTAAAGAGCTTCGTGATACTTATGTTCAGGCTGACAGAATAGCTCGTACATCAGGTGCAGGTGCATAATTGAATTTTTGAATTAAAATTAAGGGAGAACTACTATGTTTTTCAATTCTTATGATTTTAAATTGCTTGAAGCGGGTACAAATTTAGCCTGGACAAAGCAAGAACTTCATATGCAGAATATAGCCAATGTTGAAACACCTGGTTATAAAGCGAAACAACTTGATTTTGTTAATGTTTTAAGTGAAGAGAGAAGAAATATTACTGCACAAAACATTATCGAGACACAGGTAATTGAAGATGAAACTGCGTCAACACGCTCTGACGGTAACAATGTTAATATGGAAAAAGAGAGCATTGAGCTTTATAAGTCTTATGCTCAGTACAGTATGTTATTAACAAAGGTTAAATCAGAATTCGACAAGTTCGGATATGTATTGAACAGTAGTATTAAATAAGGAGTTTAGTTATGGGATTTTGTAATTCATTAGATATAGTTGGTTCTGCTTTAACTGCTGAACGTTTCAGAACAGATATTATTACACAGAACATAGCAAATGAAAAAACAACAATGACTGAAAGTGGCGAGCCTTACAGAAGACAACAGGTTGTTTTCCAGGAGCGTGCTATGACATTCAAAGATGAACTCTCAAATGCTCAGGGCGGTGGTGTAAGAATTGCTGAGGTTGTAGAAAGTGAACGCGAGTTTACAAAAGTTTATGACCCAACAAACCCACTTGCAGATGAAAATGGCTATGTTACATATTCAAATGTTGATACAACTGAAGAAATGATTGACTTAATGGCAGCATCAAATGCTTATCAGGCAAACCTTACAGCACTTTCTGTTGTTAAATCAATGATTACTAAAACACTTGAAATGAAGAAATAATTTAATTGAGCTGTAAAAAACGATAAGTTTTTTACAGCTCTTTTGTATAAGATTTTCAATATTTTTCATAAAAAATATTGAAAATCTTTATTTTTTATGTTAAAATTGTACTATATTGGAGGAATGTATGCTGTTGTGGGGTGTCGGTATGAGTGAAAATGTTAAAAAAACAGTTGAGTTTTTGAAAAAACTTTTTTGCGCTCATTTAGAAGAAAAGAAATATGAAGAGAGCTACAAGGCTTTTACTGAGGATGCGGATATCTTGGGATTGGTTCAGAACGGGACGCTTCACGGTGTTGTAGCTATAAAAGCAGCACTAAGAACATTTTTGACATTTGCAAATGTTAAGTGTTCTTTAAGCTTTTCAGATGAGAACGAAAAAGAAATTTCTAAAGGGATTTATTCAACAAACTTTATTACTGAAGTGAAAAATACCGAATCTGAACAGGTTATGGTGTTGAGAGTTTCAGCAATTGTTGTTCTTATGAATGATGAATTTAAAGTTTCTACTCTGGATATTTCAGTAGTGGATAGAAACTCTATGCCAATTCGTTATTTTGTAGAAGAGGTAGAATTAGGTTATGAGGCAGAGCTTTACCGCGATATCTTAAGCGAAGGTGTTAACGCGGGTATTTTAGGCTGCTTCAATGAAGAGGATTCTCAGATTTTTGTAATTGATGATAATTTCGTGAGATTGTTAGGTTATCTTAACAAAAAAGAGCTTCTTTTAGATATAAATAATAAAGTTGAAAATCTTGTTTATAGAGAAGATATGCCACGCGTTATGGAGAAGCTAAAAAGCCTTACTAAGATTGGCGATAAGTATGAGCTTACATATCGCGTAAGAAAGAAAAATGGCAGATTTATATGGATAAAAGATAATGGTAAAGTTGTTAAGGTTCAGGATAAAATTGCTTTAGTTGGTGTATGCCACGATGTAACAGAAATTATAGAGAATAAGCAGAAGCTTAAGGATACTGAAAATAGATTCAAACTTGCAATAAGCGGTGCAAAAATGCTCGTTTGGGAGTATGATATAAAAAATAAGTCAGCACGCTATCCGCAAGGTACTGAAATAGGTGAAATCGGCAGAGAGGTTATTCTTTATGATTTCCCGGACAGGCTTTTTAATAAAAATGTCATTATTGAAGAACAATATGAAGAATTTAAAGAGTTTTACAAGAGAGTAGATTTTGGTGAGGAAAAAGAGTTAAGAGGCACTTTCTGGATGCTTAACTCTATTTCAAATATAAAACGATGTGTTGAAATTTCTTATTCTGTTGTAAGAGATGATGCGGGTAATGGTATTATTGCTTATGGTATGAGCAGAGATGTTACTGAACAAAAATTCACCGAAAAAAGATTCAGAGAAGAACTTGCATTCAGAAATAAAACAGGTGACAATATTATTTCAACATCGTGTGTTAATCTTACTTTGGGTATGGTTGAAAATTTAAGATACGGTGAATCTTATGTTAAAGATGAAAATATCATCACAACTATTGATTATAGAGAACGTTCTATGAATTTTCTCGATGCTTGTGAAATGACAGATGAACAGGCAAAAACCCTTTCTGTTGATAATCTTCTTAATCTTTTTGAAAAAGGTGTAACAGAAGTAAGAGAAGAGTATTTTGCGAAAATAAAAGGCGACAAAAAAAGAATTTGGATTTGTGTTGATGTTAACATTCTTAAAAGTCCTAAAACGGGCAACATTCTTGCATTCTTTTATAATAAAGACATGACAAAAGAAAAAATGACGTCAATTATTTCTGAAAGCATACTTGAGCAGAATTACCTTGAGGTTGGTGTAATTGATACACAGCACGACATTTATACAAGATTTCATTCTGCAGGTACCAACATTACGAATTTTAATAATACTTTCGATTTTGAAAGTGGTATGGATGTATTTTGTGAAAAACGTGTGACAGAGAGGGATAGAAAAAGAGTCAGGAAATATATGTCAATTGACTATATCAATTCTGCAATTAAAAAGAATGGCATTATTGAGTTTCAATTTTTAGGTCTCGACAGAAATGGCGAAGAAGAATATAACAGCATGGTTATAAAACCATTGTTTAAAGAACGTACCGATATTCTTCTTTCAACAAGGTCAAATGTTGATGCTATTGTAAGAGAAAGTCTTAAGAAAGAGAAGAAACTCAAAAAGGCTATGGAAGAAGTTAAGAAGGCGAATGAAGCCCGTTCAGATTTCTTTGCAGGCATAAGTCACGATATGCGTACACCAATGAATGCTATTATTGGTATGTCTGCATTGGGTGTTGAAGAAAGTAAAGATGAAACTATAAAGAAATACTTTACAAATATTGATGCTTCAGCACACTTCCTTTTAGGTCTTATAAATGACGCACTTGATAGTTCGCAAATTGAGAAAAATGCTTTGAATTTAACATTTGAACCTTACTCAATGGATGAGTTTAAACTCTATGTGAACACTATGGTTCGTTCGCTTTGTGATGCTAAAAAGATTGAATTTACAATGAAAACTGATAAAAGTCTGGCGAAGTGTGTGAGTACTGATAAGTTAAGATTTAATCAGATTTTCTTCAATTTGCTTTCTAACGCTGTTAAGTTTACGCCTGAAAAAGGTAAAATAGATTTTATAATAGAGTTCGTAAGCAGAAACGACGGTGTTATAGTAGAACGATTTATTATAAAAGATACCGGTATCGGAATGAGTAAAGAATTTCAAAAGAAAATGTTTAACCGATTTACCAGAGAGGGTAATAACTCTATTAACAGTTCAGGTACAGGTCTTGGTCTATTTATTACAAAGTATGTTGTTGAACTTATGGGTGGCACAATTTCTGTTGAAAGTGAAGTTGGTAAAGGTTCTGAATTCACTGTTGAACTTGCTTTAGAGGAAGTTGAAGTCGATGATTCATTTGCACAGAGCAAAGAAGAACTTTCAAATGACGATTTTGATAGTATATTGAAAGACAAAAGGGTACTTCTTTGTGAGGATAACGAAATGAATAGTCAGATTGCAGTCAGAGTATTAGAGAAAAAAGGTATGATTGTTGAATGTGCGCCTGACGGACAAGCAGGTCTTGAAAAATTCAACAACTCTGACGAAGGCTATTATGATGTTGTTCTTATGGATGTAAGAATGCCGGTAATGGATGGCCTTGAAGCAACAAAATTCATTCGTAATTTAGAGAGAATGGACTCTAAAAAAGTGCCAATAATTGCAATGAGTGCAAACACTCATAAAAAGGATGTAGAAATTGCATTAAAAGCAGGTGTGTCAACACATATAGGCAAACCGTTTGATGTAAAAGAACTTTACAAAGTTATAAGTTTAGAGTTAATAAAAGAATAATTAAAAACAACCATTGAAATCGAAAATTTCAATGGTTGTTTTGCTTTAGAAATTAGAAAATCGTAGAATAATCTAATTAGAGGGCAATTATACCCTATTGGTTGTTAGTAAATATATAATATTTATTATTGAAAGCAGGTGTTAAAATGAGTTTTATTGATACAAGTAGCTTTGGTCTTATGACTTCTCTAAATCATATAAGAAAAAATGCAAAACTTGAAAGCAAGTGGGAGCAAAGAAAACAACAAGGCTTTTCTACCGATGGTCTGACTGAGCGCCAGAAAGACAATGTGAATTTTATTAACGCCTATAAAGAACAACAGGAGTTGCATCCTGAAGATAAAGAAATGCAGAGAATAACAAATAAAATTTACGCTGGTAGTAAATTAACAGAACAAGAAATGCAGTATCTGCAAAAGAAAAACCCTGTTCTGTATCAGAAAATGCGTGCAGTGGAAGCAGAAGCCAAACAGTACGAAGAAGATTTAAAGCGTTGTAAAACGAAAGATGAAGCACAACGTATTAAAATGAATAAAATAAATGCTTCTGTAGCAAGTATTCGTTCTGTGGAAAGTAACCCGAATATTTCAGATGCAGATAAATTAGCATTTGCTCAGGCAGAGCAGGTAAAAATGCGTGAAATTGAAAAGATTACTGTAAAATTTATTGAAAGTGGTGCTTACGCTGCTCTTCCTACAGATGCAGAAAAATTCCAGACAGAAAAAGAACTGGAAGAAGCAAAGCTCAGGGATCAGGGAACAGAAATCAGGGATCAGGAAACAGAGGAGATTCAGGAAGCAGAAAGTAGGAAGCAGGAGACAGGGGAAGTAAAGACTGCGACTTCAGAAGAAATTGCTGAAGCGGTTGAAAAACTTGTTGGCAAAAATACCAAAACTGAATTTAAAATTGGCGACAACAAGCGTAACGAAACTGAAATTGAACTTTCAGACGAGTTTAGAAAAATTAAAAACTCAAAGGCGAAGAAAGCATACATTAAAGCAGTATTAGATTATAATATTAATTCTGAAAAATAAAATAAAAAAACAGCAATCTATTCAATAAAGTGAATAGATTGCTGTCTTTTATTCTGCCTTTAAAATTTCATCTGCTCTCTTTAAAGCATCGTCAATATTTCGCTTAAAGTTTTCTTTACCAATTCGTGTGTAAAGGCCTGACTTTTTGAGTGCTTTTAATGGTTGTTCATTTGCGTGAGAAATTATAAGTGTTTTGCCTTTTTTCTCGAAGTTTTTAAGAATTGTTTCAAATGCGTGAATACCGGTTGCATCAATTGCAGGTACGCTTCTCATTCTTAATATAAGCACTTTTTTGTCTGTGGATGAAAGTGTATCTGTAAATTTAGTTGCCGCACCAAAGAAGATAGGACCTGTAATTTCAAATACAGAAGCACCTTCCGGAATAACCTTTAAGTTAACATTATCTTCGTCTGTTGCTTCGTCAATTTCTTTCCAGCCATACGCGTTTGTTTCGTCACTCATACGTTTCATAAAGAGAAGTGTTGAAAGAACAAGACCAACTGCAATAGCAACAACCAAGTCAAATGCAATAGTGAGTACAAAAGTTAAAACTAAAACGAAAATATCGCTCTTTGGTGATGTTTTAACAATTGCTTTAAATTCACGCCATTCACTCATATTATAAGCGACTATAAAGAGAATTGCTGCAATAGTTGGCATTGGAATGTAAGACGCAAGTGGCATTAAAACAAGTAAAACTAAAAGAAGTACTACTGCGTGTACCATACCTGCTATTGGAGTTCTACCACCATTTTTTATATTAGCCGCAGTTCTTGCAATAGCACCTGTCGCAGGAATACCACCGAAGAGAGCAGAGCCGATATTACCGACACCTTGCGCAACAAGTTCCATATTTGAGTTGTGTCTGCTACCAATCATACCATCGGCAACAACACAAGAAAGGAGGGACTCAATAGCGGCTAAAACTGCAATTGTAACTGCATCAGGGAAAACTGCCTTTATTGTTTCAAATGAAAATTCAGGAATAGATGGTGTTGGTGCTTTAGATGAAATTTCATACAAATCACCAATAGTAAGTACATCTAAATCTAAAAAGTGAACGAGTAATGCAGAAACGAGAATTGCAAAAATTGATGGTGGAACTTTTTTTATGAGTTTTGGCATTATAATTAAAATTGCAAGAGAAACAACACCAATCAAAGCTGCCATAGGGTTAATTGTGGTGATTGAGTGTATAATTTCTTCAACTTTTTCAACTGTTTCAACAGGTGAGTTTTTAAATGTAAGTCCTAAAAAGTCTTTAATTTGTCCGATTAAAATTGTAACCGCAATACCTGAAGTAAAACCGGTTGTAATTGTAAACGGAATAAATTTAATAAGGCTACCAAATTTGCATACACCCATTATTATGAGCATTACACCCGCCATAAGTGTTGCTATAACAAGTCCCGAAAATCCGTTTGTTGCAATTATACCCGCAACAATTGAAGCGAATGCCGCAGTAGGACCTGCAATCTGTACACGGCTACCACCTAAAAAGGAAATTAAAAAACCTGCAACAATAGCGGTGTAAAGACCTTGCTCAGGTGTTGCACCGGAAGCGAGTGCCAGAGCAATTGAAAGTGGCAAAGCAATAATTGCAACTATAAGACCAGCGGTTAAGTCTTTTACAAATTGCCCTTTGTTGTAGTTTTTAATTACCGAAAAAAGCTTCGGTTTTAATTTTGTCATAATACCCCGACCTATTTTAAATTTTTTAACAGGGGTTATTATACGCCTATTTTTTTTATATTTCAATAAAATTCGACACTACAAAAAAATTCCTATGTATTCAACTAAAAATTGAAATACATAGGAATAAATTTATAGAAAATTACAATACATTATATGTTTAAATTATAATTTCTTTTTCTCAAAGTGGTCATCATTCGCTGAAGTTCTATTTCAGTTCGTCTGTGCTCACTGAATGAAGCGGCATTTCTTAATTGTTCTTTTTCTTGCTCTAAAAGTAACTGTGCCTTTGCTTCGTCAATATTCTCTGGCCACTCTAAAAGGTGAGTGAAGACCAAAACATCGTCAGGTCTTACTTCCATAAAACCATCGCCGACAAATGCTTTTTTCCATTCACCGTCTTGTTTTATTTTTATTTCCCCTGGTGGTAACGCAACAATCATTGGCTGGTGTCCGTAAAGAACACTTAATTCACCGTCAGATGCGTTACAGGTAACTGCATCCACTTCGCCAACAAAAAATTGCTTTTTCGGGGTGAACATTTCTAATTTGAATTTAGGCATCTTAAATCACCCTGTAATATGAATTAAAGCGTTTTTGCTTTTTCTCTTGCATCTTTAATAGAACCAACCATAAAGAATGCTGCTTCTGGAATATCGTCTGCTTCACCGTCAATAATCTGTCTGAAGCTTTCAATTGTTTCTTTAATCGGAACAAACTGACCTTTAACACCTGTGAAAGCAGTCGCAACATTCATAGGCTGAGAGAGGAATTTCTGAATTTTTCTTGCTCTGTAAACAGTAAGACGGTCTTCTTCAGAAAGCTCTTCCATACCGAGAATAGCAATAATATCTTTAAGTTCAGAATATCTCTGTAAGCATTCCTGAACACCACGGGCAACTCTGTAGTGAAGCTCGCCGACAATTTCGGGCTCGAGAGCACGGCTTGTAGATTCAAGTGGGTCAACAGCCGGGTAAATACCAAGCTCTGAAATGCTTCTTGAAAGAACTGTTGTAGCATCAAGGTGTGTAAAGATTGTCGCAGGAGCAGGGTCAGTAAGGTCATCGGCAGGAACATAAACAGCCTGAACAGATGTAATTGAGCCCTTAGAGGTAGAAGCAATTCTTTCTTCTAATTCACCAAGCTCATTTGCAAGAGTAGGTTGGTAACCAACCGCACTCGGAAGTCTGCCTAAAAGTGCAGAAACCTCGTTACCAGCCTGAACATATCTGTAAATATTATCTACAAAAAGAAGCACATCCTGATGGCGTTCATCACGAAGATATTCAGCCATTGTAAGACCTGTGAGAGCGATTCTCATACGGCTACCAGATGGCTCATTCATCTGACCGAATGCAAGAATTGTTTTGTTGATAACACCACTTTCACTCATATCGTGCATAAGCTCGTTACCCTCACGGCTTCTTTCACCGACACCAGTGAAAACTGAATAACCACCGTGGTTTGTTGCAATATTATGAATCATTTCCATAATAAGAACGGTTTTACCAACACCAGCACCACCGAAAAGACCGATTTTACCACCCTTTGTATAAGGAACGAGTAAGTCGATAACCTTAATACCTGTTTCGAGTACCTCAGTTGCAGGTTTTTGCTCGTAAAGTGATGGCGGCTCTCTGTGAATAGGTAGCTTGTGGTCTGCTTTAATTTCGCCCTTACCATCAATTGGTCTACCTAAAACATCAACAACTCTTCCTATAACCTCGTCACCAACAGGCACCATAATGCCGTTACCATCAGAAACAACCTTTAATCCACAAGAAAGACCTTCAGTTGCTTCAAGTGCAATAGCACGGACAGTATTATTGCCAACATGCATAGCAACTTCAATGTGTTTGTCGGCTTCTTCAATTGTAAGAAGTGTGTTAATAGGCGGTAATTTGCCACTGAATCGTACATCAATAACAGGGCCTGAAATTTTAACTATTTCGCCTTTATAAATTATACTCATAAAATACACTCACTTTTGTAATTCTGTTGCCGCAGCAATTTCTGTTATTTCATTAGTGATTTGAAGCTGACGGGCAGCATTGAGCTCTTTCGCAAGACTCTCAATCATTTCATCGGCATTTTTAGTAGCATTTTGCATTGCGTTCATTCGTGCAATGTTTTCACTTACTGCCGATTGCATAAATACATCGTACATAAAGCCCGTCACATATTGATAAACAACCTGTTCAAAAACAACCTCAACCGAGGGTTCATAAATCATCTGAGCTCGCTTGTCACTTTCAAAATCAATATCGAGAAAATCTCGTCTTAAAAGTGGTAAAAGTCGTTTAACACAAGGAGTCTGTACAGATGAAGAAACATATTCGGTATAAACTAAATAAACTTCTTTGTAGTCATTTGTTAAAAACAATTCAATGAGCTTTGAAGCAACCTGACCTGCAAGGTTCAGAGTAGGATGCTGTGAAGCACCATACCAGGAGTATGCAGGCTCAATACCATGGTTTTTAAAAAGTCGGTCACCAATAATGCCGAGTGAAATAACCATAGGGTCTTTGTGCTCTTTCATTTTTTCGAGTGCTAAATTTACAACACCTGAATTGTAACCACCGCAAAGACCTTTGTCAGAGGTTACAACAACAAAAACTGCACTGCCCGAGTCGCTTTCTTCAATGAACTTGTTTGTTAAGTTGTTGTTTTTTGTTTTTGAAAGAATATCTTTTATTGTAGTACGCAGTCTCTCAAGATAAAAAAGGTTAAAGTCAATACTGCTCATAGCCTTTTTCATTCGTGAAGTAGATAACAAATACATAGCATTTGTTATTTTTCTTGTCTGTTCAACTGCTTTGAGATGCTGCTTTATTTCGTTAGCATTACTCATTGTTTAAACTCCAACATTGTTTTAGTGAAAATCTTTTCAATTGCGTCAGTAATATCACCTGTTTTATTGATTTCTTTTGCATAATCAGGGTATTTACTTTGCAACATATCTACAAGCTCGTTTGCTTTTTCTTTGATTTCCTTTTTAGGAACGTTTTCAAAAACATCAAGTTTGTAAGCTAAAAGAATTGCAACCTGCTTAAATAAGTTCAATGGCTCGCCCTTACCTTGCTTTAAGAGCTCAGTAAGGCATTCACCCTTTCTTAAAAGTTTAGCAGTAGATTCGTCAACATCACTACCAAAACGGGTGAAAATAGCCATTTCTCTGTATTGAGAAAGCTCGATACGAAGTGTACCCGAAACCTTTCTCATTGCTTTGTGCTGAGCACTTCTACCAACACGGGAAACTGAAAGACCGGTGTTGATAGCAGGACGCATACCGCTGTGGAATAATTCACTCTCTAAATAAATCTGACCATCTGTAATAGAAATTACGTTGGTTGGTATGTAAGCGGAAATATTACCACCTGTTGTTTCAACAATAGGCAATGCAGTAATGCTACCGCCACCTAATTTTTTAGAAAGACAAGCACTTCTTTCAAGAAGTCTTGAGTGAAGATAGAAAACGTCACCGGGATATGCTTCACGTCCTGGTGGTCTGTGAAGAAGTAAAGACATTGCACGGTAAGCTACCGCATGTTTAGATAAATCGTCATAAATAACTAAAACATCTTTACCTTCAGCCATAAAGCCTTCTGCAACAGTACAAGCACAGTAAGGTGCGAGGTATTGAGTTGCAGGGGAATCGGAAGCAGTTGAAGCGACAACCACTGTGTATTCCATAGCATCGTTTTTGTTAAGATAATCAACAACCTGTGAAATGTTAGATGCTTTTTGGCCGATAGCACAGTAAACACAAATTACATCTTTACCCTTCTGATTGAAGATAGTGTCAAGCGCAATAGAGGTTTTACCTGTCTGTCTGTCACCAATGATAAGCTCACGTTGACCACGACCAATAGGCACCATACTGTCAATTGCAAGAATACCTGTTTCAAGTGGTTTTGAAACTGGCTCTCTGTCAATAATTGTAGGTGCAGGTCTTTCTGCAGGTAAATATTTTTTTGCATCGAGTGCTTTACCGTCAATAGCTCTGCCTATAGGGTCAATAATTCTGCCTAAAAGCTCTGGGCCTACGGGAATTTCTGCAACTCTGCTAGTACCCTTAACCTTATCACCAACACTTACTGCGTCTGCACTGTCAAAAAGAACAGCGCCAACGCCATCTTCGTTAAGGTCAAGGGCCATACCATAAATTTCGCCATCGAATTCTAAAAGTTCGCCATAAAGACGGTTTTTAAGTCCTGAAACAGTAGCAACACCGTCACCAACAGATGAAACCTTACCACATTCATAAACAAGCGGAGTAGCTGAGAAACTCTGAAGTCTGCTTTTCAGATATTCGTTTTTTGTTGCGAAAATATCGTGGGACATCAGGCTTCATCTCCCTTCTTTATGTGCTTTTTAAGTCTTTCGAGTTGGGTTTTAATGCTATTGTCGTAAACTACACCGTCAAGATTGATTATAAAGCCACCGATAATTGAGTTGTCTATTTTATACTCAAAATCAATATCCTTGCCAAGCTTTTTCTTCAATTCATCGCAAAGATATCTGTAAGTAGGAATAGTGATATTATCGGCAACTATAATAGTTGATTTACGCATCTATATCACCATTACTTTTTAATGAATCAAGAAAATCTTCTATAAGTCGCTTATTGTCTGCATCATCAAATTCTCTATGTAAAAGAGCTGTAGATGCATCAATAGCGAGATTAATAATTTCTTCACGAGCATTATCAAGCGCTTCCTGCTCTTTTTCTTTTGCATTTTTGTTTGCCTTATCAACAATTGCTTTGGCTTGTTCTCTTGCAGATTCAAGAATATCAGTAGCTTCTGCCTTCGCGTTGTTAATGCCTTCTTTGATTGCGTCAGCCTTAGCATTTTCTGAGTCTTTGAGAAGCTCGTCATATTTTTCTTTCATCTGGGTAGCTTCTTTAAGATTTTCTGCTGCTTCTGCCTTTTGTGCTTCAACCTTTTCAGTTCTTGCATCAAGAAACTTTTTAACAGGGTTGTAAGCTAATTTTTTAACAACAAGGTAAAGAACAATTATGCTGACTATGTTAATCAAAAGATCGGCAATAAGGTCTTTTGACATACCTAAAGATTGTAACATATCCATAATAAATACACCTTAAAAATTAAATTATTTACCAGAAAGAATAAGAGCTACAACGAAAGCGTAGATAGCTGTTGATTCTGCGAGCGCACAACCTAAAAGAAGGATTGTCTGAATTTTACTTGCTGCTTCTGGTTGACGTGCAACTGACTCAACTGCCTTTGCAGTTGCGAAACACATACCGAAACCTGCACCGAGTGCTGTAAGCATTGCTATTGCTGAACCCATAATAAATTACCTCCGAAATAAATATGAATTTGATTTATTTTTATTTTTGTTTTTATATTATTCTTCAAGACCTTCCATTGCTTCATCAATAAATGTGAGTGAAAGGGTAATGAAGATATATGCCTGAATAAGAGGGTGGAAAAGGTTAAAATATAAACCTGCAATACCAGGAATACCTGATGCGTAGCCACCAAGAGCACCTTTTAAAAGCTCCATAACTATCATACCACCGAGCATATTACCGAAAAGACGACAAGCAAGTGAAATTGGAATTGCAATGTCGCTGACGATTTTCATAGGAATCATAATTGGTCTCATTGCAACCATAGGACCACCCATTGCCTTGAATCTTCCGCCGATTCCAAGTTTTTTGAAGCCGAAATAGTTAAGAAGAACAAAGGTTATAAGACCCATAGAGAATGTAACAACCAAATCTGAGGTAGGTGCTCTTAAACCGAATAACTCGAAGCTCGCACTGAATATTAAATAAATTGCAAGTGCGAACATATAAGGTGCAAGACTCTTACCTGCTTTCTTACCAGTTGCATCTACACAAAAACTTTCAACTGTTTCAACGCAGAGTTCCATAACATTCTGGAAGCCTTCGGGCTTTTCCTTGAATTTCGGGAATACAAGGAATCTGAAAAGAAGGCAAAGAATAGTAACAATCAAAACAATAATCATTGTGTAAATTGTTGTTTCGCCTAATTTAAAGCCGAGCAATTCAACCGTGCTTCTGTCGCTGAACATTGAAAACTCAATGTGCATAGTGCCTAAGTGCTTGCCTGAGAACCATGTTATAAATACACCTAAGGCAAACCAGATGCTGATAATTATTCCTGTGAAGCATAGCTTTTTAAGTCTTTTTTTCTTTTTGAGTGTCTTCTTGTCAACATCATCGCCAAGGTTTTTTATTATTCCTTTAAAGTGGATGTTAAGAACAAGACAAATAACAAAAACTACTATGCTTATGCCGATTTTTATTAAATCAGCAGTACCCATTTATTATCATCTCCTTCATTGGAAATTTATTTTTTCGATTTTTGTTCATTCTTTTTAGAAATAAGTAAAATAACCGGAATTGAAACAATAACACCTATTGTATAACCGATTGCTAAAAGCTTTACGGATTCCATAAAGAAAAAATAGATAAGTAATAGAGCTGCCCCGTAAGATAAAAGCTTTATAAAGAGTGGTAATATAGATTTTTTCAAATCACCAGACAAAGCACTTTTTAAAAGTATGTGGAGCAAAAAAACCTCTAAAATGCCGTATGCGACACCCGATAAAATAAATGCCATTAAGTCACCTCGCATATCAGTTCAATTCTATTCCTTTTTATATGATAAGTCAATACAAAATAAGAGTTTTTTACTGTTGTTTTCACTAATTTTTAAGGTAATTTATTGGAGAGATTTACATTGTCTTTTTTTATAATTTATGGTAAAATGATAGTCATATTGAAAATCTATCTGAAAGGTGCAAAAAACAATGTTTAAAAACGCAAAAGTTGCATTGAATTACAAAGTAAATGGCAAGACAGTTGCTTTTTCAGAAAACAATGAAGATTTAGCGGTGAATTACTCATTTGATGGTAAATCTTTAAAGGTTACTTTAAAAGCAAGTAAAGAAACTGAGCTTTATAATCTTAAAGTTATTGCCGACTACAATTATCCTGATGATGTCCGCATTATGCCAAATGGTTACCAGAGCTGGAGTCTTACAAGAGAGTATAAGAAAAATGAGCTTTACAGAGGTATGAATAAGCTTGTTAAATCTATTCCTTTAGGCTTCAATATGGCTGGCTGTAGCGGTGACTATATGTTCAGAGAATATCCTGATAAATCAGGTGTATTCCACGGTTACACATATTCATATATCCGTACAGGTAACGAATTTACACTCTTTGGTAGTCTTAGTGAGCAAGAGGGTTACACTATATTCAATTTTGATACTAATGCTAACACAATTGTTATTGAAAAGGATTTGGAGTGTAAAGTAATAAACGGTGAAGTTACTGTTTTGGACATGGTTGTTTTAACCGGTGAACACGATGCTTTATTTGATGAGTATTTTACTTTGATGGGCATTGAAAAACCAAAAACAAACAGAATCAATGGTTACACAAGCTGGTACAACTACTACACAGATATTACAGAGGGTATTATTATCCGTGACCTTGAGGCATTAAAAGCAACAGGTGCAGATATAAACATCTTCCAGATAGATGACGGTTATCAGAGCTTTATAGGTGACTGGGAAGTACCAAACGAAAAATTTCCTAAGGGTATGAAATATATTGCAGATGAAATTCATTCTAAGGGTTGGCTTGCAGGTCTCTGGCTTGCACCATTCTATATCCAGAAGGATTCAGTTGTTGCAAAAAATCATCCTGAATGGATTGTTAAAAAACCAGATGGTAAGCCTATCTATGGTTTCGTAGGTCTTGGTAGAGATTGTTACACACTTGATTTTTATAACCCTGAATGTGCGGCATATATCAAGCAATTCTTTAACACAATTCTCAACACATGGGGCTTTGATATGGTTAAGCTCGACTTCCTTTATACTGCTTGTATCGTTCCAAGAAACGGCAAGAGCCGTGGTGAAATTATGTGTGATGCAATGGCACTTTTAAGAGAATGTGTCGGCGAAAAGCTTATTTTAGGTTGTGGTGTTCCATTAGGACCTGCATTCGGTAAGGTTGATTATTGTCGTATTGGTAGTGACGTTGATTTAGTATTTGAGCCAGTACCAGTAAAGAGCACAGTAAACAGAGAAATTGTTTCTGTTCAGACTGCAATTAAAAATACAATATTCCGTCGTGGTCTTAATGGCAGAGTGTTCGGTAACGACCCTGATGTATTCTATTTAAGAAATGCTTTAAAAGAGGTTGACGGTGACAGAAAGAGTAAGAAGAAGCTCAAAATCACTTGGGAACAACGCGTTTTATGGGCAGACCTTTGCAGAAATTTAGGTACAATTATCTTTACATCTGACAATGCTGCAAACTATGATGAAAAACAAAGTGCAGAGCTTATGAAAACATATAGTGCACCAACAGTTAAAGTGCTTGATGCTATTTACGAGGGTGATAATGTTGTTAAACTTACCTGTGAGGAAAATGGTAAAAAGTTTGAGCATTTAATTAACTGGAATACAGGCGAAAATAGTAAAATTGATATATAAAAGGAGATAAAAGGAATGAAACACGCTGATATTATTAACCAAATGTCACTTGAAGAAAAAGTTCGTTTTTGTTCAGGTAAAGACTACTGGCACACAGATGCAATTGAAAAATATGGTATTCCTGCAATTCTTTGGAGCGACGGACCTCATGGTATAAGAAATAGTGTAGGTACAAAGGATAAAGAAAAGAAAAAAGAATTAAAAGAACAACAAAAGAAAAGTGATAACTTTTTAGGTGGTGTTCCTGCAATCTGTTATCCGACTGCGGCAACAACTGCTTGCTCATGGAACCCTGAATTACTCTACGAAATGGGTGTTCGATTAGGTGAAGAATCTTTAAAAGAAAAAGTTTCGGTTCTTTTAGGACCTGGTACTAATATGAAGCGTTCACCACTTTGTGGTAGAAACTTTGAGTATTTTTCAGAAGACCCGCTTCTTGCTGGTAAGCTTTCTGCAGCATTCTGCAATGGTGTTCAGAGCAAGGGTGTTGGTACATCTTTAAAGCACTATGCTGTAAACAATCAGGAAACACGCAGAATGACAGTAAGCGCAGTTGTTGACGAAAGAACATTAAGAGAAATTTACTTAACAGCATTTGAAATTGCAGTTAAAGAAGCACAGCCCTGGACTATTATGTGTATGTACAACCGTCTTAACGGTATTTATGGTGCCGAAAACAAATGGCTTCTTACAGATGTTTTAAGAGACGAATGGGGCTTCGAGGGTATGATTGTTACTGACTGGGGTGCAGAAAATGAACGCGTACCTGGTCTTCTTGCAGGTCAGAACCTTGAAATGCCGACTTCAAACGGTGAAGGTAACAGAGAAATTGCAGAAGCAGTTCGTGACGGCAGAATTTCTGAAGAACAACTCAACGAAATGGTTGACGGTGTTTTAGATGTTATCTTTAAAGCAAAAGAAGTATTAGGTGAACATACATATAACGAAGCAGAGCACCACGAATTTGCAAGAAAAGTTGCTCAGGATTCAATGGTACTCTTAAAGAACGAAGAAGACATTCTTCCTCTTAGTAAAGATAAAAAATATGCAGTTATCGGTCAGATGGCTAAAAAGCCTCGTCATCAGGGTGCAGGTAGCTCACTTGTTAATCCTATTAAACTCGATAACGCATTCGACACAATGTTTGACCGTGGCATAAATATTACTTATGCACCGGGCTACGCTCTTACAAAGAAAGAAGCAAAAAATAAAACTCAGGATGCTTACATAAACGAAGCAGTTGTTGCTGCTAAAAATGCAGATATTGCATTAGTTTTCGTTGGTCTTACAGATGTATTTGAATCAGAAGGCTTTGACAGAAGTCACTTAAGAATCCCACCAGAGCACGTAGCACTTATTGAAGCAGTTAAAAATGTAAACAGTAATGTTGTTTTAGTTTTAGCTGGTGGTGCAGTAGTAGAAATGCCTTGGGAAGACAATGCAAAAGCAATTCTTCATAGCTTCTTAGGTGGTGAAGCAGGCGGCAGTGCAGTTGTTGACCTTCTCTTTGGTGATGTTAACCCATCTGGTAAGCTTGCTGAAACATATCCTTACGCACTTGAGGATACACCTTGCTACGATTACTTCCCTGGTAATACAACAACAGTTGAATACAGAGAGGGTATTTATATCGGTTACCGTTATTACGATACAGCTAAAAAGCAGGTTCGTTACCCATTCGGCTACGGTCTTTCTTACACCAAATTTGAGTATAGTGATATTTCTGTTTCAAATGATGATATTAAAGACACAGACACTATTACAGTTAAATTTAAAATTAAGAATACAGGCGATAAAGACGGTGCAGAAATTGCTCAGGTTTATGTTTCTAAAGAAGAAAGTAAAATCTTTAGAGCAGAAAAAGAATTAAGAGGCTTCAAGAAGGTTTACTTAAAAGCAGGCGAAGAAAAAGAGGTTGAGATTGAGCTTTCAAAGAGAGCATTCGCATTCTATAATGTAGAAATTCACGACTGGCACGTTGAAAGTGGTAAATATAATATTCTTGTTGGTGCATCTTCAAGAAATATTCTTCTTAGTGCTTCTATAAATGTAGCTTCTACCTGCGACAAAGAAGTGCCGGATATGAAAGCTATGTATCCTGCATATGCCGCTGCAGATGTTAAGAATATTACAGACGAACAATTTGAGAAGCTTCTTGGTTTCCCGATTCCTCAGAAGGATGTTATTTGTTACCCTAACCTTACAATTGCAAATACTCTTGAAGATTCTTGTCAGGGTAAAAATGGTAAAAAGATTGTTGGTCTTATAGCTAAAATCCTTGGTACTGATAATATGGCTTATGCTATTGCAGTACAGACACCGGTTAAGAACTTTATTTCAATGTCAATGGGTGTGTTCAGTCCAAAAATGGCAGGCAGACTTCTTGATATTCTCAACGATAAGGAGCCATTAACCTGGGGTATTGTTAAGCTTATTGTTAAGGCGTTACCAAGTGTAATTAAAGGTTTACCAGAATTACTTAATAATATCTGATTGCTACTTTTTGCGCACAAGTCATTTTTTCACCCACTCAGCGTACCTTTGTACGCGGTCGGGGTGAAGAAAAAGCCTTCTGCATCAAAAATAAGTCACAATAATAAAATTGGCGATGTGTTTTTACACATCGCCAATAATTTTTACATTCCCATCATTTCTTGCATAAAGCCTTTTTTCTTCTTTGCTTTTGGTTTATAAATTGGTGGGTTTTTAAGTCTCATTTTAGCACCTTTACTTCTTGGTGAAGAAAGATATTTAATAATTTCAGTAACCGGCTCTCTCATAACATCGCCAAAGTAACTTTCAGCATTAGGTAAAAGGTCAGGGTTTTCGCTGAGAATTGTACCTAAAATTGTAACACCGATAAGACTTTGTGTGTCGTTTGTACCATCGTCATAAATCTCGTTAAGAATGTTAAAGAGCTTACGCATTTTTTGTTTGTCATTCTGGCGGATTGTTTCTTCAATGAATTTGTTACCGTGAGTTACAAAGAATTCTTCTGGAAGAAATTCGCCGTATTCGGTAATATTATTTTTATACTCTTCTTTTAATTCAGGGTAGATACTACCCATTTTGTTACCTAAAGTAACTGCATCAAAATACTGAACACCATTTTTTGCTTTTGACTTTGAAACCGGTGTAGGCATTTTTACATTACCACGCAAATCGTGTTTTGATTTGAATGTGTTTAAAAGAGATTCGGTAAATTCCTCGTAGATATATGATAAATCTTTTTCTTCATATTCTTCTAACTCAAGAAGAGAGAGAGAAATTCGTTTCATATCGTCATCAGGAGTATCCTCTTCGTCAACGGTTGCACAGTGTAAAGCAAGCTGATTTTTCTTGAATACAATTCTGATTCTGCCTTTTTCACCTGTATAACTGATATAAGATGAATTATTTTCTTTGAAAACGGGTGCTTCAGGAGGTCTTACACCATCAGGGTAAACAACCTTAAAGCCTAATTCTTTTGTAGTGCTTTCTAAACCTTTTATAATAAGATTTAAAGCGTTATCGAGTTCAAGCATTTTATTACCTCTCAAATATTTAAAATACAAATTTTAATTCAAAGATAAGTATATCATAACTTTGAATGTTTGTCACTACTTATTGCTCAACTTCTTTCATTGTAAGAGAAATTCTCTTTTTAGGAACATCAACCGACATAACCTTAACTTTTACAATATCGCCAACTTTTAATACTTCAGAAGGGTGCTTGATATATCTGTCACAAATCTGTGATATATGAACAAGACCGTCCTGATGTACCGCAATATCGACAAATACACCAAAGTCAATAACATTTCTTACTGTGCCTGTTAAAATCATACCTTCTTTAAGGTCGTTCATATCCATAACATCAGTTCTCAACATTGGCTTTGGCAATTCATCACGAATATCTCTGCCGGGTTTTTCGAGTTCACCGATAATATCTATAAGAGTTGGTGTACCCGTGCCACATTCTGTTGCAACTTTTTCAAGACCGTAGTTTTCTACCTTTTGTCTTAAACCATCTGCACCATTTTTAGTTGCATCTTTTTCTGAATATTCAAAAAGAGCAAGAAGTTTTTTAGCAACATCGTAAGATTCAGGGTGAACACCAGTGTTATCAAGTGGAGTTTTACCATTAGGGATTCTCAAGAAGCCTGCACATTGTAAAAATGCTTTAGGTCCTAAGCCTTTAACCTTCTTTAAATCTGTTCTGCTCTTGAAACCGTTGTTTTCTTCACGGAATGCAACAATATTTTTAGCAGTTGCAGAAGATACACCGGCAATATATTTTAAAAGTGAAACAGATGCAGTGTTTAAATCAACACCAACAGAGTTAACGCAATCTTCAACAACACCTGTAAGTGATTCGTTAAGTCTTGCCGGTGGAACATCGTGCTGATATTGACCAACGCCAATGCTTTTTGGTTCAATTTTAACAAGTTCTGAAAGTGGGTCTTGAAGTCGTCTTGCAATAGAAACTGCAGAACGTACTGAAACGTCAAAATCAGGGAATTCTTCTGCGCCTAATTTTGAAGCAGAGTAAACAGAAGCACCTGCTTCGTTTACTACCATATAAGTAACAGGGCGAGAAGATTTTTTGATTGTATCTGCAACGAAAATTTCAGCTTCTTTACTTGCAGTACCATTACCTACAGAAATACAGTCAATTTCATATTTATCAATAAGACCTAAAACTGTTTTTTCAGATTCCGCAATTTTAGATTGTGGTGGGGTAGGGTAAATAACACCAGTAAAGAGAACCTTACTGTTACCGTCAACAATTGCAAGCTTACAGCCTGTTCTGTAAGCAGGGTCAACTGCCAAAACAGTTTTATTTTTTATAGGTGGTTGCATAAGCAATGGCTTTAAGTTGCTACCGAACATTTTAATTGCCTGTTCGTCTGCTTTTTCAGTCAAGTTGCTTCTTGTTTCTCTTTCAAGAGATGGGAATATAAGACGAGTATAGCTGTCTTTTACACTTTCTTTACAAAAATCTGTTGAAGAACTGCCTTCTGTAATGAAAAGGTTATTTAAAATTTTAATAGCTTCATCTTCGTTTATTTCAATTGAAACTTTTAAAAATTCTTCATTTTCACCACGATTTATTGCTAAAATTCTGTGGCTTGGAATTTTCTTGACTGCTTCAGAATAATCGTAATACATTGAGTAAACGCTGTCTTCTTCTTTTTTTGCGAGTGAACGGACAACACCAGTTTTGTCAATAAGCTCTTTTAAAAGCTTTCTTGCTTCTGCAGAGTCAGAAATAATTTCTGCAATAATGTCAGAAGCACCCTGTAAAGCATCCTCTACAGTTTCAACGCCTTTTTCTGCGTCAACATAATCCTTTGCAATTTCGTTTAAATCTACACCCTTTAAGGTGAAACCGAAAAGTAAATCTGCAAGTGGCTCTAATCCTTTTTCTTTAGCAACAGAAGCTCTTGTTTTACGTTTTTGCTTATATGGTCTGTAAATATCTTCAACTTCTGCTAATGTAATTGCTTTAGAAATAGCTTCCTGCAATTCTTCGGTCATTTTACCTTGTTCTTCAATAGAATTAGTAACTTCTTCTTTTCTTTTTTCAAGGTTTCTTATATATGTGAGTCTGTCAAAAATATCTCTTAACTTCTGGTCATCACAAGAACCGTGCATTTCTTTTCTGTAACGTGCAATAAACGGAATAGTGTTACCATCATCAATTAAATTTATGACATTTGTAATGTGCATTTCGCTCATTGAAAATTCTTGACTTAATTGTTTTACAATATCCAAAATAATACATCCTTTTCTAACAAATAATATACCTTGATATTATATCATAATTGCAAGGAAAAATAAAGCAAAATCTTGCAATTAGCACTCTTGTTTTGTGAGTGCTAATTTTAACAGTTTGTTCATATTTTGTTAACAAAAAAGAAAATAAGAGGGTATATACTCGTATTTGTAAAGAAATTTTACAGGAGTTATATAACATAAATTATTTGGTAAAATATTGGAAGGAGTGATCTTATGAATTTTCAAAAATTTACACAAAAAAGTATTGAAGCAATAAATTCTGCACAAAGTATTGCAACAGAGCATGGCAATCAGGAAATAACTGAGCTTCATTTGTTTTGTGCTTTGCTTAAGCAAGAAAATGGTTTAATAGGCGGTCTTATTCAAAAGATTACGCCTCAGTTTAATTCGCTTTTAGCAGAAATAGAAAACGCTATCAACACTTTACCTAAAGTAAGCGGAACAAGTCAGAAATATATTTCTAATGATTTGAATTTAGCATTAGAAGAAGCAGAAAAGCAAGCAAATTATATGAAAGATAGTTTTGTTTCTGTTGAACATATTATGCTCGGTATTTTTGAGTACCGGGAAGCAAAAATTAAAGAACTTTTCAAGAAATACAATATAACTAAAAACGATTTTCTTAAAGTTTTAAAGGATGTAAGGGGTAACAGTAGTGTTACAAGCGAAAATCCTGAAGAAACTTATGATGTTCTTAAAAAATATGGTAGAGATTTAGTTGAGCTTGCGAGAGAAAGAAAATTAGACCCTGTTATTGGTCGTGACGAAGAAATTCGTAATGTAATAAGAATTCTTTCGAGAAAAACTAAAAATAATCCGTGTCTTATTGGTGAGCCAGGTGTTGGTAAATCTGCTATTGCAGAAGGACTTGCTTTAAGAATTGTAAAAGAAGATGTGCCTGATAATTTGAAGAATAAATCCATTTTCTCACTTGATATGGGTGCTTTAATTGCCGGTGCAAAATATCGTGGCGAGTTTGAAGAACGCTTAAAAGCAGTTTTAAATGAGGTACAGAAAAGTGAAGGACAGATTATTCTTTTTATTGATGAATTGCATTTAATAGTTGGTGCAGGTAAAACAGATGGTGCTATGGATGCAGGTAATCTTTTAAAACCACTTTTAGCACGTGGAGAATTGCATTGTATAGGTGCTACGACGCTTAATGAATACCGAATGTATATAGAAAAAGACGCCGCCTTAGAAAGACGCTTTCAACCTGTTTTGGTAGCAGAGCCAACTGTAGAAGATACCATTTCAATTCTTCGCGGTTTAAAAGAGCGTTATGAGGTTTACCATGGTGTAAAAATTCAGGATGGTGCTTTAATTTCTGCAGCTACACTTTCTAACAGATATATAAGTGATAGATTTTTACCTGATAAGGCAATAGATTTAGTTGATGAAGCGTGTGCTTTAATAAAAACCGAAATGAACTCTATGCCAACTGAGCTTGATGAAATATCTCATAAAATAATGCAGCTTGAAATTGAAGAAGCGGCACTTAAAAAAGAAACAGATAAATTGTCACAGGATCATCTTAGTGATATAAGAAAAGAACTTTCTGATTTAAGAGATATTTTTAATGAGATGAAGCTTAAATGGGAAAATGAAAAAGACTCAATAAATAAAGTTCAGAAAATCCGTGAAGAGATTGAAGCAGTAAATGCAGAAATTGAAAAAGCACAGAGTAATTATGACTTAACAAAAGCGGCAGAGCTTAAATATGGAAAGCTTCCTGCTCTTCAGAAGGAATTGGAAGAGTGTGAAAATTTTGTTGAGAATGTAAACAAAAACACTCTTTTAAGAGATAAGGTAACGGATGACGAAATTGCAAGAATTGTAGCACGCTGGACTGGTATACCTGTTTCAAAATTAGCTTTAAGTGAACGTGATAAGGTTCTTAATTTAAGTGACATTCTTCACAAAAGGGTAGTAGGACAGGATGAAGCAGTTACAAAAATCAGTGATGCAATTCTTCGTTCGAGAGCAGGCATCAAAGACCCTAAAAGACCAATAGGTTCGTTCTTATTCTTAGGTCCTACTGGTGTTGGTAAAACAGAACTTGCAAAGGCTCTGGCAGAAGCTTTGTTTGATGATGAACACGCTATGATAAGAATTGATATGAGTGAATATATGGAAAAACACTCAGTTTCTCGTCTTATTGGTGCACCTCCTGGATATATCGGCTTTGATGAAGGTGGGCAGTTAACTGAGGCAGTAAGAAGAAAGCCGTATACAGTTCTTCTTTTTGATGAGGTTGAAAAGGCACACACAGATGTATTCAACATTCTTTTACAAGTGCTTGATGATGGTAGAATTACAGATAGTCAGGGCAGAACAGTGGACTTTAAAAATACAATTATAATTCTCACGTCAAATTTAGGTTCTGAATTTTTACTTTCAGGAATTAGCGACAATGGTGATATTAAAGACGAAGCCAGAGAAAATGTAATGACGCTTTTAAAACGCTCATTCCGACCAGAATTTTTGAATAGACTTGATGAGATTGTGCTTTATAAGCCACTTTCAAAAGAAAATATTTTAGGTATAACTGAGCTTTTAATTGCTGATTTAAGAAAACGTATTGAGCAAAAGCAATTAAAACTTACAGTTACAGAAAAAGCAAAAGAATATATTGCAGAAGAAGGTTACGACCCCGCATTCGGTGCAAGGCCATTAAAGCGTTTTGTTCAATCGGCAGTTGAAACTCTTATTGCAAGAAAAATTATTTCAGAAAATCTTGAGCCGGAAACTGAAATTAAGGTTGATTTTGACGGTACAAGTCTTATAATAGTATAAGTAAAATATTTAAACCAAGGAGCATTTTAAAATGAGGAAAAAGCAATTTAAAGCAGAAAGTAAAAAACTTATGGATATGATGATTAACTCAATCTATACCCATAAAGAAGTATTTATTCGTGAAATTATTTCAAATGCGAGTGATGCACTTGATAAGTTGTATTTCAAGTCGCTTACAGATTCATCTGTCGGTCTTAATAAAGATGATTTCTGCATTCGTTTATCAGTAAATAAAAATGACAGAACACTTACTATCGCAGATAATGGTTGCGGTATGACTGAAGATGAATTAGAAAACAACTTAGGTACTATTGCAAAAAGTGGTTCATTAGCTTTTAAAACAGAGAATGAACAAAATGAAGATGTTGATATTATCGGTCAGTTTGGTGTAGGCTTCTATTCTGCATTTATGGTAAGCGACTGTGTAACAGTTGAAAGTAAAGCATTCGGTAGCGATAAAGCATATCGTTGGGTATCAACAGGTGCAGACGGTTATACAATTGAAGAATGTGAAAAGGATTCATTTGGTACAGTTATTACATTAAAACTTAAAGAGGATACTGAAGAAGATAATTACAGCAGTTATCTTGAAACATATAAAATCGAATCACTCGTTAAAAAATATTCAGACTACATCCGTCATCCTATTAAGATGTATGTTGAAACAAAAGAGTTAAAAGAGGGTACTGAAAACGAATATGAAACAGTAATTACCGACAAAACTCTTAATAGCCGTGTGCCAATCTGGAAGAAAAATAAAAACGAAGTAACTGATGAAGATTACAATAATTTTTATAGTGAAAAATTCTATGATTATGAAGCACCTGCTAAAGTAATTCATTCAAAAACAGAGGGTAATGCAACTTACAGTGCTCTTATGTTTATTCCAAAACACGCACCATTTGACTATTATTCAAAGGATTTTGAAAAAGGCTTACAGCTTTATTCAAAAGGTGTTTTAATTATGGAAAAATGCAAGGACTTACTTCCTGATTATTTCAGCTTTGTAAAAGGTCTTGTGGATTCCGAGGATTTATCTTTAAACATCTCACGCGAAATGCTTCAGCACGATGCACAATTAAAGCTTATTGCAAAAACAATTGAAAAGAAAATTAAGTCTGAACTCGAAAAAATGCTTAACAACGAAAGAGAAGCTTATGAAGAATTTTTCAAAACCTTCGGTATGCAGATTAAGTTCGGTATTTATAACAGTTATGGAATGAATAAAGATAATCTTAAGGATTTGGTTTTGTTCTGGTCTTCAAGAGACAAGTCTTTAGTTTCACTCAAAGAATATGTATCAAGACTTAAAGATGGTCAGGAAAAAATCTACTATGCTTGTGGCGAAACAATTGAAAAAATTGAAATGTTACCACAGACAGAGGCAGTTAAAGACAAGGGCTTTGAAATTCTTTATCTTACAGAATATGTTGATGAATTTACAGTTAAAATGCTTCATGAGTATGACGGTAAAGAATTCCAGAATATTTGTGATGAAAAGCTTGATTTAGATACAGAGGATGAAAGAAAAGCACTCGATGAAAAAAATGAAAGTGATAAAGATATGCTTTCATTTATTAAAGATGCTTTGAATGGAGATGTATCTGAAGTCCGTTACACAAACAACCTTAAAAATTACGCGGTTTGCCTTACAAGTGAAGGTAATTTATCACTTGAAATGGAAAAAGTTTTAAACTCAATGCCAAGTAACGAGCAAAAGGTTAAAGCAGAAATTGCACTTGAAATAAATGCAAATCACGAGTTGGCAGAAAAGCTTAAATCGCTTTATGAAAATGATAAAGATACACTTAAAAATTACGCAAAACTTCTTTATGCGCAAGGTTGTCTTATTAGTGGTGTTTCTGTAAAAGACCCAGCAGAATTAAGCAGTCTGATAGTTGATTTAATGATAAAATAACTTAAAAATTTAATAAAAAATTAAAATTGTTAACAATTTGTTCACAATTACACAAGAATTGCAACAAAATGATTTGTTATATAATATATAGACATTAAGGTTGCTTAACCTAACCAAACATTTTCTCTTTCCAAGAAAGACCCGTCATAGTGACGGGTTTTTTCTTTTTCCTTTTCTTTTTTCTGATTTTTGCGCACAAGACATTTTTTCACCCGCTCGCAGTATCTTTATACAGCTTCGGGGTGAAGAAAAAGCCTTCTGCATCAAAAATCAGAAAAAAGGTTGAAATTTTGCGCACAAGTCGTTTTTTCACTTGCTCGCAGTATCTTAATACATCTTAAGAATGAAGAAAAAGTCTTCTGCATCAAAAAACAGGAAAAAGGTTGAAGTTTTGCGCATAAGACATTTTTTCACCCGCTCGTAGTATCTTTATACAGCTTCGGGGTGAAGAAAAAGCCTTCTGCATCAAAAATCAGAAAAAAGGTTGAAGTTTTGCGCATAAGACATTTTTTCACCCAACAAAAATTACTCTTGTAAAATTTATATATTTATGTATAATATTGTAGTTAAATAAAAAAGGAATGGTAAATATTATGGCAGAAAAAAGAAGCACCTTTTCAGGTAAATTAGGTTTTGTTCTCGCTACTGCGGGTTCTGCGGTTGGTCTTGGCAATATCTGGCGTTTCCCATATCTCGCGGCAAAATATGGTGGTGGAATATTTTTACTCGTCTATATTATTTTAGCACTCACTTTTGGTTTTGCTCTTATGTGTGCAGAAATTGCAATAGGCAGAAAAACAGGTGTGAGTGCAATTGAAGCGTTTGGCAAACTCAATAAAAAGTTTAAATTTGTTGGTTGGCTTTGCTCGATAGTTCCAATTATAATTCTCCCGTACTATTCTGTTATCGGCGGTTGGATTATTAAATATTGCACTGTATTTATAACAGGCAATATTACATCTGCTGCAACAGACGGATTTTTTGATTCATTTATTTCGGCACCGGCAGAACCACTTTTATGGTTTGCAATTTATATCGGACTTACCGCACTGGTTGTGCTTTTAGGTGTTGAAAAAGGTATTGAAAAAGTAAGTAAAATTATGATGCCTGTACTTGTTGTACTCACAATATTTATTGCAGGTTACGCAATGTTTATGCCGGGGGCTTTAGAGGGTGTTAAGTTTTATATAATGCCTGATTTTTCAAAATTCTCTGCAACAACTGTTCTTGCGGCAATGGGTCAGCTTTTCTACTCAATGTCACTTGCTATGGGTATTATGATTACTTACGGTTCATATATGAAAAAAGATGTAAGTCTTGAAGGCTCTGTAAAACAGATTGAACTTTTTGACACCGGTATTGCGTTTTTAGCGGGTCTTATGATTATCCCTGCTGTTTTCGCTTTCTCTGGTGGTGATGAGAGTGCATTGGGCAAAGGTCCCGGACTTATGTTTGTTACACTTCCAAAAGTATTTGAAAGTATGGCAGGCGGTACAATAGTAGGTTTATTATTCTTTATATTGGTGCTTTTTGCTGCACTCACATCTTCAATTTCACTTATGGAAACAGTTGTTTCTATTGTAAAAGATAAAACAGGTCTTTCGAGAAACAAGACTTTACTTATAGTTTTAATAGGTTCTGTTATTTTAGGTACACTTTCTGCCCTTGGTTATGGCACTTTAAAAGATATTAAAATTATAGGAATGGCTTTTCTTGATTTCTTTGACTTTATAAGTAACAGTGTTTTAATGCCAATTGTTGCATTTTTAACTTGTATTTTTGTTGGTTACATTATAAAACCTGATATGTTTATTGAAGAAATTGAACTCACCGGTAAATTCAAGAGAAAAAAGCTTTTCTTAATTGTAATAAAATATTTCGCACCAATCTGCATTGTTTTAATTCTCATTTCATCAGTTCTTGATGCACTTGGTATTGTGAAGATTTAATTCGTAAATACGTAATTCGGAATTGAAAGAACTGCGTTGGCATTGTAAATTAAAAAAACAACTCCCACTATGGTAGGGGCAGACCTGTGGTCGCCCGCAGTAGTGGGAGAATTTTTTTATTATAGAATCAATCTTCCGGGATTGAGTGTGGAGTATTTGTAAATCCTAAAATATAATCAGCAGAAACATTGTAAAATTTACAAAGAGTAATTAAATGTCTTATGGGCATTTCGTTTTCGGCTGTTTCGTATCTGCTATATACTTTTTGATTTGTATTTAAAATTTTAGCAACTTCTGTTTGTGTTAAGTCATTATCTTCTCTTAAATCACGTATTCTTTGAACGTACTGCATAGTAAAACAACTCCTATGTACTATTTGAATGGAGTTTAACATACTACTAATTTGGGGTATTGACTTTACTACTTATTTGGGGTAAAATGTGGGTTATCAAATTCAATGTTTTGAAATTTTGAAAAAATCCGACTTCTTGACTATTGACAAATTATGGTAAGTGTGTTATTGTGAAAAAACATTCGAATGTAAAAATAAATTTATGAAAGGAGTTGGACATAATGATGAATTATATGGTTATAGGTAAAACAGAAAAAATGAACTATCCGGTTGTTGTGTCCATATTCTGCTCGTAAGTAGTAAAGACATATTATATTTATAGTATTATTCCCCGGAAAGTTAAAACTTTTCGGGGGTTTTTGTTTTTACTGCTTGAGCAGGATTTTGGGGAATTAGCAACTTCCGGAAATGGAGGTACTAATGAAAGGGAAAAATTCAATTAAAAAGAAAGGAAAAAACTCGACTTTTAAAGATATTATTTATGGGTTGAAAATCCTTAACAAATATAGCAAAGGACTTGTGCTGACAAGGATAATTGCGATGTTTGGTTTTTGGTTTTTTACTGGTTTTATTGAAGAAATACTATTTTTGAAATATCTTTTAAATGCACTTGAAAATGGTTCTTCATTCAGCGAGTTTGTTAAGATTTGCTTGTGCTTTTTAGGTTTATCAATTCTTGGTAAATTTTTATTAAATTATTTTGATTATCTTACTTGCGTAAAACATAAAGTGTTTTATAAAAAGATGAACGAAAAAATATTTCAAAAAGCGAAAGACCTTGATATGGATTGCTTTTATAATCCGGAATTTTTTGATAAATACAAAAGAGCAACCGAAGTTATAACAGATAATCATTTTGATGATTTTGCTTATGCTTTTTCTTGTGTTGTGGTAGGTGGTTTTACAGGAATATTTCTTGTATCTTATGTTGTTTCAGTTGACCCCAAAATGTTATTGTTGCTTTTAACCGGCGTAGTAGTCGTTGCATTTGAAGGTGTGAAAAGTAAATTAAATATAAATAAAGATAAAGAAATGACTGTTCACAAACGTTCTAAGGCGTATATAAAAAGAACCATTTATTTAAGAGAATTTTCAAAGGATATGCGAACATCAGGGGTTTACGGTGTTCTTCATAAAAGATTTGAAGATGCAGTAAATAAAAACAGAGAAATAATAAAAAAATATGGTTACAAAATTGCTCTGTTAGAGATGATGACAGGACTTTTTGGTATGGCTCTTCCTGTTGCAACATCTTATGCTTATGCAACATATCGCTATGTTGTAAAAAGGAATCTTGCACTTTCAGATTTTTCTGTAATTGTTACAGCTATGAATAACTTGAAAGATGTTGTAAATGATTTAAGTGATGGTATTTCTACTGTTAAAAGGGAATCTATGTATTTTAAAAATCTTGCAGAGTTTTTAGAATATGAAAATAAGGTTGTAAATGGAACAAAAACAGCAGATGAATTTAAAACACTCGAATTTAAAAATGTTAAGTTTACATATCCTGAAGCAAAAGAACCGACACTCAAAAACTTTGACTTTAAATTAGAAAAAGGTCAGACAGTTGCGGTAGTTGGTGAAAACGGTGCAGGTAAATCTACATTTATAAAATTACTTTTAAGATTTTATGATGTTGATAGCGGTGAAATTCTATATAATGGTGTTAATATCAAAGAGTATGATATTGACTCTTTAAGAAAAAGGGTTTCAACAGTTTTTCAGGACTACAAAGTGTTTGCTCTTTCAGTTGCAGAAAATGTTCTGTGTAAAGAAATTACTACAAACGAAGAATTTCTGAAAGCAGTTGAAGCTATGAAAAATAGTGGTGCTTACGATTTTGTAGAGAATTTACCTGAAAAAGAAAACACAATTATTACCCGTGAGTTTGACGAAAAAGGTGTTGGACTTTCTGGCGGCGAACAACAAAAATTAGCGGTTGCAAGGGTATTTGCAAGTAATACAGATTTAGCAATTCTTGACGAGCCATCATCAGCATTTGACCCTGTCGCAGAGTATAAGATGTACGAAAATCTTATAGAAGCCACAAAAGATAAAACTGTAATTTACATTTCTCACAGGCTTTCTTCAGCGGTGCTTTCAGATAATATATTTGTTATATCTGATGGTACAGTAAAAGAAAGCGGTAACCATAAAGAACTTATGGAATTAAATGGGCTTTACAGTAATATGTTTACACTTCAGGCAGAAAGCTATAAAAATTCTGAAAGGAGTGTGAGCTGATATGAAAAAAACAAATAATACTAAAACAAATCACAGCACAATATCTAACGTATTTTATCTTTTAAAAGTTATGTTTAAAATTTCACCATGGCTTGTTATCGGTGAAATTATAATGCATACATTATGTACCTTGCCGGGTAGGATAGTGTCAATAATAGGTCTTAAATATGTTATAGATGAAGTTGCCAATGGTGGCGATCCTAAAAAAATATTGTTAGGTATCGGTCTGATATTAGGTGTATTGGTGTTCGGTGAAACTGTCAACGCTTTATTTTTTGAATTGTTTGTACATAGGGAACGAGAAAAACTTGATTTAAAACTTCAGTCAAGACTTTATGAAAAAGCAGCTTCAATAGATATGGCGAAATATGATAGCCCTGAATATTATGCTGATTTCATTTTGTCAATTGAAAACTCATCAGATAATATCCGTTATATGTTAAATACTGTTAAGAGTTATGTTGGTGAAGTCATTGCATTTTTGACTATAGCATCAATTCTTTTAACTATTGATCCCGTGGCACTTGTTGTCGTGGTTTTGGTAACGCTGATTTGTTTACCAATAAATAAATACGCAAGTAAGTTGCTTTATGAATATCGCGAAAAAAGAACAGAATTGCATCGAAAAGGCGATTATTTTGCAAGGGTGTTTTATCTTCCTGAATATGCAGGAGAAATAAGAATTAGTAAAATTTCGACACTTTTAACTGACAGATTTAATAAGCAAGCAGATGTAATTGTTGAAAATGAGAAAAAATATAAAATGAAACTGAATTCATTGTGGTTTTTTGAAAGTGCAACAATTTATAATGTAGCCTTTATGCTTGTTCTTCCTGTTTACTTCGGGTATAAAATACTTGTTGAAAACGAACTGACAATAGGTGGTTTTGTTGCTACCTTTAATGGTGTAATGCAAGTTGGTTCGAGTTTAATGTATATAATTGTTCATGCGGTAAAACAGTTTTCTGAACGCTCAAAGATGATAGATAAACAAAGAGAATTTTTAGCAACACAAAACGAAATTCTTGACGGTGAGCATATTGCAGAATGTAAAGAGCCCGAAACAATTTCAGTTGAAAATATTAAATTCTCTTATGAGGGTAACGAAAAAGACTCTTTAGACGGTGTTTCATTCGAGATTAAACCTTACGAAAAGATTGCACTGGTCGGGTTTAATGGTGCAGGAAAAACCACGCTTACAAATCTTCTTTTAAGGCTTTATGATGTCAAAGATGGTAGTATTAAAATCGGAGGTAGAGATATAAGAGAAGAAACTGTTTCTTCACACAGAAATCGTTTTGCGGCAGTTTTTCAGGATTTTCAGATTTTCTCTGCAACTGTAGGCGAAAATGTTGCTTTAAGTAAAGATTACGACGAAAAAAGAGTTTTAGAAGCACTAAAACTTGCAGATTTTACAAAAGAATTGCCACAAGGAACAGAAACTATTCTTTTAAAAGAATTTGATGAAAATGGCTTAATGCTTTCTGGTGGTGAACAACAAAAAATCGCTATTGCAAGAGTGTTTTATAAAAACTGCCCTTACATAATTCTTGATGAACCATCTGCAAATCTTGACCCGATTTCAGAATATGAACTCAACAAAAATATAATGAATTCTGCAAAAGAAAAGACAGTAATTATTATTTCTCACAGACTTTCAACAACTGTTAATGCAGACAGAATTATAATGCTTGAAAACGGTAAGGTTGCAGAAATCGGTAGTCACGAAGAGTTAATGAACAAAAATGGTGACTATGCTTATATGTTTAATTTGCAAGCGGAGAAATACACAAAAAGCGCTGAGTGCTGAATTTCGGAAGTCCTGCGGACTTGATTATAATTATTATTTAATAAAAACAAAAAGTTCTATCTTTTTTAGTTTACAAAAAACTTTAAATGATAGAACTTATCTTTTTGTTATTCAATTATAATTGCCAACGCAGTTCCGAAATTTTCAATTTTCAACTTTCAATTTTCAATTATTATTGCGTCGCAGACCCTTAACTCATCACTCAGCACTTAACTATAATATTAACTCAAAATATATAATAATGATAAAATCAGCATTTCATCTGCCTTTTCTTCTGTAAGCAGTAAAATTAAAGATAATATCAACGCTTTGTCGCTGTCAAGATTTAAGTCATTGAGAATACTTTTTACATTATCTTTTTGTGTAGAGTGTTGTTTTGGTGTTTGTTTTTTACTTTGAGTTTCTTTATAATCTCTGTGGGTATTTTGTTCCGTTTCACTTTCTTCAAAATGCGAGGAAGTTGAAGCAAAATTTTTTAATTCATCAAGGTAATCATTGGGCATTTTTACTCTGTTAACATTCTGCGGAAAATTTTGCTTTGTAGGTGGGGAGTGATATTGTTCTTTTTCTTCATTCATTTCATCTACAACAGTTTTTGCTCTTTTCTGCATTTCGTTTACACGCTTTATTGCATCGTTCTGCATCTTCATTATTTCATTATAAGAATACTCTGCCATATTACATTAGTCCTTTTTCTTTAAGTAAGGGAATTATAGATAAAAGTTTAATGAATTTTATTGATTCGTCTGCTTTTCGTTGTCTTTCTTTTGAAAGTAATGGTTTTAAAGCGTAAATAAAATCTTCTCGGTCATCGTGAGAATTAAGTTGAGAAAGAAGCGGTAAAAGTGCGCTGAATTGTGACATATCAGGTAGCCCTAAAGAACTTAAATCGGGGAAAGGTGTAGATGAATTGTTTGATGTTTTAGGTTCTTCGGGCGGTTTAGTGTTTTCGTTGTTAGTGTTATTACCACCCAAAATTGAGTTTGCCATATTTTTTAAATTATTTATATCCTCGCTTGAAAGTGATGAAAGAATGCTACCTATATCAAGATCAGCCATTAAAATCACCACCGGTTAATTTTTTAAATAACTGTTTTGCCAAGTCGCTGTTTAACAATTCCTTTGTTTTATTTTCGTCTGATAGAACTTCTTTTAATTTTTCGGTCTGACTTTCTGTTAAATTTTCATTTATAAAGTCTTTAAGAGAATCATTTGTTTTTACATTCTCAATATTCATCTTGCTTTTTTCATTGTTAAACATTGAAATCACCCTTTAAATGCAATATAATTATACAGTAGTAAAATTTATGAAAAGTGACGGTGAATTATGAATGAGAATAATTGTGCTTTCAGATTCTCACAAGCATATTGCAAATATTGTGGAAGCAATAAGTAATGAGCCAACAGCCGAAATAGTTTATTTTTTAGGTGACGGTACTTATGAAATGGATGAGGTAAGAGAAATTTTCAAAGATAAGATGTTTATTACTGTAAGGGGTAACTGCGATTTTATAGATACAGTACCACTTTGTGATATAAGAAGTGTTGACACTTGCAAAATCTATGCTTCGCACGGAGCGGTTGAAAATGTGAAATATTCTTTTGCAGGTATAAAAAGCGAAGCAATAAACAATGGTTGCAATATAGCACTTTTCGGTCACACACACCAGAAATATTATAGTTTTGAAGATGGACTGCATCTTTTTAACCCCGGTAGCATAAAAGAGGGGAACTACGGAGTAATAGATATTATGGAAAATGGTATTATGTGTTTTCATAAAAATTTATTCGAGATAAAATAAGTATATTTGTATTGTTATTTTATTGACATTCAAAATGGTAAATGTTAAAATACCCTTATGTTTACAATTTTTGTTAAGGAGCGTTTATATGGATTTTCGTCAAAACGGATTTATGTATGCATTAGGCTTTATTGTCGTTGCATTCGTAATCGTTCAATCAGCATTCTTTATTAGAAAAGCGTGGAAACGTGCTAAAGAATTAGGCATTGATAGTAGTGTGCTTAAAACAACTGTTACTTCGAGTGCGTTGTTTACAGTTGCACCTGCAATTGCAATTTTAGCAACAGTTATTGTTCTTTCAAAGGCTTTAGGTCTTGTTCTCCCTTGGATAAGACTTTCCGTTATTGGTAATTTAGCTTATGAATCTACCGCTGCAAGTGCAGTTTTAGGTAATCTTAATCAGGCTATTACTGACAAGGGTGACTTTTCAACTGTTGCGTGGGTTATGACAATTGGTAGTTGTCTTCCACTTGTGCTTATGCCAATTCTCTGTAAAAAACTTCACAGTAAAATCGGTGGTGCTTTAAGCGGCGACAGTAAAGTTGGTAAATTAGGTGACTACATATCTGCAGCTGCTTTTATAGGTATTATTACCGCTTTTGTTGCTACATCTATAAATGGTAAATCAAGTGATGGTAAAACTGATGGTGGTTTCCTTTCAATTGCTGTTCTTATAGTTGCAGTTCTTCTTTACTTACTTCTTGAAACAATCGCGACTAAATTCAATTTAAAGAAGTTTGAACCATTCGTTATGCCACTTGCAATGTTCGGTGCTATGGGTGCTGCGGTATTACTTACATCTGTTTTACCGGCAGAACTTGTAACACACAGTTGGTTTAATTAAGAAAGGGGTGCTGTAAAATGAAAAAGACTTATTACGATAAAGTTCACACTTGGGGCAGAATCTGGAGTGTTACAGCTCTTGCAGTTCTTTTCTCTGTACCTCTTGCAATTTCTGTTTATTATAACGCTTGGCCTGAAATGAGCAGTTTATTTTCTGCACTTTTAAAGGTTATACCTATTTTCTGGATTTCAGCAGTTGTTGAAGTTATTACTTACACCCCAATGCTCGGTGCCGGTGGTACATACTTAAGTTTCGTTACAGGTAACATTACAAACCTTAAACTTCCTTGCGGTGTTAATGCAATGAAATCTGCAAATGTAAAAGCAAACTCAGAAGAAGGTGAAGTAATTTCTACTATTGCTATTGGTGTTTCAGCTATTGTAACAACAGTTATTATTGCAGTTGGTGTTTTAGCTTTTGCTCCATTCCTTGGAAAACTTACTGACCCCGACTCAATTTTAGCACCTGCATTTGACAGAGTTACTCCTGCACTTTTTGGTGCACTTTTAGCGTCATATCTTCGTAAATACTGGAGGATTTCTGTTCTTCCTTTATTTGTAGGTTGTGTTGTTCTTGTGTTTTCACCAACACTTGGTGCCGGTACACTTCTCTTTGTTACAATTATTGTAAGCATTCTTGGTGTATTTGCTCTTTCAAAATTCAATCTTCTTGAATCAAAGAAAAAATGAGCTTTAGTTGCAAGTTGCAAGTATAATAAAAAATACATCCTATCATTTGAAGTCGGTTTTGACTTGAAATGATAGGATTTTTGATTGTTCTTATAAGTGTGTTAAAATATTGACAATCTTTTTTGTTTGGGGTATAATGATTACAGGGAGGGATTGTATATGGCAAAAAATGAGAGAGTTATAAAAGCAAGAGTTTCTGCAAAAAGAATTATAAATTATAACAGAATATTTATGTTTATGCAGGTTTTGTTTATAATGTTGAGTTTATTATTTAATTTTGTTTTAGATGATTCAGCAGTTGCTTTTACCTTCTTCTTCCATACCGCTCTGTTTATATTTTATAATATTTACACAGGACACATAGGTGATAAATATTTTGATGCTGTTGATAAATATCATAGTGTTTATGATGAAATACATCATAGCAGACATTTAAAGCTAACAATACAACTATATAAATTGGCTAAGGCTAATAACGATGTTGTTATGGTCGAATTGATAACTCAAAAGGTAACTAAATTGGTTATTTTCTTTGTTCATCTTGCAACAATGTTAATGTTGGTACCGGTGGAGTAGTAATTTTAGTGATTCTAATTCAATATAAAACGAAACTACATTCTCTCATTTACTCCAAATGAAAGAATGTAGTTGTTTTTATAATATTATAATTGCGTCGCAGACCCTTCAATTCCGAAATCCGAATTATCCTCTAACGACTTTGTCAATCACCGCTTGTTCTTTAACCGCTTTCGCAACTTCGTAAGCGATTGTTTTGTCGAGTGCAGATGGAATTATATTTTCTTCGTTTAACTCGTTTTCAGGAATATGCTCTGCGAGTGCTTTTGCAGCGGCAAGTTTCATATTCTCTGTAATTTTTGTAGCATTTGCGTCAAGCGCACCACGGAAAATACCGGGGAAAACAAGAACATTGTTAATCTGATTAGGGAAATCAGAACGGCCAGTACCGACAATTCTTGCACCCGCATTTTTTGCTTTTTCAGGCATAATTTCAGGTGTCGGGTTAGCCATAGCAAAAACTATGGAATCGTTGTTCATAGCTTTAACCATTTCTTCGCTTAATATATTCGGTGCAGAAACACCAATAAATACATCTGCATTTTTTATAGCAACAGAAAGATCGCCTTTTAAATTTTCTTTATTTGTAATTTTAGCAAGAGCAATTCTTTCTTCGCCCAAAGAAATGTCGCTTTCTTCAATAATGCCTTTTTTATCAACAAGCACCATATTTTTTGCACCTGCAGAAATAAGCATTTTAGAAATAGCAGTACCTGCCGCACCTAAACCATTCACAACAATTTTTGCAGTTTCGATATCTTTTTTTACAACCTTCAATGCATTGAGAAGTGCTGCAAGAACAACAACTGCAGTACCGTGCTGGTCATCGTGAAAAATAGGTATATCACAACATTCGTTTAACTTCTTTTCAATTTCAAAACATCTTGGTGCAGAAATATCTTCTAAATTTATTCCGCCAAAACTACCTGAAATTAAGGAAATAGTTTTTACAATTTCGTCTGTGTCCTTTGATTTAACACAAAGAGGGAACGCGTCAACATCTGCGAATGCTTTAAAGAGAGCGCATTTACCTTCCATAACCGGCATACCAGCTTCAGGACCTATATCACCAAGACCTAAAACTGCGGTACCGTCAGTTATAACTGCAACAAGATTATTTCTTCTCGTTAACTCAAAAGATTTGTTGACGTCCTTCTCAATTTCAAGACACGCTTCTGCAACACCGGGGGTGTAAGCTAAAGACATATCTTCTCTTGTTTCAATCGGGCAACGGGTAACTACTTCTATTTTACCGTTCCACTCGTAGTGCTTTTTTAAAGATTCTTTTCTTATATCCATTTTATTTGTTCGCCTGTGCTTTTAAATATGCGTTAATGAAACCGTCAATATCGCCGTCCATAACTGCGTTTATATTACCATTTTCAAAGTTTGTTCTGTGGTCTTTTGCGAGAGTGTAAGGCATAAATACATAAGAACGAATCTGGCTGCCCCATGCAATTTCTTTCTGAATACCTTTAATATCACTGATTTTGTCAAGGTGTTCTCTTTCTTTGATTTCAATAAGCTTTGATTTGAGCATACGCATAGCAACTTCTCTGTTCTGGTGCTGACTTCTTTCAACCTGACAAGAGCATACAATACCTGTAGGAATATGAGTAAGACGAACAGCAGATGAAGTTTTGTTAACCTTCTGACCACCTGCACCTGATGAACGGTAAACGTCCATTTTAATATCTTCGGGTGCGATGTCAACTTCGATTGTGTCATCAATTTCAGGCATAACTTCCAATGAAGCAAATGAAGTGTGTCTTCTGCCTGAAGCATCAAAAGGTGAAACACGAACAAGACGGTGAATACCGCTTTCGCTTTTCATATAACCATAAGCATTTTCGCCTTCAATAAGAATAACTGCAGATTTAAGACCTGCTTCATCGCCATCAAGATAGTCGAGTGTAGAAACTTTGAAACCGTGTCTTTCACCCCAACGGTTATACATTCTGAAAAGCATTTGCGCCCAATCCTGTGCTTCGGTACCACCTGCGCCTGCGTGGAATGTAAGAATAGCATTATTGCCATCGTATTCTCCTGTAAGAAGTGTAGAGAGTGTCATTGCATCAAGTTGGCTTATGAAAGCATCGACACTCGAGCGGCATTCATCAAATAATGATTCGTCTTCTTCTTCGTTTGCTAAATCAATTAAAGTGAGAGTATCATCAAATACTGCTTTAAGGTCATCGTAAGCCTTGATTTTATTTTTTAAGGTAGCAGTTCTCTGAACAATTTTCTGTGAATTCTGAACATCATCCCAGAAACCGTCCTGAGCGCTTTGTTCTTCTAATTCTTTTACTTCTTCTGCCATTGCTTTAAGTCCTAAAGCTTCTGCTAAATCTGTGAGTTTATCTTCGTAAGATGATAATTCCAAGTTTAATTCTTCAAATTGAAGCATATTAAAAAATCCTTTCAAGAAAATAATTTGAAACATATTTTACCAAATACATATTATACCCAAAAAAGTGCAAGTTGTAAAGATGTAGATTGAAATTTGTAAAGATATAGATTAAAATTATTATAATAATAAATATATAATAATACTTGCAAAAAATATTGTAATGTGTTAATATACTTTCTGTATGAAAGGCATTGACGAAGACAGTAGGCTTTTTGCAAAAATCTCAAAGCGAACCGGGGGCGGTGTAAGCCCGGTAGATTTAAAAGGCTGAAAATCACTTCTGAGCTGAAAGACTGAAATTGCAGTAAGTCTTTACGGAAACTCACCGTTATAGGAGTGGCGTATGTCAGTACGTAGTAATAAAGGTGGTTGCAAGTTACACTTGTCCTGTTATTACAGGGCAGGTTTTTTATTTTCCCACGAATATATTTTATGGAGGTATCAGAATGTACGACCCAATTTCACCAAATGTGAATTTTGTTGAACAAGAAAAACAAATTGAAAAATTCTGGCGCGACCAAAAAATCTTTGAAAAAAGTATTGAAGACAGAAAGAACGGAACACCTTATGTCTTTTATGATGGTCCACCAACAGCAAATGGTAAGCCACACATCGGTCACGTTTTAACACGTGTTATTAAAGATATGATTCCACGTTACCGTACAATGAAAGGTTGTATGGTTCCGAGAAAAGCCGGTTGGGATACTCACGGACTTCCTGTTGAACTTGAAGTTGAAAAACTTTTAGGTCTTGACGGTAAAGAACAGATAGAAGAATATGGTCTTGAGCCATTTATTGGTCACTGTAAAGAAAGCGTGTGGAAATATAAAGGTATGTGGGAAGATTTCTCACGTACAGTTGGTTTCTGGGCGGATATGGAAGACCCTTATGTAACTTATCACAATGACTTTATTGAGTCAGAATGGTGGGCGCTCAAGAAGATTTACGAAAAAAATCTTCTTTATAAGGGCTTTAAAATTGTTCCTTATTGCCCTCGTTGCGGTACACCACTTTCTTCACACGAAGTTGCACAAGGTTATAAAACAGTAAAAGAACGTTCAGCAGTAGTTCGTTTCAAAGTAGCCGATGAAGATGCATATTTCCTTGCATGGACTACTACACCTTGGACACTTCCTTCAAACGTAGCACTTTGCGTAAACCCTGCTGATACATACTGCAAAGTTAAAGCGGCTGACGGCTTTACTTACTATATGGCAGAAGCACTTCTTGATAAAGTTTTAGGCAAGCTTAAAACAGAAGAAACTGAAGCTTACGAAATAATCGAAACAATGAAAGGTGCCGACCTCGAACATAAAGAATATGTTCCACTTTTTGATTATGTAAAACCACTTTGTGACAAGCAGAACAAAAAAGGTTTCTTTATTACAACTGACAGTTATGTTACTATGTCAGACGGTACCGGTATTGTTCACATTGCGCCTGCATTCGGTGAAGATGACGCAAAAGTTGGTAGAAAGTACGACTTACCATTTGTGCAGTTAGTTGATGGTGCTGGTTTAATGGCAGAGCCAACTCCTTATGTTGGTACTTTCGTTAAAGATGCAGACAAATTAGTTTTAGTTGACCTTGAAAAAGCAGGACTTCTTTTTGATGCACCGAAATTTGAACACGAATATCCACACTGCTGGAGATGTTCAACACCTCTTATTTACTATGCAAGAGAATCCTGGTTCATCAAGATGACAGAAGTAAGAGAAGACTTGATTAAAAATAACAACACAATCAACTGGATTCCTGAAAGCATTGGTAAAGGTCGTTTTGGCGACTGGTTAGAAAATGTTCAGGACTGGGGTATTTCACGTAACAGATATTGGGGTACACCTCTCAACATCTGGGAATGTGAATGCGGTTGTCGTCATTCAATCGGCTCTATTGAAGAATTAAAATCAATGAGTGATAATTGCCCTGACGATATAGAACTTCACAGACCATTTATTGATGCAGTTACAATCAAATGTCCCGATTGCGGTAAAGAAATGCATCGTGTACCTGAAGTTATTGACTGTTGGTTTGACAGTGGTGCAATGCCATTTGCACAACACCACTATCCTTTTGAAAATAAAGAATTATTTGAAGCACAATTCCCTGCAGATTTTATTTCTGAAGCAGTTGACCAAACAAGAGGTTGGTTCTATTCACTTCTTGCAATTTCAACTCTTATTTTCAATAAAGCACCTTATAAAAATGTTATCGTTTTAGGTCACGTACAAGATGAAAACGGTCAGAAAATGAGTAAATCAAAGGGTAACGCGGTTGACCCGTTTGATGCACTTGAAAGTTATGGCGCAGACGCAATACGCTGGTATTTCTACACAAACTCTGCCCCTTGGCTCCCTAACCGTTTCTACGGTAAAACAGTTGTTGAAGGTCAGAGAAAGTTTATGGGTACTCTTTGGAATACTTACGCTTTCTATGTGCTTTATGCAAATATTGATAAGTTTGACCCGACTAAATACAATTTAGAAGATTGCAAACTTACAGTAATGGATAAATGGCTTCTTTCAAAACTTTACTCGATGGTTAAAGCGGTTGATGATAACCTTGCTAACTATAAAATTCCAGAAGCAGCAAAAGCACTTCAGGAATTCACAGATGAAATGAGTAACTGGTATGTTCGTCGTGGCAGAGAAAGATATTGGGTTCAGGGCGAAACAGATGATAAGACTGCTGCTTATATGACACTTTACACAGCACTTACTGTTACTGCAAAAACTGCTGCTCCGATGATTCCGTTTATGGCAGAAGCAATTTACAGAAACCTTGTTTGTAATGTAGATAAAACTGCTCCTGAAAGTGTTCACCTTTGTGACTTCCCTGTAGTACGTGAAGACCTTATTGACAAGGAACTCGAAAAGAATATGGATGAAGTAGTTGACATTGTTGTTCTTGGTCGTGCAGCAAGAAACGGCTCTAACTTAAAGAACAGACAACCACTTAACACAATGTATGTAAACTGTGATAAAAAGGTTGAGGGCTACTTTATTGATATTATCCGTGAAGAGCTTAATATTAAAAATGTTGACTTTGACGCAGATGCCTCTTCATTCGTTTCATATACATTTAAACCACAATTAAAGACATTAGGTCCGAAATACGGTAAACAATTAGGCGAAATCAGAACTGCTTTAGCAGAACTTCCAAGTGATGCTAAACAGACACTTGATTCTGAGGGTAAACTTGTTCTCAATTTAGCAAGTGGTACAGTTGAACTTTCTGCAGAAGATGTTCTTATTGACACAGTTCAGAAAGAGGGCGTGTTCACAGTTTCAGATAAAGGTGTTACTGTTGCACTTGATACAGAACTTACAGAAGAACTTATTGAGGAAGGTTTTGTAAAAGAACTTATCAGTAAGATTCAGACAATGAGAAAAGATTCTGATTTCAATGTTACAGACCATATAAATGTAACACTTTCCGGCAATAAGAAAATTGAAGATATTGCACTTAAAAATAAAGATGCTATTGCTACAATCGTTCTTGCAGACTCAATCACAGCAGGTGATACAGTAAGCGCAAAAGAATGGGATATCAATGGCGAAAACGTTGCAATTTCAGTAGAAAGAGTATAAAAAAACAAAACTCCTGATAGTGAAAACTATCGGGAGCTTTTTGTTAGTGAAGAAGTAAGAGTGAAGAGGTGAATGTGTTGAGAGGTAGCATATTTTACACACCCCCGAATATAAATAAAGGGGGGGTGTTTATATGAAAATATTAAAACTTGGCAACAGAGGGACTGATGTTTTCATTCTGCAACTTGCACTTAACAGGGCGGGGTACTTAAATGAAGAACCGGACGGGATATTTGGTAATCGGACACAAAACGGAGTTTTACGCTTTCAGGGTGAAAAGAATTTAAAACAAGACGGAGTTGTGGGTGTGCGCACGTGGAATGCGTTAACACCATATTTAAAAGGGTATAAAATACACAGGGTTGTTCGTGGTGATACTTTGTGGAAAATCTCACAAAATCATAACACGAGTGTTAATTCAATTCTTATCGCAAATCCCAATATTAACCCTGAAAATTTAAGAGTTGATTCAAATATAGTTATACCGTTAGGGTTTCCTGTTGTACCAACAAATATACCTTATACATATCAGTTGGTTTCATTTATCATAGAGGGGTTAGAGGTTCGTTACCCGTTTTTAAGTGGTGGTGTAATAGGTCAGAGTGTAATGGGTAAAAATATTCCGTTTGTAAAGATAGGTAGAGGTCAGACTGAATTATTTTATAATGCATCGCACCACGCAAATGAATGGCTTACAACGCCTGTTCTTCTAAAATTTCTTGAGGAATATTCTGAAAGTTACGCAACCGGTGACGATATTTTTAATACAAGTGCAAGAGAACTCTATAACAAAGCATCTTTATATATTGTGCCGGTTGTTAATCCTGATGGTGTGGATTTAGTTAATGGTGTTGTGCCGAATGGTAAATTTTTGAGTGCAGCACAGAATTTAGCGGGTAATTACCCGAATATACCATATCCAAACGGGTGGAAAGCAAATATAAATGGTGTTGATTTGAATTTACAATACCCCGCAAATTGGGAGAAAGCAAGAGAAATTAAATTTTCACAAGGCTTTACGATTCCCGGTCCGAGAGATTTTGTTGGTAATGCACCTTTGACAGAACCCGAAGCGAGAGCGGTGTATAATTTCACAAGAAATCATGATTTCAGACTTACTCTTTCTTATCATAGTCAGGGTGAAATTATTTATTGGAAATATCTTGATTACGAGCCGGATAATTCAAGACGAATTGCTGAATATTTTGGTGAAGTAAGTGGTTACGCAGTAGAAGAAACACCATATTCCTCTGGTTTTGCAGGTTATAAAGACTGGTTTATTGAAACTTATAACCGACCCGGTTACACAATAGAAATAGGTATAGGAATGAGTCCTTTACCACTTTCACAGTTTTCGGAAATTTATAAGGATAACATAGGTATTCTTGTTGGTGGTATTACTGAAATATAAAAAAGAACTGACTTAAAATTTTTGAGAATTTTAAGTCAGTTCTTCAATTTTTACTTTACGCCACCATAAATGTCACTTTCAATATAGTCAACATCCAACATTCTGCAGAAGTTGAGTGAGAAAAGGTCGTTTGCAGTCCAGAGACCAACTTTTAAGCCTTTATCGTGGAATTCTTTAACCATTTCTTTTGTGGCAACTTTGTAATCTGCATCAATGTCAAAACCATAGTCGAAGCATCTTCTGTAATCGCCGCAGTTTTTGCCGTAAGTGAGCATAATGTTAAGTTCAGGGAATGCTTCGTGTGCTTTTATAAGATTGTCAAATTCAAATGACTGAAGTGAGCATTTAGATAAATCATATTTCTCTTTTGCCATGGTGAAAAGGTCGTTGATTTGCTCATCGGTCCATTCGCCTTTGAGTTCGATAAAGCAAATCATATTACCTTGTCTGCAGATATCTAAATATCTTTCAAAAGTGCAAATGTAGCAAACTTCTTTTGATTTATCGTTGTAAATAGGTTTCTGTGTAAGTTCAACATAGGTGGAGTCTGCAACGAGTAATTCTGTGCCATCATTGAATTTAACTTCATCATTATGGTTCACAACGAAAACTCCGTCTTTTGTAATTCTTACATCTGTTTCAATACCACCTGAACCATTTTCTATCGCACTTAAAAAAGCTGCTTCGGTGTTACCGGGTTGTTTCGCACTGTGTCCACGGTGAGCAATCATACAAATATCTTTATGTTTCTTTTCGTTTGATTTGTGAATTCCGAAAAGCGCTGCAGCACCTGCTGCCGCTGCTATAACCAATGCTTTTCTTTTCATAATTTTTCTCCTTTTGTTTTGCAAAATTTACTGTTACAATAATATCACTCTCAATTTGTATTGTCAATAATGTCATTTTATGTTAAAATTAAAAAAAGTACAAATTCAAAGGTGATTTTATGACGATTCTTATTGCATCAGATATTCACGGTTCGCTTAAGTATTGCAATAAATTAGTTGAGCAATATAAAAAAGAAAATTGTGATAAACTTATTCTTTTGGGTGATATTTTATACCACGGGCCACGTAACGATTTACCTGAAGAATATAACCCTAAAGGCGTAATACAATTACTGAATTCTATGAGTGATGAAATTCTTACTGTTCGTGGAAACTGTGAAGCAGAAGTTGATGATATGGTTCTTGATTTTAATGTATTGGCAGAGTATGCAATTCTTTATATAAAAAATAGACTTGTTTTTCTTACTCATGGTCATAAATTTAACCCGCAGAATATGCCGAAATTAAAAAAAGGGGATATACTTTTCAATGGACACACTCATATAAGTAAAATTGAAGAAATCGGTGATGTTTTATATGTAAATCCCGGTTCTGTTTCGATACCTAAAGAAAATACAGAAAGAGGGTATATCGTTCTTACAGAAGAAAGTATTACACATAAAAATCTTGATGGTGAAGTTTTGAAAAAATATAATCTTTAATGAAAAATAACTTGTTACGAAATTTTCGCAACAAGTTATTTTTCTTTTTTAATATTCTGAATAAGAAATATGCAACACGATGTATTATATTTTACAATTTTAATTATTTTTGGGGAATGTTGAACATATTTTAGGGTGTTTTGTAGAATATTGTCAAAATATATTGACTTGTATTGGAAAATATGTTTAAATTGTAGAGTGTATAGTAGTATATACATATTGGGTTATATTATGTTTGGTTATATTTTAAGGAGGAAACTTTATGAAAAAGAAAAAACCAGAAAGACAAAGAAGTATCGGCTACGTAATGGCGCGTATGTCGTTTATTATGGTTATTGTCGGTATGGTGTGGATTTCTATGATTTCTATTGCATCTAACTTTATTGCAACCAAAAATGTTGTTTCCAGGGAGTTGCTTAGTGTAGTTACAACTGCAGCGAGAAGTGTACAGTGGGAATTACAGTCTTATGTTAATTTAGCAGAAGCATTCGCCACTGATTCATATCTTTTATCGGATGATTATTCTGCGGCAGAGAAGCAAGCGCACATTACCGAAAAAGCTACTGCACATGGTTTAGTTGGTGGCGATATGCTTGACACAAGTGGTGTTGGTTTGGACGGAACAAATTACAGTTCATCTGAATCATTTAAAGAAGCGTTAAACGGTAAAGTGTTTATTTCTGCACCTACAGATACGGGTAATGGCACAAAAATGATGTTTATTGCTGCTCCTATATGGGCAAATGGTGTTGAAGGTTCTGACGTTGTAGGTGTTATTTATCTCATACCTTCGCCAACAGTTTTAGATGATATTGTAAAATCAATAAAATCAAGTGATAGTGGTATAACTAATATTCTCGATAGCACAGGCGCTGTTATTGCTACATCAAAAGTAGCAGAAGAAGGTGCTGAAGAAGATGTTACTGCAGGTGCAAGTGAAGCTGAAATGGCTACATATATGGAACTTAATTCACGTATGATTTCCGGTGAAACCGGTTCTGAAACTTATGATTTTGCGGGTGTTTCTTATTTTACCGCTTATTCACCGATCGTAGGTACATCTGGTTGGTCAATTGCAGTTACTTCACCTTATGCTGATTTCCTCAGTAGTGTTGCTACTGTTTCACTTGTAATTTTTGTATGCGTTATCGTTATTGGTCTTCTTGCACTTTATATCGCAAACAGACTCGGTAAGAAAATCGGTGGACCAATGAGTATCTGTACTGCTATCATCAATGGTATTGGTATTGGTGATTTCAGCAAAGAAGTACCTGTTGTTAAAAGAAAAGACGAAACAAGACTTCTTGCAGAAGCAACAGCTAAAGCAATCAACGAATTAAAAGAAATAGTTTATGATGTTACACGTGTTCTTGAAGCAGTTGCAGATGGTGATTTGACTGTTGATGTTGACGAAAAATCAGAAATGTATGTGGGCGATTATCAACGTATTTATGAGTCACTCACAAGCATTAAAACAAGTCTTCAGGCTACAATGGAACAAATTGATGTTGCGGCAGAACAAGTTACATCAGGTTCAGAACAAGTTTCAATTGGTGCTTCTAACCTTTCAGAAGGTTCAACTGGTCAGGCTTCTTCAGTTGCTCAATTAGCATCAAATATCCGTACAATTGCAGATTTAATCAATGCAAACGCAGATGATGCTGCAAATGCTAACAACTTAACTAACGAAGCAGGTGTCGCTATGGGCGATGCAACTGTATCTATGGAAAGTTTAGTTACAGCTATGAATGAAATTGCTGACCTTTCTGAAGAAATTAAAAAGATTAACAAAACAATCGAAGATATTGCATTCCAGACAAATATTCTTGCACTTAATGCGGCGGTTGAAGCAGCAAGAGCAGGTGCAGCAGGTAAAGGTTTTGCAGTTGTTGCTGATGAGGTAAGAAACCTTGCAGGTAAATCACAAGAGGCAGCAAAGAGTACAACAGCTCTTATCGAAAATACAGTTCTTGCGATTGAAAAAGGTACAGACCTTGTTAATGATGTTGCAAAGAAAATGACAGACGTTGCAGCTTCTGCCGGTGCTGTTGCTCAGATTAACGGTAAGATTTCAGAAGAAAGTAAAAACACCGCACTTTCTATTAACGAAATTACAATTGGTATTGACCAGATTTCAAATATCGTTCAGAATAACTCCGCTACATCACAGCAATCTGCGGCAGCGGCTGAAGAGCTTGCGGGTCAGGCTAACACACTTAAAAATCTTATTGAAGCATTCAAATATTGATTTTCAAAAAACAGAGTCGGTAGGTTCACACTACCGACTCTGTTTTTATTGAATTGTATGGAATGTAGTTTTTTCTGATTATTAAAATTTGTTTTTGAATCATTTTTTTTGCATCTCGCACGAGACAGCTTTTATAAAGACTGTAGTAGGCTTTAAACTCCCTGCGGTGGTCGGATGAGCCCTTTTCTGCCACTTCGCTCATTATCTGGTCAAAGATAGACTGTGTGCGTGTTAAATCACCCGCTGTATCGGAGACCTCTGCTAATTTTGTGAAGGAGGATAAGTGGTAATCTTTTTCAGGAAGCTGGTCTAAGGTGTATTGCGTACAGGTTAAAAGAAAGTAATAAAGTTTCATTTCTTCCTGGGGTGTTATGTCAGAGGTAAAATTCATTAGATAGTTTACATAGGCGTATGCTTCGGCGGGAGTGGTTACGAAGTCGTAAAAGGATTCATCACATTCCTCAGCTGCTTCTTCGACTTCGGTAGTTATGATTTTGTCAAGTCCTTTTATTTTGCGTAATTTAGAATGGTAGTATATCGGGGTGAGTGTGTCGTTTTTTACAGATAAAGTAACACTCGAGATGGTTGTGTCTTTGTCGATATCGACAAAAGCTTGGTTTAATGCATTCTGCAATATTGTACCGACTGCTCTCGCACCGGTGTTAAGCTCGGTACACATTTCTGCAATTTTTTCACAGGCACTCACATCAATTTTTAAATTTACCCCCGAAACTTTAAAAAGGTGTGAATATTTTTCAATATAGGAGGCTTTCGGTGATTGTAAGAGAAAGCAGAAATCTTCCTTTGAGAGAGGCGGAATGTAGTGTATTTCTCCTATTCTGCCTAAAAGCTCCGCGTTAAATCCGTAGCTTTTTATATCATCTAAAGTAGCATACTTTAAATATTCGCTTTCATTTTCGGTTACAGTGTTGTTGATAAAACCGATTGTGTTTCTGCCCTTCATTCGTTTTTTTATCATATCCTCAAGACCATCAAATGCCCCTGAGAAGATGAAGAGCATTTTGCTTGTGTCAATAAAATCTGTTCTGCCACTTCCTAAATCGCACGAGAGACCTTTACCTTCAATTACTTGTAATAGGTTAAATTGTGGGTTTGAAATCTCACCATCTCTGAATTTCATTTTACAGAACTCATCAATTATTACTATACTGCTATTGAATTTTTCAACGTCAGTGCAGGCTTGCTTTGCGAGATTGAAAAGCTGACTCAAGGTAGTGCCCTTGTATCCTTCAGGACTTAATGCACTGGAGTCGATTGTGAATACATTAAGCCCTGCAGCATCAGCTAACGATTTTATTAAGTGAGATTTACCGCCACCGGTTCGTGCTAATACCAACATTGAGCAGATAGGGAGCGAATCAGGTGATATTCCAGCTTCTATAGCGCAGAGTTTTCTTAAATGAAGGCTTATGAGTGAAGCTAATTTATTTAAGGTTTCCTTTTGAGTTTCAAGAGGAACTATTTTATTTTGTGCTTTTTTTATGAGCAAATCTTTTGGAATGTACTTCATAAATTTCGCTCCTTTCTTTGTTTGGTGTGAATTTAATATATTGGAGGATGATAATTTTCAACAATTTTCCAGAAATGCTTTTCTATAACCTTTCCGGAATTTTCATCGCGCAATTCTAAAAATTCCTTATAAAATTTTCTTGTAGTCTGGTGTTTACTTAAATATGCTTTTTGAAGAGTTTCTTTTATAAATTGGTCGTAGAGTGGTTCGTCGTAGGAAGCATCGTTTATAAGAAATGCTGCAAGTAACCCAAGAGTCTGTAAATTATGGTTAGCTTTATTATAAAAGTCTTTTAAATAATTAAGCGAAGTCTGTAAAAAGCAGAAAAGAAGTTTTTCTTCATTGGGAGGAATTTCTTTCAACAAGCTTATAAGGTGATTTGTGAATTTGTTAATATCATCTTCGGTTTGTATGAATTCAGCAAAAGGGATTTTGTAGGTTGCTTCGTAAATTTCGGTTGGCGAAGCTTGTTTTGCTGTTATAATGGTTTCTAATGAATATAGGTTTTTCATATTTACTGCTCCTTTTCGTTTCGCTTTATATTGCCCATCTCTCCGGATGGGCTTATACCAGCAGAAGAAGTTTCTTTGTGTTTGTCATTTTCAGTACCCCTTTCTTATTGTTTGTATTCTTTTTGTTGTCGCCCACATCTCTGTGTGGGCTTATACCAGCAGAAGAAGTTTTGTTGTATTTTTCATTTTGTTTTGCTCCTTTCGTTTTGGTTTTCTGTTTCTTTCTGTCTTTACTATACCACACATTTTTCCAAAGTCAAAGAAACGTCACAACGAAATAGTCATATTGACAATAGTTGGTAAATATAGTATTATGTTTACAGAAAATTGAAAGGGGAAAATTATGACAAATATTGAAAAATATAAGGCTTTAAAGGATGAAAGCAAAAAATATCAGGACCTCATAGAAAATCTCAAAAACCAGGTTTATGGCTACAATGTTTACTTAACTCATATTGCAGTGCGTGGTTTTCCTGAATATTCGTTTAAAGAAGATTCAAAGGAATTTAAAGTTATAAATAAATTTGTTGATAAAATAATTGGTTATTATAAATCATTTGACGAAAGTGTTTCGTCTGTATTTTCACGTGAATTTACAGAAAAAGATTCTGTTACCATCAAAAATATGCTTTATGTGATTATCGGTTTTTTAATGAGTGAATGTCGTAAAGAGGATTACACTTTTTTAGGTGTAATAAAGCTTTTAAAGACCTTTATGGGTTCAACTTCAAAAGAAAATGTCCACGATAAAACCAAAAGCGTGTTTTACAGGATATGGAAAGGTATGTCAGATAAAAGTAAAAAAGCTATGCCTGATATATTGAACAATGCTTTTAATGACTTATATGAAAATTTTGACTATAACTATCTTTCAGAAATAGCAGATGGTCTTTGGTATTGTATTCGTTTTTATCTTTACGATAATAATTTAGAATACACAGGCGACCCATTTATGATGATGGCAACAAATGATTTAATATTGGAAATTTCAGAAAGACTTTCTAATATACAACAAAATAAAAAGTCGCATAAATCCCGATTGGAGCGTGATTTATGTGATTGATAATACTGAATATAGCATCTGGCGTGATAATTTTTTAGGCGTTTTCCGTGCAATTTCCACCGATGATGATTTTAAAAAGTTAGCATCGTTTTACCCATATAATGGCTATACATTCAATAAATGTAAGCAAAGAAAAAACAATCTTTTAAGAAGCGGTAACAGGAATATATATTTAGATGATTTATATGCATTATCTCGTTATTCTGATAAAACTCCCGATAATTTGTTATTGGGTCACAATAATATTGCGTTCTTTTGGTCGGAATTATCCGGTGAAAATCTATTTGAAAAAGAGTGTATTGAAAAAATAGTTGAAGCACTTAAAAGTGATAAAAATTACAGAACTATTTATATACCAAAGGAAATAGAAGATTTCTTATATTATTCAAAATCAGTAATTTTTGAAGTGAATAATAAAAAAATAAGAAAACCAATTTTTAATATAAGCGATAATTCGCTTGATTTTAAAACAACCGGTGAAACAGAGTATTGTTATAATCCGCACCTTTTTTATGGCGGAGATGTTTACGATATTTTCTGCGATTATGTTGATGATTTAAGCGAAGACGATTTTCCCGGGTTTGAAAAAGAAAAGGTTGAAAAATTTATTGAAACAATAGGAGTTTATCTTGATACAGGTAAAGCGGAAGCCCAAAAGACAGATAAAGATATTGATTTCAGAATTAAAAACTGGGTGTGTAACTGCACGATGTGGCTCTTGCTTTCTTATATTGGTGACACTTGCGAAAGACAAGGCGAAAGTGTAGAATATTATTTAAAAAGTCACAACGAAGTAATTGCTTTTATGTTAAAACTTTTCGTTTTTGGTACTGAAGTTATTAAACAAAAGAGAATTACAGATGAAGTGACAAATGAAAAAAAGAGGATAAGATATTCTGCATTTTTAAGTTGTTCAAATGAAAAACTTGATGTTCAAAACGAAGATTTTGATTTTTATGATTATGACTTTGAATATAAAACGGCAAGTATATCTGATATGCAAAAATCCTCTTTGTCGGAAATTCTCGACTACGAATTAAGGTGATTTATTATGAATAATTATAATTTTACAGGTAAGTGGATTGCGGCTACAGCTTCTTTGGAAGACAGATTTGCACCACTTTTTAAAAAGAATTTTAAAATAGAAAAGTCGGTGAAAACTGCCACACTTTATATTTGCGGTTTAGGATTTTTTGAAGCGAAAATCAATGGTGTTTTGCCTGATGATAGTGTATTAAATCCAACGCATTCTCAATATAGCAGTACAATATATTACAGGGCTTTTGATGTTACTGCTCTTTTAAGAGAAAATGAAAATGAAATTACTGTTGAGCTTGGCAACAGTTTTTATAATGAGCCGACAACTGTGTGGAACTGGCAGATTGCGTCGTGGAGAAATACTCCAAGGTTAATTTTAGATTTGGTTATTGAGTACACCGATAATACAACTGAAATAATAAAAAGTGATGAAAGCTTTAAAGTTGCAACTAATGGTATTATTACAAAAAACAGTATTTATTGTGGCGAAACTCACGATATGAGAAATACTGATTTAGTATTTAAAGATGTAATTTTAGCCCAAGCACCAACAGGAAAACTCACTTTACAAGAAGCCGAGCCTATAAGAAGAATTAAAGAGTATAAAGTAAAAGAAATTAAAAAAATGAGCGATGGCTCTTATATAGTGACTGCACCTGAAATGATTACAGGTTGGGCTAAAATAAGATTTGATGTTCCCAAAGATACAGAAATTACTGTTACATATATGGAGCAGTTAAAAAAAGATGGTACATTTCAAAAAATAGGTAAAGGCGAAGGTCACGATGGTAACTGGTGGCCTGAAAACTACATTCAGCACGATACATTTATAAGTAATGGCGAAGAATGTTTCTTTGAGCCGAAATTCAGTTATAAAGGCTTTAAATATATCGAAATTGCAGGTTGTTCTCAAAACATAACAAGTGATGATATTGTTCTTTACAAGGTAGCAAATGATGTAGACTTTATAAGTGAATTTAACTGTTCGAATCAACTTATTAACGATTTACACGCACTTATGCACAGAACGATTCTTAATAACCTCCAGGGTAAACCAACAGACACACCTGTCTGGGAAAAGAATGGTTGGCTCGGTGACCTTAACTGTGGTCTTACATCTATGATGTACAATTTTGATTTAAAACTGTTTTTAGAGAGTTTTACCACAACGATGAACGATTGTTTTAATGAGTTTAATTCGGTGCCTGTTATGGTACCGAGTGCAAACTGGGGTTGGCAGAATTCACCTGTATGGAATACCGCTTTTGTGTTTACTGCTGAAGCACTTTTGCGTTTTTGCGACCATAAAGAATTTGTAAAAAGTATATACGAAAATCTCGTTAAATTTAGCAAAAATCAGATTGAGGCACTGAGAGAGAATGAGTGGGTATGGGGTACTAAAGGTCTTGCAGACTGGGTTGCTCCTGTGAATAGCGAAAATGAAGAAGTTGACCCGAATACCTCTGAGGGTGCAGAAATCTGTGGTACGGGCTTTGTTTACAAAATGCTCGAAAGTATGCTTTATATTTCAGACATTCTTGAAATTAAAGAAAATGATGAATTGTTTAAGAATGCAAGAGAAAATATTTATAAAGCATTTAATGAAAAATTCTTTAATAAAGAAAAGAATATTTATGAAACTACATTCTGGGAACAAAGAGGTAAAAGACAGAAATATCGTCAGACCTCAAATTTAATTCCGTTATCATTTGGTTTAGTTCCAGAAGAATATAAAAATGCAGTATTTTCTAATCTTGTAAATGATATTAAATCTAAAGATTATCACCTTGACACAGGTTGCATTGGTACAAAATTTATTTTACCCGTTTTACTTGATAATGGCGAAATGACTACTGCCTACAAGGTTTTAACCGCGACTACATACCCGAGCTGGGGGCATTGGCTCACATCTGGTGACGACTCTGCCTGGGAGAGCTGGGAAACAACAACCCGCTCAAAAGACCATTATTTTCTTGCTACTTATGATGAAATTTTGTTTTCACACTTTGCAGGTATTTGCGATATAGAAAACGGATTTTTAACATTTACAATTAAACCGATTTTGGATTGCGGTTTGGATTTTGTGAATTGTAAAATTAAAACTCCACAAGGTATTTTAAAAGTTGAATGGAATAAAGACGAAAACAATTCTTTCAAAGTGAATATTACAATACCTGAAAAATCAAAAGTAGATATTATATTAAAAGAAAAAGTAAACACTACCGTAACCGGTGGGACTTATAGTTGGGAAGTGTAAAAAATGAAAGTTGCAATTTGTGATGATATGAATGAAATTGTTCTTGAACTTTCTGAGTATATAGAACAATACTTTTTAACCCACAACTATAATCTGACACTTTTTAAATTTAACAGTGGAAAAGAACTGATAGAAAAATATATACCGGAATATGAAAATTTGAATGAAACTCTCGGTAAAGAATTCAGAGAGTGGGAGGCAGTCGAAAGGTCTTTATATATGTTAAAATAAAATTTGCTCCACAGATAATTTTTCGAAAATTATCTGTGGAGCTATTTTTATATTTCTTCAAACAAAATCAATTCAGAAATCATAGAGGAATTTAAAGTTATCAAAATTCCGTTATTTATAGCAGAAACACCTGAAGTGTTAAAGGATGCTCTGTCATTATCTAATGTGACTTTATAGTTTTTGTCTGCACGCACACCTTTTGGTTTTATGACAATAGAATTACCGTTGTTGTTTTCGGTTGAAAATACAGTAATAGCACCTTTGGTTTTATCAGGTGTGGCAATTTCTAAAACTGTAAATCCATTTTTATGTGCCATATCAGTTTCGGGTGTGTGGTGGAAAATTAAGCAATCAGGGAGTATTGGTCTTATAAAGTCTTTGTAAATATCTGTACTGTGCTTTACAAATTCTAAAATATTTTCGTTTATTTTTGTAGCCATTGGAACAATTACATTTAAAGACATATGACCGAGCATAGTGTTTCTTAACTGTAAATCAAGTGAGCCGTGCTCGTGGCAACCCATTCCCGCAAAAAGTCTGTCAACTCTTTCGGGTGGCAGGCACATTGTCATTCCATTTGTAATGTAAATAGATTTTGGTGCTCTCTGGCAATCAGAAACCCAGGTATGATTGAAATATTTCATCTGACCTAAATCACAACGACCACCGCCACCTGCACAGTTTTCAAAAATAACATTTGGGAATTTCTTTTTTAAATTCTCGTACATTTTATAAACTCTGTAAAAATGCTTAATAGTAAGGCATTCTTTTACACCTGTGCCTGTATCACGCATATTAAAGTAATCACGGAAAGAAGTGTTGTAATCTACCCTTAATAAATCTAATTTATATTCAGTTATAACTCTCTCAAGTTCAGTTTCGCACCACATAGCTGCTTCTTCATTTGTGAAATCTATAAATTTGTCGGTTTGTTCGCCCAGAGTGTTTTTGGCTCTCCATTCGGGGCTTTCTTTAAATTGTGGGCAAAGCTTACCGAGTGATTCAATATCCATCCAAAGACCGAATTTTAACCCTTTTTCGTGGCAGTAGTCTGCAATTTCTGCAATGCCATTAGGGTATAAATCTTTATCTGGCACATTAAGTCCGTTGTAGTTTCCCCATTCTGTCTGCTCACCTTTAGGGCACACCCAACCTGCATCAATTATAAAGATTTCGCCACCCATTTTTTGGAATTGGTCTATGTAATCTTTACAGATTTTTTCGCCCATATCAAGGTGCTCTGCACCCATTCCGCAACCAATTAAAAGGTTTACAGGGTTGTTTTCAGTCATATTTAAAACAGATTTTCTTATATGTGCGTGTAATTCGTTTATAGCTTCGTCAAGGTCACCCCCAACTAACCCCATCTGAATTTCAGGCGACTTAAAGGTTTCGTGTGGGGCAATTGTGAATAATGGCTTGTGACCTGTAATTTCTGCTTTGAATGAAAGGTGACAGTCGGTGTTATTTTGTCCATTCAAATCAAATGTAAATCGACAACCACCGCTAAAGCTAAACTCTGAAACCCATATTTTACCTGTAACATTGTTTCTTATAAATACTACTGGTTGACGGAATCGGTCACGGTTAAATCTTGTATCAATTGAAGTAGTAACTGCACTTAACTTGTGCCAGTTAAAAAGCCCCTCTTCACCCCATTTGTCACTATCAAAATAACCTATAGAATAAATTTCATCTGTGGGAATAGTAGAAGAATAACACTTATCTCTGTCAAATGTTTCAAGTCCACCGGCAATAAGACTTAATCTGCTTAAATTCAAATTATTATCTGAAAGATTTTCAATTTCTAAATATCTTGAAAATATATTTGTACCATCTAAAGATGTGTGAATTTTTATGTTAATTGGCTTAATATTGCTCTTTAAAGTCAGAATACTTTTAATACTGTCTTCATTTTTAATCGTTTCAAAATCAACGAGTTCTAAATCAAAATCAACACTCTGACCATCAATTTCAATATTAAAAGCGAATGGCTCGCTAAAATTATTTTTATTAAGTCTTGTTGGAAAACTCATTAAAACATTTAAAGGGTAGCCCGCACTATTGTAACCGCTTGAAAGTAATGCACCATTATAAAAAGTTTCTTCGTAAACTAAAGTACCGCTTCGGTAACAAATAACTTGTTCGCGTTCGGTTTTGTTTAGCGAAATATTAAAAAAATCGTGATTTGACTGCATAAAAAACACCCCTTTGGTTCTTTTCAGTATACCAAATAAAAGCTTTTAAATCAATCGTAATTGACACATATATTTAAAAATGATATCATAAATTTATTGATGGATTTTTGGAGGATTTGTTATGAATTACCGTAAAGACAAAAATGGCAACGATTTATCACTTTTAGGCTTTGGGTGTATGCGTTTCCAGAAGAAAATGGGCAGAATAAATATGGAGCTTTGCGAGAAGCAGATTATGAATGCGTATAACAATGGCGTCAATTATTTTGATACTGCATTCATTTACCCGGGTAGTGAGAGTGCAATAGGTGAAGTGTTTGAGAAAAATAATATAAGAGATAAAATATATATTGCGACAAAATTGCCACCACAACTTATGGTGAATATTGATGTTTTAGAGAAACTATTTAAAGAACAACTTAAAAGACTCAGGACGGATTATATCGACTTTTATTTAATGCACATGATGAGTGATATTAAAGTTTGGGAACGTCTTAAAAGTATTGGAATTGAAAAGTGGATTGAAGATAAAAAGGCAAGCGGTGAAATAAGAAATATTGGTTTTTCATACCATGGTAATACAGAAAAATTTTGCGAAATTATTGATGCTTACGATTGGGATATGACACTTATTCAATATAATTATCTTGATGAGCATAGTCAGGCAGGCAGAAAAGGATTGGAGTACGCTCATAGTAAAGGTATTCCTGTTATGATTATGGAGCCACTCCGTGGAGGAAAACTCGTTAATAATTTACCGGATGAAGCAAAAGAAATATTTAAAAAACACGAGGTTCAGCACACCCCTGCACAGTGGGCTTTTAAGTGGCTTTTCAGTCAGGAAGAAGTAACAACAGTGCTTTCCGGTATGAATTCAGAAGAAATGGTTGCCGATAACATAAATACGGCATCTGTAACAAAAATCGGAGAAATAACCGAAGTAGACGAAAAAATGCTCAAAGGTGTAGTGAGGGCAATAAACCACAAAATGAAAGTTGGTTGCACCGGTTGCGGTTACTGTATGCCTTGTCCGCAGAATATAAATATAAGCGGTACATTTTCTGCATATAATACACACTTTACAGGTAATAAATTCTTAGGGTTTAAAGAATATTTAAGGGCAACGGCTTTTAGTGGTAGTAACCCTGCTTCTGCTTGTATAAATTGCGGTAAATGTGAAAGCCATTGTCCACAGGCTATAGAAATAAGAAAAGAACTTAAAAATGCAGTTGATACATTAGAAACTCCAATGTATAAAACTGCAAGTAGAGTAATTAAAAAATTTAGTAGTAAAAAATAAAAAGTTATTATCAGAAATTCAGGTGGTTTTATGAGTAAAGCAAAATATGTAGATACTTCAATCGGTACCGTTGCAGAAGAAGACAGCATTGAGGAATGTCACGGTGGCGGTAAAACCTACCCCGGTGTATCAGTTCCCGGTGGTATGGTTCAACTTTCTCCCGATACTGTTACAGGTGGTGATAATGGTAACGGTTATAACTATTGCCACAATACAATAGAAGGTTTCAGTTTCAACCATATGAGTGGTATTGGTTGGTATGGTGATTTAGGAAATCTTCAGATTATGCCTGTTACAGGTGAAACTGACTTAAGAAGTGGCAGTAATGAACACGTAGAGTTTAAAAAAGGTACAAAAGGCTGGAAGTCAGAGTTTTCTCACGATAGCGAAGTAACAGAAGCCGGTTACTATGCAGTAAAATTAGACCGTTATAATATTTTAGCAGAAGCAACTGCAAATGTTCACACCGGTATGTTAAGGTTTACATATCCTCAAAACGAAAACGCAAGAATTATAATGAATTTTTCTCGCAGAATAGGTGGTAAAGCAGATTTTGAGGAAATAAAAATAGTTAATGAAAATACCATTGAGGGTAAAATTATATGCACCCCAAAAGGCGGTGGCTTCGGTCACGGTCACGGTAAAATCTTTTACGATTTTTATTTTACCTGCGAATTGTCACGAAAACCTTTAAAGATGCAATTCTTTTCAAATGAAGAAATGCAAAGTGAAAATTTACAAGAATTCAGTCATGAAGATGTTGGCTTGATTCTTGATTATGGCGATTCTGTTGCAGAACCAATAATTTTAAAATGTGGTATTTCTTATACAAGTCTTGAAGGTGCAAGAAAAAATCTTAAGGCGGAAATGACCGACTTTGATTTTGAACTTCAAAGAAAAAAAGCCTGCGATTTATGGGAAGAGGCATTCAGTATTGTAGATGTTGAAGGCAGTAACGAAACAGATTTAAAACTTTTTTACACCTGTCTTTATCATGTGCTTTTAGACCCAAGAGTTTCTGCAGATGTTGATGGTAGATTTTCTTTGAATGGTGAAATTATAAAAGATGACAGTTATATTCACCGCACAGTTTTCAGCGGTTGGGATGTTTACAGAAGTGAATTTCCGCTTCTCTCAATTATCCGACCTGACATTGTAAATGATGAAGTTAATTCTCTTTTAAAAATTGCAGAAGTGAACAATTCATCTTTCCCTCGTTGGGAACTTTTAGGAATAAATGCTGGTTGTATGGTTGGCGACCCCGGAGCTATAGTTGTTGCTGACGCATATCTTAAAAATATCAGAAATTATGATGCACAGAAGGCTTACGATATAATTGTTGCTTCAACAAAAGGGGAAAAGGAATTGTTTAATAAAAAATTCCACACAATAAGACCTGAGTGTGAACAATACTTAAAAGAAGCCTTCGTTCCTGATGAATTAAGTGACACTTTGGAATATTTACTTGCAGATTACACAATGTACCTTTTCAGTAAAGAAAAAGGTGATGAAGAAAACGCAGAGTACTTTTTAAATCGTGCGAAAAGCTATAAAGATAATTATAATAAGGAACTCGGCTTTTTAGCACCACGAAAAGCGAATGGCGAATTTGTTTTTGAAGAAAACGAGTACGATGATGACGGATGTGTTGAAAGTAATATTTTTCAACAATCCTGGTTTGTGCCTTATGATGTAAAAGGGCTTTTTGAGTTGTTTGGCTATGAAAGAGCGCTCGTGCTGTTAGAAAGATTTTTTGAAAAAGCAGATTTTGGCAGATTATGGAATGATGACTACAACCACTCAAATGAGCCTTGTCATAATATTACCCATTATTTCGATGTTTTTGGACTTGCACACCGTACACAGTACTGGACAAGAAGGGTGCAAAAAGAATCCTACAGAACCGGTGCTTACGGCTTTTGTGGTAACGAAGATGTTGGTCAGCTTTCTGCGTGGTATGTTCTGTCAGGTTTAGGTTTTGCTCAGGTTTGCCCAGGGCAACAGGATTATTTTATTAACACTCCTTTATTTAAAAAGGCTACTGTTAAATTAAATAAAAAATATCACACTTGCGAAAATGGTGACACATTTACAGTTGAGTGCGACAAAGACCCACTTGAATATCCATATATCAGCAAAATGGAATTTAACGGAAATTTGATAAAAAGACCGTATTTGTCATATTTTGAAATAACATCAGGTGGTACATTGAAATTTGAACTTTCAAAAGAGCCAGTAACAGATTATTTTGAGAAAGTGGTAAAAAACTTTTTAGAATAAAATCGACAAAGTCGGAGTGATAAAACACCCCGACTTTGTCTTTTAATTCTCCCTTGGGGTTTTCGCCCCGTTATCTTATACAGCTTTGATAAGTAGAACTATCGCCGCTATAACAAGACCTAATGGTAAAAAGAGTATTGCTCCGCCTGCAACGAAGAGAAGTACCACTAAAAGCGGTAAAGCAATAACGAATAAAATTACTGCAATTATTTTTGCAACACCCCAGGTGATTTTGAATGCTAACTTAATAGCATAAAAGAAAAGCGCCAAAGTAGCTATGCTTACTAAAATTTCTAACATTTTCTTCACTCCTTCGGTTGAGAAAATTTTTGTTGTTTTTGTTTTGCAACTCCCTCGTTGCATTTTTATATTATAATATTTTTTGAAATAAGTGAATTACAATAACTGCAAATTACAATACCAGAATATGACAAAAAGTGCAAAAAATAAAGGGAAAGCTTAAATTTCAGCTTTCCCTTTTATCTCGTTATATTTTTCTAAATTTATTTTTCCGTCTGCTAACATTCTTTCAACCCAAAGTTGTAAGGTTTCAACTGTTATAGAAATTCGCTCTAACTCCTGTTGAATGAAAACAAAATCTTTTATTTCATCATCGTCAATATTTCCGTCAGCAGTAATTTCAATAAGTCTTTCCTGACTTTTTTTCATAGAATTAAGTGAAGAAAGCATTTCTAAAACAATCTGTGCTAAATCTTTTGTTTTAATTTCCGGAACATATTTCTGCCCGATTTCACACATTTTTGAACAATAGTGGTTACAAAGTGCCGGTTCTTTATAAATTTCGGAAAGTAAAATTACTTCTTCAGGGTGAATATTAAATTTACCGTTTTCAATTCTTTCAAGTCTTTCATAAGTCAAAACCTGATTTCTTTTACTTGCTTCGTCACAGACTTCTTCTCTTGTTAAATCTCTCTTTTTTCGTAATTCTTTATAAATTGTGTCAGCCATTTTCTCTCTCCAGTTATTGATTATAGTTTTATAATATCATTAAACAGGAATTAAATCAATAATTTATTATATTGAAATTGTTGCAATGAAATGATATAATTAAACAAAATGTTGAAAGGGAATAGTTATGAGACTTTTTGTTGACGACACAAGAGAATTTCCTAATGGTTACCAATGTTGTAGAGATGCAAATACTGCAATTTTAATGCTTTCAGCAATGAAATTTGAACATATTTCTTTAGATTATAGTTTAGGTAAAGACAGAAAAACAGGGCTTGATATTCTTATATGGATGAAAGAGCATGATGTTTTTGTACCTGAAATAAATATTCACAGTAACAATATAAAGGGAATAGAAAAAATGAGAAAATACTGTGATGAAAATTTCCCCGATAGCAAAATTACAGAATATACATTACCAAAATAATGAGGTGAATTTATGTCGGCATTGATTGAAAAAGCTAAATCTACAATAGGTTTAGCAAAAAAGTATTGGCACGAGCCACCAAAAGGAAATTATATTTCTTATAAAGAAATTGCATCGTTGAGTGGTGCGGGTTTTGGTGTTTATTGGGCAACTCTTTTACCTATGGTAATAGGTCTTAATGCGTCAAATTTCCTTGTCGGTGCTTGTATTGGTCTAAAACCGGTGGATTTACAAATAATGCTTAATGTTGCGAATATTATTGGTATTCCTTTAGGTATTTTTCGTAGTTGGTATTACGACAACCATAATTTGAAAGGCGGTAAATTTCTGCCCTTTATACAAATGTCGGTAGTACCAATGGTGCTTGTTTCTACTGTTTTTGTGTGGTTGCCTTATGAAAGTTTCAGTTATATTGTGAAAGCGGTAGTTGTTGAAATAATGTACCTTCTTTTAAATGTTTTTTTATGCTTTTATAATGAAGGGTATACATATTTTCAACAGATAATAACCCCTGATGCTCAAGAAAGAACTAATGTAATGAGTATTTCACAGGTTATATATTCATTAGCGCCAACAATTACAAACTTATTTATTCCACTTATTGCAGGTCTTACCTGGGGACTTAATAATATCTGGACTTACAGAGTTATTTACCCAATTTTTACAGTAATCGGTATGTTTATAAGTTTATTTTTCTTTTCAAAGTGTAAAGAAAGACTTGTTCTGCCAAAGAAAAAATTAGAGCCGGTAAGAATGTTTGATGCTATAAGAGAAGTAGCGAAAAATAAATATTATTGGATTATTCAGTCTGCAAACTGGGTTACTTTTTTAGAGGGTGGCTACGGAGTTATTTTAGGTTGGTCTTTTGTTTACGCATTCTCAGGTAAATACGAGGCAACCTTGGGTCTTGCCAATACGGTTATTGGTAATGCGGCGCTCTGGTCTATGCTTTCAGCACCATTTGTAATTAAGAAAATCGGTAAGAGAAATTTACTTATTCTTGCAAATGCTATAAATGTTTTTGTGATTTTATCGCTTTATTTTGTTTACGATAATTTGATTTTAATTTGCGTTATCTGGTATATAAATACTTTTGTAAATACATATTGGAATATTGTTCAGCACAATATAAGTGCTGATATGCGTGATTATCACCAATGGAAAACAGGTGTAAGAGTTGACGGACTTTTCGGACCACTCGGTATGATTGGTACATTTATCGGTTTCTTTACAGGTATGTTTTACCCTGCAGTTTATGAAAAAATGGGGCTTTTAGACGATTATAACGTTCTTTATGATGATAATATGAGAAATAATCTGTTTGAGGTTTTAATTGTTTTTTCTGCTCTCGGTGCATTTTTGAATCTGGTGCCGTTCTTGTTTTACAATCTTACTGAAAATAAACACAGAGCGTATGTTGATGTGCTTAAAATACGCGCAATGTTTGAAAACTACTCTTTGGGTGTTTTAGAAGATGATGAATTAAAAGATGTAATGGGTATAATTTTACAAGCGAAAGAACTCTTTGGGAAACAGCCTGTTTCTTTAGATAAAACAAAACTAAAGCTCGCAAGAAAAATGAGCAAAAAATCTACTGATGAAAAGCTTTTGAGAAAGCAAGCAATAAAAGCAGCTAAAAAAGAGCTTGAAGAAATTAAAGAAATGAATCTTGCAATTCAAAGGGCAGATATTATAATGCAGGATTTAGAAAAATTTACAACAGAAGCGGGTATAAATAGAATTGCAAATGCAAAACAAGATGCATCACAAGGCAATACGTTTGTTTACGATGATGCTAAAAAATTGTTAAAAATAGCAAAAAAACTGCCTAAATCAAATGAGGTAGAGAAAGAAATCCGTGAAGATGAAATTAAACGCGCAAGAGTAAAAAAGGAAGCCCTCGCTCTTGTGAAAAAATATGGTAAAGAAAATATTTCAGAGCCAAATCTTCAGGAAAAAGAAGAAATTTTAAACAGAGAAGCTAAAAGCTTTAAAGAGAGTATGAAGCAAAGAAAAGATTTAAGAGCATATCTTAAAAAAGAGTCAATCTATTTAAGAGTGACTAAGCCATATAGAAATGCAGATAATTTAATAAAGCAATCAGAAAATTATACTCACTATGAAGAATTGGTTGAAAAGTATAAAACGTTATCAATATAAAAACAATCCGCACAAATTTATTTTGTGCGGATTATTTTTATATTTGTTCTAACATATATTGTTTAACATCTTCTAATTTGCTTTTTTCCCATTCGCCCTTGTCAGCTTCCTCTGCAAGTGGGCAAATTATATAAAAATCAAGAGTTTCACCAGGCACTCTGCCTGTTCTTAAAGGTTCTTTAAAATGCTCCTGCCATTCTTCTTCAGTCGCATTTTTAAATCTTTGTGGGTTTAAATAAGTCATTTGCCTTTTTGTTGCAGAAACTAAAACTTTTGCAGAAAGTGGTGCTAATAAATTATATTCTTCTTCATTAACGTCAACGAAAATTCGTGGTAATTCCGCTTTTACAATATGCTCGTCGCCGCGAACAATTTTTAAGCCCATCGGCTCGAATGTAAATTCGGTTTCTGTAAAATTGAGTTTTACTAAAAGACCGAGTTCCGTGTTGAATTGTGAACGTTGATAATCTGTGTCAAATATAAAGTTACCTAATGAATAAAAAATAATTTTATCACCGACAGTTTCATAGTTCATTGGTACGTGTGGATGGTGTGCTACAACAATATCGGCACCCATTTCTAAAAATTTGTGGTAGCGTTCCCTTGTGTAAGGTGATGGGAGTGGGGTGAATTCTTCGCCCGCGTGTGCAACAACAATGCACCAACGACATTTTGATTTTATATCATCAATAGATTTCTGTATAGCATCTAAATCACTCCAACTATAACAACCCGGAGTGTTTTCATCAGCTTTTCTGCAAGCACGCTGGTAACCGACACCGAACATACCAATTCCACCTGCTTCATCTAAAATAACAGGCTTTCTTGCTTCTTCTATATTCATTCCCGCACCAATAGTTTGTGCATTTTCTTGTTTTGCAAATTCTAAGGTTCTTCTTATGCCATATTCCTTTGCATCCATTATATGATTGTTGCAGATATTCCATATATCTGATTTCATATTTCTTAAAACTTTCAGCGCTTTCGGGTCAATGGTGTGAAGCAGTTGCTGAACACCATCTTTAGTAGTGTTTTGCTCAACCTCTGCAACAGGTCCTTCAACATTAGTTATAACGTGGTCTGCACTGTGAAGAAAATCTAAAACTTCAGAAGAAATTAAATTTTCATCATCCCATTTGCCATACATATAACGGTCAAACCCAATGTCACCTGTAAAAACCAAAGACGTTTTTTCTTTCATATTATTTCTTCAACTGCCTTTTGTAATTCTTCTTTAATTATTTGATGGCCTGCAGAAGTCGGATGAATTCCATCAACAGACCAGTATCTTGTATCTCCATCAGAAGATGCATTATCAAATATATCCTGAAGTGGAACGAATTTTAAATTGTATTGTTCTGCAACTTGTTTGGAAATTACTGCAAGTTTTCTCACTTCGCAGTTGAATTGTTCCCACAAATTGTTTGTAGCTGAACCCTTCAAAACAAATGGTTCTAAAATTATGATTTCAATTTCAGGTAAAGCTTCTTTAATTTCTTCAATAAGCATATTGTAAATTTTATTGAATTTCTGGGGTGTAACACCACAACCTTGAGTAAGCTCGTGAGAAACATCATTCACTCCGATAAGAATTGACATATAATCGGGTTTTAGATTTATTATATCTTCTTTTATTCTTGCATAAACATCTGTAATTCTGTCACCGCTTTTACCACGGTTAATAAACTTGATTTCGCCTTTTCTGTTCTTTTCAATGTCGGAAGCTAAAAGGAGAGCGTAGCCACACCCTAAACCGAAATTATCCTGATTTTCGTCATCTCTGTTAGCATCAGTTATTGAGTCGCCCTGAAATAAAAAAGTTTTCATAAATAATCACCGTAAATTATTTTATCACATTATAAAACTCTTTTCAATATTACACTTGTAAAGTGATATCTAATAATGTTATATTATCTATATAATTCACGGAGGTGTTTTTATGTTTGATTATTCTTTTTTTGATGAGATTTATGATAGAAGTAATACAAGTGCAATAAAATATACAAGTCTGCCAATAGCAGAAAAAATGCCTGTTATTCCAATGTGGATAGCAGATATGGATTTTAAATCTTCACCGGCAATTACAGAAGCGTTAAAAAAAGTCGCAGACCACGGAATTTATGGGTACGGCGAAATTGATGATGAATATAAGGAACTTGTTACAGATTGGTATAATCGCAGAATGAACTGGAAAATTGAAAAAGATGAACTTCTGACAATGCCCGGTGTTATGTTCGGTGTTACAATGGCTATAAGAGCATTAACAAAGGAAAATGATGCAGTATTGATTTGTCAACCTGTTTATTATCCTTTTGAGAATGTTGTTTTAAATAATAACCGTAAACTCGTGGTAAATGAACTCGTTCTGAATAATGGCAGATATGAAATTGATTTCAACGATTTTGAAGAGAAAATCGTTAAAGAAAATGTAAAAGTCTTTTTATTCTGCTCACCGCATAATCCTGTAGCAAGAGTGTGGGAAAAATCAGAACTTACTAAAATTGCAGAAATATGTTTAAGACATAATGTTTATATAATCTCAGATGAAATTCATTCGGATTTTATATATGAAGGGTCAGAGCATATTCCTTTTTCAATGCTTTCAGAAGAGATTAAAATGAGAACAGTAACTTGTGTTGCACCATCAAAGACATTTAATATAGCGGGTATTCAGGCATCAAATATGATAGTTCCTGACGACAAATTGCGTGAGAAAATATTAAAAGAACGTACCTCTACTTGCTACCATCATCTTAATATTATGTCAATTGAGGCAACAAAAGCAGCTTATAAAGATTCTGAAGAATGGCTCGACGGCTTACTGAAATATTTAAAAAGAAATGTTGAAATTCTGCAAAAAGCATTTCCTGAAGATTATAAAGTTACAGCGCTTAAGATGGACGGAACATATCTTGCGTGGCTTGATTGCAGAAAGTTAAATTTAAGTGCAGATGAACTCGATGATTTATTTTTGAAAAAAGCGGGTGTATGGCTTCATAACGGTACTACATTTGGTAAGGGCGGCGAAGGCTTTATGAGAATGAATATTGCTTGTCCTTCATCTGTTTTGGAAGAAGCGGTAAAACGAATAAAATCAGTATTATAAATTTAGCGTGAGAGGGACATAATTAGTACACCTATTGTGATATGATAGATTTGTAGCGATTCCTGAATTGCGATTTACACAGAATCATTTTTCTGAAAAAGTGTATTAGGGAGCGATGAAATATGGAACAGCATTATAAAGAAAAACTGGACAAGTTGGCGCTTGATGTTATCAACCTTTCGAGAAATACGCTTCTGGTAAATCTGAGATTTCTCGATATGGCTTTGAGTCGTTTTCAGTATTTTACGTGTAATGAATCGACTTACCTTACAAATGGCGAGTTTTTACTGTTTAATCCACAACATGTGTTAAAAAGCTATAAGGATGAGAGTGAAGCTCCGGTAAGAGATTACTTACATATTGTTATGCATTGTGTTTTCAGACATATGTTCATGAATCCTACACTCAACAGACCTTTGTGGGATTTAGCGTGTGATATAGCGGTTGAAAATGTTATAAACGACCTTTATTTAAAGCAGGTGGATAGCAAAAGAGCAAAAATGCAACAGGCAAAACTGGGCAAGATTAAATCAGAAGTTAAAATTCTTACCGCTGAAAAGATTTATAATTATATTAAAGAAAACTTAAGTGAACTTGAAGCGGCAGAGCTTCGTGGGTATTTTTATGCTGATAATCACGAAGTATGGTATATGACTGATGGCGAGATTGAAGAAAAATTTGGCTTAGCACCTATTTATAATGACAATGACTCTGACAATCCTGAGAGAAGCGATGGTAATGAAGATAAAAGCGTAAGTAATAGTCAGGGGAGCAAAAGAAGTGAACTTGACAAGATGTGGCAAGAGATTTCTGAAAGAATGATGACGGATCTTGAAACCTTTTCGAAAGAACAAGGTGATAAGGCGGGCGGACTTATGCAAAATCTAAAAGAAGTTAATCGTGAAAAATACGACTATACCGCATTTTTAAGGAAGTTTGCTGTGTTAGGGGAAACAATGAAAGTCAATGATGATGAATTTGACTATATCTTTTATACATACGGTTTAAAACTTTACGAAAATCTGCCACTTGTTGAACCGCTTGAGTATAAAGATGTTAAAAAAATCAGAGAGTTTGTTATTGCAATTGATACTTCGGGTTCTACTTCGGGTGATTTGGTTCAGACATTTGTGCAGAAGACTTATAATGTACTTAAAAGTACTGAAAGTTTTTTCAGTAGAATAAATCTTCACATTATTCAATGCGATGCCGAGATTCAGGAACACGTTAAAATAACTACACAAGAAGAATTTGATGATTATTTAAAGACTATGAAAATCAAGGGTCTTGGTGGTACAGATTTCAGACCGGTGTTCGATAAAGTAAATCAACTTATTGTGAATAAGGAGTTTACAAACCTTAAAGGGCTTATTTACTTTACTGACGGATATGGTGAGTTTCCGAAACAAAAACCTGACTACGATACTGCATTTGTTTTTATTGATGATGAGTACAACAATCCGGACGTACCACCATGGGCAATAAAATTAGTTTTACAGAAGGATGAGATATAAATTACTGTGAGCGATAAAGATTTAGTAATTATAAATAATAAGGTTATGTGCTACAGGGGAAATGATGAAAATATCGTTGTCCCGCAGGGTGTAACCTGTATTAGTGAAGATGCGTTTTATAACTGTGTAAGTATTAAATCAATTACTTTGCCTGAAACTGTTACAGAAATTAAAGTTCTCGCCTTTTGTGGTTGTAAAAATCTTAAAGGAATAAATCTTCCAGATAAAATTACAACAATAAATTACAGTACCTTTAATGCTTGCTACAGTTTAGAAAAAGTAGTGCTTCCATACGATTTAAGGTTGATATGTTTAAATGCATTTTGTGATTGTAAAAAATTAAAACATATAATTTTACCGGAAAATATTACAAGTTTTAAATTCAGTTCATTAAAAGTGATATGGGACTATTTCACCGGAACAGAACATGCAGTAGCAATTAAATGTTCATTTCTGAAGCAGTATTTCCATTTTGTAAAAGAAGAAACAGAATTAAAAAGAAAAATTAAAGTGAGCAAGAAAAATATAGTAAAATTTGCTATTGAACTTGATGATGCGGAAATTGTAAAAAACTTGTTTTCACTTTATAAAAAAATCCAATTAGATGAGTTGGATGCTTTTTTAAGTGAAGCGGAAAATTCAGTTTCTGTTCGTGCATTTCTTCTGGAATACAAGAATTCAAAATATTCTGTTGCAGAGCAAGAGGATTTCTGGAACCTTGAAGCAGAAAAATCGTTGGGGTTAAAAGAAAGAAGTATTTCGGATTGGAAAAAGATTTTTTGCTTTTATGTGAAAGACGGAACTGCTATAATAACTAAATATAAGTCATTGGAAAGTGTAGTAGAAGTTCCTGAAAAAATTGGTAAATATGTAGTTACCGGAATTTCAGAAAAGGCTTTTTCGGCTTATGCACCACGACTTACGGATAAAGAAAAAATAAGCAGAAAAAAATTAGAACACATTACATTGCCGGTAACTATAAATAAAATAGCAGAAGATGCATTTTTCGGATGTACACTACTCACTTTTCATAGTGAAGGAAATGATTATATAGAGCAATACGCAAAGAAACATAATATTCCAATAGAAAAATAAATTTCAGGGGGTTAACCATGAACATCAAAGAAGCAAAAATTGAAATTCAAAATGCTATGAAGGCATATTTTACAAAGGATAAATTTGGTAATTACGTTATACCAATTGAGCGTCAGCGTCCTGTTTTCTTAATGGGTGCACCGGGTATTGGTAAAACTGCAATTATGGAGCAGGTAGCGTCAGAGCTTGGTGTAAGTCTTGTTACTTACTCAATGACTCACCACACAAGGCAGTCGGCTATCGGTCTTCCGTTTATAGAAAGAAAAACTTATGGTGGCAAAGAGTACGACGTTTCAGAATATACAATGTCAGAAATTATTGCATCTGTTTACGATATGATTGAAAAAACAGGTAAAGATGAAGGCATTCTTTTTCTTGATGAAGTAAACTGTGTTTCTGAAACCCTTGCACCTGCAATGCTTCAGTTTTTACAATACAAAATTTTCGGCAGACACAGAGTACCTGACGGATGGATTGTTGTAACTGCTGGTAACCCACCTGAATACAACAACTCCGTTCGTGAATTCGATATTGTTACGTGGGACAGGCTTAAAAGAATTGATGTTGAACCTGATTTTGAAGTGTGGAAAGAGTATGCATATAAAAAAGGTGTTCACGCTTCAATTGTTACATATCTTGATATTAAAAAAAGTGATTTTTATAAAATAGAAACCACGGTTGACGGCAAAAGTTTCGTTACTGCTCGTGGCTGGTCAGATTTATCAGATATGATCCACCTTTATGAGCAGAATGACATTAAAGTAACAGAAAAATTTATTGCGCAGTATATTCAGAATAAAAAAATAGCAAAAAGCTTTGCTAACTATTATGATTTATTTAATAAATATAAATCTGATTATCAGATTGATACAATTCTTAACGGTAAAGCAGGCGACGGAATAAAAGCACGAGCTAAAAATGCGAAATTTGATGAGCGCTTCAGTTTACTTGGTCTTTTACTTGATGGAGTAACTGTAGAACTTCGTGAAGTCTGTGGTAAAGAACTTTCATTAACAGAACTTCTTAACGCATTGAAAGTAGTTAAAATTAACCTTTCAAAACCTGATGCGGAAGTGAATTCTGTTTTGAGAAATCAAATTGCGAACTATGAGAAACAGATTTCTGTTGGTAAATCTGCTTCAAGTCTTTCTTCTGAAGATGAACTGAAATTGCGTTCTACAATTTTTACTTTGGAAGAGATTGTGACTGTAATTGCAGAAAAAGAACCACATGATAACACTAAAGCATTTCTTTTGATTAAAGAGTTTTTTGATAATCAGAGAACTGAACTTAAAAAGAAAGCAGATTCTACAGGTGAAAAACTTTCTAATGTGTTTAAGTTCTGTGAAGAAGTTTTCGGCGAAGGACAAGAAATGCTTATTCTCGTAACTGAGCTTACCATAAGTTACTATGGTTCTCATTTTATAAGCCGTTATGGTTGTAAAGAATATTTTGACCACAACAAAGAACTTCTTTTCTATGAAAGACAAAAAGAAATTATAACAGAACTCGAAAAATTGGATTTGTAATTTTTAAATGGAGATTATAATGGCTGATTCTAAAGATTTTTTAATTGAAAATGGTGTATTAAAAAGATATAAAGGTAAATCAAAAAATGTGGTTGTACCGGAGGGTGTAACTGCTATAGGTAAGCGTGCCTTTTCAAATAAGCAATTTATTGAAAGTGTCATAATACCCGAGGGTGTTATCGTTATAAAAACTGAAGCATTTGTTTTTTGTGATAATTTGAAGCACGTGCTTCTTCCGGATACGCTTAAAACAATATCTGAAGGTGCATTTAGTAACTGTTTTTCGCTTGAAAGTATTGAAATACCCGACGATGTAGATGTGATAGGTAGAGGAGCGTTTCATCGTTGCGGTGCATTGAAAAATATAAAATTTCCCGAAAAACTTAAAGAAATAGGATTTCGTGTGTTTTTTTCTACCGAATGGGAAATGAAAAACCAAGATGAGTTTATTATAATAAATTCAATACTTTACAAATACAATGGTAATAAACCTGATGTAATTATACCCGAAGGGGTTACTGTTATAAGTGCGGGTGCTTTTGACAACTCGGGTCTTACCGCTGTAACAATACCTGATTCTGTGAAAATCATTAAAGATTATGCTTTCTGTAGCTGCAGAAAACTTAGTAGTATTGTTATACCGGAAGGTGTAACCGAAATTTCAGAAAGTGCGTTTTATAATTGTGAAAAATTGAAAGAGATATTTTTACCGCAAAGTCTTGTGAATTTAGGTTACGATGTTTTTGGTGGTTGTAAATCTTTAGAAAGATTTGTTTTTTACGGAAAAATTGAAAAATTTCGTGGCAGTACACTTGAGTTGTTCTGGAATGAGTATTCAAAAAGAGCGAATAAGGCAGTGATTATGTATTCATTGTTATCGCAATATTTTGACTTTATTAAAACGGAGAAAAGTGTAATTTCCAAAATAAAAGCAAATAAAAAACTTGTGATTGACTACGCAATTAAATATGATAACGCAGAAGTTATAGAAAGACTTTTTTCTCTGTTTAAAGATATTTCATTTGATGAACTTAATGAATATATAGAAAAAAGTAAAAGTGTGGTTGCTGTAAGTGCATTTTTAATTGAATATAAATCAAAACATTTTTCTTCGAAAAAACAAGCGTTTATAGAAAATGACAGAATAGAAAAAGATTTTGGACTTAAAGAGAAAACTCTTGCAGATTGGAAACGTGAGTTCGGATTTGTAGTGAAAAATGATGAAATTTACATAACGAGTTGTAAACTTGATTTTGAAACGGTTGTAATACCGGGTAGAATTGGCAAAAGACAAGTTGCAGGCGTTTCTGCAAAGGCTTTTTCAGGGAATAAAACAGTTAAAAGTGTTATTTTGCCTGAAGGAATGAAAAGTATAGGTGAATATGCTTTTTTCGATTGCGAAAATTTAGAAAATGTTTATTTACCTGACACAATAACCGAGGTTGCTTGTGCAGCGTTTAAATGGTCTTCAAAGTTGAAAAATATAAAACTACCTGACTCACTTGAGTATTTGGGCGAATGGGCTTTTGGTGGTTGTTGGGAAATTGAAGAAATAATTATTCCGTCAGGTGTAACAAAAATATTAAGCAATGCTTTTTATGGTTGTTCGAAATTAAAAAAAGTTGTTATGTCAGATAATGTTACCGAACTTGGTGAACAGGCATTTTGTGATTGTGAAAAACTTAAATATATGACAATTTCAAAAAATATTGAAACTGTTGGAAAAAGTGCGTTTTTCGGAACAGAGTGGCTGGATTCTTTAAAAGACGATTTTATAATTCCGGGTTCAGCACTTTATAAATATCGGGGGAAAGATAAAAAAGTAATAATTCCAGATGGTGTTAAAAGTATAAGTTTCGGTGCGTTTGAAGCAAATGAGTTTATTGAAGAGGTTGTAATTCCTGAAAGTGTAATAAGTGTTGATGGTTGGGCTTTTGCTAATTGTAAAAACTTAAAAAAAGTGAAAATTCCATCTACACTTGAAAGAGTTAAAAGAAATGTTTTTGAAGGTACGGAATTTCTTCAAAACAATAAAGAGGAAATTATTGTTTTTGGAAAAGTGCTTTACAAATATTTGTGCAACGGCACCCATGCGGAAGTTCCGGAAGGGGTTACTTGTATTGCACCATTTGCATTTGATTTTAAAGGGAATAAAATAGAAAGTGTTACTTTGCCGAAAACTTTAAAAACAATTGAAGAAAATGCGTTCTCGGGGTGTTATAAACTTAAAAGAATAACTATTCCTGACGGGGTTTCGTTTATTGGTTACGCCGCATTCCGCTATTGTGAAAACTTAAATGAAATAACAATTCCTGAATCGGTGGAGTTTATTGAAAGTGAAGCATTTACACATTGTAAAAATCTAAAAAAAGCAATATTTCTTGGTGAACCGGATTTAGAGGAGTATTGGCAATTCTCAAAGTGTAATAAGGAACTTGTTATTTATACTCCGAAAAACTCTAAACTTATAAATCTTGCAAAAAGATATAAAACTGCAGTTCAGGAATCAGAGTGAATATGCCTGAATGAAATCAGTGAACAGAAGAAAAAACAACTACATTTTTCGTGTTTGAATTTGGTTTTATAACCAATCAAAAATGAAGAAGTAGTTGTTTTATTTTGTTTTCGCATTTTGTTGTTTGTTGTTTGATTTTTTCTTTTTAGCAATCGCACAAGTAAGGCAAATTACATCTGAAGCACCTGCAATAAGCAAGGTTTTTGCACATTCGTCTAAAGTAGCACCTGTTGTTTTTATATCATCACAAAGCAAAATTCTTTTATCAAGAATATCAATTTCGGGGTTGGGTGAAAACACACCTAAAAGATTACCTTTTCTTAAATTTTCGTCAAGAAAATGCTGGTCACCTGTTTCGTGATTTTTACAAAGCAATTCTTCGCAAGGTAATTCTAAAATATCGCACATTTTTCGTGTGAGTAGCTCCGCCTGATTAAATCCGCGTTCTTTTTGCTTTTTTCTGTGCATTGGAACAAAGGTTACTAAATCCCCAGAATATTCTAAAAGATTGTTAATATAACATTTTGCCATTTGCTCAGCTAAAATGTCAGCGACTTCAGTCTTTTTGCGGAATTTCAGAAGCTTTATAGAATTTGCCGCAGTACCCTCATAATAAAGTGGTGCAGAAACAGCCTCGTAATATGACTTATGATTTTTACAGACACAATCTTCTTTACTGTATCCGCATTTAAAACATATTTCACCACTTATTTCGTGAAGATTATCCTCACAGCTTCTGCAGATTTCTTCATTGTGTTTTATAACACCAGTACAATATCTGCATCTGTTGGGGAATAAAAATGCAACTAAAAAGTCTTTTAATTCGTGTATATCCATTAAAATTCAGCCTTTAAAAAGTGAGATAATGCTGAGTAACGCTTAGATTTTCTGTCATTTGCAGTCATACTGTAAACTAAATCGGCAGAGCCTACTGTGATTAACATATCCTTAGCTCTTGTAACTGCGGTGTATAAAAGGTTGCGGTATGAAAGCTCAGACACAACACCGATTACAGGCATTACAACTGCTTTGAATTCACTACCCTGACTTTTATGTACTGTTATTGCGTACGATAAGTCAAGTTCGCTTAAATTTTCGGCGGCAATTTCGGCAATGCGTCCGTCAAAATTTATTGTGACAAGTCCGTTTTGTGTATTGATTTTTTCTAAAATTCCAATATCACCATTAAAAATTCCGTTGCCCTTTTCGTCTTCGCTTTCCCACTCAATATTATAATTGTTTTTAGTTTGCATTACCTTGTCACCTTCGCGGAATAACTGCCCTGCAACAACTAATTCGTGTTTGTTATCATCTTGTGGGTTTAAAACACTTTGAAGAATTTTGTTTAAGTTTACAGTGCCGGTTTCACCTTTTTTTGAGGGGCAGATTACCTGAATATCTGAAAGAGGGTCCCAACCATATGCTTTTTTTAGTCTTACCGCACAAAGCTCGGCAACAGTTTCTGCTGCTAAATATGGCGACTGTCTTTCCATGTGGAAAAAGTCTTTGTTGTCGTTTTTTAAGTCAGGCATTTCGCCACGCACAATTTTGTGGGCATTACTTACTATTTTACTTTCCATAGCCTGACGGAAAACTTTGTTAAGTTCAATAACAGGCAGCACCTCTGCCTTAATTAAATCGTGTAAAACATTACCGGCACCTACTGGTGGTAACTGGTCAGAGTCACCAACTAAAATAAGTCTGCAACCTAAAGGTAGTGCATCTAAAAGACTTGCAAAGAGAGAAATATCCACCATTGAAAGCTCGTCTAAAATAAGCGCGTTGCAATCGAGTGGATTTTTAGTGTCACGCCTGAAAACAGGGCGGTCATCTTCGTCCCACTCAACCTCTAAAAGTCTGTGAATAGTCTTTGCTTCTCTGCCAGTTAATTCAGTCATTCTTTTTGCCGCTCTGCCGGTAGGCGCTGCAAGAGCAATATCAAGCTGTTGCTTTTCAAATACTTTTATAATGCCTTTTATAGCAGTAGTTTTACCAGTACCAGGACCACCTGTTAAAATCAAAAGTCCTTTGTTTGCGGCGGTGGCAATTGCCATTCTCTGTAATTCTTCATATTTAATATCATTTTCGTATTCAATATCATCAATAGTCTGCGCTAAGGTGCTCATTCTCGGTGGCGGGAATTTTGCAACAACACCCATTCTCTCTGCAATTCGTTTTTCATCCCTATAAGAGGTTGGTAAGAATATGTATTCAGCACCGTCTATTATATGTACCTTTAATTGTGCAACTGATACCAATGAATCAATTATGATGTCAATAGTATCCTCATTTGTAGAAAGTAAATCTGCACACGGTTTTAAGAGCTTTTCTCTCGGAATGCAGGTGTGACCACGAGAATTACGATTGTGTCGCATAACGTGAAGAATACCTTCTTTTATTCTGCATTCAGGTACAGGCTTTTGTTCTAATTTTTCTTCAATAGCAACTGCTTTTTCAAAAGAAACACCGATACCTAATGAGCAAAGACAATACGGATTTTCTTTAACCATTTCAACTGCATCAATGCCTAATTTTTTATATATACGAACACATTCGTTAGGTGATAAGCCATATTTTTCAAGAGCTAACATAACAGTTCTCATTGCATATTGCTTTTTGAATTCTTCGCCGATGTTTTTTGCCTGTTCGAGAGAAATACCTTTTAATTGTGCAAGTCTTTCGGGTTCGTTTTCAATAACATTAAGTGTGTCTGCGCCGAAGGTTTCAACAATTGAAAGCGCTTTTTTAGGACCTACACCTCTTATAACACCTGACGAAAGATATTTTATAATTTGTTCACTTGTTTCAGGCAAAGCCCTTGTAAATGAGGTGACCTTTAACTGTCTGCCAAAGGTGGGGTGCATAACAAAATTACCGGTGAGTGAAACAGTTTCACCGGCAGAAATTCCAGGCATAACACCAACTGCGGTAAATAATTCATCTTCAGCCGAGAAATCAAGAACAGTAAAACCATTCTGGTCATTCTGGAAAGTAATTTCTTCAACTACACCGGTTATAGTTTCTTCTTGTAATTCCACCTTTGTCACCTCCGTAAATAAATGTTGAACTCATTTTATCATAAAATAAAAAAATATGCGATAATTTTTTCAGAAATTTTATAAATAAATTGAAAAAGGGATGTTGTTATGATAAAATGGATTCAATATTAAAAATCAGTGGGATTGGTGACACTATGAAGTACTTAATCAACAAAACAAATCACTGTGATTTTAAAACAATTGCAGTAAACAGATTAGACCCCCGTGCATATTTTATTGCACATAAGAAAAAAGCGGATGCTAAAAAAATTGACTATAATTTTGAAAGATATCAGAGCGACATTGTTACTGTGCTTTCAGGCGAATGGGATTTTAAATATTATAAGAAAAAATCTAAACTTCCTGAAAAATTAGACACAAGCAAAATTGCTTTTGATAAAATAAATGTACCTTGTACCTGGCAGAGAACAGGCTATGACAATCCTGCATACATAAACTGCCCATATACATTTGACCCTGTTTATTTAGGGCTTCCTGAAAAACAAGGTGTTACTCCACCAGAGCTTCCAGAAGATTTTTCTTGTGGTGTTTACAGAAAAAATGTAAATGTGGAAGATATAAACAAAAACTTTATTATCACATTTTTAGGTATTGCGGCTTCAGTTGACCTTTATGTAAACGGTCAGTATGTTGGTTACGGTGAGGGCTCACACAACTCTTATGAATTTGATATTACAAAATATTTAGTTTTGGGCGACAATGAAATTGTTGCAGTAGTTTTCCGTTGGACAAATGGTTCATATCTTGAAGCACAGGATATGTTCAGAGAAAACGGTATTTTCCGTGATGTTCTTCTTCACACTTACGATAAAACTTATATTTACGATTACGAAGCAATTGCGACTAAAAAAGGCGATAAATATAATCTTAATATTAAAGCCGATATTAAAGGCGATTTAAAAAATAAAAAAGTAGAAATCGCTTTAATGGATGGCAAAACTATTGTTGCAACGGAAACAGTTGACGCAGAAAAAATAACAGAGGTTACTTTTAAAAATCTCAAAGTTGATGAGTGGAGTGCAGAAATTCCAAGACTTTACGAGCTTTACATAACTCTTGTTGATGGTAAAAAAGAGGTTATGACAATCCGTTCATACACAGGCTTCAAAGATATTAAAATCAAAAATGCAGTATTCTATTTCAATGGTAAAAAAGTTAAACTTAAGGGTGTAAACCACCACGATACCCACGAAACAAAAGGTTACTGTATGAATTATGATGATTTACTTAAAGATATTCTTCTTATGAAAGAATACAATGTAAACTGTGTACGTACTTCACACTACCCACCAGACCCGCATTTCCTTGAGCTTTGCGACCATTATGGTCTTTATGTTGTTGACGAAGCAGATATTGAAACTCACGGTCTTTACCATTTAGGTTGTGAAGGTACTGCTATAAGTAATGATATTAAATGGGCAAAGCATTATATGGACAGAGTAAGAAGAATGTATTACCGTGACAGAAACCATGCTGCTATTACTATGTGGTCTTTAGGCAACGAGGCAGAGGGTTACAAATGTCAGGATAAATGCTACAAGATGCTTAAGGAAATCGGAACAGAAATCCCTGTTCATTACGAAAGCGTTTGCAGAACTAAACGTCAGCACTACGATGTTTACTCTGAAATGTACACTCATCCAGACGATTTAATTAAAGTAAGAGATGGTAAACGCGGTAAATCATACAAAGAAGTACCATTCTATTTATGTGAATATGCTCACGCGATGGGTGTAGGACCTGGTTCATTAGAAGAGTATTTTGATATCTTTATGTCACACGATATCTTTATGGGCGGTTGTATCTGGGAATGGGCAGACCACTCTGTAAAACACGACAAGAAAAAAGATGGCTTTAAATATGAGTATACTTACGGTGGTGACCACGGTGAAAAATTACACGATGGTAACTTCTGTGTAGATGGTCTTTTCTACCCTGACAGAACACCACACACAGGTGCACTTCAGATGAAAAATGTTTATCGTCCATTAAGAGTTAAACAATTCAAGAACAACAAGCTTACAATTACTAACACAAATCGTTTCAAAGCTTCAAGTGGAATTGAAGTTTACTGGGAACTTCAGGAAAATGGTGTTGTAGCTTCTTGTGGCTCATTCTTAACAGACATTGAGGCACAGAAAGATGCTGCTTACACACTCGATTTACCAAAAGTAAATAAGGATAAAAATGTTTATCTTAATGTTACATATCTTGATGGCGATTTTGAGATTGCAAAAGAGCAACTCCAGCTTAACAAAGCAGATTTCGATTTACCAAAGCTTACAAGTGGTAAAATGTCAATTGCTTCAAATGATGATATTTTAACTGTTAAATTTGAGAATGGTAGCATTGAATTTTCTGAAACAACAGGCGAAATGTTAAGCTATAAGAGAAATGGCGTAAGTATTTTAAATAAAGTACCTGTTTCACACAAAGGCTTCTTACTTAATATTTCAAGAGCATATCTTGATAACGATGCTGACAAAATGCTCGCTATGTGGAAGAAAGAAAAAATAGCAGAACCCAAAATTGAAATAAATGATATAAGTGCAGAAATTAAATCAGGCATTGCAACTGTTTCTGAATTTATAACAATTTATGGCGAAAAAGAACCATTGTTTGATGCTCATATTCTCTACATTATCGGCGGTAACGGTGTTGTTGATATAGAGGTTGCTATAAAGAGAACAGTAGAGGGCGAAGCTTTAATAACAGCTGTTCCAAGAATTGGTTTTACAGTTGAATTAGATAAAAAATTCAATAAATTTGAGTATTTCGGACGCGGTGACAGAGAATGTCTTTGTGACTTCAAAGCACAATCTTTCGTTGGTCTTTATGAAAGCACAGTAGCTGAAAGTCACGAGCCATATATCCGTCCGCAAGACAACTCTAACCATTGCGATACAAAATATGTAAAACTTATGAGTGACAGTGGTGAAGAAGTGCTTATTTATTCAGATAAAGACTTTACATTCAATATTCACAACTACTCACAGGAAACATTGTCTAAAGCAAAACACAGAGAAGATATAGTTGACGAAAAGACAACATTTGTAACTCTCGATGGCTTCACAAGAGGTGCGGGCTCAAATTCTTGTGGCCCGGAATCACTTCCGCAATACACAATTGATTTATCTAAAGAACTTACATTTAACTTTGTTATTGTACCAAGCAAAAAAGAGGGTTAAGCTATGGCGATGTTAGAATATATAAAACACTCTTCTCAATGTGAAAATTACAATAAAATTCTCACGTTGAGAGAAAAAAGCGAGAAAGATGAAAAAGCGCTACATATAAGCTGTGTTATCGGTGAAGAAATTATAGCTTGTGGTAGCCTTTTGGAAATCGAAAAAGGTATTTTTGAAATTTACGGTTTATTTGTAAAAGACCATTATAATATGAATGGTCTTGGTACAAATATCGTTAAGAGCTTCAAAGAAAAAGCAAAAGAAATGGGTGCAACTGAAATATTCGCAAATGCACAGGTTTCTACTATTCGTTTTTTTGAAAAGAATGGTTTTGCAGTTGATGGGGTATCATTCCCGCAAGGTGACGACCGTTTTGTAAAATGCTCATATCAGTTTGTTTTTGATGATGCAAGCTGGGTATCTTTTGGTGGCGAAAAAGATGCTGTAATTGCCCGTAAAGACTTTTTTGTTGATACTGTAAAAGAAACTTATCTTTATGCCTCGGGACTTGGTTTCTGTGAAATTTATATAAACGGAAAGAAGGTTTCAGACCGACTTTTAGCACCTGCGTGGACTAACTATGTTTCAGTTGATTCAAAAACAATGTCTTACCCGATTTTTGATAAAATGACTAATAGAATTCTTTATGAGAAGTTAGATATAACATCATTTTTAAAAGAAGGTAAAAACACAATTGTTTTTCATATTGGTGGCGGTTGGTTCTGTCAATATGAAAGCATTGGTGAACTCGCACCCCATTATGGCGATATAATGCTTTGCTTTAAAATTATGCAGGGTGAAAGACAGATTGCCGAAAGTGATGACAGGGTAAAATATATAAAGTCTTATGTCAGAAAATCAAATATTTACTATGGTGAAGAACATGCTGCACGTATAGGGAATTATGATTTTTCAAGTACAGATTATTGTATAGAAAATTGGAAAAAAGCAGAAGAAATAAAAAGACCGCTTTCTGTTTTACAGGAACAGGATTGTATTCCTGATAAGGTTATCAGAATTTTAAAACCAAAATGTATCTACCAACACGGTGACATAAAGCTTTATGATATCGGTGAAAATATTGCGGGTTACGCAGTCATTAAATTCCGTGACGATACTTCTCACAGTGGTGTTTGTGATATTCGATATGCAGAAAACATAAATGATGATTTTACACTTAATTTCAATTCTGCGGGTTGGGAATCCAGAGTACAACGAGACAGATTTATCCGTGACAGAGTGAAGACTGAGTTTTATCCGATTTTCACCTGGCACGCTGCAAGATACTTTGAGGTTATCGGTGATGCCGATGTAGTTGAGTACAGAGTTACTCACACAGACTTAAAGCAAAAAGTAAACTTTAAATCAAGTAATGAAACATTACAATGGATTTTTGATGCGTTTATAAGAACACAATTAAGCAATACACACGGTTGTATTCCATCTGACTGTCCACACCGAGAAAGACTCGGTTACACAGGTGACGGTCAATTAGCGTGTGAAGCAGTTATGACTTGCTTTGACGCAGAAAAAATGTACAGAAAATGGATGCAGGATGTAGCCGACTGTCAGGATATTTACAATGGTCACGTGCAACACACAGCACCATTCCGCGGCGGCGGAGGTGGCCCTGGTGGTTGGGGTGGTGCAATTGTATTTGTGCCATACTCATTCTATAAATTCTATAGAGATGAAAGCTTTTTAAGAAAGTATTATCAGAATATGCTTAATTTCCTCGATTATATGGAAGACAGAAGCGAAAATGGTCTTGTAGTAAGAGAAGAATTAGGTGGCTGGTGTCTTGGTGACTGGTGTTCGCCAGATAATAAAAATCTTATTCCGGAGCCTTTTGTTAATACATATTTCTTAATAAAGGCGTTTAAACAGGTTATAGAAATATCAGAGATTTTAGAAAAAGATACAACTGAATTAAAATTGAGACTTGAAAAAATAACAAAAGCTTTCGTTGATGCTTATTATGATGAGAAAACAAGTACATTCTGTTCTTCACTTGAAGCAAGTGACGCGTATGCTTACGATATTGGTTTAGGTGATGAAAGAACACTTGAAGCAATTGTAGATAAGTATGAAGCACTTGGCGAATTTGATACTGGTATTTTTGGTACTGATATTTTAATTCGTGTGCTTTGTGAAAATGGTTATAAGGATTTAGCATTTAAACTTCTTACTTCAGAAAAAGAAAACACTTTTTACAATATGAAAAAGCACGGAGCTACAACTCTCTGGGAGAACTGGAATGGTGAAGCATCTCACAGTCACCCTATGTTCGGTGCGGTAGTTCAATATATTGTTAAGTATTTTAACGAAGTGTAAAATAAAAAATGGTGTAGGTAAAAATACCTATACCATTTTTGTTTATAATGCGAATTTACCAAAAAGAAAAATTTATTTATAATAGAATTATAAATCTTTTCAGGAGTGGTTAATATGAAAAAGACTTTAAAAAGAGCATTTTGTGGGATTTTTGTATTAGTATTTATGTTGGCTAATGCAAATATTGCTCTTGCGGCTGATATAATTGACGTGAAACCAAAAATGGTTTCGCCGACATTGTATGCATCAAGTGAAGAAATCGTAACTTATGATTCTCTGCCAATTGATGTAAATGAATTTCAGAATTATTTGCTTGAACAATTAAAAATTCTGCCGGCAGATGAAGAATGCGTTGTTGAAGTTGATATAAGTAAGTACAAAATACCTTATACAGATGAAAATTACCAGGCACTTCTTAACCTTATATGGTACGAAAGTCCTGAGTTGTTCAGAGCAAAATCATTGGGTGTGGGTGGATATGAAATATTCAACACATTATATGTAGAATGTGTTGAAGATTTTTGTGACCCGAGATATTTTTCTGAGTGTTCTGATTTAATGGAATCAGTTGTTGATGACTTTGTAAGTGATTTAAAGAATAACAACAATCTTTCTGATGTTGAAAAAGCTTTGATTTTACACGACAGACTCGCAACATATTGTGAGTATGATTACGACAGGCTTCAAAACGGAAGTTTACCAAGCACCTCCTATACTGCTTATGGTGTTTTAGGTATGGGTACAGGTGTTTGTATGGGTTATGCTTTAGCTTACGACTATCTTTTGGAACAGGTAGGAATAAAATCAGATTATTGCTCATCTGAAGAATTAAACCACGCATGGAATATCGTTTATATAAACAATACTCCTTACCATGTTGACGTTACCTGGGACGATCCTGTACGTGATATTTCAGGTCGGGTTTATCACGATAATTTTTTAAGGTCAACTGACGGAATTATAGAAACCGGTCACAATGCAACAGATTTTATAACCATACCTGTTGCTACAACTTATGATAATTATTTCTGGCAGGATTCTGCAACTGCTTTTCAGTTGATTGATAATACTATTTATTATGTTGACAATTGTCTGATGGATGAAACACAGGGGGTTAAAACAGGTAAACTTATTGCTTTGAATGGCATAAATGATGCTACACCAGAGGTTTTAAAAGAGTTAAGCTATACATGGTATTATGATAAAACTTCAGGTTCTTACTGGTCGGATAATTACACGAGACTTGGTTGTATCAGAGATTTACTTTACTACTCAACTCCCGAATCTGTGTGCAGTTATAATCCTGCAACAGGAGAAACAAAGGCGCTTATAACCTCTGAAGATATTATTGAAAACTATGGTGATGCAAATCTCAGCATTTTTGGCTTAACAACACATAAATGTTTTTATTGGGGTGAATACTCAAACACACCGGGATATTCTTCTACAACTAAAGAAAAGTATTTTTCAGGTGTTAACCACAACCCTGAAGAATACTGGGAAGTTGTTATAGAACCTACAACTTCAAGTGAGGGTAAGGAGAAAAAATATTGTGTTGATTGTGGAGCAGAACTTGGTTCAAGACTTATTCCTGCAATAGACGACCAGCATACATGGACAGACTGGTATATTGATGTGAATAACCCGCCTACCTGTACCGAAAAAGGTGTTGAATTAAGAGATTGTTCTCATTGCGGTGCGCAAGAATGGCGTTATGGCACAGAATTAGGTCATAACTACTCTTCTTCATATACAGTTGATTGGGAAGCAACCTGTAAAGATAAGGGACGAAAATCACGCCATTGTACCCGTTGCGACTCAGTAACAGATGCAACTGAAATTCCGATTACAAATATTCACATTAAAGGTGATGCGTGGATAAAAGGTAAAACACCTACTTGTAAGGAAGAAGGTTACAATTATAAGGTGTGTAAAATTTGTGGAGTGGAAATGGAAAGAGAAATACTTTCTAAAACTTCACACATAGTAAAAATTTCAAATGCAATTTCTGCAACTTGCACTAAGGATGGTTACACAGGTGACAGTATTTGCGAAGTATGTGGCAGTAATGTAAATACAGGTAAGGTTATACCGGCAACAGGACACAAAGCAAGTGGTTGGATAATTGACAAACAACCAACTGCAACTGAAAAGGGAAGTAAACATAAAGAATGTACGGTTTGTAAAGAAGTTCTTGAAACAGAGTCCCTTGATGAAGTTATTGTTCTCTCAACCCCGATAGCAACAACAAAAAATACTGCGAAGGGTATTACAGTTACCTGGGGTGCAGTAGAAAATGCAGAAAAATATATTGTTTACCAGAGAGTATATAATAAAACAACAAAGAAATATTCAGGTTGGAAAGCAATA
>JAFXCQ010000017.1 GCA_017521425.1 Clostridia bacterium
GGGTAACAGTGAAGTTGGTCACAACGCATTAGGTTGTGGTCAGATTTATTCACAAGGTGCAAAACTTGTTAATGAATCAATTGAATCAGGCAAAATCTACACTTCAACTGCTTGGGGTGAGATTAAAGATAATTGTCTTTCTAACAATAGCACACTTCATTTTATCGGTCTTCTTTCAGACGGTAATGTTCACTCAAATATTTCTCATCTTATCGCTATGTTAAAACAAGCAAAAGCGGATGGAATTAAATCAGTTCGTGTTCACATTCTTCTTGATGGTCGTGATGTTCCTGCAACATCTGCACCTGTTTATGTTGAACAACTTGAAAATGCTTTAGCAGAACTCAATGATGATACATTTTCAGGCAAAATTGCAAGCGGTGGCGGTAGAATGAAAATCACAATGGACCGTTACGAAGCAGACTGGAATATGGTGAAACTTGGTTGGGATAATCACGTTAAAGGTATCGGCAGACAATTCTCAAGTGCAATTGAAGCAATCAACACTTACAGAAGTGAAAATGCAGACGTAATTGACCAGGATTTACCACCATTTGTAATTGCAGAAAATGGAACACCTGTTGGTGCTATCAATAATAAAGATAGCGTAATTCTCTTCAACTTCCGTGGCGACAGAGCTTTGGAACTCAGTATGGCATTTGACTACGACGAGTTTGACAAGTTCGACCGCGGTGAGAAATTAGATGTTGTTTACGCAGGTATGTTACAATATGACGGTGACTTGAAACTTCCTGCTCGTTATCTTGTAAACCCACCGGAAATTAAAAATACTCTTTCAGAATTACTTGTATCAAAAGGTTTAAATCAGTACGCAGTTTCTGAAACACAAAAATATGGTCACGTAACATATTTCTGGAATGGTAACAAGAGTGACAAGTTCAGTGAAGAACTTGAAACATATCTTGAAATTCCATCAGATAAGGTTTCATTTGACGAAAGACCTTGGATGAAATCAGCAGAAGTTACAGATGCAGTTATTGAGGCAATTAAATCAGAAAAATATGACTTCATCCGTTGTAACTATCCAAATGGTGATATGGTAGGTCACACAGGTTCTCTTGAAGCAACTATCATTTCAGTTGAAGCAGTTGATATTGCACTCGCAAGAGTTTTAAAGGTAGCAGACGAATACGGTGTAACTGTTCTTATTACTGCTGACCATGGTAATGCAGACGAAATGCTTGAAAAGAACAAAAAAGGTGACGTACAGGTAAGAACTGCACACTCACTTAATCCTGTTCCATTTATCATTTATAGTAAAAATAAATATGAATTAAAAGATGGTAACTTCGGTCTTGCAAACGTTGCACCAACAGTTGCAACAATCTTCGGTATTGACCCTTACGATAGTTGGGAAGAAAGCCTTATAAAATAATTTATAAAAAAACTCGTGGCAAGGGGGTAAAAAGATGGGTATTCCCGCACCTGTGCTTAAACTTTTCTGGAAAAACACCGAACGTGGTGATATGAAAAGACTTGCAACTCAATCTGCACCGGATGGTGTAACAGAAATTTGTGATATTCCATATATCAATGACGATAAATGGCAACATAAGTTAGATGTATATTTCCCGGAAAATGCAGAAAATGAAAAACTTCCCGTGATTATTGATATTCACGGTGGCGGTTGGATGTACGGCGATAAAGAACTTAATAAATACTATAATATGGTGCTTGCAAAAAAAGGTTTTACTGTATTTAGTATGAGTTACACATTGTGGCCTGAAACTACTGTGCCGGAACAGTTAAAAGAGATTGCAGAAGCGCTTTTGTGGATAAAAAATAATATTTCATCTTACCCGTGCGACAGTAAAAAAATAATGCTTACAGGTGATAGTGCGGGCGGTCAGTTGGCACTATATTCGGCAGTGCTTTCAAAAAGCAGCGTTTTACGAGATGTGTTTTCGGTAAAAGATTGCGGTGTGAATTTTACTTGCCTTGCACTTGTTTCACCTGTACCAGATATGAATTCGAATTCCCCTATGAGTGTTTACACAAAGGGAATGTGGGGTAAAAATTACGCATCAAGCCCGACTTCCCGTTATATGAATTTCAGAGATATTGCAAAATTCGCTCAATTACCACCAACAGTTTTAATAACTTCATCAGGTGATATTTTAGCAGAAAAACAAACAATTTCTACATATAACAGAATTAAACAGTTAGGTGTTAAAACTGAACTTTACAATTACGGTAAAGTAGAGGGTAAACACTTACCACACGTATTTTCAATTCTCTACCCTTATTCAGAAAGTGGTAACGATGCAATTGATAATATGCTTAATTTCTATAGAGAAACATTCTAAAGCAAAAACCGACTGATTTAATCAGTCGGTTTTTAATATTACTACTACAATTTCAGGCGAATTGTTTATTCTCACAGGTACAATGCTGTTGCCAAGTCCACGGCTTACAACCATTGTTGTATTGTTTTCGTTGAAAACACCGGCATCAAATTCAGGGAATAACCCTTGTTCGGGTGCTATAATTCCACCAATAAAGGGGAGCCTGAACTGACCACCGTGAGCGTGACCTGAAAATACTAAATCAACATTTGTCGAAGAATATTCGGGGAATAATTCAGGGTGATGAGAAAGCAAAATGCTGAAACAATTTTCATCATCAAGATTGTTTATTGCTTCTACAATTTCCTCTTTATAATTGTCGTTGTAATTTGCTTTATAGTTTGAAGCATCATTAAGACCGATAACCTGAATTTTTTCAGAGTTTCTTTCAATGTAAGTGCTTTCATCTTTTAAAACTGTAACACCAATTTCAGTGAGCTTGTCCAAAAATTCAAAATATGTGTTTGCATCTGAACGTATTTCGTGGTTGCCGACTATAAAATAAATATCACAGATTTTTAGAATTTCTTTAAATAAATCAATCGGTATAGTAGTATTGGTGTAAAATCCGTCAATCGTGTCACCTGTAACAAAAACTGCGTCAGGTTTTTCTTCTGTTACACTTCTGATGAGATTTTTATTGTTTTCACCGAATTCTGCATTATGCAAATCTGAAATGTGAACTATTTTGAATTCATCAAAGTTTTGTGGTAAAGAAGAAGTTTTAATCGTATATTCAGTAGTTTCAATTTTGAAGTTACTATATACAACAAAAGCACCTGAAACTATAACTAAAAAGAGTATTAAAACAATAAATTTTTTATTTTGCGTAATCTTTTTCAATTATCTCGAATTCTCCATTCTTTAAAATACTCAATAAATCATCGTTTGTTTTAATCGGCTCGTTTGTAATAATACCTGAAATTCCTGCACCTGTAACGCGGTGACAGTCACTACCGGAAGTTTTAATTTTTAAGTTTTTCTTTTCTGCCCATTTAAGTGCTTTTTCATTTTCTTCTTTGGTAGATTTTCCGTTTACAATTTCAACACCGTCAAGATATTTCGGGTTCGCTCTGTAAATGTACGGCCTAAAAGGGTGTGCCTGAATTATAATGCAACCGTGTTTTCTGAAAAATGCGGAAGTTCTTTTTAAATACATAGGTAGAAGAAATGGCGATTTTTCAACGAGTTCTTCTGTTACACCGTAAATTAAATAATCGTTTCCATTCAAGAAAAAACGAAGTTCTACACCTAAAAGTACACAAAAATCTTCTGTTTCATATTTCTTTGCTTCTCTGTAACCTTTAAGATAATGCTCAGAACGAAGTTTTTTATTGAACATTTCTTTTAAAGAAAATGTAAAATCAGAGTAATGGTTTGTAATTACAATTCCCGAGTATCCTAATTCTTTATATTTTTCAACAAGTTCTTTTGCAGTGATTTGAGCGCATTGACTCGTTTCTGTTGTGTGAGAGTGTAGTTCGTATTTGTATTTCATAAAGTTCTCCGTTTCCTTTTGTAGTGCAATTATACAACTTTTATTTTGTTATTGCAATAGGCGTGTCGGGGTGGTATAATAACTAACAGAAAACAGGGGTTTGCTACGCAAAAATGCTGAGTGCTGAATGCAGAGTTTTGGAACTGCGTTGGTATTTTAATAGAATAATAAAGTAGATTGTAGCGAAGCCGGACCTCCTTTGAAAAGGAGGGGGACCGCGCGTAAGCGTGGTGGAGAATTGATATTTTAAATACGCGTTGAACCGGAGTGTATAATGAAGGAAAAAATAGATTTGTTTATAGAGTTGTCTTTACAACAATGTAAAAAAGATGATTATGCAGACCCTAAAAAAATTAAAATACATAATAAATCACTAGAAGAATTGTTAAAATTAAAAGCTGAAATAAATATAACTGAAAGTGAAGATATGATGCAAACTTTACTTTTACACAACGATTCAAGAGTAAAAATAAATGCTTCACAATGTTGTATGGAGAAATACATTTTAGTTGAACAAGCAAAAGCTACTTTAGAGAATGTGATAAAAACAGAAGTTGATTCAACCTTAATATTCTCAGCAAAACAGTTGTTAAAACAATACACAAATTAAAAATTACAGTAAACAGAAATAGGGCTCGAAGCTGACTACTACTGCTTCCTGTTTCCTGCTTTCTGTTTCCTGATAAATTGGAGGTAATAAATTATGCTCGAATTCTTATGGGGGTTTCCCAAAATGCTCTGGAGTGTGCTTGTTTTAATCGGTACACTTGTAACAATCTTTTTAGATGCTGGTGAAGTTACATCTTCAAGCGAAGTTGAATTAGTGAACGAAAAATGCGTAGTGTTAGAAAAGGCTTTGATTTCTGGCCAGGGGCTTACAACAGATGGTGAGTATTTTTACACATCAGGTTCTTTGACAGGTATTTCTACAAGTGGTCTCGCAAAGTGGGATAAAGATGGTTTTGTAGTTCTCGCTGACTATACCGCTATGCCGAAAGATTATCGTGAAAATCTTAATCTTAATCACTTGGGCGGAATGAGCTATTATGACGGAAAGCTCTATATTGCCGGTGAAGATTCAGAAGACTCTAACCCACATCTTATGATTTATAACGCAGAAACTTTAGAGTTTATAAAGTCTTACGAAATGCCACAAGACCTTTTACAAGGTAGTTTCCCTTGGTGTGCAGTGGATGCAGAAAATGGTTATATTTATTGCTCACAGTTCCGTGATGTAAACGAAATTTTCGTGTTCGATTTAGAAACAATTGAATATTCTCATTCAATTAAACTTTCAGAACAAATTACTCGTATTCAGGGTGGCGAAGTATATAACGGGTTACTTTACCTTTCTTATGACGCCAAAGATGGTAACACCGATTACATACAGACAGTAGATATTAAAACAGGTGAAGTGAAAACACTCTGTGAAAGAAACATTCCTGCAAAATGTGGTAACGAGGCAGAAGGTCTGACAGTTTACCCAATGGAAGACGGTTCTTTAATCCATGTTCTCGATTACGACAAAGCAATTGGAGTTTATACGAGAAGCTACGCTCTTTCAGAAATTAAAAATTAAAAATGGAAAATTGAAAATTGTGGGACCTGCGGTCGGCAATTATAATAAAATACAAAAAAATCATCCTATCATTTGAGTTGGTGTTAAAACCAACTTTAAATGATAGGATGTAGTTTTTCTTATTCAATATAATCAAACGCGTAGCGTTTCCGAAATTTTTAATTTTTAATTCTTAATTTTTAATTGTTTCAATGTATATTTTATACATTGAAACGGAAAAGTACAATATCTCCATCCTGCATTACGTACTCTTTACCCTCAGAACGAACAAGACCTTTTTCTTTTGCTGCCTGCATTGAGCCACATTCCATAAGTACGTCGAAAGAAACAACCTCTGCGCGAATGAAACCTCTTTCAAAGTCTGTATGAATTTTACCTGCAGCCTGTGGTGCTTTAGTACCTTTTTTTATTGTCCATGCTCTTACTTCGGGTTGACCTGCTGTGAGGTAAGACATAAGACCTAATAAGTCATAACTTCTTTCAATAAGTCTGTCAAGACCGCCTGAAGAAACACCAATTTCAGAAAGGAACATTTCTTTTTCTTCTGCCTCAAGTTCTGCAATCTGTGATTCAAGCTCTGCACAGATAGGTAAAACCTCGCTACCTTCATCAGCGGCAATCTTTTTAACTGCGTTAAATCTTTCGTTTGTTTCAATATTTTTGGTGAAATCCTCTTCACTCATATTACATGCATAAATAACAGGTTTAGATGTAAGTAAATCTACTGTGTCGAGTAATGCTTTCTCATCATCTGTCATCTCAATGCCTCTTGCACAAATGCCGTTGTTGAGCGCTTCGTTTACTCTTTCAAAAAATGCTACTTCTGTTGCAAGAGATTTATCACCCTTCATAGCTTTTTTACTTCTGTCAATTCTTCTGCCTAAAATTTCTGAGTCGGAAAGAATTAACTCAAGGTTAATTGTTTCAATATCACGCTGTGGGTCAATTGAGCCTTCAACGTGCATAATGTCGTCATTGTCAAAGCAACGTACAACGTGAATGATTGCGTCAACTTCTCTTATGTGAGAAAGGAATTTGTTGCCGAGACCTTCACCTTGTGAAGCGCCTTTTACAAGACCTGCAATATCAACAAATTCAATTGTTGCGGGAGTTACTTTCTGTGGATTATACATTTCGCAAAGTGCATCAAGCCTTTTGTCTGGAACTGAAACAACACCAATATTAGGTTCAATTGTACAGAACGCATAGTTAGCCGCTTGTGCCCCCGCATTTGTAAGTGCATTAAAAAGTGTACTTTTACCAACATTTGGAAGTCCAACAATACCAAGTTTCATTTTTATTCTATTCTCCTTATTTTACTTATGTTTTGGTAGGTTGCTAAATCACTTTTACACCATTTTTACACCATTTTACATAAGTTTATTATTTTCAAATTGTTCAACCGCTTTTATCATTGATTCATCTGTCACATGAACATAGCGGTCCATTGTGGTTTTTAGGTTTGAATGACCTAAAAGCATTTGTAATACTTTCGGTTGCATACCACTTTCAATTGCTCTTGTTGCATATGTATGTCTAAGGGTATGCATTGAAAACCTTTTTATGTTTGCTTTATCACATAACTTATATAAATGTGTATCATAAGAACTGTTTTTTGCTGGTTCACCAGTTCTCCAATTTAAGAAGATTAAATCTTCCATTGAAAAAGTTTGAGTTTTACCAGTATGTCTGTCTAAATACTCTAAGTTTTGTGAAAGTGTTTCAGAATGTTTTTGATAAGGGCGATTTTTATAGATTGTCTCGAGAATTTCAAGTGCACGATTCGTTAATGGAATTGTTCTGTAACTTTGAGGGGATTTTGTAGGACCAGCACGCCAACAACCATTACTGTATCTATATTCCATAGATTTTCTGATTGTAAGTGTGCGGTTTTCAAAATCAACATCATTCCAAGTAAGTGCAATAAGTTCGCCAGTACGTAAACCAGTTTCAAGAAGCAAAGCGTATTGATAATAATTGTGAGAATTCTTTGCAACTTCTAAGAATTTTTGTTGTTCTTCAATAGTAAGAACTTTGATGTCGCTCGCTTCTTTAACAGGCTTATTAAAGCGAACCCCATTCATTGGGTGCTTAGTGATTAAATCGTTATCTAATGCAGATTTAAACAAAGTCCCCATACAAATGTAAGCCTGGCGAATAGTTGAACCAGAATAATCAGAATTTTCCATTTGGTTGAAAACCAACTTACAATGAAGTGGTTTTATTTCTGTTAATAACATATTTCCTAATAATGGTTGAATATTGCGATAATATCGCTCTTTGTAATTTCGTTTAGTATTAGGGGCAAGGTCAATTATAATGTTATTAACAAAGAAATCAAACCATTCATTTAGCGTTGTTTCTGTGGATAATATAGTCTGATTATGTTTGTCAGTGTAACGAGCTTCTTCAAGCCAGTTTCGAGCTTCTGGGATAGAATGAAAGTACTTTGTTTGGCGTACTCCCGTTTTATCAACGAAGCGTGCAGAGTAAAGACCGTCTTTTCTTAATGTAATGCCTTTATCAATAATTCTACCGTTTTTATTGCGATTCATTTGAGCTCCTTTCTCTTAGAGAAAAACGAGCCAATGCACGACAAATTATATCATACAGGCTCGTTTTTTTCAATAGTGCTTTCAAATTATTAGTTTTTTGCTTATATATTCTTCGAATTCTTTCCTTTTAACGAGTTTTTTGTTACCAACAAATAAAACGAAAGGGCAGTTGGGAGTTTTTAAAAGAGTGTTAAGCCGATTAATTCCTATATTGCTGTAGTTTGCAGCTTCTTGTATTGTTAAAGTAACTTTAAGATTGATTGGTACACTTTCAAGAGATTTCAATTTTTTCACCTACTTTTATTCTTGTAATTGTGTTTCATCAAGAAAATATGCTTTAAATAAAACGCCTGAATTGGTTAAAAACATTCCTTGGTCTTGCGCTGATATTTTTTCACTTGCTTCTGAATTATCCAATATTATTTGTGATAGAATCTTGTCAGCTCTACCGCAGACTTTGTAACCGATATTTATTTTTATTTGTCCTTTAAGAATTTCAGCATCTGGGCGTTGTGTTGATAATATCAAATGAATTCCAAATGCTCGACCTAATCGTGCAAGTGTAGATATTTTGCTTTCTATTTCATTTGTTAAAGTTTTTTCTTCTTTGTTTAATCCTGTTTTATCAAGAATCTCTGCTATTTCATCACAACAAACTATAATTCTATTTAATTTGTTTTCAGTAGTTTTGTTGTAATCGTAAACATTAGGAACTTTAGCATTTATTAATAAATTTCTTCGTTCTTCTAAGAGGTTTATAATTTCGTCTAATTTTTTGTTTAGTTCTTCTGGTGTTGTAACAAAAGAACAGTGTTTGTGCCAGTATTCAGGAAAATCAATACCACCTTTAAAATCTGCAAGGAAAATAGTTGCTTCTTTCTTAATACATTGAAGTAATACAAGTTTTAAAAGTAGTGTTTTTCCTGAACCAGTACCACCACCAATAAGCAGATGGGGGATTAAATTTAAGTTTATTGTTTCAACACCTGAATAACTTTCACCCAAAATTAGTTCGAAATCATTGTTATTAAGAAATTCATTTTTCCAATATATGATACCTTGTTGTTTTTTCTTTTTGCCAGAAATAGCAGATATTATAATGTGTCGTTTATCTCGCCCTTGTTCTATAGAAATGATTTTGATATTTAAAGCAGTTTCTATTTCTGGACATTTTTCTTGATAGGTCAAAAGCGGTATCGTATCTGAAAAAAATTCTAATTCGAAATAACCACTCTTTTTTGTTTTTGAAAGTAAAATTGGAGATGGGTTTTTATTATTGCTAAGGATGATTTTAGCAATATTCTTTTCCGTTCTTTTTCTGCCAATTGGAAGTCCTAAAAGAACAACAATTGATAAATTACCTATTACAAGAACTTCTAACATAAAAATTGAAAAAAGTATTTTGTAAAGCATTGTTAGATTTGGTACATAATTTTCAATTAATATATTTACTTGATATGTAATACAGGGAATTAGAACAGAGAACAAAAAGGGGAGAAATATGAGAAATTTCTGCTTTTTAATTTTTCTAAAACCAGCTTTTAATCGTTGTTTATTAGTCATTAGAATCAACTCTTTTCTTTATCAATTTTTTATAAGTTTGTTTTACATATTGGCTTTTAAAATTTCTTGAATCATCAGTAATTTCAATTGCGAATTCATTAGTTTTAGTAAAACCATCATTTTTTAGTGTATTCAAAGCATTTTCATAGGTTGTAGTTGTTTTAATTGGCTTTTTTATTCCTTTTGAATATCTGTAAATTCTGATACCTTGAGGTAGCAATTTTAAACGAGCATTTTTTATATATCTTTTTGAATTTACTTCTTTAATTTTACCACCAGCAACTTCTAAAGGAAGCGTTTCATCTTCAATTGGTAAATCGGTTAAATATGCAGTTAAATATTTTCCTATATTATCTACATCACCGTTTAATGCTTTAATTGAAACAAAGCCATTTCCCCATATCTGTGCAAGTATAGAGTTCTCTATGAATGGGGGAGAACTGTCAAAAATAAAAATACAATGAAGATGAAATGCTCCTCTTTTTTGTGCTTCAATCGATACTATATACTCATAACTTAACTCAAGTTTTTCAATATATCGTTTAAAACGTTTGTTGAAATTTTTAAAATCCTGATATAACTGTTCTGCATTAGTCATATTTTCTTTATATGTAAGAGTTATAAAGCGACAGCAATGAATGTTATCAGGAGTGACATTTGCATTAATTAAATCTTTGAGAGTTTTCATGCTTCGCTCGAGATTGCGAAAATTTTCGGTTCGATTAGTAGCATGGTTTTGAAATGCCTTTATTTCTCCAGTAGAAAGCAAAACGAATTCTTCTTTTGAAATTGGTTGAATAGTTGCACCAGAATTAAGCCTATCAAAAATTGAAATTTCCTTGATGTTTCCCAAGTCTTTTAAAGTTACAATGCTTTCGTTGTCAATGTACTTAGGACATTCAATTTTTTCTTTTCTTGTAGCCATAACGGAACAATGTCACCTGAGAATCGAGTTAAGCTGGATGGTGCTCTGAGGAGCACCATCCTACGCTTTTTCAGTTTTGTTTATTAGGTACAATAATGATGTCTTCAGCAAAGCATGAAAGCTGATTTTTAAATTCGCCATAAACAGTACAAGTAACTTTTTGTGGTTGAACTACAGCATTTAATGGAATTTCAATGTCTTTGTTAACTTTAAAAACAAGTTTTTCATATAAGTTAGTAACTGTTTCGCCATCACGAACATTGTATTCTGTTTCATCCTTAGCAATAACAACCTCTACTTTGGTGCCTATGTGTTCCTGTGTATCGTAATTCTTGAGTTCTGTGACACTAGTGCATACGAATACTTTTCCTTTTTGGAAAGAATCCCAATCAAATAATGTGAATTGTGATAATTTTTTCATGTGTAAATACCTCTACTTTCATTTGTTTTTTTAGTTGCTTTTTATGTTTATACAACAAAAAGGGAATAACAAAATGAAATTCTTTCTTTAAAGCAAAGGGACAATTTGCCCCTTTGCTTTAAATTTTAATTACTTAATATGTTTAGCAAATATTTTAACTAATTGTTTCTCTAACTTTACAGTGTGAGAATAAAGCTCATAAATAAGCATATCAAATGCCTGTTCAGATTTTATAACAAAATGATTGTTTTCATCATAAGAACCATATTCTGGTTTGTGCATAAAATCAAAATAATCTAAATCATAAATGATTGGATTAATTGTTTTGTCGATAAAATTATCTATGTCGTCACAAAGTTCTTTTGATAAAGATTTTTTTAATTTATTAATATGTTTTAGTTGCTTTAAGATATATTCATTATCTTCAATATGTTCGAAAGAAATACAATCTGCTAAAAGCACGAAAGCACGAATTTTTTTTGAATTTGCTAAATTTCTTGTTTTGTTTATTTTTATTACTCCTTTAAGATGTTCGTATAATTAAATGTGATTATTGAAAATATTTTAGAATTTGAAAGAGAAACACTCCTTTACATTTAATGATTTTAAGCGCTGTAATCGATTACAGTTAAATCATATAATAAAAAGGTTGAAAATGTAATGTAGAAGAAATTGAAAAAATTCAAGTTTTAGTGCAAATTAATTTCTTTTGTGATATAATTAATGCGAGGTGATTGGCTATGACAATTAAACAACGACAAGAACGCTTTGAAAAAGTTTTTAATTTCTTGAAAAAATAAGGACATTCACAAGAAGATATTGCTGAAAGAATAGGATTTGATTATACATATATAAATAAAATTAAGAACATAAAAGTTGAGGCATTAGAAAAATTTCTAAAAAAAATGCGTGATGAATTTGGTATTAATCCTGATTATTTATCTGGTGAATCAGATGTAATGATTGATTTAAATGGAAGCAGATTGGATTATCTTGAGAAAATAGTTGAATCTTGGCAAACATTAGAGGGAATTCAAAATAAATATTTACATTTTATTATGGATGCGAATTTTTATAATTTTTTAATTGACGTTGATTTAGAAAAACTTAAGGTACATTCAGAGGATTTAAAAGAAAGGATAAAAATCTTAAAAGAGCGACATCTAAAAAATGAAAATTTAAAAGAGTATGTGTTGATTCCTCGTAATGAATTTCTTGAAATAGTAGGGGAAGATAAAGAAAAAAGAGCTAAATTTTATGAGATTATTGATACTCAAGAATATGAAGATGTGCTTGAAACCGAAGAAAAACAAAACAAATAAATTATAATAAACAAAAACAGCAACCCAGAAATGGATTGCTGTTTTTGTTTATTGTAGTTTTTCTATTTCTGTAAAAATTTGGTCTTCGCTACCATCTAATTTCATTCTACGGATTATTTCATCTGATTCATCTTGCTCTGCGTAATATATCCAATCATCAATTATATATATGTAGTCATATAGTGCTTCTCTTTCTTTTAAAAGATGATACTCACTTCCATCGGTTTTTACTTTGTAAAGTCCATCTATACCATCGGTGTGACTATCACAATATATCCATTCATTATCTACAGTTATTGTCCATACTTTATCTCCAAGTAATTTTTGAACTTCAGAGCCATCTTTTTTCATTTTATATAATCCATGTTTTTGAAACTCTTCTTGGTTTTGAAAATATATCCATTCATTATCAATAGTCATATAATCTGCTCTGCCATCAAAAATTTTTTCTTTATTTTCTCCATCAGTACTCATTTTAAAAATACCATTAATACCATTTTCGATTTCAAAGAAGAAAATTTTGTTATCAACATAATTTATAGTATAGCCAGTTGCAGATTCTTTATCATAGAATTGTGTGAATTCAGTATCGTTTTTCTTCATTTTATATTCATTACCAATATAAAAATATCCGTTGTAGAATCTTAAACTACCAGAGGGTTTATTTTTACAGACTAACTCAAGTTTCTTACCATTAGTTTTCATTCGAAATAATCCTAAAGATGTATTTTCATATTTATCTGAAAAGTATATCCAATCATCAATTATTAATATGGAACTACCAGAAAAATTTTCATTGAAAGTATGTAATTTAGTGGTGCTTGTACCATCTGTTTTATATATTGAAGCTGGTTTTTCGCCTAAAACATAATAGTATTCATTTTTGTGTTTTATGATTTGGGAGGCATTTATATTTGTGTTGTCGGATTTAGTTGGTTTTAAAATAAATATAGTGGTTGCTACTGCCGTTGCAATTGCTAATATTGGTAATAGGATTTTAAATTTTTTCATTATTATCACTCTCATTCTTGTAATTTTATAAGGAATTTCATTACTTGTTAATTCTCTTTTGGTTTTTTCATCATAAATATGAAATTTGAACTAAACTATTTAAAGGTTCGGTTTTTATTTTTTTACCGAATTGATAGTATTGTTTTTTTTATTCTTTTATATAAGTAGACATTTTATTTAACCTTTCTTGAAATTGATATTTGTTTTAGTTGGCAATTCTATAATTGAATGTAGAAAGAATATTTATAACTTCTTGTTCTTCTTTGGGGGTAAATGTACCATCAGGTGAAGTTGCGATAATAACAATAGGTTGAGGATAATCCCAAGATAAATCCTCTACATAATCCATATTTTTAAAAACGAATTCACCAGAATAATCAGTTGTATAAGATTTAGGGATAACTGTGTACATTATATCATTGTCATCATAAGGTGTAAAAAATGATTCAGTTTCAGGAAGTGTATTGTAATAACCGTTGATTTCCATTTTGGCTATTACAAACTCACCTAAATAAGAATAATCTCCCATTTGCAATTTTCCTGGAACAAATGATGATTTTTTAATTTGGGTTAATTTGGCGGCTTGCATTCTATAACCATATCCATAATTTGTATAAAGGAAACCACCAGAATTCGATGTATCAAGAAAACGAAAACCGTCTGTTTCCCATGTTTCAGAAAAACGAATTTCAACTCCTCGTTCATTTTCTATTGAAATGGTTTCGTATTTTTCGTATATATTATCCTCAGTGATTTTCCAATTATCTGGATAATAAAAACTAAATATTGGTACACTTATATCAATATTACTTTGTTGTGCTCTTTTGGATTCGCACATATTTTTGTATGAAGGACTTTGATTAAGTTTTTCAAGCACATCAACGATTTCATTTGTGTCTTTGTTTTCCCACACCTTTTCCCAGAATGGTTTGAGTTCGACTTTGAATATTTCCATTTCATACAAATCATCGTCAATTACTGGTATTTGTATGATAATATTACCACTTATACAAGGTGAAATCGCAAGTGCGAGTTTTCCATAATATTTTTCATCAGTTTCTAAAGTTTTGTCATTGAGAGCTATTTCACCCTCTGCAGAAGCTTCAACACCTAAACCGAGTTCAGCACCAGAACAATCATAAAATAATGATGTTAATGATAAAACAACCCCAGCTTTTGCGGTGCCTGTTGCTTTTGCTCCTGTAGTACATTCGACACCACCAGAGTTTAATTCACCATCATTTATTTCTTTTACTGAACAATCTTTACTTGTATATACAAAACCATTTTTACTTGTTTGTAATATATCAACAGAAGTTCCGATTTCACCAGCAATACCAGCTTCAAATGCTAAATTAGCACCTACTTCATTAGTTATAACAATTGGAATCGGACCAGCCATAATCTGAATATTAGGTAACTGTTTACTGAATAATTTTTTTTCAAATTCTTTCTTGTATGAAGCACCACAACCAATTAAAATATGACTTTGAATCTCATCATTTGCAGTTAAACTCCAAGTTATTTCTCCAGCTTCAATATCAATCTTTATTTCTAACCAAACTTTTGCACTTGCGTTACCTTGAAGATGAACATTTCCATCTATTTCTTCATCAAACTCAATTTCAAATAAGTTTTTTCGTTTTCCATTATCATCGTTTGAGTTATCAGAATCTTTATCCTTTGAAATTGAACTTTTTGTTGTGCTTTTATTTGTTGCACTTAATGATAGTTTGGGGAGTATCGAAAGTGCATTTTTTGTCGTTTCATCTACCGAAAAATTACCGCTTTCATCTTCTGTTAATTCTATTGTTGCAGTAAGATGTAGCACCTCAAAAACATCAAGGAATGTTGCTGGTTCTGTTTTTAAAACATATTCTCCATTTGTTTCTTCAATTTTTACAATTTTTCTTATGTAACCATTCGGTGCAATTTTTGTTATACTTGAAACGATAATTTCAGTTTCCTGATATTTTGGTTTTTTCTTGAAATACAAGTTGTTTACATCAATTTTGTATGGTTGTAAATCATCGTCAATTTCATCAGTTATTACAATAACATTCTCTTTAAGTATAACGCCATCAACATTAGTAGTATTGGTAGGTGTTTCATTCTTTTTATTTATGAACAATAATACTGCTAATACCGCAATAATAACAGCAATAATTATTCCAGTTATTATAAAAATTATTTTTTTTTTATTCATTTTTTTAATCCTTTATATACGATATTATTACACCACGGAGAAAATTAAATCTGCATGGTGTAATATGTAGGGTTATTCAACAGAACTTATTGTTTGATAGATGTCCTGACAATCTTTAATATATTTGCTTTTTAAATCTTTCGTTTTTTCAACATTAGCACCTCTAACTTCTATTAATTCGTCATAGCAAAGTTGGTTATTTTCATCGATATATAAATTAGTGGCTAACAACAAAACATTAATTTCGTGTTTAGTAGTTTTTGTTGAAATAGAATACTTTTTAGCTTCTACAGTTGTTTTATAACTGCTTAAATAGATATTATATGGAGTGTATTCGCCATCAGGACGCGAATCTTTGTCTCTAAGAACAAGAAAAGTATTTCCTGTAGCTTCTTCATTTATTAATTTTATAAATTGTGCAGTTCCAGAACCGAGGTTAACGCCACAAAAATTGTTGGTAGCTGAATTGCATTCTAAATCAAATTGGGTGCGTATGTCATTTTCTAATTGTGTTAAATCAAGTCCGTCTAAAGAATCAATATAATACTCTTTTGCTTGAACATCAAATGTTGCTTTATCATTTATTACTTTTACTTTTGCTTTTTCCAAATCTTCGGTAGAGAAACGTGCAGTAACATTTACTTTTTCACCGATAGCATAATATTCGTTGTCAGTTTCAAATCTTACATAATCTTTTGTAAATTTGTGACAGTCGCCAGTAACAAAATTGCAAGTTAAGTAAGGGGAACGACCTGAAAATTCAATTTTTAACCCCTCAAATACATCAATTTCTTCTGGTATGATAAGGTCAGCAACTTTAATTTTTTGTTCAGTGTTTTTTGCTTTTATGTTATAGTTTTTATAATATTCTTCTGGGAAATAGACTTTAAAAGTTATTTCGTTTCCGTTAGATAAATTTTCGTTTGGTGAAATAGTATATTCTAATTTTGATAATTCAGTTAAAGCGCTTTGTCCGAGATAATCGCCTTTTTCAAAAAGTTTTTGAGTAGGCTCATATAATGCACTATCATTAAAAATAACAGTTGCTTTACCATTTTCATTTAATCCAGTAAATTGAATTGTATATAAATCTTTCATATCAATAGTAGTATATTTGGTTGTTGCTGAAACAATAATTATACCAATTATTAAAATAATACCAACACAAGCCAATGGTATTTTTTTAGATTTAACAAAATCAAGAATTTTGTTGAATTTGTTAATGTCAATTTTCTTTGTGGGTTTGCCACATTTTGTGCAGTTTATTGCACCTTCCTCAATTTTTTCTCCACAGTGTTTACAAAACATTTTTTTGATTCTCCTTATAATAGTTATTAAGATTGTGCTTTTTTGTAAAAAAACTTCATCTTTAGAAGTATTTTAACACTAACGAGAAAGAAAATCAATAAAAACTTCATCTTTAGAAGTATTGAATGTTGTTTTCAGTATACAATCATTATAAAACTTCATCTTTATAAGGTTGGTAAAATGAAAATATATTGGAACGGAAAATCTAAAAATATAATTGGAAACAATGTTAAGAAATTAAGAAAACAAAGAAAGATTTCTCAAAAAGCAATGGCAGAAAAACTGCAATTGAATGGCTTTGAGTTTTCTGACTTAACAATTTTGAGAATAGAACAGGGGACGAGGTTTGTACCTGATTATGAAGTGGTTGCGATTGCTGAGTTTTTCGGTGTAACTACAGACGAGCTAATGAAAACAGAATTATAAATATAAAAAGAACACTCTTGCTCATTTGTATTGAACAAGAGTGTTTCTGTCTATTTGTCGCATTGGCTTTAGTTATTTCTCTTTTACACCATTTTTACACCATTTTGGTGTGGTGATATATAGAATTTTATAAAGTTTTATAAGTTTTTTGTTTTTTAGATTTTTCACAATATGAAGATATATAAGGGTTTATAGAAATTTAATGTGAAATGAAAACTGGTTTAAAAATAACAATACCAAGTTTCATTTTTTTTACCATTCCTATTTGAAAAATTTACTAAAGTATTTTATCACATAATAATAAGTATTTCAATGATTTTTTGCATACTAAATTCACTCTTTGACAATATTAGTATTGGTAAGGAGTGATTTTTTGAATTTCAGAACAGATTTAACTTTAGAAAGAACAGAACTTGCAAAGGAAAGCGGAAAAGGAATAAAAAAAGAGTTTCGTCACAACGATTTCAGCAATACAACTATTATAGATATTTTAAATGAAGAAACTGCCGAAAAATTGGGTAAGGCAGTCGGTAAATATATCACAATTGAAATACCTGAATTAACATATCTTTCAAGTGAGTTAAAAAAAATAGTTGATACAGTAAAAGAAGCGCTTGAGTTATTGTTGCCACAAGAAAATGGACTTGTTTTAGTTGCAGGGGTAGGCAACAGCGATATTACTGCAGATGCATTAGGTCCGTTTGTCGCATCAAAAATATTCTCTACAAGGCATCTTTCGGATGAATTGCAGAAAAATATTGGTTTTACAGAACCGCTTCGTCCGGTGTCTGCAATTTCTACCGGTGTTTTAGGTCAGACAGGGCTTGAATCAAGTGAATATATAAAATGTATCGTAAATGAAATAAAACCTTGTTGTGTTATAACAATTGATGCGTTAGCATCAAGAAGTGTAAAAAGATTAGGTAATACAATTCAGATGTCTGACACAGGTATTGCACCAGGGTCAGGAATAAATAACAAACGAAAAAGAATTGATAAAGAATTTTTAGGTGTTCCTGTAATTGCAATAGGTGTGCCGACAGTTGTTGATGCGGTTACTTTAGCAGAAAGTGTTTTTGGGGCAACTGTGGAAAAAGAAACGGAAATTGATATGATTGTAACACCTAAAGATATTGATGTTTTAATAAAAAATTCAGCGGATTTAATTGCGACTTCGATAAATTTGAGCTTGCAGAAAGCTTTAAGCTACGATGATTTGAAATCTTTGTTATAACCCGAAAATTTATAGCATAAAATATATTGCACTACTATTTTTTAAAGAAAGGCGTGTGCAATATGAATAATAAAAAAACAGGATTAGAAGGCTTTTTAAGTGTATTGGTTTCAGTTTCTCTTGTAGTTGTAACTCTTGTGTTTTCAGGTGAATTGGTTACTGCTTTAAGTTCATTTACTTTAGGCAGTTTTAGTGTGATGTCGGGTGTAGCCGAGTTCAAAGCAGAAAACGAAAAGTTTAATTTATCAAAAGGCGATAATTATAATGTAATTGGTTTTGGTAATGGTCTTGAGACAAATATAAATGGTACTGATACCAGAACGCCCGAAGATATCGAGAAAATTATGGATGAAGCGGTATCCGCTTATGCGTCATTCACAAAAACAGGGGATATTGACGAAACACAACTTGGAGCAACAAGCAGTAATACAGTTTATAAAAATGTAGCCGTAAATAATAAGACTGAAACAAAATCTGTTAACATAAAAAAAGAGCTTTCTAAAAAACCAAGTTTTGGCAAAATAACAAAAGATGAGCCTTATATTTTAATTTATCATACCCACACGACAGAGGGCTATGAACTTTTAGATAAAGGTTGGTATTCAAGTGATTATGACTCACGCACAAAAGATGTAAATAAAACAGTTGTCCGTGTGGGTGATGAGATTGCAGAGCGACTCGAAAAATCAGGGTTTAAGGTGATTCACGATAAAACGATTTATGATGCAAGTTACAATGGTGCTTATGGTCGCTCACTTAAAAATGTAGAAAAATTCCTTGAAGAAAATCCGTCAATTGTTATTACTTTAGATGTTCACCGTGATGCAATTCATTACGACAGCGGCACAAGATGTAAACCTACTGCTGAAATAAATGGTAAAAAAGCGGCACAGGTTATGATTATATCTGGTGCAGAAGAGGGTGAAATAACAGATTATCCTGATTGGTCACAAAACCTTACCTTTGCTATTGCTTTACAAAATAAAGTAGAAGAAAATTACAAAGGGCTTATGAGACCTCTGTTTTTTTGTCAGAGAAAATATAATATGCACGTAACACCTTGTTCGCTTCTTTTAGAAATGGGTACTGATGCAAATACTTTAGAAGAAGCGGTGTATTCTGGCCGCTTAATTGGTGACAGCTTGGCAGAGCTGCTTGAAGAAAATATGTAGGAGATAAAAATGGAAGAATTTACAAAACTATTAAAAAGCTATACAGTTATTACAATTGTGGTGATTATTATAATTGCATTTGTTTGTGGCTCGTTTATTGCAGGTTTTAAAGTTAATTACAATATTACAGGAATTGACCATTCAAAAATCGGTTATAATAGGGATTTTATAAGCGAGGATATATAAAAATCGAAAAAAACTGTAAAAAGTGTAAAATTCCTATTGAAAAAAATCCGCGTTTATTGTACAATATACAAAAGGCATATCGCAAAATATTCTTTTAAGATGGTTAACATCTTTTATATGTCTTTATAGCAAGGAGTTGGAAAGTTTGGCAGTTAAACTTAATACGAAGTACCTTGACGGTTTTGTTGCAAAGTCAGATGTTGACGCAATAAGCGGTGAAGTTGCTTCAGCAGTTGAGCTTCTTAACAGTCGCAAGGGTGCAGGTAACGACTTTTTAGGTTGGGTAGATTTACCTGTTAATTACGACAAAGAAGAGTTCGAAAGAATTAAAAAAGCGGCAGAAAAAATCCGTAGCGATAGCGAGGTTTTAATTGTTATCGGTATCGGTGGCAGTTACTTAGGTGCTCGTGCCGCAATCGAGTTTTGTAAATCACAAAACTATAATTACTTAAATAAACCTCAAATCTTTTTTGCTGGTAATACAATTTCTTCATCTGCTTTAGCAGAAACAGTGAAACTCTGCGAGGGTAAAGATTTTTCGGTTAATGTTATTTCAAAATCAGGTACAACAACTGAGCCTACATTAGCTTTCAGAGTTTTCAAAGAGCTTTTAGAAGAAAAATACGGCAAAGAAGAAGCAGCTAAAAGAATTTATGCTACAACTGACAAGGCTCGTGGTACATTAAAAGAGCTTTCAGATTCAGAAGGTTATGAAACATTTGTTATTCCGGACGATGTAGGTGGCAGATATTCAGTACTTACCGCATGCGGACTTCTTCCTATTGCAGTTGCAGGTATCGACATTGATAAAATGATGCAGGGTGCACAAAGTGCCCGTGAAGATTTTAAAGATGGCGATGTTTACACAAACGATTGTTACAAATATGCTGCAATGAGAAATATTCTTTACCGTAAAGGCAAATCAGTCGAAATGATGGTTGCTTACGAACCTGACTTTACAATGATGAATGAATGGTTCAAACAACTCTTCGGCGAAAGCGAGGGTAAAGAAAATAAGGGTATATTCCCATCATCAGCTATTTTTTCAACTGACCTTCACTCACTCGGCCAATACGTTCAGGATGGCGAAAGATTGATGTTTGAAACAGTTGTTAAATTTAAATCACCAAAGAGTGAAATGGTAATTAAAGAAGATACCGAAAACAAAGATGGTTTCAACTTCGTAGCAGGTAAAACTGTTGACTTTGTTAACGAACAGGCATTTTTAGGTACTGTACTTGCTCACTGTGATGGTGGTGTGCCAAATATGATTTTAGAAGTTGACAAAATGGATGAATTCAACTTTGGCTATCTTGTATATTTCTTCTGCAAGGCTTGTGCAGTTTCGGGTTATACATTAGGAATCAACCCATTTGACCAGCCTGGTGTTGAAAGTTACAAGAAAAATATGTTTGCACTTCTTGGCAAACCTGGGTTTGAGTCTTTAAGCGAAGAACTCAAAACCAGACTTACAAAATAATGTAAATAAACTGAAGACAATTCAGTAATAAAATAAACGGAGGTAAACACTATGGTTTCACTTATTATCGGCAACAAAGGTTCCGGCAAAACAAAAAAACTCATCTCTCTTATCAATGAGGCGGTTGACAAGTCAAACGGAACAGTCGTTTGTATTGAGAAATCACCGTTACTTACTTACGAGGTAACTCACAAAGCAAGACTTATTGAAACAGAAAGATACGGTGTTGAAGGAACTGACGCATTCTATGGTATGCTTTGCGGTATCATCGCACAGGACCACGACATTACAGAAATTTTTGTTGATGCTACATTCAAAATCGTAGGCAGAGATTACGAAGCATTTGCAGACCTTATTAAAAAGGTTAGCGACATTTCAAAGCTTTCAGATATCGACTTTGTTTTCACAGTATCTGAAGATGAAGAAAAACTTCCTGCAAGACTCTTCGAATATGCTCAAAAAGCTTAATTGATTATTAAGATTCGCCTATCTTTTCAAGGTAGGCGGATTTTTTTGAAAAAAATTACAGATTTTTAAATTATATATTGACAAACTCACATTATTTTAATATAATGTTTTAGCGTATTGAGAGGTAGTTAAATGATTATTGAACTTGAGTCTATATTTAATACGGATGGTTCGTCTTATGAATTTGATTACGAACTTTCGCTTTCGCACATCAGTGTAGCGGGTGTGAATCCACTTAAAGCACCTGTTAAGGTAAAAGGTGTTGTGAAAAATAATACAGGCATTGTCACACTCGAGGCGGGGGTAGAGCTTATCTATTCTGCAGCTTGTGACCGTTGTGCCGAAGAAACTGAGAAAACTTATAACTATGATTTTTCTCATAATTTAATTGCATCTTTAAGCAATGAAGATAATGACGATTTTCTCGTTGTGAGTGATATGCGTCTTGATTTAGATGAGCTTATCGAAGAAGATGTCAATTTAGAATTACCAACAAAATTCCTTTGTGAAGATGATTGTAAAGGTGTTTGTTCGATGTGTGGTAAAAATCTTAACAAAGACCAATGTGACTGCAAGAAACCAATAGACCCGCGTCTTGAAGGTTTGCTTCAGTTTTTGGAATAAATCAGTTAATAAACATTCATTGTTAAATTATAAGGAGGAAACTTAAAATGGCAGTACCAAAGAGAAGAGTTTCAAAAGCAAGAAGAGACAAAAGAAGATCAAACGTATGGAAAATGGATGCTCCACAACTTATGAAATGCCCACAATGCGGCGAATATAAGAGAGCACACAGACTTTGCACAGCTTGTGGTTATTACAACGGTAAACAAGTAGTAGTTGTTGAAAAATAATTACGGTGTGATTCTATAATTGCTTTCAAGGGGCGGTGAGAAATTCTCTCCGCCCTATTGGAGTTTAAATTTGCTTTGTAAGGAGTGAGTAAAGTGTCGGTAAAAGTAATCTGTGTTAAAGAGAATTCCTATGGTGAAAAAGCAGGGATTTTAAAAGATGACGAAATCAAACTTATAAATGGCAGAGAAATTACCGATGTTTTAGATTATCGTTTTGCAATACAAAGCAAAAAGCTTTCTGTTACTTTAAATCGTGGTTTAGAAGAGATACAGGTCAATATAAGAAAAAGTAGCGAATTTTCAGACATTGGTCTCGATTTTGAAACTTACTTAATGGACAAGCAACATTCTTGTAAGAATAAGTGCATTTTCTGTTTTGTTGACCAGATGCCGAAAGGTATGCGTAATACTTTATATTTTAAAGATGATGATTCTCGTCTCTCGTTCCTTTTTGGTAATTACATTACTCTTACAAATCTTACCGAAAAAGAAGCAGACAGAATTTGTGAAATGCACATAAGTCCTATAAATATTTCTGTTCACACAATGAATCCTGAATTGCGTGTTAAAATGATGAAAAATAAAAACGCAGGGGGCTCACTTAAATTTATAAAGAAATTCCATGATGCAGGAATTTTAATGAATACCCAACTTGTCCTTTGTCCAGGAATAAATGATGGAGAAGAGCTAAGATATTCATTAAGTGAACTTGCAAAATACAGTCCGTATATTAACAGTATCGCGGCAGTACCGGTAGGTCTTACAAAATACCGCGACAATTTAGAACATTTAGACATATACACCAAAGAAACTGCAAACGAAGTTATTTCAATAATAGACGAGTTTAATGCACATTACTCATTCTTTAATAAGGGTAAAATTTTAGCCTTTGCTTCAGATGAATTTTATTTGTTAGCAGAAAAAGATTTTCCAGATGAAGATTATTATGGTGAATACAGTCAACTTGATAATGGTGTCGGAATGTGTACACTTTTAAAAAGTGAATTTTTAAGTGCTTTAGAAAATTCAGAGGAAAAAGCAGTAAACCGTGAAATTACTATAGCAACAGGTGAGTCTGCATATTCTCTTTTGTGTGAATTAACAAGAAAAGCAGAAGAAAAATTTAAGGGTTTAAAAGTTAATGTCGTAAAAATAACTAACGAGTTTTTCGGTACAACTGTTACAGTTGCAGGACTTTTAACAGGTCAGGATTTAAAAGAACAGTTAAAATCGAAGAATTTAGGCGAAGAACTTTTAATTCCGAGAGTTTCTTTGAGAAATGAAGGGGACAAGTTCCTTGACGATTTGACCCTCGAAGAACTTTCAGGATTTTTAAATATCAAAGTTACTCCAGTAGAAAATGACGGATATAAATTATTAGAAAAAATTTCAGGAGGTGCGTAAAATGGCACAACCGGTAGTTGCAATAGTCGGCAGACCAAATGTTGGTAAAAGTACACTTTTTAACAAACTTACAGGTAAAAGACTTGCTATTGTAGATAATACCCCTGGCGTTACAAGAGACAGAATTTTCGGTGAATGCGAATGGTTAGGTCATAAAATGATGCTTGTAGATACAGGCGGTATTGAGCCATATTCAGACGATATTATTCTTTCACAAATGCGTCGTCAGGCACAACTTGCAATAGATAGTGCAAATGTAATTATATTTGTTACCGATGTACGCGATGGTGTTGTTGCGACTGATAGTGAGGTTGCTTCAATGCTTCAGAAAAGTGGTAAACCAATTGTACTTTGCGTTAATAAGTGCGATAAAATTGGTGAACCACCGGCAGATATTTACGAGTTTTACAATTTGGGTATCGGTGATCCGTTCCCTGTGTCATCAGTTCACGGTCATGGTACAGGCGACTTACTTGATGAAGTAATAAAACACTTCCCTGAGGAATATTTAAGAGATGGCGAAGATGAAGATGATTACATCAAAGTTGCAGTAATCGGTAAACCGAATGTTGGTAAATCTTCACTTGTAAATAAAATTATAGGTGAAGACAGAATGATTGTATCTGATATTGCGGGTACAACACGTGATGCAACAGACAGTTTTGTTGAAAATGATTACGGTAAATTTATGTTTATAGATACTGCAGGTCTTCGTAGAAAATCTAAAGTTGAAGATGCAGTTGAGCGTTATAGCGTTTTAAGAACAGATATGGCAGTAGAAAGAGCCAATGTCTGCGTTATTATGATTGATGCTTTAGAGGGCTTTACCGAGCAAGACAGTAAAGTTGCAGGTAGAGCATTAGAGCAGGGTAAAGGTTGCATTATTGCAGTAAATAAGTGGGATGCTTACGAAAAAGACGGCAAAACAATGGACTCATATCGTAAAAAACTTATGAATGATTTTTCGTTTATGTCATTTGCACCTATCATTTTTATTTCTGCAAAAACAGGTCAGAGACTTGATCGCCTTTACGAACTTATTAAGTTTGTAGATACACAAAACGCAATGCGTGTTAAAACTGGTCAGTTAAATGAAATATTGGCGGCCGCAACATTAAGAGTGCAACCACCAACAGATAAAGGTAAACGTCTTAAAATTTATTATATGACTCAGGCTTCAACCCGCCCACCAACATTTGTATGCTTCGTAAATAATGCAGAACTTTTCCATTATAGCTATCAGCGCTATTTAGAAAATCAGATTCGCGAAGTTTATGGTCTCGAAGGTACACCGGTGAGGTTTGTAATTCGTGAGCGTGGAGAAAAGAAATTCTGATTCGAATTTTTAAAGTTGCAAGTTTTATAAAAAACAAAAGGTTCCATCATTTAAGTTTTTCATAAACCGAAAATGATAGAACCTTTTTTCTATTATTTGATATTACTTGCAACTTGCACACTTGCTACTTGCAACTGAATTGTGGTTATTCAACCACAATTCCCTCGCGCTCTCTCTTTTCTGCAAGTTCTTTAACAATTCTCTCTTTCTCTTTACCAGAAATTTTGTAGAAGAACATTGGAATTGCACAGAGTAACATACTTACACCTGGTACAATTGAAACGAGTGAGAACATACCGAAGTTCTGAGCTCTTGTAAGGTCAGTTGCCGCAACAATTGCAGTAGAGCTTAACATATTTTCAGGCTCTAAACCAATTAACATATAAGCAATTATAATACCACTTGTTGCGAGTGCGTTACCGAGTTTATTAACAAAGCCCTGACACGCAGCACCTAAACCGTTATCTCTGAAACCAGTCTGTAATTCAATGTAGTCAAGGCAGTCGCAAATCATTGCACTTGAAATAACATTAAGAACACCTAAAGGAATGCAAGAAATAAGAATGAATGGAATACAAATGTAAAGATTTAAAGTAAACCAACCAATAACTGTTGTGAAAATACTTGCAAAAAAACCTGCAAGACAAGTTGTAATAACTATTTTCTTGTAGTCAAATTTTTTCATAAGTTTAGGCATAAAGAGCATAGCCCCAAACATACCAACTATTGCACATACCTGGAAAATAGTTTTAACAGAAGAAACACTTGCATCAATAGCCGCTGTTCTTTCTGCCTGTGAAAGACCTTCTAATTCAGGACCAATATAAAAAGCATATCTTGCAACATGAACTGCTGCTGCCTGAACCATATATCTGCCACTTGAAAGAACACCCATAGCAACTACAAGCATTAAAGGTTTACATTTGAAAATTCTTGAAAGGGTAGATGGTTCGCCTTCTTTTCTTTCCTTTACAGGAATTCTTACTCTTTCTTTAACGTGGAAATATGAGTTTACAAAAAGAATGATGCCGATAACAGAAACAACTATTGAAATAATTAAATATTTTGATTTGTTATATTCAATAGGGTTGCTTGAATCTATAACTAATGGTAAAGCCAGACCTGCAACTAAAAATAATACTTCAGGAATTGCGGTACCAATACCATTTAAGATTTTTGCAAATGAAATAACCTGACCGCGTTCTTCAGCATCAGGGGTCATAACATTAGGTAAACTCCACATCGGAACATCCGCCATTGTGTTAATCATACCCCAAAGAATATAAATAACTGCTGCATAAACCATAAGCCCGTTTTTATTAAGTTCAGGGCAGAAATACATTAAGATTGTTAATACTGCAAGTGGTACAGCCGAGTAAATGATAAATGACCTCATTTTACCATTCTTTCTTGAACGACTATCAGCCAAAATGCCCATCATAGGGTCATTTATTGCGTCCCAGATTCTTGCACCAAGCATAAGCATAAGTATAAATATAAGAGGCAATTGTAATACGTTAACATAGTAGTCACTTATGTAACTTGACATCATGGTATAAATCATACCCTGACCCATGGTACCTAAAGCAAACATATTGAGTTCTTTTTTAGGTACTTTGTAAGCTGTTTTCTCTTTCATAAAAAACCTACTTTCACAATAAGATTTTTTAATTGTATCATATTTATAGATATAAGACAATACAGAAAATAAAACAATATTTGCTTATAAAAAATAGTTAAAATAAACAACAAAAAATCTTTGATTTCTATTTACAAATAATACCAAGTTTGATAAAATCAATCTGTATTGATTATTCCTGCTCAATAAGGGATAGAGGGGGCTTTTTTGTGAAAGAAACCACTAACAGACCAATACCCGAAATTTATAAATCTCTTTACGAAGAAAAAGTAAAGGGTGAGTCGCTTTTTCTTATAGTTGGCGACTTGAATTTAAAGGGTAAATATGGCGAGTCAATGCTCGCATTTACAAAAGACAAACTTTTCGCTTTTGATGCTTGTTTTGAAAATACCTTCATAACGATTGATTATAAAGATATTGAAGAAGCAGAGGTTAAAAGAATGTATGGTAATGCATTCTTTAAAGTAAAATTAAAAGGCGAAAGTAAAAAGAAAAATATTTTAAGATTTTCTTACGCAGCTGCAGAGGTTGCAGATGCTGCCGCTAACTTTATAAATGTAGTAAATGAAAATGGTTTTTCAGAGTCAGAAGTTGAAGTTGTAAAATCAGTTTATATGAAACAACGTAGCTTTTGTCCGAAATGTGGCAGAAAATTGCCGAAGCCTGATGCAGAATGTATAAACTGTTCAAGCAAAAGTCATATTATCGGTAAATTTGCAAAATATGTTGCACCTGAAAAAACAGCACTTATTGTGTGTATGCTTTTGTCAGTTGTAGCAACAGTTTTGTCACTCGTTCCGCCATATATAACTAAAATTATGGTTGATGATGTTATACCAAACAAAAACGCAAAAAAACTTATAATAGTTCTTGTGTGGCTTTTGGCAGTTTATGTGTTCCAATACATAGTGAATGGTATAAGGTCATATAAATTAAGAATTACAGGTAACAAAATTACACTTAACTTAAAGAAAGATATTTTTGAAAAAGCACAGTATTTACCAATGAGCTTTTTTGATAAAATTTCAACAGGCTCTGTAATTAACCGTGTTAATTCAGATGCAGGTACAATTCAGCAATTTATTATGAAAATATCGCAGGAAGCGGTAGTTCAGGCATTCACTTTAGTCGGTCTTGTAATTATAATGTTCGCAATGAGCTGGAAGCTTGCTTTGTTCTCACTTATTCCTGTTCCTATTGTAGTAGTAGTCGGTAAAATGTTCAGTAAAGTTTTAGGTCCTAAATATATGAGACTCTGGAGAAGACATTCTGCAATCTCAACAATGCTTGCAGACTCAATTCCAGGTGTAAGAGTTATTAAGGCATTTACCAACGAAAAAAAGACAATAGATAAGTTCAATAAATTCTGTGATGAATGGTATAAAGAAGATAGAAAGGTTGCAATACCTGCCGCTATATTTCCATCAATTATAACATTCCTTGTAACCTGCGGTTCGCTTGTTATATGGTTTTTAGGTGGTAACCTCGTTATAGGTGACGACAAAGATGTTTCATTAGGTCTTTTAGTTTCATTTGTAACTTACGCAAGTATGTTTTATAACCCGGTAAACTTCTTTGCAAATATTGGTGATACATATCAGAATACTTTAGCATCTGCCGAAAAAATTCTTGATATTTTAGACGCAGAGCCAGAACACGATTTCGGTCACGATAATGAACTCGAAAGAATGCAAGGTAAAATTGAATTCAGAAATGTAAACTTCGCATTTGACCGTTCTAAAAAAGTTCTTTCAAATATCAATCTTACAATTGAGCCGGGTGACATTGTCGGTATTGTAGGTACAACCGGTAGCGGTAAATCAACACTTATAAATCTTTTAATGAGATATTATGACGAGTATGACGGTGAAATTCTTGTTGACGGTGTGAATGTCCGTGATATAGATATGAAATATTACAGAAATTCAATCGGCTTTGTTCAACAAGAACCGCTTATGTTCAGAGATACAATCTTCAATAATATTGCTTACGGTAGTAATGTTTCACACGTTGAGCAAGTACTCCACGCGGCAGAGGTTGCAAATGCACACGGATTTATTTCAAAATTACCTGATGCTTATGACACAATGCTCGGTGAACGCGGTGTAGGTCTTTCAGGTGGTGAAAAACAACGTGTTTCAATTGCCCGTGCAGTTCTTAAAAACCCAAGTATTTTAATATTTGACGAAGCGACTGCTGCAGTTGACTCTGAAACAGAAAGTCTTATTCAGAGTGCTATTGAAAGACTTATAAGCGGCAGAACAACACTTATGATTGCCCACCGTCTTTCTACTTTAAGAAAGGCAAACAAAATTGTCGTTGTTGACAAGGGTGAAATTATTGAGTGTGGTACACCTGAAGAGCTTATGGCACTCAAAGGTAAATATTATAAGCTTATTGAAATTCAGTCTATGGGTGAGCAATTACAAAAACGCAAGGCTGAAGAAAATTTTGAATAGGGGGGTGCAATATATGCCACGTTATGTAGAAGGTCCCGATATTCGTTTAACACCAAACGATGTTATTTTCGTTGATGTTGAATTTTACACCGGTGAAAAATTTACAGGTGTTGAGCTTCGCAGAATGTTTCCTATAACAGGTCTTACAAAATATATTGCACTTGTTGATAGTGAAGGCGAGCAAATCGCGATTATAAGAGACTTAAATGACTTAATGGAAGAGTCAAGAGCAGTTGCAGAAAAAGTGCTGGAAGAATATTATATGATTCCGAGAATTACAAAGTTCCTTAAAATGAGCGAAAAATTCAAAATCTGGATGTGGACTGCAGAAACTGACAAAGGTGTTTACACTTTTGAAATACGAAACCATATTACAGCAGTTAAACCGCTTTATGATGGTCGTGTTTTAATAAAAGATGCAAATGATAACAGATATGAAATTCCCGATGTGAAACAACTCGATAAAAAGAGTCTTAAAATGATTTTACCAAAAATATAAAGGAGAAATTGAGTATGAAACTTCTTATAGCAATAGTAAATAATGAAGATAGTGCAGTTGTTTCTTCTGCACTCACAAAAGAAGGTTTTTCTGTTACAAAGCTTTCAACAACAGGCGGATTTTTAATGGTTGGTAACACAACATTTTTAATCGGTGCTGAAGATGATAAAGTAAGTAAAGCAAAAGAAATTATAAAAGAACATTCAAAGAAAAGAACACAGACAGCTCCATCAACACAGGCACTCGGCAGCGGACTTCGTGAGGGCGACCTCGGTGCAGAAGTTGCAGTTGGCGGTGCAATCGTGTTTGTATTAGATGTAGAAAGTGTGGATAAATATTGATGAAAAAGTATTTAAAAGAAATTATAATTGCCTGTATTGAAACAGCGTTTCTCTTTTTATTCCCTTTAATACCAATGGGTAACAGAGATGCTCATATAATTCTTCTTTTAGTTATTACCCTTATTGTTGGTATAGTTGGTGTTGCAATATCAGACAAGAAAATCAAATTTTTATTCCCTGTGTTTTCAACAATAATGGTAGTACCTACAATGTTTATGTACTATGAGCCAAGAGTTTATGGCAACATCTTCTGGATGTTTGTATTTTCACTCCTTGCAGTAGTAATAGGTGAGTTGCTTCGTCTTATTGTTTTGGGGATTAAAATGGCTGTAAAAGCAATTTTGAACAACAAAAAAGCATAATTTGAATTTAATTGGGTAAGACAGGGGACGGTTCTATGATTGACACCGAAAATTCTTGATTATCAACGGTTTCAGCATTGTTCAAAATTTAATTTAACAAGAAAATCAGGGGTTGGTTGATTGGAAAAACAACCCAATCACAGAACCATCCCCTGGTTTTAGGTATTAATAAGCTTATTAAGAAGATTAAGGCTTAAAATAATGTATTAAAAAATCGAAATTGGTAAGGGGATAAAACTCCCTTTACCAATTTTTTTCATTCAATTTGTAGAATAATAAGAAAAATGTCGAAAAATATTAACCAAAAAAATTTGTCGTTTTTGACATATTGCGTCAAAAAAATCCTTAGTGTGACATTCTGCGATACCGCGAAAAATCAATGTTTTGTCTATTATAACGATTGTTTTAAAAGTCTATTGCACCATATAAAAACGGGTGATATAATTCAATCACTAACGGAGGTGCATTAAATGAATAAGCAGTTGTCTGTACTTTTAGCAGACGAAAAAAGTGAGAGTGCGTTAGATTTAGTGTCAGCACTCAAAATGAACTCAATGGATGTGCGAGTTTGTGAAAAAAGTGGTGCAACATTACTTCAATTGATTGAAAACAAAACACCGGATGTAATAATTATGGATGCATTCCTTATGCACATAGATGCTTTAGGTGTTTTACAAAGATTAAGTACAATGAAGCTTATGAAAAGACCACTCGTAATAGTTGTTTCAAGTATTGACAAAAGTCACTTTGAAGCAGAAATGATTAAAGCGGGTGCAGATTATTATTTTCTTAAACCAATTGACCCGTCACTTTTAGCAGAGAGAATACCACAGCTTTATAGCTGGAAAGATATAGGCGACAACAAAAGAGAAACTTTAAATAACAACGAACAAAGCATTGAAGTAACAATTTCAGAAATTATGCATCAGATTGGTGTACCTGCTCACATTAAAGGCTACCAGTATCTGCGTGAAGCAATTAAACGTTCTGTTTATGACCCCGAAATGTTAAATTCAATTACAAAATTACTTTACCCGACGGTAGCGAAAACATTTTCAACTACATCATCAAGAGTTGAAAGAGCAATCCGTCACGCAATAGAAGTTGCGTGGGACAGAGGTGATGTAGATGTTTTATCTTCGTATTTCGGCTACACTATTCAAAGTCAACGCGGCAAACCAACCAATTCAGAATTCATTGCAATGATTGCTGATAAACTTCGTCTTAAAATGAAAATATCATAAAATAAAACATTCACCTTTATTGACTTTATTACATAATGTGATAAAATTAAAAGGTGAATATTTTATTTTTAGGATGTGTACTTATGGAAAAATATGCAAGATTCAAATATATGCCTTGTTTACCTTTGGGTGAAGATGGCAGAAGAATTACTGCTTCAAAAAAGCATACTGCATTATCAAGAAGAGCGGCAACAGAGGGTATGGTGCTTTTAAAAAATGATAATAAAACATTGCCTTTAAGTAAAGATTCAAAAGTTGCACTTTTCGGTAAAGCGACTATTGAATACATAAAAGGCGGTGGCGGTAGCGGAGATGTTTATGTGCCATATATCCGCAATGTATTTGAGGGTGTAGAAGAAAAAATTACTTCGCAAAATATCTATATGCCACTTATTGATTTTTACAAAGATTATGTAAAAAGAGAAAGTGTTAATATTCCGTCACAGGAAGAAATCAATGCTACATGGGATATTGTTAATAATATGGATTTCTGTACAACCCGTGATGATATGACTTACGATACTTTTGCATCAATGCACGTAAAAGAGCCTGCAATAGAAAGCAGTTTAATTAAATCTGCAAGTGAATTTGCTTCTGTTGCTATTGTAACATTAAGCCGATTTTCTGCAGAAGGTGTTGACCGCAGGCCTATTCCGTCTGACTACTACCTTTCAGATGTAGAAAAAAATCTTTTAAATGAAGTTACAAAATGCTTTGAAAAAGTTATAGTTGTTATAAATTCAGGTGGTGTGCTTGACTGTGAATATTTAGCCGAAAACTCTGGTATTGGTGCAATTCTTATGAGTTGGCAAGGTGGACTTGAAGGTGGTAGTGCTATTGCAGATATTATCTTCGGTGACGTGAACCCATCTGGTAAATTAGTTGATACTATTGCAAAATCTTACGATGCTTACCCTGAAACAAAGGAATTCTGGGAAAGCTTCGATTATGTATATTATAATGAAGATATTTATGTAGGTTATCGTTATTTCGAAACAATTCCTGGTGCAAAAGAAAAGGTGCGTTACCCATTCGGTTTCGGTCTTTCATACACAACATTTTCACACACAGGTAAAGTTTGTTTAGAAAAAGATGGTAAAATCTTCGCTATTGTTGATGTAAAAAATACAGGTGATGTTGCTGGTAAAGATGTTTTACAACTCTATTATAGCGCACCACAAGGCAAGTTGGGAAAGCCTTCAAGAGAATTAGGTGCTTTTAAAAAGACTAAGCTTTTAAATCCTGGTGAGAGCGAAACACTTGTTATGTCATTTGATGTTTCGTCTATGGCAAGCTTTGATGATTTAGGCAAAATTCAAAAAAGCGCTTATGTTTTAGAAAAAGGTGGGTACCAATTCTATCTTGGCACAGATGTAAGAAGTGCAGAAAAACTTGAGTTTACATATACAGTAAAAGAAGATACAGTTGTAGAACAACTTGAAAACTGGTGTAAGCCATTTAAACTTGAAAAAAGAATGCTTTCTGATGGTAGTTACGAAAACTTACCAATGGGTGAGCCGGAATATTACTATGGTAAAAATGAACCTATAACCGCAAAAGCACCGGAAGAATTAAAGAAGTTTGATTCAGTTGGTACTGAAATTACAATGGACGAATTTATTGCACAAATGACTATTGACGAACTTATGTATATCGTAGGCGGTCAGAAACAGGTTGGTATGTGTAATACTGGTTCATTCGGCGGTATAGAAAGACTTGGTATTCCTTATGTTCCAACAGCGGACGGTCCTGCAGGACTTCGTCTTATGGAGTCAATTGGTATTCCTGCAACCGCCTGGCCTTGTGCTACACTCCTTGCTTGTTCTTGGGATACTGACTTAATCTACGAAGTAGGTGCCGCAGGTGGTGCAGAAATAAGAGAGAATAATTTAGGCGTTTGGTTAGCACCTGCACTTAATATTCATCGTGACCCACTTTGTGGCAGAAACTTTGAGTATTATTCAGAAGACCCTCTTGTTTCGGGTAAATGCGGTGCGGCGGCAATCCGCGGTGTGCAATCACAAAAAACTGCTGTTTCAATGAAGCACTTTGCTTGTAATAATAAAGAAGCAAACCGCTATCAGAACGACTCACGCATTTCAGAAAGAGCATTACGCGAAATTTACTTAAAAGGTTTTGAAATTGCAGTTAAAGAGGGTAAGCCTTGGACTGTAATGTCGTCTTATAACCTTATTAACGGTCAGCATACATCTGAAAGTTACGAACTCTTAACAGGTATTTTAAGAGATGAATGGGGCTTCGACGGTATGGTAGTTACTGACTGGGGCGTAAAAAATGACCCTGTTAAAGAAGTTAAAGCGGGTAACGACCTTAAAATGCATTGTGGCTACCCTGAAGACCTTAAAAAAGCACTCGACAGTGGCGACTTAACCCGCGCAGATTTAGAAGTATGTACAAAAAGAATTCTTGAGATGTTTATGAAACTTGCGTAAATAAAAAGCAGAAAGCATTTACTTGCTTTCTGCTTTTATTATTTCCAACTCTTTCCTATGCGGAAAATCAACGGAAAAGATGTGGTCAATAAATGATTTGTTTAAATTATATCTTCTCGGAACACCGTGAATAGACCATTCACTTTCATAAATTATATTGTGTTCTTCAAAAATATCAAGACATTTTTGGTAGTTTTCAGAAAGAATACTTCTCAAGCCATTATTCTTTTCCCAGGCAATAATACTTTGTAACTGTGGGTCATTTTGCGATTTGTTTGTCAATTCAGTTATGTGTTCATCTATTAAGTATGCGGTAAACAATTTGAGAACAAGGGTTAACGTATTATTTCGCCACATATCTTCAAAAATCTGTGAACTCAAAATTCTGTGATTTTTAAGACAAGTTGTAAGTATCGGCAAAATTTCTTCTGTCATTTTTGACCATTTTCTGAAAGTTATTATATCAACTTTTAAAGTGTTTTCGTGGTATCTTGCGTAACCGATTGTAGCAAGTAACCTGAATGCGTTTTCTACATCAACATCATAAATCTCTTCATCTATAAGCCATTCTTCAACAGTTTTTTTGCTAACTTCTAAAACCTGATTTGTAAGTATGTAGTATAGAACAATCATTTCATCATCTGTTGTAATATTGAGTTGCTCAAAAACAGGGTTAGAAGAAATAAGTGTTGGCGAAGATTTTGTTGTAATTCTGTTTACAGTTACGTTATATCTGTTTATAAATGCATTCATTGCATTTGTTGCAACTGTAAGGCTTGGAGGGAGAATATCCAAAGAACCTTGTACAACATCGTAAATATAAGCAATATCTTCACTCAAATCTAACTTAAAAGTTTTGTAAAAACCGTTTATAAACCCATAAACCATATTCTGTGTTATTTCGGGGAGTAGTACCGGTAAAAGAAGAGCTTCTCCATCAAATACAAAAGCACCAACCAAGTTGTTGCAATAAGCACTCTCAAGGAATTTCATTGATAATATAGGAATATTTACGCAACTGCATTTTAACATTGTGTTTATTTCATCAATATTATTTACTTTGCCATCATTTGAAGGTAACGGACAAAGATAAATAAACTCTTTAGGTATGCCCATATTCTGGAAATAATCAGAAAGAAGGGTAGCGATATTTTCTTCGTTTATGTGGTACGCTATAAATATTTTAAAACGTTGTTCCATAATCGAAAATCCTTTCACGCTAAAAATCTCTAAACTACATTATATTATTCTTTATGCGAATAATCAATAGGATTTTTACTTATAGGTTCAAATTCGTTAAAAGTTATAATGAAACAAAGTTTGATTTATAAATTTTGCTAAATACAAACCGTGAAATATGCGACAGGTGTCGGTTATGTATAGGTAGAAATTGTCAATTTTTTATCAATCAAATTTTTATTGTGTAAAAGGTAAAATTTTACGGAAAAGTTTTGTTTATTTAGAATTATTGACACTTTGTTGTAAGTATTATATAATCTTATAGATAGTGTATTGTGATAAATTATGCACTTTTATAAATACTATAAAGAACTAAAAAAGCTCATTGAAAGGTAGGTTCTAAAATGGCTTCTAAATTACGCGGAATAAAACTTAAGAGCAGAAAAACAACTGAAGGTATGCATTCGGTTAAAATGCCTGCTCCAAAGACTGTTACTATTCCGATGTCTATGCACATTGGTAAGCCTGTTACACCAATTGTAAAAGTTGGTAGTGAAGTTAAGGTCGGTACTCTTATAGCAGAGGATACTAACAATCTTTCTTCCCCGGTTTATTCAAGTGTTTCAGGTAAAGTAACAAAACTTACAGATGTAACAATATCTAACGGTAATGTTGTTCAGATGGTTGTTATTGAATCTGACGGCGAAATGACCATTGATGAAAATATTAAAAAACCCGAAATTAATTCTAAAGAAGATTTAGTTACCGCTATAAAAAACAGTGGTATGGTAGGTCTTGGTGGTGCAGGTTTCCCGACTTATGCAAAATTTACGTCAGACAAGCCTGTTGAAACTCTCATTATAAATGGTGCAGAATGTGAACCTTATATCACAAGTGATACTGCAACAATGGTTGAAAAGTCAGATGATATAAAAACTGCAATTGAAACAATTGTTAAATACTTCAATATAAAAGAAGTGGTTTTAGGTATAGAAAAAGGTTCTGATGAAGCACAGAAGAAAATGGAAGAAGTAGCTTCTGCTATTCAGGGAATGAAAGTAAAAGTTTTACCACCAATTTACCCACAAGGTGGCGAGAAAGTTTTGATTTACCACACAACAGGTAAAGTGGTTCCAACAGGTTCTTTACCAATTGATGTAGGTTGTGTTGTTATAAACTGCTCGACAATGGCGGGAATAGGTAACTTCATTAAAACCGGTATGCCACTTGTTGAAAGATGTATTACAGTAGATGGTGCATCAGTAAAAGAACCTAAAATAATTGTTGCACCTATAGGTACTCAGTTAAAAGATGTGTTTGAGTTTTGTGGTGGCTTTAATGAAGAACCATTTTCAGTTCTTTATGGTGGTCCTATGATGGGTGTTGCAGTTCCGGATTTAACAGCACCCGTATTAAAACAGACAAATGCAATTTTAGCACTCACTGAAAAAGAAACAGCAGTTCCAAAAGAAACAAACTGTATCCGTTGTGGTGCTTGTGTTACAAATTGTCCGTTTGGTATTACACCACCTGCAATTACCAAGGCATATAAAAACAAAGATGCTGAAGCGGCAATTAAAGCAGGAGCAGAACTCTGTATGTTATGTGGTTGTTGTTCTTACAACTGTCCTGCAAACAGACCATTAGTTCAGACTAATAAATTAGCAAAAGAGTTAGTAAGAGAATTTAAAATGAAGGAGGCAAATAAATAATGGAAAATAAACTTCATATTTCTGTGTCTCCGCACATTCATAGCAAAAGAAGCACACAAAAAATTATGCTCGATGTTCTGATTGCTCTTTTACCTGCAACTATCGCAGGGGTAGTGATTTTCGGTATAACATCATTAGCGGTTGTCGCAGTGTGTGTCGGTGTAGCAGTTCTCTCAGAATTCCTTTTTAATGTTATAGTAAAAAAACAACAGACGATAAGCGATTTAAGTGCCATAGTTACAGGTTTGCTTTTAGCTTTGAATCTTCCTGCAAATGTTCCGCTTTGGCAAGCAGCAGTTGGTTCACTTTTCGCAATTATCATTGTAAAATGTATATTCGGCGGTATTGGTAGAAATGTTGTAAACCCGGCGATTACTGCAAGAGTGTTTATGCTTGTTGCGTTCTCTTCTATGACAAAGGCGGCATTTCCGCTTGATTCAACTGCGGGCGCAACACCACTCGCATTATTAGCAGAAGATAAAAATGCGGTAAGTTTACAAGATTTATTACTCGGTAATGTTGGTGGTGCAATTGGTGAAACTTGTGCAGTAGCACTTTTAATTGGTGGTATTTACCTTTTAGTAAAAAAAGTTATTACCTGGCACATTCCTGTTGCATTTATTGCTACAACATTTATCTTCACTCTGGCAGTTCACGAATTTGACTTTATGTTAGCATTAAGTCTTGTTCTTTCTGGTGGTCTCATTTTAGGAGCTTTCTTTATGGCAACTGATTATGTTACATCACCAACAACTCCACTCGGTAAACTCATTTTTGGTATTGGTGCAGGTTTAATTACAGTGTTGATTCGCGAATGGGGTATTTACCCTGAGGGCGTTTCATTCGCTATACTTATAATGAATATCTTAAATCCATATATTGATTCATTAACTGCACGTAAAATGTTTGGAGGTGCGAAGAAATGAAATATTTCAAAAGTGTAATAGCGTTAACAGTTATTTGCGCTCTTGTTGCAGTTCTTCTCGCTCTTACCAACTCAATTACAGCTCCGATTATTGAAGAGAATGCTTCTGCAGCGGCAAATGAAGCGCTTCTTGTAGTTTATCCTGATGGCGGGGATTTTACTCAACTTGATATTTCAACTTATGAACTTCCTGCAACTGTTACAGAAGCTTATTCTGCAAGTAATGGTGGTTATGTTATAAAGCTTCTCACATCAGGCTATGGTGCAAATATGGTTCTTATGTGCGGTATTGATGGTAATGGCACAGTTACAGGTGCAACTTGCCTTTCAAGTGGTGAAACTTTAGGTTACGAAAAAACTTATGGTGATTCATTAAAGGGCAAAACAGTAACAGATATTGATGGTGCAGAAACAATTTCAGGTGCAACAATGACAACTGCTGGTTACAAAAATGCAGTTAAAGATGCACTTAATGCAACAATTATTCTTGGTGGTGGTTCTGTAGATATCCGTTCAGAAGAAGAAATTCTTAACGATAACCTTTCAGAAGCACTTCCAGCAGCAGAAGGTAAATTTGTTTCATGGTTTATGGTGGAAGAATTAGAAAATGTTTCTGCAGTTTATGAAGCTGAAAACGGAACAGGTTATGTTCTTGTTTCTGGTGAAGAGTTTATTGCGGTTGATAAATCAGGTGCAGTTCTTTCAACAGTATCAGATGATGTGAAAGCTACTATGGAAGCAAATGCACAGTTGATTATCAACTCATCAATTGAAGAAATTGATATTTCTGGTTACGCAGATATGCCATCACAGGTTAAGAAGGTATATAAAACTGCAAGCGGCAACTATGTATTTGAGTTAGGTGCAAATGGTTTTGGTATAAACGGTGACCATTATTATAACCCATCTGGTAAGCAGATTGAGTTAAAAGCATCAGCTACAAAGGATGGAAAAATTATTGCAGTTCTTACAACTGCTCAATATGAAACAGATGGTATCGGTTCTGTTTGCGCAGATGCTTCATTCTATACACAGTTCAATGGTAAGACTGAAGCAGATTACAGTGATATTGAAGGTATCTCTGGTGCAACTATTACAACAAATGGTTATAAAACAGCAGTTTCAAAAGTCTTTGAAGCAGTAAAAATGTTAGAAGGGGTGGCCTAATTATGAAAAAGACTAATTATTGGAAAATCTTAATTACAGGCCTTCTCAAAGAAAACCCTGTATTCGTTCTTATTTTAGGTACTTGTCCTACACTTGCTATGTCAAACTCTGTAACAAGTGCGGTAGGTATGGGTCTTGCTGCAACTGCAGTTTTAATCTGTTCAAATGCAGTTATCTCTTTGTTCCGTAAATTTATTCCTGACGCAGTACGAATTCCTTGCTATATAGTTGTTATTGCAGGTTTCGTTACATTGGTAGAAATGTTCATTCATGCTTATTTACCTGAACTTTATAAGAGTCTTGGTGTTTACCTTGCACTTATCACTGTTAACTGTATCATTTTAGGCCGTGCAGAAATGTTCGCCGGTAAAAATACTGTTGGTAAGTCAGTTTTAGATGGCATTGGTATGGGTATCGGTTTTACATTAGCACTTCTTGCGATGGCAACAGTTCGTGAAGTTATAGGTGCCGGTACATTTGCCGGAATCGAAATTCCGTTTATGATTGACCACAAAATAGAGTTCTTTGTAAAAGCACCGGGTGGATTGATGGTTTATGGTCTTTTAATTGCTCTTGTTAATGTGATTACAAAAGGCAAAGCAATAAAGAAAAAAGAATTTAACTGCGCCGGTTGTCCGTCAGCAGGTGTTTGCAATGGCGGTTGCAAAGCAAATGAAGTAAAGGAGGGTGAATAATGGATACTTTTAAAACTTTAGCAGCAATTTTATTAACATCAGTTTTAGTTAATAACTATGTTTTAAGACAATTCCTTGGTATTTGCCCATTCTTAGGTGTCTCTAAAAAACTTAACCAGGCTGTTGGTATGGGTGTTGCAGTTACATTTGTTATGTTGCTTGCAACTGCAGTAACCTGGCCGATTCAGATGTTTGTTCTTAACAATTTAGGACTTGAATATATGCAGACAATTGTGTTCATTCTCATTATTGCTGCATTAGTTCAGTTTGTTGAGATTTTCTTGAAGAAGTTTATTCCATCACTTCACAAAAGCCTTGGTGTTTATTTACCGCTTATTACAACAAACTGTGCTGTTTTAGGTGTTACTATCAATAATATTAAAGATAGTTATGGTTTTGGTGAATCAATGGTAAGTTCATTAGGTTGCGGTCTTGGATTTATGCTCGCAATGGTACTTTTCTCAGGTGTTCGTTCAAGAATTGATGAGAGCGATATTCCGGAGCATTTCAAAGGTCTTCCTGCAACATTGATTGCAGCATCATTCGTATCACTTGCTTTCTATGGATTTGAAGGCGTTGTAGATAATTTATTTGCATAAGGTTGGAGAGTATAAAATGGATATAAATGCAATTTTGATAGCTCTGGGCGTTGTAGCAGGCGTTGGACTTGTTATGGGTATTGTTCTGGCACTCGCTTCAAAGTTCTTTGCAGTTGATGAAGATGAAAAAGTTTTGCTTGTTCGTGAGGCGCTTCCGGGAGCAAACTGTGGTGCTTGTGGTTACACTGGTTGCGATGGTTATGCAGAAGCGGTAGCCAAAGGCGAGGCAGAACCAAACTTATGTATTCCGGGTGGTTCTTCTACTGCGGCACAACTTTCAATTATTTTAGGTGTTAAAATTCAGGAACTTGAACCAAAAGTTGCTTTTGTTGCTTGTGGTGGTGACTGTGAAGCCGCTAAATCAAATGCAATCTACGATGGTATCAAATCTTGTAAAGCGGCAAGTATGGTCTATGGCGGACCTTTTGACTGTGCATACAGTTGCGTAGGTTGTGGTGACTGTGCTTCAGTTTGCCCTGTTAATGCAATTTGTGTTCACGACGGACTTGCTCACATTGACCCAAGAGAATGTGTAGGTTGTGGTAAATGTGTTGGTACTTGCCCTAAACACATTATTAAATTACTTCCTAAGGATACAAAAACTGCAGTTATGTGTAGTAATATTCAAAAAGGTGCAGTTGCACGTACAAATTGCAAAAATGCTTGTATCGGTTGTAAAAAATGTGAACTTAACTGTCCTGAAAAGGCAATCACAGTAATTGATAACTTAGCAAGAATCGATTACGATAAATGTACAGGTTGTCGTTTGTGCGAAGAAAACTGTCCTACAAAGTGCCTTAAACCAATTGACTTTATGAATAATAAGATTGGTTAATGGTCAATATGAATAATAAAAGAAAAATTAAAAATGATGTTATCCTTGCCGTTATTGTTATTGCAATAGCGGCAACAGGATTACTTTTATTAAATGTCTTCAAAACTGAGGGTGCATTTGCAGTTGTTAAGCTTGACGGTAAAGAAACTGAACGTTATCCGCTTTCAGTAAATACAGAAGTAGTTATTGAAACAGAAAATGACGGAAAAAACACTTTGGTAATTGAAGATGGAAAAGCCTTTATAAAGGATGCAACTTGTCCTGATAAAATATGTGAAGGGCATAGTAAGATTTCTTTTAAGGGTGAAACAATTGTGTGTCTTCCACACAAGGTCGTAATAGAAATTGTTGCAGATGATTCAGATAAGGAATTAGATGTAGTGGTTTAAATCCGGAGAATTTATGAGAAAGAAAACAAGAAAAGTAGCACTGTTAGGTGTTCTGACTTCAGTAGCATTAGTTCTTTCATATTTAGAAGTAATGCTACCTCCAATATCTACCGCAGTTCCTGGAATAAAAATGGGTTTGCCGAATATTATAATAATTTTTGTTTTATATAAATTTGGCTTAAAAGAAGCGGTAACAGTTTCGCTTATAAGAGTATTTATTGTTGCGTTGATTTTCGGTGGCAATATTATGACATTAGCTTATAGTGTAGCAGGGGCGGTGTTAAGCCTTGCTTTAATGACTTTATTTAAAAAGATAAATCTTTTTTCAATTGTTGGTGTAAGTATAATAGGTGGTATTTCTCATAATCTCGGTCAGATTTTGGTTGCAATTTTCCTGTTTGATACAATACAAATCGGGTATTATATGATAGTACTTTCGATAACAGGCACAATAGCTGGTGTAGTGATTGGAATTATCAGTTCAATACTTGTAAAAAAATTAGAAAAACTTGTCTGATTTTCATAAAGTTATTAAAATATTGTTTATTTTTTAACAATGGTATTGACAAATAGTGGGAAATTTGTAATAATCGGCTTAAGAGTGAAAACTCTTTATGCAAGAAAAAAATTTGTTAAAGGAGAGACTTAAAAATGAAAAAGATTCTCAGTCTTGCACTTGTATTAGTAATGGTATTATCAGTAGCAGCTTTAGTTGGTTGCTCAGGCGAAAAGAAACCAGTAGGTAACGATGCAGCTGGTCTCAAATTTGGTTTAGGTGTTGTAGCAAACTTTGGTGAAGCTAAAGATGCTGATGGCGAAACAAACGGTGCTGGTGAGTTCAATACAACTGCAGTAGCAGTTCTTCTTGATGCTGAAGGCAAAATCGTTTCAATCGACCTTGACACAGCACAAATCAAAACTGCTTGGACTTCAGAAGGTAAAATCGTAGCTACTGAAGATTTAAGAACAAAGTATGAAAAAGGCACAGAGTACAATATGGCTGCTTTTGGTAAAAAACATGATGGTTCAGAAGGCAAACCATTAGAGTGGAATGAACAAGCTGATGCATTTATGGCTACTGCAAAAGGCAAAACTCTTGCAGAAGTAAAAGCATTTATGGCAGAAGATGGTTATGCTCAGGGTGACCTTGCAACAGCAGGTTGCACAATTCATGTTACAGATTTCGTAGCTGCTCTTGAAAAAGCAGTTAACTCTGCAGCAGATTCAAAAGCTACAGCAAATGATACACTTTCAGTTGCTCTTGTATCATCTCCTTCTTATTCAAACAAAGATGCATCTGCTGAAGGTGATGGACTTGCACAAATCGATACAACAATCGTTGCTGCTGTTAAAGACGCAGAGGGTAAAGTTGTAGTTGCAAAAACAGACTGTACTCAAGGTAAAATGACATTTGACGTTACTGGTAAATCAACACTTGATGCAACAGTAGAAGTTAAAACAAAGCTTGAACTCGGTACAGATTATGGTATGGCTGCATACGGCACAAAACACGATGGTTCAGAAGGTGCTGTAAAAGAATGGAACGAACAAGCTGCTGCATTTGATGCTGCTCTTGTTGGTAAAACATCTGCTGATTTCGAAGCTCTTGCTGGTGATGATGGTTATGCAACAGGTGACCTTGCAACAGCAGGTTGCACAATGGCTATCGGTGATATGATTAAAGCTGCAACAGCTGCTACAAAATAAGTTTAAACAACTAAATTCGGGGATGTTGTTTTCTTACAACATCCCTTGTTTTTTGGATATGAAGAGAAAATCGTTATCAATTTTATTAGTAATAGTATTGCTTGCTTCACAACTCTCTTTACTTTCATCATGTAACACTGTAAAAGAAAAACAGAAATTTTCAGAGTATTACTTTGATTATTTTGACACTGTTACGACTATTACTGGTTATACAGAAACAGAAGAAGAATTTAAAAGTATTTGTGAAGAAATAAAAGCAGAACTTAACGAATATCATAAACTTTACAACATTTATTTAAGATATGACGGAATGAATAATATTTGTGTTATAAATGATGTAACAGATGGAAAACATAATGTTGTAAAAGTTGATAAAAAAATAATAGATTTATTACTTTATTCGAAAAAGATGTATTCACTTACAGATGGCAAAATTAATGTTGCTATGGGTAGCGTGCTTTCTATATGGCATAATTACCGTAACCGAGGTCTTTCTGACCCTGCTAATGCGGAATTACCACCAATTGATAAATTGGAAGAAGCCAAAAAACACACAGATTTCAGTAAAGTAGAAATTAACAAAGAAAATAATACTGTATTTCTTTCTGACCCCGAGATGACTCTTGATGTTGGCGCAATAGCAAAAGGTTACGCGGTTGAAAGAATTGCAGAATATTTAATAAATAAAGGCATTACAGATTTTCTTCTTAATGTAGGTGGTAATGTCCGTACAATAGGTATGGGCAAAGACAACAAACCATGGAAAGTCGGTATTGAAAACCCTGACACTTCAAAACAAGAAGAGATTCCACACATTGAATATCTTAAAATGTCAGATATGTCACTTGTTACAAGTGGGTGTTATCAACGCTTTTATGAAGTGAATGGTAAGAATTATCATCACATTATAGACCCTGTAACTTTATATCCTGGAGAAAAGTATTTATCAGTTTCTGTTTTGACAAAAGATTCAGGACTCGGTGATGCTCTTTCAACCTCTCTTTTCTTAATGGATGTTGAAGAAGGTAAGAAAATAGTGGATTCTCTTGAGAATGTTGAGGTTATGTGGGTAATGCCAGATGGTGAACAAATTTACACAGACGGATTTAAAAATTATACTTTTGAGTATATAAAGGAGTTTTAAAAATGAAAAAAGCAATTATTATTGGTTTAATATCAGTTGTAGTTATCGCTGGAATTGTAGCAGGCGCAGTATACCTTTTATCAGCAAACAGTGCACCTAAAATGGAATTTACAGATTCAGCAGATGTAATCAATAAGGTTGTTGACACTTATGCAGAAGACCAGAAGTTCTTCGCAATGGGTGGCGATATGGAAACACCGGTTGATGGTAAAGCTGGTTTAATGAATCTTTCTGACACAGAAACAATTAACTATATGCTTCATACTAACGACGAATTAGTTGCACAGACTGATGAAATTGCATCTTTTGTACACGCAATGAATGCTAACACATTTACAAGTGGTTCATTTAAATTAAAAGATGCTGCTACTGCAGAAAGTTTCTGCACATCACTTAAAGATAGTGTTTTAGCAACACAATGGATGTGTGGTTTCCCAGAAAAAATCGTTATCTTTAATGTTAATGGTGGCGATTATGTAGTTTATGCTATCGGTAATGGTGAAGCAGTAGATTACTTCAAAACACAGCTCACAACTGTAATGGGCGAAAGTGCAGTTCTTGTTACAGAAGAAGCGGTCGCTTAATTGATTTATAAAAAATAAACACTTTGGATAGGGGTTGAAAAATGCTTTTTTCAAGCATACCATTTTTATATTACTTTCTGCCAAGTGTACTGATACTTTACTTTTTAGTCCCCAAAAAACTTAAAAATACAGTGCTTTTAATAAGCAGTTTGGTGTTTTACGGTTGGGGAGAACCTAAATATTTAATTTTAATGGTAGCCTCAATTATAATCGGTTATGTATCCGGTTTACTAATTGAGGCTACAAATGAAAAATCTAAAAAACGAGCATTTATGATTATAAATGTCGCTATAAATATATGCTTTTTAGGTTTCTTCAAGTATTCAAATTTCTTTGTTGAGAATTTTAATGCGGTAACAGGTCTTTCTTTAAAATTATTAAATATTGCTCTTCCAATAGGTATCAGTTTTTACACTTTTCAGATTTTAAGCTATACAGTAGATGTTTATCGTGGTACTGTAAAAGCGCAGAAAAATTTAATATCTCTTGCAACATATATAACTATGTTTCCACAGCTTATTGCAGGTCCTATTGTAAGATATATTGATATTGTAGATTCTTTAGAAGATAGAAAATTAACTTTTCAGAAGGTAAGTGAGGGCTTAAGAAGATTTATAATAGGTCTTTCTAAAAAGGTTCTTATTGCAAATGCTTTAGGTGAGTTTTGCACAACATTTAAAGCATCAGACGATAAAGCATTGTTGTTCTATTGGGTTTATGCTATAAGCTTCTGTTTGCAGGTCTATTTTGACTTTTCAGGCTATTCTGATATGGCGATAGGTCTTGGTAAAATTTTAGGTTTTGAATTTATGGAAAATTTCAACTATCCATTCATTTCAAAAAGTATATCGGAATTCTGGCGAAGATGGCACATTTCACTTGGTAGCTGGTTCAGAGATTATGTTTACATCCCATTAGGAGGCAACAGAGTAAAAAAATCAAAGTGGTTCTTTAATATTCTTGTTGTATGGTTTTTAACAGGTTTCTGGCATGGTGCGGCGTGGAACTTTATTATATGGGGCTTGTATTTTGTAATTTTCCTTATTTCGGAAAAAACTAAAGTAGGAAAATTTATAATAAAAACACCGGTATTAAATCATATTTATACATTGTTCTTTATAATAATAAGCTTTGTTATATTTGATGCAGTAAATATGAGTGAAGCCTTTTCATATTTAAAGGCAATGTTTGGTCTTTCAGCTGTTCCACTTATATCAACTGAATTTATTTATTATATTAAAGAGTATGCAGTTATTCTTATTGTCGGATTAATTGGTGCTACACCACTTGTAAAGAAAACTGTTACAAAATTAACCGATACAAAATGTGTAAAAGTTGTAGTTGCTATTTTTGAACCAATTGTTCTTGTGGCATTGCTCGTTTTAATTACTGCATATTTAGTTGACGGTTCATTTAACCCGTTCTTATATTTCAGGTTTTAGGGGGTGCTATAATGAAGAAGTTTAAAAATATTGTAGTTGCTGTTATTTTATCGTCTTTTATTTTAGTGCTTTCTGTTTTTGCGTGGATTAAACCAACCGATGAATTTTCGTTAACCGAAAGAAGACCGTTAGCGAAATTCCCTGAACTTTCGTTTAATACGTTGGTGTCAGGTACTTTTATGAAGAATTTTGAAAATTATACTCTTGACCAGTTTCCGTTAAGAGAGTTATTCAGAACTATAAAGGCGCAAAGTGAAATAGGTCTTTTTAATAAGAAATCCAATAATGATATTATTGAAAAAAATGGGTATATAACCAAAATTGAATATCCATTAAATGAGGATTCAATAGAAAATGCCGCTAATAAGCTTAGTGCTGTTTATGAGAAATATTTAAGAGATACAGATACAAACGTGTATTTCTCGATTATTCCTGATAAAAATTATTATTTAATTGGCGAAGATGATAGCTATCTTTCACTTGATTATAATAAATTGGTAACAGAAATAACCGAAAAGACAGGCTATATGAAATATATTGATATTTTTTCTGAACTCTCAATTGACAGTTACTATAAAACAGATAGCCATTGGTCTCAGGAAAAAATTCTGCCGGTTGCTAAAAAGTTAGCAGGGGAAATGGGTGTACAGTTAAACTCTCAATATGAAGAGATTTCACCCGATAAATCTGTTTATGGTGTTTACTATGGTCAATATGCTATAAAAAGCGTAATGCCGGATTCTATGATTGCATTAAGTAATGATTTTACTTACAATGCAACGGTAACAGACTATCAAAATAATAGAACAATCCCTGTATACGATTTTGCAAAAGCTGATGGCAGAGATTTTTACGAAGCATTTTTAGGTGGTCCGTTATCACTTGTTAGTATTGAGAATGAAAATGCTACAACAGATAGAGAACTTGTTATATTCCGCGATTCATTTGGTAGCAGTCTTGCACCACTTTTTATTGAAGGATATAAGAAGATAACTCTCATTGATATTCGTTATATTCATCCTAATATGCTCTCGCAATTTATTGAGTTCAATAATCAGGACGTGTTGTTTATTTACAGTACATCTGTTTTGAATAATAGTGAGACACTTAAATAAAAGTTCACCCCAAACAAATTCAGAATTTGTTTGGGGTGATTATTTTTATTGTAAATCACTGTCAGTTGGATTTTCTATTGATATTTTACCTGCATTAAGTAATTCTTCTTCTTTCTTTTTTGAGCGCTTTTTCAAATAAATTATAAGCACTACTACTGCAACAATTACAATTGCTATAACAATAATTTTCGTTTTAGAAGAAGATTCTTGTCCATCTTCACCAACAACGATTGATGTCGGGCCGTCTGCACCACCAATAACACCTATTGAAGAATTATTTTGCTTGTCAGGATTCTGGCTCTGATTTGTTACAGGTAAATTTTGCTCCTGTGAAGAACCGCCACCGAAAACAGTTGTTTCATTGTCAACTACAATACAGAAAGTAACACCGGTTTTATCGGTGAAATTTTTAAGTGCTGTGTTTACGGTGTCTTCGGTAAATTCGCAGTTAGAATAGTTATAAACTTTTGATTCTGAAATAGTGCTTCTGTCACTATCAGTTTTATAAGGTGAATCTAAATCTAAACCGGTAACCTTATCGGTCATTTTATCAACAACCTGTGCGAGATTGCTACCTAATGAGTAACCGTGATAATCGCTTATAGAAGTACTCATAGCGTCACCTAATTCAGTCTGTTCGTTACCAAACATATCTGTAATCTCATAGTTAAGATTGTCACCAACCCACGCAATTGTATAATAACCATCATTCGTGTCAGTTGTTAAGAATACAACTAAAATGTTATCTTCATAACAAGTGGTTTTACCATAAATTTCCTGATATTTATTACTGATGTATTTCTGGAATAATGATTCAGAGTATTCTCCTTCGTCGTAATATTCATCTTCATTATAGGTATCTTCAACCTGGAAGTCGCTTATCCAGTCTTTTACATCGTTTGAATTTATGCCAACTACAAATTTAAAGAAGGCAAAAATAATTGCTGCAACAATAATGAATGCTAAAATAGTGGATAAAATTCCGCCACCACCATGATGATGGTGATGATAACCGCCACCACCGTAATATCCGCGTGAGGGTCTGTGGTAATGTCTTGGAGGTGGGGGATGATGCCCACCGTGGAAACCACCACCGCGATGCCCTCCACCGTGGAAACCACCACGTGAACCACCGCTGAATCCGCCACCACTTGAACCTCTTGAACCACCTGAAAAACCTCCGCGTGAGCCTCCGCCTCCTGAACCGCGTGAGCCTCCGCCAAATCCGCCACCGCGAGAACCGCCACCTGGACCTGCCATAAAAATCACTCTCTTTCAAAAACTAATTTTATGAAACAAATATACCACTTTTTAGAAATTTTTTCAATAATAAAAGAAAAAATATGCAAAAATATCTAAAAAATTTTAAAATAATATTGCATAATTCAAATAGTAATAGTATAATTATTCACATATTTTTATTAGGAGTGAAAAAATATGAGTGGTGATACACTACAAATTTTAATCGCTATGATTTCTTATATGGCGGTTGTTATTGTAATTGGTTTAATATTTGCCAAAAAGGCAAATAAAAGTTCAGAAAACTACTTTTTAGGTGGTCGTTCGTTAGGTCCTTGGGTTACTGCTATGAGCGCCGAAGCATCAGATATGAGCGGTTGGCTTTTAATGGGTCTTCCGGGTGTAGCTTATTGGTGTGGTCTTGCAGATGCTGCATGGACTGCAATCGGTCTTGCAATAGGTACATATTTTAACTGGCTTATTGTTTCAAAAAGACTCAGAAGATATAGTATAAGAGCAAACAATTCTATTACATTACCGGAGTTTTTCTCAAATCGTTTCAGAGAAGAAAAGAAAGTTATAGTTTCAATTGCTGCTATATTTATTCTTGTATTCTTTACAGTTTATGCATCAAGTTGTTTTGTAACTTGTGGTAAGCTTTTCTCTACTCTTTTCGGTATGGATTATGTACCTATGATGATTTTAGGTGCAGTGTTCGTTCTTCTTTACACAATATTAGGTGGTTTCTTGGCAGAAAGTGCTTCTGATTTTATGCAAGGTATTGTAATGTTTATAGCTCTTACCTTAATTGTTATTATCAGTACCGTTAAAGCAGGTGGCTTCTCTGCAGTTGCAGAAAATGCACAGGATATACCGGGCTTTTTAGAGTTCTTTGGTCTTGCAAGCCCATTGGTTGATGAAACAGGTACACAACTTGTAACAGAAGAAGGCGTAGCACTTTTTGGTGAGAGAGCAGAGTATGGTCTTCTTTCTGTATTCTCAATGCTTGCGTGGGGACTTGGTTACTTTGGTATGCCACAGGTTCTTTTAAGATTTATGGCAATCAGAAAAGAGTCAGAATTAAAAATGTCAAGAAGAATTGCAATGATTTGGGTTGTAATTTCACTTGCAGTTGCAGTGTTTATCGGTATTGTTGGTAGAGTTCTCTTTATGAATAATCCTGATATGATAGGTGATGCACTTCTCACCAAAACAACTGCCGAAAATATATTTATAACTCTTTCTACAAGTTTCTTACCACCAATTTTAGCAGGTTTTGTTATGGCAGGTATTCTTGCAGCAACAATCAGTTCTTCTGACTCATATCTGCTTATTTCCGCTTCTGCATTTGCTAAAAATATCTATCAGGGTATTTTTAAGAAAAATGCGACAGATAAACAAGTTATGACGATGTCGAGAATTACACTTCTTGCAATTTCAGTTATAGCTATTATTATTGCACTCGATGAAGATAGTGTTATTTTCCAAATAGTTTCATTTGCATGGGCAGGTTTCGGCGCAACATTTGGACCGTTAATGCTTTTCTCACTCTTCTGGAAACGTGTAAACCGTGCAGGCGCTGTTGCCGGTATGGTAAGTGGTGCCGCTATGGTTTTCCTTTGGAAATTAGTTATCAGTAAATTAGGCGGTGCGTTTGCAATCTACGAACTTCTTCCTGCATTTATTTTCTCATCAATCTGTATTGTTGTTGTGTCGCTCTTAACAAAGGCACCGTCAAAAGAAATTATTGAAGATTTCGAAGCAGTTAAAAAATGAGAATAATAAAAAATCAAGGTGCATTTCGCACCTTGATTTTTTTATGTGTCCCATTTATAATTATGAAGTTCGCCCTTATTTGAAAGTTCTGGGTAGTTCATTTGCCTTAATGCTTCATAAACACCAATAGCAACTGAATTTGAAAGATTAAGACTTCTTGCGTCGTCAATCATTGGTATTCTTACGCAGTCCTGAGGGTGTTCGAGTAAAAGTTCTTCAGGCAAACCTTTGGTTTCTTTACCGAAAAATAAGAATGATTTATCAGTATATGTTACATCACTATGGGTCTGTCTTGCTTTAGTTGTGAAAAAGAAATATTTACCATCTTTATTTTTCGCAAAAAAGTCATCTAAATTATCATAATATGTAATATCGAGTAAATACCAATAATCAAGGCCTGCTCTTTTTAATTTTTTGTCATCAATAGTAAATCCCATTGGTCTTACTATATGAAGTCTTGCGCCGGTTGCGGCACAGGTTCTTGCTATGTTGCCTGTGTTCTGTGGTATTTCAGGCTCAACTAAAACTATGTTTAATTCGCTCATATCTTTTTTAATTCCTTTAATAAATATGGTATTCCGCGTTCAAAATCAACGCCGTAGTGGGTGTCAGGGGAACTTTCTTTTGTTCTTTTGATGCAATCGCAAGTAAATCGTACTGCAACGCACATAGACTCGTAAAGTGAAAAGCCATTTAAAAGAGCACCTGAAAAAGCACTTGCAAAAACATCACCAGTACCGTGGTAGTTTTCAGGTATTTTCTCGTTAAAATAATACTGTATCTTTCTATCTTCACCGATACACGCAGCACCAATTTTGTTTTCGTGGAATGAAACACCAGTTAAAATAACATTTTTTACACCCAAGTCGAGTAATCTGTTTAAAAGTGTTTCAATATATTCTTGTGATTGCACACCATCAATATATTCTGTGTCAGTCATAAAACAAGCTTCTGTTATATTAGGTAAAATAATATCTGCAAGAGAGCAAAGTGAAGTCATTTTCTTTGCAAACTCTTCATTGAAAAGCACATACATTTTACCAAGGTCTGCCATACAAGGGTCTGCTATGAGAATATTATTTTCTGTCTTGAATTTTTTAACAAAATCTTTTACTATGTCAATTTGCTCTATTGAACCTAAAAAACCACTGTAAATAGCATCAAATTTTAAATTGATACTCTTCCAATGTTCAGTTATAAGTGGCATATCACTTGTTAAATCTCTGTAAGTGTACCCCGAAAATCCGCCGGTATGAGTGGAAAGAACTGCAGTAGGCATACAAACACATTCGATTCCACAAGAAGAAATTATAGGCGAGGCAACTGTTAAAGAGCATCTGCCAAAACCCGAAATATCGTTAATGGCAACAAGTCTTTTTTGTTTTTCCATAAAATCATTCCTAAAAATTTACTGTAAAATTTTAACTTGGTTTAATATTATAGCACTTCCTTTTATTTAATGCAATGTTACTGTTTAAATTTTTAAAATCAGTAAAAACTATTTTTGAAGGGGAGTGAAAAAATGAACAAAAAGACAACAGATATGCTTAAAATCGGTGGCGCAATTATGGCTGCAGGTGCAGCGGCTTCAATGGTTGCCGGTATGGGCAATATGAAAAGCAATCCTAAAAAAACAATGAAAAAGCTTGCAAAAAAATCTGCTAAGACAGTAGATGGAATAATGGGTAATATGCAGTATATGTTTAAGTAAACAAAAAGGCTATTGAATTTATGTTCAATAGCCTTAAATTGAAAGGTTGGTAATATGAAAAAATTTTTAAATATACTTTTAGCTTGCAGTATTTTATTTTTGTCTGGTTGTGGTAATAAAACACCTGAACCTATGGGCGAACTTACCGAATCCAATATTACAACAACAAACGAAATAACAGAAACTACCACAATGAGTGGAACAACAGAACCTACTGAAGCACCATTCCCGGAAGGAATGGGTTCTATAAAAAGAAATGAAAAATCTGTTTATGGTAAGAAAACAGGTACAGACAAAACTTACACAGGGCTTGAACCACTTGAAGAAATCCAGGTTCCAATTGTAGATAAAGATAATTTAAAAGATTTAAGTGAGAAAAGCGAAAGTCATTCTTATGGTGTTTCAAAGGATGGCAAACCACACGAAATTTCTGTGAATTTTCAGAAAATATACGATAAATATAATGCACTATGTTTAGATACAAGTGGTGAAAAAGTAATTTATCTTACATTTGACTGTGGTTATGAAAATGGTTGTACGGATAAGATTTTAGATGTATTAAAAGAAAAACAAGTACCCGCAGCATTTTTTGTGACATTACCATATTTAAAATCTGCACCAGAAACTACTGCGAGAATGATTTTAGAAGGGCACGTTGTTGGCAACCATTCAGATACACACCCTAATTTTTCAACGATTACAAGAACACAGATGGCAAAAGAAATAGAAAATGTTGAAAACTATTTAAGAACAAATTTTGGTTATTCTTCTTGTTATTTTCGTTTTCCACAAGGTGCATACTCTGAAAGTGCACTTGATTTAGTAAACAATGCAGGGTACACTTCAGTTTTCTGGTCAAGTGCTTATGCCGATTGGGATGTAAATAACTTAAAAGGCAAAGAATATGCTTTTAATACAGTAACATCGCGTTTGCACCCTGGATGTGTACTTCTCTTACACGCAGTTTCACAAGATAATGCCGATGCACTTGCTGATATAATTGACTATGCGAGAAACAATGGGTATGTTTTTAAACAACTGCCTTGATTAGTAGCAAGTGTGCGAGTATGCAAGTTGCAAGGTTATAAAATGAAAAGTTCTATCATTTCTGTTTTTGAAAATGATAGAACTTTTTTATAAAATCACTTGAAACTATTGTATAAATTTTTCCATAGAGCTAATGAAAATCTCATTTCTCGTTGTAGAAATATTTGAAATGAAAATAATATCATCAATCTTTTTATTCTGACTGAATTCGCTTAAGGTGAGTTCATAGTGTCTTGGGTCAATAATGTGAATTGTTTTGTAGTGTGGGATAAGGAATGGCACAAACGCATTACCAAACGAATCTTTTATAACAAGACAGGTTTCACCATCGGCTTTGTCATAGTTTTCAATTACAGAGTATGGCTGGTCAGCACCAATAAATGCTGTGTATTTCATACTTGGTGCATAGTCAGTTGCATCTGCAACAACTTTCCATTTGAAAGTTGCACCATCATTTTGTGTAATTGTAAAATCTACATTGTTAAAAGGCTCGTAAGCAATAACTGTATCAGGTGTTTTAGAAAGGTCGGAAGATTGTCCTGAGCTTGAGTAGAAAGTGCCTAAAAAGCCGTCAAAATGAAGAGTTTTGTAGTCTTTTATAGGAACAGGGGAAATGCCCTTTGTGTAAATAAATTGTTCATACGCGTAGTAAGCACCAAGAGCAGTCCAGTGGTGGTCAGTTCTGAAATATAAATATTCAGTTCTGTGATTTCTTAAGTTCTCGTAAATACCGGTAACTGCAGTTGTATTTTTAAATGATGAATTGAAATATTCTAAAGCTTTCTTCTGGTCAGATGAATTAACATCTTTCCTTATTGCGTCATTTAATTCAATATCAATACTTGTAGGTACAACTAAAGTATAAACATTAGATTTATTACCAGAAGCATTTTTTATATTGCTTACACTATTTATAAATCTTGGTGCTAAAGAATTTGAAAAGCTGTAATATTCATAAGCTGAGTTACCTGCAATTAAAATAGCACCAAGAGATTGAATATTCATATCAGTAGGTACAGTTGCTTGACCATGATTATTTGTAGTTTCAATAACTATAGGTGAAGTTACGGTAGGTGGTACTGTCGTTGTAGGCTTACTTGTAGTAACTTCTGTGGTAGTCGGTGGAAGTGTTGTTGCTTCAACATCCAATGGTATATCCGGGATATCATCGCCACCCTCAACATCACCGTGAATTTCTACTGTTGAAAATCCCGAAAGGGATTTTAAAAATGTGTTTGCTTTTGTTAAGCCTTCTCTGAATGGGAATGTATCAGAGAACCAGAGAGTAATATCGTCAAAATAATCACCGGTAAAAAGTGCCTGAGCAGAAAATTCAGGAAATTCCTGTAAATTGCGCTTTTCGCTTTCTGAATATGTAGGTCTTAATGGAATTATAAATGCTAAAACTGTACCTAAATAAAGTGTAACAAAGAAAGATGCAATTTTTATAATCTCTTGCTTTCTTGGTTTTTGTTTTATAACGACAACTTGAGCTTCAATATTATCTTTTTTGTTTTTATGTTTTTCTTTTTTAGATTGTTTTTCAGCTTTCTTGGGGTCAGGAACTCTGAAAATAAAATCTCTTGGTTTGTTGTATATCATTAAATAACTCCTTAGAATTGGAAGTAAAGGAATGGGTTGTAGCTATCACCAACAAGTGTAAGTGTTGAGAGTATCAATAAAATTACCGGAATAACTATCGAAGCGACTTCAAACGCAGTTTGTTTTTTAGGTGTGTCACATTTTGATTTTATAAATTGTTTAACTTTTTTAGTAACAGGTGTTACAGAGAGTATTGCTATAACAACAAAGAAAATATTAGATGTAAGCAATGCTTTTGTTTCAAAGTCCAAAAGACTGTTGCCGTTAAGACATAAAAGACCTTTTAATACAACTGGTATAAATCTGAAATCGGAAAATCTGAAAAGAATCCAGCCGAAGTAAACAGTAACCAGAGTGTAAATTACACCAACAAATTTAGGTGCGTTTTTAAGCACCTTTGAAAATCCTGCTTTTTCTATGAATAAGAATGCACAGAAGAAAAGTCCCCATAATACAAAGTTCCACGAAGCACCGTGCCAGAGACCTGTCAAAAACCACACAATAAGAAGATTTATGTAAGTTCTCGCTTTGCCTTTTCTGTTGCCACCTAATGGAATGTAAACATAGTCGCGGAAGAATGTACTTAATGAAATATGCCATCTTCTCCAGAAATCTGTTACAGAGTTTGCAATATATGGGTAGTTGAAATTCTCTTTGAAATGGAAACCAACCATAAGTCCCATACCAATTGCCATATCTGAATAAGCAGAGAAATCAAGGTAAATCTGAAGCATATAGAAAAGAACACCAAAGAAAACACCGACTGCGGAACGCGAGGCAACCTCAGAAAGTGCAGCGGTTACTGTTTCAGGTGAATTCATAAATGCGTCTGAAACTAAAAGCTGGTCTGAAAGTGAACCGCATATATTAGCAAGTAAGCACTTTTTAGCTAAGCCTATAGCGAATCTTGAAATGCCCTCGCAAACCTCTGTAAAGTCAATTCTTCTGTTATCAATTTCATTCTGAATATCACTGTATCTTACGATAGGACCTGCGATACATTGGTAGAAAAGACTTGAGTAAAGAAGTAAATTCGAAAACTTTTTTTGTGCAAGAACATCTTCTCTATAAACATCTACAACATAAGAAAGTAGCTGGAATGTGTAGAATGAGATACCAATAGGTAAAATGATATTCGGTATTGTTTCAGGTACACCGAAAATTGCATTTATATTAGAAAGTAAGAAGCCGGTGTATTTAAAGAAACCAATTATAAGAAGATTTATAACAACTGTTACAATAAGAACTGTTTTTTTAGTTCTTACTTTTTCGCACACATTTTGTATCAAAAGGGCAGAGAGCCAATCAATAAAAGTCATTGTAATTAAAATTAAGACATAAAGAGGCTCACCCCATGTGTAAAACACAAGAGATGCTATTAAAAGTATGTAATTTCTTAAATTTGTCTTTTTACCAACTGCATAAAGCATAAGGGTTACAGGTAAAAAAGCATAAATAAAAATTAAACTTGAAAAGACCATATACACACCAATTTCAAAATAAAAATTTCACCAATACTATATTATATAGATATTCGACAAGAAATACAAGTCGTTTATTCAATTTTAATAAAATTTACCATAAACCACTGTGTAAATTGTAGTTTAAAGGTTGACATTTACTCTTGACTTAAAGGGCGTTATGTACTAAAATATTATAGTAAAAAAATAAACATCCGAAAGGAGTCAATGATTTATGAACTATTCACACGAAGTAGAAAACATGTGCATAGTAGCAAAAGGTCCTAAGCACGGTCCTGCACCTATTCCAGAAGAAGCAAAATGGGTGAAGGCATACGAAATTAAAGACATTTCAGGTTTCACACACGGTGTTGGTTGGTGTGCACCACAACAAGGTACATGTAAACTCACTCTCAACGTTAAAAATGGTATCGTTGAAGAAGCTCTTGTTGAAACACTCGGTTGTTCAGGTATGACTCACTCTGCAGCTATGGCAGCAGAAATTCTTCCTGGTAAAACTCTTTTAGAGTGCCTTAACACAGACCTTGTTTGTGACGCTATCAACGTTGCTATGCGTGAACTCTTCCTTCAAATTGTTTACGGTCGTAGCCAATCAGCATTCTCAGAAGATGGTCTTGTTGTTGGCGCAGGTCTCGAAGATTTAGGTAAGGGTCTTCGTTCACAGGTTGGTACAATGTTCAGTACTAAAGCAAAAGGTGTTCGTTATATGGAAATGGCAGAAGGCTATATTACTCGTATGGCTCTTGATGCTGACAATCAGGTTATAGGTTACGAATTCGTAAAACTCGGTAAAATGATGGAAGACATCCGTCACGGTATGTCTGCTGACGAAGCACTCAAAAACAACACAGGTAACTATGGTCGTTTTGCTGATGCTGTTAAGTACATCGACCCAAGAGAAGAATAAGATAAGGGAGGCTTCTTAAAATGGCTAATGATATGAGATTCGAAGGTAAAGAAAGAAGAATGGCCGGTATTGAAAAGTGCCTTGCCGAATATGGTATTGAAAGTCTTGAGGCTGCCAGAGAACTTTGCCTTTCAAAAGGTATAGACGTAGAAAAAGAAGTTAAGAGTGTTCAACCTATCGCATTTGAAAATGCTGTTTGGGCATACACACTCGGTGTTGCTGTTGCTCTTAAGAGTGGTGCAACAAAAGCTGCAGATGCTGCTGCTAAAATTGGTATTGGTCTTCAGGCATTCTGTATTCCTGGTTCTGTTGCTGACCAAAGAAAAGTTGGTCTTGGTCACGGTAACCTTGGCGCAATGCTTCTTGATGACAACACAAAATGCTTTGCATTCCTTGCAGGTCACGAAAGCTTTGCTGCTGCTGAAGGTGCTATTGGTATTGCTCGTTCAGCTAACAAAGTTAGAAAAGAACCATTAAGAGTTATCCTTAACGGTCTTGGTAAAGACGCTGCTATGATTATTTCAAGAATTAACGGCTTCACTTATGTTGAAACAGATTACGATTACTACACAGACGAACTCAAAATTGTTAACGAAACAGCTTATTCAAATGGTGAAAGAGCTAAAGTTCGTTGCTATGGTTCAAACGATGTAAACGAAGGCGTAGCAATTATGCGTAAAGAACAAGTTGATGTATCTATCACAGGTAACTCAACTAACCCAACTCGTTTCCAACACCCAGTTGCTGGTACCTACAAGAAATGGGCTATGGAAAACAATGTAAAATACTTCTCAGTTGCATCTGGTGGCGGTACAGGCCGTACACTTCACCCAGATAACGTTGCTGCTGGTCCTGCTTCTTATGGTCTTACAGACACAATGGGCAGAATGCACGGTGATGCTCAATTCGCAGGTTCTTCATCAGTTCCTGCTCACGTTGAGATGATGGGTCTTCTTGGTGCAGGTAACAACCCAATGGTTGGTATGACAGTTGCTTGTGCTGTTGCAGTTGAAGAAAGTGCAAAATAATTAACCAAAATTACAAAAGCACCTTTATAAACTGAATTATAAAGGTGCTTTATTACAATATTTGTATGTTGAAAGAAGGATAACAAAATGGCAAAGGTTCTTGTTGAAACATCTGCTCGTCACGTTCACGTTTCTAAAGAAGATTTAGAAGTGCTTTTCGGTGCAGGTTACGAACTCACAAAGAAAAAAGATTTATCACAACCAGGTCAATATGCTTGCGAAGAAAGAGTTGCAGTAATTGGTGCAAAAGGTCAATTTCCTGCAGTTTCAATACTTGGTCCTACAAGACCATCATCACAGGTTGAGCTTTCTGCTTCAGATGCTCGTTCAATCGGCGTAGCAGCACCTATAAGAGAAAGCGGTGATACTGCTGGTAGCGGTGCTTGTAAGCTTGTTGGTCCTAAAGGTGAAGTTGAACTCAAAGAAGGCGTAATTGTTGCTAAAAGACATATTCACTTAACACCTGCTGATGCTGAAGAATTCGGCGTAGCAGATAAAGAAATTGTTAATGTTAAGGTAGAAACAGAAGGTAGAAACCTTATTTTTGGTGATGTAGTAGTTCGTGTTAACCCTAACTTTGCAGCTGCTATGCACATTGATACAGATGAAAGCAATGCAGCACTTGCAACACCAGGTCTTATGGGCGAAATTGTTAAATAATTAAAACAAAACAAAGAGCGGTTGGCTTCCGGATTTTCAGAAGTTCAATCGCTCTTTTATTTTTTATCTATAATCATTTTATAAAGCTGTTCTTTGTTTTCTGATGTCCTATAGGCTAAAATCATTTCTTTTTCATCAATTGAAAGTTCTGCAAATTTTAAAACCTCAAGTTCATCATCTTTTTTTGAATAAAGATTTTCTGAATCATTGTCGTGGAGCACAAGACGGGGAGTGCTACCGTAAAATTCATTTATTGTAACTTTGTAAATTTTAGCAAGTTCGGTGATAGTTGTAATATCAGGAACGAGAGAACCTTCTTCATATTTTAAATATTGTTCTGTTGAAATATTTAAAGTTTTCGCAATAGTTTCAGGTTCAATTTTATTGTAAGTACGAAATTGTACAATTCTGTTATTTAACAACTTATCACCACCTAAATATGAAGTTCTAAATTTTTGTTTATTATATTAACACGAAATTCGACATATTTCAACATATTTCGACTCTAAAATTTAAATTAAATACACACAATGTGATTATTATTTGCATTCAGCTAATTATTATGTTTTACTTGACTAAATGTTTTCCTATAATTATAATTTGAATAAAGGGGTGATTTTTTGACAATTACAAAACAAAATAATTTAAATTGGTATCAACAAATCTTCGCTATTATAGCAGGTGCATGTCTTGTAGGTGTTATGTGGCGTGCAAGAGGGTCTCATGGCTTTGGTGCAAAGTGGGGAATGTTTGCAGTTGCTTTTGTGTTTGTATTGTTTATTTACGCACTTTACGGCAGACGCAGAAAAATGAATTTTGAAATGATGCCACTTTGCGCAGTATTTGCCGCACTTACAGCAGGTGGTTGGGGTACACTTAATTCGCAAATGAATGGCTATCTTTCGAGCAGTGCCAATTTTATTGGTGAAGAAGCTTATCGTTATATTGAAATAAGTGAATATAGCGGTCTTGCTATAATGTTACTTTTAGGTTTTGGGTGGTTACCACTTTTCGCAATTTGCTTTGCATCATTGTTTTCAAAGAAAAAATATGAGTTTAAAGATTTTTTAGTTTATGTCGGTGCTTATTATATCACAGTAATAATTTCAAATTTTACAGTTTCACATTTAATTTTAGAGGTAATAAATCCTGAAGCAGTTGAAGCGTGTGCTGAAGGTCTTCGTGATGCAGGTCACGATATCTCACCAATGAACGCATTTATTACAGAGCTTGGCTCTGCTGCGTGGGCTAAAAAAATACCATTTTGTCGTAACTATTTTACAAGTGTAAAAGTAGTTTCAAGTGCAGTTGGTGCGTTAACCTCAATTTTAACAGTTGCTATTGTTATAAAAGATAAATTTACCGCTATATTTGCATTTTTCATAAATCTTGCGTGTGCAATTGCTATTACAGTAGCTGATATTCCTTTGATATTGGATTCAGACAGGGGATTCTTTGCTGGAGTTAAAACTCCTACATTTTTAAATGGTTGTGAGTGGTCAACATGGGAGTTTTTTACAGGATTTATTTTAGGATTGCTTGTAATGATTATAATTGCGTTTCTTCCAAAGCAATATACCGATGCAGAAGAATTGTTTACATATACACCACTACTAAAGAGTAAAAGGTTCAGTGCTATTTATAACGGAATTTTAACAATGTTTTTCTCGTTTGTAGTAATACTCGTCAGAGCGTTCTCGTTCAGATTAAATGAATCTATTCTTGATAATGAAACATTTGAAATTGTATTAACAGTAGTTTTAAGTGCAGCTTTATTTTATCCTGTATTTAAATTTACAAGAAAGAATATTTTAAACAGCGAATTTAACAAACCGATTGAAATGACACCACAGGAATTTTCAATGAAAGTTTTACCGATTTATTTATTAATTGTTTTTATTGTTTATTTCTTATTTGGTTCACCATCATTCAGTAATTTAGTTTTATTTTCAAAAATATTTTATAATAATGAATTTTTTATTCAGTTAAATTCAGGTGTTTTATTTGAACCATTATTTATGATAATCAGTTTTATTATATTTAATATTTCTTATAAAATTATTTTCAAAAAAAAGAGAGAAAATTAAACAATGTGCTGTAAAAAACATAGTGTTTTTTACAGCACATCTATTATGTCAGAAAACTTTCTGCAACATTATTGATTAAATCTTTTTGATTGTCAGGGAGATTTTCAAAATATTCCGAAAAATTAAATTCATCTATATACTGGTATCGTTTTAAATCAATTAAATTGCTTTCACATGCTTTTAAGTATTCTTCTAAAGTATAATTATCAATAAAGACGTTAATTACTTCGGTCTGACCTTTATAGACACTGACTATCGCGTAAGCCTCTGTTTCGGGGCCTTCTACAAGACCGTTAGAAATATTGCGTTTTTCATTGTCTGTATTATAAATTGTGTTTGTGTTTTCAATTAAATCAAAATTAAAACTAAATTCAGGTGTGTAATTAAGATTGTAAAAATCATACATAGAATTTATATCTAAATATAAATAATTATTGTGTTTGGGTTTTGAGTCGGAATTTATAAAATTTGTAGTATTTTCAGTTTTTTCAAAAACAAAGTAATTTTTATCGTAATCGGTATAGTTGTCTATTGACATTTCCAACGAACAACTATCGTAATAATATTCAATACTTTTTAAGGGAATTATAAAATAATTCTCCTCTTTTTTTAAATTACGACTAATATCTGCTTGATAAAGAAGCATAGCAACCGGGATAATAAGTTGAATAATTATAACGAAAATTAAAATTTTATTAGCGTTTCTTTTAAACATTTAAATCACCATCCTCAACTAATTCAGAATCATTATTTTGTATTAATGATTTTTCTTTTTTGCTTTTGTTTATAAGTAAGAAATTTACTATGAATAAAATTATACCCGAGAATAAGAAAGCAAAACCGAGCGCAAGGTAATTTGAACCTATTTCAGTAATGATTTTAAACATAATAATTATTATTGAAATTAAACCGATATTTACCTCATAAAATTTGTTTAATTTAGAACCTATAACAATAAAACAAATTGAAAGTAAAACAGTAAGTATAATTGCAAATGGAACGAATGTGTCGGCACAAATAAGCGCTAATATAGTTGAAATACTACCTATAAGTAAAATTGCTATTTTTAACGGATTTTTAACAAGTGTGTTTCTGCTACAAAAAGCACCTATATCTATGATTGCTATTAGTATTATTAGATTTATGAGTAAATCCGGCAGAAGATTCTGGTCTTTGAAATAGTATTGGGTGAATACTATTTCAACTGAATCTATAGTGTCGATTACCGAAAGAAAAATTAGTGTACCTAATAACCCGAGACTACCTAAAAGATAAAACGGTTTTTTTAAATCTCTTTCTTTGCTAAAAGTAAATAAGAAAGTAAAGCCGGTTAAAAGTATCGCAAGGAAACTTATCATAAACAGGTTAGTATTTAATCCAATAAGTAATTCTATTACACCAATAAACACAGAAATCACTAAAAACCATACCGATAAATTGTGTCGGAAATCTTCGACCTTGTGTTTATTTAGTCTAACATATAATCCGCCTAAAAATATTGATATAATCAAGAATGTAATTGTTGTGAAATCGTTGATATTATTGAGCGGAGTGGTAAGCGCCAACACAAAATATCCGAACAAAACAGAAGTTGAATTGAAGATGTATATGGCAGGAAGAATTAAAAAGGTACTTAATGCAAAAAGTGTGAAATATGAGATGTTAATTTTAAGAATTCCGTTAATTAAAAACAGGGTAGAAACAACACCAACCGACCACACTAAAGCACCGCTTTCTGTAAAGGCAATTGAGTGCATTTTTCTTTTATATGTGTAGATTGCGACTGACTGACCAGCGAGCATCGGTAAAAACCCTAAAATAGTTTTTATTACAGTTCCGAAGTATTCCCAACCGAATACTATAAAGAAAATAAGACCGATAGCAACAAATGCAGAACCTAAAATTGAGAATATAATTATAAGTAGTCGGTTATTCTGTTTAGGTTCTTCGTTTTCAATCTCAATTTTTCGTTTTTCACCGTAAATAAGTTCTTCTATTGACACATTAAAAACTTCTGCTAACTTACCGATCATTTCAATATCGGGTTGTGTGCGGTCATTTTCCCACGAAGAAACTGCCTGACGCGAAATGAAAAGCTTTTCTGCAAGAGCTTCCTGACTTATATTCTGTGAATTTCGCAGTCTTTTAATGTTTTTTGAAATTTTCGTCATAATCTCACCTCAATATAATATAAACATATATAAAATTGGTTGTCACTATTTTATAAGCATTTTGCTTTGCTCCATTTTGTTGCTTCCGCTATTACACCCTTATTATAGTTGAAAATACAGTTCAGTTGCTTAAAATGTAACTTTCGGGTATTTATTTGTAATTTTTGGAATTGTATAACAAAAACCCGTTGTTATGGACAACGGGTTTTTAGTGTTATTTTAAAAAGAAATTGAAGAACATAACATATTTCAAACCACAATAATCTTTGTAAAATGTTTCGTCAACAGAGGCTTTGTCAACTGTTTCATAAAAAGGCATTTCACATAATTCACCATCAACTATGACTTCTTTATATACTGGTGTATCAAGAGTGGTGTAATCAAAAAATTCACCACAATGTATAGTTAATAAAATTTGGTTTGTTTTTTCGTTGAATCCGATTATGTATAATTCCTCGCCCCAGTTTAATGAATATGTTTTATTATTTTGATTTATTGTTGATGGCGGAAGGAAGTATTTAAGTTTAAAACCACTCAATGTAATACTATCCTCAAAATATGAGTATAAATTGTTTATTTTACTTCTTTCTTTTTCAAATTCAAGTTCATTTTCATATTTGAAAATATATGTCGCTGCACCAGGTTCGTGAAAAGCACTTTGCTCAGAATAGTAATAAATATCAAATGATTCAAAACTATTAAATTCAGTTGGTGTAAAATTCTTCTTAATATGCTCATATTCATAATCATATTCATCAATTTTTTCATTATACCAGTGTGCAGAGTACTCGTAAGAAAGTGGAGAGTCACTCAAATTTATTGTGTGATTATTTGTTGATATCTCTATTTTATCCCTAAAAGAAAAAATAAATGATGTCCAGCTTAAATTCAATAATGCTATAAATATAATTATTGAAATTATTGACCGAACTCTTTTTTTAAAAATTTTATTTCTATCAATTGCATAAAAAATTAAATAGAAAAATAACGGTTGAATTATAGAATAAAGACACACACTCCAGTTAATCATATAACCTAATATTAAATGAATTATAAGAGAGAGAGGAATACAAACAAGAATTGCTTTTTTGAAAAATGTTGCCAATGAATTTTCGCTATGCAATTTTCTATAATTCTTTTTAATTTTCTTTTTGTTTTTTTCATCACTGCAAAAATCATTCAGTGCTCTCTCAACACTTTTTTCATAAGAAAAACCATTTTCTTCATAAAATTCAATTGCGTCAAGAATATGATTCTCTAATTCGAGTTTCAAATTTTCTTTTTTTGTTAGATTTATGTCAACAGGTAACAAACTTTCAATAAATTCATTGATTTTATTGTCCATATCATTCACCTTAAATCGTAGCATTATTTATTGATAAAACATTTTTTACAGCGGTAGAATATGCTTCCCACTCTGCTTTTGATTTAGATAATAATTTAATTCCTTTTTCTGTAATATGGTAATATTTTCTCTTTCTTCCGTTTTCGCTTTCAAACCAGTAAGAAGTTAAATAACCGTCTTTTTCAAATGTGTGTAAAATAGGGTAGAGTGTACCTTCTTTAAAAGCGAAAACTTCATTGCTTCTTTTTTCTATTTCTTTAATTATCTCATAACCATACATATCTTTTTCGTTAATTACTGAAAGCACCAGAAGTGAACTGCTACCTTTTGTGAGTTCTTTTTTTATATTCATAAAATTTGCCACCTTTCTTTACATAGAAATTAAATGCATAGGAGTTCTATGTATTTAAAATAACACACTTGAACTTTTTTGTCAATAAAAAACCGTTGCTTTTAACAACGGTTTTTTATAATAAATTAATTCACTTTCCTTTTATTTTTAACTTTAGAATTATTCAAATTAATATAAGAATATTTTTGGCATTTAAAAAGTGCTTTTCTCCCGTTCTGATTTCTTGTAAATACAAGTTGGAATTTGAAACCGGTGTCGTTTAAATGCCTTTTTAAAATTTCAGCAGTTTCCTTGTTTGCTCCCAAAACGGACGGACAAGCATAACTCATAAAATAATTTAATTTATTATTTTTAGTGTTTACAATTAAATATCGTGGGTCATCAATAGGTGAGAGCATTTCAGTAATTGCATTTTTGAAAACATTTTTTTCTCTTGCAGTTGCTCTTTGCAAAGAACAACTCACACTACTATCTTTTCGTGTTGCAACATAAACTTTAGCGTTTTTACTGTCAATTTCTCCGATTTCTTTAAGTGATTTAAAAACACATTTTGAAAGAGTCTCTACAGTCTTTTCCGGGGAAATGTTTTTAAACACAATTTTTGAATTTTTATATAAGAAATAAATACAAACTATTGAAACTGCAGTCAGCAGAATCCCAAAAAATCCACCATATATAATGCCAAGTATAACAGATAATAAAATTGAAACTGCTAAAACACAAGAAATTATTTTGTTTTTTAATACTACACTTGTTGGGTGTGTTTTTTGTGATATTTCGCACTCTTCAACTATTTCAGGATGATTGCTTCCTTTAACTACATTATTCCATCGGGCTTTTACCAGTTCACGTTGTGAGGCGAGAGTGAGCATTTTCTGATTTATTATTTTAAAATGATTTTCGTTAAATGGTGGTTTTAAAATGTCAATTCTGTCAACACCATTTTCTATAACATCTGCATTGTATGCGGGTGCCTGAAAACAATTGAATCTTCGTGTTATAGTTTCAAAATCTTCGCCTTTAATTGTGTCAGTATCATCTGAGTCTGGTTCAACTGTAACAAGATGCCATATATTAGAAATTTTGTCGGGATTATTTTTATCAATTCTTATTGCCCTGCCACGCATCTGGTTAGAAAGCATGAAGCTACCTACAAAGCTTGCGAGAATCAAAGAGTTTATGTTAGGTGAATCCCAACCCTCACCGAGAAGTGATTTTGTACCAACTAAAACATTGATTACACCACTCTGGAATGCTTTTGTTATAATTCTTACTTTGTTCTTGTTTGAACCGCTGAAATTTATTTGTGTGTGCAATGTGTTTTCTATTTTTTTAGTTGTAAATGATACATTCTCTTCGTTTGATATTTTTTCAATGATTTCTAAAGCAGAGTCAGGGACAATAACAAGGGTACCTGAAAGCAGAGCAACTTTACAATTTTTATTTGCATTTCTTCTTACTGTTTCAAATACAGGTACAGTTCCCATTTCGTGAATATCAATGTCAGTACCGACTAATTTTAATAAATCTTTTTTTATAAAATCAGTAAGAATTAACATTCTTAAATTATCTTTTAAATTTATATATTCACTTTCGACAATTGTTTTAATGCTTTCCAATTTTGCGCTTGATGAAATAAGAGATTTATTTATTTTTTCGTTAGAAACAAGTCTTACTTTTTTCTTTTCAATTAAACCATTTTGTGAAAGTATTTGTTTTAAATTTTCAGATAATTCTTCCGTAAATATTTCGGGGTTTTCAATTACAAATTGAAATGCTTTTTCTGCATTTATTAAATTGCATTTTAAATCTTTTCTTCTGTCAAAAATCCTTTTTAAAACTTCCTGGTCAAATTCTTTTCCACCGTACATTGCAACTAAAAATAATTCCTGAAAATTATTAAAATTATCATAAAGTAAAATTTCGCTTTCTTCACATTTTTTTAAAATTCCGGAATTTTCTATTGCTTTAAGAGGTAATTCACTTTTTATTATTTCATTTGCTACCTTTTTTGCTTTTTCTTTATATTCTTTTAAATTATTTGTTTCATTTTCTGTCGGGTAACTGAAATAAATATAATCCTGATGGGGGCAAAGTGTTTTTTGAGAAACTAATTGAGGAACAAAAATCTCTTCATCTATTTCTCCACAAAGAGAAGAATATTTAGCCCATTCACCGGGTGTACTGTCATACGGTGGGGTAGCAGTTAACGAAATTATTTTAACTGAGCCACCAAGTGCATCTATAAATTTTTCTAACGCCTTTTGCCATTCACTTTTTAAGTGATGTGCTTCGTCAAGACAAATTGTTTTAATTTTAGCATTTTTAATTACATCAAGAATTTCAAAATTTGTAAAATCCTGAATTTCTTCGTTTTCGAGTCTTTCGTCATCTGCTTCTTCATCAATTGTGGTTTTTGTGTAAGCAGCATGTAATGCCTGATATGTAATAGATGTTAGTAGGCGTGGATTTGTCAATGAATATGAAATATATTTATCAGGACTTTCGTTTTCGGGTAAAAACGCTTCTATGAATCTTTCGCCCCATTGTTGACGTATAGTGACCGATGGCGACAAAATGAGTGTAGGTGCATTAAGTCTTTTAATGAGTTCAAGCCCTAAAATAGTTTTACCGCTACCGGGTGCTGCAACTATATGTATTTTGTTATCTTTTAAATGTTTGTCTGCGTTATCAAGAACTGTTTGTTGATAACTTCTGAATTGCCATTTGAAATTTATATTTTTAAAATCCATTTTTAACTCCCATAAAATATTCTTTTAAAAGCAGTTTTTTCATTTTCATCTGCTATAATTACATTTTCAATATTTTTATTATCAATATAAATAATATCGCTATTAAATTTATTTAAGAATTTTTCTAATTTAAAATAACTGAATCCGAAACCTTTGAATTCCAACTCGTAAATATTCTTATTGTCTGTTATTTTTATTTTTGGTTCGGTTGAATAATAAAAGCCTTTAGGTGATGCTTTTTCGTATGAAAATCTAATTTCGATTTTTTCTACATTTTTATATTCAAATAATACTTGTTCTGAAAAAACATTATTTTTGATAAAATTAGTTTCGGTGGATTCAATATTTTTTTGGATTCCTAAAAATAAACAAATTATAGAAATAAGAAATATAATCGTACATTTGGTAAAACATTTTTTTGATTTTTCTTTTGCTAATTTATTTGTGCCACGAAAATAATCTTTGAAAGGGTATTTGTTATCTGTAGCAAAGGTGTGCAGATTACCATAAATGAATAAAATTTGTAGATTAAAAAATATAACTAAAAATTCGAAAAAACTGTTTTCTACTAAGAAATATAAAGCATCAGGTTTGAAAATAGTAAACCAATTTTTCCACATTCCTACTAAAATAATTGTGTTATAAATAATTATCAGTAAAAGTAATAAATCAAACTTATAATGCTCTTTTGCAGGTAATCGTTCTTTACGTTGTTTTTTGTTACGCTTTTTATGTTTACTCATATTCATTTTCTCCTTGTTTTATATTTCTCCCGTATTCGAATTATAGCATTCAATAGAAGTTATTTCAATATTAAATTGAATGTTGAAATTGTATGTGTTATAATACATTAAATTAAAATTTTACTTGCAATTTGCTACTTGCACACTTGCAACTGTTTTCAGGAGCAATTTATGAAAATTAACGAAATCAACATTCGCGACCCATTTGTTTTATTTGAAAACGAAAAATATTATATGTATGGCACAAGAGGTGAAAATTTCGGCCAAAAAACCGGCGGTTTTGACGTGTATGTTTCAACTGACTTAGAAAACTGGTCAGAGCCGATTGAATGCTTCGATTCGGATAAATATAATATGAATATTAACGTGAACTGGGCACCAGAAGTACATAGATATAAAGATAATTATTATATGTTTGCAACCTTTACAAAACCTAATGGATTAAGAGGCACTTATATTTTAAAAGCTGACAGTCCGTTGGGTGAGTTTAAACCGCACAGTAACGGTGCAGTAACTCCCGAAGAATGGGAATGTCTTGATGGTACATTTTATATTGATAAAAACGGTAAGCCGTTTATTATTTTTTGTCACGAGCACACACAAATAATTGATGGTACAATCTGCTACGCAGAGTTAAATGACAATTTAACTGAGATAACAGGTGAAGTTGTAACAATGTTTGCAGGTTCTGAGCCGTTTTACATAAAAGAAGCACCAGACGATGGTCATTTTGTTACAGACGGACCTTTTATGTATCGTTCAAAAACAGATGAGCTTTTTATGTTATGGTCAACCTTTATAAATCATCAGTATGCAGAGTGTCTTGTAAAATTCAATGATGGCGAGTTAAATATGAATTTCACACATTCAGCCCCGCTTATTGATGACGATGGTGGCCATGGTATGATTTTTAAGGATGATGAAAATATTTATTTAACTTTTCATACCCCTAATAAATCTCTTTGCGAAAGACCTGGGTTCGTAAAAATCAAAGATAATGGTAATTGTTTGGAGATTAAGTGAATTTACATTTATTGACATTTTCATATACTTGTCATATAATTTAAAAAAAGATAAAAGGAGTAGTAGTTTTATGAAGAAAACAAAAAAACTGTTATCAGTAATTCTTGCTCTTGCTATGCTTTTTACATTGGCACAGCAATCTTTTGCGGCAACTAAAGAAGATTGGGTTAAAGTGTGGGAAAGCAATAACGCAGACGCAGGAATAATTATGTTTGTTGGCAGTAACGAGAGTGAACGTAATTTTTCGTGGTATTCTTCATCAGAGGGTGAGAATTTAGTTATAATTTCTAATAACGAAGATTTAAGTTCACCGGAAGTTTTTAAAGGAACACAGTTCGATTCTGTTGAAGGTAGTGTTGTCAATAAAGTAACTGTTACAGGTCTTAAGGAAAACACTACATATTACTATAAATGCGTAAGTCCTAATTTTGAGTCTAAGGTTTATTCTTTTAAAACAGATGGCGGTGCAGAGTTTTCTGCCATGTATGTAACAGATGTTCATATAACTGCAATTGACGATGCAAATGAAAATTCTCTTAGTGATACATCTTACAGATTTCACGAAACCGTAAAAGATGCACTTAAAAACAATAAAAATATTTCACTTCTACTTTCTGCAGGTGACCAGGCAACAGAAGGTCTTGAAAGCGAATACAGAGCATTTACCGCGTCTGATGAAATGAAAAGTTTATCAATTGCAACTGCTATGGGTAACCACGACCGTAAAGGTGCAGCTTATAAGGATTTTAAAAATGTTCCTAATGAAGATACTGAAGCAAGTATCCGTTCTTATAATGGTACAGACTATTGGTTCGTAAAAGGAGATGCGCTCTTTCTTGTGATGGATTCAAACAGTGGTAACGCTATGGCACATGCAGATTTTGTTAAAAGAGCAGTTGAAGCAAATCCAGATGTTAAATGGAAAATTATGATGTTCCATCACGACCTTTACAGCGGCAGAATTGAGCATCGTGAAAGTGAAAACAAGCTTCTTCGTACTATCTGGGGACCAATTGCTGACGAATTCGGCATTGATTTAGTTCTTTTAGGTCATAGCCATTACTACACTATTACCGATGTTTTATATAAGAATGTAAGGGTAGAAAAATTGCAGTCAGAAATGGTTGACCCTAAAGGTACAATTTATGCAGTTTCTTGTTCATTAGGCAGACCTCGTGACGATGATGATATGGGACTTAATGAAGAGTGGATTGGTGAAGAATATCTTACAGATACAGCAACGTATTTTATTCTTGATTTTGATGAGAATTCAATTACAGTAAATTCTTATGAATTAGGTGAAAATGAACCTATTAATACTTTTAAAATAATAAAAACCACAACAGAGGGTGGGCATGAAAAAGTTGGATTTTTTACCTCTGTTAAAGATGGTGTTGTAAGATTTTTAGGTGCAGTTTACACAATTTTCAATAACTTCAATTCTTATGATGATTTAAAAGAACACGGATATGATGTAGAACTTTCAGACTTTTTTGGATAATAAAAATGAGGAGCAGATTTTTTATCTGCTCCTTATCTTTTTATTTTTCTTTTGTTATTTTACCACTGTTTATTAATATTATAAAAGCTCCGATGTTATGTAAAAATGCACCGACAAGTGGTGTTACAAGTCCGGTTGCAGCTAAAACCATCATTATAAAACTAATAGAGAATGCAATAATAATATTTTGATAAATAGTAGCTTTTGTTTTTCTTGAAAGCTCAATAACAAATGGTAGATTGTCGAGTGAATTGTTCATAAGAGAAATATCAGCACTCTGAATTGCTGTGTCAGAACCCATAGCACCCATTGCTATACCAACATCGGCTTCCGAAAGAGCAAGAGAATCATTTATGCCATCACCAACAACTGCAACAAGGTGATTTTTTTGAGCTTCTTTTACTTTTTCTAATTTTTGCTCTGGTAAAAGTTCGGCATACATTATGTCAATGTTAGCTTCATTTATAACACGTTGAGCCTCAGCTTCGTTATCACCAGTAAGAACAGCGATTGTATTCACGCCAAGTGTTCGCAATTTTTCGATTGTTTTGTTAGTATCATTTCTTAAAATATCTCTGAAAATAATCGCACCTAAAACATTGTTGTTTTTTACAACCCAACTGAGTGTACCTTCTACATTGATATCTTCTGGTAATTGCATACCTAAAGATTTAATGTAACGAGTATTGCCAACAATTACTTCGTTTCCGTCTTTCACACCTCTGACACCATTACCCACAATCTCAGTGATTTCGTAATCTTTATCAAAATCTTCATTGTTTACAAGCGCCATAATTGATTTTGAGGTGGGGTGTAGGGAACCGTGAGCAACAACTGCGGCAGTTTTAATCAATTCATCATTAGTTTCGGCAGTAACTAAATGAAAATCAACTGCTTCTAATGTTCCGTTTGTAATAGTGCCTGTTTTATCAAATACAAAGTAATTTACATCGGTTAATTTTTCTATAAATGATGGGTTTTTTATAAGAATACCACGTTTTGTGGCACTTGCTAAGGCGGCAATTATAGGTGCAGAAGAAACTAACATATATCCACAAGGGCAACTGACAACTAAAATTGCGATTGCTTTGCTTATATCTTTTGTAAAAAGCCACATTAAAACTGCAACTACAAGAACAATAGGTAAATAATAAGTCATAAACTTATCAACTATCTGGGTTTCTGGTACAGTCATTTTTTCGGCACTTTCTAAAAGTTCAACAATTTTCTGGAATGAAGTGTCAGCATAAGGCTTTGTTACTTCTACTGTCAAAAGACCATCAATATTGGTTGTGCCTGCATATACTGAGTCTCCTTGCTTAACTTCTTTGGGTAATGCTTCACCAGTTAATGACTTCTGATCCATATTGGAAATACCACTTTTTACAATGCCATCAATTGGTAAAGACATACCAGGCTTTACTAAAATTAAATCGCCCTTTTTAAGTGATTTGGCATCAACTTCTTTTTCGGTACCATCAACCAATATAATAGCGGTGTCTGCCTGGAGCTTTTTCAGGCCTTCTATAGCATCTCTGCCACCCATAATGCTCTTTTCTTCTAAAAAATGGACGAGAGTGAGAATTATAGGTATAAGTCCGGCTAAAATATATTGACCATCTAAAACAGAAACAAGAATAGCAATTGAAACTAAAATTTCCATTGATGAGTTTATATCTTTTTGTAAAAAGCCTTTTACAGCAGTTACAAAAACCGGTATTCCTATAATTGCAACACCTATTAAATATATCGAGCCTTGTATTACTTCTTGATTAGGGAAAATTTTACCATAAATAAATCCAGCAAGAAGAAATACTATAGAAAAAACAGCTTCACGTATATCTTTTTTTAATTTAGTTTTATCTTTGTCAGATATATAGTTCTGAGAATATTCTTTAACTGAATTCTCAACCATATTATTAATGTTTTTCATATATTATCCTCTTTTATGGAAGTATAACTTTAGCTGAATCGTCACCATCGGGAACAATAATCGTAGCACCTGCTTCAGTTAAAATATTTGACACTCTGTTTCTGAATACACCATTTTTAATGACGTCAGGATTTGCTTTGTATTGTTCGTAAAGACCATTGAATTCAGCAACTTCTTCATTAGCTTTTGCAATCTTTTCAGACTGGTTTTTCTTTGCGTTGCTTACTAATGAATCAGACTCAGCCTGGGCTTTTGGTATTTTTGATTCTGTGTAATCATTAGCCTCTTGAATGAGTGTTTGCTTTTTTACAGATGCAGTGTTTACTGCATCAAATGCATCCTTTGTTTCATTAGGCGGAATAACATTTGTAAGCTCAATGTTAGTTATTGTAATACCACAATCCAATTCGTTAAGAATTTGTTGCGTGTTGGTTTTTAATCTGTTTGCCAGATTCGTTTTTTCAGTTGTAAGAACACTATCAACAGGCATTGAGGTTACAAGCGGAATTGTTTCTCCGCCGACAACACCTTTCACTATTTCATCTATTTCGTTAATATAAAGTGCATATCTCACGGGGTCGCTGACTTTATATTTAACAACGCTCCTTATGAGAACTAAATTACTGTCACCAGTAATTACATAGCCACCGGTTTTAATATTTCTGTTAATTGTAGTATCTTCGCTATAATGTGATTCAACGGTAATTTCCTGAACTGTTTCAACAGGAATTTTAATTACTTCATCAATTATATAAGGAAGTGCAAAGTGAAGTCCAGGGGTTTTAATCTGTTCTTCATAAGTTGTTCCAACAAGTTTGCCAAAGCGAAGAACTACTGCAACTTCGTTACTGTCAACTTTATAAATACCTGTTAAAACGAGAAGTATAGCAGACCCTGCGACAACCCATTTAAAGTACTTCATAACAGAAAGCATTATAGTTTCAAAAACTTCTATACTTTTGTTTTTCATTTTTTTCTGCCCGCCTTATTGTAATTCATCAACTATATCAAAAGGTGAATCTTCACTTTTCATAATAATTACTGTATCTTCGTTTACGGAGTTTTCAAGAGCTATAAGTTTTTTGAGGAAAATAAACAACTCTGAATTTTTGTCATAAGCATCGCCGTAGATTTCGGCAACCTTTCTTTCTGTTTCTGCGTCAATCTGTGATGCTTCTAATTTACCTTCTGCTAAAATTTCAGCCGCTTTAGCATTAGCTTCGCTCATAATAATTGCTGCGTCTCTTTCACCTTCAGAAATAAGCTTGGTTACTTGCTTTTCTCTGTCGGCAATCATCTGTTCAAAAACACTCTCAATATTGTTAGTTGGGAGGGCGAGTCGTTTTATTTTTATTTTCTCAATTCTGATGCCGTAATCTTTAAGTGCATTGGTTGCAACAGATTTTTCAATTTTTTCTGATATTTCATCGATTTTAATGCTTTCTAAATCAGTTGAAACTAAAGAAGACAACTCGTAGTTACCCATAACACCATTTTTTACATTTGCAGTTAAATCGTTAAGATATTTTTCTGCTTTTTCGTTGTCACCGACGCTGTTATAGAATTTCCTCGGGTCTTCAATATGCCACACAAGATATGTTTGTAAAATAACATTCTTCTTATCGTTTGTAAGAGTTTCTGTATAGCCCGAATCCATATACTGACTTCTTGTGTCGTAAGTATATACATTCTCAAAAGGGTAAGGTAATTTGAAATGAAGCCCTGATTCCATATAAACCGCTCTTACTTCGCCAAAACGTGAAACTATAGCACAAGAGCCTTCTTTTACTGTGAATGTAAAACCAAATACAACGATAATCATCGCAAGAATAAGGGCGAATATCCACTTGTATATTTTTTTAATTTTCATTTTTAGATTCCTCCGCTTCAATAACGGTTGTTTGTTCTGTTGATAATGGTTTTCCTGTTGAATTTATAATGTATTGCGAAAGGTCGGTCTTTATATTAGGTGAGAATACATAAACCTTGTTACCAGCAATAACTTTTTCGTAAGTATCAACATATTTACTGAGTTTAAATGCTTGGGGTCTCATTCTGTAAGCTTCAAGTGCTGCTTTGTAGACCGTCATTTCTTGCGTAGCATCTGCGATTTTTGTTGTCTGTTTTTCTTTCGCTGTGATTACTACAGTTTTCGCACCTTTTTCAGCTTCCGCAATGATTTTTTGAGCCTCAGCTTCAGCATTTGTTATTGTTGTTGTTTTTTTTACGTCAGCACTTACAACAGATTGATAAACATCTGAAAGTTCAACTGGCGGATGGATACTTTCAACAATAACTTCTTCTACTGTTAAACCAATCGCGTAGTCCTTGGTAAACTCATTAAGGGCATAAAGAAGCTCTTTAGAGAGGCCAGTTCTGTCAACACTTAAAATCGTATTGAGATCAGTTGAGTTAGTTTTATTCATCATAAATTCATATGCTTTCGAGCTTAGAATAGCTTCAGGATTTGCGCTTTTGGTTAGGTAAGTGTACAAATTATCAATTTTATAAATCAATTTAATATTAACAGAAACCAGTTCGTTTCCGTTACCGGTTAATAGCTTGTATTCTTCAACGGAATGTGATTCTGTCCACATATTATCAATTGTATCATTTGATTCGTAACCAATAGTCATATTCTGGACACGCTGAACCTCATAGGTTTCTGCTTTTTCAATAGGCCATGGTAATTTGAAATGAAGGCCTTCACCCTTAATAGAGTGTTCTTGTAAAGAACCAAAACGATAAACAGCAGCTTGTTCAAAGGGTTCAACTTTATAAACACAACTCGATACAAATAATATTACAATGACTGTCAGAATTGCACTTGGCAAAATTTCTGTTACATATTTAATGCTCCATAATGATTTGAGCGAAATACCTGTATGCTTCTCTAATGTATCTACAAAAGATTTTTTTTCTTCATTATTTTTGTTTTTTAGTTTTTTAATATCTGGTAAATGAATTTTATAGTTAAAATCTTTTAATGTTTCTCTTTTTATTACAGAAATCAATAAATCAAAGAAGATAACAATAGCAATATAAATAGTGGCTATTCTGTAAAACCAGAATATTATATTTGAAAAATCCATTTCAAGAACAATGTTCAGTATACAAAATCCTATGTAAACAAAAGAAACAATGCTGATTGTTAAAAGCATAGAGGTTATTGTTTCAACAGCTTTCAATTCATTCTTTTGAGAAATGAAATTTTTATAAACTAAAAGGGTAATAGCAATAACTAATAGAACGCCAATATTGCCGAAGGTATATGTGTAACTCAGTTGACTCAATGCTTTTAAATTATACGCAAAAGAACTGATTGCAATAGCAAGAATAAAATATAACTGCAATAGTATATAACTTACTTCAGTTACTATGAGTAACCCTTTTTTTAATTTCTTTGTTTTTTCCTTTGTTTCGGGAATTTTATTTACCATTCTGCTTATAAAATCAAAAAGAAGAATTACAAAATAAAATGCCCAAAAGCATATTGTGAGTTCGCCAAGCTGCTCATAAACAGGCACAGGCTTAGAATTTTGTAAAACACCTATAAGAAGCAGTTCTATAATGAATAGCATCAAAAATGGCAGTTTTGGAATTTTATTTGATTCTTTTCGTTTTCGTTTTTTCAAAATTATCACCTCAAAAAAAGGAATATTTACATATTATATCATACGTATAAAGAAATTTAAAGTAGAAAAATGAATAGATAACAGATTTTTTAGTAAGTAACTATACACTCAATTAAAGCTTCTGACCCAATTCAACAACGAATCGTGATACACATTTTCTCTTACTGTGCCTAACATATAGTCTGTTACAGGTCCGTTCTTTCTCATTTTTTCAAGAATTGTTTCTTGTAATTCTTCTATTGTCATTTCCTCATAAGGCTTGTTAAGGTCGATTTTTATATCAGCCTTTTTAGTTTCTTGTTCTTTTTCTTTTGCAGTTTGTTCTGTAACTACTATATTTTCAAGTTGTTCAATATTTACTGGTTTTTCAATTTTTATGGATTCAATAGTCTTTTCTGTTTCTATTGCCTTTAATGGTGTAAAGGTTTTATCAATAACCTCGGTTGGAATCCATATTTCACCATAGTTTGCAGGAACTTTTACAAGGATTCTACCATTATTAACATTTGCTTTGTTACCAGTAAGTAAACCAATGTATTCTGTTTGATTACCACAAGAAAGATTAAAATTAACTTCGTTGTCGCTATTGTTGACTGTTATAATAACTGATTTGTTATTGTGTGTTCTCTCGTAAGCAAAGTGCGTTGTATGTAACTCTAATTCTTTGTAATCACCATATAAAAGGGCAGGGGTGTTCTGACGGATTTTGCCTAAAGTAGAAATTAACTTTGTGCAAGGGTTTGTGTTAATTGCGTCTTTGAAATCTTCAAAATTGAGCGCAGGTCGCAGACTGTCATCTGAACCGCGTTCTTTTCTGCCTTCAATACCGAATTCAGAACCATAATAAATTGATGGAATACCGGGTAAAGTGTAAAGCATTATGTGAACAGGTACAAAGTGTGCTTTGTTATTGAGTTTTGTGTAAATTCGCTCAACATCGTGGTTGTCAACAAAAGTGTAAAGACTTAGGTTGTTGCCTACCATATCACCAACATATTTTATAGTATGGGCAACTTCAAAATAGTTGTGGTCGTTGTGAGCAGAGTATAATGCCTTGTGAAGCATATAGTTTGTTACTGAATGGAGTGTTCCGTCATTTGCCCAGCGGGAGTAATTTCCGTGAATAACCTCACCCATAAGCCAGAAATCAGGTTTTACTTCGTTTGCTACATTGCGGAGTGCTTTCATATAGTCAAAGTCCATAACATCTGCCGCGTCGAGACGAAGTCCGTCAATGTCGAATTCTTTTACCCAGAAACGTATAACATCACAAATATAATCTCTTACCGCAGGGTTTCTCTGATTTAATTTTGCAAGTAAATCGTAGCCACCCCAGTTTTCATAAGAGAAACCGTCATTAAAATAATTATTTCCCGAGAAATTTACATTGCAGTACCAGTCTTTATATTGCGAATTTTGTCTGTTTTCTCTTATATCTTTAAAAGCAAAAAAATCACGGCCTGTGTGGTTAAATACACCATCTAAAATAACTCTAATTCCTGCTTTATGACATTCTGTCACAAAATTCGTTAAATCTTCATTTGTACCAAGTCGTGAATCTAATTTTTTGTAATCGGTTGTTTCGTAACCGTGACCAACTGACTCGAAGAGTGGTCCTATATAAATTGCATTACTACCAATTTCTTTAATGTGAGAAATCCAGGGTAATAGTATGTTAAGTCTGTGAACCGGCTCACCGTAATCATTTTCTTTCGGTGCTCCTGTCATTCCTAACGGATATATATGATAAAAAATTGCTTCGTCATACCACGCCATAAATTTAGCCTCCTGATAAAAAATGTTAAATAACATTATATCATAATTATTTGTTTTTGGGAATATAAAGTGATGTTTTTCACTACGCTCAAAGTGATATTGTGCTGAAGCACAGTGAAGTTTTACACGTACGGCGTAAAGTGATGTTAAGTTTGCCATTCACTGCACCGATAGGTGCAACATCATTGAAAAATAACTTCACTACGAAGTAACTTCACTTGCCGAAAGGCAAACTTAGTTAAAAAAGAAAAGGGCTTGCTTGTGCAATCCCTTTTCTTTTTCTGCGAAAGAGCGACTAAAAGTAGTATAAGTAGGGGTAAAAACGACCAAAAGTAGTGTAACTACTTCAAATCTTCGCTATATATAAATTGCGTGTTGATAGGAATTTTGAAGAAGTCATTATCTCCATTGTCAACCAATACAAGGGTGTTCTTATCCTTGATCTCAAATTCAAATGTTGTGCTTTGTGAAGTGGCGATAATCTTACTATCCAAAATTTTATAAGATCCGTTTTCAGCATATGACACCACGGATCCAGCACCAAGTGAAAATTTGTTTTCGCTAATATCCAGCCATAAATACGGCGTCAACATTTCTTGATAATCGCCAACGGCATAATAATTGCCAGAAAGAACAGGGGTTGTATCGGAATTACATCCCACGAACGAAAACAACATTAACAAACAAATCAAGCAACAAAGTATTCGTTTCATTTCGCATTCTCCTTTGCGGTGTTGATGGAGGAGATGAGTATTCTGCGAATCGATCCGCAATCGTGCAATACAGTTTTTGCGACATCATCAGAGATAATGCTCGCTTTTTGTGCGATTTCAATCCAGTATTCTGTTTCATAGCATTCTTTCAAAGCAATCTGCAATTTAGCGATAAAATCGGGACGGCTGTGCGCATATTTCGCCTCGCGGATATTTGCTCCAATACTCGTTCCGCTTCGTTCAAGCTGATTTGACAGAGAATAATGACCTTTTATGTTTTCTGTCAGTTTTAAGATTTGAATCGCAAATTCTGTTGACATATCAGCAAGTTTGTTTTCAGCCATACTATCACCTCATTTACTCCGATTGTACCACATTTGCAAACTTTTCAATGAAATCGCGCAAGCGCGATGAAATCCTCACTCCGCTCGGATGAAATCTGCTTCGCAGATGAAATTAAATCCGTCCTTATCTCCCGACGAAGTCGGATTTCATCACGAAGTGATTTCATCCCACGAAAGCGGGATTTATCCCGTCCGATAGGA
>JAFXCQ010000018.1 GCA_017521425.1 Clostridia bacterium
CGCTACAGCACTTAAAAACTGTTTAGAAAAAGCAAAAATTGTAGAGAATACAGTTATCAGATAATAAAAGAACCCGTAATTGCAGTAAATCACTGTAATTACGGGTTCTTTTTAAATTAAACTTTAAATAACGCTAAAACCGTTGATAATCAAGGCTTTTTGGTGTCAATCATAGAACCGTCCCCTGATTGTCTATATACCAAATTTTTCAAATTAAATCAAGCAATTTTGAAATCTTCTACAAAATTAGTCAAAAGTGTTAAATATAACTAAACAACTCAGATAGTTGACCGAAATCAATTACCTGAGTTGTTGTTAATTTTACTTGTAACTTGCACACTTGCTACTTGCAACTGAGACTAAGACACAGAACCGTCCCCTGTCTTACATTGTTTCTTATATCATAGGTTACTTCTGTTGAACCAACGTGACTGAATGTGTCATTGGTCTGAATTTCCTGACGAATTAAACGACCTAATGAGTCGTAGTCATATAAATACTTAAGGTTGTTTTCAGCATCTCTGTGATAAACTATACCACCAGCAGCATTGTAGCCCCAACTATAGCTTGTTTTACTTGTTCCGTCATTTACAGTTGTTATTTTTGAAACAAGACCTAAATTGTTATAAGTGTTTGTTTTTTTGTCATTATTACCATAGGTAGTTGTAAGTAAAGCCCCATTTTTTGCGGCATAAGTGTATTTTGTTGAAATTACCATTTAATAATATCAAACAGCAAATAGATATTTATTTCTGATATATAGTAAGCCTCACTATCAATATATAGAACAAATCACCCTTGAAATTCAAGGGTGATTTGTTTTATATATTTACAATTATTGTAAATACCTCATTCTCATATTTAATAAGCATATCGCCTTTGTGTTTGTCAACAGTTCTTTTAATACTCTTTAAACCGAGACCGTGATTTTCTTTATCGGTTTTTGAAGAAATGTAATTCCCCGCCCTTTTCTTCGGTGCTTCAGGTGACGGATTTTTTATAGAAATAAAAATACCGCTTTCATCATTTGTTATTTTTGTTTCTATATATCTGTCACTCATTTTTTCTACTTTGACATTTGCTTCAATGGCGTTATCGAGTGCGTTACTTAAAATTGTACAGATATCCATACTCGGCACATTGATTTGTTCAAGTGACTCAACCTGAAAATGCGTTGCAATACCACTTTTTTGCGCCAAAAGCATTTTTTCATTTATAACCGCATCAATAGCAGAATTTTTGCTCATTGAAATATATGTAGCCTCTTCAACTGCATCAGTCATTTTTTCAAGATATTCTAAAAGCTCTTCTTTTGTACCGTTTTCAGCTATACCCTTTAATGAAAAAATATGATTTTTCAAATCGTGTCTTAATTCTCTTGTTCTGTTGTAGCTTTCTTCTATTCTTAAAAATGACTCTTTTTCAAGACGCATCTGCGTATTTAAAAGGTCTTGTCGTCTTTGCATTTCTAACTGATTGTGAAGTCGTGAGAAAAGCATAAACACAAGTATATTTATAAAAAGAATACCGATTGTTGAAATAATTATATAAGCATTTATTTCTTCACCAGGTGCTAAACGGTCTATATAATATTGATAAACTGTAAGTGTACCGAGTGTAGTAACCGGTACAGTAAGAAGTAAAAGCCAATATCTTAAAGGTACGTTTTTGTTTTTGGATTTTGTGAAAAGACCTAAAAGAATAATTATTAAAAGCATAATTATATTAGGCATTTCAATTGATAAAATTCTGTAAAAGAAACTTTCGGTATCCATATAAGGAATTTTTGTTATGTATTCATCTATAAAAAATGAAAACGCAAAATAAGATACCAACTTTGAAAGTGCTACAAACAATGAATAAATGACTACAAAAACTGCTTTCAGACGCTTTTGCCCGTCGTAAATTATAAAGACTATGGCAATCATTAAAAGCATCTGAATAACTGTTTTAATATTACCGCTCTGACCTGTTTCCTGAAGTGCCAAAAGAATTCCCGCACTTATTACAAACGCAATTCTTTTCGGATTTTTACTTTTGAATTTTTCTTCAAAAAATACATTCATAAGTAAAAAAGCAAGAAGAATTTCTAATGTTGAAGAAAAAAGCCTTATTAAATAGAATAGTGATGTTTCTAAAAATTCTAACATTTAACTACCTCTTTGACCATAAATAAGCGTCTTTTACTTTAGAAGCCTTACTTTTACTTACAGGCAAACTGAATCCATTCACAAGCAAGGCTGAATCTTTTGACACACTTTTAATTTTTTGTGCATTAACAAGATAACTCTGGTGTGTTCTTATAAAATCTTTTTCTTTTAGTTCATTTTCTACATTATCAAGTTTCTCGTAAAAGGAAATAACCTCGTTTTTTGTGTGTATATTTAAAAGTCGTTTGTTGCTTTCAAAATATAAAATATCCGAAAGCGGAATATTTTTCACACTTGAAGATGTTTTAACCGTAAAGAAACTTGTGTTAAGTTTTTTAAGTTCCGTAAGACACTCACCAAAAACGCGCGAAAACGCATTGACTAAATCAGTTTTTAAAATGTAACGGAACGCCTTTACCTCATACCCTGAAAAAACATACTCGGCAGAAGATGTGATAAACACTATAAGAGAATTTACGCCAATATCTCTTAAAAGTTTTGCACACTCTACACCGTTTAATGTTTTCATTTTTATATCAAGAAAAATGATATCAAAATTTTGATTATTTGATTCACATTTTTTTAGAAGTTCACTACCATCATAGAACACAGAAACTTCTGCTTCCAAATCATTTTTTGCTAAAAATTCAGTTGTACGATTTTCTATATAATCGCATATTTTCTTTTCATCATCACAAATTGCGATTGTAAGCATTATAACCACCTACCCCAATTATTTATACTATATCATATATGGTAGTAAATTACTACTGTTTTATATTTTAAAATGAATTTTCAATAAGATTTACATATAGCAATGTACCTGCGATGGATGTTGTAATTGAAGAAAGTATTAACGGGTGAATACATATTAACGAGTTGCCTTTCACCCTAACTTCACTAAATATTACACCTATTAAAAATATTACAATAACAAAAGGTGTAACATAAAGTATCATAGTATAATGTAACACGATATATAAACCAAGTAAAACTGTAAATATAGTTCCGCTTAAATCAATATTTTCTAACACTCCATTTGATGAGCAGTATATTGCTAAATACACTAAACCAATAAGAGTGATTATTACTCCGTAAAATATAGTTGTAGCTAAACAAACTTTTTTTACTATTGGCTCTAATTTCCACTTTTCCTTTTTCATAATAACGCCCCTCAATAATGTAAACACATACTAAAAAGAATTTTTAATAAGGTTATCAACAACAAAGCCCCAGACAAATGACGTACATATTGAAGAAAGCACTAACGGATGAACAAAAACTCTTGGATTTTTTCTTTTTACTAATTCTGTAAAAGCAACTGAGATTAAAAATATAGTTATAATTATCGGAAAGATATAAATAATTTTACCAATATAGAGCAACAGGTGAAAAAACATAAAAATGGAAAACAAAACGTTTATAAAGCCCTCTGAAAACTCTTCAAAGCCAACAGGCAAAATAGCCTCAAAAATGACGGACACTTCCATAAGCGCATACATAAAACCAACTATAAAAATTGTAACACTACAATAAATAGTTGTAAAAACACAGATGCTTTTCGTTATTTCTTCCAATTTCCACTTTTCATTTTTCAACAACTTCATAATATCACCCACAAAATAAAAATACAGACGAAGCTTTAACTTCATCTGTATTTTATTCTTTTTAATTTAAAATTTACTATAAATGTAACTTTTGGGTGTGTTTTTGTAATTTTTGGATTATTTTATACTTTCATCTATTACAAAACCATCAACTGGTGTTGAGCCATTTTCATCTGAAACAACACAGCTGAATTTTAAATTAGCTAAATTATATGTCCAATCATAAAATTCCCACGACTCTGTTGAACTGAATTCTGCCCAACCAGTAACGTCACCACCTAAAGACGCGTTATCACTCCAATCATACATTCCGTAGATTTTCACATCAAAATCTTTTGCTACATCCTTCAATTTATAGTCAAAGTTGAAAACATAGTTACCGTTTACTTTTTCAGGAATTGCATCAAATGCTTCTATATACTTTTCAGGACTGTATTTTGTAACATTTATTGTCTGAATATTTGAAGTTTGTTCTTTGCCCCAATATGTCATTCTTACCTGATAAACATAAGGTGTATCGTACAAGACCTCTGTTTCATCTGTCAAAGTAACCCAGCTACCTGCAGAGCTTGAATAATATGTAGAGATAAGCTCATACTCTGAATCCGGCTCGCTTGCAAGCTTTTTATATAATTTATAAGTTGTGTCATAACGACCGCCATCTTTAAAATAAATTATATCATCGTAGATTTCGTATTCTGCGGTTGCAGTAGCCCAATACTCAATTTTTTCTACATCTTCTTTATAAGTTGATGTTTTATCGCCTCTGTATGCCTGAACAGTTAATTCATATTCCGCATGTGTAGTTGAGATATAAATATCAGACTCATTGCCTACAGTTATATTCTGGTAAACACTCCAGTTGCCACTACCATCTTTAATGAGTATATAATAGCCCTCTGCATTTTCTACAGGCTCCCACTCTATATGAACAACGTGTTCATTTAAAGTAGTTGTAAATTCAGGTTGAGAAAGTGTGAAGTATTCAACACCCTTACTTGAATAACTACCTCTTGAAGTTTTACCCTCTGAACGAACTGTGTAAATAAATGCACTTTCTTCGTTTGCAGTTGTGTCTGTAAATTCTGTTACATCACCTGACACCTTACTTAAAACTACCCATGAAGCACCCTTTTCAAGAGTCTTTTTGTAAACTGTGTAAGCATTAGCACCTGTTACCTTATTCCAGGTTATTTTAAGTCCGTTTTCTGCAACCTCTACAGGATTGATTTTGGGTTGTGCTACAAAATCAACCTTCTTGTTTACATTGTAATAAGCACTTATTGCATTACCGTCTGCTGTAGGAATAACTGCTCTTACTGTATATTTATAATTTTTACCGTTTTTAGCTGTAGTGTCGTAATATGTTGTACCCTTGAATTTGTTATTCAAAAGCTTCCAACCACCACCGTTTTCGCTTCTGTAAACTCTGTAATAAGCAGAGCCTGAGGTATTGTTCCACTTAACCTGAATTCTGTTATCACTTGTAGTAGCAACTGAGCTTACTGTTGGTGCTTTTGCAAAAAGACAATAAAGTCCGTTGTAAAGGTATCTTGAAGCAGTACCGTTTTTATTAAGTGCTTTAACTGTGTAAATATATTTACCGTTTTTATTTTTAATAGATTTATCTGTAAATGAAAGAGTTGAACCTTTTACTGTACCTACCTTAGTCCATTTTGTGCCTGACATACTTCTACGGTAAATTACATATTTTGTAGCATCACTTGAAAGCTTATTCCACTTAATTGTCGGTCCGTTTACTGTATTTGTAACACTTTTTAAAATAACCATTTTCTGATTAAATTTAGGTTCTCTGTTTACCGATAATTTAAAGGTTTGAAGAGAAGCTTCTGAAATAGTAGCATTACCTGAATCGTCAATTCTTGCAGCATAGGTTACACCATAGAATGTACCTGTTTTAAAAACACCTTTTAATTTCAATAATGGTGACCACGAATATGTGCCGCTGTTATCACAGTATGTATAATCGCTCGCTAAAAGCTTTGTCATTTTCTTATCTGAATATATTTCATAAAAGAAATACATATCATCATAATAAGAATTTATATAGAAATTAAGGTAATCGTGAGTATTGTAAACCTTTACAGTACCTACCGCTTTACTGATTTTAGCATCAGTTGCAAGCATATAGCCATAATCACTTGATGTTGAAGAAATACTTGCAGCATTTGCCACAATTGATACAACACCGAAAAGCATAATTATTGCTAAAAGAGTTGATAATAATTTTTTAGTTTTTTTCATTGTTTTTCTCATTTGATTTTATATTTTATTTAATACCATTATGGTATTGAATATGCTGTTAAACCGGGAATTCTTTGAACCCCTGGTTTTGAAGAACCTAATTCAGGAGCACCCGGCGTTTTTCCCGAACTCGCATCGGGGAAAATTTCAATAACCTCTGGCGGTTCCCAATACGCAGGATAGTTTTCTTCAGACCTTGTAAGATAATCGTCGTCGTTGTTGTTATCCTGATCATAGGTTGTCAACATTCCCTCTCTAAGCATTATTTCAAGAACATGTTTATTTTCCTCTATTGCCATCGAAAAAACTTCTCTATACTCTGGATCAACATCATCAAGATTAAATACTGGTTGGGTTTCATAGTAAATATATTCTTCAGTTACTTCCTGTTCTGTTGTAACCTCCGTCACCGGCTCTGTTGTAGTTTCTTCTTTGTAAACCTCGGTTGTTGGTTCTTCTGTAACCACTTCTTCAACAACAGGTTTTTTCTCTACTTCGTTTTTTGCAGAAACTTTTGGTACTGTTGCAAAGAATACAAAAGAACAAGCAGCAACACCCAAAAACAAAACTAAAACTGCCTTCAAAGTCTTTTTATAAGACACGACCGCTTTTATTCTTTCTTTTATACTTACTTCGCCAAAGCCTAACGGGTAAATAAGACCTCTGCCCTCATTTACCGCACAGCTTAAAAGTGCTTCTGCGTAAGATTTTCTTTTTTCCAATGTGTAATTTTTCACAACGCGTTCATCACAAGCAAGTTCAATATCTACTGTAAGAAGTTTAAAACAAACCCATACTAATGGATTATACCAATGAACTGCAAGCAATATAAATGCCACAAGCTTTGTTATATTATCAAAGCTTTTAATGTGTGATTTTTCGTGCGAAACAATATAAGAAAGTGTTTCATCATCTAAATTAAACGGTATAAGTATTTTAGGTTTTATAACACCTAAAACAAATGGTGAAACAACCTTTTCACTCTGGAAGATGTTACCTTCCATTTTTATTGCATCGCTTGAATTTTTATGTAATCTCCAAAAACTAACTGCGCCATAAATCAAGATAATTAAAGCAACTGTTGCCCACACTCCGTAGAATAAAATTTCTGTGTTTACTGAATTACCCACACTTTCTACCTGTGGCAAAACAACATCAGTAGCGACACTCCCCAGTTCACTTGTTGTTTTTGCAACTGACTCCGGAATAAGACTGAATTTACTTTCTATATTAAATGGTAATATCAGTTTTATTGCTACAAGAAGCCATAAAAATAATCTTGAATTTTTTGACGAGTTTTTAAACAAGAAACGAATTAAAAGTATTGCTATTATAAAAACATTGGTTGACAACGTTACAGAAAACAGCAATTCAAACATTTCTTTCATAAATTACTCTCCTGCGTTTTCAATAATCTTTTTTATTTCATCAATATCTGTTTTACTTAACTTTTTGCTTTTTGAAAAAGCTGCAATAAATGCAGGTAAGTTGTTTTCAAATTTCTTCTCAATAAGTTCACTAACTTCAGAAACCTGAATTTCTTCTTTGGTGTAAACAGGTATTACTGTTGAACCTTCTTTTCTTAAAATCCCACGTTCTTCAAGTCTTTTAATTACCGTGTATGTAGTAGTTCTTGACCAACCAATTTTCTCTTTGCAAACCTTTGCAAGATTTGACATAGTCATCGGTTCGTTTTCCCACATAATAAGGCAAAAACGATATTCGCTTTCAAATACTTTTGGTATTTCCATTTTACAAAACTTCCTTTCATATAACCCGAATCAAACAAAAGTTTAACTCAATAGACAAATAATACTATTTTTATAAAATAATGTCAATAGAAAAAACAGTTAATCGACAAAAAATCGATTAACTGTTGGTTTTTTAATTAAATATTATATCATCATTCAACTCTTCGAGTCGTACATTATACGCTTCCATAATATCTTCTTCAAATGGAAGCACAGGATTTTCTACACCCAACTTCTTCATAAGTTCTTTTGTGAAAAGTGGGTTTGAAATAAGAAACGGACCTAAAAGATAAGTGCCGAAGAAATTATTTCGTTTTACACCCTCTACCTTTGCCTCTTTTGAAGCACCGTAACCTTTTTCTACCTTTATAAACACATCATTTTCATCTATGTTATAAGTGTGAGTAAATCTGCTGGTATATCCTACTATATCAATATTTTCATACTTACCTAAAACAAGTGAATTGTGTCTTGCAGGAATAGTTCTTACAGAATTAAAAGAGAAAATGTTAAGTCCGTCTATTTTTGTGCCATCTGCATTTTCAATATATTTACCGAAAATCTCAAACGCGTTACCTGTCATTAAGAAAACTACACCTTTTTCTATAAGTGCATTTATTCTTTCTTCATAGCCTTTTAAACGAGAAAGAATTTTTTCCTGATTTGATTCACTACAAGAACCGATATAAACCATATCTACATCTTCTGTAAGAAACCTTGGTTGGTCTTTTATAGGTGTTTCTATAAATTCTGCATCAGGTAAGCACAACTTGAAATAACGCATATTTGCTTTATCACCAAAAAGGCAACAAACTTCAGGGTAAAGAACTTCTATTTTCATTCTTCTGTGCCACCTTTCTTTTGTGAATTATTAAATATTTCTGCTATTTCTTTTTCTAAATCAATTGCGTATTCAATGTTATAAGCATCGTGAAGAAGATAAAACTTTTCAACATCAGTATCAATATACTTTAATGCGTCGCGTTCCTCAAATTCGCAAGAAAGTTTTTCTGCCGGAAGTCCTGCAATAAGAAGTCTTAATTTTAAATCGTAACATCTTGGACCTGCAATAATAATCTGCTTGGTATCAGGGTTATTTAAAAATTCAAAATCGACATCATAAAGCCAACCGCTGAATTCAGAAGAATTCTTTTTGTCAGATGAGTCATCAATCATAATCATAATACCTTTTACACCCGGCTCATTACCAACAAAATCAACAGTTCTTGAGCAAGAAACAGAGTTTTGTCCTTTTGCCATTGTACGTATTATTGATGTTCCGCCTGCAACCTGCTCATTATAACGGGTTTGTGTAACGCTGATTTTTTTAAGATATGCTTTTACTTTTTCTTTATCAACATTAAACTCACTCATAAGTGAAATACAAGCAAGTTCATTGTAAATATTATAAAGCGCTCTGTTTACTATAGGGTAAGTATCAGTTTTACCATCAATACTTACAGTAATTTCCTGTTTATCATAATCAATATTTGTAAGTCTGTATTTTGCTTCGTCAGATTTAAAATCACAGTTAGGGCAATAAGCATTACCTATGTGGTGATATCTGAGATAATTAAACACAAGCTTTTCATTACAAACAGGACAGAATGAAAAGTCATTTATTAAGTTTACACATTCAGTAATATCTGTAGGAAGTTTATCAATAGCAAAAAATACTTTATCATTCTCTTTTAAAAGTTGGGAAGTCATTAAACAGTCAGCATTAAGAATGAGTTTTGTATTTTTGGGTACATAAGTATCTAAAATACTGAAAATGTATTCCGGATGAGCATTTCTTTTGAGTGAGTCTCTGAAAAGATTTGTAACCACGAGATAATCAGGCTTAATAAAAGGTAATATAAGTCTTGAATAACGTTCATCTACTTCAAGAGATAAAACTTCTGCAGTTGGTTTACCAAAAATATTAACGCTGTGTGTAAGCGCAGTTGCAACACCTGTGTTGATATTTGAACCATATCTGTTAGAAACTACCTTGTAACCGCTTTCTGCTAAAATATCTGCTACCATATTTGTAGTAGTTGTTTTACCGTTTGTACCGGTTATACAGAGTACATTCGGGCATTTTTTTGTTTGTGCTAAATAATCAGGACAAATTTTAAGAGCAACTCTTCCCGGAAACATAGTTGCGTTTCTTTTTAATAATTTTAAAAGAATATAGGCAGACTTTGATGCCCAAAGTGCAATAAAATATCTTAATCTGCTCATTTGTTTTCTCCTTCTAACTGAGAAGTACAATTAGGGCAACGAGTTGCCTCAATATTGATATCACTCTTACAAAATGGGCAAACTTTTGTAGTTGGAGTTTCTTCAACAACCTCTTCAGGTTTTTTACCAATATCTCTTAATTTGTTAATACCTTTAACCATAAGAAAAATTACGAATGCAATTATAATAAAATCAATAATTGCCTGAAGGAAAAGACCATAACCGAGAGTGGCAACACCCGCCTCTGTTGCCGCTTCTAATGATTCATACTCTTTACCGTCAAGTGCAACAAAAAGTTCTTTTACAGAAACTTTACCTGTTATCAAAGTAATAAGTGGTGTAATAATATTATTTACAAGTGAATTAACAATTGCAGTAAATGAACTACCTATGATAACACCGACTGCAAGGTCAATTACATTACCTCTTGATATAAAATCTTTGAATTCTTTCATAAAACCTGTGCCTTTCTTCATTTCTTTTTGCAATCCTTTCTTAATTTTATTTTCCATATCTTTTTTCAAAGCAGTTTCAACATTCATCTGAATATCTGCCATAATTAACAACTCCTCACATAAATTACCAATATTATAACATATTGCACAATAAAATTAAAGTATTTTATTTCAAATTCAATAATTTTTTTGTTATTTTGCCCACCAAATCTGCTTGATAATTTACTTTTTCGGGTGTATAATTATTAAAAAAGTCAAGGTGGTGTTTCTTTTGGTATTAGTTGCTGACATAGGTAACACAAACATAACACTTGGTATATATAAAAATGATGAATTGATTTTCGTTTCAAGACTTGCTACACAGCGCCACAGAACAAGTGAGCAATATGCAATTGAACTTAATGCAGTTTTCAATTTAGAAAACATACGTGGTGAATTCCGTGGTGCAGTTATAAGTTCTGTTGTACCTGAACTTACACGTGCTTTTAAAGAAGCAATTGAAAAAGTTGCAAAAGTAAATGCACTCGTTGTTGCCGCAGGAATAAAAAACGGTCTTAAAATTTCAACAGATAACCCAAAAGAAGTCGGTGCAGATTTAGTTGCAGGTGCAGTCGGTGCTATTTCACAATACGAATTACCTTGTCTTGTTATGGATTTAGGTACTGCAACAAAAATCTCTGTTATAGATGAAGGTAATGTATTTTTAGGTTGCACCATAGCACCAGGTATAAGTATTTCCTTAGATGCATTATCCTTAAGAACTTCACAATTACCAGCAATTGATTTAAGCGCTCCTGAAAAAGCAATCGGCACTAACACAATTGAGTGTATTAAATCCGGTACAGTTTTAGGTAACGCGGCTATGCTTGACGGAATGGCTACCCGTCTTGAAAAAGAGTTAGGCAAAAAAATTAAAACTACTGTTGCAACAGGCGGTCTTGCAAAGGAAATAGTTAATTGCTGCGACAGAGAAATAATTTATAATAAAAATCTCGTTTTAGAAGGGCTTTTAGTTATTTACAAGAAAAACAGGCAATAAAACAAAAGTATTCTGACAAAACACGCATTGTATCTCAATCGAGAACAGTAGCAAAGGAGAAAATTTTATGAACAAAAAGAAAAAACTCAATCGTCTTGTAATCTGCGCATTTTTCGTGGCATTGACAGTCGTAATGACATTCACACCACTCGGCTACATACCGGTAGGCGCAATTTCAATCACAACAATTCACATTGCAACCATTTTAGGTGCTTGTATTTTAGGTGTAAAATACGGTGCATTTCTTGGTGGTGCATGGGGTGTGCTTTGTATAATCAAAGCATTTCAGGAACCAATTCCTGGCAATATTCCATTCCAGAACCCTATGATTTCATTAGTACCAAGAATTATTGTAGGTATTGTTGCAGGTCTTGTTTTTTATGCACTTGCAAAAACAAAACTTCAAAAGCCGATTTCTTTAGCAATTGCTTCAGTTGCAGCAACACTTACAAACACAGTTTTAGTACTCACCGCCTTAACACTTTTCAACGGTTTCGAAACTATCACCGCAGGTGTTACAACTGCACTTGAAACAATCTTTTCAGTATTGATTTCAGTAAATGGTGTTATTGAAATTATAGCGGCGGTTATTTTAGTACCAACACTTTATATGGCAACTGAAAAGCTTTTAAAAGATAAGATATAATTAAATTTGATTCCTGTTTTTCTTAATAAATATAAAAATGAATAAAAAATTTCATCCCGAAGAAATTTTTCTTCGGGATGTTTTATTTTACTCTGCTTTTTCAGTATCTTTTACAGGTGAATCTGTTAACCCCTCATAATATGTATATGGTTTGAATTTGAAACCATCAAAAATCTTGAGCATTTCTGCTTTTACATCCTCAAAATCAAGAGTAGCATCGCCTTCAATTCTTAAAATATACAAATTATTGTTACTGCTGAAGAACATTGTTACCGATGCAAAATCACCTGTTTTAAAAGATAACATATATGCCTTTGTATCAATATTATCGTACTCATATTCATTCCAGTATGCTTCTGCATCTTCACCTTTTGCAGCAAACTCAGAAGTAGCATCAAAAACTGCTTTTGATTTTTTATAGCAATCGTCAAAGGTTTCGTCCTGTATATCAACAGAAAGTTCGTAGCCCTTACTTTTGTTTTCGAAATTACCTTGCTTATCAACAGATTTCCAACCATCCGGTAATGTTAAATAATAAGCATAATCTTCAATCACACCATTATTTTCTATCTGACCTATAAAGCCGTGAATTTCTGTAACATAATTACCTTCATCATCTTTAATCTTTTTACCGTCCTCATCAGTTGCGTAAACTAATAACTCGCCATCTTCACTCAAAACCTTGTTACCGTTTTCATCTGTTACAAGTATGTACTCTTCACCTGTTACCGGATTTGTATATTTATCTTTATTACACGCAGTAAAAATAAAAGTACAGCACATAATAACTACAATTAGAAGTGCTACAGATTTTTTGCCCATAAAAATACCTCCGTATTTATAAACATAGGGGCGGTTACCCACCCCCTAACATATTGCTTATTATTGCTCGTAAGCTTTTGAAACCTTAGGAATAGCATCTGTCATAACTTCTGTTATAACCTCAGTAGCAACCTCTGTTGTTTCTAATGGACTTGTAGGATCTTCATTTTCCCAGTTTAATTCATAATATGATTTATCCTCAAGAGTGAACAAAACTGAAAGATCACTGTGAGACTCAAATGTACCCTTACCTAAAGCTGATGCAGTAACATTTGCAGCTTTGAAGTAATTAACTGTTTCAATTTTATTTGTAAGACGATTTACTGTTGCAGTAATTTTGCAACCTGTGTAATTAACTGAATAATCTTTTAATTCAAGGTATGCTTTTGTCTTTGCAAATTCTTCTGAATTAAGAATATCTGCTTTATCACGAAGATTGAATGCCTTTGAAAGAATACTTTTTGCTTCTGCTTCGCCGATATCGTTAAACTCAATTGTGATATAGTATTTGTCGCCAACCTCTGTCATTGTTGCGTATTTAACATCATCAACAGAAAGCTTTGAAGCAAAGCTCTCGCCCTGAACGAGCATAACATCTGTATTATCGCCACCGAATGGAATATCGCCTGATGTTTCTTTAATATTTTCCAACATAAGGTCTTTAACTGCTTTTGCCGCATCATTAATAGCAGAAAGTGAAGAGTCGATTTCCTCTGCTTCCTCCTGACCTGCTTTTGTAACCTTAAGGCTATCGTTTGGAACATTTTTCTCGAATCTGTAATACATAGCAGGTTTTTCTGTTTTGATGCTATTAAGAAGTGAATTGAAATAATTAAGAATTTCTTCACTTGATTTTTCTACAGGAACTGCACTCTCTGTGTAAACTGCCGCAAGAGTTGTCTGCACTTCAACCTCTTCATCACCTGAAGATGATGAGCAAGCTGTAAGTGAAAGTAAACCAGCACTTACAACTAAAAGTGCTAAACTTAAACTTAAAATTCTTTTCATAAAGGATTTACCCCTTTTCAAAATAATTTATTATACAACAGAGTAATTATAGCACAAAAAGTAATTTAAAAAAACAATATTTTCATATTTTTTCATCTTTGTAAAAATAGCACAAATTACACACATATATTTTGTCATTTAGTGCTAATTACAAATTATTGTAGATTGACATAACATATTAAAAATACTATAATGTATACAAATAATATTACAGGAGTTAAAAAGAAATGAATCTCACAAAAGACAAAAACGCACGAAAATTTCTTTATTTAATGCTTTCAATTGTTGTGATTTTTGTTACTGTTGTTTGTCTTGTAATAAACAATAGAAACAACCAGATAATAAGCGGTGCTACTATAGGCGAAACCGACAAGGTACAAGAAGAACAACAGGTTACAGAAAAGCACACAGAAAAAGAAACTGAAAATGTTACTGAGAAAAAAGAAGATAAAAAGCCAGAAACAACAATTACACCACAGACAACAAAGCAACAGGTTACTGCTGTTGCCTCTGGCACAATTGACAACCCCACACTAATTACAATTGATGAAAACAACTGGCATTTAACACTTGTAAATTCAGGCTACAGAATCCCCGAAGACTATAAGCCAGATTTAGTTTATGTCTGTGGCTCATCTGAACGACTTGACAAAAAGGTCGCTGAGCATTACGAAGCAATGTTTGATGCCGCAAGTAAAGATGGTGTTTACTTAACACCTTGTTCGGGATATCGTGATTATGAGTTACAAAAGCGAAACTATAACAACAAAATAGCTTATTACGAAAGTCTTGGCTATTCAAAGAAGGATGCAGCAGTTAAAGCGGCAACAATAATCATGCCACCCGGCAGCAGTGAGCATAATTTAGGGTATGCTATGGATATTGTTTGCGTTGACGAATGGTTTGAAGATACTGACGAATTTCAATGGTTAATGGCTAACGCGGCAGATTACGGATTTATTCTACGTTACCCGAAAGACAAACAAGACATTACAAAGGTTACCTACGAACCATGGCATTGGCGTTATGTTGGTGTTGAAGCCGCAAAAGAAATGAAGGCTTCAGGACAAGTTATGGAAGAATATTTAGGAGCAAATTAAAATGTATAAATTAAAGGTTGAAAAAGCATTTGGCGATTACGATTATGGAACAAGTAAATTTTTAGGTGCACCGACAATGCCGGAAGCCTGGCTTTCTGATGGTACACTTTCTGATGATGATTTTTTCTTTTGCCAGATTAAACTTTCAGAATTAAGAGAGCACACAGATTGTAAATTACTCCCTGAAAAAGGATTTTTGTACATCTTTCTCACAATCACAGAAGATGGTACATTCAAACCGAATGTGCAATTAACAAACGAAGAGTCTGACGCATTGATAGATGATTTCAATTTAGGTTTTGACTTCTTAGGCAATACAGATGACGAATTTTCAATTGATTACAGCGGTGAAAGCGAAACTTCTGAAACTGCACTTTTCATCGATGATGGTGACAATTACATTCTTCTTCAGTATGACCCTCTCGACGATAATATGCCTGAATTTTTACAAGAAACAGAAAAACAAGCAATTTTCAGAATTACTAAAAAAGATTTAGAAAACCTTGATTTTTCAAATGTGACATTTGAATTGAAATAAAAGAAAACCTGATTGAGCAAAAACTCAATCAGGTTATTTTCATACTTTTACATACATTTTTTCAGTTGTATCAAACTTATAAACTGTTTCACCATCAATTGCACAGGTGTAATTTGTTGATGTGCCATCTGTTTCGTACATTTTCACAGGATAAACTGTTTTACCATCTTTAGCTTTTACAGTTGAGCCTAAAACAACCATTATATATTCACTCGGATTTTTCTGGAAACCTAATTCATCGGCAGAGTATTTATCTATTACTTTATGAAGCTTGGTATTATTCTCTTCATCGTAAAAGAGTGTTTCCTCAGGTTCTGTTGTTTCTTTTGTTTCAACCGAAAATGCACCATTTAAGGTAAGTAAAAGATATTCATTTTTAGTTACATCAAACACGAAGCATTCATAACCGGAAATTGCAAAAATCGCTTCTGGTATTTCTGCTTTTTCTGTTAAAAATAGCTCTACCTTACAAGCACGATTGTTAAGTGCATTGGTTTCACTAAGTTTCATAATATACTCGTCGAGCGGCTTTTCTATACCAAGAACTTCTAATGGATACTGACCGAGCATTTGTCGTGCAACACCTTCGTTTACTGTTACACTACCTATATTATCTGACATTTCGTAAACTGTATCTGCAGTTGCTAATGCGTTGTTTTCCTTGTACTTTTTAATAGCAAAAGTAATAGCAAAAAGAATTGCCGATACTGCAATAACTGCAACTAACACAGTAATTATTTTCTTCATAATAATCACTCTCCTGTATAGAGTTTACTATACAATCAACGAGCGTTTTTGTCAAGTTACAAGAATTTTCCAATTTATTTAGAAACCTTATTAAGATACTTTGCTTTAGTTGCTATTCCCCCACGAATATGCCTTTCCTCCTTATTCTTTTCAAGCACCGCCCTGACCTCATTATATAACGCAGGGTTAATTTTCCGAAGTCTTACAGTCACATCGGTATGCACAGTAGATTTTGAGACACCAAATTTTTTGCCGGTTGCTCGTACTGTTGAATTAGTTTCTGCTATGTATCTGCCAAGCAGGACTGCTCTTTCATCATATTGTCCTGTAAATTTCTCATTATAATTATATGCCATAACGCACCCCCGAAACATTATGTTTAATTTTATGAATTTTATAAAAAAGTTATTACATAAAAAGAAAAAAATCTTTACATAAAATTCCGGCTATGGTATTATTAGTGTATAATTTTTTAAAAGTGGTGGTATTATGATTAAATTTGGTACAGGTGGCTGGCGTGCTATAATAGGTGATGATTTCACACGCGAAAACGTTCAGTTAGTAGCAAATGGTATTTTAGAATATGCGAGAGAAACCAACAAAACGGACAAGCCGATTATTATTGGTTACGACAGACGCTTTTTATCTGAAAGCGCTGCAAAATGGATTGCTGAGGTTTTGGCAAGTGGCGGTATTGATGTATGGTTTTTAAATCGTTCTGCACCTACACCACTTATAATGCACACAGTAAAAGACAGCGAACTTTACTTTGGTGTTGAGGTTACCGCGAGTCACAACCCTGCTCGTTACAACGGAATTAAAGTTATAGTTGATGAAGGCAGAGATGCAAGTCAGGAAATTACAGGCAGAATTGAAGAATTGATTGAAGCGACCAAAGAAGTTAAAACTATTGATTTTGACGAAGCAGTTGCTTCAGGTAAGGTTTTATATCTCCGTAACCCTTTCAACAAATTCCTTGACGACATATTAGCACTTCTTGACACAGACGCATTAAGAGAGCGCGGACTTCGTGTTCTTTTCGATACAATGCACGGTTCAGGTGCTTATCCGTTACAGGTAATTTTCCACACAACACGTTGCACTGTTGATACTATAAACCTTAATAAAGATGCTTATTTCGGTGGCATTATGCCTGCACCTACCGAGCAGACACTTTCACCTTTAAGCGATATGGTTGTAAAAGGTGGTTATGACCTCGGTATTGCTATGGACGGTGACGGCGACCGACTTGGTATCATTGATAAAGATGGTACATATATAAACGCAAACCAGATTCTTTGTATGCTTTACTACTATCTTGTAAAACACAAAGGTTGGAAAGGCGGAGTTGTAAGAAACCTTGCTACAACACACATGCTCGACAAAATCGCTGAACATTTTGGAGAGCAATGTTATGAAGTACCTGTTGGTTTCAAATATATCTCCTCTAAAATTGACGAAGTTGATGCAGTTTTAGGCGGCGAATCTTCAGGCGGTCTTACAGTTCGTGGCCATATTCACGGTAAAGACTCTGTTTATGCGGCATCACTCTTTGCTGAAATGATAAGTGTTACAGGTATGTCCCCTGTTGAAATTATAAAAGAGTTAGAAAAACAATTCGGTGTATTTACAATGGTTGAAGACAACCTCGTATTTGCACCTGAGTATAAGGAAACTGTTAACGATATTATTATGGTTCAGAAAAAGCTTCCTGAATTTAAAAATAAAGTGACACGCGTTAATTATGAAGATGGTTGTAAAGTGTATTTTGAAAATGGCGATTTTGTAATTTGTCGTTTTTCAGGCACAGAGCCTCTCCTTCGTATATTTGCTGAAAGCGGCAAAAAGTCTGTTGCAAGAGAATATGTTGATGCGTTCAGAGTGTTCCTTAAGCTTTAATTGAGAATTGAAAGTTGAAAATTTCGGAAGTCCTACGGACTTGATTATAACGATTATAGTTAGTCGAAACAGTGTAAATTTACACTGTTTCGATACCAAATCATATATTTGGTATCGAATTTTCTTTGAAAATTCGACTATAATCCTTTCATTGACTGTAATGCAAAATTGTATTTACGAAAAACAATTTTGCTAAAAGCCGATAAAATCGGCTTTTTCGAAACGCAACTGCGTTTCGACTAATTACAATCATTATAATTATTGCTGAATAAAATAAAAAAAGTTCTATCATTTTTAGTAACGAATTACTTTAAATGATAGAACTTATCTTTTTGTTATTCAATTATAATAGCCGACCGCAGGTCCCTTAACTATTCACTAAACTGAATGTTCGCATTCAGTTTATTCGCCTTTCATACCAAGAAGTTTTGCTTTACCGTCAAATACTGCTTGTGAAACCTTGATTGAGTCGAAAATTGCAGATTTAATGTCATCATCAGTTGCGCCAAGTTCTCTTGAGTAACTGTCAGGAATAAAGAGATTTACAGCCATAATATCTGCAAGTCCGTCAACATCAATACCACTTTCGATACCTTTAGCGGCATATTCTTTCTTAACACCGCCGAGACCCATTCGCATCATCCAAGGTGCAACAGAAATAATCTTTCTGTCACTACCCATTCCACGAGCATCGTAAACGATTTTAAGGAATTCTTTCCATGTTAAGTTGTACATAGAAATAGGCCATGCTTTTGCACCCTTTGATTTTTCAGCAGCACCAACAATAACTTCGCCAACCTGACGAACTGTAAGCATTGCAGTACCACCGCCCGGATACATTGTGAATGGAAGTTTATCCATTCTCTTGATTTGTTCAATGAGAATAACCCAAACCGGTTTTCTGCCTGGTTGTGTACCAAAAATGTATGGAAGCTCAAGAACTGAAACATCGAAATTATCATCTGCAAATGAGAAAGCAACTTCTTCCTGGTCAATTCTGCTTCTTATGTATGGGTGTTTCTCTGTAAGCTTCATATCTGGTCTTTCTTTTGCAAGGAATGCAAAGTAAGAACCTAAAATAACTGCACTCTTCATACCAACCTCTTTACAGAGTGGAAGAATTCTCTTAAGTGGTGCAATGTTATATTTATAGTAAGCATCGTAAACAGGTGCAGGGAATTCAACTCTTTCGTCAATACCAGCAGCGAAAACGAAACAATCGTGACCTCTTAAAAGTTCGCGGATTTCGTCGTCTGTTTTTTCGTAGATGTTACACATTTCAAGCTTCATTTCCTGTGGAATTGGCGCTCCTTCAGGAAGTGGAGGAAGAGCAACAGATGTTACTTCGTGACCGCGTTCAATAAAAATTCTTGCAGCTTCACAGCCTAAAAGACCTGTACCGCCAATCATAAATACTTTCATTCTGTCACCTTCTCTTTAAAGTTGTCAAAGATTTCAGGACCATATACATTATCTTCACCTTCACGGTCCCAAACCTGTGCAAAGAATGGGTTAATTCTTGCTTCTTCGTCATATTTCCAAGGCCATGGAAGTTCTGCAGGACACCAGTGACCGCCTTTGAGAACAAGGTTTGGTGACATTTCAAATTCGTTACCTCTTGCACTTACCCATTTAACAGGTGTGTACATATCAACTATTTCAGTTGCAAGGCATTTACCGCCACGGAATTCTGCCGCTTTCTGGAGGTCCTCGAGAGTAAGAGAATCAAATGGTTTTGTTTCATCATAACCATGGTCAAGAACTTTAACATCAGGAGCAGTTGTCTGTTTTGCAGGAATGATAATCTCAAAATCATCCCAGCTTCTTGGAAGTTTTTCATATTCTTCCATACTGCCATAGTATGCTTTCATTCTTACATCAACTTTATTTGCTGCCCACCAGAGTGTGCCATATTCAGGAGTTTCTGCAATCTTTTTCATCCAGAGTTTCTTGAGAATTGGTGCAAATGGTTTTGCAAGGAAAGCAAGTTTATAATAACCCTCTACCTTATCCATCATACTCTTAAAATACTCTTTAACAGGAATATTAGCACGGAAGTGACAATATTTTTCAAGTTCGTCACCATCATAGTACCATTGACCGTGGAAATTACGTGTTGTAAACCAGTGTGGGTCAAAGAGTTTTTTAGGTGAGCCAAGACCTAATGTACCAAGAAGAAGGTCTTCGAACTCATAGTTTGTAATTCTGTATTGTTCACCGGAACCGATGTTATAGAATCTTCTCCAGAATTCTTCAGGGATATCATCACCGCAAACATTTGCAAGAAGACGACCTGAATCTTCAACAGTTGCCCACTCAAGCATACCATTGATTGGAACGTGATACATAATAGGTTCAAGATTTTTAAGAATTGCCGGATAAAGAATACCTGATTGACGGAGAGATACCCAGTGTTTGAGACCTGATTCTGCAAAAACTGCTTCTGCTTTGATTTTACTGATAGCATAGTGGTCGTAAACACTTACTTTGAGGGGGTCACCTGTTCTACCCCAATGAATAGGTGCATTTCTGTCACCTGTTTCTGCAACAGTACCTATGTAAACAACCTTAATATCATCTGCATTCGGTTGTGCTTTAACAGCATTTACAATATTCTGTGCTGCAGTAACATTTGTTTTTTGTGTTTTTACAGGGTAATAGTCTGCCGCCGGTGACACCATACCACCAACATGAAGAACATAGTCTGAACCTGTAACACATTTTAAAACATCTTCGTAATTTGTAAGGTCACCCCAAACAAGCTTAACAGATGGGTCATTTTCGTAAGGTTTAAATTTATCCTTATTTTTCTGACTACCTCTGTTAAGAACAACGATATCGTACTTGTCTTTTTTTGCATAAAGCTCTTTAAAGCCTGCCCAGCCCATTGTACCTGATGAGCCTGTTAAGAATACGGTTTTTTTAGCCATAACCAATTCCTCCGAAATCACATATTTTTCGTTATAAATTTAACATTTTAATTATACTATTTTTTTACAATGATTGTCAATAAACAATATGTAGGTTTTTATACAATTATATTGTGCAAAATGGTTAGAAAGTGGTCAGTAAGTCAGTGGTCAGTAAGTCAGTGGTCAGTAGTCAGTGGTCAGTGGTCAGTATTTTAATATTATAAAAACTACATTCTGTCATTCGAGTCTAAACTAAGATGAAAGAATGTAGTTGTTTTTATTGATATTTAATTATAATTACAAGTCCGTGAATTTCTGTATTCTGTGCTCTGCATTCTGCATTTATCAATCTTCTTCAGCAACAAAAACGTGGTCCTCGCCACCGTTTACACAAATTGTACGTGCAGTTGAAAAACCGTCGTCATTAAGTTCAAAAATTATCTGAATTTCACCAGATGCACTTACAGGGCAACATGGAACTGTTTTGAAAAGTGATTTTGTTGCATTGTACAGTTTTTCACTTACACCTGTGTAAGAAGCGAATTTCGGGTGTCCCTCTGCGTCAGTTGTAATTGATATTGTACCCTCTTCGCCTAAAACTTGATTAACGGTTAAGTAGTTATTTACTGAACCATAAATTTGGCGCTGATTACTTATGCAGGTCTTCGCTCTAAATCCCTCAGAAACCGCATTATACACAGGCACAGCAATAGCCACAAGAATAGCCATTATAACAACAACTATCATAAGCTCAACAAGTGAGAAGCCTTTTTTAGTTTTCATAAAACGAAACATTTTAAATCATCTCCCAAAACGAGAAAATTCCGAAACTTTTCCTTTTACCTAATAATAGCACATCTGTAAAAATTTGTAAATAGTTTTTTCTTCTTTTAAATAAATTTACAGTTATTTAATAAATATATATAACCGCACAAAAATACACCCTACTCGAAAGAGTAGGGTGCGAGGTTAATATTCAAATTATGAATTTAATGTGTCAAGTTTATGACCATCCTGGTCGCAGCTAACTTCAGCAGTAGCTGAACCACCATTTACGCCATCTACGATTTTAACTGTAATTGTACCGCCTTCTTGACCGCAGCAAGGAACAGTTTTGAATGAACCTTTGATTGTATCCCAGTCAGCACCAGTAGCTGTGATATTGTATGAACCTTTAACCATTTCTGGCTCGTCGTCGCCTTCAGGATTTGTAACAGTAAATTGCGTATTGTCTGCAACATCTGTAACGCCACCCATCATAAGTGCGTTACCAACTGTTGACATAATTTGTCTTTGGTTGTCGATACAAGTCTTTTGTCTTGCATTACCTGTAACTGAATTGTAGATCGGCACTGCAACAGCAACGAGGATTGCCATGATAACAACAACGATCATAAGTTCAACGAGTGAGAAACCTTTTTTGCTCTTCATAAATTTAAACATTTACGAACAACTCCTTTTCTAAATAAAATATTTTGTGTTTTCATTATATGTAAGGCAGTGCCTTGCACACTCTGAATACGGGGTTTTTCCCCTACTTTCAAGAAAGTGGGAATATTCCGTAACTTTCTTTAACTGTATAGTAACACATTATTTTCCATTTGTAAAGGTTTTTTTTGAATTTTTTTCAAAAATTCAAAAAAACAGGAATTAGGAATCAGAAATCAGGAACTAAAACCACTTTAACTTGTTATAAAAACAAAATCATTTCCCTAAATAAACAAAACAAGTTAAAAACAACTTATCATTTTAACTAATTTTAACTTTAAACAATAAGTCAACATTTCAATTGATTTACCATTTTTATCAGCAATAAGGGAGAAACTATTTCTTATTTCCTATTTCCTATTTCCTATTTCCTATCTCCTGCTTCCTGACCACTGACAACTACTTAATCTCCGCAATCGTAACTCCGTTTTCCCCTTCACCGAAAGTACCGAGGCGAGAGAAGCGTACTCTTGGGTCTGATTTTAAGAATTTAGTAACGGCAGTTCTTAAAGCACCCGTACCTTTACCGTGAATTATAGTACACTCGTTAAGTCCTGACATAATTATATCGTCTATAAATCTGTCAAGAACCAAAAGTGCTTCGTCAACCATAAGTCCACGCAAATCGCAACGATTATTGATTTCTTTACTTGCCCTGCTTTCAATGGAATTTCTCTTGGTATTACTTTTTGGTTTTTCCTTTTTCTTTTCTAAAAGTTTTAAAGAGTTTTCATTGACACGCATTTTAAGCATACCTGCGGCGATTTCTATATTACCTTTTTTATCTTTAAGTGCAGTAACAACTGCATTTTTGCCTATTGTTTTGCAGAAAACATTGTCCCCGATTTCTAATTCTCTCGGTAAAACATAATTTTCGTCATCGTCAATATCTGAAAGAACAGGATTCACTGCATTGTCAATTGCATTAAGGTGACTATTGACTGTTGAACGCGCTTTTCTTAAAAGTTCAGAAGCATCTTTGGTAGATTTAGTTTCTTTTTTGAGCTTCTCTATTTCTGCTAAAAGGGAATTTGCTTCTCTTCTTGCCTGCTCAACAATTCTTAAAGATTCGCCTTTTGCATTTTCAATTTCTTTGTCGCGTCTTTCTTTTGCTTCATTAAGAATTATTCTTGCCTTTTCGCGTTCTTCTTCTGCCTGCGCCTTAATTCTTTCGGCTTCTTTCTTTTCTTTTTCCATTTCGAGTCTGCTTGCTTCTAACTTATCAACAACATTCTCAAAACGCACACTTTCAGAAGAAACAAGATTTTTCGCTCTTTCTATTATATTAGTTGCAACACCTAATCTTTCAGAAATAGCAAAAGCATTTGAGCGACCCGGAACACCAATTAAAAGACGGTAAGTAGGTCTTAACGAATTAACATCAAATTCACAGGAACCATTTTCAACTCTGTCAGTTTCCAAAGCATACGCTTTTAATTCTGCATAGTGGGTTGTTGCGGCAATCTTTGCACCTTGTAAATGCAATTGTTCTAAAATAGCCATAGCAAGTGCCGCACCCTCAACAGGGTCAGTACCCGCACCTAATTCGTCTATTAAAACGAGTGAATTCTCATTTGCTGTTTTCAGAATATTCACAATATTCACCATATGAGATGAAAATGTGGAAAGTGATTGTTCAATACTTTGCTCGTCGCCTATATCTGCTAAAATTTCATTGAATACAGAAATTTCGCTTTCATCACCACAAGGGAGCATAAGTCCACACATTGCCATTGCTGAAAGAAGTCCAAGCGTTTTAATTGCAACTGTCTTACCACCAGTATTAGGACCAGTAATAACGAGTGTGTCAAACTCTTTACCTAAGCGGATATCTGTCGCAACTACACTTTTAGGGTCAATTAACGGGTGTCTTGCCTTATTCAAGCTTATAACACCCTTCGCGTTAAGCTTTGGCATTGTTGCATTCATTTTATAGGCAAGCTGTGCTTTACTGAAAATAACATTTATTTCAATTGCACACTCGTAGCTACCTTTTATTTCGTCAAAGAAGCTACCCGCAAGAGAAGAAAGCTCGTAAAGTATTCTTTCAATCTCCCCAGTTTCTTTACCCTTTAAAACCCTTATTTCGTTGTTGGCTTCAACTACGCCCGCAGGTTCAACAAACACCGTAGCCCCCGTTGAAGAAGTGTCGTGAACAAGACCTGAAACTGTCGCTCTGTGTTCACTTTTAACAGGTACTACATATCGTCCGTTTCGTTGGGTAATAATTGCATCCTGTAAAACATTCTTTAAATTCTGTGAGCGAATAATTTTTTCTAACTTTTCTCTTACTGCATTTTCCTGATTTTTTATTTTTCTTCTTATAGAAGCAAGCTCTGATGACGCATTGTCACTCATCTCGTCTTCGCTTAAAATTGCAGAAAATATTTTTTCTTCCAAAAACTTATTTGGCATAAGTGAAGAAAAATAAATATCAATACTCAAGGGCTCTTGTCCACTACCGTCACGCCAGTCGCGTAAATTTCTTACTGCTCTTACTGTGCTACCAATATCGAGTAATTCCTTCATAGTGAGCATAGCACCTGCCTTGGCACGAGCAAGGGCATTGCTTACATTTTTAAGTCCGCCAAAAGACGGACCACCGAATTTTGCTAACAATATGTAAGCATCTTCTGTCTTTTTTAATAAATCGGCTACCAATTGCAGATTACTTTCTGGTCTTAAATTCAAAATAGCTTCTTTAGCATCATCGTTACACGCTCTTTCTGCCACCATTGAAAGAACCTTATCTAATTCAATAGCCTTTAAGTGTCTGTTCATTTCGTTCATTTTTATAATTTAATCCTTTATAGTGTTATAAAAATCAAGTGTCTTAAACTTTCTTTGTGTTTTATTAAGAAGATAATCTTCTGTAAGATTTTCAAAAATTTTTATATTATCATCTGAAACTGTGAATGAGAAAATTTTCTCAAAATCTGAAAGTGCTACAAACCGCATAGCCTTTATTACAGATGAAGGAACTTTTAAAGAATATTGCGGAACACAATTCTCACAATAAATTTTACCACTTTCCTTGTCAAAGCCCATAACTGCAGTTTCGTACTCACCACACTTATCACAGCCTATAAGCTGTGGCATATAGCCTGAAAGTGTCATAAGTCTGAACTCTGTAACCGCCTTTATAAAAGATGGCATTTTTTTATCTGTTTTTAAAAGATACAATGAATTGAGAAAAAGTCGGAGAATTTCCTCCGACTCGTAATCCTCTTCACAAAATTCGTAGGCTAATTCGCACAAATATTGCGCTAATGCCATTTTAATTACATCGTTACGAAGTTCAAAAAACACCTCTTTTACTTCTGCTTCCTGAACTGAAAACGCGTCTTTTGTTTTAGTAAATGTAAATTCGGAATATGTAAGAAGTGCTGTTGCCGAAAGTTTTTTACTACTCGACTTTTTAGCACCTCTGCAAAATGCTTTTACCAAGCCATTTTTTGCTGTGAGAACAGTTATTAAACGGTCATATTCACCCACGCTCTGTTCCCTTATTACTAACCCCGAAGCGCTGATTTTTGTCAATTTCAGTCAACTCCATACAGTCATCAATTACTGACACTTCTGCTTCCGTACCATTTATATATTTACGATACGCTAAATAGTCAGATACCTTGCCATTTTTCATGAATTTATCCCAAAGCATTTTACCTTCCATAAAAACATATCCCTTCAAAAATCTATGATAATAGTTTATTCACCTGATATATTTTTATGTGTTTTAATGATTTGGTATTTTTTACTGGTCAAGCCCGAAGTTGTGTATTAAGCCCTCTCTGTTGCGCCAACCCTCTTTAACCTTTACCCAGCATTGAAGATTTACTTTACAATCAAAAAATTCTTCTAAATCTTTTCTTGCACTTGTAGAAACTGCTTTAAGCATCGAGCCACCTTTACCTATAATTATACCCTTGTGGCTATCTCTTTCACAATAAATTACCGCTTCAATATCCATAATATCGCCTGTTTCACGTTCTTTCATACTTTCAATTGAAACCGCAATACCGTGTGGAATTTCTTCATTTAATCTGTAAAGCAATTTTTCTCTTATCATTTCTGACGCTAAAACGCGTTCCGGCTGGTCGGTTAAAGTATCTTCAGGAAAGAAAAATTCTGATTCAACTGCTAACTTATTGAGTTCTTCCTTCAACTCTTCTAATCCATCGCCATTTTGTGCAGATACAGGTACAACTGCTGTAAAATCACAGAGCTTTGAAAGTTCTAATATTCTTTCCATAAGTTCTTCTTTTTTAGAAAGCATATCTATTTTATTTATTGCGAGTATTACAGGGATTTTTTCTCTTTTAAGTCTTTCTAAAAGTTCAATTTCAGTAGGTCTTATTTCGCCTTTACTTTCAGTAACAAAAAGACAGGAATCAACACCTGAAATTGCATCATCAACAGACTTAATCATTTTTTCACCTAATTTTGTTTTAGGCTTGTGAAAGCCTGGTGTGTCAGTAAAAACCAACTGAATATCATTTTCGGTTAAAACACCCATAATTTTTGTTCTTGTTGTCTGCGGTCTTGATGATACTATAGCAATCTTCTGACCTAATAATCTGTTTAAAATTGAAGATTTACCAACATTTGGTCTGCCGACAATGGCAATAAACGAAGTTTTTCTGTTTCCCATTATTTTTTCTTTCCTTTTAAAACTTTTACTAAACCGTCAAATTTAAAAATAAACAACAATGCTACTATTAAGCTCAATACAAGATACAAAATGTATACAGGCTCTGTTGCATAGTGATTAAATAGTTGCTGAAATGCGTCATTCTGGAACATTATTACTATTCCTATAGCAACTGAAAAAATTGCAAATATTAAAACTGCACCCGCTGCCGCATCCTTTGAAATTTCGATTGTTGTTTTACGCTCTTTTGACACAGCATCATCTGCTTTTTCGACACCTGTGTTAATAAGCTCGCCACCAAGCACCAAAGCACACGATAACAATAAAATACAAAATTCTGTTTTTGAAACTACAAAGAAATCATACCTTAACAAGTAGTAAAACATATAGCACATACAGGTGATATGAATTCTGAAGTTCCTTTCGTTACAAACAACCCACAAAATGCCTTTTATGGCATAAACGAAACTTTTTGCGAGATTTTTTATATCACTCATAAAAAATTATTCCTCATTCTCATCCATATAATAAGAATTATTGCGCTTTAAACCAAGCTCTGTTAATACGCGTTCCTCTTTTTCACGCATACGCACTTCCTCCATACCACCATTTACATGGTCGTAGCCTAATAAATGAAGCATTGAGTGTACTGTTAAAAATCCGATTTCTCTCTGCAAGGAATGTCCATAAGTTTTTGCCTGACGAACTGCAGTTGGTATTGAAATTACTATATCGCCTAAAAGGAGTGCCCCTGTGTCATTGTTTTTATCGTAAACACCATTTTCACCTAAAGGAAATGATAAAACATCTGTGCTACTGTCAACATCACGATATTCTTTATTGAGACTATGTATTCTTTCGTCATCAACGAAAGTTACTGATACTTCTGCTGCTTCTTTAAAATCCTCATAAAGAAGAACAGCATTACAGCATCTTCTGACTAAAAGTCTTACACCTGTTGGAATTTTAACTTCTTTTTGTTCATTTGTTATGATTACCTTTGTCATTTCGCTTCTTTGCCTCCTCGTATTTTTCGTAAGCCTTTATAATATCCTGAACTAATTTATGACGCACAACATCTTTTTCAGAAAATCGTACAATGTCAATCTGTTCAATATTCTTTAAAACCTTTGTAACCTCTACAAGACCTGAACGCTTACCATCAGGCAAGTCAATCTGTGTTACGTCACCAGTTACTACAACTTTAGAATTAAAGCCCATTCTTGTTAAAAACATTTTCATCTGTTCTGGGGTTGTGTTCTGCGCTTCATCTAAAATTATAAAGCTGTCATCTAAAGTTCTGCCACGCATATAAGCAAGTGGTGCGACCTCTATATTGCCACGTTCTAAATATTTCTGAAAATTTTCTGCTCCGAGCATATCAAAAAGTGCGTCGTAAAGTGGTCTTAAATAAGGGTCAACTTTACTTTGCAGGTCACCTGGTAAAAAGCCTAACTTTTCGCCCGCTTCAACTGCAGGTCTTGTTAAAATAATTCTGTTTACCTCTTTTGCTCTGAACGCATTTACCGCCATAGCAACCGCAAGGTAAGTTTTACCTGTACCCGCAGGACCCACACCTAACACAATAGTATTCTCTTTAATTGATTCAACATATTTTTTCTGACCTAAGGTTTTAGGCTTGATTGGTTTACCCTTACTTGTTATGCAGATACAGTCATTAGACATAGTGATTAGCTTGTCCTCATTGCCATCACCTACAAGTGAAATTACATAACGCACATTCTGCTCATTAAGAACCTCACCACGATTTATAAGCATTAAAAGACCATTTATAGCTTTAACACCCTTAGCAACATCCTCTGCTTCACCTGTGACTTTTATATCTGAGCCACGACTATGAATTTTAACACCGAAAGTCTTTTCAATAAGTGTGATATTTTCATCAAAGCTACCGAAAAGACTTACCGCCTGTTCCATTCTGTCAACGTTTATAATCTGTTCAAACATCTTTTACTCCACTAAATATATAATACCATAATTACACGAGTATCATTATACCACATTTTTTGTAAATGTCTACTAAAATTTTCAAAAAATTTTGTGAAAAGGTATTAGTTTTTTCGTTCAATTCTACTTATTCTACAAAAATCTCTTTTTCCTCTGCAATATTCTCTTTTGCACTGACTTTACATTTAACTTGGGTTTTATCATCTGTAAATTTTTTAATATAACTGATTTTAAGAACTTCACATTCGTCCTTAAATTTTTCGCGTTTTTCTTTAACACAATCAAATAACGCTAAAAGTGCTGTCTGATTTTCTGTGAGCTCTATTTCTGTTTCCTGAAATTCACCGAGATACTCCCATTTCACACCAAATGGCAATTCACCCGAAGTGCTTTTTAACAAGTTTTCACCCTTGTAAAGTTTTTCACCTTTACACTTCAAAAACAGCGGTATTTCGCCACCTAACGCATATAAATAGTATTTATTCCCCGAAGTTTTTAAAACATTCCCGATTACTTCAACTCCACACTCACCATTTATATTTGTAAGAGTATTTGCAAAAACCTTACCTGTCGCGTGAATCGTTTTTTCGCTACCATCACCATTCAATGTAACACCCGAAATGAGCAAATCACCTTTTACTACAACATCACCCTCTTTTACTACATTAGTTCCTTTGTGGGCTTCAACAAGTACAATCTGCCCGTCTTTTTTTGCAATAATATTCATTGGTATTTTGTCATCTGCCATTTTTGGTTTTTCGCTATTTTCCTTAACCTCTAAAACTGCTTTTGTACCAAAAATATTTATAGATGCCCACGATAAATCTTTATATTCATCAAGCAATTCATTCTGTATTGCTATTGTGTCAATTTTTGATTTAAAAACACCTATTCTCACACCATTATTACTAAGACTTTCCATTAAAACCTCGCTTTTGATTTTCTCGTTACCTATAACCTCTATATTCCAGAGCATACAAGACGACAACGCAAGAAAAAACACAACAAGCGAAAGACCTACTAAAACCCCTGCCCTTGCACGGTTGTTTTTTATAAAAAATGGTAGTCCACGTTTTCTTACTATTTTAACCTTCATACCCGAATTTCTTGCAGATTTCTTTATATTTTTATACGCTTTTACAGATGTACAGGCTTTAACCTTTACACCATCGTTCTGCACTTGCCAAAGTGTGATACCATTGACTGTACAAAGGTTTAAAAAACGTTCAGGAAATCCACCTTTTGCTTCAAATTCAACAAAGCCGAGTATAAGTCTTAAAAAGTTTATTATCATATCAATCACCTAATTCATAAACTCAACTGAAACAATTTCACCTTTTAAATCTACCTGTTCATAAATATATGAGTCAATAACAAGATTCCGACCGGTTACCTTCAAAATTATTTTGCCTAAATCAAGCTTTAAATAATCCTCGTTGTAGTCTATAACACCCTTGCAACCATCAACAATTATCTGCTTATTCCCGTAAAGCTCTATATTTCCTTTTACAATTTCTTCTTTTGTCGGCTTTAATTTCATATCTGCACCTACCACAATATTTTTGTTATATTTTTATGCAATTCATTCATAAAATATATTAGATTGCGTGGTGATTATCCTGAAAATCAGTTTCAAAAAAATAGTTTCACATCTACCCAAAATATTATGCACCTTGTTTTTGATTACTTTTATTCTCTTAAATCCGAAAAGTGCAAGCGACGGAATAAAAAATGGAATTACCCTTTTACTTTCAACTGTTATTCCATCATTATTTCCATTTTTAGTTATTGCCTCTTACATAGCATCCGCCGACTCATTTAAAATTCTTTCAAAATTCTTTGAGAGAACAACATTTTTAATTTTTAAAATAAGTCCCGATGGATTTATTCCTATTCTTATGGGTCTCCTCGGAGGTTACCCTGTCGGTGCTAAAATAACCTCCGATTTATATAAATCAGGAAGGCTAACGCAAAACGAAGCAGAAAGACTTATGTATTTCACGGTAAATTCAGGACCCGCTTTTACAATAACCGCAGTAGGACTTTCAATGCTTAACAATTATTATTCCGGCTTAATTTTGTATTTTTCAAATATTTTAACTGCTGTTACTCTTGGCTTCCTTTGCAGATTTTTAAGTGATAACACTCATCCAAATACTCAGGAAATTAAACTTAAAGATAAAGCTTACGCCTTTATAAATTCTGTTTCATCGGGTTCAAATGCTATAATAAATATTTCTGCATGGGTGCTTACCTTTGCTTGTCTTTCGGGGATTATAGAAAGCTTTAATTTAGAGAGGGATATTAACCTTTTCTTAAACGCAATTTTTGAAGTAACTAATGGTTGCAAAATTTGTTGTGGTAATACCTCCTTGCCTGTAATTTCTGCAATTTTAGGCTTTGGCGGACTTTCTGTAATCTGTCAGGTTTCACCATATTTTACTTGTTGTAAGGTGAAATTCCGAAACTTTTTGGTATCAAGAATTCTGAATGCATCACTTTGTGCTTTTTATACTTACGGACTTCTTAAAATTTTCCCCCAAGCAGAAGAAACGGCTATTATTTATTCTAATAAAACAACTGCTTTTGGCATTACCTATACTATGGGTGCGGCTTTAATTTTAATAATTATGTGCATCTTTTTCATTTTACAGGTTGATAACCGTAAAAAAGTATGTTAATATGTATTTATATTGATTCGGAGTGAGTGTGTTTAAAATGAAAAGCATTTTCAGAAAAGATATTGACCCACAATGTGCATATTGTGAACACGGTACTGTTACTGCAAATAAAGATACTGTTATTTGCAAAAAACAAGGTGCTGTTATGCAGTCATTTTCAAAATGCAAAAAGTTTAAATATGACCCACTCAAGAGGGAGCCTAAGATTATTTCATTAACCAGCACCTTCTCAAAAGAAGATTTTTCATTGTGATTTAAAGACCGTTTTTAATGCGGTCTTTTTTCTTTTTGAGAATTTTTGTAACTTCTTACAAAATATGTCGATTATTGTTAGAGAAATTCTAATACAGAAATTTCAAAAACACACTTGAAAAGATTTCATTTTATAGTTAGAATAATATATAGTGATTGTTCACTCACTTTTGAGTGTGTCACTACGGAAAAGAAAATGCGTTTTATTTTGCGGTGTTTTCGCGAAACAAAATTTTGGAGGTTTTTTATCGTGTCAGAAGCATTTGGTGTACTTAATACAATTCCTGTTGGTCCTTTAGGAATCATTGCCCTTCCGGGTTGCGAAGAGCTCGCACAAAAAATTGACGGTTACATTGCTAATTGGCGTGAAGAAAGAGATAGTGAACACAAAAGCACAATCGCTTTCTACGGTTACCAGAGAGAAAGCTATATTATTAAAACTGCTTTTAACCGTTTCGGTTCAGGTGAAGGTAAATGTGTTATTCAAGAAACTGTAAGAGGTTACGACATTTATATTATTTGTGACTGCTTCAACCACGGTGTTACTTATAAAATGTACGGTAAAGAGGTTCCGTATTCACCAGACGACCACTTTGCAAATCTTAAAAGAGCTATTGCTGCTGTTGAAGGTAAAGCAAGAAGAGTTAATGTTATTATGCCTATGCTTTATGAAGGCAGACAACACAAACGCTCAAGTCGTGAATCACTCGACTGTGCTCTCGCTTTACAAGAGCTTTGTCTTAATATGAATGTCGAAAACATCATTACCTTTGATGCTCACGACCCAAGAGTTCAGAATGCTATTCCTCTTAAAGGCTTTGAAGATGTTGCTCCTACATATCAGATGATTAAAGCATTAACAAAGAATTTTAAGGACATTAAAATTGACCCTGAAAGCCTTATGGTTATCTCACCTGACGAAGGTGGTATGGGTAGATGTATTTACTACTCAACAGTTTTAGGTGTTGACCTTGGTATGTTCTACAAACGTCGTGACTACTCAAGAATTGTTGATGGCAGAAACCCTATTTTAGCTCACGAATTTTTAGGTGACAATGTTGAAGGTAAAGATTGCCTTATCATTGACGATATGATTTCTTCAGGTGACTCAATGATTGAGGTTGCTACAAAATTAAAAGAATTAAAAGCAAACAGAATTTTCGTTTCAACTTGCTTTGGTCTTTTCTGCAACGGTCTTGAGAACTTTGATGAAGCTTATGAAAAAGGTCTTATTGATGGCGTATTCACAACAAACCTTGTTTACAGAATGCCTGAATTATTAGAAAGAAAATGGTACTTTGAGGTTGATATGAGTAAATATTGCTCACTTATTATTGATACATTGAACCACGACCGTTCTGTAAGCGTTCTTCTTAACCCTGTTGACAAAATCCAAAAACGTCTTAAAGAGCATAAAGAAGAACAAGAAAAGGACGAGCTTACACTCTTTTCTAAATAATAAAAATATTGTTTCAAGTCAGTAGTTATAATGTTTAAAAAGCATTATAACTATTGACTTTTTTTTGTTAATATAGTATTATTTTATTTGGTATCTAATACTTTATTTAGTAATAAATCTTTTTATGGGGGTCTTAACCTATGATTAAACAAAGAAAAATTGCAAAATATGTGCTTTTGCAAATCGTAACATTGGGCATTTATGGTCTTTTCTTCTGGTCTGACTGGACTGAAGACCTTAACAAAATGTGCGAAGATGATGACAAAGAAAGTGCAAACTACATACTTGTATTTCTTCTTGATATATTCAGTTTCGGCATTTACTCTTTTGTCTGGAACTATGGACAATCAGAAAGAATGTACAGAATTGCTCCTAAATACGGAATCCAGTTAAACCACGGCGGCTCTTACATCCTTCTTTTAAGAACAATTCTTTTCTTCTTACCTGTTGTAGGTTCGGTTGAAAAAATCAAATTATTCAACACTCTTGCAGTTGCTTACAATGCTTCACTCAGCGAAGAAGAAATTCTTGCAGCCGAAGCAGCAGAACAAGAACAAAAGAAATCTAAAAAAGAAATCAAAGCAGAAAAGAAGCAAGCTAAAAAAGAAGCTAAGTTAAATAGCAAAAACGAAAAGAAAGAGAAAAAATCTAAAAAAGCTCCTGTAGAAGATATTATTGTTCCAACAGAAGCAGGCATTTTACCTGGTATTACAGAAGACAAACTTCCTGATATCACAACTATTCAAGTTCCAGTTGAAGCTCCTGTTGAAATTGTAGAAGAAGTAAAAGAAGAAACTCCTGTTGAAAGTTTTACTGCTCCTGTTTTTGAAACAGTAGAGCCAGCAACTTATGAACCCGTGAAAGAAGAAGCTATAGAAGAACCAGTCATTGAAGTTCCTGTAGTTGAAGAAGTTGTTGAAGCTCCTGTTGTTGAAGAAACAGAAATTGAATTTACTGAACCAGTTTACGAAATTGCAGACATTGAGCTTCCAAATTTTGATTTTGCAGAAAATGTTGCAGCAGAAGAACCTGCTAAAGCAGAGGTAATTGAAGAAGTAACATTCACAGAGCCTGCAGCTTATGAAGTTTCAACAGAAATTGCAGATATTACTTTCATTGACGATGAAAATTTAGTACCCCCTGCAAAAGAAGATGTTTTAAAGCAAGCGGCTAAAACAGTTGGCACAAAAAGAACCGTTAAAGAAAAGGTTACTAAAGAAGCAACAGAAAATGAGCCTGTTGCTAAAAAGGCTACAAAAACTGCGAGCGATAAGGCTACTAAATCAACTAAAGAAAAGAAAGAGACTGCTAAAAAGGCTACAAAGTCAACAGCAGATAAAGCAACAAAATCTACTACTAAAAAAGAAACAAAACCAAAAACAACAAAAGCAAAAAAAGAGGCTCCCGAAACAGTAGTTGAAGAAGTTAAGCTTGATGATTTAACCTTCGGTGAAATTACATTTGAAGAAGTTGACCTTGGTGCAGATATTTTAAGCGAGATTGAAGAAATCAGCAAATCAAAGAAATAAGCATTTTACATAAGCCTTCCCATTTCTCATTTTGGGAAGGCTTTATAAAAAGAAGGTATTTTTCCTATGCAAAAACAACTCAAATTTAAAGATGGTAAATTCAAAATAATGGTACTCGGCGATATTCACGAAAGACTCATAATAGAAACTAAAGAAGACGAATTAAAACAAAAAGATGCTCACAAACTTTTCGAGATGGGGGTTAAGGCATTCCAACCTGATTTAATTGTTCTTTTAGGTGATACCTGCAGTGAATATCAGGAATGTGAAAACTACACACTTCTTCACAAAGAAGCTCTTGAGAGAATTTTAAAACCGATTTTAAAAACAGATATTCCTATATGTTACTGTCTCGGCAATCACGAACATGATGCTGGTCACGAAAAAGAAATTGTTGACGCATACAGCATGATAGATAACTTTATTGGTATCAATGATGAAACTGCACCTGGTGACTTTAACTGCAATCTTTTAGTTAAAGATTCAAATGGTAAAGAAGATATTTTAAACCTCTGGTTTATTGACTCAAACAATTTAGCAGAAGACCAGAGCATTTCTAAATATGACTGGGTACACGAAGACCAGATTGAATGGTATGAAAAGAAAGCGCAGGAAATTAAAGACAATCATAATGGCAGAACAATTCCTGCTATTCTCTTTCAGCATATGCCTGTTATTCAGGAATATGACCTTATGAGAGAGGCAAAGCTTCACGAATATTTATGGTCCGTGCCAGGTTTTATAGGTCCATTAGAGAAAAAAAGATTTGTAAAAAAAGATGGTGTAGAGGGTTATTTGGGCGAAGGTCCTTGCTCCCCTGCTATTGACAAAGGTCAATTCGCAAGTTGGAAAAAAGTTGGTGACATTAAAGCCGCTTTCTTTGGTCACGACCATCTTAACGATTTTACAGGTGTGGTTGATGATATTATTTTAGGACAGAATAAAACATCAGGCTTCCACGCATATACAGATGGTTGTAAAGCTACAATAAGAATGATTACAGTTGATGAAAACGAGCCAGATAAAATCAACACAAAAATCTACCACTTTAAAGATTTAGGTTTAAAAAGTGAAAGTTTAGATTTTATACAGAGAAACTTCAGCGACAGAACACTTATAAATACAAATAAAATTATTGGTGCAACTCTTGCAGTCGGTGGAATTGTCGGAATTGGCGCTTTAATAAAACATTTTATGGGGTGAAACTATGAGCATTAAAAAATTTGTTGCTTTAGCGGGTGGTGCTGCATTAGGTTATGTGGCAAGTAAAAAGTTATTTAAACAGGATTTCTGCCCAAAATGTGCAGTAAACAAGGTTATTTCTGCAACAAAGGTACAACCACTTGAAAAAGAGCTTTATAACAACGGTGTTGCTCTTACTCCACCTATGGGTTGGAGTAGTTGGAACACATTCCGTCACACTATTGACGAAAATTTAATTAAAGAAATTGCAGATGCAATGAAAAAGACCGGTCTTTTAGATGCAGGTTATCAATACATCAATTTAGACGACTGTTGGCAAAGTTCGCTTCGTACTGCTGACGGAAAATTACAAGGTGACTTAACTCGTTTTCCAAAAGGAATAAAACCACTTGTTGAAGATTTGAACAAAGATGGTTTTAAAGTAGGTCTTTACACTTCAAACGGTACTTTAACCTGTGAAGATTTACCTGCAAGTCTTTACCACGAAAAAGAAGACGCTGACACTCTTGCAGAATGGGGCGTTGAATATTTTAAATATGACTTCTGCCACAACGAAATCATACCATCAGTTGCACCAAGTGTTGATAAAATTTTTATAGGTACAAATGACGGTGAAGATTTTATTGAACTCCAGGCAGAACACGGAACACTTTTAGGTGGTGCAAAAGTATTTAAAGACGAAAAATTCGAAAGTGGCTTTGTAGTTGGCGCACTTTGTGCAAATAATGGTGCTTTAGTGTTTGATACTATTGATGCACCTGAAACAGGTGAATATATTTTAACAATTGTATTCAAAAAAGGTGGTCTTCAAAAAAAATTCCTTGTTTGTACAGTTAACGATACCGACGAATATGATTGTTACTTCCCATCATCAAAAGGTTTTACACCTGACGGCAGACTTCAGGTTAAAATCAAACTTAACCAAGGTCTTAATACAATTAAACTTTCTAACCCTGTTGGCTCACGTATGGACTCTGCTGCAAGACAATACACAAATATGGGTCAGGAGTTAAAAAGAGCAACAAGAGAGTATGCTGAAAAAAATGGCACAGAAGAAAAACCAATTTGCTACTCAATTTGTGAATGGGGACTTAACCAACCTTGGAAATGGGGCGCTAAAGCTGGTAATCTCTGGCGTACTACAATGGACATTAAGCCTAACTACCCATCACTTTTATATTGCTACGAAATAAATGTAAGACTTTACAAGAGCGCAGTGCCTGGTGGTTGGAATGACCCTGATATGCTCGAAGTTGGTGTTGGCTCACTCACAATGGAAGAAAACAAATCTCACTTCAGTTTGTGGTGTATGATGGCTGCTCCGCTTATTTTAGGTAATGATGTAAGAAAATTCTTAAAAGAAGACGGTTCAGTTGACACCGATAACAAAGTATTAGAAATTTTAACAAATAAAAATCTTATTGCAATTGACCAGGATAAATTGGGCAAACAAGCAAAAAGAATTTTCACAGATGGTATTTCAGACATACTTGTAAAACCATTAGAAAATGGAGAAATAGCACTTTGCTTCTTCAATAAAGGTAACACTCAGAGGGAGATGAGTATTACTTTTAATAAACTTCATAATGACATTTATGTAAACTTACCAATAGTTGACGAGTATATTGCCTGTGATCTCTGGACAGAAGAAACTGAAGAACTTACAAATTCAATTTCTGCAAATGTTGCACCACACGGTGTAATGGTTTACAGAATTAAAGCGAAATAAAATTATTTAGGAGAATGAATATGGATAGAGCTTTATTAAAAAGAAATGCAAAAATCAATTTTAAAAAACAATGGGGTGACGCTATCGTTATCACACTCATTATGTATGGTGTGGGTTTTGTTGCTTCGCTTTTGATGATTCCCGCACAAATGGCTTCCCCTACTGATACAGCAATTATGTTAAGTATGGTTTCCCCGTTTATTTTACTCGTATTTTCAATTTTAGTTCTCCCTGTATTCCAGGTAGGTGCTATAAGATTTTTTCAGAAATTGAGAATGAATGTACCAACAGGAATAAGTGAAGTAATGGGCAACTTTAAAGACGGTAATTTAAAAAACATTGTTTTAACCAACTTAATAATGTATATAAAAATCTATCTTTGGACTTTACTCTTTATTATCCCCGGTATAATAAAAACTTACGAATATCGTCTTATACCTTACATTCTTGCTGTTCGCCCTGATATTGACAGAAAAGAAGCATTCAGATTAAGCAAATTACTTATGAACGGTAACAAAATGGAATCTTTTGTTCTTGACCTTTCTTTCTGGGGTTGGAATATTTTAGCTGCCTACTCTATGGGCATTTTAGGTATCATTTATGTTTACCCATACATGAATGCAACTTATGTTGAATTCTATGCTTATGTTAGAGCATTAGCACTTCAGAAAGGTCTAATAACACCAATGGATTTACCTGACTATGAACCACCTTTTGATAATGGTTTTGGTTACAATCCACAACAAGCTTTCAATGGTGCTTTCCAGAATCCATATCAGCAACCATTCAATGCCGGATTCCAACAACCTGATAACAACCCTTACGGTTATCAGCAACAACCACAAGAATCTGCGCAAACACCATTTTGGCAAGAGTCTAACCAACCTGTTGGTAATGTAGAAACTATGCCAAACGAAGAACCTGTTAGCGAAGATGATGCTAAAGAGGTTGAGTTCAAGCCGATGGACGAAGAATAAACGCACTTCAATAATTGAGAATTGAAAATTGAAAGTTGAAAATTAAGGAAACGCTTTGCGTTTGATTAAAATTAAATATTTATAAAAAAAGACTACATTCTATCATTTTAAGTTAAAGCTTTAAATGATAGAGTGTAGTTTTATTATAATGCCAACGCAGTTCCGAAATTTTCAATTTTCCATTCTCAATATTCAATTCAAAAAACCCCGACAGTCTTTTGACTATCGGGGAGTTCTTTATTATAACTTAACTTTATAGCACTTAATCTCAAATGGATTTATTGTAAATGAAAGCTTGTTGCCGTTTGCAATAGAGACTGCTACGTCATTTCTTTCAAGCAAGTCACATTCTGCAACAGATTTAACATCAGCAAAGAGCTCTGCTGTTACATCTGTTCTTGCGCCTGCTTTTTCAACAAAACGGATGATGTAAGCATCTTCATCTTCACATTTCTTAACTGCTTCAAGAGTAACATTTTTACCGTCAACCTTAATGAATGAACCTGATGTTTCGCCCTTTGAGTCTGCTTTAACATCAACTGCAACTGCAGGGTTATTCATTTCAAGACTGCGTACTAATGTTTCTGCATTCTTCCAGTTACCCTTGTGTGGATAAATTGAATATGTGAAGTAGTGGTCACCACGGTCAGACATTGGGTCTGGATTCATTGGTGCTTTAAGAAGTGTAATAATCATTCTTTGCTTATCTACTTCGTAACCATATTTACAATCGTTAAGAATTGTAACACCGTAATTGTCTTCTGACATATCAATGAAGTTGTGAGCAGAAACCTCGAATTTAGCCTTATCATAAGGATTATGACGATAATTTGAACTTTCAATTGTTGCATAAGCAATATCTCTTGTGAACTTCTGTGCTTTAACATCAACATCGAAGCCAACTTTAAGAAGCTTTTCTTGCTCGTGCCAACTGATGAATGTATCAAAATCAATCTTGTCAAGTTCATTATAAAGAATAATGTTCTGTTTAAGAAGTGATTTATTGATATTCTTTTCGATAGAAACTACTGTGAATACATCACCTGTTGTGATTCCAGTAACTTTACCTGCTTCTGTGTCAAATTCTCTGTCAACATAAGAAGCAACAATATCCCAAGCGTCATATTTACCTGGAAGGTCTTCATAAAGACGGAATACGTTACCTTTACCATCGAGAACTTCACGGTTGTTTTTCTTATCGAAGATAGAAACGAGTTCTGCTGATTCATCAAGTGTGAGTTTAAAGTTATCGTTTTCAACTGTGTTGCCAACAAGCGCAGTCGCAGTTGCTTCACCTACAGTAGCATTTTTAGTATAGAATACTTTGTAGCCTACTGCTGGAATATCCTTTGCGATGAATACAAGTACCTTTGTACCGTCAAGCTTTGTGTAAGCCTGTGTTGGAACCTTGTTACCATCTGCATCATAAATTTCAACATCTTTATATGGAAGTTCGATTTTACTTGTTGCAACAGTACCAAGTGAATTGAAGAGTGCGAATGGCTTACCGTATTTTTCGCTACCATCAACATTACCTGCGAGTACATCTAATGCTTCGCTTCTTACGCTTTCACCGATTTTAATAATATCTTCATAAATAGCGCAAAGGTCTGCGAATACTTCTGTAATATGTGAACCAGGAAGTGAGTCGTGGAACTGATTTGTTAAAATCATCTGCCAGCCTTCGTTGAGCTTCTCAAGTGGATACTTGTAGCCGTATTTCATTGCAATACTTGCGAACATTTCTGCTTGTCTGTAAAGGTTTTCGCAGTATCTGTTATATTTTTTAAGAAGTGCTTTAGTTGTATGAACACCACGATGCTCTTCAAGATAAAGTTCATCTTTCCATGTAGGAATATTGGTTTCTGTTGCATTTGCTTTCATACGTGCTAAAGAATCTTCAATTTTACTTGTCTGTGTCTTTGGAAGACCAGGGAAGTTCTTATAACGTTTTACATATTCAAGCATTTCGGTGTCAACACCGCCACCGCCGTCACCCCAACCGTAGCAGTACATTGATTCACCAATTGTTTCTTTATCTGTATATTTTTTCCAGTTAACTTTAAGTGAGTCTGCTTCAACAGTACCAATAAAGTGTGTTGGTGGAACGATTGAGAATACTTTTGAACCATCAGGACCTTCCCACCAGAATGTGTTGTACTGCCATGGGTTTGTATCATTCCAGATACCCATTTTATGAGTAACGAAATATTCAACACCTGCTTTTTTAAGAATCTGTGGCATAGCATAACCGTTACCGAATACATCAGGAACCCAACAGGTTTTTGGTGTAATACCGAATTCTTTTTCTGCAAAGCGAACACCATGAAGAAGTTGGCGAACAAAAGATTCACCTGAAACTAAGTTACAGTCAGGTTCAACCCACATAGCACCGATGTATTCCCATCTACCCTCTTTGATTCTACTTTGAACTTGTTTATAAAGAGATGGGTATCTCTTTGCCATTTCAATATATGTAGGTGCAGTACTTTGTGAGAAAATAAAGTCAGGGTACTGCTCCATAAGACGAAGCATTGTAGCATGAGTTCTGCCTAATTTTCTTACATATTCTTTATAAGCCCACATAAATACAATATCAAGGTGAGAGTTACCAACTAAAGCTAAGTTACCCTCTGATTTGTAGTTAGGGTTATTATAAACTTTATCTTTAAGAACTTTTTGAGCTTTTAAAAGACCTGCTTTGAATTCTTCACCATCAAGGTCGAAGTTCACATAAGTAAATGCTTCTTTTAAAATTGCTCTTATAAGTTCTTGTAAACCTGTGTCGTGAACAGGCATAAAGAGTGCATTGAACACTGCTTTGAAATCCCAGTAGATTTCTTCAATAACAGGGTCAACAACACCAATAAATGAGCAAGAAAGTGTTTTAACTGTTGATTCGTTTGAGTGCCATACATAGTAAGACTCAATATCAACATCGTAGTGCTCGTCACCCTTTGCACAGTCTGTAAGTAAAACAGAGTTTCTGAATGGGTCAAGACCCTGGTATGGCTCACCATTAAGAGTTAAAAGTGAGTCACCGCCGAAATATACATTAAGGGTAACTTTTTTACCCTTGAAACGAGCAGGCATATCGAATGAATTTTTAAAGAAAGCACTCCAACCGTTATTACCCCAACGGTCACCAACGTTTAATTCTTTCCATTCATCGTAAAGATATTCGTAATCGTCAACTCCCTTGTAGATACATTCTTTCATTTTCCAAGCAGGAATTGACTCGATATCTGTATAAATTCTCTTTTTAAGATTTTTAATTTTGAGTGCCGCAACATCATCAAATGAGAAAATACCTCTTTGCTTACCTTTTGTAGCATCACGCCAGTCATCAACGTGAGCATCCATAGCATCGAGTGCTGCAACAGCATCCATATTTTTGATTTCTGCCACAAAAATCTTCCTTCCTTAAACTGTAAAACAGTTTTATTTTCATACCATTTCAGTATAGCATTATTGGTTATTATTTTCAATAAGTAAATGGTTTATTTTTGAAATATTTTATAGTTGATTTTCCAACTGCAAATACTGTATAATTGAATTATAATAAATATAAAAGGCGGTGCATTTATGAAGTATGTTTCTAAAAAAGAGCAGGTAAACTATTTAGCAGGTCTTTCAGGGCAGAATTTAGTTTATTCACTCATTGGTGGCTCATTTTTTACATATTTTATGACAGATATTGCTATGTTCCCTGCAGCAGTAGTTTCAATAATTCTCATAGCAATGAAAGTCTGGGATGGTATAAACGACCCTATTGTTGGTTCTTTCGTTGACAGACACAGTTTCAAAAACGGTGAAAAATTAAGACCATTTTTACGCTATACTCCTCTGCCCGTTGGTGTATTTACAGTTTTAATCTTCCTTGTATTTTCAACAGAAGAAAGTCTTTTGTGGCTCAGGGTTTCGTACTTTATAATTATGTACATCGCGTGGGATATAGCCTATACTTTGCAGGATGTTTCAATATAGGGTATTACCGCATCTGTTTCGCCTGACAGTAACGAACGTGATAATTTCATTAAATGGGCAAGAACAATAGGTTCATTGGTTTATGGTATTTTCAATATGTTAATACCAATGTTTATTGAAATGATTGCTTTAAGAACACAAAACAAAATGTCTTTAGTAACTCTTGTTTTTGCAGTTATTTTTGGTCTTGGTGGTGGTATGTTAAGCTACCGTTCTTATAAAGCACAAGAAAGAATTAAAATAAATCCACAAACACAACAAAACTCATTAAAAGAAAGTTTTTCTCTTCTTTTCAAAAATAAAATGATGCTTCTTGTAACACTTGCAAATCTCTTTGGTTCTTTAGGCTTTGGCACACAATTAGTTACTTATTTCTTCAAGTATAAATTACCGGTAGATTTCCCGGGTGCAGACGGATTTATTGGTGCATTAGGTCTTACAACAATTTACTTTGCAATTACAAATGTGCCACAGTTTATTGGTATGATTTTCGCCGATAAATTCAAGAAATTCTTCAAAGGATATGTTAATGTTCTTATATTCATTCAGGCAACAAATGCGGTTGTGAGAACTGTTGCCTTCTTAATCGGATTTGAAGGTACAAACTTCTGGATTGGTATGGGACTTTTGGCATTAGGCTCAATTCCTATGGGTGCATTAAGCATTGCACAGACTTCTGTTTTCTGCGATAGTGTTGACTATATGGAATGGGAAACAGGAAAAAGGACAGAAGGTGTTACATTCTCAATGCAAACATTCTTCACAAAAGTTTCAAGTGGTATAACAGGCGGTCTTGCTACTCTTTCATTATCACTTTTAGGCTACAAAGCTATTGACGACACTGCAACATCTTTTATTGGCACACAAACAGAAGCTTTTGACTCATGGATCTGGCCACTTGTTATGCTAACTCCTGTTATTGCAAGTATTCTTTATATAATTCCATTGTTATTTATAAAATACCCTCCAGAAAAAAGAGAACAGGTTGAGAGAGAGTTAGCCCAGAGAAGAAACCCCATTTAGTAATGAGTTTCGGGTCTGCGACGCAATTATAATATTATAAAAATAGGTATGTAAAAAACGTTAAGTTTTTTACATACCATTCTTTTTTACTTATGACTGACAACTAATAGCTAACTGCTAAGACCTGACTATAGAACCACTCGCAATATACCCGCTTTTAACTTCACCATTTATGGCTTTGACTGTATATCGGTAGTTTTTTCCAACAACTGCAGTTTCATCACTATAAGTTAATGTATCGGCTTTTACCTTGGAAGAAAGCACCTGCCACGAAGACCATTTTTTAGTGGTGTCATTATATTCTGCACGATACACTATATAATTCGTTGTACCTTTGCACTCATTCCATTTTACAGTAACACCTTTTTCTGCATTTTCAACTGTTACTGTCGGTGGTAATAAACACAATAAACTATCAGAATTTTTATATACACTCAATGAAGTCCCGTTACACGCTTTTACTGTATATTTATATGTAACACCGCTTGTTGCAGTACTATCAATATATAAATTTACATTTCCAGTTTTCCCAAGATTTTTCCAACTTGACCGCTTACCATTTACTGTTTCAGCACGATAAATGTAGTAGTTTGTTGCACCCCGAACTTTATTCCATGTAACTTTTACACCGGTAGTATCATTCGCAATTTTTACTGTTGGTGCCGAAAGTCTTATAAGGCTATTAGTTGCAGTAAATGTACTTCTCATCTTACCATTTATAGCACGTACTGTATATTTGTATTGTACACCATCTTTTACACTTTTATCTACCCAACGGAATTTATCTGGTTTCGCTGTTCCCATTTTTTTCCAGACTGACCATTTACCGTTTTCATATTGTGAACGATAAACTGTGTAACCTGTTACACCATCTGACTTTGACCACGAAACCTTAATTCCGTCAGATGCATTTGCGATTGTTACTGTCGGCTCTGCTACATATAACAATGAATTTGAAGCCTTATAAGTGCTTAAAGATTTTCTGTTTTTAGCTCGTACTGTATATTTATAAGTTTTTCCGGAAACAGCTGTTTTGTCTATATAACCTGTTACTTCACCTACATTTGCAATAATTTTCCAACTTGACCTCTTGCCATTAACGATTTCTGCTCTGTAAACCGAGTAACCTATTGCACCACTCACTTTTGACCAATTAACATTAACACCGGTTGAAAAGTTTGCTATTTTAACAATAGGTGCAGTAAGATACACCAATTCATCTGTTCCTACAAAACCGCTTTTAACTTTATTGTTTATTGCTCTTACAGTATATTTATAAGTTCCACCTATAACCACTTTAGTATCTACCCAAACTGATTTTGAGGAATTTTGCGTACACAACTCCTTCCAACCGGTCCATTTACCACCGACTGTTTGTGCACGATAAATTATGTAACCTGTAGCACCAGATACTTTATTCCAGCTAACTTTTACCCCGTTGGTTGAATTAGAAATCGCAGGAGTCGGTGCTGACACATAAGTAACACTTACACCATTACTGTCAAAATTACCAAGACCCAACACATTTTCTGCTCTGACTGTGTATTTGTAAAACGCACCACTTGTTGCTTTTTTATCGAGATAATCAGTTGTTGTTACCTTACTCAACTGTGTCCATTTCGACCATTTGTTATTAACAAATTGTGCTCTGTAAACTCTGTAACATTCTGTGTCATTCGTTGCATTCCACGAAATTTTCACACCACCGTAAGAATTAACCGCACTTTTTAATTTAACCTTTGCCGGCACTGTTTTAGGTACATTATTTACTGTAACAGAATCAGAAGTATTGGTGTGATTATATTCTGTTATGCTTTTAACCTTCTTTAGTTCCTTATAAGTCTTTTTAGGGTTATAAAGAAGTGCCATTTTACCGTATTTGCTGTGCTCAAGAATTTCATAAACTTCAATATCGCTTTCAGGTTTAACGGAATCAGAATAATCAACAAACACACATTTTTTACCGTTTTCATCAATGCACACATCCATATTTACTGCGTAATTATCAATCACAATTACATCTTCAGGGTATTTGTCTTCTGCTAATGATGTGTAACCATTTGCTTCAAGTAAAATATTTTTATTATTTTCACTTACAGGAAGAACTATGTGTTTTTTTAATTCATTGTCGTAAACCATTTCTGACACATTATAAGTATTTTTACTCTCGTCAACAATTTCTGCAATAAAAATTTTATTTTCGTTACCCTCACCTGTTTTGCCACAGAAAATGCCTGTACCATCATAATGCTCAGCTAATTTAACCTTTTCTTGCTCGTATATATTTCTCACATATTTGTAAGATGTAGTCTGCCCTGCATTTACAGTACCCTCTAAAATAATTGTTTTACCTGCTTCAGCTTCGGCTACACCGTAAATACCGATTGCATTATCTTCACCTTTATAAAGCTTTACACCAACATTTTTTTCAACCTTAAAGAATGCTTTACCTGTACCACTACCATCAACAAATACGGCATCTGTATAAAGCTTGTTTTCGTTTATTATAAGTACACCCTTACCTGTAACAGTAATTGAACTGCCCCAGCTTAAATCTGACGAAATAATGCTCCCCAACTCGTTGTAGCCTGAAAGCTTGATTTTAAAATCATCGCCCATAGCCGTAATAACCATAATATCATCAGTTTTAAAATTATAAAGGGTAAGTGTATTTGTTTTTACATCATAGCTTATATTTTTCGAGTTTTCATATTTACCGCCCTTACACAATTCTACAGGATAAACATAGCTTACCTCACCGTCACCATAAACATCAACAAAACTGATAATTGCCATATCAAAATCGTTTTCACCTTTGTTCTGATAAGGTCCGTTACCTGCCAATACACTCAAAGGCATCAATATAGTTATAAAAAGAATTGTAGTCAGAATTATTGATATTGATTTTTTCATACAACACCCCTCCGAACAAGATTCGAATCAATGGTATTATGATACACTATTTATACAAATTCGTCAAATTACAATAAAAACCACAGTGATTTCTCACTGTGGTTTCGTCTTAATTACGCTACATTTTCTGCTACATCTTCTTGTGTCGCAGGAATTATTACATTTGCACTTGCAACGAAAGAACTTAATGATTTACCATTTACTGCTCTTACTGTGTAACGATAGGTAGCACCCTCTGTTACTGCACTGTCTGTAAATGAAAGTGCAGTCTGTGAAGAAACAATTGCCCATGATGTCCATTTACCATCAACTAATTCTGAACGATAAACTGTGTAGCTTTTTGCTCCTGAAATTTTATTCCAGCTTACTTTTATGCTATTTTCGTTAAGAGTTGCTTTTACTGCCGGTTGTGCGAGTCTTATAAGACCACTGGTTGCAGTATATGTGCTCTTAACATTACCATTTATAGCACGAACTGTGTATTTGTACTGAACGCCTGCTTTTGCACTCTTGTCAACCCAAGAAGTTTTTGTTGCTGCTGCAGTACCCATTGTTTTCCAGCTTGACCATTTACCATTTTTTAATTCTGAACGATAAATTGTGTAGCCTTTTGAACCTGTAGATTTTGTCCATGAAACCTTAATACCGTTAGATGCGTTTGTAATTTTTGTGGTAGGTTGTGCTAAATAGAGTAATTGTGAAGATGCTTTATATGCACCAGTTGAACTACCATTTACTGCTTTTACTGTATATTTATAATAAACACCTGATTTTGCAGTTTTATCTACTGTGCTTGTTACTGCACCCACCTTGCTTATTTGTTTCCAGCCTGACCATTTACCATTTGATAATTCAGAACGGTAAACAATATAGTTTTTAGCACCTGCAACTTTACCCCAGGTAACCTTTACACCTGTAGAAGCATTTGCAATTTTTACAGTAGGTGTTGAAAGGTAAACTAAACCGCTTGTTGCTTTAAAGCTACTTACTGACTTACCACTTACTGTACGAACTGTGTAACGATACTGAACACCGCTTTTTACAGATTTATCAGTCCAAGAAGATTTATCTGCCTTTGCAGTACCCATATTTTTCCAGCCTGACCATTTACCGCCTGAATATTGTGAACGATAAACTGTGTAGCCTGTTGCACCGCTTACTTTTGACCAAGAAACCTTGATACCATTAGAAGCATTTGCAATTTTTACTGTTGGTGCTGCAATATAAATCATTTCTTGTGATTCTTTATATGTACTTACTGAATCTCCATTTACAGCAAGAACTGTATAAACATATTTGGTGTTTGTTTTAGCAGTCTTATCAACATAACTGTTTACTTCACCGACAACATTTACTGCACCCAAATCACTCCACGCACCATTTCTGTATTCAGCACGATAGATTACATAGTTTTTAGCTCCTGCTACCTTTGACCAACTAACCTTTACACCAGTAGCAGCATTTGCTATTTTTACTGTTGGAGCTTTAAGGAATACTACTCCTGATGTTGCTTTAAAACCGCTTTTAATATTAGCGTCAAGGACATTCCTTACAGTATATCTGTAAGTTGTACCTGGTTTTATTTTTGTATCCGTATACGTACTTTTGTTTGAAGTAATAGTAGCAATTTTAGTCCAACCAGACCATTTTCCATTTACATACTCTGAACGATAAACTTCATAACCAGTTGAAAGCGGTTTTTTAGCCCAATTGACTTTAATACCATTTTCAGCAACACTCGCTTTAACACTCGGAGCCTGAATATAAGTATCACCCATACCAGTTTTATTATAACCACCTAAGCCAAGTGTGTTTTCAGCTCTTACCGTATAAAGATATCGGTTACCTTCTCCAACTGACTGGTCTAACCAACTTGTTTCTGTAGTAGTTTTTAATTGTTCCCAACCAAAACCAGCTTCTATATCTTTTCTATAAACTCTGTACTGAACTGCGTTCGCAACAGGCTCCCATGACACCTTTATACCACCATAAGCATTAGCAGCACTTTTTAATTTTACAGTTGCAGGAAGTTCTGTATCAAAGTGAACCTTAATTGGGTTGCTATAATTCACATGATTATATGCAATTTTTGTAGAAACTATCTTCAATTCTTTATATGTATTTTTAGAGTTATAAAGAAGTGCTAAAGTACCATAAGTTTCATGTTCAATAACTTCATAAACTTCTATTTTTGAACAATCATTTGAAAAATCACGAAATACACATTCCTTATCATTTTCATCAATGCAAACATCCATTGAAATTGGCTCTTCACTAATGCTTAAAATAGTTTCAGGAATTTTATCTTCATCCAAAGGCCAAAACTCATAATTCCCTATATTTTGATTTTCGGGTTTTACAGGAAGAAGAACATAATTATTCAACGCCTGATCAAAAACTACTTCAGCAACATCAAAAGTATCAAAAGACACCTGTGTACCTACATAAATTTCCCCATCCTTCTCCCATATATGCTCCTTTATGTAATCACGAACATTAGTTACAGGGTAAACCATTGCTGTTTCGTAGGTATTTGCATTATATTCTTTTGCAACAGATTTTTCACCCTCTACTTTACCTTCAAAAATAATTGTTTTTGAAGTATCTGTTTCTGCCGAGCCATAAACCGCAATTGCTGGTTCTTTTTCTTTCGTTTCAGCTTCTGTGTAACCATACGCTTCTAAAGAAGCATTTTTTCCAACTTTGAAAAAACCTTTACCAGTACCAGAAACATCTAATTCAACTGCAACAGGATGTTCAAAATTTTCATTCAATGTAAGATGACCATTACCTGTAACTGTTACAGAACCGCCCCAAGACATATCTGAGGAAGCAATACAACCTAATTTGTTTTTTCCAACGAGCTTAATCTTAAAATCATCACCCATACCTGCCATAAATAATATGCTACGTGATTTCCATTGGTTGAGTGTTAAAGTATTTGTTTTCTCATTATAAGTTATCCATGTTGATATTTCTTTTGTATAGTCAGTTGCTGGATAAATAATTCCAACTTCCCCTGTAAAGTAATCAATCATTGCAATACAAGACATATTTTCCAAATTGTTTATTTCTTCCGCAGTAATATTATCCCAATCTGTAGGATAAGGACCATTTTCTGCAAATACGCTTAATGGCATAAGTAATGTTAAAAACATTAAAGTTGCCAAAAGCACGGATAAAACTTTTTTCATTTTTATTCCTCCCAAAATAACATTTTATCTACCAGAGTAGACTATTTCAAATATACTACCAGCACCATATTTTGTCAATAACATATAAGAAAATATATTTTTAAAAATCACGAGAAAAATTTGGTAAATAAAGTTTACATATCAAAAGTATTATGATAAAATAAATTTATCTATGTTGAAAGGAAAATTTTATTATGTTACTCGACAAAAAACTTTATATTCCCGACCTTGGTGAAGTTGATGCAACAAGCGGTTTTCATCTTCTTCCCGCTACTGAAGACGGTAAATTTGTTGCAGGCAAAAACGGTGTAGAATTTGTTGTTGCAACAGGCGACCAGAAGGTTGAATTTGTTTCATTCGGAACACATTCACTCGCTTGTGTAAAATCTGCTATTGCTTACCCTGTTTACTACCCTGTTTACCCTGTAAAAACAGAGTACCCGTTAAACGCAGTTTTAATGGATTTAGACGGCACTACTGTAAGAAGTGAAGAGTTCTGGATTTGGATTATTGAAATGACTACTGCAAGTATGTTAGGCAACCCAAAATTCCAGCTTGAAGAAAGTGATATTCCATTCGTTTCAGGTCATAGTGTATCTGAACACTTACAATATTGCATTGATAAATATTGCCCTGGTGAATCACTCGAAAAAGCAAGAAACTTCTATTTCGAACACACTCACAGAGAAATGGAAGAAATTATGCAGGGCAGAGGTAAAGACGGTGCTTTCACACCAACCGAGGGTGTTAAAGATTTCTTACTCGAATTAAAGGATATGGGTATAAAAATCGGTCTTGTAACGTCTGGTCTTTACGAAAAAGCATGGCCAGAAATTCTTTCTGCATTCAAGACTCTTGGTATGGGCGACCCTAAAGATTTTTATGATGCAATTATCTCCGCTGGCTTCCCACTCAGAAAAGGCTCTGTTGGTACATTAGGTGAGCTTTCCCCTAAGCCACACCCATGGCTCTACTCTGAAACATCTATTGTAGGCTTAGGTGAAGCATTCGCTGACAGAAGCAAGGTTATAGGCATTGAAGACAGCGGTGCCGGTGCTTGCTCTGTAAGACTTGCGGGCTACACCACAATTGGTATTGCCGGTGGCAACATTGAATCAAGCGGTACTAAAGCAGTTTGTACACACTACTGTGATACATTCGCTGATATTATGAAAATTATTAAAGGATAAGGTGTGTATTATGGATAACAAGAAAAACGAACAAGTACAATGCCATTTTATATCTAACACCCATTGGGACAGAGAATGGCGTTTTAGTGCAAGAAGAACACAGTATATGCTCGGTTATATGCTCGATATGCTTCTTGACATTTTAGATAAAAACCCTGACTACAAGCATTTCCATTTAGATTCACAGACAATGCCTGTTCAGGATTACCTTGAAGTGTACCCTGAAAAGAAGGAAAAACTTCAGAAATACATAAAAGAAGGAAGAATTGCAGTTGGCCCTTGGTTCTGTCTTCCTGATGAATTCACAGTTGGTAGCGAAGCACTTATCAGAAACCTTCTTTTAGGTCACAAAATCGGTAAAGAAATGGGCGGTATCAGTAAAACTGGTTACTCACCATTCGGTTGGGGTCAGATTTCTCAGCTTCCACAGATTTATTCAGGCTTCGGAATTAACTTCGCTTCATTCTATCGTGGTATAAATGAGTACAAAGCACCTAAATCAGAATTTTTCTGGGAAAGTCCTGACGGAACACGCATTTATGCTTCACGTCTCGCAAAAAGACCACGTTATAATATCTGGTATGTTGTTCAGAGACCTGTTTACTTCAATCAGACAGACGAAAACAACAGAGATATGGTCTGGAATGACAACAACGGTGTATTCAAATTCATTGATGGTGACTGGAAACTTGACTACCAGTACACTCACCCATTCTATGAATACCATAAAGAAAATGTTAAGGCTCGCGCAGAACAGGCTATGAAAGAACAAGACAACGACTGGACAACAAATCATCGTTTTTGGTCAATCGGCCACGACTCATCTTGCCCAGACGAAAGAGAAGTTCAACTTGTTAAAGACCTTAATGATGCACTTCCGGACGCAAATGTATTCCACAGTACATTAAAAGAAATGGAACAAGGCATTATTGATAACTTTAAAGAAGACTGCCCTGTATTAAAAGGCGAAATGCGTGACCCATATACAAAGGGTAGCGTTAGTGAACTTTGCGGTTGGATTCTTTCTGCAAGAACTTACATCAAACAAGAAAACTTTGACACAGAAAGAAGACTTATTAACTACGCAGAACCATTAGCAGTATTCTCTGCTCTTTGCGGTGCACCTTACCAACAAAACTTTATTGACCTTTCATATAACTATCTTCTTCAGAACCACGGTCACGACAGCATCGGTGCTTGTGGTAGAGATGTTGTTTACGAAGATGTTATGTCCCGTTACAGACAATCACGCGAACTTTCAATGTGTGTTTATGAAAGAGCATTTATGGATGTTGCAGGTGACATTGACCTTTCAAAATGGGACAGAAACGACGTTGCAGTTGTTCTCTTTAACCCTGCACCATTCAAACGTAATGAAACAGTTAACTTAAGAGTTGAAATTCCTGCAGAATGGAAAGCAGACTCTTTCGAAATTCTTGATGATGAAAACAATGTTCTCAAATATCAGGTTATTTCTACAAATAAAGCTAATGCACAAATCATTCAGAACCCTAACGATACTGCAAATGTGCTTCACACAGAACAATATTATATTGCTGTTGAAGTTAAAAATGTTCCAGGTATGGGTTACACAACACTTAAAATCCGCCCACTTTACAATGTTCGTGCTACAACTCCTGTAACACTTGTTAAAACAACAAATGTTATGGAAAATGAATTCTTAAAGGTTTCATTTAACCACAACGGTACTTACAATGTAATTGACAAAGAAACAGGCAAAGAATACAAAAATTTAGGTTACTTTAAAGATAGCGGTGAAATCGGCAACCCATGGCAACACATTGCTCCTGAAATTGATGAAGTATTCACAACTCTCGGCGAACAAGCAACTGTTTCTCGTATTTATGAAGGCGAATTTGAAACAAGCTACAGAATTAAAATGCGTTGGCTTCTTCCTGAAAAGAAAGCAGACGATGAAAAAACAAGAAGCGAACACAAGCTTCCTGTTGATATTGAATCAATTGTTACATTAAGAAAAGGTTCAAGATATTTAGAAATTGAAACAACAATCAACAACCGTTGCGAAGACCACTACTTACAGGTTGCATTCCCAACAGGAATTAAAGCAACTCACGCTGATTCACAAGGTCAGTTTGATGTTGTTAGTAGACCAATCGCTGCTCCTGACTACTCACTTTATGACGAGCCACCAATGACAGAGCATCCAATGAATTCATTTGTAAGCATTACAGATGGCAAAAACGGTGTTGCACTTCTTAACACAGGTCTTAAAGCTTATGAAGCAGCAGACGATGAAGAAAACACAGTATTCCTTTCACTTCTTCGTGCTTACCCACTTCGTATCTGCGTTACTAAAGATATGCAGAACTACAACGATTGGGATAAAGGCTCACAATGCATTGGTAAAAATACATTCCGTTATGCATTTATGCCACACAAAGGTAACTGGGAAGAAGGCAACGTATGGCAAGAAAGCGAACGCTTTAACCTTTACCTTGCAGCAGGTCAGATTGCTCCTACTGCTCACGGTAAAAATGCTACAACTCACTCATTCATTGAATTAAAAACAGAAAACCTTAACATTTCTGCAGTTAAGAAGAGTGAAGACGGTGAGGGTTACATTGTTCGTCTCTTTAACCCATCTGATAAGACTGTTAAAAACTCAATTCGTCTTAACAGTGGTATTGCACCAATTACAGAGGTTCAGTCCCCTGTAGAAAGACAAAAAGCAGAATTCGAGTTACCACAGTATTCAGGTAAAAAATGGTCACAAGTTAAACTTGTTACACTTGAAGAGCTTGACGAAAAAGAACTCACAATTGAAGAAAACGGCTTTGTTGATTTTGAAATCACAGGCAAGAAAATTCTCACACTTAAATTTATTGGTTAATTTAAGTTTCCCCCACAACATTCAAAAAATGTTGTGGGGGAAACTGTTTTATTTTATTACTGCGTATTTAAAAATCTCTTGTGCTTCTTCTTTTGTAAAGCCTACCGTTATTAATATTTTTTCCTTTCCATATTCACCTTTAGGCTGAAAGCTCATTGCATACCTGTTAACATCTTCACCTATCATCGACCAACCCCAAGCAATTGTATTTTCTGTTTCATTTATTATGTAATACGAATCGTCTCCACCGCTTGGCATCATTACCATATACATTCCGTAATATGCGCAAGCATCATAGTATTCATCTAAAGAGCAGAAAAATTTAACCCAAGGTATCTCACGAGTAATTAGTGTATGATAAAAATTCACATTAGCCCCTGGTGTTATACTCGTATCAATCTCCATATTCTCTAAACCTTTTTTTATAAAAGGTAACAAAATAGGATACTCAACATTGGAATAATAATCATGTTCGAATTCATCATCAAAACTTGGAACAGCATCAGTGGCAAATGAATTATCTAATATTGATATTTTTTTATCTTCCCCAAAACTCAATGTTGCTCCATCATCCCAAATTGTTTCTGTGTAATCGCCATATTTCTCGTCAATATACAATTTAACAAATTCGTTTTCGTAGTTACTCTTTTCAGTGTTGTGTGTTTCCCATTCTTCATAGTTGCAAGCCATTGAAAAAAAGTTTTCATTAACGAAATAGTTTTGTGCCAAATATAACGGCACTTTTAAAAATGCGACTATTGAAATAAGTATAATTACTACAAGAATAATTGAAACTGTTTTAATTACTGCCCATTTTTTATCCTTACCGAATTTCTTATTCACCTTTTTAATTAACTCCTGTGAATTATCCTGTTGCGGTTTTACTTTCGGCTCGGTTTTAAGCGTTTCATATTCTTTGTTACAATCCTCGCAGATTTCAAGGTGGTTGCTTACAATTTCTGTGGTTTCCTTACTGCAAAGGTCATCAATATAAAGTGGTAATAAATCTTTAATTAAAGAACAATTTATTTTACTCATCACTACTCATCCTTTCTTCTATTTGTTTTTTTGCTCTGAAGTAAGTAACTCTCGCCCAGTTTTCTGTTTTTCCAAACACATCTGCAATAGTCGAGTATGGCATATCGCCTAAAGACTTCATATAAAAAACTTCCTTATAGGGTGTCTCTAATTTAACGGCTTCGGTTAAAATTCTTCTTACATTTTCGTCTTTAATAACATTTTCTTCTATGTTACTGTCTGCAACTAAATTGGGGTAATCTAAAATGTTTTCCGTGGTCTTTTTCCGTTTTAAATTCAGGAAAATATTTTTAGCTATACTGCAAAGCCACGTTTCAATTTTGCAATCGTTTTTAAACGTGTCTATCTTCTTAATTGCATTATAAAACGTTTCCTGAGTTATATCTTCTGCTAACGTTTCATTAAGGCACAAAGACAGAGCGTAGCTCTTTACATATTTGTAATGCAGATTACACATTTTTTCCAAGTCATCCAAAGCCGTCACCCCTTTCGTCATTTATTTTATATTTCACATTCGCCCGCCCCCCTTTTTGTGCTTTCAACTATTAGATACACAAAAATGGGATTTATTACAAAAAATATTATAACATATTTTCTTGTTTCATATTGTATTTTTATAAAAAAAAGAGTATATTTATTAGGTATATGATATTTTCTTGTAAATTGGTGGTGACGAAATGACTAAAAAGGAAAAAGCTGTAGAAATCTGTAAACTTTTAAAGGTAGATTACCCGGATGCTATTTGTCAGTTAAATGCCGAAACACCTTTTCAGTTACTCGTTGCAACCAGACTTTCTGCACAATGTACTGATGCAAGAGTTAATTTGGTTACTCCTGCTCTTTTCAAAAAATACCCGACAGAAAATGAACTGTCAGAAGCAGATATTAAAGATATTGAAAATTTAATTCATTCCTGTGGATTTTACAGAGCAAAAGCAAAAGATTTAGTCGGTATGGCAGAAATGGTTAAAACAAAATACAATGGAAATTTACCTGACACTATTGAAGAATTAACTTTGCTCCCTGGTGTTGGCAGAAAAACTGCAAATTTAATTGTTGGTGATGTTTACAAAAAACCAGCAGTAGTAGCAGATACACACGTAATAAGAATTACAAATCTTTTAGGACTTGTAAACAGTAAAGACCCAAAAACTGTAGAATTGGAACTTAAAAAAATTCTTCCACCCGAAGAAAGCAACGATTTTTGTCACAGAATCGTTTTGCACGGAAGAAAAGTGTGCATAGCACGAAGACCTAAATGTGATGATTGTATATTAAGTAATATTTGTAACTATAACAAACAAAACAAGAAGGATAAAAAATGATAAAAAAATTTATAGCACTCTCACTTTCTTTAATAATGGTAGTAACACTTTTTTCTGGTTGCTCACTTTTTAAAAATGCAGAGTTTCATATAGGATATATTGATGAAATAGAATCTTTAGACCCACTTAAAGCCACAGGCGACGCAGAAATTATTTCTGCAGTAAACTGCTTTGAAGGTCTTTTAAAATTTAATCAGAATGGTGAAATTGTACTTTCCGGTGCTACTAAATATTCCATTAGCGGTGACGGTTTGACTTACACATTCTCTTTAAATCCTAAAGCAATTTGGTATATTGCAGAACTTAATGAAGGTATTTTAGGTGAAACCGATTTTGACAACAGAGTTACTGCACACGATTATGTTTATTCTATAAAAAAGGTAATTGCAGAAAAATTACCCGGTTACGAAAACTACTCTTATATAAGAGGTGCAAGAGAATACTATAACGGTGAAGGCGATTTAGACTCAATTTTAGTCACCGCTCTTGATGATTTAACATTAGAAATTGTTTTAGTCGAGCCACACTCTGAAATTTTAAGCACATTAGCAGAAAGCTCTGGTGCTCCGTCAAGCGAAAAATTTGCTTCGCTCGTTGAGGGTGTTTATGGCACAACTGCGTCTTCTGTTATCTGTAATGGTCCTTACTACATTGCAGAAATCAACAAAGGTAAATCTCTTGTTCTTAAAAGAAACCCTAAATATAAAGGCAGAACTAAGGCAAACAATGCTCAGATAAACTTAAATTTACAAAAGAAACAAAAAAACATTGTAGAAAAATATGCAAGCAACTCTTTTGACGTTCTTTTAACAGACAGTGCAAACAGAATTGAAAACCCTAACGGTAAAATTACACCTGTAACAAATACTGTATGGGGGATTGTTTCTAACTGTTCAAAAGAAATAATGAAAAATGAAAACTTAAGAAAGGCTCTACTTTCTGCTATTGATTACTCTGTTATTTCCACCCCTAAATTTGCAACAGGTATTGCAACCAACGTTGTAGCACCTGACTATTTAGTTACTGAAAGACATTACAGTAAATACGCAGTAGATTCTGTCGGATTTGATTCAAGTGTTGACAAAGCAGAAGAATATATGATTTTAGCATCTACCCAGATAAAAGAATCAATAAATCTTAACATTTATGTACCAATATCGCTCGAAAACTCAATGAACATTATCTGCAATGGTTGGAAAGATTTATTTGGCGATGATGTAAGAACCAATATTGTTACCTTTGACATTGATGAATATGAAACAGTTATTGAAGAAAATGACTATCACATTGCAATTTTGCCTATTTATTCAGACTCTTCAACTGCAGTTTCTGTTTTAAGAAGTATTTCTTCTGCGCCTTGTAATTTCACCGATAATTCTTACGAGTCACTTTTGAGGGCTGCAGAAATCTCTATAAAAGAACAACCAAAAGCAACAGCTATAAATGAATGTGAAAAGTACATAGTTTCAAGTGGTGTTGTTGTGCCGCTTTATTTATCTTCAACCGACCTTTACTTGAATGATGGTGTTACAGGCATTTACAACACAACAACAAAGAATGCAATCTATTTTAATCTTGGAGACAAAAAGAGTGAAAAATAAATCAACTTTCAAAAAAATCTATTTTGCAATTTCACTTGTAATAGTCATATTTCTTTTAATATTGATTTTTTGCCTTTCTCACGAAACAGGGGAAAAATCAACTGAAACAAGTGGCTTTTTCACAAAGCTTATAAATTTCTTATTACCATTTCCGGTTACTGAAGATGTTATAAGAACTTTAGCACATTTTTCAGAGTTTGCTTGTCTTTCGTTTTTTATGAACAACTTATTTGTTGCTTATAAAGACAAGCTTTCACCCATCATTGCGTGTGCTTTATCCTTTTTCTATGCAATCACAGACGAAATTCACCAGATATTTGTACCTGACAGAGCCTGTCAGCTTCAGGATATGCTTATAGATTTAGCGGGAATAGTTTCGGGAATGGCAGTGTATGTAGTGATTTACGCGTTAGTTAAAAAAGTGGCAACTTTAAGAATTGAAAATTGAAAATTGAAAGTTGAAAATTTCGGAAACGCTTCGCGTTTGATTATAATTATTATTGAATAAAAGCAACAAAAGTTCTATCATTTTCATTTATCGAAAATGATAGAACTTTTTTTCTAATATCTAACACCTAAAACCTAATACCTGTTTGCAACTATTATAATAGCGTCGCAGACCCTTCAACTCCGAATTATATTTATCTTCCCAGCAAAGTATTTATCTCTTTCTCTGTACTCTTCGCCCAGTCGTATTGTTCCATATAGTTGCCGAAGTATTTACTACCATCCTTTGTATTCAAAAAGTCGTAGTAATCACAGACAAAAGTTGTTTTGTCAATACTTCTCTGGTTTCTGCTATCAAGTAAAATTTCTGAAATTCCCGCTTCTTCAAGTGTAGTTCTTAAAGATTTTAACACCTTTCTGAAAAGTGACTGAACAGTTTCGTTATACTCTCTGCCTTCCCACAGAACACTTACTGCTTGCTCTGTGCTTACAGTACCACCGTTTCTGTCAACTAAAAGTGCCAAAAGCTCTTTAGATTTTGCACTTGAGAATGAAACAGATTTACCATCAACAAAAACATCAAAGTAACCAAAGGTTTTAACAAAAATATGACTTTTAACCTCAACATCTTTAACAAGCAATGCCTTATCGTAAGCCTGTCGGATTCTGTCTGCTTCATAAGGCTTTAACACATAGTCAACTGCATCTGCCTTAAAAGCATCAAGTGCATATTCAGAATAACCTGTAGCAAAAATAATTCTTGTATTTTTAGAGGTTTCTTTGATTCTTCTTGCAAGCTCAATTCCTTTGATAACAGGCATTTCAATATCCAAAAATGCAATATCAACCTTATTACAAGCAACAAAGCCTAATGCTTCAATAGGATTATTGAATTTTACAATTTCGTCAGTTATACCAACTTCTCTACAAGTATCCTCAAAATCTTCAAGTGCGAGAAATTCATCATCTACTGCCATTATTAACATCATTGTACCCTCGTTTCATCATTTTTAGGAATTTTAATTAAAACCTTTGTGCCGACACCTACCGTACTTTCTACATCGACAGTAGCCTGGAGCATTTCTTTAAGTCTTACTTTTATATTATTTATACCAACGTGAGAGCGTTCATCGTTCTCATCTGGTTGTTTATTTATGTCATAGCCTACACCATCATCAGAAATATCAACATAATAGAATGCTTCATCGTCATAAGTTCTGACAGTAACAGTACCACCCTCAGGCTTTTGGTTTATACCGTGTTTAATTGCATTTTCAACAATTGGTTGAATTGTGAGCGGTAATATAACAAAATCGTTACATTCAATATTGTAAACAACATTAAGCCTGTCACCAAAACGATGCTTTTCAATATCAGTATAATTTGCAACGTGGTCTAATTCTTTTTCAACAGGAAGAGGTGTTTTCTGTGTTAAAGAATCCATATTTGCTCTTAAATATTTAGAGAATTTAACAACAACCTGTTCTGCTGTTTTCGGGTCTTTTTTTATTAAATATTTGATTGTATTAAGTGCATTATAAAGGAAATGCGGTTTAATCTGACTCAACATAAGCCTCATATTTATATCCGCAAGTTCTTCTTTTAACTCTGCCTCGCGTAACTCGGCAACATACGCTTCACCAATTCTTATAACCTGAATAAGCAAAAGCATTATAATAAATACAGTACCAGCTATCGGGAAAACGAATTCAACATTCTTTGAAATATAACCATTAATATAGTAGTTGTCTATAACTATACTTGCAATAAGAACACAGGATGCAATTAAGAAAGGTATTGAGAAACGTTTTTTCTTTGCAACCTCTACCGATATTTTATAAATTAAATACAAGTCGAGAATATAAGAAACTGCTTGTAAAAACATATAGTTTGCAGAGTCGTAGATAATTTCTGTTACAAATTGCGGAATGAATACACAAAGCAAAAATGCACCTGAAATCACAACCATAAAGTTGTCAGATATTTTGAAATTTAAAGACCTTGCGATGTGCATAAACAGTGCAAGCTTTATTATATAAGTTGTTGCATATATAAGCGACAGGACAATTTCGTAATTAAGCCCAAAGAAAAACGTACTGGAAATTCCATAGCCGTTACCACTAATCATTATCCTGAACAAAAATGCAACACAAAGAACAATAAGCCAGAAAAATCTGTTATCCTTAAAGGCTACTGCGCTTATTGCTATTATTGATATAAGAAACATCACAACCATACCAATAATAAAATACCTGAATACTAAAAGAGCTTGCATATTCGACTGGTAATGAGCACTATCAACTAAAATTGGTAAAACTGTTATACCGCTTGAAAACTCACACGAAACTTCAATAATAATTTCGTAGGTGCCTTTTTCTGAATAATCAAGCTTTAAAGGATAATTATATGTATCGGCATTTGAAAGCGATGCTTCTCTTATATCCGTATTACTCTGACAGTTGGTTGAAACCAAGACGCCGTCAACATAAACTCTGTAAGCACCCGGTAAATTGGGCAAAGTAATTATTACGGGTTCAGGTGAATAAACCTCATTTAAAACCTTTCTGTATGTAGCATACCCACCACTTGTAAGTCTCTCACCATCAAGCTGGTAGGTTGTCCAGGCAGATGGTAAACTCACTATTAAATCAGGCTCAAATCCTTTGAGCTGTTCTGTAATAATAAGCTTATTCCAATAAAACTCCCAATCATCAGTAATATATACCGCCTTGTCAGAAAATATACTGTAGGTCGGTTCTGTTTCTTTTTCGTATTCAATACCCATGCTTTCTGCTGCTGCAGGTAGGAAATATGAAACCATAGGAAGCCAAAAAGCTAATAAAGCAGTAATTATAACACTAACCAAAAATACTATTATAGATATAGTTTTAGTTTTTTTACTCATAACTTTCTTCACTACCTACACCCCCATTTTCTTTAATTATATAATATTTCGTTACTGAAATCAATATAAAATTCACGAAATATTTTCGTTTTATTCTCGAAAATATAAATCTGAATTCTTGAAAATTCTTGAAAATTATGTTATATTAAAGGGTAGTTTTGAAATAATAAATTATAGTAGAATTTTTTCGAAAGTGTGATTTATTATGATAAACTTTAAAAACTGCGAAAATGTTGTAGAAAACTTAATAAAGAGTGGCATTGTTATCCCCTGCCCACATACTGTTATAATTGAAGCCTCTGTCAAAATTTCAAAGGGTACTTTAATTATGCCAAATACTGTAATTCTTGGTAACACAGAAATAGGCGAAGGCTGTGTGATTGGGCCTAACTCTTACATTAAAAACAGTAAAATAAAAAACAACACTACGCTCAACAACACACAATGCTTTGAGTCAGAAATAGGCGCTTTTGTTTCGGCAGGACCGTTTGTGCATATAAGACCTGACAGTAAAATTGCTGATAATGTTCACATTGGTAATTTTGTTGAGGTTAAAAATTCAACTGTTGACGAGGGTAGTAAATTGCCACACCTTTTATATGTCGGTGACAGTACGGTCGGTAAAAATGTAAACTTCGGTTGCGGATGTGTTACTGTTAATTATGACGGTAGAAACAAATCAAGAACTATTGTTAAAGACGGTGCTTTTATTGGTTGCAACACAAATTTAATTGCACCCGTTACAATTGGCGAAAATGCTTTTACTGCTGCGGGTAGCACAATTACAGAAAATGTTCCCGATAACTCCCTTTCAGTAGCAAGGGCAAGACAGTTGAATAAAGAAAATTGGGTTAACATAAAAAAACCATATAAAAGACAACATCAGGAGATAAAATAAATGTTCAATTTCAGGAAAGAAAAATCAGCAGGAAATGTAGAGTTTTTAATTGTGGGACTCGGTAATCCCGGCAAAAAATATGAAACCACAAGGCACAACGCGGGTTTTATGTGCATTGATAAATTGTCACAGGAAGAAAATGTTGATGTCAAAAAAGTTAAATTCCACGCACTCATTGGCGAGTGCTACATAGACTCACACAAAGCAATTGTTATGAAACCACAGACTATGATGAACAACAGTGGTCAGGCAATTAAAGAATGTGCAACATTTTACAAAATACCACCAGAGAATATAATTGTTATTTATGACGATATTTCATTAGAACCTGGTAAATTAAGAATCAGAAGAAAAGGTTCTGCAGGTGGTCATAATGGAATTAAAAGCATTATTGCTCATTTAGGCAGCGAAAACTTCCCAAGAGTAAAAATCGGCGTTGGTGCAAAACCACACCCCGATTACGATTTAGTTGACTGGGTTTTAGGCTCATTCCCCAAGAATGAGTTAAAACTGATTGATGAAGCGTGTACTAACGCTTACAACGCAATAAAAATAATGATGACTGGCGATATTGATGCCGCTATGTCAAAATTCAACAGTTGATATATAAAATGAGGTAAATATGTCCTGTTATTCAAAACTCTTAAAAAATTCAACTGAATACAATGAGCTTTTAAAGGCGATAAATGCAGATTTGCTGCCATCAGGTGTTACGGGACTTCCGCCATCACCTAAAGCTCATTTAATACATTCGCTTTGCGAGGATACCTCTCGCAGAGCCATTGTCGTTTTACCAAATGAAGCAATTGCATCACGACTTGTAAGTGATATAAATGAATTTGTAGGAACAGGCAAAAAGGCATATTTATACCCAGCAAGAGATTACTCCTTTAATTCCGCCGAGGGTCAATCGAGAGAATTTGAACAGGCAAGAATTAAAACTCTTTGCAAAATTATAAATAATGATTACTCTGTTATTGCTTGCTCTGCTGAAGCGGCGTTACAGCTTACAATTCCACCTGAAGAATTAAAGAAAAGAACAAAATTTATTGATCTTAATACAACCATTGAACCTGAAGAACTTATTTCTGTGTTAGTTTCTGCAGGATTTAAAAGAGCAGATATTGTTGAAGGTCCGGGTCAATTTGCTCACCGTGGTGGAATTGTTGATTTCTTCCCCGTAAATTCCGAGAAACCTGTAAGAATTGAGCTTTGGGGTGACTCCATTGATAACATTTCTGAATTTGATGCTTCAACTCAAAGAAGAACTGATATTTTAAAATTCACAGAAATAACACCCGCAACAGAAATTCTTTTTGATAGTGATTTTGACTTAAAAGAAAAGTTAGAAGAATTTTACGAGTCGGTTTCTGGTAAAGGCAGCGTAAAGGTAAAGCAAAATCTTTTAAAGGATATTGATGCTTTAAGCAGTGGTGTGAGAATTGCATCATTAGATAAATATCTTAATTTAGCATACAAAGATCCTGCTTCCATCTTTGATTTTTGTAAAGGTGATTTACTTTACATCTGTGAAACAGGTGCAGTAAAAGAGAGTGCTACTAACTCACATAAATTGATGCTTGAAGAGATAAAAGCACAGTTTGAAAATGGTATTCTTACAAAGGGGTTAGACCGTATAACCCTCACTATTACTGAACTTTTCCGAATTTACGAAGACTGTAAAGCAATTTACCTTGACAGCCTTCCGAGAGGCAGCTTTGACACTCCTGTAAGAACACTTACAACCTTTAACTCACAGCAGTTACCAATATGGAATGGTAGTCTTGCAGTTTTACTTGACGATTTGCGTCCTGCACTCAAAAAAAATATACGATGCATTATAAATGCAGGTACAGAAAAGGCTGCAAAAGGACTTGTTGAAGCACTTGAAGCAGAAGATATAAGTGCAATTTATTTAGGCGCATTACCAGGGGAATTCCCACAAAAAACTGTTAGCGTAACCTGTGGTGGTATTTCGAATGGTTTTACCTACCCTACTGAAAAATTTATGATTTTCACTTATGGCAGAGTTACAAGCTCTACCAATATGAAACGTCGAAAAGCATTTAAAGCCGCCGATGTTATACAAAGTCTCGAAGAATTAACACGAGGCGATTATGTTGTTCACTCTGTACACGGAATTGGTATTTTTGAGGGCGTACAAAAAATGGAAGTCAGTGGTCTCATAAAAGACTACATTAAAGTCAAATACGCAAAGGGTGACACACTTTATGTGCCTGTTACACAGCTCGATTTGATTTCAAAATATATCGGTCCTAAGGATGAGCAAAAAACTCTTAAGCTTTCCCGTCTTGGTGGACAGGATTGGGAAAAAGCAAAACAGAGAGTAAAAGCCTCTGCAAAAAATATGGCGAAAGAGTTGATTGCACTTTACTCAAAACGATTAAAAACTCCTGGTTATCAATTTTCACAGGATATTGATATGCAGAACGACTTTGAAAGACGTTTTGAATTTGAAGAAACTGATGACCAGCTTCGCACCATAGAAGAAATTAAAAAGGATATGCAAAAGCCACACCCTATGGACAGACTTCTTTGTGGTGATGTTGGTTTCGGTAAAACAGAGGTAGCACTACGTGCCGCATTTAAATGTATTGCAGACGGAAAACAATGTGCAATTTTAGTGCCTACAACAATTCTTGCTTTACAGCATTACAACACTATTATGAAGCGTTTTGAGGGATTTCCAATAAATGCTGAAATGTTGTCAAGATTCAGAACACCAAAACAACAAACTGAAATTATAAAGAAATTAAAACGTGGCACTATTGATATTATTGTTGGTACTCATCGTCTTATTTCAAAGGATATTGAATTCAGAGATTTAGGTCTTATAATAGTTGACGAAGAGCAACGCTTTGGCGTAGGTCAAAAAGAGAAATTAAAGGAACTTTACCCGCAGGTTGACTGTCTTACACTTTCTGCTACACCTATTCCGAGAACTATGAATATGGCTATGTCAGGCATACGCGATATGTCCGTAATAGAAGAAGCCCCACAAGACAGATTCCCTGTACAGACTTATGTTTTAGAGCACGACTGGGGAATACTTGCTGAAGCGATGAAAAAAGAGCTTCGTCGTGGTGGTCAGGTTTATTATCTTCACAACAAGGTTGAAGATATTGAGCGCACCGCTATAATGATACGAGATTTAATTCCTGATGCAAACATAGGTGTTGCTCACGGTAAAATGAGCGAAGACACGCTTTCTGATATATGGCGCTCTCTTCTTGAAGGTGAGATTGATATTCTTGTTTGCACTACTATAATAGAAACGGGTGTTGACGTACCAAACGCAAACACACTTATTATAGAAAGTGCAGAAAATATGGGTTTAAGCCAGCTTCACCAGATTCGTGGTCGTGTTGGTCGTTCTTCAAGACGCGGTTTTGCATTTCTGACATTCAGGAAAGACAAAAATCTTTCAGAAGTTGCAACACGCAGACTTGAAGCAATCAAAGAATATACTGAATTCGGTTCAGGCTTTAAAATTGCTATGCGCGATTTAGAAATACGCGGTGCAGGTAACCTTTTAGGTGCAGAGCAACACGGTCATATGGAAACTGTCGGCTACGATATGTATATGAAAATACTTTCAGAAGCTGTAAGTGAAGAAAAAGGCGAAGCACCAAAGGCCCTTTCTAAAGAATGTCTTATTGATATAAGAATTGATGCTCATATTCCAGAAAAATATATTGAGAGTCTTCCACAAAGACTTGCAATTTACAAACGAATTGCCGATATAAGAAACGATGATGACGCATCCGATGTATTAGATGAGCTTATTGACCGTTTCGGTGACCCACCAAAGAGTGTTGAAGGTCTTATTAAAATATCGCTTTTAAGAAATACCGCTGCAGAGCTTGGCATTTATGAGATAGGTCAGAAGCAAGAAAATGTTTTACTCTATTCACAATCAATAGATATGCAGAAGGTTTCACTTTTAGGTAAATATATGCGTGGCAGAATAATGGTTTCAGCCGGTGTTAAGCCTTACATTTCGGTAAAAATATTACCTAAACAATCCCCTGTTGATGCTATAAACGAAGCACTTAATGTAATGAAAAAGGAAACAGAAGAAACAAATAAAGGAGAAGATAAAAAATGACTTACACATATAAAACAAAAGGCACTTGTTCAAGAAAAATCACTTTTGATTTAGAAGATGGCATTGTTAAAAATGTTAATTTTGAAGGTGGTTGTAATGGTAATTTAAAAGGTATTTCTGCTCTTGTTGAAGGTAAAAGTGCAGAAGAAGTTATACCACTTATTTCAGGAATCACCTGTGGTTTTAAATCTACTTCTTGCCCCGACCAGTTAGCACATGCTTTACACGAAGCATTGAATCAATAATTATTGAAAGGAAGTATAAATATGAAATATCTCGTTTTAATTGCAGACATCGATGAGTTTAACCCTTGCAAAAATTCCTTAGGTGACCTTGTAAAAAAAGAATATAAAATAAAGCACATGGATGCTTTTGATTTCAGTTACAACAATCACGAAGTTACCGTAGCTTGCTTTGGTATTGGTAAGGTTAATGCCGCTATAGGAGCTGCACTTGCTCTCACTCTCGGAGAGTATGACGGAGTAATAAACACAGGTTGGAGTGGAGCTGTTTCAGGTGTAAAAAAAGGCGAAATCATTGTTTCTGACTCTTGTGTTGAGTGCGACTTTGACTTAACACCTATAGGAAGATTACCTGGACAAAAACCCGGTCAGGATGAATACATATATAAATGCGATTCAGAACTTGCAAACAAGGTAAAAGCGATTGATGGTTTTACACACGGCAACCTTGGTACAGGCGACTTTTTCTTAACAGACAAAGTAAGACGCGATAAATACAAAGAACTTTTCAACATTAAATCTTTCGATATGGAAAGTGGTGCTTTAGCTGCTGCTTGTTACCTTTTAGGTAAAATACCATTTGTAAGTATAAGAAAAATTTCTGACAGCGCTGACGACGTTGCAACAGATGAATATACAAATTCATTAAGCAATGATTTGACAGCTTTTTCTGACATAATATTAAAGGTGCTTAGCAATATATAAAACGAACCTAAACCCTGCCGATTATTACCGACAGGGTTTTTATATTAAGCAAAATCGCCCGAGGTGGCTATTCTGTGGGCAAATTTTCATTTACAGAAATTTGCCACCGCCCCTGATTATTGCGAATTTCACTTAATATATCTTATGTAAAAAAAGAAAATCTGTGAGATGATTCTCGCAGATTTTCTTTTTTTATATTAAATTTTAATCATCAAACTTTGAAATAAATTCTCTTGTTCTATGAGATTTTGGATTGTCAAACACTTCTTCAGGTGTGCCTTCTTCTTCAATAACACCGTTATCCATAAAAATAACCTTTGAAGAAACTGCTTTTGCAAAAGACATTTCGTGAGTAACAATAACCATTGTAACCTTTTCTTCTGCAAGACTTTTAATAACCTTTAAAATTTCTCCTGTAAGTTCAGGGTCAAGTGCAGATGTTGGTTCATCAAAGAAAAGAATTTTAGGTTCTAAAATCAACGCACGTGCAATAGAAACTCGTTGTTGCTGACCACCAGAAAGTTCACAAGGGTAGTTATTAAGTTTATCTAAAAGACCAACCTTACCTAAAATATCTTTTGCCTTTTCATCAATTTCTGCATTTATTTTTGCTTTATTTTCTTTATAATCCGGCAATTCTGATGCCTGAAGCTTTGCAGCAAGAGTAACATTCTCTAAAACATTGTATTGTGGGAAAAGGTTAAAGTTCTGAAAAACAAGTCCAACTAAAAGTTGTTTTCTTCTTTTTTCTTTCGGGTCTTCTTTTTTCGGTCTGTTTTCACCGTCAAAAAAGACTTCACCATTAACTTTAATAAAACCACTATCAGCAGTTTCAAGCTGATTTATGCAACGGAGAATCGTTGTTTTACCACTACCCGAAGAACCGATGATGCTTAACACTTCACCTTCTTCTAAAGTAAAACTTACATCTTTTAAAACTTCAGTTTTGCCAAAAGATTTTTTTATATTTTTAACCTCTAAAATTGACATAGCTTAACTCCTGAAATAACTCAGTTTCTTTTCTAATTTGCCTAAAACAACTGTAAGCAAACCGACAAATAACAAATAGAATACACCTGTGTAGAACAATGGCCATATCATTGCCTTTGTAGCCGCAAGTTCTTTTGCTTGTTTAATGATTTCGCAAACCATAATACAGTTAGCAAGAGCGGTATCTTTAATAAGGGTTATAATTTCATTACTCATCGGTGGAACAATTCTCTGAATAACCTGTTTTAAAATAATTTTTCTGAAAATCTGTGATTTTGTCATACCTAAAACATAACCTGCTTCGTACTGACCTTTTGAGATACTTTCAATACCACCACGATAAATTTCAGAGAAATAACAAGCATAGTTAAGCGTAAATGCAATTAAAACTGCGGTAATTCTACCAGCATCCATTATTCCGTATTCTAATAAGAAGAATCTATCAACCTGACCGAATAACTGAAAACCAAACACAAGACCAGGCACATAGTAAATAATAAAAATCTGAAGCATAAGAGGAATACCTCTTACAATCCACACTATTACTTTTGAAAGATATTTTAAAGGTTTAAAACGGCTCATAGAACAAAACGCTATAGGTAACCCAAGGGGTGCACCTAATAATAAGGTCACCCCAAAGATTAATAACGATATTATGAAGCCATCAAACAAGAACGATGTAACTTCTAAAAAAGTCATATAATAAACTCCAATAAATTATTTCTGGTCTGAGAAATCTTTGATTGCTGTGTTTTCAACACCATATTTTTCTGCAAGAGCAGCAATTGTACCGTCAGCACCTAATTTTTCAAGTTGTTCGTTTACATTTGCTCTGAGTTCGCTACCTTTTTTGAAACCAATTGCATAGTATTCAACATCACTTGAAAGACCATCTACAATTTTAAGGTCTGCATAGTCACCTTTACCAACATAACTTTTTGCAAGTTGTGCGTCAACTACTGCAAAATCTGCTGTACCTGCTTTAATATCAACAAGACAATCTGTTTGTTTTGTGAAGCCTTTGAATGTTGTACCTTCAAATGCTTTTGCATAAGTTTCACCAGCTGAACCGCTTTCAGCGATACCGAGTTTACCGTTGAGGTCTTCTGCCTTTTCAATTGCAGCATCTGCTTTAACAACAACTACCTGACGGTTTTCCATATAGTTATATGAAAAGTCAACTTTTTCTGAACGTAAAACACCGTCATCATCTGCAGTGTTGCAAGTAAAACCATTCCATACACAGTCAATTGTGTTTGTGTTAAGGTCAGTATATTTGTTGTTCCAGTCAATTTCCTGGAAAACAACTTCGTAACCTAAATTGCCAAATACTTTTTCAGCAAGTTCTGTGTCGAAACCAATAAGTTTACCATTTTCATCTTTGTAGTTCATTGGTTCATAAATTGTGTAACCAACAATAACTGTCTCTTTTTTTGGTTCGTCTTCTTTACCACCGCAAGCAGCAAGAGTAGCAACTACACCTACTACAAGAACAAGGCTTAAAACTAATGCTAATACTTTTTTCATTTTATGTACCTCCAAATATAAAACACTTTCGTGTTTCTGTTTTGTGCTATCATATTATCACATTAGCACGCTAAAGTAAAGTGTTTTTTATTAAATAAAATTTCTTTGTAGGTTTTAACAACAAAACTTTGAATTTTATAGCTTGTTTATGCAACTTTACTACATTACCACTTTAACGCGATAAAGCGAATGTAAAAGAGTAGGTGTTAATCCTTATTGTCTTTTCCCTGCTTCGCGTTTCTTGTTTCCTGACCTTGTTATTTTGAATAAAAATCCCCTACCAATAATATTAACTTTATACAATTATAATCTTGCAAAAATTCAAGTGCGGTGCTACAATTTATTCAAAATAGCAAAGCGACGAGAGGAGCTATATTATGAAACTTTTAGTTATTATTTTAAACAAGACAGAATGTCTTGAAGAACTTTTAGAAGCGTTCACACAAAATAATATTTCCGGTGCTACAATTATTGACAGTAAGGGTATGCTCCAGGAGTTGAGTGAACACGATGACTTCAGATTTATAGGTTCTTTAAGAAGTCTTTTTAACCCTGAACACACAGAAAATAAAACAATTCTTATGGTTACAAAGGAAGAAAGAATAAAAGAGATTTCAAAAATCACAAACGATATTACCGGTGGACTCGACAAGCCTGATACAGGTATTCTTTTCACTTTGCCTATTGATTACCTGGAGGGACTTTCACGCTAATGTTATCTTCACTTTCTCTTAATACATTTTTAAATTTAGGTATTATGATTTTTGTAGGTATGGCAGTCGGCAGACTTATGAAACTCATAAAATTACCTAATGTTACCGGTTACTTAATAGCAGGTCTTTTAATTGGTCCTGGTGTTTTAGGACTTTTATCAGAAGAATTTGTTGAAGGAATCGGGATAATTTCTGACTGTGCTTTAGGTTTTATTGCTTTCTCTATTGGTAACGAATTTAAAATAAGTTATTTCAAGCGAGTTGGCTCTACACCAATAGTTATTGCGTGTTTAGAATCATTTTTTGCCGTTTTAGTTGTAGTTCTTGCTTTAATGGCAACCGGTCACTCTACTACATTCTCGCTTGTGTTAGGCTCAATTGCGGCGGCAACTGCACCAGCGGCTACAATAATGGTTATTAAACAATACAAGGCAAAAGGCCCTGTAAGTGAAACTTTGCTTTCTGTTGTTGCTATTGATGATGCAACTGCACTTATTATGTATTCACTTTCAATTGCACTTGCCTCTGCTTTAGCAGGTACAGGTGCTTCAGCAAAAGAATTAATTTTAGCTCCTGTTATTGAAATTGGTGGTGCTCTTGTAGTAGGTGCTATTTTAGGATTTATATTCTTAATACCACTCAAGTATTTCAAAAAAGACAGTAACAGAATGGCACTTATTGTAGGTTTTATATTCGCAGGTTTAGGTCTTTCAGAACTTTGTGGTTTTTCTTCACTTCTTTTCTGTATGGCAATGGGTGCAGTAATCGCAAATATGTCAAACGATGTAGGTCATATTATGAAACTCTGTGACAAAATCACACCACCTATATTTATGCTTTTCTTTGTAGCAAGTGGTGCAGATTTAAAACTTTCTGTTCTTCCGGCAGTTGGTGTTGCAGGTGTAATTTACATAGTATTCAGAGTATTTGGTAAAATGCTCGGTGCTACTCTTGGTGCAGTTATTTCTAAAGCAGATAAAAATATTAAAAAGTATTTAGGCCCTGCGCTTATTCCTCAAGCAGGTGTTGCGATTGGTCTTTCACTCGCCGCTGCTAATGTGTTACCAGAATACGCAAAAGAAATAAGAACTATTATTCTTTGCGGTACTTTAGTTTACGAGCTTGTCGGCCCTGCAGTTGCTAAAATTTGTCTTAAAAAGGCAGGAGAAATCAAAGAAAGTTGAAAACTTTCTTTGATTTCAGTTGCAACTAACAAGTATGCAAGTTGTAAGTGTTATAAAAAACAAAATACCCTGTCATTTAAAATCAACTTTTGAATGGCAGGATATTTTTTATTTAATTGCAAAAGCAAGCAGACTCTTAATTGTGCATTTCAAATTCTCTGTTTACTGCTTACTGTTTTCTGTTTCCTTTTCAACTGGAAAAAGTTTATCTTCCTTCGCCCTTTTAACTGTGACAATGAGAATTACAATTGATATTACAAGGAGAACAGAAAGAATTACAATATAAACATTCTTTTTAGTTTGTAACTCCTGTTGTTCTTCTTCTGTAACAACTTCACCATAAACATTAGTTTCATCAACATAACTTATGTCAGTATATCTTTCGTTTACATCTATTGGAAACTCAACAGAACCACTTGCGCTTACAGGTACTATAAAAAGCGAAACGCAAGATATAACAACAAAAAGTATTGATAATAATTTTAATTTCATAACAAAACCTCTAATTAGAAAACCATCTCAGATGAGATGGTTTTCATTTTTCTTAGTATTTGAAATCTGTAATAAGAATTGTATTCCAGAGTTCTTGTTTGTCAATTTTAATAGCACCAAGAAGTATAATATCGCCGCCACCTGCGATAGAAACATTCATATATTGCTCAACTTTAATAAGTTCATTTGTCTTTGTATTGTATTCAATAACTGCTTTACAATCGTGGTATGTAAGGTCATAAGTAACATTCTTAATAACCTTTGAAACTGTACCGCCATTGATTGTGTTGTCGATATCTGCTCTTGCGAGTGGTGAGAACATAGCACCTGTATTACTTGGTGAGGTTGTAGCACCCTCTGCCATTGGCTCTGGATTCTTTTCGTCTTTAAGAACGATAGTAACTCTTGCTTTGTCTCCGCCTAAATCTTCATATTTATATTCTTTAATAGCATTTACATCTGTAAGATAGCAACCCTTTTCACATTTGTAAACAGGGAACCATCTCATATCGCTACCTGCTTCTTTAATTTCAGGGTCTGCTTTTGCATCTTCAGGAGAAGTCATAATACCGAGAGTATCAACTAAGTTAAGAAGAGTACCTACAAGACCTGCACCTTGTGAAATAACACGGTTGTTAGCGTCACTTGGAAGTTCCTGGTATTCAACCTTTGTGTATGCCGGAGCATCTTTTTTTGCCTTGTTCATTACTGTTGTGTAAATATCAAGGCATTCTTTTGCAGTTTTTGTCTGACCAGCCGGTTTATTTGCATCTGGTGTAGTCTGAGTTGTACCGCCTTGTTGTGCTGTACCACCCTGTTGAGTTGTGCCGCCTGGTGTTGTTGATGTTGTGCCGCCAGGTGTTGTTGATGTTGTGCCACCAGGTGTAGTCTGAGTTGTGCCGCCTGGTGTTGTTGAAACTGTGCCACCTGGTGTTGTTGAAGTTGTACCACCTGGTGTTGTTGAAACTGTACCACCCGGTGTTGTAGATGTACCTTGTTGAACAGCACCTGTACCTGTGCCACCTTTTGCAAGAATAACAACTGAAGCTATTGAAACAGCATTACTTGTAATAATTGTGAAGAATAAAGCAATACTGAGAATAATAGCAACAACTTTTAAGTCTGAACTTTTCATTGGTATTATACCCCTTTCAATTTCTGCCCACAATATAGGCATATTTCTCAATAGTAATAGATTACCCTAATTTTCAAAAAAAGTCAATACTATATTTTACATATTGTCAAATATCACAAAAAAGACCAACTCGTTTGCACGAATTGGTCTTTATGTAGTTTAATTAAAATCAATACTGGAAGTTATAGTACTTTGCATGGAATGCAAGTTTACCAGATGCTGAAAGGTCACCAATTGCAACCGCTGTAAGGTCTGCTTTGATATCACCTACACAGTAGTGAGTGATTTCAATAAACTCACCTTTTGCATTCATTTTAGCTGTAATTGTGTATGCCTGATAGTTGATTGTACCATCAAGTTTACTAACAACTTTAGAAACTGTTGCATCATTTTTAACTGTATCTTGAACGTCTTTAATATCAAGGAATTCTTTTGACATTTTTACAAGACCGTCTGTATCAGTATAAGATGGGTTAACAACGTCATTCATTACAATGGTAATAATATAGTTATCGCCTTCTTTTACTGCATTTGCACTTTTAACATGGCTTTTTGAACAATCACTTGGAGGCATACGATTTTTAGAATCATCTGAACCTTTAGCATTAACCTTTTCTTCAGCCTCAGCTTCTGGTGTCATAAAACCCCCTATAAGATCTGTAAGAGTACCTGCAAGGAAACCAAACTTGCTGAGTTGAAGAGCACCTTCAACTGATTGCCAACCTTTTTTTGTATAACCAGCTTTACCTGTCTGGTTGATTTCTTTAGCTGCTTTCTGGTAAGCACCGAGTGGGTCTTTTAAGATTGGGTCATTTGCATCAGCTGCGTTGCCACCTTGTTGAGTGTTGCCACCCTGTTGAGTGTTGCCGCCTTGTTGTGTTGATGTACTACCACCTGGTGTTGTCTGAGTTGTGCCGCCTGGTGTTGTTGATGATGTGTCACCTGGTGTTGTTGATGTTGTACCACCTGGTGTTGTTGATGATGTGTCACCTGGTGTTGTTGAAACTGTACCACCTGGTGTTGTCTGTGTACCTGACTGTTGTTGAACATCACCTGTACCAGGAGCAACTGTCTGAACGCCTGCACCTGTGCCACCTTTTGCAAGGATAACAACTGAAGCTATTGAAACAGCATTACTTGTAATGATTGTGAAGAACAATGCAATACTGAGTATAATAGCAACTACTTTTAAATCTGAACTTTTCATTGGTAAAAATACCCCTTTCGAAAATTCTGGAAAAAATCCATATAATTTTTTATATTACAGAATAAAGATACATTAAAATCGCAAAAAAGTCAATATTTTTTCGACAATTCATTAACGATTTGTGAATATTTTTTTAAAATCGTCAAAAAGTCGAAGAAACTTTAGATTTTTTGTGCATTCCATATATCTTTTGCATACTCATTTATAGCTCTGTCAGCAGCAAATCTACCAGAATTTGCAATATTCATAAGCATCATCTGGTTCCACTTTTTCTTATCTTTAAATGTTTCAACCATTTTAAGCTGTGCACGTCTGTAATCTGCAAAATCTGCAAGAACCATATATGGATCGTGGTGCATAATAGTACCGCTTATATCTGAGAAATTCTGACCATTGATTCCGTGAGAAATAAAGTCGAGAACCTTTCTTATATCTTCGTTATTGTTATAATAACTCATTGGATCATAGCCACGACTTCTTAAAGAATTAACTTCTTCAGTTTTCATACCAAAGAGGAACATATTGTCGTCTCCGACTGCTTCGTGAATTTCAACATTAGCACCATCAAGTGTACCAATAGTAACAGCACCATTCATCATAAGCTTCATATTACCAGTACCACTTGCTTCTTTACCCGCAAGAGAAATCTGCTCTGAAACATCTGCCGCAGGCATAAGTTTTTCTGCATTACTTACATTGTAATCCTCGACATAAAGAACTTTAAGTCTGCCTTTTACATCCGGGTCATTATTTATTAAATCAGCAAGTGCTAAAATAAATGAAATAATTCTTTGTGCTACGTGGTAACCAGGAGCCGCTTTCGCACCAAAAATATAAGTGTGCGGTGTGAATTCTGCACTTGGATTTTCTTTAATTGTAAGGTAATCAAGAACAATGTTAAAAGCATTAAGATGTTGACGTTTATACTCGTGAAGACGTTTTACCTGAACATCGAAAATTGAGTTAACATCAAGCTCCTGACCGGTTGTTTTCTTAATAAAATCGGCAAAGTCTTTTTTGTTTTCCATTTTGATTTCAGCTAATTTATTAAGAACATCTTTATCATTTTTATATTCATTGAGTTTTGAAAGATTATCTGCATCGTAAACGAATTTATCATTACCAAGAAGTTCTTTTAAATATGCTGAAAGTCTTGGGTTTGCCTGACAGAGCCAACGTCTGTGAGCAATACCATTTGTAACATTTGTAAATTTTTCTGGCATTAAACGATAGTAATCGTTAAAGAGTGTATCCTTTAAAATCTGACTGTGAAGTGCAGAAACACCATTGACGCTGTGACAAGTAGCAACACAGAGGTTTGCCATACGGACAACTCCACCGGAAATAATGGCGGTTCTTTCTACATAGTCTGCGTCGTGAGTTGTCTCCCAGATATAACTTCTGAAACGATTATCAATTTCTTTAATAATCTCGTAAACGCGTGGAATAAGTCTTTTAACAAGTTCTTCACTCCAGCATTCAAGTGCTTCGCTCATAACAGTATGGTTTGTGTAAGCCATTGTTTTTGTAACAATGTTCCATGCTTCATCCCAACCGTAACCACATTCGTCAAGAAGAATTCTCATAAGTTCAGGAATTGCCATTGTCGGATGTGTGTCATTAATATGAATTGCAACTCTGTCAGAGAAATTATTGAGTGTACCATTTACTCTTAAATGGTGGCGGACGATATCCTGAACAGAAGCAGATACAAGGAAATATTGTTGACGAAGTCTTAAAGCCTTACCTTCAGGGTGATTGTCTGACGGGTAAAGAACTTTACTTATAACTTCTGCCATAGCCTGACGTTCCATTGAACGAATATAGTCACCTTCATTAAAGAGTTTCATATCGAACTCAGGTGCACGTGCAGTCCAGAGACGGAGAATGCTTACACATTTACCATCTTTACCGGGAACGAACATATCGTAAGGAACAGCTTTTATAACTGTACCATTTTCAATTTCAACATAGTGGTACTGATTTTCCCAGGTATCTTTTACAGTACCTTCAAATGTAATATCTACTGAACTGCTTTCTCTTGGTACAAGCCATACATCGCCACCAGGAAGCCAGTTGTCAGGGAGTTCTGTTTGTTTACCATCAATAAGTTTCTGACGGAAAATACCATATTCATAAAGAATAGAATAACCACGTGCAGAATAACCCTGTGTTGCAAGACCATCAAGGTAGCAAGCGGCAAGTCTGCCAAGACCACCATTACCAAGACCTGCATCAGGTTCGCATTCATAAAGGTCATCTAATTTAATACCTAAATCTTTAAGAACACTTTTAAAAGTATCGGTAAGATTAAGGTTATAAAGGTTATTTTTAAGGGAACGACCCATAAGGAATTCCATTGAAAGATAATAAACATTCTTTTTGCCTGTTTCATCAGATTTTTTGACAGTTTCACCTCTGCCCATTGTCATCATATCTCTGAGAATCATAGCAATTGCTCTGTAATACTGCTCATTTGTAGCATTTTCTGTAGAAACACCAAAGAAATGAAGGAGTCTGTTCTCAAGCATTTCTTTTGCCTGTTTCTTGGTAAGTTTATAATTCATAGTATCACTCCAAAAAATAGATAGTTCTATTTTACACTATTTTATGCTTAAATGCAAGAATTAATTTAGGAATCAGGAAATAGAAATTAGGAATTAGGAA
>JAFXCQ010000019.1 GCA_017521425.1 Clostridia bacterium
AGAAAAGATGGAAACAGTAGAAGATACTGTAACCACTCTTCCAAATGCAGATGAAGTAACCAGTGAAAATAAGAAAGCTATAGAAGATGCTTTAGAAGTAATCGAAGATCTTCTTTCTGAAGGAAATGCGGGTAACCTTACTCCCGACGAAAAAACTGCAATAGAAGAGCAAAAAGCTGACTTGGAAGAAAAGTTAGTTAACATCAAAGATGCAGAAGAAAAGATGGAAACAGTAGAAGAAACTGTAACCACTCTTCCAAATACAAACGAAGTAACCGGTGAAGATAAGACAGCAATTGAAGATGCTCTTGAAATTATAGAAAACCTTCTTTCAGAAGAAAAGGTAGGTAACCTTACTCCCGAAGAAAAAGTTGCAATAGAAGAGCAGAAAGCTGACTTGGAAGAAAAATTAGACATTATTCAACTTGTTGAAGCTGCATTAGATGTTCTTCAGAGTGAGAAAGGTAATGTTCCATCCAAAGATGTAATTACAACAGAATCTAAAGATGAAGTTGTAGAATTGCTTGATATTATTAAAGATTTACAAGAGAAAAATCCGAGTAATCTGACAGAAGAACAGAGTGTTGTTATTGAAAAACTCAGAGAAGAACTTCAGGAGAAACTGGATAAAATCCAGACGATTGAAGATTCTTTGAATAAGATTGAAAATGAATCTACTATTCAGCCGGATTATGACGATATTACAAGCGATAATAAAGAAGACATTAAAGATATTATTAAAGATATTGAAAACATCTTAAAGGATGAGAATGAAAACTTATCACAACAAGAAAAAGATGCGTTAAAAGAACAGAAAAATGAATTGGAGAACAAAGTTGCCTTTATTGAACAAATTGAAAAATATGAACCGGTTTCAGGCGATTTTAAAAACACAACAGAACCAGAAATTAATGACTTGAATGCTGATTTGGCTAACGATTCTAATGAATTGATTGGAATAATTCCTTTAGAAAAGACAGAAAAGGAACATGTTGCGAAAAGCGAAGATGTTAAAGTATATTTGGAAGTTTCAAATATTACAAAAACTATAACAGAAGAAGCTAAAGAATTGATTGAAACTGAAGTCAAAGATAAGAAAATTGCAGTTTACCTTGATATTAATCTGTTTAAACAAATTGGAGAAAGAGAACCAAAGAAAGTACCTAATACAAAAGGACTTGTAACAATTACATTCAAGGTTCCAAGTAATTTGGTAAATACAGATAATTCTGTAACAAGAAAATATCAGGTTGTGCGTGTTCATGAAGGTGAAGTAACAATTATTGATGTTGTATATGATGAAACTACGGGTATGATTTCATTTGAAACAGATAAATTTTCGACTTATGCGATTGTTTATAAAGATGTGCCGGTAAATGATAACGATGATAATTCAACACCGGGAGATACTGATGTAATCAAACCAGATAGCAACCAAAAGGATGAAGTTCCAAAAACTGGTGGCAGCAACTTAGCAATGTATTCATGTGTATTGATGTTCATCAGTGGATTAGGAATTGTGCTCATCTCAAGAAAAAGAAAGACTTATTGTAAGGAAAATTAAATGAAACTATTTAACAGCAAAAAAACTGTTGATAGTGAACCAAAGGCGGATGGCATTTGCCGTCTGCCTTTAAGTTCATTCTCACAAAACAAATTTCTAATTTTATTTATTGTTATATTCATCATATCATTACTCATATTTGTTACGACTATGATAAGAGAAATAAATGATAATAAGGCATTGGAATCTCAACAGACAAAATTATATGAAGATATGCAAATGGCAACAGAGAATTCGAATGAGATAGTTGAAAATAAAATGTTGCCGCAATATAAGGCTTTATATGAACAAAACGATGAATTTATTGGTTGGCTCAAAATAGAAGATACAGTGATAGACTATCCCGTTATGCAGTGTTCAGAAGACGAAGATTTTTATTTATCGCATGATTTTTATAAAGTTGAAAATTCGAATGGTTGTCTAATTTTGGATAATGATTCAAATGCGGGAGTTGGTACAATGGAACAGGAATATATCAATGGTTCTGTTCCGTCTACAAACCTCATTATTCATGGTCATACTATGAAGTCAGGGCAGATGTTTGGTGATTTGAATTTATATAAGAATAAAGAGTATGGTTTTTCTCATAATATTATCTGTTTCGATACTCTATATGAAAAAAGAGAGTATGAGCTGATAGCAGTTTTTTATTCGCAGGTTTATTACCAAAGTGAAGATGTATTCAAATATTACAATTTCTTTCAGGCAGATACACATGAAGAGTTTGACAATTGGTACAATAATATAAAAGAAATGTCTCTGTATGATACGAGAGTAACAGCAGAATATGGGGATGAGTTTATAACTCTTTCGTGTTGTGCGTATCATGTGAATGACGGACGGTTTGTTGTTGTAGGTAAAAGAATAAAGTAAAAAATAGTAGAAAGATATGAACTGTATCTTTCTACTATTTTTTGTATTTGTCCTACATTTTGTCCCTTTGGTGGACTAAAATAAAAATGGATGTTTATATAAATTGAGGAGTGCGTGTGATGAAAGCTTTACAAAACAAATTACTTATACTAATAGTTAGTAGTACGTTGATTCCGGCATTGGTAGTTATGGCTATTGCACTTTCTAATTATGGTCGAATTCTGAAAAATGATTCGGAACAGATTATGCAGTTGATGTGTTCCGAAAAAAGGCAGGTAATAGATGAAAAACTACTAAACATAGAGCAAAGCGTTCACACGATATATCACGTCGCAATAGAACAGTATGGCAATACAGAGAGTCTCTGGCAAGATGACGAGCAGTTTTCCAAGCATATCAGCAAGATGAGAGAGCTTATGGAGACAACCGTCAAATATACAGATGGTGCAGTATCTGTTTATTATCGTTTGAATGCTGCAATACGAGGACCAAAGCAAGGAGTATGGTTGCTACAGGATGAAAATGGTAATTTTATAGAGCACGAGATGACGGATATTTCTCTGTATGATGAGAATGATATAGAACATGTCGGATGGTATCACATTCCGATAGCCAATGGAAAAGAAACCTGGATTAACCCATATTATAACAGAAATATGGATGAAGAAATCATTTCGTATGTGATTCCTATTTTTTTAGATGGAAAAACCATTGGTGTAGTGGGTATGGATATTGCGACCAATCTTTTATACGAGAATACAAAGAATGTTACAATATATGATAGTGGATATGCTTTTTTAATGGATAATGAGGGTGAGTTTGTATATCATCCAGAGATGAAAGGCAATACAATTTCTGAAGAGTTTAATATACAACATACTTATCTTTATGAAAAAAGTTTATTGTCAGTAAAAAATCAAAGTGTAGAAGCCTATCAGTGGAATGATGCAGATAAAAAAATGACAGCACAAAAACTGCGTAATGGTATGATTTTTACAGTATGCGTTACAGAACAGGAGATAAAAAAACCACAGAATGAAACGCTAATCGATTCTGTTCTGGTAATATTACTTATAATGGCAGGATTTGTTGCGGTAACAGTTTTCCTTACAAAAGCGATTGTAAGGCTGATATATACAGATGCAATGACACAAGTGAGAAATAAAACCGCATATAATGAGTGTGTTGATTTGTTAAGCAAGCGGATAAGAGATAAGGAACAACTTGAATTTCTGATTGCAGTTGTAGATATAAATGATTTAAAAATAGTGAACGATACATATGGACATGAATGCGGAGATAAACTAATACAAAATGGGGCTTCTATTTTGAAAAAGGTATGGGGAAGTGATTGCACTTACAGAATAGGCGGAGACGAATTCGTGGTTGTGTGTTCAGATATGGAAATGAAATGTGCAAAAGAGCGTATTTCATTGTTTGAAGAAGCAATAGAAGCTTATAATCGACAGAATACTTGTGAAGGATTATATTTGCAAATGGCAATCGGAATGGCTGTATATAGTTCTGAAACAGATAAAGAATATATGGATGTGTTCCGCAGAGCAGATAGCGCCATGTACGAAGATAAAAAACAGAAAAAGACGAAATGTAATCCAGTCGATTTTAATAGAGTAAATGAGTACTAAGATAATAATTTGATTGATTGTAGTGGTAAAAATTATCACATGAACAAAGAAAAGGAGCAGTTTAAAAAACTGCTCCTAAAATTAAAAAAATATAAGTTTTAAAAACTGAAATAAAAAGGTTGTTGCTTATTACAAGCAACAACCTAATTAATTACATTGAAAGTGTAGGGTCTTCTGACAAAAACTGGTCAAAGAATTCTGATATGATTTGCTGACCATTGAGAATATAATCAATTATGATATCTTTTTCAACATCAATACCAACTTCATCAATACATTCGTTTATCATATCAGCAGTAACAAGAGGAATTTCTAATTCATTGAAAAGTTCACTTGCTTTTGGAACCTCTTTTAATAAATCAAGGAAGAAATCAATGAGTTTGTCATTTTCTCTGTTGGTTGATTTAGGATAACCTCTTGAAATAAGGGCAATATTGTTATCATAGTTAGGTGCAAGAGAAATGATTTTACCAGAATTAACATCTCTGAGGACACCATAGTTTTTTGTGTGTCGGTCAACATTAGAACAGATGGTATCAAGATAAATCATTCTAAGATAATCAGCTGCAACATCTTTTGAAATACTAAAGAACTTTTCAAAGTTTACATCGTAGAATTCATTATCTCCAACTAATGATTCTGCGACTTCAAAATTAAATTGATTGCCATTAGTAAAATCAAGAGTACGAACATAATTGTCGTGCAACTCATATTTCGCCATAGGAAAACCTAATTTTTCTGCCAACTTAGCTATAAAAAGTTCTGAAAAATATTCTAACTGATTACCAGTTTTATATAACCACCATTTGTTATCAATAAGTCGCCAGCATTTTTCAAAACTACCAATGTTTGTAAACTCCGGAGTTCTTGAAACAGGTTGATTGAAACTTTCAAAGTCGCCACAAAGAGCTAAATTATCAAAAAAGTTTTCTTTAAATCTTACATTTTCCCAAGTTAAATCTGAGCCGGATTCTTTAAACCAATAATTATCTGTAATGGTGACAGCATTAACTGCTAAAACAGTATTCGCATCGTCTTTATTAGAAAGTCGTAGAGCTTTCTTTAAAAGCCTTGAATTAGTGCGGTGGGAATCAATTGCTCTGCTTTCAAGCCAAGCAGTAAAGTCAAGAGAGCGCAAGAAGAATAAGGGTGCTAATTCTTTATTAACACTCTTTACTATCCCATTTTCAACTTCCACTACAGGAATATCAGCTGACATTATCTGTCCAGAAATTTCAAGCATCTTTCTCGCCTCTTTCTAACTTTTTTATTAGTATAACATAAAAATACGAATTCTTCAAGTTAGGGGGATGAATTACTGAATGTCTTTAGTAGCTATGATATAATGAAAAGCGATTAAAAACACAAGGTTTTTAATCGCTTTTTGGTCGAGATGACGGGATTTGAACCCACAGCCTTTGCGTCCCGAACGCAACGCTCTACCAAATTGAGCCACATCTCGATATTAAATTTTTTTGTTTCAAAAATAATTCTCTGTGTGGGCAAATTTGTGGTCAAAGCCATTTTTTTGCCTTTTTAGAAAATTTTAGAAGTGCCTTAAAGCAAGGTGTATCAACGGGTTTGACGATTTTAGGTTGAATACTCGAACCCTTGGAACCGTCTTCCCGAACGAAGCGCTCTACCAAATTGAGCCACATCTCGATATAAAACTGTTTTTTTAATTATTTTAACTTTTGATTTCATTAAATTCGAGCGCGCGCTCTTCCTGTTGCAACATAGTCGTCTTGCTCGCTCTTCGCTTCGCAATACTCGTTGTTGCGCCACTCCTTTTTTCTCCCTTCATCCGCCACAGGCGGCGGTCGAAAACGTCCCCAAATTGAGCCACATCTCGATATTAATAAGTGTTATATAACATCTTCTGAACAATAGAATTATACATTATCCGTTTTATAAAATCAAGTGTTTTAAATTTTTTTGTGAAATAAAAAACTAAATAGTAAAGTTTTAAATATTGTGATATAATTATAATAGCATTGAAAGTTAATGTTTCAACTGATGGTAGAGCTAATATAAAAACTCCCCACTCAACCAGCGGTTTGTAGATTTTTTGATATCAGCATCGTACAATAAAGGTGAAAGGAGGACACAAAATGGACCAGATTAAAATTGGTAAATTTATTAAAGAACTCAGAACACAAAATAATCTGACTCAAATGCAGTTAGCAGAAAAGTTGGGTATTACTGACAGAGCGATTTCTAAATGGGAAAATGGCAGAGCGATGCCAGATTCTGCAATAATGCTCGACTTGTGTAAGGAACTGAAAATTACAGTGAATGATTTATTATCAGGGGAGGTAGTTACTATGGAGAACTATAACGAAAATTCAGAAAAAATCATACTCGAAATGGTAAAACAAAAAGAAGAAAGTGACAGAAGACTTTTAATATTCGAATGGGTAATTGGTATTCTTTCTTGTATTATTTTGTTTGTGCCGATATTTATAGCGGCATTGCTACCGATGGAGGATTGGCAGAGATTAGTCCTTATATTTTCAGGTTTTATTCCGGGAATTATAGGTTTATTATTTGCTGTGAAAATCGAACAGGTTGCAGGTTATTATAAATGTAGAGCATGTGGTCATTGTTATGTGCCGACATATAAAGCGGTAAATATTGCTATGCATTTTGGCAGAACCCGATATATGAAATGCCCTGAATGTCACAAAAGAAGCTGGCAGAAGAAGGTTATAAGTAAAGATTAAAAAAACTCGGTAACACAATTGTGTTACCGAGCAATTTTTTATCTTGCAAGTTTCAACCATACTGCCATATCTGCTTCGCCACGGTTTGCGAATGTGTAATATGGCACAAGCATTAAGCGAATAGGCTTTTTAGTGTTTTTGAGAGGTCTGTAAAGACCTTCAAAGTTTTCTGTTACGAAAGCATCTACTTCCATAATATTTGCTTTAAAGAATTCAACATATTTTATTGTTTCATTAAGCGTTTTAGAAAGTGATATTTCAGAAATTTTGTAGTCTGTGTCAATATCTTCAAGACAATAAATAAATGGTCCGTATGATACTGCAACTCTGCCAAAGTTCTGGTCAATTAACGGATTTGCTTCGTTTAAAACCGCTTTCATTTCTAAATCGAGTTCAATATTGAGTTTTTTTCCTTCGCATTTAATGAAAATGAATCCGTCATTAACTTTGGGTTTAACTGCTTTTTTATCAACCATAACAGTATATTTCTGACACCAGCCAGGAATTCTTAAAGCGATTTTTTTGTTTTCACATTTACCGGATACAGCAATTTTAATTTTGCCTTTTAATGGGTAATCAGTTGTTTGTTTTATTTTTATACCGTCAAAAGCTGCACTCGATTTTGCATAGTGATGAACATAAATTGTGTCATCATCTTTAGTGTAAAGGAAATCACCGAATGACTCAATAAATCTTGCAAAGTTTGGTGGGCAACAAGAACAATCAAAAAGTGCCTGTCTTTCAGTAGCAGGGTAGTTCTGGTTTTCCATTCTGTATTTATGAGTGAGCCTGCGTTCTTTTAAATTGATTTCAAGTGGGTTTGTGTAGAAAAATTCTCTTCCACTTACAGAACATGATGAAAAAATATTGTTATATATAACTCTTTCTGCAACATCATCATAAAGAGAGTTTATATCCAACAAATTCATTCTCTTTGCGAAGAGTGCAAGTGCAATACCTGCACAACTTTCAGAATAGGCAAATTGATTTGGTAAATCGTATTCTTCGGTAAAACATTCTCCAATAAGTCCGGAACCTACGCCACCAGTAATATACATTTTTTTAGTAGCGATATCATTGAAAAGCGATTTACACGCATTTTTTAATTCTTCGTCATTATCAATTCTTGCAAGGTCTGCCATAGCGCAGTAAAGGTACTCGGCTCTTACTGCGTGACCTACTGCGGATTTCATTTCTCTGACAGGTTCGTGACTTTGCTCATAAGTAAAATCAGTATGATTATATACAGGTCTGTCTTTTTCGTTGTTACCTCTTAAATTGATAAAATATCGTGCGAGTTTTAAATATTCTAACTTTTCTGTGTGTTCCCAGAGTTTTATTAAAGCAAGTTCAATTTCTTCGTGACCCGGTGTCGCAAAGTCTGCAATATATTTGTCCATAAATACATCTTTAATATGAAGGACATATTTCTCCATACATCTTAAGAATTTTGATTTGCCTGTTGCTTTGTGATACGCAATTGCCGCTTCAATTAAATGACCTGCACAGTAAAGTTCGTGTGCATCACGATTTGTAAATCGTTTGGTAGGTTCACAAACTGTGAAGTAAATATTGAAATATCCGTCTATAAACTGGTTGTCATAAATCCAATCGACTATTATGTCAATAACTTCTTCTAAAGATTCATCTGGTGCGTTGATAAGTGAGTATGAAACCCCCTCAATCCATTTTGCAATATCAGAGTCCCAGAAGTAGTGCGGTTTCTTTTCGTCACCGGGTTTCCAGTCACAAGCAAATGCGGTAACTCTGCCTGAATCATAAAATTGTTTGTAAATTACAGGCATAGTTACATCACGGTTAGTATTTTGTTTTGCTTCCCAAAAACCACCTAAATCAATGTTTTCAAAAGATATTCCTTGCATTTTGTCACCCCACAGATAAAATTCAATATCATTATACAATAAAAATAAACTTATATCAATCAAAAGTTTTTTATAAAAAAGTTCACAAAGTTTTTTGATAGTGGTTCAAAATAACTACTTACTAGTAGGGGAATTGGGGTGAGAGAAAATAGTGTTGTTGTGAAATGTGCACAAAAACAATAAACAGTGTTTAGTGATTTTGTTTGAACAAGTAACAAAACGCTGATTTTCGACATTTTATGGAGTTTGGGCATATTGCACAAATAAGAGGTTTTTAGATTGTGCAAAATAACTTGACATTTGTGGAAAATGTGCTATAATCTACTCGTAAGTTGAACAAAACAACTAAAGCAAAACAAAGGAGTTAAACACAATGATGAACTTAAACGAAATCAAAAATCAACTTTTAGAAGAAATTGAAAGCGAAAAAGGTTTTTCTTTCAAGAAACTTGCAAAAATCATTGAGTTAAACGCTGTTCTCAACAACCTTCAATAAATTCTTTCACCTTAAGGTTGGTTGAGACAACTCAACGATGCCCATAACATCTATTTTCCCCTTTATAGATGTTTTCATATATTTTCTATTCATATTTATGGATTCAGAAATTCCTGAATCAAAAAGCCAAAATCACGCATCTGGGCAAGAGCCTTGGTGCGTGGCTTTTTTTATTTTAATACTTTTAAAATGTTTTAACTTGTGTTAAAATATAAAAGATATTGAAATTTACTTTTTGGAGTATGTTATGGATTTTGAATTGGCAAAAAAGAGAATAGAAGAATTAACAACTATTCTCAATGATTGTATTGAAAAATATTATATGGGTAATGAGAGCGATGTGTCTGACTATGATTATGATATGATGATGCGTGAACTCTCAAAACTTGAAGATGAATACCCTGAACTTTTAAAGACGAATTCACCGACGCACAGGGTAGGTGGCAGAAGTGATGAGAATTTATTTAAGAGTGTTACTCACACAGTACCGATGGAAAGTTTGCAGGATGCATTTTCAGATGAAGAACTTTATGATTTTGAAAGACGAGTAACATCTGTTTTAAGTAATGTAGAGTACACAGTTGAACCTAAAATTGACGGTCTTTCATGTTCACTTGAATACCGTGACGGAGTTTTAGTAAGAGCATCTACCCGTGGTGACGGTCTTGTGGGTGAGGATGTTACTGCGAATGTTAAAACGATCCGTTCAGTACCATTAACATTAAAAGAAAAAGTGCCTTTTTTGGAAGTTCGTGGCGAAGTGTATATGTCACACAAATCTTTTGATGAATTAGTTGAAAAACAAGAACTTAATGACGAAAAACCGTTTAAAAATCCAAGAAATGCGGCATCGGGCTCATTAAGACAAAAGGATGCAAAAATGACTGCATCACGAAAGCTTGATATATTCATTTTTAATATTCAGCAAATTGAAGGTGGTAAAGAGTTTAAAACTCATTATGAATCACTCGAATATTTAAAAGAATTAGGTTTCAGTGTTGTTCCTGGCTTTGCGCTTTGTAAAAATATTAATGAATGCATAAATAAAATCAAAGATATAGGTGATAACCGTGGTAATCTACCATTTGATATTGATGGTGCAGTTATAAAAGTCAATGATTTTGATGGTAGAAAATCGTTGGGGAGCACCGCAAAATTCCCTAAATGGGCAGTTGCTTTTAAATATCCACCAGAAGAAAAAGAAACAAAACTTCTTTCAGTAGATGTTCAGGTCGGCAGAACCGGTGTACTTACTCCGACTGCAGTTTTTGAACCTATTACACTTGCGGGTACTACTGTTTCTAGAGCAACATTAAACAATGCAGATTTTATAAAAGAAAAGCAAATTGCAATTGGCGACACAATTGTAGTAAGAAAAGCGGGAGATATTATACCGGAAGTTGTGACAGTAGCGAAACACAACCATGAAAATCCTGAATATACATTACCGGAATATTGCCCTGCGTGTAACAGTAAAACAATGCGTGAAGATGGTGAAGCGGCAATCCGTTGCCTTAACCCTGATTGTCCTGCACAACTTTTAAGAAAACTTATTCACTTCTGTTCTCGTGATGCTATGGATATTGAGGGCTTGGGCGACGCAGTTTTAGAGGTTTTAGTAAATGAGAAACTTATTGAAAAAGCTTCTGACATTTATCATTTACAGGCACAAGATATTGCTTCACTTGACAGAATGGGCGAAAAAAGTGCTAATAATCTTTTAACTGCAATTGAGAATTCTAAACAGAACGATTTGTACAGAGTTATATTTGCTCTTGGTATTCGCCACATAGGTCAGAAGGCTGCAAAACTTTTAAGCAAACGCTTCAATAATATGGAAAATCTTCTTAATGCAACAACTGAAGATGTCCTTTCAATTGATGGATTCGGCGATGTAATGGCGAAAACCTTTACAGATACAATTTCACTCCCACAAACACGCGAGCTTATTGAAGAATTAAAGTCAGTCGGTGTTAATATGGAAAACCTCTCAAAAACAGAGGATATGCGTTTTGCTGGTATGACCTTTGTGCTTACCGGGACATTGTCACAGTTTACAAGAACCGAAGCGAGCGAAATAATTGAAAAATTCGGCGGCAAAACTTCAAGCTCAGTTTCAAAGAAAACAAGCGTAGTTTTAGCCGGTGAAGATGCCGGCAGTAAGCTCCGCAAAGCGAGTGAACTTGGTATTAAGGTTATTAGTGAAGATGAGTTTAAGGAAATGATAAGCTGAATGCTCAATTGCAGAACACTACGAAGTTTAAATTGAAAATTGAAAGTTGAAAATTGAAAATTTCGGAAACGCTTTGCGTTTGATTATATTTAATTGAATAAAAATAACTAAGTTCTATCATTTAAGTTAAAAACAAACTTTAAATGATAGAACTTAACTTTTGATTATTTAAGTATAATTGCCAACGCAGTTCCTCAACTATTCTCTATTCACTATTAACTCTTATCTTGAGCGAAGCGAATATTATGCCGACCGCAGGTCCCATAATTCAGCATTCAGCACTCTGCATTCTGCATTGTTTCGCTTAGCTAAACTAAAGCACTTCTCTTAAATAAAGTCCGGCTGTTTTCTTAAACGGAGCAGGTTGCTTATTTTTGCAAAGATTTAAAATTTCTTTACATTCACTTTTACTCTCGTTTGTAAAATACATAGTAACGAAATCACAATTAAGATTTATTTTGTCACATATATAAAGCGGAACGGAATTGTGCAAAACCGAGTACATTTTATCGTGACAGATAACAGGGAAATTAATGTTTTTTCTATCTGTAATCTCTCGTTTACCACTACAATTACCGCAACCGTCTTTTTGCTTTAACGGGCAGTTTCTGAAAAACATAAGCGGTAAATTACCATAACAGTAAGCACCAATTTTAGCGTTGGTGCTAATATTATCAATACTTTTTGCACTCAACTCAACTGACAAGGTTAAATCCTTTACACCGTTGTTATTATAGAAATTTGCACTGTCAGAGTTCGCAATATTAAGTGTGTGACCACCAAATGCATTAAGCCCGGCGGTTTTAATGATTTCAATGCCACCGATATTGCCACTTATGGCATTTTTAAAGCCGTAATTTTTTAACTCTTTCAATTTTTCTGAAACCTTGTCTTCGAAAAAAGGATAAATTAAATCGGGTAACTCAATTACAGTTTTTTCTTTAATTTTTTCTAAAGACTCTATGTTATTCAGCACTTCTTTAATAGGGAAAATAAGATATTCACATTGGTCAAATTCAGGTGAATACTGTGAAAATTTAAAAAATCTTGCTCTTAAAGAGGGAACTTTAATTTGATTTACCGATTTTTTTGTTTCCAGTTTAACGTCATAAATTTCTCTTGTAACCGAATTTAATTCTCGTGTGAGTTTCTCAACACATTCGCGCCTCAATGCGTTAATTACAGAAAGTGAAAGTGTTAAATTTTCGGGATTATTGAATTTTATTTCTCTTAAAAAGTAAGGTGTGCCACCCAATTTTTTAAGATTTTTTTCAGCGATTTCAAAAGAAAGTACGTTTTTAATCGGCACTTCGCCACCATCTGTAATAGCAGTTACAGTTACACCATTTGCAGTTAATTCTAATATTGTGCTTTCTTTTGTAACAGAAAAAGTCATATCAACTGGTGTAACAGGTGTATCGGTTTTATATAAATTCTGCAATTCTTTAAAAACATCATTAGTTGCAGAAGTAACATCATCTTTGCTTCTGTAACCGAACATATCGCTGTTTCTTTTATCCATTAAATAGCCATCTGTAAAGCCGTTTCTTGAAAATACCGCTTTTAATAAATCTTTGTCATAATCTTTATTATTCAAAGCATTTTTACAAGAGGTAACAGATGATGCAACATATTCGGGACGTTTCATTCTGCCTTCAATTTTTAAAGATGTTACCCCGATTTTTTCAAGTTCTTTAATGTGGTCTATATAAGACATATCCTTTAAAGAAAGTGCAAAATTTTTATTGTCAACTTTCCAGTCTAATCTGCAAGGCTGGGCGCAAAGTCCTCTGTTACCGCTTCTTTCACCTAAAAATGCGGAAATGTAACAGTTACCGGAAACGGACATACAATGAGCACCGTGAACGAAAACTTCTGTTTCGAGTTTAGTGCTTTTTACGATTCTTTCTATTTCTTTAAAAGATAATTCTCTGGCTAAAACTACTCTTGAAAATCCGAGCTTTTCTAATACCTTTACACCGCTCACATTGTGAACCGCCATTTGAGTTGATGCGTGTAAGGGGAGGGTAGGACAGATTTTTTTTACCGCTTTTACAGTTGCAAAATCCTGTACTATTACTGCATCTGCACCTGAAAGAGCAATTTCTTTTATGGTTTCGTAAAGTGATTCTAATTCTTTGTCGAAAACTATTGTATTTAAAGTAACATAAACTTTAACATTGTACGAATGGCAATATTTAACTGCTTCGTTTAAATTGAAATTGTCAAAATTGTCTGCATTCCGCCTTGCGTTAAAATTCTTTGTTCCAAGATAAACTGCATTTGCACCGCTTCGTACTGCTACAAGTAGTTGTTCATAAGAACCAACCGGTGCTAAAATTTCTGCGTTATTCATCGTTTTTTCTCACTCTTAAAATATCACCGCATTTAACATCTGTGTCGCCACAAGCAATATAAAGAATCTGTTGTGGATGACACGCGGTTTCTAATTGCTCGTGTTCTTCTGTTTCAATACCCTCTACTGTGAATGCAGTACCTAACGAAAGAGGTGTAACAAGTTCTAACTGGTCGCCTTTTTTGAAGAAGTTGCGTTGTTCTATAAGAACTTTTCCATCTTTCGCATCTTCTAAAGCAACACCTGCAAACGTGCAATCCTGATGATAAAGTCCGTCATTAAAATGATTGTGGACTAAATTGCCATAGTAAAAACCTGAATTATATGGTCTGTGGCTTACCGCTTCTAATTCTCTCTCAATAAGTTCAAGTGGAGCAGTTTTATCAATTGCACGTCTGTAAGCATTAACTACGTGTGCTACATAATATTCCGTTTTCATTCTGCCTTCAATTTTAAATGAATCGATGCCGGCATCTTTTAATTCATCTAAAAATGAAACAGCTTTCATATCGTGTGAACTTAAAATTGCGGTGTGGTCAGGGTATTCTTCAACCTTGTAAAATTCGTTCGGTCTGTTTCTTTCCATTAAATAATAACTCCAGCGACAAGGTTGAGTGCATTCGCCACGGTTACCGCTACGGTCATTTAAAAATGAAGAAATTAAACATCTGCCCGAATATGCCATACACATAGCACCGTGAACAAATGCTTCGAGTTCTAATTCTTTCGGGATTTTCTGGTGCAGTTCACCAATTTCTTCAATAGTCATTTCACGAGCTAAAACAACCCTTGAAGCACCCATTTCGTAGTATGCATTAGCCGCCGCATAGTTGCAACAGTTAGCCTGTGTGCTTATATGCACATCTAAATCGGGTGCCGCTTTTTTAATAGTAGCAACTGCACCAAGGTCAGAAACAATTACGGCATCTGCACCAATATTGTAAAGTGTTTTTGCATAATCTTTAAGTGGCTCTATCTCACAGTTTTTTGTAAAACTGTTTACAGTAACATAAAGTTTCTTTTTGTGTTCGTGTGTATAGTTTACCGCTTCTATGAGTTTTTCTTCTGTGAAAGCGGCTTTGTCTGCTCTTAATTGCAAAAGCGGACCGCCTACATAAACCGCGTCGGCACCAAATTTTATTGCAGTTTTAAGACAATTCATATCACCTGCAGGTGAAAGAAGTTCAGGTTTAAACATTTAAAAATACCCCTATATCTAAAAAATGATTGTGATTTATATAATACAATATTTTATTATAAAAAACAAGTTTTGTAAAAATATGCATTTTTATGCAGAATTATGCAAGTTAATCTATATTTAACACATTAAGGTGTTGACAGTTGCATAGATTTAGGTGTATAATGTTTCATATTTTTATGAAGATAGGGGTATTATTATGAGCAGAGTTTATAATTTTTCAGCAGGTCCTTCAATGTTACCTGAAGAAGTATTAAAAAAAGCAGCAGCAGAAATGCTTGATTATGAGGGTAGTGGTCAGTCTGTAATGGAAATGTCACACCGTTCAAAAGTTTATGACAGTATAATTAAAGGTGCAGAGTCACTTTTAAGAGAACTTATGAATATTCCTGATAATTATAAAGTGTTATTTTTACAGGGTGGCGCTTCAACACAATTTGCTGCTATTCCGTTAAACTTTATGAATGGTAGCGGTAAGGCTGATTTTATTATCACAGGTCAATGGGCTAAAAAAGCATTTTCTGAAGCAAAAAAGTATGGTGATGTAAAAGCAGTCGCTTCATCAGAAGATGAAGTTTATACTTATATTCCAAAAACAAGTAAAGAAGACTTCAGAAGCGATGCAGACTATGTATATATCTGTATGAATAATACAATTTACGGTACAGTTTATAAAGAACTTCCCGATACTGGTGATGTTCCGCTTATTGCAGATATTTCAAGTTGTTTCTTATCAGAGCCACTTGATGTTACAAAGTTTGGTATGGTTTACGGTGGCGCACAAAAGAATGTTGCACCGGCAGGTCTTACTATTGCAATTATCCGTGAAGATTTATTAGGTAAAGCACGTGATATTACACCAACAATGTTAAATTACCAGATACATGCGGATAATGATTCACTTTACAATACACCACCTTGCTATACTATTTATATATGCAAATTAGTTTTAGAGTGGATTAAAAATCTCGGTGGACTCGAAAAGATGAAAGAATTAAACGAAGCAAAAGCAAAAATGCTTTATGACTTCCTTGATAACAGTAAACTCTTTAAAGGCACAGTAAGAAAAGAAGACCGTTCACTTATGAATGTTCCTTTTGTTACAGGTAACGAAGAATTAGATGCTAAATTTGTTAAAGAATCAACTGCAGCGGGTCTTGTAAACCTTAAAGGTCACAGAACCGTTGGTGGTATGAGAGCTTCAATTTACAACGCAATGCCAATTGAAGGTGTTAAAGCACTCGTTGAATTTATGGAAAAATTTGAAAAGGAAAATGGTTAATATGGATATTTTAACTTTAAATAAAATTTCAAAAATCGGTCTTAAAGAATTTGATTCAAACTATAACATTTTAGAAGAATGTGAAAATCCTGATGGTATAATTGTTCGTTCTGCTTCGATGCACGAGTATAACTTCAGTGACAAAACTTTAGCGGTAGCAAGAGCAGGTGCAGGTGTTAACAATATTCCTGTGGCAGATTGTGCAGGCAAAGGTGTTGTTGTATTCAATACACCTGGTGCCAATGCAAACGCTGTTAAAGAACTTGTTGTTTGTGGCCTTATGGTTTCTTCAAGAAAAGTTATGGCTGCTTACGATTGGTGTAAGGGATTAAAAGGCGAAGGCGAAAATGTTGGTAAATTAGTTGAAAAAGGTAAATCACAATTTGCCGGTCCTGAAATTATGGGTAAGACATTAGGTCTTATTGGACTTGGTGCTATTGGTCGCCTTGTGGCAGATGCAGCAATCTCTTTAGGTATGAAAGTTGTAGGTTTTGATGCGTTTTTAAGTGATGAAGCAAAAGCACTTCTTAATGCAAAGGTTGAGATTGTTAACAGTGTAGAAGATATTTACGAAAATGCTGATTATATTTCACTTCACATTCCTGCAACTGCAGAAACAAAGGGCAGTATAAATGAAAGCACTATTGGTAAAATGAAAGATGGTGTAAGAATTTTAAACTTTGCCCGTGGTGAACTTGTAAATTCAGTTGATTTATTAAAAGCACTTGAAAGCGGTAAAGTGTCATGCTATGTAACAGATTTCCCGACAGATGATGTTATAGGTGCAGAAAATGTAGTAGCACTTCCACACCTTGGTGCTTCTACTCCTGAATCAGAAGAGAACTGCGCATATATGGCAGCGGTACAAATGAAAGAATTTTTAGAAAATGGTAACATTAAAAATTCTGTGAACTTCCCTAATGTTTCAGTTGATGGCGACGGTGCAAGACTTTCTGTGATACATAAAGCATCATTAAGTACAAATGATATTTTAGGTGCTTTCGGCGGTGCGGAAGTTAAAGCTTTTAAAACAGGAGCAAAAGGCGATTTTGCATATTCTCTCTTTGTTCTTGATAGCGTTTCTGATGATGTTGCTTCAGCAGTTGCTTCACTTGAAGGAGTTGTAAGAGCGAGAAAGATATAATTCGGAATGCGTAATTCGTAATTCGGAATTATCGGAACTGCGTTGGCATTATAATTGAGTAAAAAAACTAAATTAGACGGTCTGCCTCTCTTTGAAGAGAGGTACACTTTAGAAATAACCTTGTTCTATCATTAAAAGTTTTTCGTGAACTGAAAATGATAGAACTTTTCTAATGTCTAAAACCTAACTCCTGACACCTGTTGCAACTGATATAAAAACAATCCGACAGTGAATTTTAGAGAATTTACTGTCGGGTTTATTTTAATATTTGCGGATTGTTTGAGGTTTCTAAAATATAGTCAATTGACACATCGTAATAGTTAGAAAGTTTTATTAAGATATCAGTGGGAATGTCGCGTTGTCCGAGTTCATAATTGCTATAAACCTGTTGTGAACAGTTGAGAATATTTGCCATTTCTTTTTGGGTTAAATCGTGGTCTTCTCTTAAATCTCTTATTCGTCTGAACATAACATTCACCTCGGTTTTATTATACATAAACCGCAAAATGCGGTGCGATTATTACCGCAAAATGCAGTATTGACAATTACCGCAATTTGCAGTAAAATACATATGTAATAAATATTTTTCAGGGGATGTTAAATATGAAAAAATTTTTAAGTTTGTTTTTAGCATTTGTTTTTGTTGTTGGTATATGCATATCTGCACCGTTCAAAATAAATGCAAATGCGGCGAGTATCAGTGATTTGACGTTTGCTCTTAATAGTACGAAAACAGCATATAGTGTTTCAAAGTGTTCGTCAGCTGCTTCGGGGGAACTTGAAATTCCAAGCGAACATAATGGTTTACCGGTAACCAGAATAGAATCATATGCTTTTCAAAATTGTACTTCATTGACTGAGGTTGTTATTCCGGATAGCGTGACTTCGATTGGTGCTTATGCTTTTTCATCGTGTACAGGTTTACAAGAGGTTGTTATTCCGGATTCTGTAACAATCCTTGGTACTTATGTTTTTAATAAATGTTCAAAACTTACAACGGTTAAACTCAGCGAAAACCTTAAATCTATACCGATTTCTGCTTTTTACGAATGTTCAGCTTTAAGGTCAATTACTGTTCCGGATAGTGTAACAGAAATTTGTGATAGTGCTTTTTATAAATGTACCTCTTTAAAAAGTGTGAAGTTTTGCAGTGGGTTGAAATCAATTGGAAAAGAATCATTTTATGGTTGTACAGCATTAGCTTCTGTTTCTATTCCGGACAGCGTAGAAACAATTGGTGAAAGTGCTTTTTATAATTGCGTTGATTTATGGGTTTTGAAATTAGGTGCCAATGTTAAAACAATAGAAACTTCTGCTTTTCAGGGATGTTCCACATTAGAAAATATAATAGTTTCTGATAGTATTGACAGTATAGGTCGGTACGCTTTTAGTAATACAGCTTACGTTTATGAAAGTTCAAATTGGGAAAACGGTGCTTTATATATTGGTTCGTGCTTGTATTCAGTTAAACCAGGTACCGAAGGAGAATTTACTATTAAAGAGGGAACTACAATTGTTAGTGATTATGCATTTACAGGTTGTACTAAAATTACTTCTGTTAAAATTCCCGATTCTTTAAAGAACATAGGTGCCTATGCATTTAATGGTTGTTCAGCATTGCCAACAATTACTCTCCCTGAAAATGTTGTCAGTATTGGTGAGTATGTTTTTAATAAATGTACTGCATTAAAAAATGCTTCAATCGGTGGTGTTCAAAAAATCCCACAGTATGCATTTAGCGATTGTTCAACATTAACTCAGGTAGTTATTAATGATGGTGTTGAAGTAATTGATAGTAATTCTTTTTCAGGTTGTACTGCAATTTCATTTTTTAAAATTGCAGACTCGGTAACTTCTATTGCTAGAGATGTATTTGCTAAGACTGCTTATTATGCTGATACAACAAAATGGGAAAATGATGTTCTTTATATAGGTAATCATCTTATAAAAGCGAAGGAAACAGTAAGTGGTACCTATACAATAAAAGATGGAACTGTAAGTATTGCAGATTCGGCATTTTTAGGTTGTGTAAGTTTAACAACAATTAAATTTCCTTCAACTTTAGTTTCGATTGGTACATCTGCTTTTTCTGGTTGTAAAGCAATAAAATCACTTACAATACCGGATAGCGTAAAAACAATTGGTGAAAGTGCATTCTTTGAGTGTGCCGCTATAAAATCAATAAATTGGGGTGCGGGTGTTGAAAAGGTTGGTACTGCTGCGTTTGAAAAATGTACGACTCTTTCTGCGGTGCAAATTACAGACCTTGCAAAATGGTGTGAAATAAGTTTTGGTAGTGATATGGCTAATCCATTATATTATGCAACAAACCTCTATGTTGATTGGGAGATAGTTACTGCTTTAGAAGTGCCTGAAATGGTTACTCAAATTAACAATTTTGCTTTTTATAATTGTGACACACTTATAACAGTAAAAGTTCCTGAATCGGTAAAATATATTGGTAAGTCTGCGTTTAATAGTTGCAGTTTGTTGGAGTCGGTAGAAATTTCAGATAGTACGGAGAAAATAGGAACGTACATTTTCTATGATTGTCCGATGTTAAAAACAGTAACGCTTTCAGAAAAAATAACAAATATTCCTGAGTATATGTTTTATAATTGTACTTCTTTAGAAAATATTACAATACCTGAAAATGTAACAGAAATCAATAAATATGCATTTTATGGTTGTTCAAAACTTTCTTCAATCAATATTCCAGTGGAAGTGAAAAGTATTGGTGACTCTGCTTTTTCTGGATGTGAAAATTTGAATGGGGTTTATATCACTGATATTTCAAAATGGTGTCAGATAAGTTTTTATAATGTGAGTACTCAGGCTTTAAGTTCAGCTACATATTATTATATTTCCAATCCACTTTATTACGCTAAAAAGTTATATCTTAATGGTGAATTGCTTACTGATTTGGTAGTTCCTGAAGATGTTAATTATATTTGTAAATATGCTTTTTATAATTGTCATTCAATAAAAAGTATAACTATACCGGAAAATATTAAAACAATTGGTGATTATGCATTTTATAACTGTTGTTTAGTGGGAAATATAACTTTATCTGAAGGTGTGAAAGTTATTGAGCGAAACGCCTTTTATAGTTGTGATGGTGTTATTGAATTAGTAGTCCCCGATTCTGTATTTTTTATGGGAGAAGAAGCCTTTTCTAATATGAATAATTTGAGGGAAATTACAATAGGGGAAGGGATTACAACTATACAAGAAACAACATTTTATAATTGTGTGGCATTGCAATCAGTATCATTAAGTAGCAATCTGACACTAGTGGGAAACTCTGCATTTAGTTGGTGTAGAAATATAAAATATGTATTTTTCAACGGAAGTAGAGAAGTTTGGAACAATGTAGTTTTCTATTCTAACAACTCATCATTAACTTCAGCAAAAATTCATTATAACGCAACTGACCATGGTCACGAAATATATACAGTTAAACCTTTTGCCGGAACAGACGGAGTGATTACAGATGCTTGTCCTGTTTGTGATTACAAGTTCAGCGAAACAACTTTAAAATATGTTGATGATTATGTTATAGGAATAGGTGAATCCGGTGTAACTATAGATGATACTAAAAATTATCTTGTAGTTGATACTTCTGCGAGTACAGATTTAACTGATGTTCTTATGGAAATGGATGGTTATACTATAAGTACAACTGCAAATTCAGAAGCAGGTTTTTATGGTACAAACTCAAAGGTTTCTGTAAGTGATGCAAATGATGCAGTTGTAAAAGAGTATACATTGGTAGTTAAAGGCGATGTCAACGGTGACAGTGTGTGCGATGTTCTTGATTGTATGCTCATAGAACTTGCACGAAACAACCATACAACACTTGCTGGTGCATATCTTTTAGCAGGGGACCTTGCAGAAAACGGTCAGATTACTGAAGATGACTTTAACGCAGTAGTTAATAAAGCAGTTGCTTAGGGGCAGTTTAGTTCCAAGTATGCAAGTTGCAAGTAATAAAAAAGTTCTATCATTTAAAGTTTTTTTAACTAAAAATGATAGAACTTTTTGCTTCCTGTTTTCTGTTTCCTGTTTCCTGACCACTGACACACTGACTACTGACCACTAAAAATAAAAAATCCACGATTTTTTATTTTTCTCTTGACATCTTGAAAACGTTGTACTATAATCATATAATCGACAATAATGGAATAGTATCGGTAACTATATTTTTCTATTCTTTAATTGTGCAGAAGTAACAATTTATGCGTTTCAATTTTTACGCGTAAAATTTTACCAGTTGAAATTTGTTAAATATTTCTTTTTTCAGCTTTAAACAGTGAAAAAAGAGTTAATTATAGGAACGGAGTGATAAACTTATGGCGAATGTGAAACCCGTAAAACTTGGTAAGAATACCCGTATGAGTTTTGCTGAAATCAATGAAGTTATGGAAATGCCAAATCTTATTGAAGTTCAGAAAAATTCTTATAAGTGGTTTCTTGACACAGGTCTTAAAGAGGTTTTCCGTGATATTGATGAAATCACGGACTATACAGGTAATCTTATATTAAGCTTTGTAGATTACCGTATGGACGAAAAGCCGAAGTACAGTGTGACTGAATGTAAGGAAAGAGACGCAACTTATGCGGCTCCTTTAAGAGTTACAGTCAGACTTTACAACAAGGAAACAGGCGAGATTAAGGATAACGAGGTTTATATGGGTGACTTCCCTATTATGACCGACAGTGGTACTTTTGTTATCAATGGTGCAGAACGCGTTATCATTTCACAGCTCGTTCGTTCACCTGGTGTTTACTATGGCAATACATTTGACAAGAATGGTAAAAAACTTTTCACAACTACTGTTATTCCTAACAGAGGTGCGTGGCTTGAGTACGAAACAGACCAGAACGATGTATTCAATGTAAGAATTGACAAGAACAGAAAACTTCCTATTACAACTTTTATCAGAGCATTAGGTTTAAGCTCTAATGCTGAAATTCGTGAATTCTTCGGTGATGACGACAGAATCGAAGCAACTCTCGAAAAAGATACAACACAGAACACAGAGGAAGCTTTACTTGAAGTTTACAAAAAACTTCGTCCTGGCGAACCACCAACACTCGAAACTGCACAAGCACATCTTGACGGTCTTTTCTTTGACCCACACAGATATGATATTTCAAGAGTTGGTCGTTATAAATACAATAAGAAGCTTGCTATTGCTGAAAGAATAGCAGGTGGAATTCTTGCTGCTCCTGTTTTTGACCCAATGACAGGCGAACTCCTTTTAGATGAGGGCGAAAAAGTATCTAAGGAAATGGCAGACAAAATCGACAGAGCAGGTGTAAAAGAGGTACTCCTTACTGTTGAAGAAAAAGTAGTTAAAGTTATTTCTAATGGTATGGTTGACCCAATGGATTTCGTAAAGGGCTTCACAGCAGAGCAACTTGAAGAAATTGCTATTAACGAAAAAGTATGCTTCAGCGTACTCTCAGACCTTATAAATCAGTATGGCGACAGCGGTGAAGAGCTCTATGAAAAAATGAGAGAAAACTGCGATGCTCTTATTCCAAAAACTATCACAATTGATGATATTTTTGCTACTATCAACTATCTTAACTGCCTTGGTAATGAGCTCGGCACAACAGATGATATTGACCACCTTGGTAACCGTCGTATCCGTTCTGTTGGTGAACTTCTTCAGAACCAGTTCAGAATTGGTTTCACAAGAATGGAAAGAGTTATTCGTGAAAGAATGACACTTCAGGCTCAGGAACCAGACAAGGCAACTCCTTCCGCACTTATAAATATCAGACCAGTTATTGCTGCAATTAAAGAGTTCTTTGGTTCATCTCCACTTTCACAATTTATGGACCAGACAAACCCACTTGCAGAGCTTACTCATAAGAGAAGACTTTCAGCTCTCGGTCCTGGTGGTCTTTCACGTGACCGTGCAGGTTTCGAAGTTCGTGACGTTCACTACAGCCACTATGGTCGTATGTGTCCTATCGAAACTCCTGAAGGTCCTAACATCGGTCTTATTTCATATCTTGCAACATTCGCAAGAATAAATAAATACGGATTTATTGAAGCTCCATTCCGTAAAATCGACAAGAAAACCGGTAAGGTTCTTGACGAAGTTGAATATATGACAGCTGACGTAGAAGATAACTACTGCGTTGCACAGGCTAACGAACCACTTTCTGAAGATGGTCACTTCATCAATGACCGTGTAACAGTTCGTTATCGTGACGAGTTCAGAGAAGTTGCTCCTACTGTCGCTGATTATATGGACGTTTCTCCAAAAATGGTATTCTCAGTTGCTACTTCAATGATTCCATTCCTTGAGAATGACGACGCCAACCGTGCACTTATGGGTTCAAACATGCAGCGTCAGGCAGTTCCGCTTCTCAAAACAGAATCTCCTATTGTTGGTACTGGTATGGAATACAAAGCTGCTGTTGACAGTGGTGTTGTTGTTCTTGCTAAACGTGCAGGTACAGTTACTGCAGTAAGTGCTAAAACAGTTGAAGTTACAACAGATAATGGTGAAGTTGATACTTACGACCTTATTAAATTCATGCGTTCAAACCAAGGTACCTGCGTAAACCAACGACCAGTTGTTGAAATTGGTGAAAAGGTAGAAGAAGGTACAGTTATCGCAGATGGTCCTGCAACTTCACAAGGTGAAATTTCTCTTGGTAAAAATGCCCTTGTCGGATTTATGACATGGGAAGGTTACAACTACGAAGATGCCGTTCTTCTTAATGAAAGAGTTGTTCGTGAAGATATTTACACATCAATTCACATTGAAGAGCACGAAGTAGAAGCAAGAGATACAAAACTCGGACCTGAAGAAATCACAAGAGATATTCCAAACGTTGGTGAAGATGCTTTAGCAAACCTTGACGAAGACGGTATTATCCGCGTTGGTGCTGAAGTTCACTCTGGCGATATCCTTGTTGGTAAGGTTACACCTAAGGGTGAAACAGAGCTTACTCCTGAAGAAAGACTTTTGAGAGCTATCTTCGGTGAAAAAGCAAGAGAGGTTCGTGACTCTTCTCTCCGCGTTCCACACGGTGAATATGGTGTTGTTGTTCAGGTTGAAGTATTCACAAGACAAAATAGTGACGAGCTTAACCCTGGTGTTAATAAGGTTGTTCGTTGTTATATAGCTCAGAAACGTAAAATCAGTGTTGGTGACAAGATGGCTGGTCGTCACGGTAACAAGGGTGTTGTTTCTCGTATTCTTCCACAAGAAGATATGCCATTCTTACCAGACGGTACTCCACTTGATATCGTTCTTAACCCACTCGGTGTTCCTTCTCGTATGAACATCGGTCAGGTTCTTGAAGTTCACTTAGGTTATGCTGCACGTGCACTCGGATTTAAGGTTATGACACCTGTATTCGACGGTGCTCACGAAAATGATATTCGTGATTTACTTTCTGAAGCAAATCTTTCAACAGATGGTAAAACATGGCTTACAGATGGTAGAACTGGTCGTCAGTTCGACAATCCTGTTACTGTAGGTGTTATGTACTACCTTAAGCTCCACCACCTTGTTGACGATAAAATCCATGCTCGTTCAACAGGTCCTTACTCACTCGTTACACAACAACCACTCGGCGGTAAAGCTCAGTTTGGTGGTCAGCGTTTCGGTGAAATGGAGGTTTGGGCACTCGAGGCTTATGGTGCTGCATATACTCTTCAGGAAATTCTTACAGTTAAGTCAGACGACGTTGTTGGTCGTGTTAAGACTTACGAATCAATCGTTAAAGGTCTCAATGTTCCGAAATCAGGTGTTCCTGAGTCATTCAAGGTTCTTATTAAAGAACTTCAGTCACTCGGTCTTGATATTCGTGTTCTTGACAAAGACAATAACGAAATTGATTTAAAACAGAACTTTGATGATGAAATCAATCTTCCAAATGTTGACGATGAAGCATTCAGCAATGTTAACGATGCAGAAGGCGCAGAAGGCTATGGCATCAAAGACAGTGATGGTGAAGACTACATTCCAGAATCTGATTTTGAAGATGATGACTTTGCTATGGATGACGATTTCGGATACGAAGATGACGGTGATGACTTCGGTTACGCCGATGATATGGACGAATAATTTAGATTTTATTATTAAATAATAAGGAAGAAGGGTAATTCATATATGGCATACGCTTCAAAAGTTGAAACAGTTGAAGAGAATAACATAGATTTTGAATCAATAAAAATCGGTCTTGCTTCACCTGACCAGATCAGAGAATGGTCATATGGTGAAGTTAAGAAGCCCGAAACAATAAACTACCGTACCCTTAAACCGGAAAGAGATGGTCTTTTCTGTGAGAAAATTTTCGGACCTACCAAGGACTGGGAATGTCACTGCGGAAAGTACAAAAGAATCCGTTATAAAGGTAAGGTTTGTGAACGCTGCGGCGTTGAAATCACAAAAAATAAGGTAAGACGTGAAAGAATGGGTCACATCGAGCTTGCTGCTCCTGTTTCTCATATCTGGTATTTCAAGGGTACACCATCAAGAATGGGTCTTATGCTTGATATATCTCACCGCGACCTTGAAAAAGTTCTTTATTTCGCAAAATATATCGTTATTGAACCAGGTGATACTCCACTTGAAAAATACCAGATATTAAGCGACAAAGAATACGATGATATGGTATTAAGATATGATGCCGATTCATTCAGAGCTGGTATGGGTGCTGAAGCAATTAAAGAGCTTCTTTCTGAAATTGATGTTGACGCAATGTGCGTAGCATTAAAAAATGAGCTCGAAGATGCTGCTGGTCAGAAGAAAGTCAGACTTCTTAAAAGACTTGAAGTTGCTGAAGCTTTCCGTTCATCAGGCAACCGTCCTGAATGGATGATTCTTGATGCAATCCCGGTTATTCCACCAGATATCCGTCCTATGGTTCAGCTTGACGGTGGTAGATTTGCGACATCTGACCTTAATGACCTTTACAGAAGAGTTATTAACAGAAATAACCGTCTTCAAAAGCTTCTCGAGCTTGGTGCTCCTGAAATTATTATCCGCAACGAAAAGAGAATGTTACAGGAAGCTGTTGACGCTCTTATAGATAATGGCAGACGTGGCAGACCAGTTACTGGTCCTAACAACCGTGCTTTAAAATCCCTTTCAGATATGCTCAAAGGTAAGCAAGGTCGTTTCCGTCAGAACCTTTTAGGTAAGCGTGTTGACTATTCTGGTCGTTCAGTTATCGTTGTTGGTCCTGAACTTAAACTTTATCAATGCGGTCTTCCTAAAGAAATGGCTCTTGAGCTTTTCAAACCATTCGTTATGAAACGTCTTTGGGAACTCGGTATTGCTAATAACATTAAATCTGCTCGTAAAATGGTAGAAAGAGCTCGTCCAGAGGTTTGGGATGCTCTCGAAATCGTTATCAAAGACCATCCGGTTATGCTTAACCGTGCTCCAACACTTCACAGACTTGGTATTCAGGCATTTGAACCAATTCTTGTTGAGGGTAGAGCTATTAAACTTCACCCACTCGTTTGTACAGCCTTCAATGCTGACTTCGACGGTGACCAGATGGCTGTTCACGTACCACTTTCAGCAGAAGCACAGGCAGAAGCTCGTTTCTTAATGCTTGCTGCTAACAACCTTCTTAAACCATCAGACGGAAAACCTGTTGTTGTTCCTACACAGGATATGATTCTTGGTTCATACTACCTTACACTTGTTAAGGAAGATGAAAAGGGTAACGGTAAGGTGTTCAGAAATATCGACGAAGCTATTATGGCTTACGATGAAGGCGATTTAGGTCTTCACGCACCTATTAAAATCCGTATGACAAAGGTTGTTGATGGTGTTACTCACACTAAGCTTCTTGATACTACTCTCGGTAGAGTTATTTTCAACGAACCAATTCCACAGGATTTAGGCTTTGTTGACAGAAGTAATCCAGATAATCTCTTTACTCTTGAAATTGACAGACTCGTTAATAAGAAAGAGTTAGGTAAAATTATTGAACGTTGTATCCGTGTTCACGGTACTGCAAAATCTGCAGCAGTTCTTGATGCTGTTAAAGCACAGGGTTATAAGTATTCAACACGAAGCGGTATTACCGTTGCTGTTTGTGATGCTACAATTCCTGAAAAGAAAGCTCAGTTCCTTGCAGAAACAGAAGCGAAAATTGATGCAATCAATGAAAACTATGAATGCGGTTTCCTTAGTGATCAGGACCGTTCACGTAGCGTAATCAAAGCTTGGGAAGAATGTACTAAGAACGTTTCTTCAGAGCTTCGTAATGCTATGGACCCATACAACCCAATCTTTATGATGCTTGACTCCGGTGCTCGTGGTTCTGACTCACAGCTCCGTCAGTTAGCTGGTATGCGTGGTCTTATCGCTAACACAGCAGGTAAAACAATCGAAATTCCAATCAGAGCTAACTACCGTGAAGGTCTTAATATTATCGAATACTTCATTTCTTCACGTGGTGCTCGTAAAGGTCTTGCCGATACAGCTCTTCGTACTGCTGACTCTGGTTATCTTACAAGACGTCTTGTTGACGTTTCACAGGAATGTATCATCCGTGAAGAAGATTGTCATTGTCAGGACGGTCTCGAGGTTTACGATATTAAAGATGGCAACGATGTTATCGAACCATTAGAAGAAAGACTTACAGGCAGATATCTTCTTGAAGATTTCTGTGACGAAAACGGCGTAGTAATTGCAAGTAAAGATGAAATGCTTACAGATGCAAAAGCTGCTGAGGTTGCAAAAATCGTTAACTCAAGAGAAAACGAAGAAGATAGAAAAATTAAAATCCGTTCACTTCTCACTTGTGAATCAGAACACGGTGTATGTATTAAGTGTTACGGTAGAAACCTTGCAACAGCTGGTCCTGTTACTGTTGGTGAAGCAGTTGGTATTATCGCTGCTCAGTCAATCGGTGAACCAGGTACACAGCTTACTATGAGAACATTCCACACCGGTGGTGTTGCTTCATCTGCCGATATTACACAGGGTCTTCCTCGTGTTGAAGAACTCTTTGAAGGTAGAAAACCAAAAACACTTGCTATGCTCAGTGAAATCTCAGGTGTTGTTTCATTTGAAGAAATCAAAAAGAGTAAGCATGTTGTTGTTACAGGCGAAGATGACGTTAAGAAATATCTTATTCCTTACGATGCAAGACTTTGCCCTGAAATCGTCGAAGGTGCACACATCAAGCAAGGTCAACACCTTACAGAGGGTGCTGTTAACCCACACGATGTTCTTGCAGTTCTCGGCGTAGATGCAGTTCACAATTATCTTATTAAAGAAGTTCAGATGACTTACCGTATGCAGGGTGTTGATATCAACGACAAGCATATCGAGGTTATCGTTCGTCAGATGATGCGCAAAGTTAAAATTGAAAATCCAGGTTCAACAGATTTACTTGAAGGTACATCTGTTGAAAAGAGAGAGCTTAAAGCTGCTAACAGAGCTGCTCAAGCAAGATGTGAAGCAACAGGCGAAGAATTTGTTCCTGCAACATATTCACCAGTTCTTCTCGGTATTACTAAAGCTTCTCTTGCTACTGAGTCATTCCTTTCAGCAGCATCATTCCAGGAAACAACTAAAGTTCTTACTGATGCCGCAATCCGCGGTAAGGTTGACCCACTTCTTGGTCTTAAAGAAAACGTTATTATTGGTAAACTTCTTCCATCTGGTACAGGTATGAAGTGCTATGGTGAAGTTGATATAGTTTCAACAGAGCCTAAAATTTCGGAAGAAATATTACTCGATAGCAACTTTTCAGAGATTATGGAAGCAGTAAGTGCAACAGAAGAACAAGCAGAGTGATTAAAAATCACAAAAACTTGTGCATTTTAACGATTTTTAAAATTACTCTTTGTTAAGTGTTGACAAATCGCTTTTAAAATGTTAAATTTATTCTTGCGTGTGTGGGGGAAGTGCGTCTTCCCCCTGCATATACATTATATTTTCGGAGGTGAAATACTTGCCAACTTTTAATCAGCTCGTACGTAACGGAAGAGAGACTCTTGAAAAGAAATCAAAGGCTCCGGCACTTGGTAAAGGTCTTAACTCAAAGAAAAACGTTCTTACAAACAATAACTCTCCACAAAAGAGAGGTGTTTGTACAGTAGTTAAAACTGATACACCTAAGAAGCCTAACTCAGCGCTTCGTAAACTTGCCAGAGTTCGTCTCACAAATGGTATTGAAGTTTCTGCTTACATTCCAGGCGTGGGTCATAACTTACAAGAGCACAGTGTGGTTCTTATCCGTGGTGGTCGTGTTAAAGACCTTCCTGGTGTTCGTTACCACATTATTAGAGGTACCCTTGATGCTCAAGGTGTTGCCAACAGGATGCAATCTCGTTCTAAATACGGTGCAAAGCGTCCAAAACAAGCAGCAAAATAATTTGTCGCTTGAATTTTATTTGAAGGACAATCTTCTTGCAGGCTGAATTTATTCAACCAATGGTAAGTATATAACCTATTATTTATTATAGAGTTGTAAATCTCCATTGGCGCCACGGGAAGCAACGTCACTCGAGTACCTATGATATCATTATAATTATGAAGGAGGGAAGCGAAGTGCCAAGAAGAGGCCAGATAGCAAAACGTGATGTTTTGCCAGATCCGCTTTACAACTCTAAGCTTGTTACAAGGCTTATTAACAATGTTATGTATGATGGTAAAAAAGGTGTTGCACAAAAAATTGTTTACGACGCTTTTGACATCATTGCAGAACAAACAGGCAAAGAACCTTTAGAGGTTTTTGAATCAGCTATGGAGAACGTTATGCCCGTTCTCGAGGTAAAAGCTCGCCGTATAGGTGGTGCAACATACCAAGTTCCGATCGATGTTCGTCCTGAAAGACGTCAGACACTCGGTCTTCGTTGGATCACACTCTATTCTCGTCAACGTTCTGAAAAGACAATGAAAGAAAGACTTGCCAACGAAATCTTAGATGCAGTTAACTCACAGGGTTCTGCATTCAAAAAGAAAGAAGATACACACAAGATGGCAGAAGCAAACAAAGCTTTTGCACATTTCAGATGGTAATCGTTTGATTATCTGTTTAATTGGAGGATATCATGCCAAGACAAGTACCATTAGAATTAACAAGAAATATCGGTATTATGGCTCATATCGATGCGGGTAAAACAACCACAACTGAGCGTATCCTTTACTACACAGGTGTTAACCACAAGTTAGGTGAAACTCACGATGGTTCCGCTACAATGGACTGGATGGAGCAAGAGCAAGAAAGAGGTATTACAATTACTTCTGCTGCTACAACTTGCTTCTGGAACAAACACAGAATCAATATCATTGACACCCCAGGTCACGTTGACTTTACAGTTGAAGTTGAGCGTTCATTAAGAGTTCTCGACGGTTCTGTAACAGTTCTTTGTGCAAAGGGTGGTGTTGAACCACAGTCAGAAACTGTTTGGAGACAAGCTGACAAGTACAAGGTTCCAAGAATGGTTTATGTTAATAAGATGGACATTATGGGTGCAGACTTCTATAATGTACTTAAGATGATGAAAGACCGTCTTAAATGTAATGCTGTTCCGATTCAGCTCCCAATCGGTTCCGAGTCAGATTTTAAAGGAATTATCGACCTCGTTGAAATGAATGCTGTTGTTTATTACGACGATTTAGGTAAAGATATTCGTATCGAAGAAATTCCTGAAGATATGAAAGAACTCGCTCAGAAGTATCGTGAAGAGCTTGTTGAGCACGTTGCTGAACAAGATGATGACTTAATGGAAAAATACTTCGCTGGTGAAGAACTCACTGTTGAAGAAATTAAGACTTGCATCAGAAAAGCAACAATCGCTAACAATATGGTTCCTGTTGTTTGCGGTACTTCATACAAAAACAAAGGTGTTCAGAAATTACTTGATGCTGTTATCGATTATATGCCAGCTCCAACAGATGTTGAAGCTATTAAAGGTATAAACCCTGATACAGAAGCAGAAGAAGTTCGTCACTCTTCAGATTCAGAGCCATTTGCTGCTCTCGCATTTAAGATTGCAACTGACCCATTCGTAGGTAAGCTTTGCTTCTTCAGAGTTTACTCAGGTAAAATCGAAACAGGTTCTACAGTTTACAACTCAGTAAAAGACGATAACGAAAGAATCGGTCGTATTCTTCAGATGCACGCAAACGACAGAAAAGATATTGACTGCTGCTATGCAGGTGATATTGCTGCTGCTGTTGGTGTTAAGAGAACTACAACTGGTGATACACTTTGCGATAAAGCTCACCCAGTTATTCTCGAATCTATGGAATTCCCAGAACCAGTTATTCGTGTTGCTATTGAGCCAAAAACTAAAGCTGGTCAAGAAAAAATGGGTATTGCTCTTGCAAAACTTGCAGAAGAAGACCCAACATTCAAATGCTATACTGACGGTGAAACAGGTCAAACTATCATCGCTGGTATGGGTGAACTTCACCTTGAAATTATCGTTGACAGATTGCTTCGTGAATTCAGAGTTGAAGCAAACGTAGGTAAACCACAGGTTGCTTACAGAGAAACAATTACTGCTGAAGCAAATGCAGATACTAAATTTGCTCGTCAGTCTGGTGGTCACGGTCAATACGGTCACGTTAAAATTAAAATCGAACCTAACGAACAAAAAGGTTACGAGTTTGTTAACAACATCGTTGGTGGTGCTATTCCTAAGGAATTCATCGGTCCTGCTGAAGCAGGTATCAAAGGCGCTATGCTTTCTGGTGTTCTTGCAGGTTACAACGTTGTTGACGTTAAGGTTACACTTTATGATGGTTCATACCACGAGGTTGACTCATCAGAAATGGCCTTCAAAACTGCTGGTTCTATGGCTTTCAAAGAAGCTATGGCAAAAGCATCTCCTGTTCTTATGGAGCCAATTATGAAAGTTACAGTTGTTGTTCCAAGTGAATACATCGGTGACGTTCTTGGTGACCTTACATCTCGTCGTGGCCTTCCACAAGGTCAGGAAGACAGAAACGGTGCAGCAGAACTTATTGCTCACGTTCCGCTTTCAGAAATGTTTGGTTACGCTACAGACCTTCGTTCAAAAACACAAGGTCGTGGTCAATATGTAATGGAACCAAGCCACTACGCTGCAGTTCCAAGAAATATTGCTGAAAAGATTATGGACGAACGTTCAAAATAATCTTTCAAAAAACTATTGAATTATTTATAATTTTTTGTTATTATAGTAATATGCAAAATATGCGTTACTACAAAGGAGGAAATTACAATGGCAAAACAGAAATTCGAAAGAACAAAGCCACATATTAACATTGGTACTATCGGTCACGTTGACCACGGTAAGACAACTCTTACAGCTGCTATCACAAAGACTCTTTCTCTTAAAGGTTATGCACAATTTGAAGATTATGCAAACATCGATAAGGCTCCAGAAGAAAGAGAACGTGGTATCACAATTAACACAGCTCACGTTGAATATGAAACAGATGCACGTCACTATGCTCACGTTGACTGCCCTGGCCATGCTGACTATATTAAAAACATGATCACAGGTGCTGCTCAGATGGACGGTGCTATCCTTGTTATCGCTGCAACAGACGGTCCTATGGCTCAGACAAAAGAACACCTTCTCCTTGCTCGTCAGGTTGGCGTTCCTTACATTGTTGTATTCCTTAACAAATGTGACCTCGTTGACGACCCAGAACTTCTTGAACTCGTTGAAATGGAAGTTCGTGAAACACTTTCAGAGTATGAATTCCCAGGCGATGATACTCCAATCATCAAAGGTTCAGCTCACCAGGCTCTTATTGCTGCTGAGGACCTTTCACTTGATGTTTATGCTCCAATCCTTGAACTCATGGATGCTGTAGATAGCTATATCCCAACTCCTGACCGTAAAGCTGACCTTGATTTCCTTATGCCTGTTGAAGACGTATTCACAATCACAGGTCGTGGTACAGTTGCTACTGGTAGAGTTGAAAGAGGTCAACTTAGAGTTGGTGACGAACTCGAAATCGTTGGTCTTAAAGAAGAAAGCTCAAAAACTGTTTGTACAGGTGTTGAAATGTTCCACAAACTTCTCGACTATGCAGAAGCAGGTGACAACATTGGTGCTCTTCTTCGTGGTGTTGACAGAAAAGGTATTGAACGTGGTCAGGTTCTTTGCAAACCAGGTTCAATCAAACCTCACACAAAATTCAAAGGACAGGTTTATGTTCTTTCTAAAGATGAAGGTGGCCGTCATACTCCATTCTTCAACAACTATCGTCCACAGTTCTTCTTCAGAACAACTGACGTAACAGGTGTTATCACTCTTCCAGAAGGCACAGAAATGTGTATGCCTGGCGATAACGTTGAAATGACTGTTGAACTCATCACTCCAATCGCTATCGAAAAAGGTCTTCGTTTCGCTATCCGTGAAGGTGGCCGTACAGTTGGTTCAGGTGCTGTTACAGAAATCGTTGAATAATCAGCGCTTTAAGAGAACTAATTAACTAATAAAAATTCGGTGTAGCAGGTAACTGCTACACCGTTTTTGTTTTGGTGGATTTATTATATTATAAGTGGAAAACCCTGATTTTATTACTATTCTACGATTAGTAGAGAACTTCTACAAAGAGTTTCTTGATTTTTATATTTGTTTGTGCGAAAATAGACTTGCGCAAAGCAAAACACCGCGGGGTTTAATAATTGTTATAGTAAAAGGGGTTTTTATATGGATAAAAAATCAATGGGAACTTTTCTTACGGATTTAAGAAAAGAACGAGGTTTAACGCAACAGGAAGTTGCAGATAGCCTTAATGTGTCAAACAAAACTATAAGTAAATGGGAGCGTGACGAAGGTTACCCTGAAATTACAATGTTATCTACAATTGCAAAGTTTTATGAAATTACAACTGATGAACTTTTAAATGGCGAAAGACTTGCAAGGGGAACGCTAACTGAAGAAACTACAGTAAAAAAAGATGTTTCTTTAGAAAAATATAAAACAATTTCGATTGTTGCGAATACAGTAAGTGTGTTCACTTTTATAAGTTTATTTATGTGTTGCCTTTTAGCTACATTTACCGGATTTCCGGGTTTTATTTATGGGAATGTAGGTTGTGCAATAATATCCTTGCTTTGTTTTATATTAAATAAAACTCTATTTAATATTACAAAGAAAGAAAAAAAGGATATAACCAATAGTGATATAAATTCACTTTGCTTTTCAAATTTTTTCTTTTACACAAATCTTATATCCTGTATTTTTTTGTATATCGGAGAAAAATTGGGAGAAACGGTAAGATTTGACGCTTATATACCTTTTGCAATTTTAATTTCAATTGTGATTATATATAAATATCACTTGCGATTATTGAAAACTAACAATTTATACAGCATTTCAGAACAAAATGAAAAGTTAAAGAAGACGTTATCAATAATTTCAAAAGTGTTAATTATTACCGGATTTATCGGCGCGATTATTTTTGCATTATTGGAATCTGTAAATAGTACATATTTAAGATATGATAAAGTTGACGAATTTGTTTTTGTTCTTCAAATTGCTGTTATGGCTGTTTCGATAGGTTCAATTGTATTGATTGGTATTATGACATGGGTTTATAACAAAAAGAAAGTTAAAAATTAAATGTAAAGGAACAAGGTGATTCGTAAAATGAATCACCTTGTGTTTTTTAGTATTTAATTCGTCTGTTATTAAATACTGTCCTTAATTTTTGTAGCGGCATTAAAAGCCATTTTGAAAAAATTATCAGGTGTAACACCAATCAAATCATCGTGTGTGTGTTTATCTGGTTTGTTCTTCAAACAAAGTTCAAGGCTAATCCATTTATCCCACTTGAGTCTTTTCAGATTATCACAAAATCTTTGCCAGTTAACTTTGCCTTGCTTATAAGGCATAATATGAGCATCATCAGTCCAGAAAATTTTGTCGCCTGTAACACCCATATTGTCGTTTATGTGTAAGAAAAAGAGTTTATCGCCAAAATCCTTTAATAAATCGTAACCTGCGTTGTAGCAAAGTTCATGACCTGTATCAATACAGAAACCACAATTTTTTCTACGAGATAAATGTTTCTTTATACCATAAAGGCACTCGACACCCTCAGTGTTTTCAAATGCTAAATTTAAGTCGTATTTTTCAGCTTCATCAATTAAAAGAGAAAAGTTTTTAATACCGATATCGGTGACCTTTGCTACTGTGTCAAATCCTATATAAACGTGACAAACAAGTGTTTTAATACCAAGTTCACCACAAGTGTTAATGCATTTTATAAGTTTATGGAAAATTGGTGGCTTTTCTTCAGTCCACATATCGCATACACTATCAAAAGGTGCGTGAATTGAAGCGATTTCTAAACCGATTTCTCTTGCGAAATTTACATTTTCAGTAAATTCTTCACTGTCGCACCAGTCAAAAAATACACCATCAAAGCCTGCTTTTTTAACAGATAACATCTGCTCTTTTAAAGGAATATCAAAAAAACTTTTTTCAACATTTACTGCTAATTTCATATTATTTTAATCCTATTGTGTATTCAGCAAATTCACTGTCAATATTTTTACCTTCAACAAAATTTCGTGCTTTGAATATTATTTTGTCGTCATAAACTTCACCAATGTAACCTACACCTAAATCAGTAATACCGAAGTTGTTAGGTTTTCTGTAGCCCGGCACGCTCAAAGAATAAACACCGTTTTCTTCATTAAGAACCTCAAATGTTTTCTCAAATACACCACCGTGAAGATGTCCGTTTATAAAGAAAACATTTTTAAATTGTTCCATAACAGCTCTTACTTCGTCTGATTGCTCACCCATATCACCAGTTTTCCATACTTCTGGTAAACCGTGTGTGAATGCGAATGCCTGATGGCACATAACAAAAGCGGGTTTGTTATCTTTTGTAGCTCTTTCTAATTCTTTTCTTAAAAATTCGATTTGTTCTTTACTTATGTATGCTTTTTCAAGAACTCTTTTTTCAGTACCGATAACTATAAATGTGTAACCGTTCAAATCATAAGAATAGTAGCTTTTTTTGTTGGTATCAATATTCAAATATTCGTTTACTTTATTCATAATAATTTTCTGGTTACGACCATACTGCAAACGAACATCGTGATTACCCATAGTAATAAAGAGCTTTAATTTATCTTTGTATGTATCAAACACTTCGAAGAATCTTTTGTATTCACCTTTTTTACCAAGCTCAGCAATATCTCCTGCCATAAGTAAAGCGTCGAATTTTTCGTTTGAATTAAAAATATCTTTAAAACAGTTTTCTACATTATGTGCAAGGTATTCTTTCTTGGAAAAGTGTGTGTCTGCAATACAGGCGAAAGAGAGTTTAACGTTTTCTGAATCTGTAAATTTTATTGGAGTTTCAGTTGATAACTCATATTCAACCTCACTGCTTGGCAAAAGTGCCTGTAATTGTGCTTTGTATTTTGTAATAACGATATCTAAAGACATAACAAAATCCTTTCAAAACAATATGTAATTATTATATATTGTTTGGGTTTTATTGTCAATTCAAATAAATGTTGCTTATTTGTATATAATGTGTTATATTTATTGTAAGTGTAAACTTTTTTTAGGAGGTTTTAACAATGGCAGTAGATAAGAGAACATATCCTACTTGGTTAAATGGTGAGGTTAAGAGTGTACAGAAAGAATACACAGAGCCTACAAAGTTACTTGATGAAAACGGTAATTTAGTAGCACCAGGTTGGGCAAGACACATGGTTTTCCAGTATGACAGAAGTCAGGTTGTTCCAAAAATGCGTAGCAAAGAATGGGACTTTTATCAGATTTCTAATGGTAAATATGCTGTTCAGTTGAACTTTGCAAATATTTCATTTGGTGGATTTATAAGTGCTAAGCTTATAGATTTACATAACAAGCAACACGACAGAAAGCACGACACAAATACAGTCTGTGATGCAACTGTTCTTTATTTAGGTGGCAGAGAAAAATATAAAATGCCACCCAAAGGTGATGTGCCTAATAATCTTAAATACACAGTTGAAAGCTTTTTAGGAAAAGCAGAATTCGAATTTGATACAAAAGAAACAAGCAGAACACTTTACTTTAAAGGTAAAGTAAAGGATGAGGACGTTATCTGCGACTTCCATATGGATATTCCTGAAGGTCTCGAAAATATAACAACAGTTCTTCCTTTTAAAAATATGAAGTCGGGCTTCTTTATGACAACAAAACAGAACTGTATGCCGTGTTCCGGTACATTCAAATTCGGTGACAAAGTTGTAGAATTTTCAAAAGAAGATACATTCTGTGCTCTTGACTGGGGCAGAGTTAATACACCTTATCAGTTAGTGTGGTACTGGGGTAACGGTGCACAAAAAATTAAAGATGAAGATGGTTCGGAACATACAGTAGGTTTTGAAATTACCTGGGGTATAGGTGATGAAAGTTACGCTACTGAAACTGCAATTTTCTACGATGGAAAACTTCATAAATTTGGTGCAGTCGATGTAGAAAAATTTCCTAAAACAAACGGTTTTATGAATGAATGGAAGTTTGTTTCAGAAGATGGCAGATTTGATATGACAATGAAACCATTTTTTGATAATCATAGTGACATAAATGTGCTTAATCTTTTAAGAATGCACACTCACCAATTGCACGGTATATGGAATGGTACAGTTACTCTTGATGATGGTAAAAAAATCGAGATAAAAGATATGTACGCATTCTGCGAATACTGTGAAAATAAATGGTAATTGTATGGAAAATTTAAAATTTTATTTACTTACAGATACTCATTATTTTGAAGAATCTTTAGGTGCAGAGGGTAAAGCGTACGAAGAATATATGAAAACCGAAGCGTTTTACCTTAAAGAGAGCAGTACAATAAATAAAGCGGTGTTTAATAAACTTAAAGAGGATAAAGAAACAGAAATTATTATAATTCCCGGTGACCTTTCAAAAGACGGTGAGTATGAAAGTCACAAAAGCTTAATTAAAGAATTAAACGACCTGAAAGAAGCAGGTAAAAAGATTTTTGTGCTTACTGCCGGTCACGATTATAACGAATATGGCAGAGGCTATAAAAATGATGAATTCGTAAAATCAAAAGGTACAGAATTTAAAGAATTGTATGATTTATATTACGAGTTTGGTTACAAAGATGCTCTTTCAGTCGATAAAGAAACACTTTCTTATGTTGCGCAAATATCGGAGAATACACGCATTTTAGCACTTAACTGTGACAGTAACAAAGAAACAAAGGGTACTATTGATGAAAGACTTTTGTTATGGTCAAAAGAGCAATTAGCAGATGCTAAAAAGAATAATGCTTATGTAATAGCTATGTGTCATTACCCTGTGATTCCGTCTGTTCCGGTATTTGATTTAGTAGGTGACGCCCACGTAAAAAATTGGCGTGAAATTGCAACTTTTCTTGCAGATAATGGCGTGGAACTCGTTCTCACGGGTCATATGCACATACAAAGCATAAATGAATTTGTTACAGAAAAGGGTAATAAACTTTATGACATCTGTACCGCAACAACTGTAGGCACTCCTGGTAAATATCGCAAAATAGAAATTTCTGAAACAGGCGAAATGAATGTAAAATCTATACCGGTTTGTGATTTTTCTATACCTGATAAATTTAACTCGTGCGAAGAATTTTTTGATTGGCGTTTTAAATATTCGGTAAAAAACAAAATCAATAAAATTCTTGAAGGCGGAAACGGTGCAGTTAAAATTCTAAAAAAAATCGGTAAAAAAGTGCTTAACTCAATTAAACTGAAAACTCTTGCAGGATTTTTATTTATAAAAATAGATAAATCTTTAAAGAATGTAAAACTTATGGATTTTGCAGGAGAAATAGCAACGGCAATTTTTAAAGGTGATATGCCATATACAGATGGTACACCCGAATACGATGCAATAAGCAAGGCATTGAAAAGATTAGGTTTTATTCTTAAAAAAGTTGAACCGAAGCTTTCAAAAAATGGCGTAGAGGTTGATTTAACCGATATGCTTTTAAACACTATCGGTAATAATAAGGGGTACTCTGATAACAATGCGGTAATAAATCTGAAAGGATAAAATTTATGAGTTCAACAGCAATTCAAAATCAAGAAGCAAAGCACGTTAAAAAGAGTGAATTTATTCTTTATTTAGTTGGCGTGTTTTTTTACACAACTATGACCGGTATGGTGCAAGGTAACAGAAATGCTTATTTAGTTAATGTTTTAAGACTTCCTGAAAGTCAGACTTCACTTTTTAATCTGCTTACCTCAATTATACCATTTGTGCTTAACTTCTTTATTGTTATGTATATTGACGGCAGACAAATGGGCAAGAGAGGGAAGTTCAAGCCAATAACAACACTTGTTATTGTACCTATGTCTATAGTGATGATGCTATCATTCTGGGCTCCTCCGGGACTTTCGGGAACAATTCTCTTTATTTATGTTGTTACTGTTGCAGTTCTCTGGGCAGTGCTTTCTACATTTGGTAACTCAATCAATATGGTTGCAAATGTTATGACACCAAACCTTAAAGAACGCGACCAGGTTCTTTCATTCAGAAGTATTTCTTCTGCAGTAGGTAACTCAGCACCAGTTGTTATTCTTCTTGTTATAGGTCTTATATGGAGCAAGGACAATCAATCACTTATTGATTCTGTTACGGGAACATCAATAAGAAGTGTTGAAGGTCTTCAATATATTATTTCAGCAGGTCTTTGCTCTGTTGTTGGTATTATTACAGTTCTTTTAGGTATGAAACTCGTACGCGAAAGAACAACATATACAGACAAAAAGCAGAATCCTCTTTTAGGCTTTAAGGATATTATAAAGAATAAATATGCGTGGACTATTATCTTTTCTGAATTCCTCAAAAGCTTCAGAGGTATTTCAACTTTTATGGAAACCTTTATTGCAGCAGCAGTTTTAGGTGATGTTTCAAAGAAAATTCTCTTTGTACTTCCTGTTGGTATTGGTACTGCAGTAGGTATGCTTGTAATAAACTTCCTTCTTAAAAAGTTTGATGCAAGACAACTTTACATAGCAAGTGGCATTTATTCTCTTTGTGCTAACTGTGTGGCGTTTGGCGTAGGTTACGCTTATTTCAGAACCGGAACAGGTATTTTACAAATAGTATTTATTATATTCCTTTTCCTTATAGGACTTCAGTTCGGTGCTTCAAACCTGCTTCCAAGTATGTTCCAGGCAGATGTGCTTGAAACAATAGAACTTAAAACAGGTAAACGTTTTGACGCTTCGTTCCCGTTTGTTATAGGAATTGGTACACTCATAAGCGGTACAATAGCAAGCACACTCGCACCACTTATTCTCTATGGCGAAAATTCAATTATCGGTTATATTCAACCGACAGACTTAATTCCAAATCCTGAGCAAACTCTGGACTCAAAGATTCTCTTGCTCTTCTTCTACACAATTGTTCACGGTATTATGATGTTTTTAGCAGGTGTACCGTTCTTCTTCTATAAATTAACAGGCGAAACAAAAGAAGAGATACACAGAAAAGTGCTTGAATTAAGAGAGAAGAATTAAATGCACAATTGATGCAATAAAAAAAGTTCTATCATTTAAAGTTTTTCGTGAACTAAAATGATAGAACTTGTTTGATTTTATAATAATTCTGCATTTTGAATTATGTATTGTGCATTTTTTAAGTTTGTGCTTGATTTTTTGTTCTACATAGTGTAGAATAGACATAGTCTACAAATGTAGAATAGGAGGTATGAGTGAAATGAACGAATATCAGATGGGGGTAGTCGAGTCAAAGTTTGCCGATATTATCTGGGAGAATGAACCTATTGCTTCACCTGAACTTGCAAAGAAAAGTGAAGAAGTTTTAAAATGGAAAAAGTCTACAACTTATACAGTTTTAAAAAGACTTTGTGATAAAGGGATTTTTCAGAATAATAAAGGTGTTGTTACTTCCCTTATTTCAAAAGATAAGTTTTATTCACTACAGAGTGAAAAGTTTATTGATGAAACATTTTCGGGTTCGTTACCTGCATTTTTAACTGCTTTTACATCACGAAAAAAATTAACTGCAGAAGAAGTGGCTAAACTTCAACAAATAGTTGATGAATATAAAAAATAGTTATATGAATTATAAAGGGGGATAAGAAATGGAAAGTTCATTTATTTATATGATAGATATTAGTTTTGCTGCATCGTGGGTTGCTTTATGTGTTATTATTTTGCGTTGGTTAATGAAAAAAGTACCTTTATCACAAAGATTGTTTTTGTGGTTGTTTGTAGGTTTAAGGTCATTGTCAGGGTGGTATATACCATCAACTTATTTTAGTGTTGTACCTAATTTAGAAGTGATTCCTATAAATATAGCAGAAACTGAAGTCCCTGCTATAGACACAGGATTTAAGTCGGTTAATTCTATTGTGAATCCTATAATAGAAAATAACTTTACACCAGAGGTAGGTGCAAGTGTAAATCCTTTGCAGATTGTAGTAAAAGTAGCTATTGTAATCTGGTTTATAGGTGTTGCGGCTATGCTTTTTTATGCCTTAATAAGCTGGTTAGTACTTTATAAGAAAATTAAAGAATCAACACCAATAAAGAAAAATATTTTTATATGCGACTATATAACAACTCCATTTGTGTCTGGTTTAATAAAACCAAAGATTTATTTACCATCAAGTTTAGATGTTTCAGATATGGAATGTGTTATTGCACATGAACAGTCACATATAAAGCGTGGTGACCATATATGGAAACTTATAGGATATTTAATTTTATGTATTTATTGGTTTAATCCTGTTATGTGGGTGTCATATAATCTTTTCAGTAAAGATATAGAATTGGCGTGTGACGCAAAGGCTTTGAAAAAAACTACTAATTTATATAGGACATTTTATGCAGAAAAACTTATAAATTTCAGTAGCAAGAAAGATAATGTTTTTTCTTGTCCGCTTGCATTTTGTGAAACTGCAATAGAAAGCAGAGTTAAGTCTGTTTTAACATATAAAAAACCCAAAATATGGTTTGCGTTATTGGGTGCAGTTGTGTGTTTCTCTATGACATTTGTATCTTTTTCAGGTAATTCTGCGTTTGTAGAAAAATATGAATACAGTGCAGTTATAAATGATGAACTTGCAGATTTTATAGAAAATGAATTACTTGAATATTCGGGTTTGTATGATAAAGAAAAAGTGGAACGGTTTACAGCATATAAGGTGTTGGAAATAAAAGAAAACAACGAGAATACAACGGTATATCTTTCTGCACAGACTCGCGCGTATGTAATGAACAATGGTATTGTAGAACGAAAAACAACAGGATTAGCATCAGGTATAATTGCAATTACTGTTAAATATGGTGCTTCGGGGTATGAATTAGTTGAGTTTTGGCAGAATGGTGAGGGCGAAATGTACTGGAAAAGTATTTACGAAAAACTGCCTTCATATCTCTGGAATTCACTGATGTATAACGATGATTCGTCAGAGTTAGAAAAACAATGCGAATTACAAGCACAACAAAAAATGGCGGGTAAATCAAGAGAAGAATGTTTTGTGAATAATGAAGCCGAAGCAATTGAAATTGCAAAAAGGGTTTGTGCTATAGAATATAGAGATATTTCTGTTGAACAGAAAGATTGGGGAACTAACGAGTACATTGTAAGTTTCTGGGGTGAAGAATCTGATTATTCTGAAGAAATAATCTTTGTTTCTGAGAATGGAGTAGTGGGGTGAGGAATTCATAATTCACAATGCATAATGCACAATTGATGCAATAAAAAATAAGTTCTATCATTTAAAGTTTTTCGTGAACTAAAATGATAGAACTTGTTTTATTTTATAATAATTTTGTATTGTGAATTATGCATTGTGAATTTTATCAAATTCTTCCGAAAGTGCTTTTGCAATAACCCCGTGTCCTGCTGCAGTTGGGTGCACACCGTCTGCAAGCCAGTATGTAGTTTCAGTGTTTTTTGAAAGCTCATCAAATTTATCCTGTAAAGGAACAAAACCGAGATTATATTTCTCACTTACTTCTTTTACGGTTTTAGCTCTTAATTCAGTTTCGCTCCTGAATTCTGCCCAATTTTCTTCTGTTGCAGGACCTTTTAAAACGAATGGTTCGAGCATAATAATTTTAATTTCAGGTAATGCTTCTTTCACTTCTTCAATAAGCATAGAAAGAATTTTTTTGAATTTTTCATTATCAACGCCATTTTCTGAAGAAAGCTCGTGCCATACATCGTTAATGCCGATTAAAATGCTAAGATAGTCAGGTTTTAAGTTTATTAAATCAATTTTTATTCTTGCGTAAAGGTCAACGATTCTGTTACCACTTATACCTTTATTTATGAATGTGAATTTATTTGGGTATTCGCTCATATATTTTGCCGCAACAATATTCGGGTAACCGTAGCCGAAATTGTTTATATCTTCACGGCGTCTGTCAGCATCTGTAATTGAGTCACCCTGAAAAAGAAAAGTTTTCATAATGAACACCTCTTGTGTAAATTTTATGATTTTATAATAACACATTTTTTTATTCTTTAAAAGTATTTTAAATAAAAAAATATATTCTGTTGACATAGTATTTTTTTTGTGATAACATCTTGAAAGTATTAAAATACTGTATAAAAAAGGGGGGTGCCTGAATGTCAATTGCTTTAGAGGTTTCTTTGTTTGTAATAGGTCTTATTCTTACCGTAAAAGGTAGCGATGTTTTTGTTGATACTGCTACAAAAATTGCAACTGTTGCAAGAGTGCCGAAATTTATAATAGGTGCTACACTTGTAAGTGTAGCTACTACTTTGCCTGAAATTCTTGTTTCTGTTTTTGCTTCACTGCAAGCAAAACCTGCAATGGCATTCGGTACATCAGTTGGTAGCGTTACCGCTAACATTTGCCTTATGATAGCTCTTTCATTTATTTATATGCCGACAATTTTTAAAAGGCTCGATTATGTTCACGAAAGTATTCTGTTACTCCTTTCAGTAATTACATTAGGTTACTGTGCTTTTAAACGTGAAATTGGTGTTGAAAGCGCTATAATACTTTTAATAATTTTTACACTTTTTATTATGCAGAATATAAGAAGTGCTTACAGTAACAGTGTTCCGGATGTTTTTAAATTCAAATCGCGGGAAGATGAAGATGAAGAAGCAAGAATTTTAAAAAGACGCAACCATGCAAAAGATTTTTTCAAGTTTATTTTAAGTGCAATCTTTATGATGTTAGGCTCTCAACTTATAGTTTACAATGCAGGTGAAATTGCGTTAAAAGTTGGCATAACGGAAAGAATTGTTTCTACTACGGTTATTGCGCTTGGTACATCATTACCGGAGTTTGCAACTGCTATAACAGCTTTTTCTAAAAAACAATCGTCTGTTTCATTTGGTAATATTATTGGTGCAAATGTTATAGATTTAAGTTTGATTTTACCACTTGCAACACTTATTTCAGGTGGTGTAATGCCACTCAGTTGGGACCAATCGTTTATTGATATTTCAATATGTGTAGTGGTAACACTTTTAACACTTATTCCGTCATTTATAACAAGAAAATTTATGCGTTGGCAAGGTGCGATTCTGATTTGCATTTACTCCGCATATTTCTGCATAACTTGTGGACTTATCACAGTGTAATCATTTGTGATTATACTGTGATATTTTTCTTGATTTATAGTTGTATAAATGGTATTATAATCTATATGAAAATAAAACCCGAAAGGAGTTTTTGAAATGAAAAGAACTTTAAAAATTACTTCACTTTTACTTGTTGTTTTGTTTACTTTAGGTGTGTTTGCATCCTGCTCACCGAAACCTAATGAGGAACCTACAACAACAGAAAACACAACAGAAGAAAGTGTTGTTTCTACTACTGAAAATGTGAGTGAAATAGAGAAAGAATTACTCATAGTAAGTCTTGGAACGGAATTTGATTTTATACCTTACAAATACAAAGAGGACGAAAAATTAAGTGGTATAAATATTGATTTAATGAATGCGGTAGCAGATAAATTAGGGATGGAAGTTGAATTTAAAGAAGTTGCTGCATATAGCAGTCATTATGACCCTCAAAACTTTGATGTATATATAAATCAATCTAATAGCGATACTTTTGAAGTGGAAAATGCGGTGTTTTCAAAATCATATATGACAGATACTCAATCTGTAATTGTAAAAGCAACTACTGACTATGTAGTATATGACGATTTTTATTCAGAATTTAATTCGGACGGTTACCCTGTCGGTGTAAAAGATGGTATTAAAATTGGTGTTAAGAAAACTACAACTGGTGATATTTTCGCATCTGCACCACTTAATGAATGGGGCTTCGGTCAGGAGAATGTAAAAGAATTTACAACAAATGACGAAATGGTAGAGGCTCTTAAAAATGATGAGATTACCGCAATTATTATTGATGACTCAATAGCAAGAAAAATAATTGATAATGTAAGTGGACTTAAAATTTTAGAGTCATCATTTTATAGTGCAGATTATCAGGTTGCAGTTGTAAGCGAAGACAGCGGTAAACAAACAAAAATTGTTAACGCAATAAATGAACTTATAAATGATGGTACTGCAAAAAGTATAGTTAATAAATATATGGAATATTAAAATTAAGGTGATACCAATGGATTTAGAAAAAGCAAGAAAAAAAGCAAAAGAATTAGTTTCTCAGATGACTGCAGAAGAAAAAATGAGCCAACTTCTCTACACGTCTCCTGCAATCGAAAGACTTGGTATAAATGAATATAACTGGTGGAATGAAGCATCTCATGGTATTGCAAGAGCGGGGGTTGCAACAGTTTTTCCACACGCTATTGGTATGGCGGCAACATTTGACAAAAATCTCGTTAACAGTGTTGCAGATGCTATTTCAACAGAAGCAAGAGCAAAATACAACAAAAGTATTGAGTTCGGTGACAGAGATATTTATAAAGGTCTTACTTACTGGGCACCAAATATCAACATTTTTAGAGATCCACGTTGGGGCAGAGGTCAGGAAACATTCGGTGAAGACCCTTATTTAACATCACAGTTAGCAGTATCTTTTGTAAATGGTATTCAGGGTGATGGAGAATTTTATAAAGCAACTGCTTGTGCAAAACACTTTGCAGTTCATTCAGGTCCTGAAAAAACTCGTCATGGCTTTGATGCTATTGCAAATAAAAAAGATATGTATGAAACATATTTACCTGCATTCGAATACGCAGTAAAAAAAGCAGGTGTTGCAGGTGTTATGGGTGCTTATAATCGTACAAACGGTGAGCCTTGCTGTGCGAGTAAAACACTTATGCAAGAAATTTTAAGAAAAGACTGGCAATTTAAGGGTTACTATGTTTCTGACTGTGGTGCTATCCGTGATATTTGGGAATTCCACAAATTTGCAGACAGTATGAAAGATGCAGCTGCAGTTTCTCTTAAAACTGGTTGTAACTTGAACTGTGGTGAATCTTACAAATACTTAATTGACGCTTACGAAGAAGATTTAATAACTGATGAAGATATTACTGAAGCGGCAGAATATCTTTACACAATCCGTGCTGCTTTAGGAGAATTTGAAGAAAAAAGACCATACAGCGATATTGGTTATGAAAAATTAGACTCAGACGAAAATAAAGCACTCAACTTAAAAGCATCAGAAGAAACAATGGTGCTTTTAAAGAATGAAAATAACTTCTTACCACTTAATAAAAATGATTTCAAAAAGGTTGCAGTAGTTGGCCCTAACTCAATGTCACATTTAGCACTTGAGGGTAACTACTTTGGCCACGCATCAGAGTATGTTACATTGGCAGATGGTATCCGTAGAGAATTTACAGACTCTAAAATCTTTGTTGCAGATGGTTCACACCTTTGCAGTGAAGTCAAGAGCTCTTGGGACGGATTTGAGTACCTTTATAGTGAGGGTATGGCAGCGGCTTCTGAATCAGACCTTACAGTTTTATGTGTTGGTCTTGACAGAACTATTGAGGGTGAAGACACAAACCACTCAAACGAGTTCTCAAGCTGTGGTGATAAAAACACACTTTACTTACCTGCAACACAAATGAAATTAGCAGAAGCAATCTGTGATGTTACAGATAATTTAATAGTTGTTATAACTTGCGGTAGCGCTATTGATTTAGGCGAAAAGGTAAGAAAACACGCTAAAGCAATTATTCACGCGTGGTACCCTGGTGCATTAGGTGGTAAAGCGGTTGCTAATATTATTACAGGTAAAGCAGTACCTTGTGGTAAAACACCACTTACATTCTATTACGAAACAAAAGAAATTCCATCTATGGAAGATTACAGTATGGAAAACAGAACATATAGATATTATAGGGATGAGCCTTTATATCCATTCGGTTTCGGTCTTTCATACACAAGCTTCGGATATTCTGATTTTAAAGTTCTTTCAGAAGATGATGAATTTATTAAAGTATCTGTAAATGTTAAAAATACAGGTGACTTTGATGGTAAGGAAAAAGTGCAGGTGTACGCACAGTTTACTGATTCAAGAACATCTACACCAACTTATCAGCTTTGCGGTATTGAAGCAGTTGACCTTAAAAAAGGCGAGAGCAAAGAAGTTGAAGTTGAACTTGACAAATACTTCATTAAAGCCGTTTTAGAAGATGGCACAAGAGTAGAGCCGGACGGCAAAATTACTCTCTTTGTCGGCGGTCATCAGCCGGATAAATTGAGCGATAAGCTTTGTGGATATAAGTGCCTTAGTGCTGCGCTTTAACTAATTCGGAATGCGTAATTCGGAATTGAAGGAAACGCTACGCGTTTGATTGTAAATATTTTTGAATAATAACTACATTCTTTCATTTTTTAGTTTGTTTATTGCTTTTAATGAGTTGTAGCGGGCGACCAAAGGTCAGCCCCTACGATGAAGTGAGTGAATTCATGCTTCTACTCAAGAAATTTAAAGTGAAAATGCACTGTAAATGAAACGAAAAATTAACTCCCACTATGGTAGGGGCAGACCTGTGGTCGCCCGCAGTAGTGGGAGTTGGTTTTTTTATGATAATCTAATCGAGTGCAAAAAGTTTATTGTTTTATTTGCAATTTATTCTATTACATAACGCGTGTTGAGGGAGAACACAGCTCATCCCCTACGATGTAAAAACCTGATTTTGTTATTTATATGTTTTCGTAAACAGAAAATGATAGAACTTTTTATTTTACAAAACATTTGCGAAGCAAACTTAGTTGCAAAAAGCTATCAATCGTGATAGTTTTTTGCCAAGCCCCCCTCGCTTGTTTCTCTGTATTTACTGAACAAATCTCGTCCTGTTTCATACATTGTTTTAACAACAATGTCAAATGAAATTTTTCTTGTGTGTGTTAAGAAGTTTGCAAGGTTTAATGCGTTGATTGCACGCATAGCGGCAACTGCATTTCTTTCAATGCAAGGAATCTGAACAAGACCGCAAATAGGGTCGCAAGTAAGACCTAAATGGTGCTCCATAGCAACCTCTGCGGCATACTCAACCTGGTCTAAATTCATATAAAAAAGGTCTGCAAGTGCAGCAGCAGCCATTGAACACGCAGAACCGATTTCTGCCTGACAACCACATTCTGCACCACTTATAGAGGCATTTGTTTTAATTATGTTACCAATAAGTCCTGCAGTTGCAAGAGCATTACAGATTGCGAGGTCTGAAAATCCGCGTTTTTTCTGCATATAATATAATACTGCAGGTAAAACACCACTTGCACCACAGGTAGGTGCTGTAACTATTGTTCCGCCACCTGCATTTTCTTCGCTTACTGCAAAAGCACAAGAACAAACAAGTCGGCTTTCTCTTGTTTCGGGGCTTTCGTCAATGTGTCTCTGGTTATAAAGGATTTTTGCTTTTCTCTGAACATCAAGACCGCCAGGTAAAACACCTTCTGTAGTAAGACCGCGTTCAATTGCCTGTTTCATTGTTTCCCAGACAACTGAAAGATATAAGAAAATTTCGTCACCCTCAACTTCTCTTACATATTCGTGGAGTCTCATATTTGTTTTATCGCAATATGCTTTAATTTCTGCGAATGTGTTAAGTGGATAAACATCCTGAACTGCAACAGAAGGTTGTCCTTCAATTTCAATCTTACCACCACCGACACTATAAACGCGCCAGAAATCAAGTGATTTACCGCTTTCGTCAAATGCTTCAAGTGTCATCGTGTTAGGGTGGTAGAGCTTGCTCTCATCGCCATCACCGAAAATTACTTCAATGTTTTTATTCTTGAAGGTATCAATAATAATCTTGTCGGTCATATGACCTTTACCGGTTTTTGAAAGTGAGCCGTAAAGTGTAACTAAATATTTTGATGCTTTCGGGTTTTTTTCCAAAAATAATTTAGAAGCGTGTTCAGGTCCCATTGTGTGTGAACTTGATGGGCCTTTACCGATTCTGTATATTTCTTTTAATGATTCCATTATTTATCACCAGATTTTGAAAAATTCTTTTAATTTCACACTAAATATTATTATACCAAACTAAAAGTTGTATTTCAATGCATAAATATTTTTAGGGTAATGCTAACAATAAATTTTTAATAAAGAATTAAATTTTAGGTATTTTGTTGAAAAAGATTCGACGTTGTGTTAAAATGAACATAGAAAATAGTAAGGAGTTGATTTTCTATGACAATAACTTTCTTTGGTGCCGCCCATGAAGTTACAGGTAGCTGTACTTTAATTAAGGCGAATGGTAAAAATATCATAGTTGATTATGGTATGGAGCAGGGTAAAGATATTTTTGAAAATCAGGAATTATCCGTTCCCGCTATTGATATTGACTATGTTTTACTTACTCACGCACATATTGACCACTCAGGTCTTATTCCGCTTCTTTATGCCCACGGATTCAATGGCAAGGTTTACGCAACTGAATCTACAACACGACTTTGTGAAATAATGCTTCGTGACTCTGCTCACATTCAGGAATTTGAAGCAGAGTGGCGCAACAGAAAAGCAAAGCGTTCAGGAGCAGAAAAATATGAACCACTTTATACAATTGATGATGCAGTAGGTTCAATGAAACATTTCAGACCTTGCCCGTATGATACTGTGATTACTGTCGATAAAGGGTTAGAAATTCGCTTTACTGATGCAGGTCATCTTTTAGGCTCTGCAAGTATTGAGGTGTGGGTTACTGAAGATAAAGATACCGAAAAATTAGTTTTCTCGGGTGATATCGGAAATCTCGAACAACCACTCTTAAGGGACCCTACTTATTTAACCGACGCTGACTATGTAATTATGGAATCTACTTACGGTAACCGTAGTCACGGAGACAGACCTAATTATATAGGTGATTTGGTAGACGTTATCCAACGCACTTTTGACAGAGGTGGCAACCTTGTTATTCCGTCATTTGCAGTCGGCAGAACACAGGAACTTCTCTACTTTATAAGAGAAATTAAAGAACAGAATTTAATTAAAGGTCACAACAATTTCAGAGTATATGTCGATAGTCCTCTTGCTGTTGAAGCAACAAACATATTCTCTGACAGAAGTTCGAGACAATGTTTTGACGAAGAAACTTTAGCACTTTTAGATGCGGGTATTAACCCCATAAGTTTCCCAGGACTCGAACTTTCAATTACAACAGATGATTCTAAGGCAATTAACTTTGATAAATCGCCAAAAGTTATAATTTCTGCAAGTGGTATGTGTGAAGCAGGTCGTATCCGCCACCACTTGAAGTATAATTTGTGGAGAGAAGATTCAACAATTCTTTTCGTTGGTTATCAGGCAGAGGGTACTTTAGGTCGTACACTTGTTAATGGTGCCGATTCAGTTAAGCTCTTTGGTGAAGAAATTCAGGTAAATGCAGAGATTGCTGTGCTTGATGCAATAAGTGGTCACGCAGATAACGAAGGACTTATGAAATGGATTGGTTCATTCGAACAACCGCCTAAAAAAGTATTTGTTATTCACGGTAACGAAGAGGCATGTGAAACACTTACTGCAAGAATAAATGAAGAATTGCACTTCTCTGCAACTGCACCTTATAGTGGTGATTGTTGGGATATTGTTACCGGTGTATGCCTTGTAAAGAATGACGGTGTAAGAGTTAAACCAAAAGTGCCACAATCAGAATATGGTTCTGGCAGACTTCAGGGTAAACGAATTACTCCTGCATTCAAACGTCTTATGACTGCGGTACAGCAACTCGAGCGTGTTGCAGAAAATAATGTTGAGGGTGCAAACAAAGATCTTGCAAAATTCACTGACCAGATTCTTGAACTTTGCAGGAAGTGGAACAGGTAACTTGCTACGCAAGAATGAAGAATTAAAAATGAAGAATGAAGAATTTCGGGACCTGCGGTCGGCATTATAATATTATATAAATAACTGTATTTTTTCATCTTTACTTTATAAAGAAGCTTGAAATCAAAGAACATAGTAGTTTTTATGTGTAGTAAATTAAAATCAAGGCGAAGCCTTCCGAAATTTTTAATTTTTAATTATAAAAATGAAAGGTGGTAATTAAAATGCCATATATCAATTTAAAAACAACAGTAAATGTAACAGAAGAAAAGGCGGAAATCTTAAAAACAAAATTCGGTAAAGCAATTGAATGTTTCCCGGGGAAGACTGAAGCCTGGCTTATGGTCGGTATTGAAGATAATCAGAAACTTTGGTTTAAAGGTGACAACAGCGAAGACAGTGCAATTGTTGATGTTGACCTTTTAGGCGGAGTTTCAAAAGACGGTGCTCTTAAAATGACTTGTACTGTTTGTGATATTTTAGAAGATGTGTTAGGAATTTCTCCAAGCAGAGTTTATGTTAAATATATGGGTTATGCTGATTGGGGTTGGAATAATACGAATTTTTAAATTTAAAAATTCGTTAGTTAATAGTGAATAAAGAATAATGAATAGTGAATAATTGTGGGACCTGCGGTCGGCAATTGTAATTAAAAACATCCTATCATTTAAGTTAACAAACTTTCAAATGATAGGATGAATTTTTATTTGTAATACTTGCAACTTGCTACTTGCACACTTGCAACTTGCTACTTGCACACTTGCCACTTATTGTTGTTGACTCTGCAACAATAATATTATATACTTACATAAAACAGGAGGGTGTTATATGAGTATAAGAGTTTTGATTATGAGAGTTTTAGCGGTTTTTTGTATTTTAGGGGCAGTAGGTTTACTGGTTTACGAATACATAGATACCGGGTCAATTGATTTGTCGGGTAATAAGCCTATAAAACTTGTAAGTATAGTATTTTCCGGAATAGTGTTATTTTACAAATCTTTTACGGTTCTTGATGTTGTCAAACAAAACAATTCAATTATTGAAAAAGAGTTTTATAGTCTTACAAATGGTGTTTTTAAAGATGAAGATAAAAAAGCAAAAGTTATTTTTAAAAAGGGGTTTGTAAAATACTCGTTCGATAAAAATGATAAAGCAGTAAAATTATTTAACGATGCTTTGAAATGTACCGAAAATTACAAGGCGCGAGCAGTCATTACTGCGATGATAGGCAAAATTGCATTTGAGAAATATAATTACCCTGCTGCTGAAGATATGTTGAAAAAGGCTTTATCAATTGACAGGGCTTGCAGTAAGGCGTGGAGTTTTTATCTTGACTTATCTATTGCACAAAAAGATTTCAAAAAAACAGAAGCTATCGGCGAAGAAGCTATGATGTACTGCAAGGATGATGTTTTTATTTTTTCAAAAGTAGGAACAGGTTATATATTGTCAGGCAAATATGAAAAAGCACTTAAAGTGTTTAAAGATGCGAAACGAATTGAGCCGGATAATCCGGTTCACCATTCTAATTTAGCAGTAGCTTATGCGGGTATAGGTAACGAAAAAGAAGCTATGATTGCTCTTGAAGATGCAAAAATTTTAAATTATGATGACCCCGAATCAACTTTGGAAATGATGCAAAGTTTATTAAAAAAAGCAGAGTTAAGAAAAGTAAAATATACAGGAAAGTTTGAGTTGTCACTTGATGGTTGCGAAAATATAAGCGATTGCACAGTCGAAGATGTAATGGACAGCTTAAGGGAACTCTGGGACGGGGAATATGAATTTGTAATATTAACACCACCAGAAGAAATTGGGGACGTTTTATTTATACAAGTAACAACTGATAGTGATAATAAAGCGATAGTTCAGATGAGTGTCGGTTCTAATGGTAGTGGCGTACTTTATGAAAAATATTGTTCTTTTAAAGAAGCAGAAACTATTTTCATTAACTTTATAAAAGATAAAAGAACACCGAATACAATTACATTTAAACAAGTAGAATTTCTTTAAATAAGAATATCCTATCATTTATAGTTAGTGTAAAAACCGACTTTAAATGATAGGATATAGTTGTTTTTATTTTACTTGCAACTTGCTACTTGCACACTTGCAACTTATTTTTCCTCTTTCTTCTTATGGAAAAGAATTTTATCAACAGGGAAGTAAAGGAAGAACTGAAGTGCAGAGCAAATCATTGTAGCAATATTTTTTGCCATTGTTTCATTGCACCATTCAAAACCAATAAAAACTTCTTTTAATGTTGGGTTGAGCCAAGCAGAGAAGAGGATAAGTGCAATTGTGAATACTATGTAGATAGGGAGTGCAACTGCAACATTAGCACCTGAATTGAATGTTTTTTCTTTGTTTACGAAGAAAGCAACAATCTGTGCAATGATGTTAGCTACATTGCTGACAATAAAGTAACCTAAACCACCAACTGCTACAGGATAAACAAATACCCACCAACTGAATGGTTCTTTGTAAAGTTCCTGAATTGCAGGGATAAGTTGAAGTGTGTTGAGGAGTACGAATTGAACAATCATTGCAAGAAGACTTACAACAATGAATTTAACAAACTGCCATACTGTAACAAGGAATGAACCTTTGCTTTCAGCAGCTTTGTCAATGTCTTTTAAATTTTTAGCCATTTTAATAACCGCCTTTAACCAATATTTTTTAACTTGTAAATTTTAACATATAATGAAAGGAGTGTCAATAAAAGTTAAGGGTATATCTGTTATTTTGTAACAATCTATAAATATTGAGCATAAAATTTATTAAAAAAGTTAAGAAAATTTTCAAAAAAGTGTTGACAAGAAAAAATAAAAGTGATATTGTAACTACATTAAATGAATATCACAAATAAAAGCGATGACGAAGACGGTTGAAAATGACTGTTTCCAGAGAGTCGGCGGTTGCTGTGAGCCGATAACATAATTTTCCTTAAACCTATCACTTCTGAGCTGAAGGGCTGAAAGTAACAGTAAGTTTCTTCCGAAAGAACTGCAGCGTTAGTGCAGAGGGGTTGTTTGACCTTAAAGGTGGCAATATTTATTATTGCAATTTGAGTGGTACCGCGGAAAAGTTTTCCGTCTCAAAGTTTTACTTTGAGACGGTTTTTTTATTTGTGTATTTCTTTTAAAAAATTTTAATTTCGAGAGGAATGATTGTAATGGCAGACAGTAAAGTAACAAAAAAGTTAGCAGAGGTTGCTGAACGTATTGAGGAGTTACGCGCAATTTACGGTTTTTCAGAAGAAGAAATGGCACAAAAAGCAGAAGTAACATTAGAGGATTATGTATCTTTTGTTAAAGGTGAGGATGATTTACCTTTCTCATTCGTTCATAAATGTGCATTGGCTTTCGGTGTTGAAATGACAGACCTTTTAGAAGGTCAGAGCGCAAAACTTTCTTCTTACACGGTAACCCGCCGTGGGAATGGTAAAGTTACTGCAAATGAAGACGGTAAATTGATTCAGAATTTAGCACCTCGTTTCAAACAAAAACTTGCCAATCCATATTGGGTAAATTATCAGTATTCAAGTGAACTTCAATCAAAAGAAATTGAGGTGAGCACACACGCAGGTCATGAATTTGATCTTGTTATAAAAGGTTCTTTAAAAGTTCGTGTTGGTGATAATTACGAAATTTTAAGAGAAGGCGACAGTATTTATTATAAAAGTTCAATTCCTCACGGTATGATTGCAGTTGATGGTGAAGACTGTACATTCCTTGCTATGGTTATGAATGATGAAGAAGAGCCCGCAGAATTTGTTTCTGAAAATATAAGTGAAGTGAAACAAATTGAAAGACCACTCGTAAGTGATAAGTTTGTAAAAACTTTCCTTAACGAAGATGGCGTTTGTGACAAAATTGAATTTTATAATGAAGATAAATTCAACTTTGCATTTGATATAGTTGATGAAATCGGCAGAAAATCACCAGAAAAACTCGCTATGCTCCATATCTCTGATGATATGACAGAAAGAAGATTTACTTTCAAGGATATGAAAGAAATGTCTTCACAAGCAGCTAACTACTTTAAATCTTTAGGTATAAAAAAAGGTGACAGAGTTCTTTTGGTGCTTAAAAGGAACTATCAGTTCTGGGTTGCTATTTTAGCTCTTCACAAATTAGGTGCAGTTGCAATTCCTGCAACTAATCAACTTGTTGTTCACGATTATGAATATCGCTTCCAGGCTGCGGGTGTTACTGCAATTGTTGCTACTGCAGACGGAAAAGTTACAGAAACAGTTGACGAAGCACAAAAGACATGCCCTGATTTAAAAGTTAAAATTGTTGCAAATGGTGCTAAAGACGGTTGGCATAATTTTGACGAGGAGTTCCCACTCTTCTCACGCAGATTTGTACGTGATGAAGAAACTGCCTGCGGTAATGACCCACTTATAATGTTCTTTACATCAGGTACAACCGGTTACCCTAAAATTGCGGTTCATAGTCATAAATATCCACTTGGTCACTATATTACTGCAAAACATTGGCATAATGTTTATCGCGATGGTATTCACTTCACAATTTCCGAAACAGGCTGGGGTAAAGCGCTCTGGGGTAAACTTTATGGTCAATGGCTCTGTGAGGGTGCAGTGTTCACTTACGACTTTGAGCGTTTTGATGCGGCAAAAATTCTCCCGATGTTCGCAAAGTATAATATAACAACATTCTGCGCACCACCTACAATGTACAGAATGTTAATAAAACAAGATATTTCACAATATGATTTATCTTCAATAAAACACGCTACAACTGCGGGTGAAGCGCTTAATCCGGAAGTATTCAAACAATTTAAAAAGGTAACTGGTCTTAGAATCTATGAAGGTTTCGGTCAGACTGAGACAACTCTTTCTATTGCAAATCTTGATGGTTCCAAAATCAAAATCGGTGCTATGGGTAAACCGTCACCACTTTACGATATCGATTTGGTTGACCCTGACGGCAAACCGGTGCCGGATGGTGAAACAGGCGAGATTGTTGTTCATACAGAAAATGGCGCGCCTTGTGGTCTTTTCTTGGGTTACTACAACGACGAAGAAAGAACAAAAGAAGTATGGCACGATGGTCTTTATCACACAGGTGATACCGCTTGGAGAGATGAAGATGGTTATCTCTGGTATGTCGGTCGTGTTGATGATGTTATCAAATCATCAGGTTACAGAATAGGACCATTTGAAATTGAAAACGTTATCATGGAACTTCCTTATGTTCTTGAGTGTGGTGTTTCTGCTGCTCCTGACGAGGTTCGTGGTCAGGTGGTTAAAGCAAGTATCGTTTTAACAAAGGGTACAGAAGGCACAGAAGAACTCAAAAAGGAAATTCAGGATTACGTTAAAAAGAATACAGCACCTTATAAATATCCGAGAATTGTTGTATTCCGTGACGAATTACCAAAGACAATCAGCGGTAAAATCATAAGAAATAAACTTTAATATTAAGAATATTTCTTTATTGCAATATTTACAAATTTTGGCAATAAAATTTATAAAAAATTCCAATTATTTTCTTGACAAATTATAAGAGATGTGGTATGGTATAATACGTTAAAAGGCGTTGAAGAAAAGGGGTTATAAATTATTCCCTTGCAGAGAAGTGACGGTTGGTGCAAGTCACAGGTGAAAATTTACAACTTGTAGTTTCTGAGCCGGGAGAAAGAAAAGCAGATGCTTAGTAGAATCTCTCCGTGATTGCTGCGTAAATGCATAGGAGTTGATAGACTCCAAGAGTGGCAGGTTTTCTGCAATTTGAGTGGTACCGCGGGTATTATAAATTGTTTATAACGCTCGTCTCAAAGATCATATCTTTGGGGCGGGTTATTTTTATTAAATAACCCACTCTGAAAGAATAATCGGAGGAACTAAAAATGGAACAGATTACAGCACTTGATTTTAAAATCAAGGAAATGGCTGCAAGAATCAGGGAACTCAGAGAAATACAAAATCTCACAACTGCACAAATGGCTGAAAAAACAGGTGTTAGTGAAGCTGAATACATCGAGTGCGAAAATGGTAATAAAGACTTAAACTTTGCTTTTATTTACCGTTGCGCGCAAACTCTTAATGTTGACGTTACAAGCCTTATTGAGGGTCACACACCAAAACTCGTAAACTACGTTTATACAAAATCAGGTAAAGGGCAGAGAATCGAAAAAGCACATGGTATGACATACTACAACCTTGCTTCTGCTTTTAAAAACAGAATTGCTGAACCTCTTTTTGTGCGTAGTACATACAGTGAAGAAAAACAGAATAAAGAAATTGAAGTTACTACTCACGCAGGTCAGGAACTTGATATTGTAATTGAGGGTAAATTAAAGGTTCAGGTTGGCGAACACTACGAAATTCTTGAAGCTGGTGACAGTATTTATTACGACAGTTCAACACCTCACGGTATGATAGCTGTTGATGGTAAAGACTGTACATTCTATGCTATTGTTCTTAACCCTACTGGTGAACCTATTCCTGAGCTTGAATATGCAAAAGCAAAGGCAAAAGCAAAAGCGCTTGATAGCAAAAAGACAATAGAAAATGATACAAAGGACCGTATATATCATAAATATATTGATATTGAAAAGAATGAAAACGGTACTCCTACAAAAATTTCTTTCAAGAATACTGATAATTTCAACTTTGCATTTGATTTAGTTGATGCTTTAGCGGATAAAGAACCGACTAAGCTTGCAATGCTTCATATTGATAAAAACAAGGTTGAAAGACGCTTTACTTTTAAAGATATTAAAAAAGCATCTGCACAAGCGGCAAACTATTTTGCTTCTTTAGGTATTAAAAAAGGCGACAGAGTTATGCTCGTGTTAAAACGTCATTATCAATTCTGGTTTGCAATGATAGGACTTAACAAATTAGGTGCAATTGCAATTCCTGCACCTAACCAGTTACAAGAACACGACTTTGAGTACAGATTTCAGTCTGCAGGCATTAAAGCAATTGTTTGCACAGGCGATGGCGATACTGCTCATCAGGTTGATTTAGCGGCACAGACTTCACCATCACTTGAAATTAAAATTATGGTTAATGGTGAAAGAGATGGCTGGAGAAATTATGACGAGGAGAGTGCCCGTTTCAGTTCTCATTTTGAAAGAACAGAAGATTCTCCTTGCGGTGACGATTTAATGCTTATGTTCTTTACATCAGGAACATCAGGCTACCCAAAAACTGCAATGCACAGTCATAAATATCCTTTAGGTCATTTCCATACTGCAAAGTTCTGGCACAATGTTGACCCTGATGGTCTTCATTTTACAATTTCAGATACCGGTTGGGCAAAATCTATGTGGGGTAAGCTTTACGGTCAATGGCTTTGCGAAGCACCTACATTTGTTTATGACTTTGACAGATTTGACGCAGCGGACATTTTACCAATGTTTGCAAAATATAAAATCACAACATTCTGTGCGCCACCTACAATGCTTCGTATGATGGTAAAACAGGATATTTCAAAATACGATTTCTCATCAGTTCAGCACATGACAACTGCTGGTGAAGCACTTAACCCTGAAGTTTATCGTCAGTTTGAAACTGCAACAGGTCTTCAGATTTTAGAAGGTTTCGGTCAGACAGAAAGCACAATGATTATAGGTAATATGACAGGTGCTTCTCACAAAATCGGTTCAATGGGTAAACCTGCACCGATTTACGATGTTAAACTTGTTGACGCCGACGGTAACGAAGTTAATGTTGGTGAAAATGGCGAAATTGTTATCAATGTTAAAGATGGTGCTCCTTGCGGTCTTTTCAAAGGTTATTATAAAGATGAAGAAAAGACAAAAGAAGTGTGGCACGATGGTTTCTACCATACAGGTGATGTTGCCTGGCGTGATGAGGATGGTTTCTACTGGTATGTTGGTCGTGTTGATGATGTTATTAAGTCATCGGGCTACAGAATAGGACCATTTGAAATTGAAAGCGTTATTATGGAACTTCCTTATGTTTTAGAATGTGGTGTTTCTGCTGCTCCTGACGAGGTTCGTGGTCAGGTTGTTAAAGCAAGTATTGTTCTTGTTCCTGGTACGGAGGGTACTGAGGAATTAAAGAAAGAAATTCAGCAGTATGTTAAAGAAAAAACTGCACCTTATAAATATCCGAGAATTGTTGTGTTCCGTGATGAATTACCAAAAACAACAAGCGGTAAGATTATAAGAAATAAACTTTGAGGTGTTCAATTTGGAAAATAAAAGAGTTACTCTTTTTGCAGGGCATTACGGTAGCGGTAAAACAAATATTGCAGTAAATTATGCCTTGCACCTTAAAGAAAAATATGAAAAAGTAGTTATTACTGACCTTGATATTGTTAATCCATATTTCAGAACTGCTGACAGTTTAGAAGAATTAACAAAAGCAGGTATAAAACTCATATCGTCAGAATTTGCTAATTCAAATGTCGATTTACCTGCACTTCCACAAGATGTTTACTCAATTCTTGATGACAGAAGCGCGGTAGCAATACTCGATATTGGTGGCGATGACCGCGGTGCTTATGCACTTGGCAGATATGAAACTGCAATAAGAGAAGAAAATGACTACGAAATGTTGTTTGTTTTTAATATGTACAGACCTTTAACCCCCGATGCCGGGAGTGCATTAGAGGTTATGAAAGAAATTGAAACAGCAGGTAAAATTAAATTTACCGCGATTGTCAATAACTCTAATTTAGGTGCTCTTACTACAAAGGAAGATGTTATTGCTTCAGTTAAGAGTGCAGATGAGTTGTCTCATCTTTCAGGTTTACCAATAAAAATGACAACGGTAAGTGAAAATTTAGCCAATTCTTTCAATGGTGAAATAGATAACATTTTCCCATTGAAATTACAAAAAAAGATAGTATAATATATCTATTGATATTTATGTATGATTATTGGAGGTAAGATTATGGCAAAAGTTACTTTCGCGGACAACGTTTGCAAAGGCTGTGGTCTTTGTGTAGGTGCTTGTCCTAAAAAAATCGTAGCACTTGATACTTCAAGACTTAATGCAAAGGGACATCACCCTGCACACGTTACAGATGAAAGCTTATGTATAGGCTGTGCATTCTGTGCAACAATGTGCCCTGATTGCGTAATTACAGTAGAAAGATAAGAGGTGGAAAAAATGGGTGAAAAAGTTTTAATGAAAGGTAACGAAGCTATTGCAGAAGCTGCAATAAGAGCAGGTTGTTTACATTACTTCGGTTATCCTATTACACCACAAACAGAAATTGCGGCTTATATGGCAAAACGTATGCCGAAAGTTGGCGGTGTATTTTTACAGGCAGAAAGCGAAATTGCTGCTATCAATATGGTTTTAGGTGTTGCTGCAGCAGGTAAAAGAGTTATGACATCTTCTTCAAGCCCTGGTGTTTCACTCAAGAGTGAAGGTATGTCATATATTTCAGGTAGTGACGTTCCGGCACTTGTTGTTAACGTACAACGTGGTGGTCCTGGTCTTGGTGGTATTCAACCATCACAATCTGACTACTTCCAGGCTGTAAAGGGTGGTAGCCACGGTGACTATAAGAGAATTGTTTTAGCACCCGCTTCTGTTCAGGAAATGGCTTCACTTACAACAAAAGCATTTGATTTAGCAGATAAATACAGTATTCTTACAATGATTTTAGCAGATGGTACAATGGGACAGATGATGGAACCTGTTGAACTTGAAACTACTGAACCTGTTAAATATGAAAAACCTTGGGCTACAACAGGTACTAAAATGCAGAGAAAACACAACATTGTTAACTCTCTTTATTTAAAACCTGAAGAATTAGAAAAGAAAAACTTTGAGCGTTTCGCTAAATACAAAACCATTGAAGAAAACGAAGTTATGTATGAAGAATATCTTATGGACGATGCAGAAATCTGCGTAGTTTCATTCGGTATTACTTCAAGAGTTGCAAAAAATGCAATTGTTGAAGCAAGAGCAAAAGGCATTAAAGTTGGTATGATAAGACCAATTACACTCTGGCCATTCCCAACAGAAGTGTTAAATAAAGCGGCAGACAAATGTAAAGCATTTATTTCTGTTGAAATGAATATGGGTCAGATGATTGAAGATGTTAAACTCGCTATCGAGTGTAAAAAACCGGTACATCTTTGCTGTCGTGTTGGTGGTATGATTCCTTCACCAGAAGAAGTACTTGCAAAGATTGAAGAAGTAAACGAAGGAGGAGAAAGATAATGGTAGTATTTGAAAAACCAAAATCACTTACTGATGCACCACTTCACTATTGTCCGGGTTGTACTCACGGTATTATTCATCGTCTTGTAGCTGAAGTAATTGACGAATTAGGTATTGAAGGTAAAACTATCGGTGTAGCACCTGTTGGTTGTTCAGTTATGGCTTACGATTATTTTACCTGTGACTTCGTTCAGGCTCCTCACGGTAGAGCACCTGCAGTTGCTACCGGTGTTAAAAGGGCAGACCCTGAAAATCATATTGTATTTACATATCAAGGTGATGGTGACCTTGCAGCTATTGGTACTGCTGAAACAGTTCACGCAGCAGCAAGACGCGAAAACATTACAGTTATTTTCGTAAACAACGCAATTTATGGTATGACAGGTGGTCAGATGGCACCTACAACTCTCCCAGGTCAGGTTACACAGACTTCACCTTATGGTAGAGATGTTGAAACAGTTGGTTATCCTGTAAAAGTATGTGAATTACTTTCAAATGTTGATGGTGCTGCTTATCTTGAAAGAGTTGCAGTTAACAGTGTTCCTAATATTAAAAAGGCAAAGGCTGCAATTAAAAAGGCTTTCCAGAATCAGATTGATGGTAAAGGCTTCTCACTTGTTGAGGTTGTTTCAACTTGCCCTACAAACTGGGGTATGACACCTGAAAAAGCATTAAAGTGGCTTGAAGAAAATATGCTTTCATATTACCCACTTGGTGTTTATAAAGATATCTACGCAGAGGAGGCAAAATAATATGAAAAAGACAACAAATATTCTTTTTGCCGGTTTCGGCGGTCAAGGTATTCTTTTCGCTGGTAAATTTGTAGCATATAAAGGTCTTCTTGAAGGCAAACACATCAGCTGGCTTCCTTCATACGGTCCTGAAATGCGTGGCGGTACTGCTAACTGTAGTGTTATTGTAAGTGAAGACCCAATCGGTTCACCAATTGTAAGTAAACCTGACGTTTTAGTTGCAATGAACTTACCTTCACTTGATAAATATGAAAACGAAGTAGTACCTGGTGGTAAAATTTTTGTTGATTCAACACTTATCGAAAGAAAAGTTACACGTACAGACGTTGATGTTTATTATATCCCTGCAACAGGTCTTGCAAGTGAAAAAGGTATTAACACACTTGCTAATATGATTATTACAGGTAAACTTTTAAAAGAAGTAGAAGAATTATCATTTGATAATATCGACGCTCCTTTAGGTAAAGTTGTATCAGCAAGACATCAGGATTTACTTGAAGTAAATAAAACTGCTCTTCAGTTAGGTTACGACTACTAATATAATTTCTAATTTCAGAAAAGAGGCTATTGAAATGGGTTACGATTTCAAAATAGAAAAAGCAACAGTAAAAAAAGAAAAACCGGAAGATAAAGGTCTTGGTTTCGGTAGATTTTTTACTGACCATATGTTCTTAATGAACTACAATGAAGAAAAGGGTTGGCACGACGGCAGAATTGTTCCTTATGGTCCACTTCCGCTTGAACCATCTGCAATGGTTTTCCACTATGCGCAAGAACTTTTTGAAGGTCTTAAAGCATACAGAACTGCTGATGGTAAAATCCAACTTTTCCGCCCACAGAAAAATATTGAAAGAATGAACAATACTTGTGACAGACTTTGCGTTCCGAGAATTGACCCGGAACTCGCTCTTGAAGCAATCAAAGCAGTTGTTGAAGTAGATAAGGACTGGGTACCACACAGCGAAGGCACATCACTTTACATTCGTCCATTCATTATTGCAACTGACCCATTCTTAGGTGTTCATCCTGCACATACTTATATTTTTGCTATTATTCTTTCACCTGTAGGCTCTTACTATGCTAATGGTATGGACCCTGTTAAAATCTGCATTGAGCATGAATATGTTCGTTGCGTAAAAGGTGGTACAGGTATGGCAAAAGCTGGTGGTAACTATGCTGCATCTCTTATTGGTCAGAAAAAAGCTGACGAAATGGGTTACGCACAGGTTCTCTGGCTTGACGGTGTTGAAAGAAAATACATCGACGAAGTTGGTGCTATGAATGTATTCTTCGTAATTGATGGCACAGTTGTTACACCTTCACTTGAAGATGGCAACATTCTTCCTGGTGTTACAAGAGCATCTTGTATTGAAGTTCTCAAAAACTGGGGCTACAAAGTTGAAGAACGCAAAATTTCAGTTGATGAAGTTAAAGAAGCTCACAAAAATGGCAAGTTAGACGAAGCATTCGGTACAGGTACTGCGGCAGTTATTTCACCAATAGGCGAATTCTTTGATGAAGGTGAAAAGCTTGTTATTAACAATAACGAAATCGGTGCAGTAGCACAAAAGCTCTACGATGAACTCACTGGTATTCAATGGGGTAAGGTAGAAGACAAATTTAACTGGACAGTTAAAGTTACAGACTAAGTTTTATAAAATTAACCTGACATTTAAAGTTTTTGGTCTTTAAATGTCAGGTTTTTGTTTTAAAATCCAACAAATAACCTTGTTTTTGTTGAAATATCAATAAAAATATGTTAAAATATTTTGGAATATGTTATTGGTAGGTGAAAAAGTGTGTCAGAAACTTCACGAAAAATCATACAGGGTGTAACAGAGCTTGGTGCAGAGAATGGTATGTATGGTATGACAAGTAAAGCTATTTCTAAAAAATGTGAATGCTCTGAGGGTGTTATTTTCAAGCATTTCAATACTCTTGATGAACTTAAAAAGCAGGTTTACTACAATATTGACAGTGAAATATACCAGTCAATTAAAAGTGTGAGTATAGATGAAAGTGACATAAAAACAAGTGTGTGGAATATCTGGAATAAATATTTTGAGTTTCTTTTAACTAACCCTACCAAAACAAAGTATTACAAAAATTTCCGTAATTCAAATCTTTACATAAGTCACGACCACGCAGAAGATAATGACCACTATCGCACAATTATGAGTGCTATAAACGAGATTTCTGAAAGGTTTGGGCTTTACCAAAAAATAAATTATGATGTTTTGTGGTTCTTTATTATAGATAATTCTCTTTCGTTTGCTATGAGGATTTCTGACGGAAGCATAGAAAATACAGAGAAGAATAAACAAACTATTTTTAATATAATTTTTAATCAGATAATAGAGGAATTAAGAGGATAAGAAGATGGCAGATAACAATGATTTTTCATTTGGTAATCTTGGAGGGAATACTGAAAAACGCGATTATAATACCGACTACCTCGACCTTCTCAATGAAACAAAGGTAGATAGTAAAAGCGTAGAAGAAAACTCACTTGATATTTATAGTGATTCTTCAAAAGCGAATAATATGCGTACTTTTATTAATAACCCTTATGCAGATGATGTATTTGAGGATTCGGAGGATGAGCCTGAGGATATTTTTACTATACCAGAGAAACCAATAGAGTATGAGGATGTTTATAGTAACAGTGATATTTCTCTTTCTCGGTTGAGGGCTTCAAAAAGAGTGGAGCGCGAAACAGAGTATGAAGATATTCCTATTGCTCCAAGACAACAAAGAACAACTTCAGAAACGCGGGGACAAGCAAGACCGGCACCTACTGCGATAAGAAATCAGAGAATGGATTTAGACGAAGATGAAATTTCAGATTATGAAATGCGTCGCGGTAAGCTCGTTCAGGAAAAGAAAAAAAGAAAGACACCTAAATTTATAGTTGTTTTAGCAGTTTTTCTTGCAGTAGTTATAGCATTCGGCGGAGTTTTGTTAAGCTCTGCAAGTGGTATTGTTGACAACTTCACAAAGGGTGAAGAAATTGAGCATATCGAAAATGTTGCCGCACTTGCGAGTAGCCCCGATGTAAAAAATATTCTGTTTATTGGTGCCGATAAAGAAAAAGGCGGTGCTTCACGAAGCGACAGTATTATGATTATTTCTGTCAACAAAAAAGTTGGTAGAGTAATTGTTACTTCTATTCTCCGTGATACTCACGTTGATATACCAGGTGAATGTGAAGCAAAAATCAATGCAGCGTATGCTTGGGGCGGTGCCAACTTACTTATAAAGACTATAGAACAAAATTTCAATATTAAAATAGACGGTTATGCAGTTGTTAATTTTAATATGTTTACAGAGCTTGTTGATGGTCTCGGTGGTATAGATATTGAAGTAACAGAAGATGAAGCAGATTATATAAACAACCGTCACAACTATAAAAAAGAAACAAAACCCGACCATTTTGAAAGCGGTGAAAGTGTTCACCTTAATGGTTATCAGGCTTTGTGGTATGCGAGAATAAGAAAGCTTGACTCTGACTTTATGAGAACATACCGCCAAAGAAAGGTTATAGCAGCAATAGCAGAAAATGTAAAGAAAGAGCTTTTGACAGGTAACATTTTTGGTCTTATTTCAACCGCAAAGGATGTAGCGCCTAATATAGAAACATCCTTAAGTAAATCAGAATTTACAAGCCTTATTTTAAGTATGGCTTCATGTGTTTCTAAAACTGGTCTTGAAATGGATAAGCTTTTAGTTTCTCAACAGTTACCATTTGAAGATACCTGGTGGTTTGAGTCTAAATGGGACGGTTCTTCAATCGCTATAAATTTCAGCGAAAACAGAGAAATGCTTTATGAAAGTATTTACGAGCCTGTAATTGAAGAAGAAATAGAAGAAGATACAACAAACGAATAAATTTTGAATTTCCTTCATATATTTTGTTAGAGAATATATGAAGGGAGTTTATTTTTATGGATATTTCTTTAGAAAATACAGAATATTGCAGTTTAAAAAGAACTTATGAAACAACAGTGGAAGAATGTGTGGAAGCAGAGATTTCTTTGCCTGAATATATGCCCGAAATTTTAAGAATAGTAAAATCTCAGGCAATACCAAAAATAAATTCATACACCACTGTCGGTGAAAGGGTAACTGTTGACGGTACTTGTGAATTAAGAATGATTTATGTTGGTAACGATAACTGTATTTATAGTTTCTCGCAAACAAGGAGCTTTACACGCTATGCAGAAAATTCTGCGTTTCTTAATGCAGAGGATGTAAAAGTGAAAACTGCACTTAATTTTGTTAATTGCAGAGCAACTAACACCAAACGAGCAGAAATTAAAGCAGGTGTGGGGATAACAGTCTGTGCATTCGGTAAACTTACAGAAAATATTTTACTTACAGGTAACTCTGCGGGGATAGAAGAAAAGAAAACAGAGCTTTCTGCAATGTCATTAGGTTGTAAAAAAAGCAAAATGTTTTCTATGAGTGATACTTTTATGTTAGATAATGAAACTGCGGCATTTTTGATAAGAGCAAATGCAGTTTCTGTTTTAGGTGAAACACGAAAAATAAGCAATAAAATTATGCTTAAAGGCGAAACTATTGTAGAAATTGCATTTGTGCCTAATGAAGACAAAAGTGTAATAAGAACAATAAGAAGAATATTGCCTATAAATCAGATTTTAGAATTTGACGGAATGGAAGAGCATTTTACAGGTGATATTACATTAGATGTAACTGGTGTAGATGTAATAATTAAAAACGATTCACAAAGCGAAGGCAGAAGTCTTGATGTTGCAGTTACTGTGAATGCAGGGGTAACAATGTGGGAACAGAAGGAGCTGTGTGTTATAACCGATGCGTATGCAATAAACGGTGCAATTGATTTAACTTATAAAAAAATGAAGTTTTATTCTGCACTCGATGCTATACGAGACACTTATATTTACAAAGACTCAATTGATGTTTCAAAAACGGGTGTGGATTGTATTTTAGATACCTTCTGCGAACCAACCGAGCCGACCCTCTCTTTTAAAGATGGTCATATCTCTGTTTGTGGTTCTTTAAAGGTTACAATGCTTTTAAAAGATACACTCGGTAGTATCGTTACAACTGAAAAAATGCTCGATTATCGTTATGAGAGAAAATCAGATTGTGGCGATATTCACACAGAGTCTCAACCAGAGGTTACAGTTTCATCATTTGAATGTATGTTGAAAAACAAAGACCAGATTGATGTAAAAGCGGAAATGCAGATAAACTGCTCTGTATTCGGTGAAACTGAAATTGATGTTGTTACTGAAATTCTTGAGGGTAAAGAAACAGAAAAACGCAATAATAGTGCTATAACTGTTTATTTCCCTAAATGTGAGGAAGCTTTATGGGATATTGCTAAAAGATATAATACAACTGTTAGCAGTATCGCCATAGAAAATAATATTGACGGCGACACAACAGGCGACATAAAAATGCTTTTTATTCCGTCAGCATAAGATAGTTTTTTAACACTTTTAATATTTAAACACTTGAATAAAACAACATAATATCGTATAATAATAAAAGAACTTCCCCGAATGTAAAGTTCGGGGATTTTATTGTTATAATGCTTGTAATTAGTCGAAACGCAGTTGCGTTTCGTAAAAGCCGATTTTATCGGCTTTTAGCAAAATTGTTTTTTATAAAGACAATTTTACATTACA
>JAFXCQ010000020.1 GCA_017521425.1 Clostridia bacterium
AAAGCGGGATTTATCCCGTCCGATAGGACGGATTTAGTTGAAAAGAACCCACACTTGTCGTAGACAAATGTGGGTTCTTTTCTGGCAGGGGCAGAAGGACTCGAACCCTCAAGGACGGTTTTGGAGACCGGAATGTTACCATTACATTATGCCCCTATATTTAATTGGTGGACCATCAGGGACTCGAACCCCGGACCAACCGGTTATGAGCCGGTTGCTCTAACCAACTGAGCTAATGGTCCATATCCCAGCAGGAACGACTAACATTATATTTGAATTAGTACTATTTGTCAAGTGTTTTTTTATATTAAATTATATATTTTAAAATTTTATGTTGCAATTCAAATTTATTTTATTATTGAAAAAAATAGAAGATGGTTGTATAATATTTTGTAATATGATTAAATGCAAAAGGAATGATATATTATGCATAAAAAACTTGCATTAACACCACCAATGGGTTGGAATAGCTGGGATTGTTATGGTGCGGCAGTTAACGAGGAACAGCTTCTTGCTAATGCAGATTATATGGCAGAAAATCTTAAGGATTACGGTTGGGAATATGTTGTTTGTGATATTCAATGGTCGGAGCCTACTGCAAATAGCTTTTATTACCACTACTTCGCACCACTTTGTATGGATGAATACTCTCGTCTTATTCCATCTGTTGAAAGATTTCCGTCTTCTGCAAATGGCAAAGGCTTTAAACCGATTGCTGATTACATTCATTCGCTTGGTCTTAAATTTGGTATTCATATAATGCGTGGTATTCCTCGTCAAGCTGCTCATCAGCATACAAAAATCAAGTGTGATGGTGTTAGAGCAAATGATATTGCAAAACCATCTTTTGTGTGTCTCTGGAATCCTGATATGTATGGTGTTGACCCTGATGCAAAAGGTGCACAGGAATATTACGATTCTATATTTGAACTCTATGCTTCGTGGGGTGTTGACTACATAAAATGTGACGATATTGCTAATATAGAAATATTCCCGCATAATCCATACGCTGCACGTAGAGAAATTGAAATGATAAGAAAAGCAATAGACAAATGCGGCAGAGATATGGTTTTAAGTCTTTCTCCTGGTCCTGCACCGGTAGAAGAGCACGAACATTTAGCGGCTCACGCTAACCTTTGGCGTATGACAGGCGATTTCTGGGATGAGTGGGAGAAACTTTATGCGATGTTTGAAAGATGCTATGCTTGGCAAGAGTATGTACAACCGGGTGCCTGGCCGGATTGCGATATGTTGCCTTTAGGCAGAATTCAGAAAACAGAAGAATTAGAAAAATACAGAAACCGTTACACAAGATTTACACACGATGAGCAAATTACAATGATGACTCTTTGGGGTATTTTCCGTTCACCACTTATGATGGGTGGCGAAATGCGTGAAAATGATGAGTTTACACTTTCACTTCTTCAAAACAGAGAACTTATAGAAATGCTTAAAAATTCGAGTGGTGCAAGACAGTTTAAACGCGAAGAAGTTGACGGTAAAGGTGAAATTATCTGGACTTCAAAAGGGGAAAACTGCAAATATGTCGCACTCTTTAATACGGATGATAAAGAGAGAAATATTTCTTTTGATATTACCGATATTGCAGTCGCTGGTGTTAAATATAGTGTCTGGGATATGTGGTCACACGAAGAGTACACTATAACAGATAGCGAGTTTTCTGCCAAAGTAAATTCTCATGGTGCAAGACTTTTTAAAATAACAATTAAATAAGTTTAATTTTAATACCACTAATTTTCAATTTGTTTACATATTTTCCAAAAATTATATGGAAATTAGTGGTATGTTTTTTTTTAGAAATATAATGAAAGGTTGATTTTATGAAGAATTTAAAGCCAATGGCGATTATTTTTGTGTTGTTACTTACACTCTCAGCTTGTGGTACATCAGTCGATGATTTACATGAACCTGATGATTCTGTTTTAACTGGTGCAGTTAAATTGGAGTTGAGTGATGAAAAAATTACGGTTGACGGTGAAACCATTACAACTGATAACACAAATTCAGTTTATATTGCAAACGATATTATATATTACGAAAATGGCAAAGATTTTACCTATGGTGAGGGTGGCGAAAAGGATGCTCACACTAAAGAAGAAGCAGAATCACACACAGTAGTTCACATTACAAAAGCAGGTAAATATGCATTGTCTGGTAAATTGTCAAAAGGACAAATTGCAGTTGATTTAGGTGAAGATGCTGAAGAAAACAATGAAGCAGTTGTTACACTTGTTTTAAATGGTGTTGAGATTACTTGTGAAGTAGCGCCTGCGGTGATTTTTTATAATGTATATGAATGTGGCGAGAATGATACAGAAGCTGCAACAAAAGATGTTGATACAAAAAATGCTGGTGCAAATGTAATTATCGCAGATGGTACTTCTAATACAGTGAACGGTTCATATGTTGAAAAGATTTATAAACCTGATACAATCCAGTTGAATGATGATAAAACAGAAGTTGAAGATGCAAAAAAACTTCATAAATACGACGGTGCGTTTTACTCAAAAATGTCTATGAATGTTTCGGGCGGTACAGAAAATACAGGTATTCTAACAATCAATGCTGAAAACGAAGGTCTTGATAGTGAACTTCACCTTACTATAAATGGTGGTATTATAAACATCAATTCAGGTAACGATGGTATAAATACAAATGAAGATGGTGTTTCTGTAACTACTGTAAATGGTGGTGAATTACACATCAATGTTACAGGTACAACTGGTGAGGGTGATGGTATCGACTCAAATGGTTGGCTTGTAATAAATGGGGGTAGCGTCAGAGCTTCTGCTTGTGCAATTAGTGGCGATGCTGGTATTGATTCTGATATGGGAATTCATATAAATGGTGGTACAGTACTCGCTACGGGTAATATGCTCGACAGAATAGAAGCTGGTGGGCAGAATTATGCAGTATTTACATTTACCGAAAAGCAAGAAGGCGGAAATGGTATTCAACTTAAAAATAGTGAAAGTAAGACAATTATGGAAGCTATTCAAGAAAATGCTTTCACAATTTTGATTTTTAGTAGTCCAGAATTAACAGAAGGCGAATACACATTGTGGCATGGCGATGAACAACTTAAAGGTGTTTCTGGCGGTATGAACATGCAGGGTGGAATGAAACCTGATGGTGAAATGCCGGAAGGTGCAGAACCACCGGAGGGTTTTGAATTTCCTGAAAAGCCTGATGGTGTACCACCAATGGAAAATGGTGAACGTCCACAAATGAACGGTCAGCAACCGCCAGAGGGCGCAGAGCAACCCGAGAATTTTGAACAACAAGAAGGAAATGAACCTCCACAAATGCCAGATGCAAACAACAGAGATGAGTTACCGCAGATTAATACCGGAAAAGAGTTAACTGAATTTGAAATTCAGAATGGTGGAAATATGTTCCAAGTACTATAAATTTAAAAGTCGGGTGTTTTTCGCATCCGACTTTACTTATTTTAATTTTGCTCTTGAATATTGTTTTCTAAAAGTATATAATCTTTTAGAAAATTAAATAATTGTGGTGGTGATTTTATGTCTGTTAATAAAATCTGCCCTGACTATTCTGGTGAATATTATTGGGATTCTTATTGCAAGACAATTGATATCGAATTAAAACAATGCATAGACGAGGGTCTTGATATTGATGATTTTAAAGATGATTTTGAAGAGGTTATAAAAATGCCTTACTCAAAAGAACAGGCTGACCTTGCCGACGAATTGTTTGAAAAAATTATAAATGCAAAAATAAAGTCTGATTATAAATATAACGAACCATCAGATTTAGAAAGTATAAAGTCATTAAGAAAAACTTATACATATAAAAAAATAACACTCACAGACGAGTTACTGTACCAAAAAATCAAAGGTGCCTGGTATGGTAGAATTTGTGGTTGCCTTTTAGGTAAACCACTTGAGGGTATAAAAACAAATGAGTTATACCCGCTTCTTAAAGAAACGGGTAATTACCCGTTATCCCGTTATGTTCTTTCTGCTGATATAACAGAAGATATGATTGAAAAATATGATTTCTGTCTTGAAAATAAGGCTTGGGCAGATGTTATAGATTGTGCACCGATTGATGATGACACAACTTATACAGTGTTAGCACAGATTTTAATAGAAAAATATGGTCACGGATTTTTGCCGAAAGATATGGCGAAAATCTGGCTTCAGAGTCAGCCTATAGAAAAATATTTTACTGCTGAAAAATCTGCATATCGTAATTTTATAAATGGATATGCACCACCATATTCTGCGATGTATCAGAATCCTTATCGTGAGTGGATTGGCGCTCAGATTCGTGGTGATTATTTTGGTTATATTACACCGGGGAATAAAGAACTTGGTGCAGAGTACGCATTTCGTGATGCTTGTATTTCTCATATTAAGAATGGTATTTATGGTGAAATGTTCGCATCTGCTATGATTTCTGCCGCAGCAAATGCAGAAAGTGTTACTGATGTAATTAAAGCGGGTCTTTCTGAAATTCCTGCAACTTCAAGACTTTATGAAGCAGTTTCTGAAATTATAGAGAAGTTTGAAAATGGTGTTTCGCAAGAAGATTGCGTTGCATTCATTCATAATAAATATAACGAATTTGACCCGCACGATTCAGTTCACACAATACCTAATGCGCTGATTGTTGTTATCGCTTTACTTTATGGAAATGGTGATTTCGGCAAGTCTATCTGTCTTGCAGTTCAGATTGGTTACGATACCGATTGCAACGGTGCAACGGTCGGTTCAGTTCTTGGTATGTTAAACGGCTTTGATTCTATAGGTGAAGAATGGGTTAAACCTTTTAACAATAAACTCGACACCGGTATTACGGGTATGGGTGTTGTGGAAATATCTGATTTAGTCCATAAAACAATTTCACATATAAAAAAATAAGGAGTAAATAAAATGAGTCAATTAAAATTATACAAAACATTAACAGAACCTTGTGAATTCCCGACAGATTTAAAAGGCTTTGAATACAGAAGTTATAACGGCACAGTTGAAGACAGAGCAGCTTGGGCAGAAATTTGCAAAAACGGACTTGTTGGAGATGATGCAGACGCAACTCGTTTCGTAGAAGTTATCGAAGAAGCAAATGGTTACAAACCTGAAAATGTATTCTTTATTACAGAAAATGGTAACCCTGTTGCTACTATTACTGCACTTGTGCAAGAAAATGGTCGCGGTTGGGTACATATGGTTTCAGTACATAAAGACAGTCGTGGTAAGGGTCTTGGTGCTTACCTTAACCAAATCGCTTTAGCGGCACTTTCTAAAGCCGGCTGTACTTATGTTGGTCTTACAACTGATGAATTCAGAGTACCTGCCGTAAAATCTTACTTAAGAGCTGGTTTCAGACCGGTTCTTTACGAAGAAGATATGGAATCACGTTGGCTTTTCTGGCTTAATCGTTATGGTTATATGAATATTGATTGTTATGACAATGACAATAATTTTGTGAAAAATCTTTGCACAGTTGAGAAAAAAGATAAACTTAAAGTTGGTGTTTTTGGTCTGCGACGTGGTACTGCAATTGCAGAACCTGCAGTTTTAAGTGAAAAAGGTTATATTTATGCAGTTTGTGACTATGATGAAACAACTTATGAACTTGTTGAAAAATGCACTTGTGAAGATACAAAATATTTCAAAGATTTTGATGAATTCATTGAATGTGGTTTAGATGTTGTTATTTTAGCAAATTATTTCCATGAACACGCAAAATATGCAATTAAGGCACTTGAAAAAGGTATTCACGTATATTCAGAAACACTCCCTGCAGTTACTTTAGCAGACTGTGTTAAATTGTGCCGTACTGCAGAAAAGAGTAAGGCAAAATATATGATTGCTGAAAACTGTGCATATTTTGGTACAGTAAGAAAAATGGAAGAAATCTATAAAAATAAAACGCTCGGTGGTGCAGTTTACTGCGAGGGTGAATATGTTCACCCAATGCCACACGATGGTTATAAAGTTATTACACCAGATGCAAAGCATTGGCGTGCACTTATGCCGTCAGGTTATTATTCCACCCACGCATTAGCACCTATTATGCAGATAACAGGCGAAGTTCCTGTTGCAGTTAATGCTTTAAGTATTTATAGTGATGAAGTTCGTATTGAACGCGAAGAAGAACCTACAAAAGACGTTGCTTCAATTATGCTTTGCACAATGAGTAACGGTTCTGTTGCCCGTGTTACTGGTTGGTCAAAATTTGGTGGTCACGGTCTCTGGTATCGTATGAACTGCGGTAAAGGTAGTCTTGAGAGTGTTCGTGGCGATGACTATAAAGTTCGTCTTTTTTATAATGATTGGGAAATTCCGGAAGGAATGGAGCAGGAAACATTCTACGATGCAGAATATCCATTCGATAAAGACAGGGCAAGTCAGAGTGGTCATTTCGGTGGCGACTATTATGCTATTTACGATTTCCTTGATTGCGTTCAGAATGACAGAGAACCATTCCTTGATGTTTATAAATCAGCAGCAATGACTGCAGTTGCAATCTTTGGTTGGCGCAGTAGCCTTAATGAAGGTATTCAATATAAAATACCGGACTTCAAAAATGAAGCAGAAAGAGCAGTTTATGAAAATGACACATGGTCACCATTCCCTGATGAAAATGGTGTTTCAAACTTCCCATGTACCAAATACCAATTAGGCGATTTTAATATTGAATTTTAATCAGATGCCCCCGACAGTAAAATACAGGAATTTACTGTCGGGGGTACAAATTTGCTTTTTTTTCTATTTTGTAGTAAAATACCCGAAAAGGTGGTGTAAATGTGAAAAGAATATTTTTTTCTTTAATCTCACTTTTACTTGTAGTGTCAATGCTTACTTCTTGTAGTGGCAAAAAAATTTTAAAAACAAAGGATATAGTTGATAATATCTCTGCTACAAATGTTATTTTATATGATTTTATATCTGAAAATGAAGAGTTTAATGAATTTTCAAAAATGTTTACATCTTCATATACTACACCAGGACTTTATGAAGGCATAATTCCACAAGGTCTTTGCTACAATTTTAATATGGATTGGATTATAATAAGCGGTTATTATGAAGATAAAACTTTTCCGTCAATGCTCATGGTTTTAGATGCAAAGACGGGTAGTCTTCTTAAATCTGTAAAACTTCAGAATGTTGACGGGTCAATGTATTATGGTCACGCAGGAGGTATTGCTTCTTCTGGTAGTTACATATTTGTTACAAGTGATTATTCTGCAAGAACTATTGCAATTGAAACATTAAAAAAGGCAAAAGATGGCGATATTGTTCAGTTTACAAGTGATTTTAAAATAAATACAATTGGCTCTTTCGCCAATGTTTACAGCGAGATTTTATGGGTAGGTGACTTTATAGAAAGCACACCTGAAGAAAGAAGTAAAGTTGAAAATGTTACAACAATAAATTCCGGGGAAACTTTTTATGCTTATTGTGAAGGTTATAATCTTAAGGATGGGCTTCCTAAAATAGATAAAATCAATTCAACACGCGATGGTTATGTGCCTGATATTATGTTAGCAATTCCTGAACAGGTTCAGGGTATGACAAGAACTCTTTCGGGTGGATTTATTTTCAGTACAAGCTATGGCAGAAAAAATAACTCTGTTATAAAAGTTTTTAACGATGTAACCGAAGGGGATAAAGTCGGCACAGTGACAGTTGACGGTGTAGAGGTCGACCTTTACGCGTGCGATGAATTAGAAACAAAAATAACCTACACCGCACCACCAATGAGTCAGGGTATAGAAAGTGTTAACGGCACTATATATCTGCTCTTTGAATCGGGTGCTGCAAAATACAGGCAGGGCGGTGGAAAATATCCTGTTGATACATTATTTAAGGCAGAACTTACGAGGTATTGATTAGCTCGGCTAATCAAGCGATATAAATCCTTTCGGATTTGCGAGATATTGCGTTGCAATGCGATATACCTACGGTGCGATATGCCTGCGGCACATTTTGTGGATTTATATCATATCGCATACGAGCGAAAGCGAGTATATATCGCAACTGCATTTATGCAGTTATATCGCATTTGTGTAAACAAATATATCGCGAAAATGATTTTGTTAGATGGAGTGTTATATGAAAAAAATAGTTTGTTTTTTGTGTGTAGTTTTTTGTAGCGTTTTGTTTTTGTCTTCTTGTGGAACAAAAAAAGAAATCAAATCTATTGTAGTTGATGGTGTTAAATATAATTCTTTTTATATTTATTCTTTTGAAAATGCTAACATAATAGACGATTATAAAATTTTGTATAAATCTAATGTGGATAAACCTACTCGGGATGGTTATGTTCGTTCTAATGAACAACTAAATCAAGGTGAAGATGTTGTTGTTTGGGAACAATTTTATTTTAAATATCAAGATGATAATGCTACTTCAATAAGTTCTTCTGATATCACTCATTGTACTGCAAAAGTTATAAAACTAGAAAAAGAATATACTATTGATTTGGATGAAGATGGTGGAAGATATATAATTACTTGTTACTCTGCTTCTAATAATAAAAGTGATACAGACTTAGATAGGCTTGAATCTAATTCAATAGAGAAAATAGTGCTTGATGTACCAAAACAAGATGTTATTATAGAATATTATGAATAAATATGATAAAAAAGCAGTTGCAATTTTGTAACTGCTTTTTTCGTGTATTTAACCAAAAAAACACCCTCAAAAAAGTGCGTTTTGCATAATGTTCTAAACTCACTTTTTATCTATTGACAATTAAAAAATACAGTACTATTATAATGCAGGTTTAAAAAGAATTTACTTGTGGAGATAAACAAAAATGTCAGTAATAGTAAAAGAAGTTCCAAGGTTTTGCAAGAAAAATGTTGTTTTAGTTATTGCTCTTGTAGCGGCGTTAATTACAACAATAATTGTTCCTGTTGATAAAAATTATATAGGTTATTTTGATTTTAAAACATTAACTTGTCTTTTCTGTGTTTTAGCAGTTGTTTGTGCTCTCAAGAATATCAATTTCTTTTATATGTTGGCAGAGCAAATTGTAAAACTTTTTAAAAATGCAAGATTTGCAATTTTAGCTCTTGTTTACATAACTTTCATAGGCTCAATGTTAATTGCAAATGATATGGCACTATTAACATTTTTACCGCTCGGTTGTTTTGTATTAAAAACAACAGGTAAAAAGAAATATATGGCGTTTACATTTATTATGCAGAATATTGCCGCAAATCTTGGTGGTATGTTAACACCATTCGGTAACCCGCAAAATTTGTTTTTATATTCAAAATTCAATATACCAACAGGCGAATTTATGCTTACAATGTTACCGACATTTATAATTTCAATTGCAATTATAACCGCTTGTTGCTTCATTTTTGTGAAAAAAGAACCCTTGGAATTACAAGGTGAAGAAATGCATATAAGTAAAACGCGAACAGCGATTTATTTAGTTCTTTTTGCGTACTCTATTTTAATTGTATTTCGTTTTATTCCATATTGGACAGGTTTAGTAATTATTCCTACCGTGCTTTTAATTTTAGATAAAAAAGCGCTTAAAATGGTAGATTATCCGTTGCTTTTAACATTCTGTGCGTTTTTTGTTTTCTCGGGAAATATGGCGCGAATTGATGCAGTTAAAGAAGTGTTTCAGTTTTTATTAGATAAAAGTACACTTTTATTCAGCATTGTTTCCTGTCAGTTTATAAGTAATGTTCCGTCGGCAATTCTTCTTTCGCAATTCACAACTGATTACAAAGATTTATTGTTGGGTGTAAATATTGGTGGTGTAGGTACTTTAATTGCTTCGCTTGCAAGTCTGATTACTTTAAGAGAGTATTCAAAAAACAATCCAGGCAAAACAAAGAAATATATTTTAATGTTCACTGTGTTTAATTTCGGGTTTTTAGCAGTGTTAACAGGGTTTCAGTACATAAGCAATCTCTTTTGAGATTGCTTTTTATTATTGACTAATTCTAACCAATATATTATAATTACGATTAACAATAAATTCCTTAAGGAGTAACAAAATGGATACAACTTTATATAATAAATTATGTAGCATTTTAGAACAGTATGGTTTTAAAGGTACTGTTAAAGAAATAAAACCTATCACAATTGGTCATATTAACGATACTTTTGTAGTAGAATATGATGTAGAAGGTAAAGTGGAGAAGTACCTTCTTCAATGGATTAACCACAATGTTTTTAAAAATCCTGTTGCGGTTATGGAAAATGTTGTTGGTGTGACTGAACATATTAAGAAGAAAATTGCAGAATCAGGTGGTGACACTGAACGAGAAGTTTTGACTGTTTTTAAAACAATCAATGGTGAAAACTATGTTAAAACAGAAGATGGCGGTCATTGGAGAGTTTATAATTTTGTAGATAACTCTTATTCTTTAGATGGTGTTAATTCAAAAGAGGATTTTAAAATGGCTGCAATAGCTTTTGGTAATTTCCAGAGACAATTGGCTGATTACCCGATTGAAACACTTAAAGATACAATTCCTAATTTTCATAATACAGTTTCAAGATTTAACGATTTTAAAACCGCTTTAGAAGAAAATAAATCTGGTAGAAAAGATGAAGCGAAAGAAGAAATTGAGTTTGTATTAGCAAGGGAGAAAGATTGCTCTGTTCTTACTGATATGTTAAATAGCGGTGAGCTTCCTTTACGCGTTACCCATAACGATACAAAGCTTAATAATGTTCTTTTTGATAAAAAAACAAACAAACCACTTTGTGTTGTTGACCTTGATACTGTTATGCCAGGAAGTTCACTTTACGATTTTGGTGATAGTATCCGTTTTGGTGCTAACACAGGTGCAGAAGATGAAAAAGACCTTTCTAAAATTTCTCTTGATTTAAACCTTTTCAAAGCATATGTTGAAGGTTATCTTGAGTCAGCGGGTGACTCTCTTACCAAAAACGAAATTGAATATTTACCATTCGCATCTAAGCTTTTAACATTTGAATGTGGAATGCGATTTTTAGGTGACTTTTTAAATGGTGATGTTTATTTTAAAACTGAATATCCTGAGCACAATCTTGTTCGAGCAAGAACTCAATTTAAGTTAGTTGCAGAGATTGAAGCTAAATTTTCAGAGATGCAATCTATTGTAAATCAAGTGAAATCAATGGTTTAAAACACTCTTGAAAACTTTTTCAAAAAAAATTCGAATTTTTTGAAAAAAAGTGTTGACAAATCGATTGCAATAGTGTATAGTATCTATCGTTGCGAGTGCAACGAAAGCAATGGGAGCATAGCTCAGCTGGGAGAGCATCTGCCTTACAAGCAGAGGGTCATAGGTTCGAGCCCTATTGTTCCCACCAAGAGGTGGCCCGGTAGTTCAGCTGGTTAGAACGCTAGCCTGTCACGCTAGAGGTCGACGGTTCGAGCCCGTTCCGGGTCGCCACTTCATTTTGCCTCTGT
>JAFXCQ010000003.1 GCA_017521425.1 Clostridia bacterium
GGAATTAGGAATTAGGAATTAGGAATTAGAAAACAGATAACAAAACTACATTCTATCATTTATACCAGTGGTCAGTGAGTCAGTAAGTCAGTGGTCAGGAATATAATAAAAATCATCCTTTCATTTAAGCTCTTTCGTAAACTAAAAATGATAGGATGATGTCCTTTTAATTGATAAATAATTATAATCAAGGCGAAGCCTTCCGAAACTCTTAATTCTTCATTCTTAATTTTTAATTCAATGGAACTGAAAGTTCCATTGAGGTTCGCCATTCTTTTTCATTTCTTCATTCCAATTACAGAATATTTCAAAATGCTCGTCACTTAAAAACATAGTAAGATACTTACTGAAATTTGGAGAGAGTTCCATTTTCTTTAAATCTTCGATACTTGCGAAAAACACTTCTCCCTCGTCAGTTTTGTCTATAAGCTCACCCGTGTAATCGGTCGTTTTATAAAAGTGAACAAAATATTTGTCGTTATTATCAATATTATGCCAATGCATCATACCGCAATACTTTAAATTGCGAACAGTAAGACCTGTTTCTTCTTTTGCTTCTCGCACTGCGCTGTCATAAATGCTCTCGCCATTCTCAACGTGACCGCCCGGGAATGTGCAACCACACCAGTATTTTACACGTCTTTGCACAACAACATCCTGAGTTTCAGGATTTTGTATCATAATCATATTTGTTAATTCTACTTTGGGCATAAATACTCCTATTCCTTACGGGCGACCAAAGGTCTGCCCCTACCGTTACTCTCCGTGAAATGTTTTATAAATTTCTAATGCATCCGATTTTGAAATTCCCTGAACTTTTTCCAATTCTTCCACAGTTGCATTTCTTATATTATCAATAGTTCTGAATTTCACTATAAGTGTTTTTGCCTTTTTCTCACCGATTCCCTTTATTTGTGTAAGCGAATTTTCTAAAGCAGATTTTGTGTGCTTTTTTCTGTGATATTCAACCGAAAATCTGTGAACTTCGTCCTGAATCTGAGTAACAAGTGAAAATGCTTTTCGTTTAGAATTAAACTCAATTCTGCCTCCGCTTGTAGAAATTGCTGAGGTACGGTGCTTGTTATCTTTAACCATACCAAAAATTGGTATACTTAAATTGAACTCCTGTAAAAGTGGTAAAACCGCATTAACCTGCCCTTTACCACCGTCAAGTAAAATTAAATCCGGCAACTTACCAAAACCACATTCTTCGTTACTTTCTTTGTTATTAAAATATTCAGTAAATCTGCGTCTTAAAACTTCTTCCATAGATGCGTAGTCATCCTGACCTGAAAAACCTTTTATTGCAAATCTTCTGTATGCCTTTTTAAACGGCTTACCATCTTTAAAGACTACCATACCTGCGACATTATCGCTACCACCTGTGTGAGAAATATCGTAAGACTCGATATACTGTGGAATGCTTTTCATCCCCAACATAAGTGCGAGTTCTTCAAGTGCATTTTTTGTTTTTTCACTACTTGAAAGTTTTTCTAAAAGCTTTTGGGTCGCATTATTTTTGCACATTGTAATAAGTTTTAACTGGTCTCCCTTTTGTGGAATTATAATTTGCACATTTGTGTTTCTTTTTTCAGAAAGCCATTTTTCCAATACTTCTCTATCTTCAATTTCACCATCAACTTCAATTCTTGGTGGAATTGTTCTGTTTAAAGAATAATAAGAAGTTAAAAACTCTGCTCTCATATTTTCAGGTGTACCATTTTCCTCAAAAACAAAATGCTCCGTATCTGAAAGTTGATTATCTGAAAACCGAAGAACTGCGATACACACTTTATTTTCAACAACACTTAATGCAAAAACATCTTGCTCTTTATAAGTTGAAGAAACAACCTTTTGCTTTGATTTTACTTTTTCAATACCTCTTATAGTATCACGGAGTTTTGCCGCTTTTTCAAAATTCAGTTCTTCTGCCGCTTTTTCCATTTCTTGTTTTAATTTACGAACAGTATCTTGTGTGCCAAGTTTTAAAAATTCAATTGCTTCTGATACCCTTTCGTCATATTCGCTCTCAGTTATTTTACCTGCACACACAGCACAACACAAATCAAGATGCGAATTAAGGCAAGGTCTTTCTTTTTTTATATCTCTCGGGAACACCTTGTTACAAGTGGGCAATTTATAAATTTTCTTTGCCTCATCAACTGCATTTTTCACAGAATATCCTGCAGTATATGGACCTAAATACTCTGCTCCGTCATCAGTTTTCTGAAATACCGCTTTTATATTACGCCACGGTCTTTTTGTAATTTTTATATAACTATAGCCTCTGTCATCCTTTAAAAGAATATTGTATTTTGGCATATTCTGCTTTATTAAACTACACTCTAAAACAAGTGCTTCAAATTCGCTATCTGTAAGAATGTAATCAAAATCCTGAACATTCTCAACCATCTTGCGAACCTTTGGAAGATGCTTTTCTTGTGAGCCAAAATACTGTGTAACCCTGTTTTTCAAAGCCTTCGCTTTACCGATATATATAATTTCGTTGTGAGAATCACGCATTATATATACACCAGGGTTAAGCGGCAATTTATTCGCTTTGTCTTTTAACCTTTTTAATCGTTGGTCTTGCATGGTTCTCACTTCCTTAATTTATAATTGGGGTTGATATTTATATTATACAATAAAGAAAAGAAAAAATAAAGATAGTAATTTTGGGTATTCTAAATTACTATCTTTATATGTTATAATATTTCGAGGAGTGGTAAAAATGGATATTAAAAGCACTATGCCATGTGATGATTTACACAAACTTTTAAACGAAGGTTTGATTGCAATGCAAAACAAAGACTTTAAACCCATTGAAGAAGTTTTTAAAGATATAGAAGAAAGGTTTTTTGATAATAAATGCTAGAAATAAGATACTGGTGGTTTGTTAAAACAAATCACCAGTATCAATATTTTTAGTTATTTCTAAGATACTTAATAAGCAACCATATAAGCCAGATACCACCTGTTAAAACAGTCATAACAAGGTCAAATAAAAGTCCACCTAATCCACGTTTTTTCATAAATATTCTCCTTTATTTTTCAGATTTTAAAATTCGCCATATACTCCGCTCAGAGTAATTGTATTTTTGTGCCAATTGTGGTACATTGTCGCCATCATATTCACTGATAATAGCCTTGTGGGTGTAATCCTTTGAGAAAAGCCTGTTAGGAAATGAAACTTGTGTTCCGTGAAACATTTTGTAAATTGCTAAAGCATTTTCAATACCAATTTCATCAGCAATATCACGATACACATCATTAAGACCACAAAGCTCATTTTTCAAGTTCTGCACCCCCTGACACTCAAATGAAAACTCATTTATCGACATAATACCACCCCACATTCGACATAACAAATGACATTATCATTATGTTTGACACTTGTTTTCTGATAAACTGATACTCGTTTAACAACATTTTGCATAAAAAAGAACCCCTTTCTGAACATATAGTTCAGAAAAGAGTTTGTAAATTTCGCGAATGTGGATTTTATTTACAAATTTACTTTTTTATGTTAATATCACAATAATTAGTAACTTCTATTTGGTAGGTGGTAAAAATGAAAATAACTTTTGACAAAAAGAAAAGTTCAGAAGCAATAAGCAGTCTTGTTAACAATACCGTAGATTTAAGCAAAAAAACTGCTACTAAAGTAAAAAGCAATGCAGAATCAATTGTTGAAAAAGCAAAAAACGATAGTGTGGAAAGAAAGTTAAAGAAATTAAACCCAATTTTCCCAGAACAATATAAATCCGAAAGTTTTCATATTCCAAATATGATAATTATTGTAGATGATGCTGTTAGGCGTGATGAAAAATTATGCGAAGGCGCAATTGGTTGGTTAGGGAAAGAGAAAGATATTGAAATCTTATATCTTTATGATGAAGCAATAGACTTTAGCGGAATTAATTTTATTCCATCACCAAATTGTGATTCAATCTATTATGTTGACACTTTTGATAGGAACAAATTCATAAGAATTGATTGCATATTCCAAAAGGCTCATGAAGAACGACTCGCTGAACTTGAACATATTGCATACTCGTTAGGTGCAAAGCGTTGCACAATTGAAATAACTGAAAAGAGTGCCGATACCAACTACAACCATATTAAAGTTGGTGCATCAGAAGCATATGATGGTGTTAAGGTTTCGGAAAATGCTGAACAATCGCTAAAAACTACCGACACTAATAATCGTTCTGGAATTAGCATTATAGAATTTTCAGGTTCAAACACACCAAAAAAGCCAACATTAAAATGGTTTGCCCACGATAACGGCATAAACGGATTAATAGAAATGCGTTGTTCCGGTGATAACTCTGTTAAAACAAGAACTCTAAAATTATCTGGTTCTTCTTCTGCCACAATGTCACAAAAAGCAGCATACGCTATAGATATTGCAGTTGGCAAAACCGCTAATATTGGCGGTCAAACCTCAATGGACTCACAAGCCGCAAAAGAACATCATAGCGAACTAATTTTCAATATTGAATTTTAAGCAAACCAACCTATGACAAACAATTCGCTAAGTTTGGATGCAGAAGTTAATTTCTTTACCACTCAATAACGAGTTTAAGAGTTTGATTAATTTAGATGTAGAAGGCATTTTCTTCACCCCGAAGTCATACAAAGGTACGACGAGTGGGTGAAAAAATTACTAAACACTATATTAGAGCAAAAAGTTCGCTAAGTTTGGATGCAGAAGTTAATTTCTTTACCCCGTAGGCGTACATAGGTACGTCAAGTGGGTAAAAAATTAACTAAAAAAGCCTGTAACTCAAAAGTTACAGGCTTTTTGTTCTGCGCCAAAATCAGCGAACTGTTAAAAATTATTCTTGGAAACCGCTGTCAACTAATGCAGCAAGTGCAGTAACTGCTTGTTCCTCATCAACACCACCAGCGATGATGCGGATATCTGTACCACCCATAATGCCGAGAGAAAGAACACCTAAAAGGCTTTTTGCGTTTACTCTTCTTTCTTCTTTCTCAAGCCAGATTGAAGATTTGAATTCATTTGCTTTCTGGATAAAAAATGTTGCTGGGCGAGCGTGAAGACCTACTTGATTTTGAACTGTAACATCTTTAACGAACATACCAATTTACTCCTAAAATCTCAATTTTGTTATATTTACCATTTCGAATATTTGGTTGTACACTTAAACTCGTCACACAACATTTTGTGTAAAAAGTCAGGTACAGGGGAATTTTGCTAAGTTTCCTTAACTGTGATTATTATATCACTAAATCGCTTAAAGTCAACGAATTTTCGAAAGTTCATAGGTAATGCTAAACTGTACCATTTTTAAAGTTTTTCATTTGTGCAAATTTACTACAATTTTCAACCCATTATATCAAACTTCAACAAGTTATTGAATGACAATTCACTATCAAAACCTTGGTTTACAGTATATATTATGCATTACATTGGTTATTTCATACTATGTTTTTCTTTGATTTTTACTAAGATTTTTTTATCTTTTTCTGAAAGCTCTGCCTTTTCTAAAAGCTCAGGTCGTCTTAAAAATGTTCTTTCGAGCGACTGTTCTCTTTGCCACTCTTCAATTTTTGCGTGATGTCCTGAATATAAAACCTCAGGCACTTCTCTGTCGTGCCATGAAACAGGCTTTGTATATTGCGGATATTCTAAAAGCGATGAGTAATGACTTTCGCCTATAAATCCTTGAGAATCTGAAAGCACACCCGGTAACATTCGAGATACCGCATCTGCTAATATCATAGCGGGTAACTCTCCACCTGTTACAACATAATCACCAATAGAAATTTCTTCATCAACAATTTCGTCAATTACTCTCTGGTCAACACCCTCATATCTGCCACAGAGAATTGCAATATTGGGAAGTTTTGACAATTCCTTAACTCTTTCCTGTGTGAGTGTTTTACCAACTGGTGACATATATATAAAGTGCGGTCTTTCCCCTGTTTCGTTACAAACCTTATTGAAGCAATCATATATAGGCTGTGCCATCATAAGCATACCCTCACCACCACCATAAGGGGTGTCGTCAACCTGATTATGTTTATTTACCGCAAAATCTCTGATTTGATGAAAATTGATTTCAACTGCACCTTTTTTTCGAGCTCTGCCTATAACACTTTCACTCATTACCGCGTCACACATTTCAGGAAAAAGAGTTAAAATATCAATCCTCACTGAAAAGCCCCCTTAATGCGTGAATATATACTTTTTCTGCTTCTACATCACATTTTTTTACAACATCAGGTATTGCGGGAATAAGCACTTCTTCACCCGATGGTGTTTTTACATACCATACATCGTTTGCGCCTGTTTCTGCAACATCTGTAATTTCGCCATAGCAGATATTTTCATCGTCACAGTCGATTACTTTACAACCCAAAAGCTCACTTATAAACCACTCGCCCTGTGGTAAATGAGCATCTTCTCTTTTTATAAAGAGCACAGTATTTTTAAGACTTTGCGCCATTTCGACTGTATCTATTCCTTCAAATTTTGTTATTGCAACATTTTTATGCGGACGGCACGAAGTAACCTTAAAGCTTTCTTTACCATCTGCATCTTTATATAATGTTTTAAACTTTTTTACAAATTCAGGTCCATTGCACCACGGGTTTATTCTTACTTCACCACGAATTCCGTGAGTAGAAACAATCTGACCTATTTCAAGATATTTTTTTATCATAAAATACACCTTTTAAAATGAACTTAAATTATTTTCAGGTACAAAAATCATTTTCTTCACCCCGGCTGCGTATATAGATACGACGAGCTGGTGAATAAATGACTAAAAAAGCCTGAAACTTTTGAGTTTCGGGCTTTTTGTTCTGTGCTAAAAACAGTTTAAGTTTAGTCGATGTCAACTTGTATTTTTTCATCCTTGCGAACAGCAGCAGCACGCATAACTGTACGAATAGCTTTTGCAATTCTGCCCTGTTTTCCTATAACACGGCCCATATCTTCAGCCGCTACGTGAAGATGATAAACAACGATGCCCTCTTCGTTGGGTTCGTCAACTGTGACCTCGACTGCGTCGGGAGTCTCTACAAGACCCTTTACGACTGTTACGAGCAAGTCTTTCATTGATATCACCTTTTAATTATTTAATGATGTCTTGTTTTTTGAGAAGTGCACGAACTGTATCAGTTGGTTGAGCACCATTAGCAATCCATTTTGTGATTTTTTCAGCATCAAGTTTGATTTCTGCTGGTTCTGTAAGTGGATTGTAGTAACCTACTTCTTCAATGAATCTACCGTCACGTGGATAACGTGAATCTGCAACTACTACACGATAGAAAGGTGCTTTTTTTGCGCCCATACGGCGAAGACGAATTTTTACTGACATTTTAATTACCTCCGAATTAAAAATTATAAATTATTTGTTATTATAAAATAGCTTTCGCTTAATTATAAACTATTACATAGGGAAGTTTGGCATATTAGGAAAACCACCCATACCGGGCATTCCGCCCATTCTTTGCATACGCTTCATCATTTTTTTGGAGCCTGCTCCATTGAGTTGTTTATAAACCTTCTGAATCTGACGATATTGATTAAGAAGACGATTGACATCTTCAACCTTTAAGCCACACCCTGCGGCAATTCTTCTTTTTCTTGATGGATTGATTATATCCGGATTTTCGCGTTCTTTCATTGTCATTGAACGGATAATCGCCATTGTGTAATCAATCTGTTTGTCATCAACATCGGTATCCTTAAGTTTTTTACCAACACCAGGAATCATTGAAAGAATCTCTTTCATTGGTCCCATTTTTTTCATATCTTCAAATTGCATAAGCATATCATTTAAATCGAGTTTATTCTCACGCAATTTCTTTTCTAATTGTTCTGCTTTCTTATCATTTAAAGTCTGTTCAGCTTTTTCAATGAGTGAAAGCATATCACCCATACCTAAAATACGACTTGCCATTCTTTCAGGATGGAAAACATCAAGGTCCTGAAGTTTTTCACCAACACCTATAAATTTAATAGGCTTACCGGTAACTGCTCTTGCTGAAAGAGCCGCACCGCCTCTTGTGTCACCATCAAGCTTTGTTAAAACAAGACCATCAATACCGAGTGCTTCGTTAAATGAAGAAGCAACTGTAACTGCGTCCTGACCGAGCATTGAGTCGATAACAAGTAATATTTCGTGTGGCTTAACCGCCGATTTTACGTTTTTAAGTTCCTGCATAAGCTCTTCATCAATATGAAGACGACCAGCAGTATCAAGGAATACATAATCGTAACCCTGATCTTTTGCAAGTTTGATTGCTTCGGTAGCAATATTAACAGGATTTTCAGTACCCATCTCGAAAACAGGAACACCTATCTGCTCACCGACAACCTGTAACTGCTTGATAGCAGCAGGACGATAAATGTCACAAGCAACAAGTAATGGTCTGTGACCTTGTTCCTTAAGTCTTAATGCAATCTTTGCACTGTGAGTTGTTTTACCTGAACCCTGTAAACCACACATCATAACAACTGTTGGTGGGTGTGGTGCAGAAGCAATTCTTGATTGAGTACCACCCATAAGAGCAGTTAACTCTTCATTTACTATTTTAATAACCATCTGTGCAGGTGTAAGGCTTTCCATAACCTTTGCACCAATTGCACGCTCGGTAACAGTATTTGTAAAATCTTTTGCAACCTTGTAGTTTACGTCAGCTTCTAAAAGAGCAAGTCGAACTTCTCGCATTGCTTCACGAACATCACTTTCGGTAAGACTGCCTTTGCTTTTAAGTTTTTTAAACGCAGACTCTAATTTATCTGAAAGACCTTCAAAAGCCATCGAGTGTTCACTCCTTTAAAATCAATATAAGTTAAAATTATTCAAAAGAAGAAATAACAGATTTAATTTTTATAATTGCTTCGTTTATTTCCTTTGATAACGCAGAATTCATATTAAATTCGCTAATCTGGTCAGCACATTGTTCTATAGCGAGTAAATTATCTTTTGTGCGTTTGGCACGTGCTGCTATACCTAACTTTTTTTCCATATCAAAAAGTTGAGTTTCTGCTCTTTTTATAGCATCACGCACACCCTGACGGGTAATGCCTTCATTTTCTGCAATTTCTGAAAGTGAAAGGTCATCATTATAGTAATAATCAATGAATTTTCTCTGGTTTTCAGTTAACATTTCACCATAGTAGTCCGTAAGCAAAACTACTTCGAGATTTTTAGCCACCAATTATCACATCCTTCCACAAGCATTGTAAAGACATTCAACTTTACAGACACGCATTATAGCAGACAAATACCCCTTTGTCAATAGTATTTTATAAAAATGTAAAAGTTTTTCACTTTACACCTTTTTATATCATTTCAAATCTTTAAATGCTCTTACAATTGTTGAGGCAGTTTCTTTACCAAATGAGAAAATCTCAAGATAATGGTTACCGAATAATTTCTGCATAAACTTGTTTGAGCCTAAGAACATCATTGAGAAGTCATTATCAGGAATAATATAACCACAAGCATCGTTTGTAAGACCAAAAACAGTTAAATCTTCGTACTCTAAAACATCTTTTAATGAGCTTTCGGGGAAATCCTCACCTGAAAAAGCAAACTCTTTTTTAAGACTGCTTGAACCACTTAAAATATCAGGTTCAATTTCACCGGGAATAAATGCAATTTTAAGAGCATTACCCAACTCTAAAACACCTATTTCTGTAACAGATTCATATTGTTTATTGTCTGATTTTGAAACGGTGTAGTTACCAACTCTGCATTTTGAAATAAGCTCGAATATAGGGTTACCCACTTTAAGTGGAACTTCTTTAGTTTTAAGACTTATTGAAGGCTCTAATTCAACTTCTTCAATTATTTCGTCACCTTTTTGTTTAACCCATTTTTTATAGTTACTTTCTCTGTCTTTAAATATAACAGATTGTGCTTCATAGCTTTCAGGACTTAAAAGCTCGTCGCTATAAATCTCTTCATTGGATTTTGTCATGGCAAGGGTAATTCTGCCCAACTCATTACCAACCGCTTTTGCCTGATTTTCAAATGTATAAACATCTGCATAAAGCCTTGTAGGGTAAACTGCTGCAATCGGACCATTGAAGAATATAGCATTCTTACCAGCACTCTCTAAATATTCACATAGAGAATAAACAAAGTCACCTGAAATATTTTCACCCGTACCTTTACCATCTTCACTCATTGAATTTATATATGGATGAGCGCCAAAATTTACAAGCACAGTTTCTTTTGCATTTTTTTCATCAGGTACAAAACGCAATCTTAAAAGCTGACAAGAGCAGTCAAAAGGCTGACGTCTGTCCCAAACATAGCCTTTGATTCCGCGTTCCTTTAAAGGTGCATCTTCGCTTACAGATTTTTCAGAAGAGTTACCCATATATGCTTTATAAAGTTTACCTTCTTTTTTATCAGCAACTGCTTCTTTTACAGCTTCAATAACCTTTGAGTAAAGGAATTCTAAATATTCTTCATCACAGGAATTCATAAGCTCGCCTTCGCCTTTAATTAACACCTTGCGATTGTTTTTAAAGACTTCTATAATTCTGCCCCATATACCCATTGTATCTATTGAACTATGTGTATGAGTAGAAGAAATATTTATTGATGCAATATTATTTTCAGCGCAGAAATCAGCTAATCTCTGACGGATAATTCTTATACATCTGTTAGAAAGACCTATACAGTCAACTGCTGCAAAAACTGTTAATTCACCGCTTGTTGTACCAAGACATATTACACGCACTCTTATATCGTCAAGAACACCTGTAGGAAATCTTGCCGGAAGACGGGTAACACCGCCGATGCAATATTCTTTTGTTAAAATATCGTCCGGAAGAATGCTTTTTTGACTGTAACCTAAAACCCATTTTGAATTTTCAGTTGCTTGAGTTTCTAAATCCTTCTGACTTAAAGATAAAAACTCATCTTCCTCAGTATTTACAACAGGTTCAGGAAGTCCGTTTGAAAACTTGCTTATAGCCTTAACAAAATTTCTTGAGAACATATCTGCACGTTCTTTGTTTGGCATTTTATAAAGCTTTACACCTGCACCAACTGCCGCCGCACCTAATGCTAATTTCAAAAATTTGCCCATAAATTAAACCTCTTCAGCCTTTTTTACTATATCATCGAAACGTTTGGTTATTTCATCCGCTTCGGTACGGTCTTTTATAATAGTATTATTAAATAACTTGTTTACTTCTTCAATTGATTTTAAAAGTCCGTTTTTTACTTCTGCTGGTAAATCTTTTTTAAGTAATTCATCTACCTTCGGAAGAAGTCTGTATTTTATTCTGAATATATCTCTCGAACCATTGAATTGAGGGAATCGTGAGTCAGAATAAACATCTGTGAAATTCTTATTTGTAAGAATTTCTTTACATAAAAGAAGTGCCACATCATTATACGCAGTATCATCGTGCACCTGGTATCTGAAACAGAAAGTAGAGTCAGGGAAAATAGCCGTACCTAAATCGACTGTACCCTCTGGAGAAATGTGATTATGTTCTTTGTTCTGACATCTGTCATAAACAGGCTCATAATTCTCTGGTAATTTTTCGTCTGCCCCTACAGAGTAACCGCCTAAGGATGCAGATTTGAAATCTACAATTGTATCTGAATTGAGATTTTTAGTACCCGCAAATGGTAAAAGTGGTAAATCATAACCGCAAATTGAAAAAAACTTTGTACCCTGTTTTTCTATGCCTGTTAAAATCTCACGAAGATTACTCTGTGCTTTATAGAATCTGTCTGTTTTTTCTCTTAAAACCTTGTATTCGTCACCAACTAAATACATATCTCTCATTGATTCGTATTTTTCTTTTGGTACTACCGCCCACATACCGGGGCAATTTTTTAAGAAGGTTTCTAAAATACCATCCACAAACGCATTCACTATATTTTTTGCGGTATCCTCTTTAAATCTTTTTAATACCTTTGTGAATGTATCTACAGTATTTGAATCTAAAAACATACCGAGTAATGAAACAGGATTTGACAAATCTATATTTTTAGAAAAAGCATCAGCAATTAAAGTTGAACCATTTGTTGCAGGTACAAAGTAGCAAACTCTGTTTACATCATTTTTACTGCCATAAGCATCGAAATAAGCAGTTGCTATTGAACCGCCCAATGAAACAGGAATTAAATTGACCTTATCATGACCTGTTTCTTCCTTTACATTTTGAATGTATTCATCTAACCTTTTAGCAGTTTCATAAGGCTGTCCGAATGAATGGTATGCAAAGAAATAAAGATGGTCTTCACCAATAACCTCTGCTAAGGTTTCCATTGGAACCATTTTATATATGTATCTTTTTTCGTCAGCATTACAAGCCTTTAATGAACGACCTGAATAATCAACTATATGAAGATTTTCGGTTGGCACACCCTCTTTATTAACTCTTAATGGGGTTACCATTTCTGCTACCGCTTTTTTGAGTGCTTTGCAGAACGACTTATCTTTTTTAGTTATTAAAAGACCTATTGCAGATGGAATTATCTTTTTAACAAAGGCTTTTGTATCAACATCCAAAGGCCAGGCACATTTAATTCTTTTATTATCTTCTGAATACAAATCAACCTTTGACTGACCAATACCTGGAACAATAATAGTAGGACAATATTCACAAGTGCATTTACTCATAAAAAATGAAACCTTTCTCAAAATTTTCGTACCTTTTATTTTAACACATTATTTCTTTTAAGGCAATAACAAAGATATTAGTTATATTTACCAAAATACTACCTATAACTTTGTAAAGTTTAAAATCACAATTTGATTGAAATAGATATATAGTTAGTGTAAAATTGTTTTATCTATACTATTATATATAGAGTATATATAGAGGTTTTTATGAGTGATTATATTTACACATTCCAAAAAGGCTTTAACTACTCGCAGGACGGCCCCGGTAACAGACTTGTATATCACTTATCGGGTTGCAACTTGTTTTGCCCGTGGTGTTCAAACCCTGAAGGATTAAAACGAACTGAAAATTCAAAAAAATATACAATACAAGAAATTTCCAACGAAATAACATCCTGTAGAATGATGTTTTTTGAAAATGGTGGTGTCACCTTTACTGGTGGTGAAGTTTCTTTGCAAGCTGATGCTGTTTCTGAACTTTGTAAAATGCTGAAAAACGAAAACATTTCAACTTGTATTGAAACAAATGCATCTTTGAAAGATACCGCAAAACTCATTGATATTGTAGATTATATGATTGCGGATTTCAAATCTCCTGATAAAAAAACATTAAAATCCGTAACCGGTGCAGATATTGAGATTATCAAAGAAAATCTTCTGAAAAGGGCTTCAACCCAAAAGTATCTGCTTATAAGAATTCCATTGATAAACAACTTTAATACCAGTTACGAAAATGCAAGAGCTTTTGCTGAATTTTTCAAAGAGCTTACTGAAAAAAGCAAAAGCGACAATATATTTATTGAAATTCTTACCTATCACGAATACGGTAAAGACAAATACGAAAAAGAAAATTTAAGCTACACCTTCAAGGATGGTTTTGTATCAAATGAACAGGTAGCAATTTTAAAAAATGAATTAGAAAAAAACAATTTGAAAATAATTAAAACTTAAGGTGATATTATGTACGAGTTCAACGCAAAAAATTTAACAGCTTTAGCAAATGATTTATTTAAAGAAGAAAGAGAAATAAACAACCTTACCGGTTGGTTTATAATTAAAGAAACTGAAAGTAAATTTGAAGAAGAATATAAAAACTATTCTCCTATGAAAAAAGCGGCTTTAAAATTCAGAGAAGCGATAAAAGTTTTACCACTTTCAATAAGTGACAACGCAGTTTTTGCAGGTACTCAGCGCGATGCCTTTGCAAGAAGCTATGCACTTATAAACCCGACATTTAAAGTAGAAACTTTCGCAGGCTACTGCGACCCTACTGCTGTTTACGATGATATTACAGTGACAGATGAATTCACAAAAGAGCGAATCGAATCCTTAAGAGAAATTGACAAAAAGACACCTTATGTAAAAGAACTCACAGAAGTTTATAACTCCTGTGAAAATTTAACCGGTGAAGTTGCTTTCTTTATTGAACAGGTTACAGGGCATTTAATTCCTGATATGAGAGCCATTTTGAAATACGGTATTAAAAAGCTTATTAAAGATATCGATGAGAAATTAAGCGAATGTAGTGATGATAAAAAAGAAAACTACGAAGCTATGAAAATATCTTTAGAAACTACTGTTTTACTTGCAGAAAGATACAAAAAGCTCGCAGAAGAAAAGGCGGAAATTTCCGACGGGGATAAAAAAGAAAGATTTACACTTATTGCAGATACATTAGGCAAGGTACCTTTTGAACCTGCAGAGAGTTTATATGAAGCAATACAAAGTTATATTATATTATGGCAGACAATGTGTTTAGAGCAAGCGCCAAACCCATTTGCATTTTCTGTTGGTAACGCAGACAGAATTTTTGAACCATACAGAGAAATAAGTGGTTTTGACAGAGATACTACTGCCGCTCTTTTAAAGCATTTTCTTGTGTTTTTCAATGTTGGTGACAGAAGCTGGGCAATTTCACAAAACTTAATTGTAAGTGGTCGTGACAAAGACGGAAACGACTTAACAAACGACACTACATACGCACTTTTAGATGCTTATTACGATATGAATTTGCCACAACCTATTCTCTCTGTTAAATTACATAAAAATACTCCTGACAAATTATATCAGGAATTAGGCAGATTTTTATTCACACCAGGTTGCCTTACCCCATCACTTTTCAATGATGATTCTCTTTACGAGGTTCTTTCTGTGTCAGGTGTTGATATTGATGATATTGCAGATACATCAATTGCAGGTTGTCAGGAACCACTTATTATGGGTAAGGATAACGCAAATACAACTAATAGCTGGTTCAATTTAGGCAAAATTTTAGAGCTTACCTTAAATGATGGTGTATCAACAGTGACAGGCAAAAAAATCTGCGATTTACCAGAGGGGAACACAGATGCATTAACACTTTTAAAAACTGTTCGTGAAAGATTTTATAAAAATGCAGAATATTTCTGTGAAGAAATGGTTAAGGCAGCAAACGGTGCTTCACGTGCAATTTCTAACTTACCTGTACCATTCTTAAGCACTGTAATGGGTGGTATTGAAACTGGCTACGATGTAAGAGATATTAAAAATCAGGGCACAAAGTATAATGGTAGCGGTTGCCTTATTCACGGTACAAGTGTTGTTGCAGATTCATTCACAGCAATTGACAAATTATTAGCTGAACGACCACAAGATGCAGAAAGACTTTTAAATGCATTAAAAAATAATTTCCAAGGTGATGAAGAATTAAGAGAATTTTTACTCTCTGCACCAAAATTTGGTAATAATAATGAAACTGCAGATAATGAAGCGGTTGAAATCACCAACAAAATCGCTGATATGGTAAGAAACCAAAAAAATTACCTTGGCAATAATTTCAGACCTGACTTTTCTACACCATCAACACATTTGCTTTATGGTTACTGGGTTGGTGCTTTGCCTTGTGGTAGAAAATCAAGAGATATGTTAAACTATGGTGTTGACCCACTTTATGGCGAAGCACAAAATGGTTTGGGCTTCAGAACATTATCCTTAATGAAATTACCTTTCAGAAAAATGTGTGGCGGTTATGCTTCTCACTTTGGTATTGACCCTAAATATTTTGTTGCTTCTTCCTACGAAGACAAGGGTATTGAATTCAAAAACAAGGTTATGAAACCCCTTTTCTTCAACGAACTCAATAAAAATGTTTCACCATTCTATTTATATGTTAATGTTACCACTGCAGAAATTCTCAGAAAAGTTTTAGCAGAACCAAAGAAGTATGCACCGAGTGGTGTTTATATTATGAGAATTCACGGTACTTTTGTAAACTTCCTTGATTTATCCCCTGCTATTCAGCAAGATATTATAACAAGACTTGACCCGCAATCAACTGCAATTTGCTAAAAGGAGAAACACTATGAGTATTTTAGGTATTGATATTGGTACAACTACAATTACTGCACTTCTTTTAGATGAAAAACACGGTGAAATTATCAATAAATCGACATACAAGAATGATTCATTTATTGAATCGAACTTTGATTTCGAAAAAGCACAAAATCCTGATATTATTATTGAAACTGTAAAAAAAGCAATAAGCGAAATAACAGATGGTAGCGATGTTTCTTCAATAGGTGTTACAGGGCAAATGCACGGTATTCTTTACCTTGACAACGAAAATTCGCCTGTATCTCCACTCTACACCTGGCAGGATTTAAGAGGTAACGAAAATTACAAAGGTACATTCTCCTATGCCGAGTTTTTGACAGAAACAACGGATTATAAATCTGCAACTGGTTTTGGTCTTACAACTCATTTTTATAATATCAAAAATCATTTAGTACCTAAAAAAGCTGTAAAGCTTTCAACTATTCACGATTATCTCGTGAGTGTTTTAACAAATCAATCGCCTGTTACTCACACAAGTGATGCAGCAAGTCTTGGTTTCTTTGATTTAAGGCATCATCACTTTGATGGTGTAGCACTTTTAGAGGCAGGAATTGATCCTGAAATTTTACCGAAGGTTGTAAGCCAAACTTCAATTGCAGGTACTACAAATTGCGACTTTTTACCTCAAGGAATTCCAGTTGCAGTTGCTATTGGTGACAATCAGGCAAGTTTTATAGGTTCTATGACAAATCCTGATAATTCAATTTTAGTAAATGTAGGTACAGGTAGCCAGGTTTCTTTTATAACCTCGCACCTTAAACCATCTGCTACTGGCGAAATAAGACCGCTTACTGATAATGAATATATTTTTGTTGGCTCTTCGCTTTGTGGTGGCAGAGCTTACCAAATTTTAAGAAATTTCTTTAAAAATTGTCAGGATGCTTTTGGTGGCAACAGTGAAAATCTCTACGAAAAGATGGATGAACTCTCTGAAGAAATTGAAAAAATTAAAGACCCGTTAAAAATCAATTGTGAATTTGCAGGTACTCGCTCCCACCCCGAAAAAAGAGGTTCAATTGAAAACATATCAATAACGAACTTTACACCTACCAACTTAATCTGTGGTGTACTCATAGGTGTTGCAGATGAATTAAAAGAAATGTACGAGGAAGCAAAAGATTTATTGGAATTCAGACCACGCACTCTTGTCGGCTCTGGTAACGGTATAAGAAAAAGTAAAGTATGGCGCTACATTTTTACAAAGGAATTCGGACTCGATTTAAAATTACCGAAGCATCCGGAAGAAGCTGCAGTTGGTGCTTGTATTTTCGCTTCAGTTGCAAATGGGAATTACAGAAACATAAGAGAAGCACAAAGAATACTTTTAGGAGAATAAATATATGAATTACAAAGAATATGCTAAAAACCCGATATTTTTCGAAAAAAACCGAGTTTTCAGAGTTTATTTAGGCGGCAAGCTTTTTTCACAGTTTTTCGGTGATGATAGCGAGGATTGCTTCTACCCTGAAGAGTGGGTTTGCTCTTCAACAAAAGCATTGAATGAAGGTAGCACAGACGAATTTGAAGGAATCTCTAAAATTAAAAATTCTGATATTTATTTCAATCAGCTTATTGAAGAAGAAAAAGAGTTGATGTTAGGTGACAGAAACGGACTTGATGTTCTTGTAAAAGCTCTTGACGCCGCTATTCGTTTACCTGTTCAGGCTCACCCTGACAAAGAATACTCGAGGAAGCACTTCAACTCTGAATTTGGTAAAGCTGAAGCATGGCTTATACTTGCTACAAGACCTGATGCTCATATCTATTTTGGTTTTAAAGATGGTGTTACTAAGGAAATTTTTGAAAAAGCGGTAAACGATAGTGAAACTGATAAAATGGCAATGGAGGTTTTACTTAACAAAATCCCTGTTAAACCAGGTGATGTTTATTTCATTCCTGCAAAGGCAGTTCACGCAATTGGTGCGGGTTGCCTTATATTAGAAATTCAGGAGCCAACCGATTTTACAATTCAGCCTGAAAGATATTGTGGTGATTACAAGCTTTCTGATAAACAGATGTATCTTGATTTAGATAAGCAGACCGCTCTTTCAGTATTTGATTACTCTTACAATTTCGAAAGAGTAAAAAATGAATGTCGAAAAACACCGACTATTATTTCAACAGAAAACAACTGTGTTAAATCAGTTCTTATAAGTAAAGAAGATACCCCTTGTTTCTCACTCGAAAGATATGAAATATCAAATGGTAAAACAGAGAAGCTTAAAGCACCTGTTATTTATGTTGTTACAGAGGGCAAAGGTACTCTTACAAATGATGAAAAAGAGTTTGAATTAAAGCAAGGCGACTACTTCTTTATGCCATATTCTTGCAATAGCGAGTATTATGTTAAATCAGATACTAATTTAACTCTCGCCGCTTGCATACCACCGGAAAGGATATAACAATGTTTAGTGACCTTTTAGCATTAAAAGAATGGAAAACTGACAATATCGCAGACTTCTACAACAGATTAACTATCTTCCCGAATGAAGATAAATGCGATTACACTGCTTCTGTTGCTAATGAACTTATTAAGAAAAATAATATTCATTATTATAAAGTTGCAGAAGAAATTTTAATAAACGCAATAAGAAATTATTTTAATGTAGAGGACTTAAATTATAAAGCGAAAATATATTTTTGTTTAGGGCATCTTTATGAAGTTCAAAAAAAATATATAAACAGTTTTACTTATTACGAAAAATATAAATTAAATAATAATATTTATGAAGGCGCAAATTCAATTTTATTAAAAATAATTATATTAAGAGACAAATTCAAATATTCCGAAGAATTAGAAAAATTATTTTTAGAAGCTTCAGGCGAATACAATTTAGTTCTTCGTAACGACAGAATTTACGAAGATATTGCAGAATATTTAATTTTATTAAATAAAAATGATTTCGAAAAAGCAGAAGAAAAAAAGAAAGATTTAAAAGCTTTAGTTAAATACGGGCAGTTGCCTCTGCTTGATGTAATCATCCGAAAAGATAGCATTTTCAACGCTTTGAGCGTTCCCGACGAAGTAATTGAATTTGTGGAAAAAATATAAAAAACAATAATAAATATTCAAAAAAAATAAAACGTTGCACTCTGCACCGTTTTATTTTTTTGCAAAATCCAAATCGCCAAAAGAATATTTTTTGTTGTAAAAGCCTCACATATATTTATTACTTTTGATTTTA
>JAFXCQ010000021.1 GCA_017521425.1 Clostridia bacterium
GGCGACATAGCCAAGTGGTAAGGCACGAGTCTGCAAAACTCTGATTCCCCAGTTCAAATCTGGGTGTCGCCTCCAAAAAATAAAGGACTTCGTAAGAAGTCCGTTATTTTTTATCCAATCCGAAGGATTGGTATGTAATCGCCGTCAGGCGTATGTAATCAGCGAAGCTGTATGTCATCACCATAGGTGCATTTCTCTTTCGGATTGATTACATACCTTTCTTTGAAAGGATTACATACATCACTTCGTGATGATTACATTCCGTCTGCGACGGATTACATACAATGCTTCGCATTGATTTTTATATTGTTTTTTGCTATAATTATCTCGATAAACTTGCCTTTGATGAGGTGTGGTTATGTTTAAGAATTTTCGCCGCAATAGGATAATCAAGAAGGCTGTTGAGAAAACAGTGTTTCAATTTTCAAATAGCAATCCTAAAATATCAAATCATTTTTTCTATGGTGCCGTTGATATAGGACCTGGAAATCTTGTGGTATGGTATCTTTTTAAAACGGATTTAGAGCTTGAAAGTGCAAAGGAAAACGGTCTATGTAAAAAGATTGAAGAAGCAACAATTAACAATTTGGTTGAATTAGGATATCCCGGAGAAGCATTTTGCGAAAAAGTTGTTAGTCTTCCATCAAAGATTTCTTTTGCCAATGGTACCCCCGAACAACAAAGCAAAATTATTCATGCATTAACTCATCGTTCGGCAAGTATTGCTTTTACAACTGAAGAAGATGTTGATAAAAAAGCAAACGGCGATTATTATCTGTATTTTAAATAAATTATGGTGTATTTCTGTAAGTACAAAAATACTTGCAAAATCCAATTTAACTATACGGTTCTAAAGTGATACGTACTGCCAAAAAACAAAGGACTTCGTAAGAAGTCCTTTATTTTTTGTGTTTGTGTCCGCAGGACACAACTTTATTCAGCGGCACTTGTGACGCTGACTTCATTACGGCTGCTAAGCCGTACTTCATTTTGCGGACACAAAACGAAGTTGCCCTTCGGGCAAACGGAATCCCCCGACCCCGATTGTAATTTCGGATTATGTGTGATATAATTATACTTGTAATATCATTTTTGTAGGGCGTGACTATATGAAATTTAGATTTAATGTTAATATGACACCAGAAGATTATTTGGAGTTTAACAGGATTGTAATGAGCGAAATGCCTGCGGGTAAAAAACTTGTTAAAACGGAAAGGATAATTATATCTGTTTTTACTGTTCTCGGTGTTATTCTTATATTGTTAAATGAAGCGGGTTCGCCTTCGACTCTTGTTGCTGTTGTTGCACTTTTACTCTCCGCTATTTTAGTTCAGCTTTTAATTACCCCTGGAATGAAATTGTTTGTGAAATTCAATGTTAAATCGTTAACAAAAGCGCAGGGGAAAATGCCATATACAGAGCATTCTGTAATTGAGTTTTATGATGATGTCTTTGTTGAAATTTCAGACGACGGCAAAAATGAGGTGAAATATTCTGCTATTGATAATTTTTATGTTAATGACAAGCTTGTTGCAATTTTCATAAATAAGATGCAGGCGTATACTATACCGGTTGCAAGTTTTGAATCAAGAGAGCAAATGATTTCTTTAGTCAGATTTATAAGTGAAAAAAGACAGGGCGTTTGAATTGAATTTAATATTAAAAAAGAGTGTAATTTTAACTGAAAATTACACTCTTTTTTTTACTTCTAATTCACAAAATAACTCTTTACTTTTTTCTCTATATATAGTAAAATGTAATGTGGAATATTTAGGTGCATTTGTCATATAAAAACAAGTGCAAAAAGGAGTTGTATTTATGGACTTAAAGTACAAAAGAGTGCTTCTCAAATTAAGTGGTGAAGTGCTTTCCGGTGAAAAAGGTCACGGCTTCGATTTTAATGTTATGAACAACATTTGTTCTGCTATTAAAACTGTTGTAGATGCAGGTGCAGAGGTGGGCATTGTTGTTGGTGGCGGTAACTTCTGGCGTGGTCGTTCAAGTGGCGATATGGACAGAACTCGTGCCGATAGCATTGGTATGCTTGCAACTGTTATGAATTCTTTAGCATTACAGGAAACATTTTTACAATTGGGTATAGATGCTCGTGTTCAGTCTGCAGTTCAGATTACCGGTGTTGTTGAAACATTTAATAAAGACAGTGCTGTAAGGCATTTAGAAAAGGGTAGATTAGTTATCTTTGCAGGCGGTACAGGTAACCCATTCTTTTCAACTGATTCGGGTGCTGCTTTAAGAGCTGCACAAATTGGTGCCGATGTTCTCTTAAAAGCAACAAATGTTGATGGTGTTTACGACAAAGACCCTAACAAGTTCAGTGATGCAGTTAAATTTACAGAGATTTCTCACAATGAACTTTTAGAAAGACACCTTGCAGTTATGGATACAGCAGCTGCTGCTATCTGTCAGGAAAATAACATTCCTATTCTTGTATTTAACCTTAATAACCCTGAAAACATTGGTAAAGCAATGTGCGGTGAAAATACAGGAACAGTTGTTAAATAATCAAAAAAATACATAAAATAAATTTACGGAGGCTTTTATTATGGAAACAATTTACGCTAACACAAAAGAAAGAATGGAAAAATCAATTTCTTCATTAAAATATGAATATAATTCAATCAGAGCTGGCAGAGCAAACGCTGCTATTCTTGACAAGGTTTTAGTTGATTATTATGGAACACAAACACCTATTAACCAGATGGCTGCTATTTCAGTTCCTGAAGCAAGAATTCTTGCAATTCAACCTTGGGATGCTTCTGCTTTAGGTCTTATTGAAAAAGCAATTTTAGCATCAGATATCGGTATCAACCCATCAAACGATGGTCACACAATTCGTCTTGTTTTTCCAGCTCTTACAGAAGAAAGAAGAAAACAATTAAGCAAAGATGTTTCTAAAATTGCAGAAGACAGTAAAGTTGCTGTTCGTCAGATTCGTCGTGATTCAATTGAAAAAGTTAAGACAATGAAAAAGAATTCTGAAATCACAGAAGATGATCAGAAAAAAGCAGAAGAAAAATTACAGAAAATCACAGACGAATATGTAAAGAAAATTGATGAAATCTGCGCTGCAAAATCTGCAGAAATTCTTGAGATTTAAAAGTTATGGAAAACCAAAAATTTGAAGTTTTGCCAAGGCACATAGGTTTTATTATGGATGGTAACGGCAGATGGGCTAAAAATAGAGGGCTCAAACGCGGTGAAGGTCATATTGCCGGTGCTAAGGTTTTTAAAAAAATAGGTGAGTACTGTGCCGATTTAGGCATTGAGTGCGTAACTTTCTATGCTTTTTCAACTGAAAACTGGTCAAGACCACAAGAAGAAGTTGATGGTCTTATGGATTTATTCATTGATTATTTAATTGATGGTGACTCTCGTTTAGAAGAAAACAAAGAGCGTCAGATGAAACTTAAATTTATCGGTGAACGTGAGGGGCTTCCTGAAGAACTTTTAGAACTTATTGAAAAAGCAGAAAGAGAAACAAAAGATTATAATAAAATCACAGTTAATATTGCTCTTAACTATGGTGGCAGAGCAGAACTTGTTCACTCTGTTAAAACTATTGCAGAAAAGGTTAAATGTGGCGAAATTTCAATAGATGATATTAACGAAGATTTAATTTCACAAAACATTTACACAAGCGGTCAGCCTGACCCGGATATTATTGTAAGACCAAGTGGTGAGTACAGGCTTTCAAACTTTTTAACCTGGCAGTCTGCTTATTCAGAATTCTGGTTTTCAGATATTTTATGGCCTGATTTTACAACCGACGATGTAGATGCAGTTTTAGAAGATTATCAGAAGCGTCACAGGCGTTTCGGTGGTGTTTGATTTTAGGAATATTTCTTTTGAGAGTGGGTTTTTAAATGAAACAGAGAATAATTACTGGCTCAATTTGTGCAATTCTTTTTATAGGTTGTTTATTTTTAATGGATACAATCGTTTTTGCGTTAGTGCTTTCAATTATGGCTGCAATTGCAGTTCACGAAGTTGAAAAAGCAGTTAATTTAAAAAATGTACCTATAATGATTTTAAGTCTTGCACTTTCAGTTGCAATACCGGTTTTAGCACATTTTAATGTTAATGTACCGATTGCTGCGGTTGGTGGTATTTATGTAGTTTTAATATTTATATTTATGCTTATCCAATTTGAAAAGACAAAATTTGAAGAAGCAGTTACTGCAATTTTTGCGTCAGTAGCTATTCCGTATTCATTCTCATTATTCCTCGTGTTCCGCGACATAAACGAACGTTTTTCATCATATACCAAAATAGATGGTATTTTCCTCATACTCTTTGCTTGTTTCTGTGCGTGGCTTACCGATATTTTCGCTTACTTTGTTGGTAGCAAATTTGGTAAACACAAGCTTTGTCCTAAAATAAGTCCTAAAAAGAGTGTAGAGGGTGCAGTTGGTGGCGTTGTTGGTGCAGTGCTTTTAAATGTCGTTTTACTTTTTGTTTTCAAAAAGTTTTTCTTCCAGGATGGAACAGGTTTAACTTATGTTTCAGTAATTATAATGAGTGTTTGTCTTTCAGTTATTAGTATGTTCGGTGACCTTGCCGCTTCTACTATTAAAAGAAATTTTGGTATAAAAGATTTTGGCAAACTTCTTCCTGGTCATGGTGGTATAATGGACAGATGCGACAGTTTACTTTTCGTTTTGCCAGTTCTTTATTCGTTAGTTTACATAATTAACCTTTTTTAACATAGAATAACAAAGAATATGAAAACTATAAATTTATTAGGTTCAACAGGTTCAATTGGTGTACAGAGTTTAGATGTTGCAAGAGCTCGTGGTTATAAGGTTGAAGCTCTTGCCGCTTTCTCAGATGTGGAAAAAATTGAACAACAAATAAGAGAATTTAAACCTGAATATGCCGCATTGGTTGATGAAAAAGCGGCTGACGATTTAAAGGTAAGAGTAAAAGATACTTCTACAAAAGTGCTTTCGGGTATGGAGGGTGTTGCTTTTTGTGGTTCAGAAGCAAAAGGCGAAATTACACTTAACTCCGTTGTAGGTATGGCGGGTTTAGGTCCTACAATAAAAGCAATTGAAGCAGGTAAAACTATTGCTCTTGCCAATAAAGAAACACTTGTTGCCGGTGGCAGATTAGTTACCGATTTAGCAAAGAAAAAGGGTGTTTCTATTCTTCCCGTTGATAGTGAACATTCTGCAATTTTTCAATGTCTTTTAGGTAAGCCTTCTAATAAAGCGTTAAAAAGAATTATTTTAACTGCTTCCGGGGGACCTTTCTTTGGAAAGACTAAAGAAGAATTGAAAAATGTTACTTTAAAGGATGCTTTAAAGCATCCAAGCTGGTCAATGGGACAAAAAATTACCATAGATAGTGCTACAATGTTCAATAAAGGACTTGAACTGATTGAAGCGGTTTGGCTTTTCGATGTTTCACCCGATATGATTGACATTGTTGTTCATAGAGAAAGTATTGTTCATTCGCTTATTGAGTATGACGATAATTCTGTAATTGCACAGTTAGGTCATCCCGATATGCGTTTGCCTATACAATTTGCATTAACTTATCCTGAAAGATTCGAGTCACCTGAAAAACAACTCGATTTGTGGGAAGTTGGTAATCTTACATTCTTTAAACCTGATTACGAAAACTTTCCTTGTATGGATATTTGTAAAGATGCAATAAGGGTAGGTGGCTTAATGCCTGCCGCTGTAAACTGTGCAAATGAAGAAGCAAATCTTCTTTTTAGACAGGAGAAAATATCTTTTAATGATATTCCAAGACTTATTAAAGAGGCTTCTGCTACCCTCAAAAATAAGCTGGATTATGTTTTAGAAGATGTTTATAATACAGATATTTTAATGCGTGAAACTGTAAGAAAGTTAGCAAGTTCTTAAATTTTTAAAAGAGGTGTTTTCAATAAATACTTTAAATGTTGCCGAAACAATTGCAAATGTGTGGGGCATTGTATGGCCATATTTAGTTGCAATTTTACTCTTTGGCATTATTATTGCAATTCACGAATTCGGTCACTTTTTCTTTGCAAAGTTATTCAAAGTAAAGGTTAATGAATTCGCTCTTGGTATGGGTCCTGTTATTTTCAAAAAGAAAATAGGCGAAACTCAATATGCACTCCGCCTTTTTCCAATTGGTGGTTTTGTCAGTATGGAAGGCGAGGATGCTGAAAGTGATGATGAAGGTGCTTTTAACAAGAAAAAACCATATCAACGCTTTATTATCGTTGCTGCAGGTGCAATACTTAATTTAATTTTGGGTGTTGTTGTAGTTGCAGTTTGCCTTTCTATGCAACCTCTTGTAGGTTCAAGAAGTGTTCACAGCTTCCACGAAAAAGCTACCAGCTGCAATTATGGACTTCAGGCAAATGATGAAATTATAAAAATCAATGGCACTCATGTTTACTCAAGTCGCGGTATCGGTTTTAATATGGTTCGTGACACAGATAACAAACTCGATTTGACAGTTATCCGTGACGGTAAAACTATTGAATTAAAGGATGTAGAATTCAAACAATTTGAATTTGAGGGCAGACAGTATATTGAACAGGATTTCTATGTAATAGGTGAGGCGCCCGAATATGTAACTGTATTAGGGAAACAAATCGTTTCACCATCCTGGGTATTAAAAATTGCTAAGACTTCAATTTTAGATTCTGCTTCAATTGTACAAATGGTGCGTTTGAGTCTTGTAGACCTTTGTACCGGTAAATATGGAATGAAGGATGTTTCGGGTCCTATTGGTACGATATCTGCAATAGCAGATTCAACTGCGCAAGGTCCTACTGCAAAAGACAAATTATTTACAGCACTTACACTTCTTTCGTTTATTACAATAAATGTTGGTGTGTTTAATCTTCTTCCTGTTCCTGCACTTGATGGTGGCAGATTGTTCTTTATTGTAATTGAAATGATAAGAAGAAAACCTATAAATCCTAAAAAAGAAGGAATTATTCATACAGTAGGTTTAGTTTTATTACTTTTGTTTATGGCAATAGTTTCCATAAGTGATATTATAAAAGTATTTTAAAAAGTCGTAGGAAAGTGGATTTTTATGAATAAACGAGCTTCAAGACAAGTAAAAATTGGTAATAAAATAATCGGTGGCGGTGCACCTGTTTTAGTTCAGTCTATGCTTAATGCACCTGCAGAGGATTATGAGAAGAATTTAGAACAGACATTAGCTTTAGAAAAAGCTGGTTGCGAAATTGTAAGAATGGCTGTGCCGAATCTTGAAGCGGTTAAAGTGCTCGCTAAATTAAAAGAAAAGATTAACATTCCACTTGTTGCTGACATTCATTTTGACTATAAATTAGCACTTGAGAGTCTTGAAGCGGGTGTGGATAAAATCAGAATAAACCCAGGTAATATAGGTGATTTTTCAAATGTTGAAAAAGTCGCTTCAGCATGTCTTTCTAAAGATGTACCTATAAGAATCGGTGTTAATTCTGGCTCTGTTGAAAAGGATTTACTAAAAAAATATGGTGGTGCAACACCAGAAGCAATGGCAGAGAGTGCGTTTCGTCATATTGAGTTGCTTGAAAAATGTGACTTTTACAATACTGTTGTTTCAATAAAATCTTCTGATGTAACAAAAATGGTAAAGGCGTATAAATTAGTTGCAGAAAAATGTGACTATCCTTTGCATTTAGGTGTTACTGAAGCAGGTACTGAGCGTGGTTCTCTTATAAAATCTTCTATTGGTATCGGCTCGCTTCTTTTAGATGGTATCGGAGACACTATTCGTGTTTCTATTACAGATACACCAATTAAAGAGGTTTATGCAGGTTTCGATATTTTAAAAGCACTCGAATTAAGAGTAGAAACACCAAGAATAGTTTCTTGTCCGACCTGTGGCAGAACAAAAATAGATTTAGTTTCTCTTGCAACCGAAATTGAGGATGCAGTAAAAGATATTAAAAAACCTATTAAAATTGCTGTAATGGGTTGTGCAGTAAACGGACCTGGTGAAGCTAAAGAGGCGGATATTGGCGTTGCGGGTGGCGTTAATGAAGGGCTTATATTTAAAAAAGGTGAAATTTTAAGAAAAGTAGCAGAAAAAGATATTGTAAGTGAATTATTAAAGGAAATAGAAAGAATATGAGCAATTTGTTTTTAGATGTATTCGGTGAGTACATAAGCGAACCGAAATACAGGGAAATGTTGAAGGATACAACATTTTCTGATTTGTATATACATAAAGAAGATTTGAAATTGACTGCAAATCTTCATTTTAAAGAATTTAAAAATATTATGTGTCTTAAGGCTACTGCAAATGAAATTAAAGTTGCTTTGAGATTTAAGACAGTTGAGTTTAACTTTACTTTACCACCCGAAGCTTTGGATTATAGTTGTTTCCCTATGCTTTTAAAGGTGTTAAAAGTGAATGTTCCACAAACAAACGGATTTTTAGATAATTCCGAATATACTTATGAAGACGATGTATTAACTATAAAGTTTTTATCTGGTGGTTGCGATATTTGTAAAAATGCTGCTGCCGACACTTTTTTAGAAAATTATATCTTTGAGCATTTCGGTAAAAAAATTACAGTAAATCTTGAAGGTGAAAATAGCAATTTAGATGATTTTATTAAAATTCAGGAGGAAATTGATGCTGTTAATAATCCGGTTGTTGATTTATCCAAACCAAAAGAAAGACGTATAATTCTGGGTATTCCTCTTTACTTAGAGACAGCGACACCAATTTTTGGTCAGGCTATAAAAAAAGACCCTGTAAATATGAAAGAAATTTCTGCTGAAGATGGCGAGGTTGTTGTATGGGGCGATGTTTTTAAATTAGAAACAAAAGAAACAAAAGATGGAAAACGCCTTATAATTGAATTCAGTATAACAGACTATACTTATTCTTATGGTGTAAAATTCTTTGATGAAAAAGAGAATTTAGAGTCTCTTAAATCAAAGCTTAAAGATGGTTTAACAGTTATAGTTCGCGGTACAATTATTTATGATGATTATAAAAAAGATTACATAATCAGACCAAGAGCGATGTCAACTGTCCAGAAGTTTGAAACTACTGACGATGCAGAAGAAAAGCGTGTAGAGCTTCATCTTCATACTAATATGTCTGCTATGGATGCTATGAGCAGTGCAAAGTCATTAGTTAAACGAGCAATGAGCTGGGGACACAAAGCTATTGCTATTACAGACCACGGTTGCGTACAAGCATTCCCTGAAGCTTGTAACACCGCAAGAGGAACAGATTTCAAAATCATTTATGGTTGTGAATGTTACCTTGTAAATGATTATAATTCAGATGGCACAACTATGGATGCCGAAGAAGTAAAAAAATCAAAAAGCTATCACTGTATTTTACTTGTTAAAAATACAGTTGGTTTAAAAAATCTTTATAAACTCATTTCTGCTTCAAACTTAGAATATTTCTACAAAAGACCAAGAATGCCAAAAAGTCTTATTGAAAAACACAGAGAAGGTCTCATAATTGGTAGTGCTTGTGAAGCAGGCGAGCTTTATAGTGCTTTTCTTGAAAGAAAAAGCCCTGAAGAACTTATAAAAATCGCAGAATTTTACGATTATCTTGAAATTCAGCCAAACGGTAATAACAGCTTTATGATTACTAAAAATGATGAAGAGTATGACAGAGTAAACTCTTTTGAAGATTTAGAGCAGATAAACCGCGAGATTATTGCTTTAGGTGATAAATTAGGTAAGAAAACAGTTGCTACCGGTGACGTTCACTTCTTAAACGAGGGTGATGCAAAATTCAGAGCAATTTTACAGGCGGGGCAAGGGTATAAAGATGCCGACAATCAGGCACCGCTCTACTTTAAAACAACTAAAGAGATGCTCGAAGATTTCGCTTATCTCGGTGAGGAAACCGCAAGAGAAGTTGTTATTACAAACACAAATCTTATTGCAGATATGATTGAGCCGGGCATTTTACCTATTCCTCAGGGTACTTTCAACCCGGATGTTAAAGATGCAGAAGAAGATCTTACCAAATGCTGTTGGGACAGAGCAAGAGAATGGTATGGTGACGATTTACCGACAGTTGTTTCAGAAAGACTTGAAAAAGAACTTCAGTCAATTATAAAGAATGGTTTCGCTGGTCTTTATATGATTGCAAGACTTCTTGTTAAACATTCAGAAGAATGTGGTTATTATGTTGGTTCCCGTGGTTCTGTTGGTTCTTCTTTCGTTGCTATTATGGCAGGTATTTCAGAAGTTAACCCACTTCAACCACATTATCGTTGTCCGAAATGTCGTTATACAGAATTTTTCTTACACGGTGAAATAGGTTCGGGATTTGATTTGCCACCTAAAAATTGTCCTGATTGTGGCGAACCGTTAGTAAGAGATGGCCACGAAATTCCGTTTGAAACTTTCCTTGGTTTCTTTGGTGATAAATCACCTGATATTGATCTTAACTTCGCAGGTGAATATCAGAGCCAGTCACACAGATTTACAGAAGAGTTATTCGGTAAAACTCACGTGTTTAAAGCGGGTACAATTTCAGGCGTTGCTGAAAAAACTGCTTATGGTTATGTAAAGAAATATCTCGATGAGCGTGGACTTACTTACACCAAAGCCGAGATTGACCGTCTTACATTAGGTTGTACAGGTGTTAAGAGAACAACAGGACAGCACCCCGGCGGTATGGTTGTTGTTCCTAATATTTATGATGTTGAAGACTTCACACCGGTTCAGCATCCTGCAGAAGATGGTTCAAAAGGTATTATTACAACTCACTTTGATTTCAACTCAATGCATGATACACTTTTGAAGCTTGATGAACTCGGGCACGATGTTCCTACAATTTACAAGCATTTATATGACCTTACTGGTGTTGATGTTATGGAAATTGATATAAGTGACAGAAAGCTTTACGAGCTTTGTACTTCACCAGAACCTTTAGGTGTTACTGCAGAAGATATTCTGTGGCCTACAGGTACACTTTCAATTCCTGAAATGGGTACTGATTTCACAAAAGGTATGCTTCTTGAAGCAAAACCACAGACATTTGCAGACCTTATTCAGATTGCTGGTCTTTCACATGGTACTGATGTGTGGCTTGGTAATGCACAGGAACTTATTAAAGCGGGTACTTGTACAATTTCTGAAGTTATAGGTACTCGTGACAGTATTATGGTTTATTTAATGCACTGTGGTCTTGAACCTAAAGATGCATTTAATATAATGGAAACTGTTCGTAAAAAGAATAAGTACTTAACACCTGAAATGAAAGAAATTATGAAATCTCACAATGTTCCACAGTGGTACATTGAGTCTTGTGATAAAATTCAGTATATGTTCCCTAAAGCTCACGCGGCGGCATATATTATTGCATCATTAAGACTCGCTTGGTTCAAGATTTATTATAAACTTGAATACTACTGTGCATATCTTACAGTTCGTGGTGGAGATGTTGACGCGGAGTCAATGTCAAAAGGTAGAGATGCAGTTAAAATTCTTTTAAAATCTATAGAAGCCAAAGTAAAAGAGGGTACTGCTTCAAATGTTGAAAAAGACAGGCAGACAATTATGATGATTGTTCACGAAGCAATGGCTCGTGGTGTTGAATTTTTACCTATTGATATTTATAAATCTACAGCTCATTCTTATGTACCTGAAAACGGAAAAATAAGAATGCCGTTCTCTGCATTACCTGGTGTAGGTGATGCTGCTGCCGAAGCACTTGCAAATGCAAGAAATGATGGCGGACCAGAATTTTCTTCAATTGAAGATTTTGAAGAACGTGCAAGAGCAGGTAAATCAACAATTGAAATTTTACGAAAATGTGGTGCTTTTGGTGATTTACCAGAAAGTGACCAGATGTCATTGTTTTAATTAGTTAAAAATATTGATAAATATATAGGAGTGTGTTTATTATGGCAATCGGTTCTATGATAGCAGGTGGTATTGGTATTGCGGCTGCTGCAGGTGTAGGTGTAAGTATGCTTCGTGCTGCTACAACTTACAAAGCAAAACCAATGAAAGATGCAGAAGGCTATCCGGTTGAAAATGCAGATGTTGAAAGATATATAAATAATCTTTCAAAAGCAATTCAAATCCCTACAATTTCAAATTTTGATAATGATTTAGTTGATTGGTCAAAGTTTGATGAATTCCACGCATTTTTAGAAGAAGCATATCCGCTTATTCACTCAAAACTTGAAAAGACTATTATTTCTAAAAAGAGTCTTGTGTTCCATTGGAAAAGTGCTCATCCTGAAAAAGAGCCAATCTGTATGCTTGCTCATCAGGACGTTGTACCTGTATCAAAAGGTACAGAAGAGGATTGGACATATCCAGCATTTAGTGGTACTGTAGCTGATGGTTTCGTTTGGGGCCGTGGTGCTCTCGATATTAAAAACCATCTTATCGGTGTTATGGAAGCGGTAGAAACACTTCTTGAAGAAGGATATGTTCCTGAAAGAGATGTTTACCTTTGTTTTGGTCACAACGAAGAGGTTATGGCTGAGGGTACACACTCGGGTGCTTACTGCATTATGGAATATTTCAAAGAAAAGGGTATTAAACTTGATAGTGTAATTGACGAAGGTGGCGCAATTCTTCCTGTTAATGTTAAAGGTGTTATCAATAAGAAATTAGCAGGTGTTGGTGTTGCTGAAAAAGGTCACGTTGACTTTGAAATTTCTACTTTTGCTAAAGGTGGTCACTCTTCACAACCACCAAAAAACACTGCATTAGGTGAACTTGCAAAAATAATTTGTAAGCTTGAAAAAAATCAGTTTAAAGAAGAAATTACACCAATGATGTCTGCATTATTCACAGAAATTGGAAAAAACACAACTTACCCTGTAAGATGTGTTGCTTGTAATATTCCAATCTTAAAACCGATTATCAAAAAGATTATGATTCAGATTCCACCTGCAGCTTGTATGACAAGAACAACAACAGCAGTTACAATGGCAAGTGGTAGCCCTGCGCCAAACGTGCTTCCACAAAAGGCTACAATCAATGTAAACTTGAGAATTATGCCAGGTCAGACTATCCAGACTGTTGAGGCGCATCTTAAGAAAATTGCTGGTAAAGACGCTGAAGTTAAATTAGTTAAAGGTAATAATCCTTCAAAAATTTCACCAACAGATTCAAGAGCATTTAAAACAATTGCTAAAATCTGTAAATCAATGGACCAGGATAATATTATTGCACCATATCTCGTTATGGGTGGTACAGACTCTCGTCAGTATGAACCAGTTTGCGATAATATTTATCGTTATTCACCATTCCCTGTATCAACAGAACTTCTTTTGACAACTCATGGTACAAACGAAAGAATTCCTGTTTCTGCATTAGGTGATGGAGTTGTGTTCTTTAAGAGATACATCAGAGAGCTTACTAAAGATTGATAAAATAAAAATCCCCGAGAATTACAAAGAATTCTCGGGGATTTTTACTTATGCGATTATTTCATTAAGCCGTTCGCAACGCACCAGTCGTGGAAAGACTTGAGTGAACGAAGTCTTGCACTTGAAAGGTTGTGATTATTACGAGTGTACCAGTTAAATGTATCAATACCCTGAAGTCTTATAAGTTCTTTAGCAGTAGCATTGAAACCACTGTCAATTGCGTTATCGAGAAGAATAATTTCATTGTAACGCTGTTCAGCGAGAGCCATATCACCGGAAACAAAAGCTTCGTGGAATCTCTGGAAAAATGCACCACCGCAAGAAGTTGGTGTAGCCATAACACCACGAGCACCTGCTTTATATGAATCAAAAAGGAATGGCATATTTGCCTGAATTATTGTAGAATCATATTTGTTATCAATTTTAGATTGAATACCTTCCATAGTACAAGTTGTATCTTTGATACCCCAGATACGACCTGTTTTTGCAAGTTCACCATACGCTTTACCACTAATTAAGTGAGGTTGGAAACCAGGGAATTCATAAAGGAAAACGGGGAGAGTGGCAACATCTAAAAGTTTGTTTATGTATTCAACTAATTTGTCGTCATCGTCACCTAAACCTTTAGTGGTGAAAACAAGACCGTCAACACCAGTCTGTTCCATTTTTTTGATTTCTTCAATATTACCTTCAAGAGTAGGTTCAATGTTAGCAGTAGCAACAACAGTTGTGTTAGCTTTGTGTTTAGCTGTAAGAGTTGCAAGTTTAAGTCTTTCTTCAAGAGTTAACTGTGTCATTTCAGAACTACCGCAAACTGCAAAAAGGTGGTCAACACCTTGCGCTACTTGCCAATCGGCATATTTTTCGTAAGTATTGTAGTCAATGCTTTTATCCTCAAAATAAGGAGTGAGCATAAGTGAATAAATACCGTCTTTTGTTTCTTTAGTTAACTGTGCCATTTTTTAGGACTTCCTTTGTAAAAATATATTTTATATAGTGTTATAGGGCTGTACATAAGCACAGCCCTTAAATTTATTTTATTGAACGTTTTTCTTGAGTGTTTCAAGTTCTGCTTTGAGTACTGGTGGGATTTTATCACCGAATTTTGAGTAGAATTCTTCAATACCTTTAGCGTCTTCTTGCCAAAGTTCTTTTTCAACTTCAAGAATGCTCTTAAGTGAGTCAAGAGTAACTTCACCTTCAAGACCTTCAATGTTGATGTCTTCAGCATTTGGAATGAAACCAATTTCAGTTTCTTTAGCGCCAACTTTGCCTTCGCAACGGTCAATAATCCAGTCGAGAACACGAAGGTTGTCACCGAAACCAGGCCACATAAAGTTGCCTTCATCATCTTTACGGAACCAGTTAACGTTGAAGATTTTTGGAGCCTTGTCAGCATCAAGAGTCTTACCAATGTCAATCCAGTGTTGCCAGTAGTCAGCCATATTGTAACCGCAGAATGGTAACATAGCCATTGGGTCACGACGAACAACACCAACTGCACCAGCTGCAGCAGCAGTTGTTTCAGAAGCCATAATTGAACCTACGAATACACCGTGATTCCAGTCACGTGATTGGTAAACGAGTGGAGCGAGTTTTGCACGTCTGCCACCAAATACAATAGCAGAAATCGGCACACCATTTGGATTTTCGAATTCAGAGCTAAGGCATGGACAGTTTTTAGCAGGAGCTGTGAAACGGCTGTTTGGATGAGCGCCTTTTTCTTCACTTGTCTGACCATTCCAAGGGTTGCCTTTCCATTCAACAGCATTTGCAGGAGGATTCTTGTCAAGACCTTCCCACCAAACTGTATTGTTATCAAGGTTATGAGCAACGTTTGTGAAAATTGTACCTTCTTTAGTTGTTGCAAGAGCATTAGGGTTAGATTTTTCATTAGTACCAGGAGCAACACCGAAGAAACCATTTTCAGGGTTGATAGCATAAAGTCTGCCGTCAGGACCTTTTCTGATCCAAGCAATATCGTCACCTACGCACCATACTTTGTAGCCTTTTTTCTGGTAGCTTTCTGGTGGAATAAGCATAGCAAGGTTAGTTTTACCGCAAGCTGATGGGAATGCAGCACAGATGTATTTAACTTCACCCTTTGGATTCTGAATACCAAGAATGAGCATGTGTTCAGCCTGCCAGCCTTCTTTCCAACCCTGGTAAGAAGCAATACGAAGAGCAAAGCATTTTTTACCAAGAAGAACGTTTCCGCCGTAACCTGAGTTAACAGAGATAATTGTGTTATCTTGAGGGAATTGGCAGATATATCTCTTTTCTTCATCAATTGAGCAACGGCAGTGAAGACCGCGAACCCAATCGTTGCTATCGCCGAGAACATCTAAAACAGCTTTACCAACTCTTGTCATAATAACCATGTTGAGAACAACATAGATTGAGTCTGTAAGTTCAATACCGATTTTTGCAAAAGGTGAGCCAACAGGACCCATTGAGTATGGAATAACATACATTGTTCTGCCTTTATAACTGTCACGTGCAATATCGTAAAGCATATTGTATGCTTCAGATGGTTCCATCCAGTTATTTGTAGGGCCTGCTTCTTCTTTTGTAGGAGCACAAATAAATGTACGACCTTCAACACGAGCAACGTCGTTAACTGCGGTTCTGTGAAGATAGCAGTCAGGAAGAAGCTCCTGATTGAGTTTAATGAGTTCGCCTGTTGAACAAGCAGTAGCTCTTAACTCTTCAATTTGTTCTTTTGAACCGTCAATCCAAACAATTTTGTCAGGCTTAACAAGTTCAACTTTCTCGTCAATCCAAGAAAGAACGCTTTTGTTTGTTGTTAATGCGGACATAGTAAATACCTCCTGTGAAAACCAAATTTCACCAATTTTATACATCTAACATTCTACACTATTTGAAGTCAAATTTCAATAGAAATGAGTAAAATTATTTAATATATTTATTTGTAAATTCTTCTACTTTATTCCAATAAAGTTCAGGGTTTACTTTGTAAGAATTTGCGTGTTCTGCTTCAGGTACTACAAGCATCTCTTTTTCTGAAACACAGGCATCAAAATTTTGTTGTAACATTGAGAATGGAACATAGTCATCTTTTTCACCGTGAATGAAAAGAACAGGTGTTTTGCTCTTTTTCAATTGTTCAATTGATGATGCTTGTTTTAAACTATGACCTTTAAAAATCGAGTGGATATTGCTTGAAGCGTAAAGGGTAGGAAACGCGTTTAATTTATAAGTCTTTTTCAGTTCATATTTGAATTCGTCCCATACACTTGTAAAACCGCAGTCTTCAACAGCACACTTAACATTTTTGGGTAATTCTTCGCCGACTGTCATCATAACTGTTGCACCACCCATAGAAATACCATGAAGAACAATCTGACATTCAGGGTGTATAGTAACTAAATAGTTAACCCAGTCAACCATATCAAGTCTGTCAAGCCAACCCATAGAAACTGCGTTGTGTTCACTATGGTCGTGACCGCGTAACGCAGGCATAATTACATTGTAGCCCCACTCGTAATATTGTTCTGCTAAGTTTGCCATGTAAAAAGGTTCACAGTTAAATCCGTGAATTAAAATTGCCCACTTATCACTTTCTACAGGGGTTTTAATCATAAATCCGTGAATAGATTTGTTGTCACGGTTTTTTATAACAATATGGTCAGCTTTTTCTTGAGTTCTTGAAGTATCAGCAGGTGGTTCAGGTTCGTTACCCTTAACCCAGTCTGCAAACTTTGAAAAATGCTTATGCGCACGTGTCAAAACAAAACCGGTAAATGCAGCACCGGTTATAGCATAAAACGTACCGGCTGCAGCGCCAATCTTTAAAAGCGTTCTCTTTTTACTCATAAAATCACCTTTTGTTTTTTTGTTAGTTATATTATATATTTTTTGCTTTATTATTTCAATTGGTAAACAGAGAAAATTTGTGAACTGAATATTAAGAATTAAAAATTTTGAGTTTTAATTTTTAAAATTCTTTTTAGATAGAAAATTTGATTGCTTTTTTATATGTAGTGTGATAAAATAGCTTGGAATGGGGGTATTCCTATGGCTAATGATGTAATTTTTAAAACAAAAGCATTCGGTGGTTTTAATAAAGAAGAAGTAATGACTTACATAAACCGCCTTATTTAAGAGAAAGAAGAACTTGAAAATAAGTGTAAAGAACTTACTGACGAAAAGAATGATTTGAAAAATGAAGTTTCAGAAATTTCTCAGAAGTTAAAAGAAACAGAAGAAAAGGTTACTAAATCTGCAGAAGAGTATGAGAAACTTTCAAAAATTTTAGAAGCTGAAAGAGAAGTAAGAGATGCAGTTTGTAAAGAAAAAGATGAATTTAGTGTAGAAATTTTAAAACTTAATAAAGAACTTAATGAACTTAAAAACAAACCTGTTTTAAGTGAAGAGGACGCAGAAGTTCTTAAAGCAGAAAATTCTAAATTGAAAGCAGAATGTGACAAGTTAAAAGCTATGGAACAACAAGTTGGTGCTGCTATGCTTGACGCAAGACTTCGTTCAGATGAACTTGTAAAGGAAGCTGAAGAAAAAGCAAACCTTGTTAGAAAAGATGTTTATGATGCAATTGGTGATACCGCTTTAAAAATTGATGAGCTTTCCGGTGGTATTACTGAAATTGCCCGTAACTTCACAAAGGCAGTCAGTGAAGTTGAAATGAGAATAAGTGTTCTTACAGGTAATATGAGTAAGACTGCACAGGCTCTTATTTCTAACAATTTAGAAACATCACCTTTAAGAAAACAGAATGCAGTAGTACCGGATTCAGATGTCACATATAACGATTTGGTAAGTGATGTTGAGCAGAGTATTGCAGATTCTGTAACTGAGGCAGAGCAGGAAATTGCAAGTGTTAAAGAATCTTTTTCTGATGACGAACAAAAAGCAAAAATCAAAATTAAGGCAAAGCCGGTAGAGTAAATTGAAAGAATATTATCTTAATACAAGTAATATAAATGAATGGGTAGAAGTATTGAAAAAAGGCGATAGAGTTTATTTGAGTGGTACTATTTATACCGCGAGAGATGCAGCTCATAAAAAAATAGTTGCTCTTCTTAAAGAAAATAAGCAATTACCTTTCGAGCTTCAGAATTCTATCATTTATTATGCAGGCCCTACACCTGCAAAAAACAACCTTGCTATTGGTAGCATTGGTCCTACAACATCTTCAAGAATGGATGTCTTTACACCTTTACTTTTAAAAAATGGTCTTAAAGCTATGATAGGTAAAGGTGGCAGAAGTGAAGAGGTTGTAAACTCGATAGTAAAAGAAAAGGCTGTTTATTTTGCTGCAGTAGGTGGTGCGGGTGCACTTTATTCTGGTGCGGTTACAGAGTGTGAGGTAATTGCATTCGAAGAACTTGGTTGTGAATCAGTAAAAAGATTAACTATTAAAGATTTTCCATTGACTGTTGCTATCGACAGCTTTGGTAACTCTCTTTTTGAAAGGTGAGTAATTATTAAACAAATCAATTATTTTGAGATGTTGAAAAAATTATCGTCTTTAAATTATGAGATGTTTTGTAAATCAATAAAAAATCAACCAATAAGCAAAGAAAAAATAGATTTAATTCATTACAGGAAGAAATTTATAATAACCTGTTGGGTGAATTTATTTCACCAATAGAAAGAGAAGACATTTTTATACTACAAAAAAGGCTCGAGGAAGAATTTTTAATGATTTGTTCCTTTAGCCTTTTTAATAAGAGTAATTTTTTTGATTTTTCGAGTATAGAAATTCTTTTAAAAGGTAATGTTGCGGTGTTTGAAGAGTTAAAAAACTTTAAAAATCCGAGAAAACTTTTAAGATTACTAAGAGAAAACAAGAAATCTGTTGTTAAACTCTTAACTTCAGAGGAATATAATTTTGAAAAATCAAAAGTATTAAAAATTGTACAAAAAATTTTTAATACATTAACTGAAATCGAAAGAATAATTTTAAATAATAATTAGGGTGTAAAAGATATGGAGTTTACAGAGTTAAGAAGAAATCTTATTTTAAAAGAGTTTTCACGAATGAATGATGTTCAGAAAAGAGCAGTTTTTGGTATAAATGGTGCAACTTTAATTCTTGCGGGTGCGGGTAGCGGTAAAACTACTGTGCTTGTAAACAGAATTGCTTATATGATTAAATATGGTAATGCATACGAATCAAGCTTTACATACAGAGTGCCGACAGATGAAGATTGTAAAGAACTTGAAGAGTTGATTGAAAATGGTGGCGAGCCATCATTTAGCTTAAAGCCGCTTCTTTCTGTTGATGCACCAAAACCATGGCAGATTCTTGCAATTACATTCACTAATAAAGCGGCAAATGAATTAAAAGACAGACTTGTTGCAATGCTTGGTGAAGATGGTAACGATATCTGGGCGAGCACATTCCACTCTTGTTGTGTGAGAATTTTAAGAAAAGATTGCGACAGAATAGGCTTTTCTAAGCATTTTACAATATATGATACAGATGACTCAAAAAGAGTTATGAAAGAAGTTTTAAGAGTATTAGATATTGATGAAAAGAGGCTTCCCGTAAAATTTGTGCTTTCAGAAATAAGTAAAGCAAAGGATTCTTTAATGACACCGCGCGATTATATAGAAAGTGCGGGGTATGATAACAATAAAAAACTCATTGGACAAGCATTTGAAAAGTATGAAAATATGCTCAAAAATGCTGATGCTATGGACTTTGACGATATTATTGTAAATGCAGTTAAATTACTTAAAGAAAACCCTGACGTTTTGTCTTATTATCAGAACCGTTTTCGTTATGTAATGGTTGACGAGTATCAGGATACTAACCAGGCACAATATATGCTCACATCTTTACTTGCGGGTGGTTACAAAAATATTTGCGTTGTTGGTGATGACGACCAGAGTATTTACAAATTCCGTGGTGCTACTATTGAAAATATTCTTTCTTTTGAAAATCAGTATGAAGACACACGAGTAATCCGCCTTGAGCAGAATTACCGTTCAACTTCTGTTATTCTTGATGCGGCAAATGCCGTTATTAAAAATAACCAGGGCAGGAAGGGCAAAACTCTCTGGACTGAAAAAGAGGGTGGCGACAAAATTGTTGTCAGAATTCTTAATGATGAACGTGACGAAGGTCGTTTTGTTGCAGATGAAATCTTAAATGCGGTAGCGGTAGGCAGGAAGCTTTCAGACTTTGCAATTCTTTACAGAACAAATGCGCAGTCAAGCAGTATTGAACGAGCTTTAGTTTATAATGCTGTGCCATATAAGGTAGTTGGTGGTCACCGTTTCTATGAGCGTAAAGAAATTAAAGATGTTTTAGCATATTTAAGTGTTATTGCAAATCCTTCAGATACTGTAAGACTCAGAAGAATTATAAATGAGCCCAAAAGGGGAATAGGCGACACTACAATAAACAATGCGGCATCTATTGCCGATAATTTAGGTATGACTCTTTTTGAAGTAATATCTAATGCGAGTGAATATCCGATGCTTTCTCGTGCAAGTGCTAAATTAAGTGAATTTACATCACTTATAAGTAAATTGGTTGAGTCACTTGAAACAAAGCCGATTGCCGATTTCTTTGACGATGTTATCAATGAAACTGGGTATATGAGTTCATTAGATCTTGACAAAGAAACTGCAGAAGAACGCAAAGCCAATGTTATGGAACTTCTTGCAAACTTACTTCGATATATGGAAGAAAATGAAGATGGAACTCTTACAGGCTTCCTTGAAGAAGTTGCTTTAATGACAGATTTGGACAACTATAACCAGGATTCTGAATCTGTTGTAATGATGACGTTACACTCTGCAAAAGGTCTTGAATTTCCTGTAGTATTTATTGTTGGTATTGAAGAAGGTCTTTTCCCGGGAAATCAGGTAATGTATGACCCAAGCGAGGTTGAAGAGGAAAGACGACTTTGTTATGTTGGTATTACACGTGCAAAAGAAAAGCTTTATTTAACAAACGCCCGTTCAAGAATGTTGTTTGGTAATACTTCATTTACTCGTCCATCAAGATTTTTAACAGAGATTCCTACTGAACTTATGGATGAAAAATCACCATTTAACCAACCACAGAGAACTGCAACTTCATTTGGTAGTACTTATAGTGGCTCGTCTTATGGTGGTGGATTTTCTCGTGGTACATCTTCCACTACAAGAAGTGCATCACAGAGTAAACCAACTTCTATTCCATCAAAATCTGCACCAGACCCGAAATATTCAAGAGGCTTCAGTGGTATAGGGAATAAGACTGCAAATGCAAGTAATGTTACTCTTGACTTTAAAGTCGGCGATTCAGTAGAGCATAAAGCATTCGGTAAAGGTCTTATTGTCAGCGCAAAAGCTATGGGTGGCGATATGCTCTTAGAAGTTGCGTTCGATAATGTAGGCACGAAAAAGCTTATGGCAAAAATGGCAAAGCTTACAAAGATATAAAAAAGTACGGATTTTGATAATTCAAAATCCGTACTTTTTTTATAATATTATTTCAACATTATGCTTACCAACACCGGTACTGAAAATAACATCACTACCAATATTCCCGTTGTGCTTTTTGATTTCAATATCTGTTAATTCTACGCCGTCAATTAAAATCTTTTTAGCATCTGACGGAATGTAAACAATGTTAGGTACTGTAAATTCTTTGTCCTGTGTGAATTTGAGAGTAAATATACCATTTACATAGTCATATTTATATTCATCAATAAAACCTGTAATTGCTTTCGGGTAAGGTCTTGTAAGAAGTTTAATAAAATCTTCATTTAAAATGCCCTCAAAGTAGCACCAGTATGTATTGCTCCATTTGTAAGCATTAAATTTATCGAGTAAAAATCTGAAATGTGGGTACCAACCGTCACCCTCGGCGTGAGAGCCCCATTCACCAACAATACAAGGAATATTTAGTCTTTCCTGAGTTCTTCTGTGCTCGTCAAAAATCATACCTGTTCTTGAGTTGTTGGCATATTTGTACGCAGGAGTGTCAACCATTAAGTCATAAGCGTGTGGTGCAAAGCATTGTTGTTCTTTTTTACCATTAACAGTAATTGGAGTGTTACAACAAGGAATACCCATATTTGAGTAGTAGCAGTTATCAACAAACATAATACCTTTATCTGTAACTTCTCTTACTGCCTCAGCCATTTTACAAAGGTAAGGTGAGTATTTTTCTTCGTCGAATTTTCTTACAAGCTCACTGCAGGGTTCTACTATTTTCCCGAATACATCTGCTGTGTATTGGTCAAGTGCTTTCGGTTTTTCTTTGCCTAAACCTTCTTTTGCCATTTCTAAAAGATTAACTCTTTTATCAGTAACAGAAACTTTAATAAGATTACCAATTAACTTTTTAAAGATTTTACCGCCATCAGAACCAGGGAATGGTTCGTTTAAAAAATCGAAACCAAAGAACGACTCTTTGCCTGCAAGTTTACTTGCAACATATTTCCACATATTTGCGTGGTAATCCTGAAGTCCTTTACCGTTATATTGCTTATTTGCCCAGAAATTATCAAATGCTCTGTGACAAGCTTTGCCCCAGAAATAACCCTCTGCCCATACTGCAATAGGCTTTTTAGGTGTGTACTGGTCATAAAGTGTAGCCCATTTAGGTGCACCGTCGCCACCGCCGGGGTTTTCACCGGAATATAAGTCCTGATGCCCGTCTAAATAAACATAAATATCATTTTCTGCACACTTGTCCATAAATTTTGCAAGTGTGTCTATAGCTTTATCGTTATAGTTTTCTGGCTTTGGCTCAATTTTTGCCCAGGTAAAGCCAAGTCTTATCATATTAAAGCCACGTGCTTTGAATTCTTCGAATGGGAAAGTGTCGGGGTTGTGGCAGTAATCTTCAAGTTCATTAAATGTTGACTTATCAACAACATTCATACCATTAAAAATTCTTTCTCTGCCGTGTTCATCAACAAACCTTAAATTATCGGTAAAAATTTTATCCATAATAACCTCCTGTAAAAGTCATTTTGTTTCAATGAAGAGTGGCTTATAAGAAGTACCACTTTCAAAGAAATTGTTTGCTTTAATTATTACTGTGTATTTTGTGTCAGGTTTTAAATCATCAACTGTAACAGAAAGTGTTTCAGGCATATTGTAGAAGTAATATTCAGACCAAAGACCTATTCTCTTTACAATTAAATCAGTTGCGGTTTCTTTAACTGTAATTATGTAATCATTTACATAATATTCGTCAGATGGTTTTGCCTGTGAGAAAGTAAGTGTAAACTGATTTGAATTAACTTCTGTAAATTCAGCTTTAAAATCATCAGGGAAATATGGTGCTTTCGAGTTTTTGTAGCGAATTGCATCGGTGTATTTAAATGAGTCAGGGTCACAAGGTGTATCAATTTCCCACACCATAGGAAAGAAATTTTCTGTAAGAATATCATAAGGGTAAATTCTTACCTGACCTTTGTCATTCGCTTCAACTATAAGCATCTGAGCACAGTTGTTGTCTTGAGGAGGAACTGTTCCGTAATATTTATCAAATTCGTCAAGTTCAAAGTAGCTTAACGAACCTGTACCGAGCGCAGTAAAATGCTTCTGATAAATTGAACGAGGGTCGTTAATAGGTACATGTGAGTGACCTGAAAAGTCAAACACCTGTGGGTAGTTCATAAGAATAGGGTAGAGTGATTCGTCACCCCAGTAAATACTACCTGAAACTGTGTCAGTAATGTGTGGATGCTGGAAGAAGAAAATAGGCTTGTTTGGGGCATCTTCGCGAGCTTTTTTGAGTTCTGTTCTTGCGTAATCTCGTTTAGTATCATTAAAATCACAACCATTAGTGGTTGTAAGACTTATAAAGTGGAAACCATTTATAACTCTGTGGTCATCATGTGGTAAATTGAAAATTTCGGTGAATCTTTTAAGAGCTGCTTCTTCACCGCCATTGTCACGATTAAATTCGTGACTTGCAAGTGTAAGACAGTATTGTGTTTCCGGTTTTATATTATCATCAAGTGTTTTCTTGAATTTTTTCATTTGTGTTTCTGTACCACTGTTTGCAAAGTCACCAACAACATAAATTGCATCTAATTTTTTATAAGTATCTGAGCTTTCTGTTATTTCATAAGCGAGCTCAATACCACGTTTCATTCTTTTTTCTTCAATACAGTCGTCATCCTTATAGTGAACATCACTTACAACCATAAATCTTATGGTTGGGTTAAAATCTTTTTGCAACATAAACTGAACCTCCTGAACATATACAATAAAATTATAACATTTATAGCAAAAATTTACAACTGTTAAAGTGTAGAATTACAAAGTGAAAATTTAGTAAAAAGTTTCATAAAACGTATTTATTTTTTATTTTGTTTATGTTATACTATTTCAGAAGTTTAAAAGTTAAGGAGCGTAAAAATATGCAAATTTCAAAAGATACAGTTATCGGTACAATTCTTGATTCTGCACCAGAAACAGCACCATTCTTTTTAGAAATGGGTATGCATTGTTTAGGTTGTCCTTCTGCTCGTAGTGAAACAGTAGCGCAGGCTTGTATGGTTCACGGCGTTAATGCAGATGACTTGGTTTCAAAAATCAATGCATTTCTTGCAGAAAACAAATAATGTTTTTTGTGCGTAGAATAACACTTTCACCAAGACTTGCCGCTACCGCTTCACTTGTAGTAGGTGGCGGCACTATTGTTGATGTAGGTACCGACCACGCATATTTACCTGCTCACTTAATTTTAACTAAAAAAATTTCATTTGCTATTGCTTCTGATGTAAGACAAAGTCCACTCGACAACGCAAGAGATACAGTTGTTAAATATAAGCTACAAGAAAAAATAGATTTAAGACTTTCAGATGGTTTAGCTGAAATCAAGCCAGAAGAAGTCGAAGAAATAGTCTTTGCAGGTATGGGTGGTACTCTTATTGCCGAAAAATTAAAAGAATGTTCCTGGGTTAAATCAAAAAAATATCACTTTATTTTTCAACCGCAAAGTAAGGCTGAAGATTTAAGAGAATTTTTATATTCTAATGGTTTCGAAATCAATAAAGAATTAGCAGTAAACGAAGGCGACAGATATTACATAACCTTTGATGCTTACTACACGGGTGAAATAAAACCATTTACATTAAGCGATTGCTTTATTGGTAAGTTACCCGATACAGTTGAAGCAAAAGCACATCTTAAAATGCAACTTAACAGATTAGAGAAAAAATATAACGCATTAAAACACAGAGAAGAAAATTTAGAAGATTTAGAAAAGTTAATTGACGATTTAAAAGGTTTTGTTTATGGATAATTTATTAGCACAGTTAATAGGTTTTGGCGGTACTGCACTTACAATAATTGCTTACCAGCAAAACAAAAGAAAAAATATTTTGCTTTGCACAGTAATTTCTGCATCACTTTTTACAATTCATTTTATTTTACTCGGCGCTTACACAGGCGCGATTATGAATTTACTTGCAGGACTTCGTTCACTTGTATTTATGAATAACACTAAAAAATGGGCAAGAAGTAAGGTGTGGGTTGCAGTATTTATGATTGTTTATACAGTTGCGTGTATTGCTACCTGGGATAAATGGTATTCAGTTTTACCGCTTATCGCAATGCTTTTAACTACTATAAGTAACTGGATGCAAAGCGAAAAGAAAATAAGGTTTTTAACATTTCCTAATTCACCTTGCTGGTTAGTTTACAATATTTTAAATGGCTCGGTTGCAGGTATTATTACTGAAATTTTTGTTATGAGTTCACTTATAATTGCGATTATAAGATTTGATTTAAGAAAACCCAAAGTAAAAAATGAAGTGGGGGATGAAGTTAATGTCAACAGTTAAAGATATTTATTTATATTTAGACACTTTAGCACCATTTTCTTCTGCTGCTCCTTGGGATAATACCGGTCTGTTAGTCGGTAACGAAAATAGCGAAGTGAAAAAAGTAATGCTTTCACTTGATGTTACAGGTGATGTAATTGACGAAGCAATAAAAAATAATGTCGATTTAGTTATTACACACCATCCGCTTATTTTTGAAGGTGTTAAAAGTGTTACTTCTAACATGCTTCTTTACAAAGCAGTTTCCTCCGGTATCTCTTTTATTAGTAGTCACACTTGTCTTGATATTGCAAAAGACGGTGTGAATGTATGTCTTGCAAATGCAGTTGGAATTAAAAATATTATATCAGTTGATGAAGAACCATTTTTGAAAATTGGCGAAATAGAAGAAATGACAGAAGATAATTTTGTCTCACTTTTAAAAGAAAAATTAAACTGCAATGTTTTATATAATGGTACGGGTAACAATATTAGAAAAATAGCATTTTGCAGTGGTTCGGGTGGCGATTTGTTCGCTTTAGCAAAAGAAAAAGGGGCAGATGCACTTCTTACCGGTGAAGCAAAATATCACGAGTTTTTAGATGCATCATTTAATAACATTACAATTTTTGCGTGTGGTCATTTTGAAACAGAAATTGTAGTGATTGACACCTTAAAAGAAAAATTAGAAAAAGATTTTAAAAATATTGAATTTTTAAAAGCGAATCAGAAAAATGTTGTAAAATGTAAATAAGAAAGGCAAATTATGGCACTTGACGGAATATTTATAAATTTTTTAGTAAACGAAATTTCTGAAAATTTAATAGGTTCTAAGGTAGATAAAGTGCACCAACCCACTAAAAATGAGTTGGTGTTAATAATGCGTTCAAGGCAAGGGATGTATAAACTTTTTCTGACTGCTGATGCTAACGCACCACGTTTTCATATTATAGAAAACGCACCTGAAAATCCACAGACTCCGCCAATGCTTTGTATGCTTTTGAGGAAAAAATTAGTTGGTGCAACTCTTACGGAAATAGAGCAATATGGTCTTGACAGAGTTGTGCTTTTTAAATTTAATGCGACTAACGAAATTGGTGATAAAGTAAAATTAACTTTAGCCGTTGAAATAATGGCACAACACAGTAACATTATTTTAATTAACGAAGAAAACAAAGTTATTGATGCGATTAAAAGGGTAGATGCTGAAAAATCTTCATATCGTCTTGTTTTGCCGGGTGCTATTTACAAACTGCCACCGGAGCAAAATAAATTAGATATAAGAAAAGAAAAAGAAACCGTTGTTGCAGATTTAATTTTAAATTTGCAAAACACACGACTTTCTTCTGCAATTTTAAAAACTATACAAGGTGTTTCGCCATTACTTTCAAGAGAAATTGCCATTCGTGTTACAGAAGAAGATAGGTTTGTAAGCGAATTAAACGAAACAGAGAAACAAAAGTTAGTAGAAGTTCTTGCCAAATTTAAAGTAATGCTTACTGCAAATATGCCTGAACCTACAATTATTCTCGATAAAACTGAAAAACCGCTCGAATTTTCTTTTTTACCGGTTCTACAGTATGGTGCAGATTTTAAAAGTATTAAGAAAAATACTTTAAGTGAATTGCTTGACGGGTTTTATTCAGAAAAAGACAGAGTAAATCGTACCCGTTCTAAAGCCTCTGAATTATTTAAACAGCTTGACAGTTTAATTGAAAGAACCGTAAGAAAATTAAATAACAGACGCGAAGAGTTAAAACAATGTGAAAATCGTGAAGAAATTAAAATTAAAGCTGAGCTTATAACCGCTTCACAATATATGCTGAAAAAAGGTGATAGTGTTTATGAAGTTTATAATTATTATGAGAACAATGCTCTTTTAAAAATAGATGTTGACCCTGCTTTAACACCAACACAAAATGCACAGAAGTATTACAAAGAATATAAAAAAGCGTGTACTGCTGAAAATATGCTCATAAAACTCGTAGAAGAAGGCGAGAGTGAGTTAGAGTATTTAGAAAGTGTAAAAGACTTGCTTCTTCGTTCTACTTTAGAAAGAGAATTTAATGAGATAAAAGAAGAGTTGGCGTCACAAGGCTTTTTAAAATCTAAAAATAACGGCAAGAAGCAAATGAAAAAAGCAGCATTGCCACCACTCGAATTTAAAACATCGCAAGGTCTTACTGTGCTTGTAGGTAGAAACAACACCTGTAACGATAAACTTACCTTTAAAACAGGTAGAAAAGGTGATATATGGCTTCACGCACAAAAAGCACCTGGCTCTCATGTGCTTTTAGTCGCTGACGGTAACGAAGTGCCTGACGACGCAATAGTAGAAGCAGCCGAAATTGCGGCATACTTCAGTTCGGTTAAAGATTCAACTATTGCAACTATTGACTATACAGATGTTAAAAATATTAAAAAGCCCAATGGCGCAAAACCAGGCTTTGTTGTTTATTACACTTATTATTCGGTTAATGTAAAACCAAAGAATCCGAGTTGTTAGGTTTTAGGTGTTAGAAATTGAAAATTGAAAGTTGAAAATTTCGGAACTGCGTTGGCATTGTAATGTTGTATTTCTAAATATACAGTTTCATTTTTAGTGTTTTATTGTTTTTTATGCATTGGTGCGGGCGACCATAGGTCTGCCCCTACGATGAAGAGCGTGAATTCATACTTCTATTCAAGAAATCTTAAAATATTAAATGCGTTACAAATGAAACAGAAAATTTACTCCCACTATTGTAGGGGCAGATCTGTGGTCGCCCGAAGTAGTGGGAGTAGTTTTTTATTAGGATAAACCAATCGGTTGTAACGCGTGAACTGAACGTGAAACTCTGCTTCCTGTTTCCTGCTTCCTATTTCCTGAAAAACACTTGACAAATCTGTCTATTGGTGATAGACTATAGTTGTCTATTAAAGATAGACAAAGGAGTTGATTATATGAACGAAATAAAATTAGGACTTGTTGAGGCGAGATTTGCCGATATTATCTGGTCAAATGAACCTATAACAACTAAAGAATTAGTAACAGCCTGTCAGAATGAATTGCAGTGGAAAAGAACTACAACCTACACCGTTTTAAAGAAACTTTGTGAAAAGGGGATTTTTAAAACTGAAGACAGTGTTGTAACTTCTCTTATATCTAAAGACGAGTTTTATTCTATTCAGAGTGAACAGTTTGTAGAAGAAACTTTTTCGGGTTCGTTACCCGCATTTATTGCAGCATTTACTAAAAGAAAGAATTTAAGTGAAAAAGAAAAAGAAGAAATAAAAAGAATGATTGAAAAGTTCTAAAAAGGTGGGAGAAAATTGGAGAATTTATTTTTAACTATTGTTAATATGAGCATTACTGCTACCTGGGTAGTTTTGGCATTTACACTTTTAAGACCTTTACTTAAAAAAGTACCAAAATGGGTTAACTGCTTTTTGTGGGGGATTGTAGCATTAAGACTTTGTCTGCCTTTTAGTTTAGAGAGTGTTTTTAGTCTTATTCCTACAACAGAAACAATTCCAACAAATATAACAACATCTGCTAAACCACAGATTGATACAGGTGTTGGTGTTGTAAATAGTGTAGTTAACCCTGTTATTAGCGAGTCTTTTACTCCAGACCCAAGTTATAGTGCTAACCCATTACAAGTTATAGTTGGTGTTGCTTCTTATATCTGGCTTGTTGGTTTGGTTTTTATGGTGCTTTATTGTGTAATTTCTTACATAATGTTAAAAAGAAAAGTTTCTGCATCAGTACACTACAATAACAATATTTATTATTGCGATAATATAGAAACACCATTTATTTTAGGTGTAATAAAACCTAAAATCTATATTCCGTCAGGAGTAAACGAAAGTGACTTGCAGTTTATTTTAGAACACGAAAAATCACATATAAAGCGTAAAGATTACCTTATTAAGCCATTATCATTTTTAATTTTGTCAGTTTATTGGTTTAACCCTGCAATTTGGCTCTGGTATATTTTACTTTGCAGAGACATTGAGTCAGCTTGTGACGAAAAGGCAATTAAGTTTTATGATAACGAATATAAAAAAATGTATTCAACAGCATTACTTAATTGCAGTTCACAAAAACGAATGATTATGGCGTGTCCTGTTGCGTTTGGTGAAACAGGTGTAAAACAAAGAATAAAATCAGTTTTAAACTACAAAAAACCTGCATTCTGGGTAGTTGGATTTGCTATAATTCTAACTGTCTGGTTAACAATTTTCTTTGTAACAAATCCTGAAAATGATAAACTTGAGAAAATTTTAAGTGAAGATGGCTATCAGATTATAAATGCAACTGAAAAGAAAGTGTCATTTGAATTTATGTCATCAGCAATTCGCCCTGAAATGTCTGAAGATGGTAATTATAAAATTAAATCTACTCCTTTTGTGGTAAATGATTCTCTTGAACTTCAATTTACCGAATTATTAAGTCGTGATGACAGATATACATTAACTTTTAAATCGGAATATCAGGTTATTCCTGATGAAGGTACTATCTATATTGTCAATGCTAATCAATTTGACGGAGGGTTAGAGCTTGGTGATAAAATTCTTCTTTCAGATTCATTAGAAGTTCCGAATGTAGATAGTGAATATGTTGCTACTTGTTCTTCGCAAGGTCCGGGTACAGAGTTTTCGTTTTCTGTTCCTAAAACCTGGTTTGAAGACAGGCAAGATAGCAAAATAGTGGTTACACTTGATATGTTAGAAGTTGGTTATAAAAAAATCGACTCATCTGAAGAAGAAAAAACAGAAAATTATGTTTATGCAGATGAGAATACAGGTACACTATACAGGATTAAAGATAATTATTACTATGGAGTTATTAACGTAAATAATTATCAGAATTTAGGTTTGTACTTGAAAGAAGTTGACGGTGACAATCGTTTTATTTGTGACCTTAATACCCATGATATTACGCAAAGTGTAGTTGTAGGTGATACATTTTATTTTAAAGCAAGTGATTTCAATCTTCATAAAGTAGAGTTAAAAGAAGATGCAGAAGCTACATATTTTATAGAAGAGCTTTATCACGGTGATACATTTTTCTCAATAGAAGAATTGTTTGTAGCTTCTGATGAGTTTATTTATTGCTCTGCAAAACACAGAGGATTAAGAGAAGAATATCCTGACTGGGATTTAGTTTATTTGAAGCTGGATACTAAAAGCGAAAAATATGAAATAATTGACAAAAATGAAATTCCAAAAGTTAATTCGGGTTTTTCAGCATTGATACCTGAAATTCAAGAGGTTTTAAATGCAACTGCGAACAATATTTTTGTGCAGAAAATGAATTTAAACTTTGAATCAAATGGTAGTTTTGAAAGTGGTTTAATTACTGTCCAGTTTTATGATAAAGAAAGTAATGGTTTTGCAAGAATAGGTAATATACTTATTGCTGAAGACTTTAGTGTGTTTTTTAATGAGTATGAAGATTTTAAAGAGGTATCTCCTTTAGGTAAGGACAGACTTACTACAATTGACAAAATTCTTGAAAAAGCAGGTGTTATTGATAACACAAACTTCTGCTTGAAAAATGTTGAAAAAACACCAGATAGTTTTCAGTTGATTTATTTTGGTAAAGCACTTTTAGAAAACGGTGTTGAACGCGAAGAACCATACACACTTTATTATGATTCGCTTTCTTATGTGTTCTCTGAAAATAGTAAAGCGAAGTATTTCAACTTAAAAAATGATAAAATTCAAAAGGGTAGTAAACCAACAAGTGTTGAAAGAAAAGCGAAATATATTTCTGGAAAAGAGTTCTTCATATTGACACCTTACTATCAGACAGAAGAACCTGCGTATAAAGCATTTGAAGATTCGTCTGGTATTGCGGGAGACTTGTTATTTGTAAGTTTTGATGAAGAACCAAAAGCAGTAGCTCCTACAACTGAATCAAAAAGAACTGAAGCAACTAATGAAAATATAAAAATTCCAACATCACAAGTTTTCAAAATGGATAATATTTCTCGTATTACATTCTATTCGTACTACGGTTCTGGTAAAGGTAGCGTTGTACCAAAAGAAAATATGACGGAAATTATAAATTGGCTTGGTTCATTTAAAATTGATAAAAAGGCACCTGATATATTGCCTCCTGGCACTGGTACTAATTGTGTAGAAATTGAGTATTCAAACGGAACGGTTGTTAAAAAAGCATTGGATTATGTAATGGTTGACGGTGTTCAATATAATACAAAATCTGATAACGCACCTGGTTGTTATTGGGATATATTATCTAAAACAAGTTATACTACCGATAGTGACACAGGAGGAGTACCCACACCTAAAGGAAAACTCGTTACCTCAAACACCCCACCAGAAAATACAACTTCTCCGGAAGGCTACACTACACACTATGTAGATTACTTCACACCGGAAGGCGAAAGGGTCTTTGAGTACTATGTTTATTAAACCACTAATTTAAAATTAAAAATGAAAAATTGAAAATTGTAGGACCTGCGGTCAGCATTATATAGTTATAACAAAAACTACATTCTTTCATTTAAGATTTACAGAAAATCTTTAAACGAGAGAATGTAGTTGTTTTAATTCGTATTAAATTACAATCAAATGCGAAGCATTTCCGAAATTTTAAATTTTTAATTCTTGATTTTTAATTTGAAAAGACGCGCTTCTTCCACTGCCTTGCAATAAGCTGATGCCCTGCAGTTGTCGGGTGTACTCCGTCCCACAAAAGTTCAAAAATATCACAATTTTTACTTGCTTCATCAAAAACTTCCTGAAGTGGAACGAATATTAAATTAAATTCTTCTGCGATTTCTTTTGTTGCCTTCTGATAGAAACCAATATTGCTTTTAATGTATTCACCAGGAGCTTCTTCTCTGTGTTTACCAAAGAAAGGCTCCATAATAATAATCTGTGTGTCAGGATTTCTTTCTAAAACTTCTTCTACTAAAAGTCTGTAAGTCTTTTTAAATCTTTCAGGTGAAGCACCGCAGTTGTGGTCATATTGGAATATAAGCTCGTTTACACCTATTAAAATACTTAAAACAGTTGGTTTTAAGTTAAGACAATCTTCAATCCATCTTGCATATAAATCTGCAATTCTGTTACCACTTATACCACGGTTATATACAGTAACATTTTTACCTAAATTATCCGCTAAAATCTCACTTGCTAAAATGTACTGATAACCGTGACCGTGAATATGGTTAGGGTCAGCGCTTCTGCCTCTGTTACCGTCAGTAATTGAGTCACCCTGAAAGAGAATTACATCATTTTCTTTAATTTTAATCATAATTAAACCTCAGTTAAGTGAAGAAGATATGAGTCGCCGTCTTCGTCTAAAATATCATAAAGATTAAGACCTGCATTCATAAGGTATGCACCGCTATATGTATCACCGGTTGCTTCGTCTTTATAAATACTGTCAGGTTTAAGACCTTGTAATTTAAGCATTTTAAAGCCGTGAATAACTTTCTTAATCTGAACAACAGTAACAAGTGCTTCTTTTTTGTCTTCACTTACAAACTGCCAAGCGCAGCGGTCATAATTTTCAAATGGTGACTCTAATCTGTAAAGGTCACCGTAGTGAATCACATCATAATATTTATGGTAAAGCTTTGCTTGTTCTTTAATCTCTTCAATTTCTTCTTCTGTTAATTTGTCAGGGTCTAATTCATATCCGAATGTACCCCAAAGAGCAACATTTGTCTTTGTTTCGTAACCGGTTCTTTTGCTTGCAGAAACGTGAGCACCCATAGTTGAAGCAGGATACACAAGAGAGGTACCAAACTGAATTGTAAGTCTTTCAATTGGGTCAGTGTCATCACTTGTCCAGATTTGTGGTGAGTAGTAAAGCATACCAGCATCAAAGCGTCCACCACCGCCGGAGCAGTTTTCTAAAAGAAGGTGAGGGAAGTCAGTTGTGAGTCTATCCATAATTTCGTAAGTACCAAGAACGAATCTGTGGAAGACTTCACCTTGTCTTTCAGGTGGTAAATCAGCGTTTGCAACTTCTGTTAAGTTACGGTTAAAGTCCCATTTTACATAGTCAATATCATTCTCTGAAAGAATTTTATATATCTGTGAGTAAATGTAGTCGCGAACTTCTTTTCTTGAATAGTCAATCACATACTGGTTTCTTGCAATTGAACTGTCTCTGCCTGTTACGTGAAGATGCCAGTCAGGGTGTTCACGGAAAATATCTGAATCAGGTGAAATCATTTCAGGCTCAAACCAGATACCAAATTTAAGTCCCATTGCCTTAACCTGACTTATAAGGTTTGAAAGTCCACCTGGTAATTTATACTCTGCAACATACCAGTCACCGAGTGAAGAGTCATCACTGTCTCTGTGACCGAACCAACCGTCATCCATAACGAGCATCTCAAATCCCATATTTTTAGCATGACGAGCGAATGAAACTAACTTGTCTGTGTCAAAGTCCATTCCTGTGCCTTCCCAGTTGTTTATAAGGAGAGGTCTTTTCTTTTTCTTCCATTCACCACGAACAAGGTTATTTGAGTAGAGCTTATGGAAGATTCTGCTCATTTCACCAAGACCTTTGTTTGTGTAAACCATAACTGCTTCAGGTGAATAAAATTCTTCTTGTGGCTCTAAAACCCAACTGAAAGTTTCAGGGTTAATGCCCATTAAAACTCTTGTCTGGAAGAATGAGTCAACTTCAACATCAATTGAGAAATTTGAACTATAAACTAAATTAAAACCATAGCATTCACCGCAAGATTCAGTTGCATTTTTACTTACAAGAGCGGTGAATGGGTTGTGGTTGTGGCTTGAAGAACCGCGTTTGCTTTTAATAGATTGAATACCTGTGTGAAGTGGGTGGCGACCTAATGAACGCTCTTTTGCCCATTTGCCATATAAATTGAGCATTTCAAAATCAGCACCAGGTAAATCAACACATAATGAGTGAACTGCTTCAATAGAAAATGCTTTATCAGAATTATTTTTGACAATAACACTTCTTGTGATTGCATCATAATCTTTAAATACTGTGTAAACAAGAGTAACTTCTGCACCTGTTACCTTATCACAGGTTAATACCTCAAGTGTGTCTGCTTCATCATCATTGTTAAGATAAAGTGAAGGAAGTCCCTTTAAAGCCTTTTTACCTTTATAAATTTTGTGGCTAACATATCTTAAATCTGTAACTGTGTCGCCATTGGCATTTTTTACAGCAAATGCAGAAATTCTGAAGTCACCGGCACCATTTGTTGAATATTCCATTGGTGTAACATCAGGTGAAAAATTCTTTTCTCTTGCAGTTGGTGAATCAGGGCAGAATGAAGCGTAATGACTTCTGTATCTTAATTTTTCAACATTGGTGTCAGGAATTGGGGCGCCATAATAGTAATGAACCAAATAATCACCTGTAAAAATACCAAAAATATAAGTGCTTGTTTTAGTGTCAAGTTTAAACACTTTGTTTTGTTCATCAAAAATAATAGACATAATTTTTACCAACCTTTATTTTGTTAAGTCTTTAATATTAGAAAGTTTTCTTGGAATATTTATCTCTTGAGGACAATGTTCCATACACTTTTTACAATCAATACAATTGTTTGCTCGTTTTTCTTCCGGAATGAGAAGATATGTTTTATTCAAATCCTGGATATCCCTTGTTGCGTTGTATTCGTTAAATGCACTGAAGCATGAAGGTATGTCAATACCTTTGGGACATTCTGTAACACAATATTTACAAGCAGTACAGGGAATTGAAAAATTCTTTCTGAACAAAATGTTAGCTCTATCGATTGCTTTCATTTCTTCATCTGAAAGAGGTTTGCATTCATTGAAAGTGTTAATGTTATCTTCAACTTGCTCGTATGTTGACATACCGCTTAAAGTTGTTAAAACATTTGGTAACTGTGCTACAAATCTTAAAGCATAAGAAGCAGGGGAATTATCTGAAAGTTTCTTGAAAACTTCTACCGCTTCATCGTTAAGTTTTTGTAAAGAACCACCACGGACCGGCTCCATAACGATGCAAGGAATGTTTTTATCTTCAAGTAATTTATAAAAATCTTTTGCGTTATCTGCTTCCCAGTCGTAATAGTTGATTTGCAACTGAACAAAATCCCATTCGTAATTTTCTAAAAGTTCTTTAAATAATTCCATATCACCGTGGAATGAAAAACCTAAATGTCGAATTTGACCTTGTGCTTTCTTCTCTTTTAAATTTTCGTAAGCATTAACCGATTTGAAAGTATTCCAAATATCTCTGTTAAGACTATGAAGAAGATAAAAATCAAAATACTCTGTTTCACATTTCTCTAATTGTTCATTAAAAAGCTCGTCAACAGTTTTATTGTCATTTTTTATTGCCCAACCAGGTAATTTTGTTGCTAAATTATAGCTTTCTCTTGGGTATTTATTAAGAATTTTACCTGCAAATATTTCAGATTCACCGCCGTGATAAACATAAGCAGTATCAAAATAGTTAACACCATTTTTATATGCTAAATCAACAAGTTTTTCTGCTTCTTTAAAGTCAATATCTTCTTTACCCTCATAAAGTTTAGGAAGTCGCATAAGACCAAAACCTAATTTTGAAACTTTACCTTGAATATTAGAAAATTCGCTGTATTTCATAAAACTACTCCTTTAAAAAGAATAATTTCATTATACAATACAGCGAATTTATTTACAATACAAAGTTAAAAAATTGTTTCAATTATTCTGTCAGAACAATCAGGCGAATATTTGAAATAATCAATATGGTCGCCAATGTAAAAATAGTTGGGCTCTGGTGTGGGGTAATCAGCATTGAAAGCTTCAATAATTATGAGCTTAAACTTCATTTTTTCAGGAATAATGCTTTTAATATATACACTTGCTTGTTGACCGACCTCCACATTAGAAGTGTACTCCGCAAGACCTGCGAGATTAGGTGCTAATTCAATGAAAATTCCATAGTTTTCAACACTTCTGATAATTCCGCTTACAGTTTCACCTACACAAAAATCTTCTGCATTTTCTTCCCAGGTGCCTAAAAGCTCCTTGTGTGAAAGTGTAACGCGATTATCTTCGTCAATATCTTTGATTATAACCTTAATTTCATCACCTACAGAAAATCTCACATTAGGGTGTGGTATTCGTGAAACAGAAATGTTATCAATAGGTAAAAGCGCGTTTATACCTGAGCCAATATCGCAGAATACCCCAAAATTCTCAAGATGTGTAACAGATGCAGTTATAATGTCACCAATTTTAAATTCGGGGAGCTTAAGCTGATAAAATCTGTTTTGCAAAATTTTTCTGCTTAAAATTGCAGTAAGCTTTCCGTTAATTTCTTTGATGTCTGTAATTATAAATTTAACTGGTTTGTTGACTCTCGCAATAATCGCAATATCTCTTGTAGTGCCTTCATCGATTCCTACCGCACATTCAGAACGAGGGATTATTCCTTCAATAAAACCAAAATCAATATGTAAATTATGTTCTTTGTCGCAGGAGGATGCTCTTGCTTCAATTGGCATGCCTTTCTGATATGCCTCTTTAAAGTTTTCAAATGAGGAAAGTGCCTTTTTATTTTCTTCTGTCTTGATTAAAAAACCTTCTGGTAAATACAACGACATTTATTATCACCTGTTTTCATTTTTTTAATGTTTACTCTTTAATTTTATGTAGGAGTGTGTTATAATATTTCAGGTTATGGTAATTTTTTACTGAAAGGCGGAGTGAATTTGGATATTCGTGTTGGTGATAAATTAGAAATGAAAAAAACACACCCTTGTGGCGAGAAGGTTTTTACAGTTCTTCGCTCGGGTATCGACTTTCGTCTTCGTTGTGATAAATGTGGCAGAGAATTTTTAATTCCAAGAGTCAAAGCAGAAAAAAATATTAAGAAAGTTATAAGAGAAGAAAACAATGATTGATAAATTAGAACAAGTTGAATTAAGATTTGAAAAGGTAAATGAACTTATTTGTTTACCCGAGGTTGTAAGTGACCAGAATCAATATAAAGAGCTTATGAGAGAACTTAAAAATCTTACTCCTGTTGTTGAGTGCTTCAGAGCATATAAAGAAGCAGAAAAAACAGAAAAAGAAGCATTTTCACTTCTTAATGATGGTACACAGGACAAGGATTTTAAAGAGCTTTTAGAAGAAGAATACAAAGAATCAAAGCAAAAGAAAGAAGAACTGTATTCGGAACTCAAAACACTTCTTTTACCTAAAGACCCGAATGATTATAAGAATGTTATTATAGAAATCCGTGGTGGTGCCGGTGGTGACGAAGCAGCACTTTTTGCAGGTTCGCTTTTCAGAATGTACTCAATGTATGCAGAAAGTCGCGGTTGGAAAACTGATGTTATGAATATAAATGAAACCGGTCTTGGTGGTATTAAAGAAATCAGTTTTATGATAGAGGGCGAGGGTGCCTATTCACGATTTAAGTTTGAAAGCGGAGTTCACCGTGTTCAGCGTGTGCCTGAAACAGAATCAGGTGGCAGAATTCATACTTCTACTGTTACAGTTGCAGTTTTACCTGAAGCTGAAGAAGTTGATATTTCAATTGACCCGAGCGATTTACAAATTGATACATTCCGAGCAAGTGGTGCAGGTGGTCAGCACGTTAATAAAACTGAATCTGCAATCCGTGTTACTCATATTCCGACTGGTACTGTTGTTGAATGTCAGGATGAAAGAAGTCAGTATAAAAATAAAGACAGAGCTTTAAAAATTCTCCGTTCAAGACTTCTTGAGGTTGAAAGAGAAAAGCAGGATTCTGAAATTGCTGATGAGCGCCGTTCACAAGTTGGAACAGGTGACAGAAGCGAAAGAATCAGAACTTATAACTTCCCACAAGGCAGAGTTTCTGATCACAGAATAGGTCTGACACTTTATAAAATTGAAGCTATTATGAATGGTGACATTGACGAACTTGTTGATGCACTCGTAACTGCAGATACGGCAAAAAAATTACAAGCATCCGAGGGGTAATTTTGAACACAGAAATAATAAAAATTTCTGCAAGTGATGGTGCAGAAAAATACGAAAAAGCAGTTGAATTATTGAGAAATGATAATATAGTGGGTATGCCTACGGAAACTGTTTATGGTCTTGCGGGTAATGCTCTTTCAGAACTTTCTGTTAAAAGAATTTTTGAAGCAAAGGGCAGACCACAGGATAACCCACTCATAGTACATATTTCAGAATTTAAAGAAATGTACGATTTAGTAAGTGAAGTGCCTGAAAATGCAAAGAAATTAGCAGAAAAATTCTGGCCTGGTCCACTTACAATGATTTTACCCAAAAGCGAAAAAGTTCCTGCGTGTGTAACTGCAGGGCTTAATTCTGTAGCTGTAAGATGTCCGTCACATATAGTTGCACGAAACTTAATTAAATACAGCGGGTTGCCGATTGCGGCACCATCTGCAAATATTTCAGGTAAACCAAGTCCTACAAAAGCAGAGCATGTTTTTTCTGATTTGAACGGTAAAATTCCGCTTGTAATTGATGGTGGCGAAAGTGAAGAGGGTGTTGAGTCAACTGTAATTTCACTTTGTGGTGAAACACCTAAGCTTTTAAGACCAGGTAATGTAACACTCTCTGAATTAGAAGGTGTTTGTGGTAAGGTTTTAGTTGATGATGCAGTTTTAAACCCGCTTAAAGAGGGTGAAAAAGTTTCTTCACCGGGTATGAAATACAAACATTATTCACCCAACGCTACAGTTACTATATTAAAAGGTGACTACACTTCATTTTGTCAATATGTAAATAAAAATAAAACACCTGAAACTTATGCAATGGTTTTTGATGGTGAGGGCGAAAATTTACAGGTCGAATTTATAACTTATGGTAACAAAAATGATTATCGTTCTTTGAGTAATCATCTTTTTGATTGCTTACGCGAGCTTGATACAATTGGTGCAAAACAATGTTTTGTGCGTTGTCCAGATGAAACAACTGATGATTTAGCAGTTCTTAACAGACTTTTAAGAGCGGCGGCTTTTAATGTAATTGACCTCAATAAAAAAACACTTTTAGGTCTAACAGGTAAAACGGGAGCAGGTAAATCTACTGTTTCAAGGTATTTAAAAGAAAAAGGTGCTTATGTTATTGACGGTGATATTGTTGCTCGTGAAGTTTTAGTTGATAATGTACCGCTTTTAAATAAACTAACTGAAAGTTTCGGTGAAGATATTTTAGAAAATGGTGTTTTAAACCGAAAAAAACTTGCTGAAAAAGCATTCAGTACCTCGGAAAACACAAAGCTTTTAAATTCTATAATGCACCCTGCAATAAACGAGAAAATTCAATCGGAAGCGAATGTAGCATTTAAAAGTCACAATGTAGTAATTGTTGATGCGGCGGCAATAATAGAATCAGGGTACGCAGACACTTGTGACAAGTTAATTGTTGTTACTGCACCTGAAGATATAAGAAAAGAACGCATTATTAAGAGAGATAATATTTCAGAAAAAGATGCTATAATAAGAATAAATGGTCAGAAAGATGACAAATTTTATAATGATAAGGCAGATTATATTATAAGAAACTACGAGCCGTTCTCACTTGAGAATGAAATGGCTCAGTTAATAAAAGATATTTTTTAAGAGGTGTTACAAATGGCAAATAAAAAGATGGACGAATTAAAAAAGAATTTGTTTTACAAATCAGAAAATGCCGGTGAAGTTTTAAAAGAAACTGAAATTAAAAAGGCAGACAAATTCTGTGAAGATTACAAAAAGTTCCTTGATTCTTCAAAAACAGAAAGAGAAGCAGTAAAATCTGTTGTAGCGATTGCAGAAAAAAGTGGTTATAAAAAATACGACGAAACAAAAAAATATAAAGCAGGCGATAAGTTTTATTATGTAAACCGTAATAAATCAATTATTCTTACAGTTATGGGTAAAAAGTCATTAAAAGAGGGTGTTAAAATTTCTGCAGCACATATAGATTCACCACGTCTTGACTTAAAACCAAACCCACTTTATGAAAAGGATGAATTAGCACTTTTCAAAACTCACTATTATGGCGGTATTAAAAAATATCAATGGGTTACAATTCCGCTTGCACTTCACGGTGTAGTTGTAAAAAAAGATGGTTCTGTTGTTGAAATAAACCTTGGTGAAGAAGATAATGAACCTAAATTTGTTATTACAGATATTTTGCCACACTTGGGCGCAGAGCAAGGCAAAAGAACTTTATCAGATGGTATAAGAGGCGAAGAATTAAACATTTTAGTTGGTAGTCGTCCTTTTAAAGATGGCGAAGGCAGTGAACTTGTTAAACTCAATATTATGAAACTTATCAACGAAAAATATGGTATTGTTGAAGCAGACTTTTTAAGTGCAGAACTTGAAGCAGTACCGGCATTTAAAGCATCAGATATTGGTTTTGACAGAAGTTTAATCGGCTCTTATGGTCACGATGACAGAGTATGTGCTTACCCTGCAGTAATGGCTTCATTAGCGGTTGAAAAACCAAACCACACAACAGTTACAGTCCTTGCAGATAAAGAAGAAACCGGTTCAGACGGTAACACAGGTCTTAATTCAGATTACCTTGAAAACTTTATTTATAAATTAGGTGAAATTGAGGGTGTACAAGGCTATGACATTTTAGCAAAAAGTGAATGTCTTTCTGCTGATGTTAATTCTGCACTTGACCCGACTTTCTGTGACGTATTTGAAAAAAATAACTGTTCAGAAATCAACAAAGGTGTTGTTATCACGAAATACACAGGCGCACGTGGTAAATCCGGTACAAGTGATGCTTCCGCTGAATATATGGGTAAAATTCGTTCAATGCTTGACAAAGCAAATGTTGTGTGGCAAATTGGTGAGCTCGGTAAAGTTGACGCAGGCGGTGGCGGAACAGTTGCAAAATATGTTGCTTCACTCGATGTTGATGTAGTTGACTTAGGTGTTCCTGTTCTTTCAATGCACGCACCTTACGAAGTGGTTTCAAAACTTGATGTATATATGGCTTACAGAGCATTCTGTGAGTTCTTTAAGCAATAATTATAATTGTAGGGGATGAGCTTTGCTCTCCCGAAACTACCCTTTGCATTTTATTATGATATTAGAAATGAAACGATAGACTCTTTACACACGACTAATTTATCATAAAAAATTAAAGCTCCCACTACTACGGGCGACCACAGGTCAGCCCCTACCATAGTGGGAGTAAGTTTTTAGTAAAATTCTGCATTATGCATTGTGAATTTTGAATTGTCAAAAATTATTGTCGAATTTTGTGTTATTTGCGAATAGAAATAAACTGTAAAAAAGTTCATAATTATACTGAATATTTATGTATAAACGTAATATATATAAAACAACAATTTCCGGGAGAATTTATGGCAATCTTTAAATGTAAAATGTGCGGTGGCGATTTAGAAGTTTTTGATAACGCAACCGTTTGCGAATGTGAATATTGTGGAACAAAACAAACTGTTCCCAGGTTAGATGATGAAAAGAAATTAGCGCTTTTCACCCGTGCTAATAATCTTCGCCTTAAAAGTGAATTTGACAAAGCTGCCGGTATTTATGAAAGCATCATCGCGGAGTTTCGTGATGATGCAGAGGCTTATTGGGGACTTGTACTTTGTAAATATGGTATTGAATATGTTGAAGATAGAGACAGTAGCAGAATTCCAACTTGCCATCGTACATTACCGGTGTCGATAATGGATGATGATGATTTTCAGCAAGCATGTGAATATGCGGATATTGCTGCTAAAACTGTTTATCGTAACGAAGCAAAGGCAATAGATAAAATTCAGAAGAAAATTTTAAAGATTGCTCATAATGAAACTCCTTACGATATTTTTATATGTTATAAAGAAACTGACGATATAACAGGCGCTCGTACAGAAGACAGTCTTATAGCCCAAGATGTTTACACAAAACTTATAAAAGATGGTTACCGAGTTTTCTTTGCGAGAGATACACTTCGTGAGGTAGCCGGTGTTGACTATGAACCATACATATATGCAGCATTGTCAAGTGCTAAAATAATGCTTGCTATTGGTACAAAACATGAATATTACGATGCAGTCTGGGTTAAAAATGAGTGGAGTCGTTTCATTTCTATGATGGGTGATGACTCGAGTAAAGTTTTAATTCCTTGTTTTAAAGATATGGACGCTTATGATATGCCGAAAGCATTTAAAAATATGCAGGCACTCGATATGGGTGAAGTAACATTTTTTGGAGACCTCGTAGATAATATTGAAAGAGTTTTAAGTAAATTTAGTGTTAAAGGTTCAACTGAAACCATCGGTTTTAATAGCGGAAATTCTGATGTTGCTCCGCTTTTAGAAAGAGGCTTTTTATTTCTTGAAGATGAAAATTGGCAAAAGGGTGATGATTTTTTTGAACTTGTACTTAATAAAGACCCAAAAAATGCCAGAGCATATCTCGGTAAACTTTTAGTTGACCTTGAAGTTTCAAATCCTGAAAATTTAAAAGATTTTCATACTCCTTTTGATGATAATGACAATTATCAGAAAATTATGCGCTTTGCAGATAAGTCTTTAAAAGATAATATTAAAAAGCAAAATGACATTATTATAAGACGAAACGAAGAAAACCGCAAAAGAGATATTTATGAAAAAGCAGTTTCGATGATGTCAAGTGACACAAGTGCCAAAATGCTTGAAGCAGCAGGTTATTTATTTTTAGAAGTAAAAGATTTTAATGACGCAAGAGATTTAGCAGAAGATTGTTTTGAAAAAGCAGAAGTTGCGAGTAAAAATGAAACTCTCAGGGAAGCAAAACAAAAAATTAAACAAGATAACATCAAAAGTATTAAAACTGCCATAGAAATGCTTGAAGGAATTCAAGGTTGGGAAGATGCAGATGAGCAACTGGAATTTTGCAAAAAACGAATTGAAGAACTTAGGTTGAAAGAAATTGAGAAAAAAAGAGAACAAGAGCGAAAAATAGCAGAAATTAAAGCAAAGTCGGAAAAACAAGCACAATACAGAGCAAAGGGGCTTTGTCAACATTGTGGTGGTGAGTTCAAAGGCTTTTTTAATAAAAAATGTGTAAACTGTGGTTTGCCAAGAGATTATTTGAAAATTTAAAATAATAAAACTCAAAATAAAAATTGGAGGTTTTTTATATGTCAAAAATAGTAGATATCATTAAATACGAGGGAGATAACAGTACATTTATATGGAAGCATCCTGCTGAAGACTTTAACTATATGAGTCAGCTCGTAGTTCACGAAAGCCAGGAAGCTATATTCTTTATGAATGGTCAGGCACTCGATTTGTTTGGGCCTGGTCGTCATACCCTCGAAACACAAAATATTCCTGTTTTGGGCAAAGCACTTAATAAAGTAACAGGTGACAAGTCACCATTCCATTGTGAAGTTTACTTTATTAACAAAACTGTACAAATGGCGCTTAAATGGGGGACAGACAGTAAAGTTCGTTTTATTGACCCACTTACAGGTGTGCCACTTGAAATTGGTGCTTGTGGTGAAATGAATCTTCAGGTTAGTGATTCCCGTAAACTTCTTGTTAAATTAGTTGGTACTATGAAAGGTATCGCGTGGGAAGCAAACAGAGAAGGTTTTACAAAAAGTCTTACTGATTCTTTTAAACCACTTATTTCAACAGCAGTTAAAACAAATCTTGCTTCTGCTTTAAAACAAAGTGAAATTGATATTTTAGAAATTGACGAACGACTTGAAGAACTTTCAGGTACTCTTTGTGAGAAACTTATTCCGGGTTTTGAAGAATATGGTTTAACAATTCCACAGTTTTATGTTACAACAGTTGTTTTACCTGAAAATGACCCTAATTTCAAGAAAATCCGTGAATTACATACAATTTCATTCCAGAAAAAAATGGTAGAGGCAAGTAGAGAAATTGAACTCGAACGTCAGACAACCGAAACAGAAATTGTAAAACGCGAAGCAGAGCGTGAACTTATAAAAGCGCAAACTGAAGCACAGGCAGCAAAAATGGCAGGTTTTGCAGAAGCAGAAATTATGGCTGCAAAAGGTATTACAGAAAAAGACTATGTACAGGCAGATGTTCAGAAAGCATTTGCAGAAGGTCTTGGTAATATGGGCTCCGGCGGAAGTGCTGGTGGCGGTATGATGGGCGACATCGTTGGTCTTGGTGTAGGTCTTCAGGCGGCTAATGCTATGAGTGGTCAGTTAGGCGGTATTTTCAACGGTCTTGCAGGTGGCTCTCAGGAAGCACCACAACAAAGTAATGTTAAATGTGCTAACTGTGGTAACACATTACCTCAGAATGCAAAATTCTGTCTTGAATGTGGTACTAAAGTTGAAAATCTTTCTGAAAACGAAATAATTTGCCCTTCGTGTGGTAAAAAGACTGCAAAAGGCAAGTTTTGTATGGAATGTGGCGCATCTTTAATTGTGAAATGTGCAAAATGTGGCGCGGAAATCCCGAACGGTGCAAAATTCTGTCTTGAATGTGGCGAAAAACTTTAATTTCTGAGGAGTAATTATTATGAAAACATCATTTAAAATTTATGCTCTTATATGGGCAATAGGCTTTGCAATTTTTAATTTAGTTGCTTTTATTCCTGTTGTAAGTATTGAAGGTGCAGAAATTACATCTTCATTTGTTGTTGCAAATATTTTCTGTGACATTATGTTTATAGCACAACTTGGTTGCGGTTACTTTGCGTTTAAACCGGAAAATAAGCAAAAAATGTTTTATAATATACCACTTGTTACAACAAGTTTAGTAAGTCTCTTTGTTACAATAGTTGCCGCAGTTATTTTAGCATTAATTCCTGACGTTCCGAACTGGCTTACTGCACTTGTTTTAGTAGTTATTACTTTAATTTCAGTTGTTGCTATTTTAAAATCACATTTCGTAGCAGAAACAGTTGCAAAAATTGATGATAAAGTTAAAACTAAAACCTTTTTTATTAAAAATCTTACTGTTGATGCTGAAACCCTCATTTCAAAAGCAACAACAGAAGAAGCAAAAGCAGTTGCAAATAATGTTTACGAAGCAATCCGTTACTCTGACCCTATGACAAATGATGCGCTTTCTTCACTTGAAAGTGAAATTACAAATAAATTCAATGCATTTGAAAATGCTGTTGTAAGTGGTGAAGCACTTGAAGAAACTTCAAAAGCACTTTTGATTTTAGTTGAAGAAAGAAACCAAAAATGCAAACTTCTTAAATAATGAGAGTTAAAAAAACAACTTACGAAAAATCAAGGGGGCAAAGGCATAAAATCATTGTGCGTTGTGCATTGTGAATTATGAATTGAGTATATGGCAGTTTTTAAATGTAAAATGTGCGGTGGTGACCTCGAGGTTCAGGAAAAAACTACCGTATCTGAATGTGCATATTGTGGAACAAAGCAAACTGTTCCAAGTTCAGATGATGAAAAGAAACTTCAACTTTTCAACAGAGCAAACAGATTAAGATACAATAACGAATTTGATAAAGCGGCTGGTGTTTACGAGTCAATTGTAGCAGAATTCCCAGAAGAACCTGAAAGTTATTGGGGGTTAGTTCTCTGTAAATACGGCATTGAATATGTTGATGACAAAAAAACAGGCAGAAAAATACCAACTTGTCACAGAACTGTTCCGGTGTCAATTCTTGATGATAAAAACTATGAGTTAGCTTATGAGTATGCTGACAATTCTGCAAAAGCAATTTACAGAGAAGAAGCAAAAGAAATTGATAAAATTCAGAAAAGTATTCTTTCAATTGTTGAAAACGAAAACCCTTATGATGTTTTTATCTGTTATAAAGAAACCGATGAAAATGGTAACAGAACTGAAGATAGTTTACTTGCACAGGATATTTACACAGAATTAGTAAAAGAGGATTATAAAGTATTCTTTTCGCGTGTTACTTTGCGTGATATGGCAGGTACTGAGTATGAACCGTATATTTATGCCGCTTTAAAAAGTGCGAAAGTAATGCTTTGTATCGGTACAAAATATGAGTACTTTGATGCTGTGTGGGTAAAAAACGAGTGGAGTCGCTTTCTTTCAATGATGGAAAGTGATGAAGAAAAGCATCTCATTCCTTGTTTTAAGAATTTAGATGCTTATGATATGCCAAAAGAATTTAAAAATCTTCAGGCACTTGATATGGATGAGGTTACTTTCTTTAAAAATCTTGCAAATTCTATCGAGAAATTTGTTGAAAAAGAAACTGTTACCGAAACAGTTATAATAAATTCCGGGCCTACTGCTATTGAGCCATTGTTAAAAAGGGCATTTATGTTTCTTGAAGATGGTGAATTTAAAGATGCAGACGAATACGCAGAAAAAATACTTGATACAAACCCTGAGTGTGCTGAAGGGTATCTTGTAAAAGTTCTGGCAGAGAATTCTTTAAGAAAAAGACGCGATTTGTCTGATTGTGAAGGTCAATACACCTGTAGTAAAGATTATCAGAAAGCTGTTCGTTTTGCCGATGAAAAGTTAAAAGCAGAGTTGGATGAGTACCTTTCAGTATGGAAAGAATACAAATATAATATTGCTTGTGAAAATATGGCAACTGCTACGACAATTGATGAATATAATTCTGTAATTTCAATTTTTGAGATGCTCGAAGGTTACAAAGATTCACAAGAAAAAATTGAAATTTGTATGAATAATATCAATGATATTACCAGCGAAAATTGCAGAATTGCAGGTATTAAAAATAGTATTTGTCGAAAAAATATCAGAATAAATGAACTTACAAAAAATAAAGAAGAACTTAATAAAGCTCTTGAAGAATGTAAAGAACAGTACCACAGAAGAAAGGCTTTAAGTCTCAAAAGACTGACCGCTTCTCAGGTTGCAATGTTTGTACCAGCTTTTATTTCGACAATGATTATCAGTTTAAATGGCGAGGTAAATCAATCACTTTCAGAAATTTTTGCTTTTCTTACTTTCGGCGCATATATTTGGTATTTGGTAGAAGTTTATTTGTTTATGAAAAAAGGTGTTAAAGGCAAAAAATACAGAATAATACTTTTTATTTACCCGTTCATTGGTTTTATTTTCTGTTTAAAAGAATGGCTTTTTATGAAGAAAAATTACAATTTTACAATCGGTGAAAAGTTAAAGGAAATCCAACTCTTAAACAGAAAAATCAGCGAATGTGATATTGAAATATTGAAAGAACAACAAGAAATAAAAAAATTGAATGCTGAGCAAGAATAGGCTCAGCATTCAGTTTTTTTATTGCATATATTCCTCAATTCCACCGAACTCGTCCATCATAGCCATTATGATGTAAAGTCTTGGAATGTGGAAAGGACCTTTGAAAATATTGCCTTTTAGTGTTGTTGAAACTGTGTTGTCATAGTGAAGGTAACCGTACCATTCGCCACTTTCGTTATCAACAAAATATTTTTCACAATATTCCTTGAATTCTTTATAAAGCTTTAAGTATTTTTCATCTTTAAACACTGTGTGAGCAAGTCTTAAAGCAATCATTGTTTCACATTGTGGCCACCAGAGCTTCATATCCCATTCAAGTTGAACAGGCGGTTTACCTTCTAAATCTGTGAATGCAATTATACCACCGTGTTTTTTATCAATACCAAGAGGTAAAGTTATGTCAATAATTTTCTTTGCGGCTTCAATTGCTTCATCATTTTTTGTAACAATGCCTTCTGCTAAAATAAACCATGCGGCTTCAAGCGAATGTCCGGGGTTTACAATTCTGCCGTTAGGTGAGTCAATAAATTTACCATCAACACTAACACTTTCAAGTAATGCTCTTTCTGTTAAGTAACCGCCGTGTAAAATCTCATCAAGACATTCTTTTGCAATTTTATTGTATTTGTCGTAAAGACTTTCAACACTTCTCATAACCTGTGCAGTTGCAAGCATTATCATAACAGGCGAGAGTGCTTTTGTCTGTTGGTTTTCAGGGTTAATTTTAGGTGGGTTTTTTCTTATTCCTTTAAAGCATTCATAAGCAACCGTAAAGTATTTTTCAGCACTTTCTAAAACTTCTTTGTCACCGGTTGCTTTGTAAAGTTCTGCACAACCAATTGCCGCAAATGTTTCAGAGAAATAATATCTTCTTTTTTGTAATTCACGACCATCTTTTGTTACTGTAAAGAACATTCTGCCATCTGTGTCAGTGCATTTTGGGAAAAATTTATAAATGTTTTTTGCTGCCTTTAAGTATTCCTCGTTCTTTTCAATGCAGTTATATGCTTTTGAAAATACCCACAAAGCTCTGCCTTGAAACCATACGCTTTTGTCTGTTCCGTAAATGTTGCCATCTTTGTCAAGACAAGTGTAAATACCACCATTTTCGTAGTCAATAGCGTCTTTTAACCAGAAAGGCAAAATATTGTTTACTAAATCATTTTTAAAGTTCATTTTAAACACTCCTTATAATTAAATCAGCGTTTTCTTCAATTTTTATACGCTGAAAATATTTGTTTTCCTGTGGAATCCAATCGCTTACGAAACGGTCAAGCATCGCTTTACCGTTTCTGCTTGAAATTCTTGAAACTTGTGTCTCGAAAGAGCAGGTTAAAAATATTCTGAAGTCAGAATAATCTTCAAAGTATGGGTGTGAAGAGTAAGCGCCTTCAACAATTACAAACTTTTTATTCATTAAAAATCTATTTTCTCTGTAGGTGGCAGTACGACAGTCAAATCCTTTATAAGAAATAACTTTAGGTTTTCTTAAATTATCAATAACCTCACTTTTCAATCTTTCGTAGTGAATATTTCCGCCGACTGTAGTTAACCTGTCTTCTGTTCTTAATTCTGGCGGTAAAAAGAAATCATCACAATGAACTATCTCTGCACCTAAAAGTGAAGCTAAATCTTTAGCAAGGGTTGTCTTGCCGGATGCGGATTTACCATCAATGTTTATAACAATGTGACTTTTAGATGTATCAAGCTTACGAAGACCGATAACCGCTTCAACCAATGTTCTGTATTTTTCACTTATAACTCTGTAAGAAGGGGAATAGTTTTCTTTATAAACATTGCTGTGATTTATTGGTTTGAATCCATTTTTAGCAAATGCGTTTGTTTCGTTTCTTACACGTTCTATATCAAAAGGGATTTCTTTGTTTTGTGCCATAACAACTAAAAGACCGAACTTAACAACAAGTTTTTCGTTAGTGCCACAAAATTCATCGGCAGATTTTACAATAATTTTATTTATGTAATTTAAATCCGTATCTTTTGGAATTGCCTTTAAATTAAGTCTTAACGCACCGTAACCTATATTTTCAAATAACACTTCATCTTCGTTATATTCAACTTCCTGAAACTCTTTAGAAAGTGATTTGAAGCATTCTATTTCATTTTCTGCTATGTGTTTAGGACCAAATTCATTCTGATAAAGCATTTTTAAAATATCCTGAAGCTCAAGCTTCGGGTATTTTTTTATGTGCTCAAAAATTATATATTTTAACCCGTCAGTCACTTGTTTTACCTTCCTTTTTTCTTTTTTCAATATCCTTAAGATTTAATCTGAATTCCTTTGCAATCCATATAAATGATAATATCCACGCACCAGGGATAGCAACAACAAAATCAATTCTGCCCATCGGAATTGCAGCAACAATATCGAAAAATATCCCTGCATCTATTTTTAAAATCATAAAAAACCAGAGTGCAACCACAAAAAGTCTTGCAAATGGGAGTATAACAGCAACTGACCAGCAAAGACACGCAATTTGCGGGCCCCAGTACTTCGGAATTTTCCACATCATTGTAACATATCTGTCTGCATCACCAAAAGAAATGTAAGACAAATACTTTTTTAAATCTGTTTCATTTGTAATTGGCCTTTTGTAACCAATAAAACCATAATAAGCAACCAGGCAATAAAATAAAAAAGAAATTACATTTATTGTTATGAGCCCTTGCCAACCAAAAAAGAGAACATTTAAAAGCGGGTTGCCTTCAAGCTCTAAATTGGGTGTTGCAATATATGTGAAATATAAATCTAAAAATGTAACAACAAAAAACGATGTTACTGAAAGAATAAAACCTGTTTTGTTATTAGTTTTCATAAGTTAACACCTGAAAAATATAATACCTTTATTTTAACATTATTTTATAAAAATGCAATATTCACCAAGAAAATTTTTCTTCATATATTAATAAAAGGAGTTGAGCATAATGCAAATGACTTTATATGATTTAAATATCGGTGAAACTGCTTTAGTGATTGATATAAATACGGATATTTGTTTAAAGCAACGATTGCGAGACATTGGGCTTATAAAAAACAGTGAGATTAAATTTCTCCATAGTAGCCCGTCGGGTAATCCACGTGCTTATTTAATAAAGGGAAGTGTAATTGCTTTAAGAAATTGTGATGCAAAAAAAATAAAAGTTTTGAAGAGTGGTGAGGGTTGTGGTGGAAAATGTTAAAATAGCTCTTGCAGGTAACCCGAATGTAGGTAAAAGTACAGTTTTTAATGCATTAACAGGGTTGAAACAGCACACAGGTAACTGGACGGGTAAAACTGTCGGTGTGTTTTCGGGAGAATTTAAACATAACAGTAAAACTTATGAGATTGTAGATGTGCCTGGTACTTATTCTTTAATTCCACATTCAAAGGAAGAAAGTGTTGCAAGAGATTTTTTATGCTTTTCACAGAATGATAAAATTTTGATTGTATGTGATGCAACTTCACTTGAAAGAAATCTTTATTTTGTTTATCAGATTTTAGAATTGAACAAAGATACTGTGGTTTGTGTGAATTTACTTGATGAGGCGAAGAAAAAGGGGATAGAAATTGACCTCCAGTTATTATCGTATGAATTAGGGGTAACAGTTGTAGGTGCGGCAGCAAGAGAAGAGCAAGGTATTTATGAAATAAAAAAAGCACTTGCAGATAGAAATACTAAAAAAATTAAAAGAATTAAATATCAAAAGACAATTGAACAAGCACTCGAATATATTTATCCTGTACTTTTTAAGCTTGATTTAAAAGAACTTGATAAGCGTTGGCTTTCGTTAAGATTATTAGATGGTGATGATGAGTTTTTTGATAGTTTAAAAGCATATTTAGGTTACGATTTGAGAGTAAATGAATTTATAAATAACACAATTAAAAAAGCTTGGATATTATTAAATGATAATGGTATTGACAAAGAAGGACTATGCGAGCTTATAGCTGAAAAATTATATAACGAAGCAACTGAAGTGTCAGACAGAGTTACTTTATCAAAACAAAAAACTAATATAAGGAAGGATTTGAAAATTGACAGATACATTACCGGTAAATACACTTCATATTTAGTTTTGGGCATAATTCTGTTTCTTGTTTTTTATATTACCATTGTTGGTGCTAATATACCGTCAGGTCTTTTAATGGACTTTTTTACAAAATCTGAAAGTGTAATATATCAGTTTTTTGAAAATATTGGTGTCGGTCAATTTATAAATGATATGTTTGTAAAGGGTGGTTTTAGAGTGCTCGGTTGGGTGGTTTCTGTTATGCTTCCACCAATGGCAATATTTTTTCCGCTTTTTACAATACTTGAAGATTTGGGTGTTTTACCAAGAATTACTTATGTTTTAGATAGTAAGTTTCAAAAAGCGAATACTTGCGGTAAACAGGCATTAACTATTTGTATGGGTTTTGGTTGTAACTGTGTGGGGGTTACAGGTGCAAGAATTATTGATTCTAAAAGAGAGCGATTGATTGCAATATTAACTAACAGCTTTACACCTTGTAACGGTAGATTCCCTGCAATAATCAAGCTTATTTCAATATTTTTTATTTCTGTCTCAACTGGGGGTAATGAATTTTTAAGTGCAGTGTTTTTGTCGGTAGTTATTGTTTTTAGTATTACGATAACATTATTCGTTTCAAATCTGCTTTCTAAAACTATTTTAAAAGGCGAAAAGTCACATTATATATTAGAACTACCATCCTACAGAAAACCGCAAATAACAAAGGTTATAACAAGGTCATTAGTAAACAGAACAATTTTTGTCTTAGGTAGGGCAGTGGTAGTAGCTTTTCCTGCTGGTATAATTATCTGGTTGTTACTTAATTGCGGAAACAAAATTATATTAGAAAGTATTATTTCATTTTTTTCGCCAATAGGTGCGTTTTTAGGTCTTGATGGTGAAATATTGACTTCGTTTATACTTGGTATTCCTGCAAACGAAATTGTTTTGCCAATTGTTTTAATGACTTATTCAGGAAGCCAGGAACTACTTTCAGTTGAAAGTGCAGAAATAATCAGTAAAATTCTTATAGAAAATAGCTGGACAATTAAAACGGCTATTTGCTTTATAATGTTTTCAGTTTTTCATTTTCCGTGTGCTACAACGCTTATTACCGTTTTTAAAGAAACTAAAAGTTTTAAATGGATGATTCTTTCTTTCGTGATACCGACTGCTTTAGGGGTAACAATTTGTGCGATTTTGAATTGTATTTTTAGTATTTTTGAATATATAGTGTGAAATTTTAAATTTTTTAAAATAAATTTCAAAAAAGGGTTGCTTTTTTTGTCGGTTTATGATAATATTCTCGTGCTAATGTGTATTTAAAGTTTAAATGTTATTTAAAGAGGTGACAATAAATGAAAGAAGGACTTCATCCAAACTACGCACCAACACAGGTAAAATGTGCTTGCGGTGCTATCATTGAAACTGCTTCAACAAAGAGCGATATGCGTGTTGATATCTGCTCAAACTGCCATCCATTCTTCACAGGTAAACAAAAACTTGTTGATACAGGCGGACGTGTTGACAGATTCAATAAGAAATACAATCTTTCAAAATAATTGTGTGCTTAAATGGGCGGTGAGTTATCACCGCCTTTTAGCATATCTAAGGGGGTGTAAGTATGGCAGATATCTACAAAACATTAAGAGAATATGCAGAAACTGAATATATAATAAAAAAATCTAAGTTTTTAAGCTACTCAAAGCCAGTGAAAACTGAGCAGGAAGCACAGGAGTTTATTGCTTCAATTAAGCAAAAGCATTGGAATGCAACCCATAATGTGTACGCTTATTGCATCCGAGAAGGTAATATTAAAAGATATTCTGATGATGGTGAGCCACAGGGTACTGCGGGTATGCCAACTTTAAATGTTTTGACTCAGGAAGATATTACTGACTGTGTTGTTGTCGTAACGAGATATTTCGGTGGTATTCTTTTAGGTGGAGGCGGTCTTGTTCGTGCTTACTCACACTCAGCAAAGCTTGGTGTTGATGCTTCAGGCATTATAACACTTATGCCCTGGAAAATTTTTACTGTTTCAGTTGATTATACGTTTTATAATAAAATTGATACTTTAATACGCGACTCAGGTGGTGTAGTAATAAATTCTGATTTCGGAGAAAATGTTACACTCGAATTTCGTATAATAGATGAAGTAAAAGATGATTTATTTAAAAATTGTGCCGATTTAACTAATGGTAAGGTTACCCCAAAAGAATGCGGAGAAGTTATAGCAGAAGGTTGAATTTTGGCGAATTTTAAAAAATTTTAAGAAATTTTCAAAAAATTTAAATTTTTTGAAGGGAAAAAAAGAACACCCGCGTATTATAAGGGTGTAAGAAGGTGATATTCGTGTCAGGGGAAATAAGATTAAGAACTCTTGAAAGGGAAAAAAGAGAACTTTCAAAATATGCTATGCTTTGTATGGATACTAAAGGCAGACAGGTTTTAGAAGAAGAATGTCCTGTCAGAACTGCGTATCAGCGCGACCGAGACAGAATATTGCACTCATCCTCATTCAGAAGATTGAAGGACAAAACACAGGTTTTTTTGTCACCTGATAATGTTCATTACAGAACACGTCTAACTCATACATTAGAGGTTAGTCAGATAGCAAGAACTATTGCTCGTTCGCTTTCTCTTAATGAAGATTTAACAGAAGCAATTGCTTTAGGTCACGATTTAGGTCATACACCATTCGGTCACGCGGGTGAAAGAGCTTTAAACGAGGTTTACCCAAAAGGTTTTACTCATTTTGAACAAAGCTTAAGAGTAGTTGATTGTCTTGAAAGAGATGGTATTGGTCTTAATCTTACAGAGGAAGTTCGTGACGGAATTCTTTGTCATACAAAAGGACCTGAAGCGAAAACACTCGAAGGTAGAATTATTAAATTAGCAGATAAAATCGCTTATATTAACCATGATATTGATGATGCAAAAAGAGCGAATGTTTTAACAGAGGACGATATTCCGTTAGAAATTCGTATGACTGTTGGTTTCAGTAAAAGTGAAAGAATAAACAAATTCGTAATGTCTGTTATTGAAAATACAGAAGACGATGTTAAAATGTCAGATGAAGTTCAACAAGCGTTCACAGAGCTTCATAGTTTTATGTTTAAAAATGTTTATACTAACCCTGTATGTAAAAGTGAAGAATTCAGGGCAGAGGATATGATAAAACAGTTGTATAAATATTTTTCACTTTATCCTGATAAAATGCCTGATTTTTATTACCAGATAGCATTAAAGGAAGGTTCTGAAAGAGCCGCTTGCGATTTTATTTCGGGAATGACCGACGCATTTTCAATTAAAATATTTACAGATTTGTTTGTACCAAAAACTTGGGGATACAAATAAAGTGAAGAGTGAAGAACGTGAATTAGAGTGAGAATTAAAATGGGAAGTTGAAAGGGGTGAGAGTGTGGCTGTTAGATTATCTGATGATTTTTTAGAACAAATCCGTGACAGAAATGATATTGAATCAGTAATTTCAAATTATGTTGAACTAAAAAGACGTGGCCGCAACCTCACAGGGCTTTGTCCGTTTCATAACGAAAAGACCCCATCATTTACAGTTTACCCTGAAACTTCATCGTATTATTGTTTTGGTTGCCACGTTGGTGGCGATGTAATTACATTTATAAGAAATATTGAAAATTTAGATTATATAGATGCAGTTAAGTTTTTAGCTGATAGAAGTGGCATTAAAATGCCTGATGAAAATTTTGATGATACAGTTCACGAAAAACGTAAATTAACTTATGAAGCTAACCGTGCCGCTGCAAAGTTTTTTCACGAAACCTTGTTAAGTGAAAAAGGTAAAACACAGTTGCAGTATTTTATAGACCGTGGACTTTCTAAAAGTGATATTACTCACTTTGGTTTAGGGGCTGCCCCTGATGATTGGCACGAGCTTACAAATTATCTTGTTTCACAAGGCTTTAAAAAAGATGATTTAGTCCGTGCGGACTTAATAAAACTTTCGGAAAAAAATGGCAAAAAGAATTATTATGATAATTTCAGGAACAGAGTGATTTTTCCTGTTATAGATTTGCGCGGTAATGTTATTGCATTCGGTGGCAGAGTTTTAGATGACAGTAAACCGAAATATATAAACACAGGTGATACGCCGGTTTATAAAAAAGGTCGGGAGCTTTTTGCTTTAAACTTTGCAAAAAATGGTAATAATGGTAAGCTTATTTTATGTGAAGGTTATATGGATGTTATAGCGCTCCATAAATATGGTTTTAAAAATGCTATTGCAGGTCTTGGTACAGCTTTGACACCAGAACAGGTTACATTGATTTCACGCTATGCAGAAGAAGTTTTTCTTTGCTACGATGCTGATGAGCCAGGGCAAAAGGCTGTAAAAGCCGCTTTGGCACTCTTTTCAAAAACAGGGGTTAAAGTAAAGGTTATAATGATGCCAGGTAGTAAAGAAATAGATAAAGATGCTGATGAAATTTTAAGAAAACCTGGTGGACCTGATAGATTCAAGACTCTTATGGATAATGCACTTAATGCGGTTGAGTATTATTTGCATATAACAAAAGCCAAGTATAATCTTCAAACTGCGGATGGAAGAAAAAATTATCTTAACGATGCTTCAAAAATTCTTGTAAGAGTAGGACCGATTGAACGAGATGTTTATGCCTCAAAGCTTGCGGAAGAATTAGGTGTAGACAAAAATTCAATTTTAACAACAGTTAATTATAATACAACTAAAGAAAATAAATCGGTTAAACGCGAAGAGTTTAAAACTGCACAAAAAGAAGAACGCGAAGCACAGAAATCTTTCGACCCCGAAAGAGCAAAATTTTTAAGAGCCGCGAAGGCAGAAGATATTATTCTTATTTCATTGTTAAATAATACAGCATTTTATAATAAATTAAAGGCAGATTTAACCAGTGACCTTTTCATAACGCCGTTAAATAAAAAATTATTAAATCTTATTGTTGGGCGAATTGATGAAGGGTTGAGTGTTGAAATTTCGCTTTTAGCACCACATCTTACTTCTGATGAAATGAATGTGGTTGCAAGGCTGTTTGCTGATACTTCTATGGTTTCAAATACTATTGAGGAATGTGTGGATTGCATCAATGTATTAAAAAACGAGAAGGAAAAGCAAGAGAACAAAGCTCCGTCATCTATGGATGACCAAGCGTTTTTAGATTTCTTTGCGTCTTTAAAGAAATCAGAAGATGAGAAAAAGTAATTGTGAAAAGAAAGGTGTAAAAATGGAAGGATTAGACAAAAAACCACAAATTAAAGCATTGATTGAAAAAGGTAAGGCAACAGGTAAGCTTACCACTCACGAAATTGATGCTGTAATTCTTGAAATGGATTTTGATATTGAAGAACTTGACAAGCTCTATGAAACTGTTGAGAGCAACAATATTGAAATTATTGATGACCTTGGCGATGAAATGCTTGATGCACTTTCGTTTGACCTCGATGTGTCAAAAAATGTTGAAGAAGAAGCATCTGCAGATGCAAAAAATATTGCAATTGATGACCCTGTTAAGGTTTATTTAAAAGAAATTGGTAGAGTACCACTTTTAACACCCGAAGAGGAAATTGAGCTTGCTATGAGAATTTCTTCAGATGATGAGGAAGCAAAGAAAAGACTTTCTGAATCAAACCTTCGTCTTGTTGTTAGTATCGCAAAAAGATATGTTGGACGTGGTATGCAATTCTTAGATCTTATTCAAGAAGGTAACTTAGGTCTTATTAAAGCTGTTGATAAGTTTGACTACACAAAAGGCTTCAAATTCTCAACCTATGCTACATGGTGGATTAGACAAGCTATCACTCGTGCTATTGCAGACCAGGCAAGAACAATTCGTATTCCTGTTCATATGGTTGAAACAATTAACAAAGTTAAAAAAACTAACAGTCAGCTTCTCCATGAAAATGGCAGAGACCCGACTGCTGAAGAAATTGCAGCAAAGCTTGATATGCCGGTAGATAAGGTTCGCGAGATTCTTCGTGTTGCTCAAGAGCCTGTTTCTCTTGAAACACCAATCGGTGAAGAGGAAGACAGCCATTTAGGCGACTTTATTCCTGATGATGATGCACAAGCACCTGTTGATGCGGCATCTATGGCTTTAATGCGTGAACAACTTTCTGAAGTTCTTAAAACACTCACTCCAAGAGAAGCAAGAGTTTTAAGTCTTCGTTATGGTCTTGATGATGGTAATCCAAAAACTCTTGAAGAAGTTGGTAAAGAATTCCAGGTTACAAGAGAGCGTATCCGTCAGATTGAAGCAAAAGCATTAAGAAAGCTTCGTCACCCAAGTAGAAGCAAAAAACTCAAGGATTTCCTTGATTGATAAAATTAAGGGTTAGTCATAAGACTAACCCTGATTATTTAGGTGTGTTATGAAATTTAAAAAATATATAATAATAGGAGTAATTGCTATTATAGCCGTTACTGGTGTAGTTGGAGGTGTGATTTTTATGAACGAAAAGAATGAAATAGAATTTTATAAAAATCAACCTTTAAATTTACCAGAATACTTTACATACACCGCACACACAGGTTGTTGTGGCACAGAAGATAATTCTCTTGAAGCTATAAAAGTAGGCATAGAAAATGGTTCAGATATCGTTGAATTTGATTTGTATTTCAATGATGAAAATGTTGCAGTACTTTCTCACGACAAACCAAGAGGTAATGAAGTTACACTTGATGAAGCATTTGAATTTTTAAGTGCTTATGAAAATTTGAAAGTTAATGTCGATGTCAAATTGTGTAATGATAATCTGCATATTGTTTATGATTTAGCAGAAAAACATAATATTACAGACAGAATTTTCTTTACAGGTATCAATCTCGAAGATGTTGAAATAGTAAAGAAAGAATGTCCAACTGTGCCTTATTATCTCAATTACGAGGTTTTAAAAGAGAGTAAACAAACAACAGAATATCTTAATGACCTTGTAAAAATCGTAAAAGATACCGGGGCAATAGGTATTAACTTTAATAAAGATTCTGCGACAAAGGAATTGGTTAATACATTCCATAATAACGGTTTACTTGTTTCAATCTGGACAGTAAACGAAGAAAAAGATATGTTTAAAATCCTTTATTTCGCACCGGATAATATAACAACAAGAAATCCTGATGTCTTGAAAGAATTTTTAGGCGTTTGATTTCTGCTTACCGGTATGGTCAATTTTATAATTATCCCAATATATAAGCTCACTGACGGTTACAAATTCGTAGCCGTCATTTTTTAATTTTTCTAAAATTTTTCTTAACGCATCAGGTGTATTTTCAATTCCATTGTGGAAAAGAAGAATTGAGCCATTCTCGGTTTTAGTAACAACTCTCGAAAACATTTCTTGGGCTGAAAGCTTCTTCCAGTCAAGAGAGTCAACCGACCATTGAATCATTTTCATATTCAAACTTTCTGCAATTTCAATACTTTTATTATCATAATCGCCAGATGGTGCTCTCAAAAGCTTTACCTTTTCACCAGTAACTTTTTCAATCTTTTTATTACATTCTTCAATTTCTTTAATAACTTCTTCACGTGAAACCTTGCTGAATAATTTGTGTGTATCAGAGTGGTTTGCAATTTCGTGACCTTTTTCATAAAATTTCTTAACTGCATCTGGGTTAGCATCAACCCATGTACCAAGAACAAAAATGGTAGCTTTTGCGTTGTAACTTTCTAATATTTCAATAATTTCATCTGTATCTTCTGCACTCCATGCCGCGTCAAATGTAATTGCAATTTTCTTTTCATTTGTTTCTACACAGTAAATAGGTAATCTTCTTATAGGATTATCACTTTTTATGGCAAACCCCATAATTGTTGAAAAGCTTGTGACTGCAAGCAGAAAAGAAAAAGCAAGAATAAAAACTGTATTTCTGTAATTTATAACTAAACATTTCATAAAAATCCCCCTGATGAAGTTTATTCATCAAGGGGATAGTCCTATTATCTTAAATCAGAAATAATTGCTTCTGCACATTTAATTCCGTCAACTGCTGCAGATACAATACCACCAGCATAACCAGCACCCTCACCAGATGGGAAAATACCCTGAACTTTTGTTGTCTGATAAAATTCGTTTCTTAGAATTCTAATAGGTGAAGAGCTTCTTGACTCAGGTGCAGTTAAAACAGCATCATAAAGATTGAAACCATTTAGCTTTTTATCAAAATCATTTATTGCACCAGCAATAGTTTCTGTAACCTTGTGTGGTAAAATTCTTTTTAAATCTGACGGTGCAACACCGGTCGGGCACGAAGGATTTACAAAACCGAACTTTTTAGTAGGCTCGTTTTTAAGAAAATCACCTAAAAGCTGTGCAGGGGCGGTGTAATCACTTCCACCTTCTTTAAATGCTTTTCTTTCTATTTCTCTTTGTAAATACATACCGGCAAGCGGGTGGTCGGAATCAAAAGGCGGTTCAATTCCAACAAGTAAAGCACAGTTTGCATTTTCTTTATCACGTGCATATTCACTCATTCCGTTTACAACCATCCCGCCTTCTTCAGAGGATGCTGCAACAACTGTACCACCAGGGCACATACAAAATGTGTAAAGTCCGCGACCGTGTTCTGGGTGACACGCTAATTTATAGTCTGCATTAGGGAGCAGAGGAGAATTATAAAATTTACCATACTGTGCTTTGTTTATATATTCTTGTGGGTGTTCGATTCTTGTGCCAACAGAAAAAGGCTTTTGAGTAATTTCAAAATTTTTGTTGTAAAGCATTTCAAAGGTATCTCTCGATGAATGACCGATTGCAAGAATTACTGCATCAGTTTCAATATCGTAGCTACCGGTTTCATCAGTATAAGAAATGCCTTGCAACGCACCATTTGCAATTATTAAATCGGTAAGCCTTGTGTTGAATTTCACTTCACCACCGAGTTTTTTAACTTCTTCTCTTAAATTTTTAACAACAGTTTTTAACTTGTCTGTACCAATGTGTGGTGTTGCAGAGTAGAGAATTTCTTCGGGTGCGCCAAATTTTGCGAACTGAATAAATACTTCTCGACACCGAGGGTCTTTAATACCAGTTGTGAGCTTACCATCTGAAAAAGTACCTGCGCCACCTTCACCAAACTGAACATTGGATTCTGTGTTTAATTTGTGTTCGCTCCAGAATTTGTTTACACTTTTAGTTCTTGAGTCAACATCGCCGCCACGCTCTAAAACAAGTGGACGAAGTCCTGCTTTTGCAAGTGTTAAAGCGGCAAACATACCAGCAGGACCAAAGCCAACAACAACAGGTCTGAATTTAGACTTGCGTTTGTTTTCTGGTAAAACATATTCATATTTTTGTGTTATAAAAGCCTTGTTTGGAAGAAAGCCTGCAATTAGATTCTCTTCGTTTAAATCTGTTTCAATATTCGCAGAATAAACAAGAAAAATGTTGTCTTTTTTTCTTGAATCTATAGAACGCCTTGCGAGTGAAAAATCTTTTATATCACATTCATTGATTTTAAGAATTTTACTGACTTCTTTTTTTACTTCAAGTTCAGTTGTGCCTAAAGGCATTTTAATTTCATTAAGTCTTATCATTTTGATTCCTTTTATTTGTTGTTTAAATATTTTACTGCTGATGCACCCGCAAGTCTTCCGCTTGTCCAGGCGAAATGGAGGTTGTAGCCACCACAATCACCGTTTACATTAAGAATTTCGCCACAAGCAAATAAACCATCTTGTTTTTTTGATATAAGACTTTTGGTGTCAAAATCGCTACTTGAAGCGCCGCCTTTTGTTACTTGTGAATAATCAAAATCACGGACGCCATCAATTTTAAATTCGAGTTGTTTTAATGTTAAAACGAGTGATTCAATATTTTTTTCTGTAAGTTTACTTGCTAATGTATTTTCTTTTATTCCTGATTTTTTCATAACAAAATATGCAAGCTTCTGTGGAATAATTCCTGACAGAATTTCTTCTGTTCTAAAAGTAGGGGACTTGTATCTGCATTCTTTAAAATGCTTTGTCAAATCATTTACTGAAAATTCATTGCAAACATCAATCAAAACATTAAGATTTTTCTTGCCATTCGCAAACTGAGAGATGTTGAGCACAGGAATTCCCGAAATAGCATTTTCTGTGAATTGAATTTCGCCATATTCTTCTTTTAACAATTTTCTACCACTATATAAAGCACAATTGCCCTTGACTCTTAAGCCTTTTAAATCTTTAAATGATTTTTCATTTATGGTAAGAGCTGTAAGCGCAGGGGAAATATCTGTTATCTTATGCCCTAAGGCTTTTAATAGCTTGTACCCTGAACCATCACTGCCTTGTGATTTTTGAGAATTACCTCCCGTGGCAATAATAACTGAATCGTAATTATTATCAAGAATTATGAATTTGTTATTATCAACTTCAATTTTCTCAATATCACATTCCGTTAAGAAGTTAATGTTGAGAATTTCACAGGTTTTTAAAAGTGCATCTCTTATAGATGTAGCTTGTTCTGAACGCGGATAAACTCTGCCATTTTCAAAATAGGGTAGAATACCCATAGATTTGAAAAAACCAATCGAATCGTTATATTTGCTTGACAACACATCTTTAATAAAATCATTGTCACCAAAGTAATGAGATTCGTTTAAATCGGTGTTGCAAAAATTGCATCTGCCATTTCCGGTTGCAAGAATTTTCTTTGCCGGCTTATTTAAGTGTTCAAAAACCGTAACATTCAAATCTATTCCTGCTTTTTTGCTTTCTCTTTTTGCTTCTATTGCAGCAGAAAGACCCGACGCACCGCCACCGATTATTGCAAGGTCAAAAGACAAAATAACACCGCCTTTAAATAGATTTAAGGATATTATATAATAATTTTTAAAATGATACAATAAGTTTTTAAAAAATGTTTACAAATCATTTTTGTTTTGCTATAATATTACGGATAATGTGATTAAATATATGAGGGGTGATATTTTGAAACCCAATATTATTTTTTATTTTTCAGACCAGCAACGCGCTGATACATTGACACCTGAAATAATGCCTAATTTGTGGGCATTGGCTGAAGAGGGTACTCGTTACACCAATTCTTACACTTGTCAGCCGGTTTGTGGTCCTGCGAGAGCATGTTTACAAACAGGTAAATATGCAACGCAGTGTGGTTGTTATAAAAACGGAATACCACTCCCTGAGAACGAGAAGACTTTAGCAGATTATTTTAACGAGAATGGTTATGATACCGCGTATATAGGAAAATGGCATTTAGCTTCTGAATTAGGTAATTCGGACAGACATTTTCATAAAAGTGCTGTTCCAAAAGAATTTCAAGGTGGCTATAATTACTGGCGTGCTTCTGATATTTTAGAATTTACTTCTCACGGTTATGATGGATATGTATTTGATGAAAGTGGTAACCAGTTGGATTTTACAGGTTATCGTGCAGATGCTATCAATGATTTTGCAATTGAATATATAAATATGAGAACCGAAGGCGATAAACCGTTTTTTATGTTTGTTTCTCAGCTTGAGCCACATCATCAGAATGACCATAAGCACTTTGAGGGCTACAGAGAAACAATTGACAGTTTCAAAAAATACCCGATGCCGAGTGATTTAGCATTTTTAAAGGGTAATTATAAAGAAGAATATCCTGATTATCTTTCTGCTATAAACAGAATTGACTATAATCTTGGTAAACTTATAGACACACTTAAAGAAAAAGGGTTATATGATAATACTGTCATAATTTACACAAGTGACCACGGTTGTCACTTTAAAACCCGAAATTCAGAATATAAGCGTAGTTGTCATGAATCTTCAATACACACACCACTTGTTATTGGTGGCGGTGCTTATAGAAAAGGTAAAGTGGATGACAGGTTAGTAAGCTTAATTGACTTACCACCGACAATGCTCCAGTTTGCAGATATTTATATACCATCTTTCTTTTCTGGGATTTCGATTCTCGAACAAGAAGAAAAAGGTACAAAACGCGACAATGTATTTCTTCAGATTAGTGAGTCTCAAACGGGTCGTGCAATAAGAACTGAAAAATATAAATATTCAGTAAGGGCGTTAAATTCAGGTTTTTACTCAAAAGATTCTAAGGTATATTACGAAGATTATCTTTATGATTTAGATAATGACCCTGATGAAAAAATGAACCTTGTTAATGACAAGAATTTTAAAGAAATAAGAAAAACTCTCTCTAAACAGCTTACTGATGAAATGGAAAAAGCGTGGGAATTAAAACCAAAAATTAAGCCTGCAATTTTTAAAAAGAAAAAATAATTATAAATATACTTTACGTAAAAGTAATGGAGGAATAGTTCAATGAAACGCATTGAAATAGCAAACATTTATAAATCACCTGAACAATTTGGTGATAAAGAAATTACAGTTTGTGGTTGGGTAAGAACTCAGCGTGCATCAAAGGCAATCGGATTTCTTGAAATAAATGACGGTGGTTGCTTTAAAAGTCTTCAGGTAGTTTTTGAAGATGAAAAAATCAACAACTTCAAAGAAATTTCAAAAATCAATGTTGGTGCAGCAGTTATTGTTACTGGTACTTTAATTTTAACACCAGATGCAGCACAACCATTTGAAATTAATGCAAGTGAAATTGTAATCGAAGGTGAATCAGCACCAGATTACCCGCTTCAGAAAAAACGTCATACATTAGAATATTTAAGAACAATCGGACACCTTCGTCCAAGAGCAAATACTTATTCTGCTGCATTCAGAGTTCGTTCTGTTGCATCATTTGCAATTCATAAGTTTTTCCAGGAACGTGGCTTTATGTATGCACACACACCACTTATTTCTTGTAGTGACTGTGAGGGTGCAGGTGAAATGTTCAGAGTAACTTCATTTGAACTTGACAATATTCCAACAACAGAAGAGGGTAAAATTGATTATAGTAAAGACTTTTTCGGGAAGCCTGCTTTCTTAACAGTTTCAGGTCAACTTGAAGGCGAAATTATGGCTCAGTCTTTTGGTAAGATTTATACATTCGGTCCTACATTCAGAGCAGAACGTTCGTATACACAACGTCACGCAGCTGAATTCTGGATGATTGAACCAGAAATTGCTTTTGCTGACCTTAGTGATGATATGGATTTAGCAGAAGATATGATTAAGTATGTAATCAGCTATGTTCTTGAGAATTGTAAGCAGGAACTCGAATTTTGCAATAAATTCATTGATAACGGTCTTATTGAAAGACTTACAACAGTTGCAAATTCAGATTTTGCAAGAGTAACTTATACTGATGCTGTTAAAGAACTCGAAAAGAATAACGATAACTTTGAATTTAAAGCATATTGGGGTTGTGACCTTCAGACAGAGCACGAAAGATACTTGACAGAACAAGTATTTAAAAAGCCTGTTTTCGTTACAGATTATCCAAAAGAGATAAAAGCATTTTATATGCGTCTTAATGATGATGGTAAAACTGTTGCCGCTGCCGACTTACTTGTAATGGGTATTGGTGAAATTATCGGTGGTAGTCAGCGTGAAGAAAGATATGATGTTCTTGTTCAGCGAATTAAAGAATTAGGACTTAAGGAAGAAGATTACTGGTGGTATCTTGATTTAAGAAAATATGGTGGTACTCACCACGCCGGTTTTGGTCTTGGTTTTGAAAGACTTATTATGTATATGACAGGTATTTCAAATATTCGCGATGTTCTTCCATTCCCAAGAACAACTGGTACAGCAGAATTCTAAATTATTTATATTTTTCATAGTGGAGTTAATTTATGAATCAATCTTATTTAAAAATGTCAAAAGACGAATTAAAAGCACAGTACGATGCGGTTTTAGCAGAGTATAATGATATAAAGACAAAAGGTCTTAACATTGATATGTCACGCGGTAAACCCGGTAGTGACCAGCTCGATATTTCTGACGATATGCTCAAGGTTTTCGATGACGGCAACTTTAAAACCGAAGCGGGTTTTGATGTAAGAAACTATGGTTTGCTTCAAGGTATTCCAGAATGTCAGAAACTTTTTGCTGACCTTTTAGATGTAGAGCCACAGAATATAATTGTTGGTGGTAACTCAAGTCTTTCTCTTATGTATGACTATGTAAATCAATGTATGTTTTTAGGTGCAGGTTTTACTCCTTGGTCACAGCAGGGTAAGGTTAAATTTCTTTGCCCTTGTCCTGGTTACGACAGACACTTTGCTATATGTGAATCATTAGGTATTGAGATGATTAACATCAGAATGACTGCTGATGGTCCTGATGTTTCACAAATTGAAGAATATGTAAAAGACCCGATGGTTAAGGGTATGTTTGTTGTACCAAAATACTCAAACCCACAAGGTATTACATTCTCAAAAGAAACTGTTAAAAGAATTGCTGAATTAACACCAGCAGCGAGTGATTTCAGAATTATCTGGGATAATGCTTATATCGTCCACGATTTAACAGAAAAAAGTGACGATTTACTTAACATTTTCTCAGTTCTTCCTGAAAGAAATAAAAACATGGTAGTTGAAGTTACTTCTACTTCAAAAATTTCTTACCCGGGTGCAGGTGTTTCATGCCTTGCTTCTTCAGAGGAAAATATTAAAGTAATTTTAAAACGTCTTACAGTTCAGTCCATCAGCTACGATAAAATGAATATGTTAAGACACGTTAAATATTTCAAAAATCTTGATGGCATTAAAGCACATATGCAAAAACATGCAAAGATTTTAAAACCAAAATTCGATGCAGTTATTGACACATTAAATGCTGATTTAAGTGGTCTCGAAATAGCAGAATGGAATGAGCCAAACGGTGGTTATTTCATCAGTCTTGATGTAACAGGTGGCAGTGCTTCAAGGGTTGGCATTTTATGTAAAGAAGCGGGTGTTACTCTTACTAATGTTGGTGCTACTTTCCCTTATGGTAAAGACCCAAGTGACAGCAATATAAGAATTGCACCTACTTTCCCAAGTGCAGATGTTTTAAAGCAAGCAGTAAAAGTTCTTACTGTTTCAGTTAGGCTTGCTTGTCTTGAAAATCTTATAAAATAAGGAGAAATAGCTATGATTCGTATTGGTCATGGTTACGATGTTCACGCATTCGCAGAAAACAGAAAGTGCATAATCGGTGGTGTGACAATTCCTTATGAAAAAGGTCTTTTAGGTCATTCTGATGCAGATGTTTTGTTACACGCGATTTCCGATTCATTACTTGGTGCGGCGGCATTAGGTGATATTGGTAAGCATTTTCCTGATACAGACCCTGAATTCAAAGGTGCAGATAGTTTAGTGTTACTTGAAAAAGTAAATGAATTATTAGTTCAGAATGGTTACAAAGTAGTTAATGTTGATTCAACGGTAATTGCACAAGCACCAAAGCTTGCGCCATATATAGTTGATATGCGTGAAAACATTGCAAAAGCACTTAAAATGGATGTTGACCTTGTAAGCGTAAAGGCAACAACTGAAGAAAAGATGGGGTTTACAGGTAGAAAAGAAGGTATTTCTGCACATTCTGTATGTCTTATTGAAAAGTAAACAATTTTAAATCCTTGCATATTATATATTGATTTCAAAATATAATATGGAAGGGTTTTTTATGAGCAAAAAGGGCGTAAAGGTTTCTTCTGTTACCCTTGCAATGAAAGGTAGAGATTTATTGCTGAAAAACGGTTATAAAGCATATTTAACCCGCAATCCAAAACCTGCAAAAGGTGAGGGCTGCGGGTATCTTATTTATATAAATAATCCGGACAAACGAAGTTTACAAATTCTGCAGAATAATGGAATAAAAGTTATTGAATTAGTTGATTTGGGGGATATATTATGATTTATTTAGACAATGCCGCAACAACATATCCAAAGCCGACAGAGGTTATAAATGCAGTAAACAAATCCTTTAGTTTATATGGTGCTAATCCTGGCAGAAGCGGTCACAATTTATCTATAAATACTGCTATGGAAATTTATTCAACCAGAGAAAAATTAAATGACTTATTTGATGGGTATGGTAGCGAATTTGTAAGTTTTACAATGAATTGCACGTATGCTTTGAATATGGCAATTAAAGGTGTTTTAAAAAAGGGCGACCATATTATTATGTCATCGCTTGAACACAACTCTGTGTTAAGACCAATTTTTAAAATGACAGCTGATGGCTTAGTTTCAAGCTCCGTTTTTACAGTTACTCACGATACAGACGAAACTATTTCTAATCTCAAAAAAGAAATCAGAGATAATACGAAAATCATTATTGTAACGGCAGTTTCAAATGTTTTTGGTGATATTCTTCCACTTGAACAAATTTCAAAAGTAGCAAAAGAAAATAATATTTTGTTTTTTGTTGATGGTGCGCAGGGTGCGGGCATTATTCCTATTAAAATGAAAAAAATGGGAATAAATTGCCTATGTGTGCCTGGTCATAAAGGTTTACTTGGTATAATGGGTGTCGGTGCAATTCTTCACGATGGTTGTATAAAAGATACTATAATTGAAGGTGGTACGGGTAGCGAAAGCTTTAATTATTTTCAACCACAGAATTTTCCTGAAAAATTAGAGGGCGGTACACTTAATGTTCCTGCGATATGCGGTTTAAAAAAGGGGATTGAAATTGTTTCTGCTTACGGTGTTGAGAATATTTTTAAAGAAGAAACAGACCTGATGAAAATGATGTTCAATGAGCTTTCAAGTATGAGAAAGGTTGTTCTTTATAGAAATGAATATAACGAAAAAATTAAAGCTCCTTTGATTGCTTTTAATATAAAAGGGTATCATAGTGAAGAGGTTGCAAGCTATCTTAATGATAATTCTGTAGCTGTCAGAGGTGGGTATCATTGCTCGCCTTTAGCACATAAAACTTATGGTACAGAAGATATTGGTGCAGTAAGAATCAGCCCGTCAAGATTTACTACAAAAAAAGATGTAAATTATGTAATAAATTTGCTTCAAAAAATTGCAAAAAATAAAAAAGTATGATATAATAAATCAGTATATGTGGTAGTATGTGCTTTTAAAGAAAAATTAGAGTGAAAACAGGTGAAAAAATGTCGGGATTTGTTGAATTTTTTAAGACTATATGGGGTGCATTATTAAGTTTTGATTTTCCATATGATTTATTTGATATAATATTTGTTACTTTTGTTATTTACGAGGCAATTAAGTTTATAAGAGGTTCTCGTTCATTCCATTTAATAAAGGGTATTGCATTTATCGGTGGTCTTTATCTTGTTGTAAAATTCGCAAAAATGGAAGCAAGTGAATTTCTTCTTTCTTCACTTATCGAAAATGCTCTTATTGTACTTGTTGTTTTGTTTGCTCCTGAAATTCGTAATATTCTCGAAAGATTTGGTAGACGCTCGATTACAGACTTTTCGTTTTTGAGCTTCAGAAATAATGGTGCATATCAGGAAGCGGTAACAACTTTAGTTAATGATTTTTGTAAAGCGGCTGGTGAAATGAGTGAAACAAAAACAGGTGCTTTAGTTGTTTTTGAAAGGGAAACACCACTTAATGATGTTATAAAATCCGGTACTGTTTTGGATGCTCGTTCTTCTACAGAGCTTTTTAACGGAATTTTCTTTAAAAATTCAGCATTACACGATGGTGCGGTTGTTGTTAAAGATGCAAAGATTTATTCCGCTGGTTGTATTTTACCACTTACACAAAACAACTCAATCAGCAGTGATTTAGGTACAAGGCACAGAGCTGCTATTGGTATGAGTGAGCAAAGTGATGCTGTAGTTGTTATTGTTTCTGAAGAAACAGGGTTTATTTCAGTTGCTATAAATGGTAAACTTCAACGCGATGTTCAGACTGGTAAGCTTCGTGAAATTTTATTAAGTGAGCTGATTACTGTAAATCAGAAAAATGAGGTTGTAGATAAATTAAAAAGAGGTGAGAATCGTGACAACAAATAAAAGTAAGATTTCAATTCTTTTGAATAATAATAAATTTGTTTTTGTTGTTGCTTTTCTTTCATCAATAATAATTTGGCTTGCAGTTGCTATAAATGTTAGCCCTGAAACAACAAGAACAATAAACAAAGTAAAAGTTACTATTGATAATACAGTTCCTTCTCAATTTGGTCTTGAGGTTTTTGGTGATTCTGAATTTTATGTTGATGTTACAGTAAAGGGTAAAAAATATCAGATTTCTCCGGCAAACCTTTCTGCAGATGACATTGTTGTATTAGCGTTAACTAATAATGTTGATTCTGCAGGTAACAGAACACTTTTCTTAAAAGCTGAGCCAGCTACTGGCTCAAACGACTACACAATATCTTCAATTTCACAAAAAAGTATTGATGTTTATTTTGATGTACCAAAAACGATAAATATGGTTGTAGAGCCCGAGGTAATTACCGATGGTTTTGAAATTGTTGAAGAAGGTTTTGTTACAGGACCGGTTAATCTGTCAGAAACTTCTGTAACTCTTACAGGTCCTGCAACAGAAATTAACAAAATTGAAAAGGCGGTAGCAAGAATTGAACTCAGTTCTTCGCTTTCTTCAAATAAATCTGCTGATGCAGAAATTGTCCTTCTTGATGAAAATCATAAATCAAATTTTAAATTTGTAAAAACAAATATTAATACAGTGATTCTCACAATTCCTGTGCTTCGCGTTAAAGAGGTTGATACAACAGTACTCTTTAAAAACGCGCCAGATGAATATGTTTTAAATCCACTATCATTTACTGTTTCACCTTCAAGAGATTACTTTAATATTTCTGTTGATGAGTACGATAAAACAACTGAATTTTCAGTTGGTACAATTGATTTTAAATCTGTTTCACCTTCAAATTATATCTTTGAATTTTTAAGAGCAGATTTACCTGTTTCAGAACAAAGCAGAACTGAAAAGTTTATAGTAAAACTTGATGTTTCTAATCTTTCACAGGAATATTTTGTTATTGCAGGTAGTAAGGTTAAAGTTAATAATCCTGATAATCTTGACTACAGTGTTTCAGGGCTTAATAAGTCTGTTATGATTGTTGGTTCAGAAAAAGCATTGGAAAGTATAACAGAAGATGATATAACAGTTGAAATTGATATTTCTTCGCTTAATATTTCTGCAGGTCAGACCACGACAGTTCCTGCAAATGTTACCGTTAAAAGTGCAAATTGCTGGGTTTACGGAACTTATACAGTAGAAGTATCTTTATAAATTCGGGAGAAAATAAATGAAATTAAAAAAAGTTTTATCGGTGATTATTGTTACAGTAATGCTTTTGAGCTTGTCCGGGTGTTCTCTTAATTTCTTTTCAACTGAAACACTCTTAAAGCCACCAGCACTCTCTGGTAAAAGTGGTGAAGTTCAGGAAGCATTCAATAAACTGATGAGTGGAAAAACATTTCTTTTAAAAACACCGACAAAGGGTGATTATAAATCGTCTTTTGTTCTTTACAATATTGATAGTGATGAGGATGAAGAAGCGATTGTTTTTTATACTGATTCTTCAACGGATACAACCGTAAGAATTGCAGTTCTTGACTATGTAAATCGTAAATGGATTCTTGTTACTGATATTAAAGGTTCAGGTAGTGGTGTTTATGATATTGCTTTCCCTGACCTTGATGGTGACAAGCTTCCTGAAATAGTGATTTCGTGGTCGCTTTTCGATACAAAACTTACCAAGATGCTTACAGTTTATAAAGTGACACAAGCAACTAATAAAAGCTTTAATATTGAAACCCTCGCAAATGAGTATTTTAATGCTAAAGCATTTTTAGATTTGAATTCAAATGATATAAATGATTTAGTTATAGTGTATCTTGATGATGCGGCGGAGGTTCAGAACTCTTATTTCAGAGCATTTTCAATTCAGAATAATTCTTCTATTGTTAAGTTTTGTGAAATTCTTCTTGATTCAACAATAACCTCTGTTTCTGCGATACATTCAGATGAAATAAACTTAAAGAATGATTCATATACACGAGTTTTTATGGATTGCATAAAAAGTGATACTTCAATGTTTACAGAAGTTGTATCGTGGGATGTTGAGTCTCTTAAAGTAAAGAGGGAAATACCTGAGCCATCAAAAAACACTTTAAGAAGCGTGAAATTGCTTTCTCGTGATATTGATAGTGACGGAAAAATAGAAATTCCTGTAAACACTAAATTTTTTACAGGTGAAAAGGCAGTTTCAGTTAGTTTATCGGGTGTGGTTTATAACTTCTCAATGGTAGAATGGAAGAATGTATCTGACGACAAAACTTCTGAAAAATTCAAAAGTGTTTATAATCCGATTCATTCTTATTTATTCAATTTTCCCTGGTCAGAAGATGTTACAGTAAATTTTGATAAAATTGAAAATCAAACCAATTTCTGTATCTGGAATACTGATACTAAAGATGTTGAGGATATTCTCTTTACAATTAAATTTATTGAAAACAACGATAAATTAACAAGAGATATTGAAGATTTAGAAGAATACATTCTATTCCAGTCAGAAACTGGCTATTTTGTTTATGAAATGACACCTTATGGTGAAAACTATGGTATAACCGATGAGTTTATAAAAAATTCATTTATTAAAGTTTAGTAGGTGAGAAAATGAAAAAAGTATTGATAGCAGAAGATGAGGCAGCAATCAGAGAAATAATTGCTATAACTCTCAAAAGAGCAGGTTACGAGGTAACTGAGGCGTGTGATGGTGAAGAGGCATTATTGTTGTACACAGAGCACGAAAATGAATTTGATGTTGTGCTTCTTGATATTATGATGCCTAATATTGATGGTCTCGAGGTTTGTAAAAGACTTCGTAAAATCAGTAGCACTGTTGGTATTATTATGCTTACTGCTAAAACTCAGGAAATGGACAAGGTATCAGGTCTTCTTATGGGTGCTGATGATTACATAACAAAACCATTTTCACCATCAGAGTTAATGGCACGTGTAGATAGTGTTTACAGACGAGTTGCAATGAATTCAAATCAGAACAACCAACAGGTTCCGGCAGACAAAATCAATATAGGACCTTTTGAACTCAATTTAAGAAACAGAACACTTTTCAAAAATGGTGTTCAGATTGAGTTGACTCAGGTTGAATTCCAGATTATAGAATTCTTTTTCTCAAATCCTGGTAAAGCACTCAGCAGAACAGATATTTTGAAACACGTATGGGGCGAGTCATATTACGGTGACGAAAAAGTAGTTGATGTTAATATGCGTCGGCTCAGAATGAAAATTGAAGATGAACCATCTTTACCAAAACATCTTGTTACAGTATGGGGAATGGGATATAAGTGGAATTGATTCGTAAAAGATTTGATAAAATTAAATCCTTTTTTCAACCAGAGGGTATAACAAAGCGATGGATGACAAATACGCTTTTGGTTACTGCAGTAATCTTAGCAATAATTCTTGCGATTTCTGTTTATGCAGTTGCAAGTTATTACAGAACGTATGCCTCCAATGTTTTGTTCAGTTATGCAAATGATAGTGTTACAACATTCTTTTCACCATATTTAGATGGTACAGAAGAATCCTTTCAGGAAAAATCAATGGAATTTGTTGAGAATTTTACTGATAAATCCAAGGTTGAAGTAATGGTAATAGACAGACATGGTAGAGTTGCAGTTTCATCATCTGGATTCGCAGTAGAAGAAACTATGAAAAGTATGGATGATGTAACTGATGCTATGGAATCAAAAACTGGTATCAGCAGTTGGGCAGGGTTTAATGAAAATGGTGAACACGTTATGAGTGTTGCTATGGTTTTTCCGACTTCTGATGGTAACTTTAAAGGTGCGGTAAGATTTGTTACTTCGCTTTCAAGCATTGACTCACAGATTTATGGCTTTGTTGCAATAGTTTTTCTTATTTATATTATAGCTTTGGCATTCGTTATGGTGTCCGGTTCATTCTTTATTAAGACTATTGTTGTTCCTGTAAGAAAAATTAATGACGCAACAAAGGAATTTACACAGGGTAATTTTGATGTCCGAATTGAGCTTGCAGGCAACGAAAAGGACGAAATTAACGAGTTAGCAGAGTCAGTTAACAATATGCTTAATGAAGTGTCCGCGACCGATAAAATTAAAAATGACTTTATTACAACTGTTTCTCACGAATTACGAACACCTTTAACAGCAATTAAGGGTTGGGGTGAAATGCTTCGTGAATTAGGTCCTGATGATATAGAGCTTGCAAAACGTGGTACTGAAATTATCATTAGTGAATCTGAAAGATTGTCACAGTTAGTTGAGGAACTTCTTAACTTCTCAAGAATACAGAATGGTACGCTTTCTTTAAGACTTGAAAAAATAGACGTTTTAGCAGAGCTTGATGAAACAATATTTGTATTCAAAGAGCGTTCAAAACGCGACGGTATAGAGCTTACTTATTCTGCACCAGAATTACCTGCACCAATGATGGCAGACCCTAACAGAATAAAACAAGTTTTTGTTAATATTCTCGATAACGCATTTAAATACACTGAAAGCGGTGGTATGGTAAGTGTTGAGGCATATATTTCAGAAGGAGATTTAATCATTCAGGTTCTTGACACAGGTTGTGGAATAGCACAGGAAGATTTACCGAATGTAAAAATGAAATTCTTTAAAGCAAATCTTCAGGTACGTGGCTCTGGAATTGGTCTTGCAGTTGTAGATGAGCTTATAAAAATGCATAATGGTACACTCGATATACAAAGTAAGCTTGGTATTGGTACAACTGTTACAATTGCTTTACCGGTTGAAGTGGTCGAGGTTCAGAATGAAGATAGTTTAATCAATGAGATTATAGGAGAAGATATATCTGATGTCTAAAGAAAATAAGAAGATTTCAATTGGTGGTCAGGCTTTAATTGAGGGCATAATGATGCAAGGCCCAAAAGGCGCTGCTATGTCTGTCCGCCTACCAAGTGGCGAAATTGAAACTGAACAGCTTGAATTAAAGAAGTTGAAGGATAAATTTAAACCAGCAGGGTGGCCTTTAATAAGAGGTATTGTAAATTTTGTTGAGTCAATGTTATTTGGTTTTAAATGCATTGAAAAGTCAGCAGAAAAAGCCGGGCTTGATGATGAGAATATTCCTGAAGAAGAAATGTCTAAGCTTGATAAATGGCTTTCAGACCATTTTGGACCTAAAATGATTGCAGTAATTTCAGGTATTGCTATGATATTGGGCTTTGGTCTTTCATTTTTATTGTTTGTTTATTTACCGACTTTTCTTGTTGATGTAGTAGATAAATATATTTTTAAAGATGCTTTAGCAAATTTACATCCACTTTTTGAGGGTGTAATGAGAATGATAATATTTGTTTTTTATTTCTATCTCGTTTCTCTTATGCCGGATATAAAGCGTGTGTTTATGTATCATGGAGCAGAGCATAAAAGTATTTTCTGTTATGAAAATGGTTTGGAGCTTACAGTTGAAAATGTTAAAAAACAATCTCGCTTTCATCCAAGATGCGGAACAAGCTTCATTTTTGTTGTTATAATAATCAGTATTTTTATTTCCTCTGTGCTTGTTGTGTTATTCCCGACAATTGATGATGTAAGACTTGTATGGATTGCAATAAAATTACTAATAATACCTATAACAGTTGCATTCAGTTATGAATTTATTAAATATGCAGGTAGTCACGATAACATTTTAGTTAAAATACTTTCTTTCCCTGGTCTTATGATGCAACGAATTTCAACAAAAGAGCCGACAGATGATATTATTGAAGTTGGTATTGCTGCTTTAAAAGCAGTTTTACCAGATGACTTGGAGGACAATAATTGAATTTATACACATTTTTCAGAAATTCAGTAAATGATTTATCAAAAGCTGGGTGTGACAGTCCTGAATTTGATGTTCAGCAGTTGTTTGATTTTTGTCTTAATATAAATAAAACTCAGCTTCTTTTGAAAGCAAATGAAAAAATTAATGATATGAATCTTGATTTTTTCAACGAGTGTTTAGAAAAAAGGAAAAATCGCGTTCCACTTCAATATATTTTAGGCGAATGGGATTTTTATAAATACAAATTCAAGGTCGGTGAGGGTGTTTTAATTCCACGCCCTGAAACTGAGATTATTCCTGATTATATTTACAACAAGTTTAAAACCAATCCGCCGAAGGTTGTGTACGATGTTTGTTCAGGTAGTGGTTGCTTAGGTTTAACTATTGCAAAGCTTTTCCCACTTTGTAAGGTTTATTCAATAGATATTTCAGATGATGCTATTAAGTACACGACACTTAACAAAGAGATTTTGCAAGCTGATAATGTGACAGTTTTAAAAGCTGATATGCTTGATGAAACCTCGCCAATCGGTTTACCATTTGCAGACATAATAATTTCAAACCCGCCATACATAAAAACTGATGAGTTAAATGATTTACAGAAAGAGGTTCAGTTTGAGCCCGCATTAGCACTTGATGGTGGTGAAGATGGTCTTGTTTTTTACAGAGCTTTGAAAAATAATTGGTTCCCGTTTTTAAATCGTGATGGTTTAATGATTTTAGAATGTGGCGAAAATCAGGCGAAAGATATTCTTGAGATTTTCCTTACTTCTGCAAAAGGTGCGAGAATAATTGAAGATGGTCAGGGAATTGAACGAATAGTAGTTTTAAAAAAATAAATTGGAGTAGTTAGTAATGATTAGTGTTATAAGACAAGTGATTTCAGGTCAGATGGATTTTATTTATCTGATTATATACTTAGGTGCAACTGCATACGTTGTTTTTTGCACATTACCATTGCACGAATATGCACACGCATTAGTGGCAGATAAGTTAGGGGATGATACCCCAAGAAGAATGGGCAGACTTACAATAAGCCCGATGGCACATATCAGTCCATTAGGTGCGTTAATGATATTCTTATGCGGTTTTGGTTATGCAAAACCTGTGCCTGTAAGAATGAAGAATTTTAAAAATCCTAAAAGAGATATGGCACTTGTAGCATTAGCAGGCCCTTTATGTAATATATTACAAGCATTTATTTATCTGTTTTTATATTCTCTGATTACTTCATTTGAAGTTGCAAACCCGGCAATTGCTTATATAGCGCTTTTCTTTTTCTTTGCAGCAGATGTCAATATCGGTCTTGCGGTGTTTAATCTTCTTCCTATTCCACCACTTGATGGTTCAAGATTAGCAACTGCATTACTTCCTGCAAAATACTATTACAAAATTATGCAATATGAAAGACAAATTACAATCGGTCTTTTCATTTTAATTATTACTGGTGTTTTAACTGCACCATTAAGCAAACTTTCAGATTTGTTAATGAATCTTATTTATGGAATAACACAACTTCCATTTTAGAAAACGGTGAATTATGGAAAAATTATCTTATAAATTAGAAGTGTTTGAAGGTCCAATGGACTTGCTTCTGCATTTGATTACAAAGCATAAAATTGATATTTATGATATACCTATTGTTGAGCTTGTTGACCAGTACACAGAGTATGTTCGTGCTATGCAAGAGGAAAATATGGATATTGCAAGTGAATTTTTAGAAATGGCTGCAAGACTTGTTTATATTAAAACGGTTTCGCTTTTACCAGTATATGAGGATGCAGAGGAACAAAAAAATTTACTTACACAAGAGCTTATAGAGTATCAGGAATGTAAGCTTCTTGCACAGAAACTCGCTTGTATGACAACTGGATTTGATTATGTTGTAAGGGCAGTTCCCGAAGATGTTGAACCAGACCTTACTTATAAAAGATTACATGAACCATCAGAACTTTTAAAGGCATATGCTACTGTGGTTGGTAAGAAATTAAGAAAATTACCGCCACCACTTGACTCGTTCAAAACAATAGTAGCAAAGAAAATTGTTTCTGTAGGTTCAAAAATAGAATCAATTATGAATGTATTAAAATCAAAAGGTAAACATAAATTATTTGATTTTTACAAAACTGCAACAAGCCGTTCAGATTTAGTTGCTTCGTTTTTAGCAATTTTGGAGCTTGCTAAGGATAAGTCGATTTATCTTACAGGTGACGGAGAAGATATTCAAATTGAACTTTTGGAAGGAAATGAAAATACTTGATAGAGAAAAAATTATTAGCGATTGCAGAAGCTGTTCTTTTTGCTGCTGCAGAGCCGATTGAACACACAAGACTTTCTATAGTTTTAGGTACTGATAGTGAAGTTACATTAGAGATATTAGATATTTTAAAAGAAAAATACGAGCAGGAAGAAAGTGGATTATGCCTTTTGAAGCTTGGTAGTAAATATCAGCTTTGCAGTAAAAAGGAATACATAAACGAAGTTCGTGCAGTTCTCGATTTAAAACGAAATACTCCGCTTTCACAGGCCGCTTTTGAAGTTCTTGCAATTATTGCTTACAACCAACCAATAACGAAACCATATATCGAACAGATTCGTGGTGTTGATTGTTCTGGTGTTGTAAGTACACTTTGTCAACGTGGTCTTATTGAAGAAAAAGGTCGTTTAGAAGTACCAGGCAGACCTGTACTTTATGGTACAACTGATGATTTTTTAAGATGCTTTTCGCTCAGTGCTTTATCTGAACTTGAAGAATTACCAAATGTTGACAAGCAGGTTCTTATGTCAGATATTGATTCTGGTCAGTTGTCGCTCTTTGATAATGGTGATAGTGACCCAGAGGTTAATAAAGAAGATAAAGAGCCGGCAACAGCTACAGAATAAAATATTATATTATTTTCTTTTGAAAGGAGGGGTTTGGTGACAGCATTGTACATAATTTTAGGAATTGTACTTTTTTTCGTAATTTTATTTTCTTTAAAAGTATCAGTTATTGTTGAAATGACTGATGTAAATAAGGTTGTAATAAAATATCTGTTTTTTAAATTTACTGTGGTTGATTCATCAAAACCTCCAAAAGAGAAGAAACCTAAAAAAGAAAAAAAGAAGACAGAAGATACTACTGCAACTGAACAAACTGAAACGACTTCTCAGCAACCTGAAAATAATAAACAGAGTAATAATTTTTTCAAACAGTTATATATTGACCATGGCTACGATGGTATTGAAAAAATGCTTTTGGCAGTAAGAGATTCTTTGAGTTCATTTTTTGCTAAGTTATATAAAACATTTACTATAAATGAGTTTTATCTCACTATGCATATAACTGGTAGTGATGCAGCAGATACTGCTATTAAATATGGTAAGCTGTCTGCATGGTTATTTCCTTTGTTAGGTAAGGTTGCTTCAACCTGTAAAATGAAAAAATATGATATTGATATAAGTCCGGATTTTCTTGGTGTTAAAAATCAGGCGGATTTATATTTAGATGTATCTGTTGTTCCAATAAGAATTACAAATGGAGTAATTATTCTTGCACTACAATTGGTATTTAAAGTGTTATTAAAGGTTCTTTTTTCAAACAAAAATGCAAAAAAGAGCGTTAATATAAAAAATAAAACAACAGCTGAAAATTCAGATGTTGAACACGAAAGTCAAAAATTATAATTTAAAATAAAAAAGGATGGTGCTTAAAAATGGAAAAATCAGCAAATGGTATTTTAAAAACTACAATTGAAAAGGTAAGAGATTTAGTAGATGTCAGCACAATTATCGGTGAGCCTATAAATCTTCCTGATGGTCTTACAATTGTTCCTGTTTCAAAGGTTACTTATGGTTTTGCTTCAGGTGGTTCAGACTTCCCATCAAAAAACAATGTTGAGCTTTTTGGTGGTGCAGGTGGTGCCGGTATCACAATCAATCCAGTTGCGTTTCTTGTTGTAAAAGATGGTGATGTTACAATTAAACATATCACAGCAAACGATAACGCTGTTGAAAGAGCGGTAACAATGGTGCCAGAAATGTTCGATAAGGTTACAAGCTTTGTAAGCAAAAGTAAAGAAGATAAAACAAAAGCAGAATAACTTAATATAAAAATTTAACTACCTGCATATATTTCAAAGAAAGCAGGTGGTGAAGTTGTTAAAGAAATTTTTATCTTTAATTATTTCTTTTATAGTTTTAATTCCATATTTAATGGTTAATGGTAATGCAATAGAAATTACAGTTTCGGCAAAATCTGCAATTCTTGTTGATGCTAATACATCAGAAGTTCTTTATGCAAAGAATGAGTATGAAAAAAGGGGAATTGCGAGTACAACAAAGATACTAACATCTTTAATTGCGTTAGAGTATGGTGCGCCACAAAAAGAAATTGTTGCTTCAAAAGAAGCGGTGACAGTTGAGGGTACATCAATAGGACTTAAAACAGGAGATAAAATTACAATTAAAGCATTAGTTTATGGTATGCTTTTAGAAAGTGGAAATGATGCTGCAAATGTAACAGCATACGGAATTTCAGGTAATATTACTGAATTTTCAAAGCTAATGAATTCTTATGCGAAAAAATTAGGTATGAAAGATAGTAATTTTACTAATCCGTCTGGTCTTACTGATAAAAATCACTATTCAACTGCTTACGATATGGCGCTTCTTACATCTGTTGCAATAAAAAATCCTGCTTTTAAAAAAATCTGCTCAACAGAAAGTGCTGTAATTGATTTTGGTATACCCGAAATTTCTCGCTCACTTTCAAACCATAACAGACTTCTTCGTGAATGTGAAGGTGTTTTTGGTGTGAAAACAGGTTACACCAAAGCAAGCGGCAGATGCCTTGTAACTGCTTGTGAGCGTAATGGAGTTACTTTGATTGCTGTGACTTTAAATGCTTACGATGATTGGAACGACCATAAAAAACTGTATGATTATGGTTTTTCGCTTTATGATAACGAAGTATTACAAGTTGATTTGAAAAGTATAGCAATTCCGGTCATTTGTGCAGATAAAAAAACTGTTTCAGTAGAAATTGCGTATCAACCTGATTTTAAAACAAATGGTTTATATAAATCTGAAATCTACATAGAACAATTTTTATATCCACCTGTAAAAAAAGGTGATGTAGTCGGGTCTGTAGTTTTTTATGATAAGAAAGAAAGAGTTATTGATGAAATTCCATTGGTATCCTGTGATACTACAACTTCGCTTTATATTGAAAAAGAAAAAATACCCTTTTTACAAAAAATTAAAAAATTTATAGAAAGACTGTCGATATGACAGACAAGTAGAAAAATGGCAGAAATTAGATTACAAAAATTTTTATCGGAATGTTCAGTTGCATCCCGTAGAAAATCAGAAGAGTTAATAAGAGATGGTAAGGTATGGGTTAATGGTAAAAAAGCCTCAATTGGCGATAAGGTTGACCCAAAAAGAGACGATGTAACAGTAAACGGAAAAAAAGTTACTGTTGTAAAACAAAAATATTATATTATGCTTAACAAGCCACGCGGATACGTTACTACTATGAGCGATGAGTTAGGTAGAAAATGTGTTGCAGAGTTAGTTTCTGATGTTGGTGCAACAGTTTACCCTGTAGGCAGACTTGACCGTGATTCTGAAGGTATGCTTTTGCTTACTAATGATGGTGAGTTTGCAAATAGTGTAATGCACCCAAGAAAGCATATTCCTAAAACATACAGAGTAACAGTTCGTTCTTCTGTGTCTAAAGAACAGACAGAGCAACTCGAAAACGGTGTTTTGATTGATGGCAGAGAGACATTACCGGCAGAGGTTGCGGTTTTAGAAAAAACTGATGCTCGTAGTGTACTACAAATTAAAATTTTTGAAGGCAGAAATCGTCAAATCAGAAAAATGTGCGAGGAAGTTGGTCTTGAGGTTATAAGACTTAAACGAACATCAATAGGTTCTTTAAAATTAGGTATGCTTCAACCTGGTAAATGGCGTGAGCTTAGCGCTGACGAAGTACATAAATTAGTTACAAACACTAAAAACTGATAAATTGACAATATACATATTTTTTAGTATAATTATAGGATAAATCACGAAAGGTGAGCCGTTGAAAAATGATAAGAAGTATGACAGGTTTCGGCAGAGCACAGGCATCTGTTGAAGGATTTAATATTACTGCAGAAATCAAAAGTGTTAATCACAGATATTTTGAGTTTTCTGCAAGACTTCCAAGAGCTTATAATTTTCTTGAAGAAAAAATTAAAAGTTACCTTTCTTCATATATTTCAAGAGGTAAAGTAGAGTGTTCACTTACAATTGAAGCTACCGCAGATGACAGCGTGGTTGTAAAGGTGAATGAACCTTTGGCAAAAAGCTATTACGATGCAATTCATTTTATTGGTGAAACATTTTCAGTTAATTCAAATGTTTCTGCACAGGATATTGCAAGATATCCTGAAGTATTATCTGTTACAAAAAATGCAATAGATGAAGAAGATTTGTGGAAAAAGGTAAAAACAGTTTTAGAAGAAGCAGTAAATAAGTTTATTGCAATGCGTGAATCTGAAGGTGAAAAACTCAAAAATGATGTATTATCCCGTGCAGATACAATCATTGAAAATGTTTCTTTTGTTGAAAAACGTTCACCTGAAACTGTTAAAGAATATAATGATAAGCTTTTTGCTCGTATGAATGAAGTTTTAGAAAATGTACAAGTTGATGAATCAAGAATTCTTACAGAAGCAGCAATTTTTGCAGATAAGGTTGCAGTTGCTGAAGAAACTGTGAGATTAAGAAGTCATATTGACCAGTTAAGAGAAATGATGAATTCAGACGAAGCAATTGGTAGAAAGCTTGATTTTCTTGTACAGGAAATCAATCGTGAAACAAACACAATCGGTTCAAAAGCTCAGGATGTACAGATTGCAAAGGTTGTAATTGATACAAAAGCAGAAATCGAAAAAATCAGAGAACAAATTCAGAATATAGAATGATGTGATTTTATGAAACTTGTAAATATTGGTTTTGGAAATCTTATAAATGCAGACAGAGTAATTGCAGTAATCAGTCCTGATTCTGCACCTGCAAAGAGAATGATTCAGGAGAGTAAAGAAAGAGCGAACTTAATTGATGCTACTCATGGTAGAAAAACAAAAGGTATTATTATTACTGACAGTGATAATGTTGTTCTTTCTTTTTTGTCAGCTGAACAATTACTTAATAGATTTAATGATGAAAAGGGAGGTCGTGAATTTGGATTTGAAGGATAAAGGTTTGCTTGTTGTTATTTCTGCACCAGCAGGCTGTGGTAAAGATACTGTTATTGCAGAACTAAAAAAAGCAGATGGTACTGTTAAACAATCTATATCTATGACAACCCGAGCACCACGCGAAGGTGAAACTGATGGTATTGATTATTATTTTACATCAGTTGAAAATTTCGAGAAAAACATTTCACAAGATGGCTTTCTTGAATATGTGAAATATGGTGTTAATTATTACGGAACACCAAAAAAAGCAATTGAAGAAGGCGTAGCACAAGGAAAATCCGTAATATTAAAAATTGAAGTTGAAGGTGCGGGTAATGTCCGTAAAATTTACCCTGAAGCAATTTCTATTTTTATAATGCCACCATCCTTCAGCGAGCTTTCACGCAGACTTAAAAATCGTGGAACTGAAACTCAGGAAGATATTGAGCGTCGCTTAAAAATTGCAGAAACTGAAATTAAGCGTGCCAAAGAATATGATTATATTGTTATAAATGATGATTTAAAGGCTTGTGTGAATGATGTTTTGTCAATCATTAAAGCAGAGCGTTTAAAGTATAGCAATATGAAAAATATAGTTGAAAAAATTATAAATAATTGATTTCGAAAGGAAGTTTTTATTATGCTTAACCCAGATTTAAAAGGAGTTCTTAACCAAGGTATCAACCGTTACTCACTTGTAACTGCAACTGCAAAAAGAGCAAGAGAAATCGCAATTGAAAATCTTGAAGAGAAAAATCTTTCTACAGAAAAACCCGTTACAGTTGCTCTTGGTGAAATTATTGACGGTAAATATAAAATTGTTGAACCTGATTCAATCAAAAATCTTTAATTATGTATAATGATGCTTTAATTGCAGAGGTTGCAGTTGAAGGTCTTGTTTATCATATTGATGCACCTTTTACTTACCTGATTCCCGAAACACTCGAGGTTTTAGCGGGTTGCAGGGTGTTAGTGCCTTTTGGTAATGGTAACAAGAAGAAGCAAGGATTTGTTCTTAACATCAAATCCCGTTCAGAAATAGATGAAAGTATTAAACTTAAATCAATTGCAGCGGTACTTGATGAAGTACCGCTGCTTAGTGATGAAATGCTTTCTTTAGTTACTTATCTCAAAGAAAATACCTTCTGTACTTTATTTGAGGCGGCAAAGGCTATGCTTCCCAGTGGAATAGGGTTGGAATATGTTGTATCATTTATGGCAGATGAAAGTGTATCTTCTACTGTAATTGAAAAATTAACAACAGAAGAAAAGCAAGCTTATGACTTTTTAAAGGGTGGCTGTAAATTCCAGAGGAAAGAAAAAATTCTTTCTTCTTTAGGCTTTACAGCAGATTCTCTTATTCTTGAAAAGCTTGAGAAAAAAGGTGTATTGATTTCCAATTTTGATACCAAGCGAAAAACTGGTGATTTGACAGTTAAGAATGTTCGATTAGCTATTTCGGAGGAGGATGCCGAGAGTAAATTGGGTACGTTAACTGCAAAACAACGTTCAGTTCTTTCGTTGCTTATTGATATCGGCTCTGCTTCAGTAAAAGAAGTGTGCTATTTTACAGGTGTTACTGTTGCGGTTGTTAATACACTCTGTAAAAAAGGTTATCTTGAGCTTTTTGATAGTGAAATTTATCGTAAACCTAAGGTTACTGCTGAAAGCGGTTTAAAGTCTATTCCTCCATTAACAGAAAAACAGGAAAAGGCGTTCAAATATTTTGCTTCAAAGCTTGACGAAGGTAAAGCGGGTGCAGGGCTTTTATTTGGTGTTACAGGTAGCGGCAAAACACAAGTTTTTATTAAACTTATAGAAAAGACGGTAAACAGCGGTAAAGGTGTCATTGTTATGGTTCCTGAAATCGCTTTAACACCACAGACTATAAATACTTTCTATTCATATTTTGGTGATACAGTTGCAGTCTTTCACAGTGCGCTTTCCGCAGGTGAAAGAATTGATGAATGGAAACGCGTAAAAAATGGTGATGCTAAAATTGCAATTGGTACTCGTTCTGCTGTGTTTGCTCCATTCCAAAATCTTGGTCTTATTGTTATGGATGAAGAACACGAGCATACTTATAAATCTGAAATGACACCAAGATTTCACGCGAGAGATATTGCAAAGTTCAGATGTGTTAAAAACGATGCGTTTTTATTGCTTTCTTCAGCAACACCATCTATTGAGTCGTATAAAAATGCAATTGACGGAAAATATGCATTTGTAAAACTTACAGAACGCTTTGGTAAGGCGGTTTTACCAGAAGTTAAAACTGTTGATATATCAAACAGTAAAAGTGTTATAAGTAATGAGCTCTATTCTGAAATAGAAGAAGTATTAGCGAATAAAAAACAAGCCATTCTTCTTATGAATAGACGCGGCTTTAATACATTTGCAACCTGTGAAAGTTGTAAGACTGTTGTGACTTGTCCTAATTGTAGTATTTCACTTACATATCATAATGCCAATAATCGTCTTATGTGTCATTATTGTGGTCATTCAATGAGTTTCACCGATGTTTGTCCTACCTGCAATAACAAAACAATTAAATATGCAGGTTTTGGTACTCAAAGAATTGAAGATGATATTGAGAATATTTTTCCAAATGCTAAGGTTCTTCGTATGGATGCCGATACTACAATGGCAAAGTATTCTTACGAAGAAAAACTTCAGGCTTTTTCTAAAGGTGAATACGATATTCTTCTTGGCACACAAATGGTTGCAAAGGGTCTTAATTTTCCTAATGTAACACTTGTTGGTGTTATATCAATTGACCAACAGCTTTATAATGATGATTTCAGAAGTAGTGAAAAAGCATTTGATTTATTGACACAGGTTGTAGGCAGGTCCGGCAGAGGTGATTTTAAAGGTAAAGCAGTTATCCAGACTATGCTGCCTGATAACGATATTATCACTTTAGCATCAGAGCAGGATTACGAAGGCTTTTTTGAAATGGAAAATGTTATAAGAAAAGCAATGATTTATCCGCCTTATTGCGATATTTGTTCACTTACATTTATAAGTGAAAATTTCAATAAGTGTTCTTCATCTGCTAACAGATTTTTTGAAATGCTTAAAGCATCTGTTACCGAAGAATATACTGATGTAAAAGTGAATGTATTAGGTCCTTTACAACCTAAGGTTTCAAAAATAAATAACAAGTACAGAAATATAATTACAATTAAATGTAAAAATAATAAAAGATTCAGAAGTATGATTTCATCACTTTTAATTTCTTTTATGAAGGATAAAATGAATAGTGGTGTAGCTGTAACTGCAGATATAAATCCACTTTAGAAAGGTAATACTATGGCAATTAGAAATATTCGTGAGGATGGCGATCCGATTTTAAGAAAAAAAGCCCGTCCTGTTACAGAGTTTAATGACAGACTTTTTGAGTTGCTTGACGATATGGCAGAAACTATGTATGAAGCACCTGGTGTAGGCCTTGCAGGTCCACAGGTTGGTGTTTTAAGACGAGTTGTTGTTATGGATGTTGGTGATGGTCTTTTAGAGCTTATTAACCCTGAAATAACAAAGGTTGAAGGCGAACAAATTGGTGAAGAGGGCTGCCTTTCACTTCCGGGTCTTTGTGGTACTGTTAAAAGACCTATGACAGTACAAGTTAAAGCGCAGAACAGAGAGGGAAAATGGTGTCTTTACAAAGGTGAAGAATTAAAGGCAAGATGCTTCTGTCACGAAATTGACCATCTTGATGGTATTCTTTATAAAGATAATCTTTTAGAAGGTACAATGCTTCAAAGAGTAGGCGAAATTGAAGAGGTTGAGTAGGTGAGAGTATGAAAATCGTTTATATGGGAACTCCTGATTTTGCAATGAAACCCCTTGAAGCCTTACTTAACAACAATTATGATGTTGTTGGTGTTTTCACTCAACCTGATAAGCCTGTGGGAAGAAAAGCAATTTTGACTCCACCACCGGTTAAGGTTGTAGCAATCGAGAATAATATTCCTGTGTTTCAACCTGAGTCATTAAAAAATGGTGAGGGTGTAAAAATTTTAGAAGAATTAAAACCAGATGTAGTTATTGTTGTTGCTTACGGCAAAATTCTTCCTAAGGATTTTCTTGAATTTGCTAAATATGGTTGTATAAATATTCACGGTTCAATTTTACCTGAGTACAGAGGCGCAGCACCTATTCAATGGTCTGTTTTAGATGGTAAAGAATTTGCAGGGGTTACATCAATGCAAATGAACGAGGGTCTTGATACAGGTGATATTCTTTTAGTAGAAAAAACAAGAATTCAACCAGATGAAACCTCGGGAGATTTGTATGAACGTCTTACAGTTTTAGGTGCCGATGTTCTTATTAAAACACTTGTTGCTATTGAAAAAGGTGAATTAAAACCAATAAAACAAGATGACAGTAAGAGCAGTTACGCAAAAATGCTTGATAAATCACTTTCAAAAATTGACTGGAATTTATCTGCTATAGAAGTGCATAATAAAATAAGAGGTCTCGACCCGTGGCCAGTTGCTCTTACAGTTTATGAAGGCAAAAATTTAAAATTATTCCGTTCTCGTTTATTGAACGAAGAATTTAACAAGCCTTCAGGTAGTGTTTTTCAATCTAAAGATGGCATTATTGTTGTTTGTGGTGACAAAAAAGCAGTTTTAATTACTGAAGTTCAGTTAGAGGGTAAAAAACGAATGTCTGCACTCGATTTTTCGCGCGGTGCGAAATTAACTGACGGAATAGTTTTTGAAAGTTAAAATAATTTTCATAAAAATTTTTTATTTAATTTAATTATTAGATATATCATTATAACGATTATAGTTAGTCGAAACAGTGTAAAATTACACTGTTTCGATACCAAATCATATATTTGGTATCGAATTTTCTTTGAAAATTCGACTAATTACAACCATTATATTTGGAGGTGTTTACTTTGTGGTTCGGCTATTACTATTTTGATATTTATTATTTTATCTTGATAATACCTGTTTTAATCGTTTCATTGATAATACAAGCAAAATTAAAGTCAACATTCAATAAATATTCCCGAATAGGAAATGCTCGTAATATAACAGGGGCTCAAGCTGCAGAAATGGTATTAAGATATTACAATATTCAGGATGTTAGAATTGAGCATATAAATGGTAGTCTTAATGATTGCTATGACCCTGTAAATAAAGTGATAAAGCTTTCAGATACAGTTTTTGATAATCCATCAATTGCTGCGGTAGGTGTTGCTTGTCATGAAGCTGGTCACGCAGCACAACACGCAGAAAAGTATATGCCTATTAAAGTGAGAAATTCAATTTTACCTGTTTGTAATATAGGCTCAAGACTTTCAATACCATTATTGATTTTAGGTGTTATTTTCTCTTTTGAACCTTTAATCTGGATAGGTATTGGTTTCTTCGCTTTTACTTCTCTGTTCCAATTCATTACATTGCCAGTAGAATTTAATGCAAGCAACAGAGCAATCAATGTAATTGAGTCAACAGGTATTCTTTCTTATGAAGAAAAAAATGGGGCTTCAAAGGTTTTAAAAATGGCTGCAATGACTTATGTTGCTTCACTTGCAATGAGTCTTGCACAACTTTTAAGATTGATTTTAAGATATGGCGGTAACAGAAGAAGATGAGTATTACTGCAAGACAAGTAGCATTCTTAACATTGCTAAAAATTGAAAAGGATAAAGCATACTCTAATATCGCATTAGACAGTGCTGTTAAGGCTTATTCCCTTGACAGCACTGATTGTGCTTTTATTTCAAGGTTAGTTTATGGAGTAACTGAACGAAAAATCACATTAGACTATGTTTTTTCAGAGTTTTTAAAGCAACCGGTAAAAAAACTTAAACCGGAAATTCTTGTCATTTTGCGTCTTGGTACATATCAGATTTTGTTTATGGATAAAATCCCTGATTCTGCCGCAGTTAATGAAAGTGTATTGTTAGCAAAAAACAATAAATGTGATTTTGCAAGTGGTCTTGTTAACGCAGTTTTACGAAAGGTTTCAGAAAATGGTCAGAATATTTTAAATACCTTGAGTGAAGATGAAAGAGTTTCTGTTTTATATTCTGCACCGCTTGAGTTAGTAAAATTCTTAAATTATCATTATAATGAAGAAAATGCAGAAAAGATTTTAAAATCTGCGCTTACCCCTAAAGAAATAACAATCAGGGTAAATACATTAAAAACAACAGAAGATGAATTAGTTGAAATTCTTGAAGCAGAAAATATTATTGCCAAAAAGACATTTTATAAAAATGCACTGACCATTGAAACTTCGGGTGCTGTTTATGAGCTTTCTGCTTATAAAAACGGTTTGTTTTATGTTGAAGATATTTCTTCACAAATTTGTGTTTCTGAATTAGGACTTAAAGAGAACGATAAATTCATTGATATATGTAGCGCACCAGGTGGTAAGAGCTTTACTGCCGCTCAATATATGAATAATAAAGGTGAAATTTATTCTTGTGATATTCATTCACACAGAGTTGAGCTTATTAAATCAGGGGCTGAAAGATTAGGTTTAACCTGTATTATGCCTACTGAAAACGATGCAACAGTTTATAACGAAATTTTTAAAAATGCAGATTGTGTTTTATGTGATGTACCTTGTTCTGGTTTAGGAATTATTGGTAAAAAGCCAGAAATCAAATATAAATCCCTTGACGAAGCTAAAGAGTTAATACCAATTCAGAAACAAATTTTAAGCACCTCTTCGCAGTATGTTAAAAAGGGTGGAACACTTGTTTATTCAACCTGTTCAATCAATCCTAATGAAAATAGAAAAGTGTGTGATTGGTTTTTAAAAGAAAACGAAGAATTTAAAAGTGTTAAGGTTGCACCTGATATCCCGAGATGTATAGATGAAGGTGATTACCTGACTTTAACACCGCATATAAATAATTGTGACGGGTTTTTTATTGCAAAATTTATAAGGAAATAATGAGTTTATGGAAAAACGTGATATAGCATCATATTCACTTGATGAATTAAAAGAACAAATTAAAGAACTTGGTTTACCGCAATTCAGAGCAACACAAATATATGACTGGATACATAAAAAAGGCGCAGTATCTTTTTTTGAAATGACTAATATAGGTAAGCAGTTACAAGATAAATTAAATGACAATTTTGTAATTTTTAGTTGTTCTATTGAAAAAAAGTTGGTTTCAAGGTATGATAATACAGTAAAATATCTTTTTAAGTTACCAGACGAAGAATATCTTGAATGTGTAGTTATGGATTATAAATACGGTTTTACAATTTGTGTTTCTACACAAGTTGGTTGTAAAATGGGATGTTCTTTCTGTGCTTCTGGAATTGGTGGATTTAAAAGACAATTAGCACCATCTGAGATATTAGGTCAGATTTATACCGCACAACGCGATTTAGGTGTGAGAATTTCAAGAATCGTTTTAATGGGTATGGGTGAGCCACTTGATAATTATGATAATGTTATTAAGTTTTTAAAGCTTGTTTCAGATGAAAATGGTCTTAATATTGGTATGCGACATATTTCACTTTCAACGAGTGGTATTGTACCAAGAATTTATAACTTGTTAGATTTGAATTTACAGCTTACATTATCTGTTTCTTTACACGCACCAAATAATGAAATAAGGTCAAAAATTATGCCTGTAAATAATAAATGGGATATTGATGAGCTTTTAAAAGCATGTAAAATGTATGCTGATAAAACTTCAAGACGAATTTCTTTTGAATATGCTATGATAAAAGGTGTTAACGATACACCGGAGTGTGCAAGAGAACTTTCAGAAAGACTAAAAGGCTTTTTGTGTCATGTGAATTTAATTCCTGCGAATGAAGTGCCTGAAAAAGGGCACGAGAGAAGTGATGATAGCAACATCAACGCATTTAAAGGAATATTAGAAAAGAATGGTCTTGCGGTTACTATAAGAAGAACATTAGGTAGCGATATTAACGCTTCTTGTGGTCAATTAAGACGAGAAAAAATTGCTGAAACGAGGTGAACGCAGTGGAAATAAAAGCTTTTACAGATACGGGTAAGGTACGTGAAATGAATCAGGATGCTTTCAAAACAGGATTTTTTAAAGAAAGTGGTGCCTGGGCAGTTGTCTGTGATGGTATGGGTGGCGTTAAAGGTGGTCAGATTGCAAGTGAAATCTGCGTTAACGAGGTTTCAAAGCATATAGAAAAGGGCTACCGAAAAAATATGAGTATGAAATCAGTTAAAAATTTATTGGTTTCTGCTGTTACCGCTGCAAATATCAAGGTTTTTGAAACTGCAGAAGAAAATAAAGAGTACTTAGGTATGGGTACTACTATTGTGGCAGTGGTAGTTTTAAATGGCTTCGCCGCGGTTGCTCACGTTGGTGACAGTCGTGCTTACTTTATATCTGACGAAATCAAGCAGATTACCCGTGACCATTCGGTTGTGCAATATCTTATTGATATTGGTCGCATCTCACCAGAGCAAGCTAAAACACATCCGGACAGAAATGTCATTACACGTGCAGTTGGTGTCAGCTCTGAGGTAGATGTTGATGTTGAAATCCTTCCAATAAATCAGGGTCAAAAAATACTGATTTGTACAGATGGTCTTTACGAATATATTTCCGATAGTGAAATGTTTGATATTATTAAAAACCCGGATATTGAAGAGCCTGTTAAATTACTTTTAGATATGGCAAATAACGCGGGTGGAAAGGATAATATAACAGTAGTAACTGTTGAGGGTTGATATTATGGAAAATTATGTTGGTAAAAGATTAGATGGTCGTTATGAAATTCAGGATATTATCGGTGTAGGTGGTATGGCTGTTGTTTACAAAGCCTATGATAGTATTGATGACAGAATTGTTGCAATTAAGGTTTTAAAAGAAGAATATTTAGCTGATGAAGGGTACAGACGCAGATTCAAAAATGAATCTAAAGCTATTGCTATACTTTCTCACCCTAACATTGTTAAGGTTTATGATGTTAGCTTTGGTGACAGATTACAATACATTGTTATGGAGCACGTTGAGGGTATTACTCTTAAAGAGTATATTGAACAATGTGGTGTTGTAAACTGGAATGAAGCTTTATTCTTTGTTATACAGATTTTAAGAGCATTGCAACATGCTCACGACAAAGGTATTGTTCATCGTGACATAAAACCGCATAATATTATGCTTCTTGATAACGGTCTTATTAAAGTTGCAGACTTTGGTATTGCGAGATTCAGTCGCGGAGAAACAAGAACTATTACAGAAAAAGCAATTGGCTCTGTTCATTATATAAGTCCTGAACAAGCAAAAGGTCAGCTTACTGACGAAAAGGCAGATATTTATTCAATAGGTGTTGTGCTTTATGAAATGCTTACAGGTAAATTACCATTTGATGGTGATAATGCAGTTGCTATTGCTCTTATGCAATTACAGGTTGAAGCAGAGCCTTTAAGAAGCATCAATCCTGATATTCCCATGGGATTTGAGCAAATTACATTAAAGGCTATGCAAAAAAATCCCCGTGACCGTTATCAGTCGGTTGCTGAAATGCTTCTTGATTTAGAAGAATTTAAAATGAATCCTAACATCAAGTTCGATTATCAGAATTATTTTGTTGATGATGAACCGACAAGATATATTGGCAAAATTCAAGAGAAAACTATCCCTGTTGACAGACAGCCGACAGGTGAGTATAAACCAATAAAACCTTCTGATTACGAAGATGATGCTTATAATTATGAAAGTGATTCTCAGAATGATATTCCACGAAAATCATTAGCTTCAGATAGAACAAGGGTAGAAAACAGTAAGACAACTAAAAAGAATTTTACAGTTATTCTTGCTGTGGCATTTGTAACCCTTTTAATAATTGCAATTATATTGGGTGTATCAATAAAAAATGGGGCTTTAACACTTGGTGGTAACAGGGTTAAGGTTGAAAGCTTTATTGGTGCTGATTATGTAGAGGAAATTCAATATAATACCGATTTTGAAGGTGTATATATATTTGAAGTTGTTTATGTTACATCTTCTGATTTCCCGGAAGGTACTGTTACCGACCAGGACCCTAAAGCAGGTGAATCACTTGCTAAGGGGGGCGTTGTTAAGCTTTATGTTGCAAAATCCGGTGAAGGAAAGATAATCCCTGATTTTACTAACTATAACTATAAAGCTGCGAGAGACACCTTAGAATCAATGGGATTTGTTGTAAGTTTACAAGCAACAGAAAATGATGCAGTTCAGGTTGGTAATGTTATTAGCACAAATCCTGCCGCTAATACGAGTGTGTTAGAGGGTTCAACAATTACTATTTTTTACGCAGTAGATACAAGTGCAGAATCACAGTTTAAAATGCCAAATTTAGAGGGATTATCTTTAACCGAAGCAAAGCTGTTAATTGAAAAGAACGAACTTGTTGTTTCTAAAATTGAAACTGTAGATAGTAGTATTGCTACTAATTATGTTGTAAGTCAGTCTCCGGCTGATGGTTCACCTGTAAGAAAGGGTGATTCTGTAATTATTACAATCAGCTCTGGTTATGTTTCAAGTGAAGTAAGTATTAACCTTCCAAGAAATGTTGGTGTGTTAAATGTAAGAGCTACTGTTGATGGAAGCGAAACCTTTAACCAGCTTATTGATACTGATTCTTATTCAACCTATGCTGTAAGCATTAAAGGTAATACCGCTAATTCTCAAATTAAAATCTATATTGACAATTGTCTTTACTATGAAGCAATTGGTGACTTCAGTAAAGAGAATGTTAAAATTTCAAATGCAAACACTTATGCTGTGGCATTTTATAAAAATGTTATTGGTATGAGTGAATTAGATGCAATTACTGCTCTTAATAACCTTGGTTACAGAAGCATACAGATAAATCGTGAAATAAGTTCTCAACCTGCGGGAACAGTTATTGCTCAGTCGCCATCATTTGAATCAGCCCCTAATGTTGATACAAGCACAACTATCGTTTTAACTGTTTCTAAAGGTGCTGATGAAGAAACAAGCTCTGGCGACAATTCATTTAGCGATTTGGAAGGCGTAAATTGATGTCTGAAAAAGTTTTAAAAGGAATTATAATAAAAGGTATAGGCGGTTTTTATTACATCGAAGCCGAAGGTGATATTTATGAATGTAAAGCTCGTGGTGCTTTCAGGAAGAAAAAAATATCACCATTGGCGGGTGATAATGTAGTAATTACAATCCGTGAAAATGGCGAAAATACAATTGATGAAATTGAAGAACGCAAAAATTTTCTTGTTCGTCCTCCGGTTGCTAATGTTGATACATTGGTTATTGTTTCGTCTGTAAAAGAGCCTGTTCCGAGCCTCACTGTTATTGATAGATTAACTGCTATTGCTGTAAGCAAAAACATTAAACCGTGTGTAGTTTTCTCTAAAAGTGATTTAGGTGATACTAAAGAGCTTGAAGAGGTTTACAAAAAATCGGGAATTGATGTTTGTTCAGTTTGTTGTAAAACTGGTGAAGGTGTAGAAACAGTTAAAACTATGATTAAAGGTGGTATTACTGTTTTTACCGGTAATACTGGTGTAGGTAAATCCTCACTTTTAAATTGTATTGACTCCCGCTTTTCAATTGAGACAGGTGAAGTCAGCAGTAAATTAGGTAGGGGAAGACACACTACACGCGATGTTACACTTCATAAAATTCAGGATTTCTATGTCGCGGATACACCAGGTTTCTCATCTTTGGATATTGAGAGTGGCGAATTGATTATGAAAGACGATTTGCCTTATTGTTTTCCTGAATTTACTGATTATTTGGGGAAATGTCGTTTTTCAAGCTGTACTCATACTGTTGATAAAGGCTGTAAAATTGTTGAAGCAGTTGAAAAAGGTGAAATTCACAGTAGCAGACACAATAGTTATATTACAATGTATAATGAAGTTAAAAATATCAAAGAATGGCAATTGTAACATTTTTTTATAACTCTCATATTATGTAGTAAACTTTAATAGGAGTGAGAGTTATGAAAGTTGTAGTTTGGCGTAGCCCTAAGGCATTCAGAGGTATTTTAAAGATGATGTTTGGTATTAAAGATGATTAATACATAAAAGGAACAGTCAGGCAACTTTTTTGTTGTCTGACTGTTCCTTTTTGAGATGAGAAATTTGTAAAGAGAGATTTGATTGATTATTTAATTATTTTTTAGTTGGCTTTTTTACTTTGTTAAGTTGTGAGTTAACTTTAAGTAACTCTTCCTTAGTAATTGTAATATTAGCCATGCCTACCATTGATGACATACGAAGGATAGAGAAGCCTCCAAGCATTTGCATCATACTACCGGACATTGCTTTGAAGTTGATATCAAATCCGCCTGATTTACCTTCGCTATCGCTTTTTTTCTTGTTAGCTTTCATTTTCTTTAAAAGTTTTAAACCAAATAAAGCTACAACAAGTTTAGCGCGTTTACTTTCAAAAATTTCTGAAAGCTTATCATTTATTGAGAAAAATCCTTCTGGTGCAGTAACATCAAACCAGTTAAGAATAGCACCTTTTTCTTTTAAGCGGTATTCTTCGTTGAAGGTGTCAACTTTTTTAATAATACTTTCATCTTTACATTCACCAGCAATAGCTTCAAGCTTTGTTTCGCCGTTGTTTGGAACATCAAAGTAGAAGAAGTGGTCATCAGCTGATTTTTTACCTAATGAAACACCATTAGCGAAAAGCTCAACTTCTGGAAGATTTGAATAAACAGTAACCTTTGTTGTTTCTTCAACTCTGTCTACATAACGCTTACCACAGATATGAACAAACAGTTCATCTGAAAGCCAAGCCTTATAAGCATAGAATGCATCTTTTTTATATTTACGGTCAAATGTCATAAGACCTTTGTGGTTCTGACCGTTTTCGCCACCTTCGTTTCTTGCGTCTGCACCAAAGTCAAACATATTCCAAACGTGGGTAGCCCACATATATTTACGAGTAAAGAGTTGCTTTATAAGCTCTTCGTGGTAATATGCCTGATATTCTTCAGTATAGTCACCCTGAGTTGGGTTAGATGTGTGCCAGTTAAGAGCCTCACAACCGTATTCACTACAACCAATTGGAATGTTTGGGTGCTTTTCATGGAATTTATCGAACCAAGGGCCGTTCATATCTGTGTCGCCACCATACCAACCGAAATAGTGGTTATATGAAACAACATCTGGAATCTGAAGATAAGGACTATCCATACTACACATAGAAACACAAGCGATTGTTGTGAGCCTTGTTTTATCCATTTCATGAACAAGATCATTAAGAATTTTGTGGTTTTCAATTAAATCAGGGTCATTTTCGCCAGCCATTGTAATTTCATTAGAGAGACCCCATACAACAATAGAAGGGTGGTTGTAGTTCTGAATTACAAGTTCTCTCATTTGTGAGATTGTATTTTCTCTACCAGTTGCCATATGGTTTGAAATATAAGGAATTTCTGCCCAGATTACAAGACCTTTTTCGTCACATAAATCATAGAAATATTGGTCGTGCTGGTAGTGAGCAAGACGGATTGTTGTCGCACCAACTTCTAAAATCAACTCAACATCTTCTCTGTGGTGTTCAGGAAGAAGTGCGTTACCAAAGCCCCAACGGTCCTGATGACGTGAAACACCACGAAGTGGATATTCCTCACCATTGAGAATGAAACCGTTATTAGGGTCAATTTTAAATGTTCTGCAACCAAAGCGGGAGCTCACATTATCAAGAACCTCTTCACCATCTAAAATAAATGCTTCTGCAGTATAAAGATACGGGTCTTTTTTACCATGCCAGAGATGGACATCGGTTATTGTCAAATTAACTTTTTTATCATTTGAAACAGTTTCAGCAACAACTGTACCTGCAGCATCTTTAATTATATATTTAAGAGTTGGATTCTCAACATTTCTTACATATACTTCAATTTCAATATCGGCATTTTTATCTTTGATTTCTGGAGTAACCTTAATACTTGGACTGCCATAGTAATCTAAATCAAAGTGTTTTTCGTTTACACCAATAATATTTACATCCCTGTAAAGACCGCCATAGAATGTAAAGTCTGCCATTTGTGGATAAACTCTGTTATTTTCTGCGTTATCTACATCAATTTCAATAATATTTTCATCTTTGATAACATTAGAAATATTTACTCTCCATGTAGAGTAACCTCCATCGTGGTGAGCAAGCTTTTTACCATTAACGGTAACATCAGCAGAAGAGTTAGCACCTCTGATTTCAAGATAAATTAAATCTGTGTCAGGTAAATCGGCTTTTGAAATAGTTTTTGTGTATTTACAAGTACCACGGAAGTAGTCAGCACCACCATCCTGACCATCAATAGCATTCCATGAGTGTGGAAGATTTACATTTTCAGGAGCTGAATCAGGTTTGTTAAAAACCCAATCGTTATTGATGTTTATAATTTTTCTCATTTGACTCAATCCCTTCGTGTTTATTATTCTTTATTTTAATTTTATTATAGCAATAAAACATAATTTGTGTTATGAAAATTTTTAGGGGTTGTTGCACAATTTTTATATTTAATTGCTTGTAAGTGTTGAAAATTTGATGAAGATGTACTATAATAGTATAAAAGAAGCGAAAAATTTGTTTATTTTAGGGGGTAAACGAATTGTTTTACGATTCCGAATTACACTTTCTGCAGAGTGTACTAAAAAAATGCAGAGTACAGACACAAATTTTAAACATAAATGAACATCCAGAAAGTAGTCTGGATTTAGGTTTGAGATCACTTTTAGAAATTGATGAAGCTTTTGAAAAACCACTTATAGATGTTTTGGGAGAGGTTTCACCAAACACTATACATCTACTTATGGACGGCTATATGTGTAAATATATTTATTTACAGCTTCCGGGTGACAATTCAGAAAATGTATTTGTAATAGGCCCTTATCAGGTAAAAAGTTTCAATCATGAAGAAATTTTAGAATTAGCAGAGAAGAATATTGTTCCACCTGCTAAAATGCGTGATTTCGAAAGCTATTATAATGGCTTGCCTGTTGTAGGTGATGAGGGACAGCTTATTTCTTTGGTGGATACCTTCGGTGAATTTATCTGGAATGGTAGTTCAAATTATCAGTTTGCAGAATATGAGCTTGAAACATCTTTTGAAAATGTTACTTCAATTATAAACAAATCTCTTTCAGAGCATGACAGTCTTACCTGGAATAGCAAGCTTATTGAAGCAAGGTACGCTTATGAAAATGAATTTTTGTTTGCGGTTACTCAGGGTAACTACCCAAAAGCCAAGCATCTTATTTCTCAGGTTAACAGTATTCAGTTTGACCAGAGAAATATGGACCCTGTAAGAGATATGAAAAACTATTGTATTATTATAAATACACTTTTCAGAAAATCTGTTGAGCGTGGTGGTGTTCACCCAATTCATATTGATAGTGTTTCAAGTGAGTTCGCTAAAAAAATAGAACTTCGTTCTTCTATAGAAGATATACAGAAATTGATTTATGAAATGGTTAAGGTTTATTGTCAACTTGTAAATAAATATTCTGTTAAAGATTATTCACCGACTGTGCAAAAAGTAATTGTTATGATTGAAAGTAATCTTGCTTCTGATTTAACCTTAAGTGAATTGGCAACGACACTCAATATAAATGCCAGCTATCTTTCAACAGTATTTAAAAAAGAAACAGGTAAAACTGTTACTGGTTATGTTAATGAAAAGCGAATCGAATTAGCGCAGGAGCTTTTGAAAACAACAAATTTACAAATACAGACAATTGCACAGTATTGTGGTATCGTTGATGTTCATTATTTTACGAGATTGTTCAAAAAAATAACCGGTGTTTCACCAAAACAATTCAGAGAAGAAAATAGCAGATAAAGGTGTTTTATGGAAATAACTAAAATTGTAATTACAGGTGGCCCGTGCGCGGGTAAATCGACTGCCCTAAGTCGTATTCAGGAAGAATTTACAGAATTAGGTTACACGGTGCTTTTTATTTCCGAAACCGCAACTGAGCTTATAAATGGTGGTGTTGCACCCTGGACCTGTAAAACAAGTGATGATTTTCAGAAATTTTTAATTAAATTACAAATCGAAAAAGAAAAAATTTTTGAACTTTCAGCGCGTTCAATGCCGAGCGAAAAGGTTTTAATTGTCTGTGACAGGGGAATGCTTGATAATAAAGCATATATGACACCGGATGCTTTCAGCAACACTCTTTATGAGCTTAAATTGAACGAGGTTGAAATCCGTGATAATTACGACGCGGTATTTCATCTTATAACTGCTGCTGACGGTGCAGAAGAATTTTATACAACTGCTAATAATACTGCAAGAACCGAAACTCCACAACAAGCAATCGAACTTGACAGGAAACTTCTTTCTGCATGGACAGGTCATCCACATTTAAGAGTTATTGATAATTCAACTACTTTCGAAAATAAAATTAAGAAGCTTATTACAGAAATATCATCTTTTTTAGGTGAGCCAGAACCACTTGAGATTGAACGAAAATTTTTAATAGAGTATCCCGATATTGATTGGCTTGAAAACTCATCGGAATGTAAAAAGATTGAAATTATACAAACATATTTAAAATCGGGTAAAGATGAAGAATTAAGAGTTCGTCAAAGAGGGATGAATGGTAATTATATTTACTTTAAGACAATTAAACGAAAACTTGATGATTTAAAGCGTATAGAAATTGAAAAAAGACTTTCTAAAGATGAGTATTTAACACTTCTTATGGAAGCCGATACGGAAAAAAGACAAATAAGAAAGAATCGTTATTGTCTTATGTATAATAATCAGTATTTTGAAATAGATATTTATCCATTCTGGAAAGATAAAGCAATTTTAGAAATTGAATTATCTGATGAAAATACTGAAATCTTTTTTCCTGAGAAAATAAGAATTATTAAAGAAGTTACTGATGATGAAAATTATAAAAATGCATCGTTAGCAAAAATCAAGTGAGTTATAAGGAGTAAACACTATGAAAAAGAGCTTGGCATTTCTGTTATCCCTTTTAATACTTTTAACAATTCCTTTTTCAGTACCGGTTGTAGCGAATGCGGCAACAACTGAATCTGAAATTTCTTTTGAAACAGTTGAGGCTCAAAAACCTGTTATTCATAATGCTTCAAGTGCGGCAAGCATTTTAAGTCAGTATATTGATTTGAATGAATTAAATGAAATTTTGCTTGGAGCACAACAGTATTCTTGGCAAAACAATTTGCCAAAAGTAAGGTGTACTCTTGATGCAAGTTATAAAATACCTTATAGTTCGCAAATCTTTTCTGCTTTAAAAACTTATGTTAGAGATGAATCTGGTATAGTAGGCATTGAAGTATATAGCGCAATCGCAAAAAATTCTTATTTTGTTGAGATAGTTTTTGACTGTGTATCGAAAGATGAATATGATAAACTTTTAAAAGAAAAAAAGCAATTAGAAATCGAATCAAATAAGCTTTTAACGGGAATCAAAGGTAATAATTCATTAAGTGATGTTGAAAAAGCACTTTTAATTCATGATAGATTGGCTTTAGCTTGTAGTTATGGTTATCCACAAGGTTATGACAAGAGTGTTGCTCACAGCACTTACGGTGCACTTGTTCTTAAAAAAGCGGTTTGTCAGGGATATGCTTATGCTTACCAATATCTTCTTGGTTTAGTGGGTATTAAGAGTGAATATGTTTCCTCTGCTTATCTTGACCATGGATGGAATATTGTTTACATAAATAATATTCCATACCATGTTGATGTTACCTGGGATGATGCTTCCGGTTATTCTGAAGAAGGAAAGGTTTATCATGATAATTTCTTAAGGTCAACACAGGGGATGATTGAAACTGGCCATTATAATAAAAAAGATGGCTCAATTGACTATAAATCTACTCCAGTGAATACAACCTATGACAACTATTTCTGGCAGAATTCTTCAACAGGCTTCCAACTTCTGAATAATGAGATTTATTATTTTGATAATCTTAATGAGAAGCTCATGAAACTTAACAAAATTGATGGTAGCGATGCCACATTAGTGAGAAATGTTTCTTGTGATTGGATGTTCCGCGAAGAGGGAACAGGAATAAATTCTTTCACAAAGCTTGCAAGTGATGGAGTTTGTTTATATTATTCTACTCCAACCGAAATTCTCAAGTTAAACCCTGAAACGAGAGAAGAAACTATTGAATATACTTTGAAAACACCTGATGAATATGCAGGCAAAAATAATGTTGATTGTTCTATATGGGGACTCTCATATATTGATTGTACTTTTACATATGAATATATTATTTTTGAATTTGGTGCATTAGACTCTAAAACAACTAATAAAAAAGTAGTAAAAACGAATCATATAGAATCAGGTTGGGTTACAGATAAAGAACCAAACTGTGGTAATACTGGCTCAAAGCATATAGAGTGTTTAGTTTGTAAAACTGTTTTGAAAAGTGAAAGTATTCCTGTAAACGGAAAACATATTGTTGGTAGTTGGGAAACAATTAAAAAAGCAACTACCACAACAGAGGGGACTAAAGTAAAAAAATGCACAATTTGCCAAACCATTATAGAGAGTGCTTCTATTTCGAAAATTCCAGGTCAACCAACAGTAACGGTTAAAAATGGTACTACAGGAATTACTTTAAAATGGTCTGCAACAAGTAATGCAAAAACTTATATTGTTTACCAGAGCATATACAACTCAAGTACAAAGAAATATTCAGGCTGGAAAGTAATAAAGACTACAACGGATTTAACTTATACAGACACAACGGTTAAACTTGGGTCAAAATATCGATATGCAGTTCGTGCTGTAAATGGTGAATCAAAGAGTAGTTATAAAGCAACAAGTGGCTTGACATATAATGTAACACCAACAGTAAAAGTGGCAGTTGCTTCAAATGGCATAAAAGTGTCTTGGAGTACCGCCGCAAATGCAACAGGCTACAGAGTTTACAGTTCAACATATAACACAAAAACTAAAAAGTGGAGTGGATGGACTAACAGGGGTACAACTAAAGCAAATGCAACAAGCTGGGTAGATAAAAAAGCAAAAAGCGGAACAAAATACAGATATACCATAAAAGCAATGAATGATAAGGTTGGTAGCACTTACAACAAAGATGGTGCAGCAACACTCTATCTTGCACAACCAACAGTAAAAATTGCAAATAATGCAAGTGGTGTAAAGGTTGCGTGGAATAAAATTGCAGGTGCAACAGGTTATACAATTTATCGCGCAGAATACAAAAATGGTAAGTGGTCTGGCTGGAAGAATATGGGTACAATCAAGAAAAACTCAACAGTTTCGTGGGTTGATAAATCTGCAAATAGTGGTACACAATACCGCTACACAGTAAGAGCAATCAACGGTAGTGTCAAGAGTACCTATAAAGCATCAAA
>JAFXCQ010000022.1 GCA_017521425.1 Clostridia bacterium
GCTAAAGCTGCTGCTGTTGGCTCGTTGATGATACGTTTTACATCAAGACCAGCGATTTTACCGGCATCTTTTGTTGCCTGACGTTGTGAGTCTGTGAAGTAAGCAGGAACAGTAATAACTGCTTCTGTAACCTTATCACCAAGGTAGCTTTCTGCATCTGCTTTAAGCTTGCTTAAAATCATAGCAGAAATTTCTTGTGGTGTGTATTTTTTATCATCAATAGTAACTTTGTAGTCAGTACCCATTTGTCTTTTGATAGAAGCAATAGTTCTGTCTGGGTTAGCAACTGCCTGACGCTTTGCAACCTGACCTACAAGTCTTTCGCCTGTTTTTGAGAAACCTACAACTGATGGTGTAGTTCTGTTACCTTCAACGTTAGCAATAACGACAGGTTCGCCACCTTCAATAACTGCAACGCAAGAGTTTGTTGTACCTAAGTCAATACCAATTGTTTTAGCCATAATAAATTACCTCCAAATTTTGATTTTATAAAAGTTTATTTTTTATTGAGTTATCTGAACACTTGCAAATCGTAACACGCGGTCACCCATTTTATAACCTTTTTCAAATACTGCTGAAATAGTATTTTCAGGTAAATCTGGATTTTCCGCAGTCATAACTGCATTGTGTATTTCTGGATTGAATTCTTCACCGACTTCACCGAAAGAAACAACATCTGATTTACTCAAAATGTCCTTTAATTGATTATAGGTCATTTCAATGCCTTTTCTGTAAGCCTCGATGTCATCAGTTTTATTATCTATCGCCCTGTCAAAATTATCAATAACAGGGAGAAGAAGTGCTAAAGTACTTGCTTTTGAATCGTTGTAAGCAGATTCCTTTTCTCTTTGTGAGCGTTTTCTGAAATTATCATATTCAGCAAGAACTCTCATATATGAGTCTTTAGTTTCTGCTAATTCCTTTTCTAATTTTTCTTTTTCAGCCACTAAAGCATCTGTTTTTTTATCTGATTTTTTAGATTTTTTTGTTTCTTTTGCATCTTTTGAAGATTCGTTTTGTTCTTCGTTTAAGATTTTTTCATCAGTTGCCATAATTTACCTCACTCAAGTGTTTCTGTAAGCAGGTTACCAATGACACCTGCTAAATATTTAATGCTTGGAATAAGCCTTGCATAATCAATTCTTGTAGGACCTATAATACCGATTGAACCACTGTCACGGTCACCAACAGTATATTTTGAAAAGATAGTTGATGAATTGCGGAGTTCTTTAAATGCATTTTCTTCGCCGATTGAAACTGTAAGCGGTTTTCTTTGAGCAGTGAGAAGAGCTTTTATTGGTGCCTCTCTGTGTAAAAAGTCCATAAGCTGGAACGCGTCAAGTGATAATTCAGAATGATTTAATATATTTGACTGACCATTAAAATGTAAGTCGGTAGATTTTACTGAATTACAAAGGTCTGCTACACCACAAAGAAGGGGAGACATAACAAATACTTTATCACCTAACGAAGCAACAAGTGTCTGTATAAACGGAATGTCAATATTTGAAACTGAATTACCTAAAAAGTAAGTCTGCATTATGTTGTAGAAAACTTCTGCAATCTGGGTGGTTATTTCGCTTTCGGTACGAACAACCATACTTTTCAGAATACCTGAAGTTGCAAGTAATACAACCATTGCAGTTTTACTGCTTAACGGAACTAATTCCACACGTTTTATAAGGGCTTCGCTGTCAGAGGGTGAAGAAGAAACTGCAACGCAGTTGGTAAGCTCTGAAAGAATACTGCCTGCTTTTTCTAATAATTGGTCGGGTTCACCCGAGTATCCCTGAAGCCATGTTTTAATTCTTTCCTGTTCTTCGTGACCTAACTCATATTTAGTCATAAGATTATCAACATAATAACGATAACCTGCCTGAGACGGCGCTCTGCCGGCAGAGGTGTGTGGTTGAATTAAGTAACCAAGTTCAACTAAATCTGCCATATCGTTTCTTATAGTTGCTGAAGAAACTGAATTACCCATTGTATTCTGAAGTGTTTTGGAACCAACCGGCTCACCTGTTGCGATATAACTTTCGACTATCAGTGCCAAAATCTTTTGTTTTCGTTCAGATAAGGCTGGCATTTTAACACCCCTTTGCAATTGGTTGAGTAGAGTGCTTTTTTGTTTTTAGCACTCGTTAGCACTTGGAAGATGAGAGTGCTAACTCTGTTAATAATATACATCTGTTTTTCCCATTTGTCAACCTTTTATTCAAAATTTTTTGTAAATAGTTTGTGAATAACTTATTTTAAATTGTCTATTTGTTGCATAAATTATTTGTTTATGGTAAAATATAGAAACATTACTACTATTATTTTTTGAAAGGCAATATTATGAAATTATCGCTTGTTGTTCCGTGTTATAATGAAGAAGCAAATGTAAAACGCTTTTTTAATGAAGTTAATAATGTATTCTTATGTAATGTAGATGATTACGAATTTGTTTTTGTAAATGACGGAAGTAAAGATAAAACCTTTGATAATTTAAAAGAGCTTTACGAAGAAAATTCTGCTTATAATATTCAGGTGTTGTCTTTCAGTCGTAATTTCGGCAAGGAGTCTGCTATGTATGCAGGTCTTAAGGCTGCGAAGGGTGACTATGTCTGCATTATAGATGCCGATTTGCAGCAAAGCCCTGAAGTAGTTCTTAAAATGCTCGAAGAAATAGAAAAGGATGAAAGTGTAGATTGTGTAGCAGCATATCAGGAAGAAAGAAATGAGGGTGCGTTGCTTTCTAATTTTAAATCTGCATTTTATACTATTATAAATAAATTAGCTGAAGTGGATTTTGTAAATGGTGCGTCCGATTTCAGACTCTTTAACAGAAAAATGGTTGATGCAGTTCTTTCTATGAGTGAATATCATCGTTTTTCAAAGGGTATATTCAGTTGGGTTGGATTTAATACTAAATATATAGCTTATGAAGCAAAAGAAAGAGAACATGGTGAAAGCAAATGGAGTTTTCTTAAACTTTTCAAATATGCAATTGACGGAATTGTTGCTTTTTCTACCTTGCCATTAAGACTTTCAATAGCAACAGGCTTTATAACTGCTATTGCTTCAATTATTTATCTTATAGTTGTTGTTTTTCAGAAGCTCATACAGGGAATAGATGTGCCTGGTTACGCTTCTATAATAGTATTGATTTTATTTTTGGGTGGTATGCAACTTTTTTGTTTGGGTATTTTGGGCGAATACCTTGCAAAAGTGTATGTGCAGACTAAAAACAGACCACTTTATATTTTAAAGGAGCATCTTGGTAAAGATGATGAAAATGATAAAAACACTCTTTATTAAATATAAAGAAATTATAACTTATATTATATTTGGTGTTCTTACAACACTTGTGAATTTCTTCGCGTTCTGGCTTTTCACAAAAATATTTGGTGAAGACTTATATTTAATGAATAATGCTATTGCGTGGGTAGTGGGTGTTGTTTTTGCCTATATTACAAACAAGTTTTTTGTGTTCGAGTCAAAAAGCTGGGACTTAAAACTCATAACTAAAGAAATTACAGGATTTTTAGGTGCGAGAATATTCAGCTTTTTAGTTGAAGAAGGCGGAATGTTCCTGTTTATATCCGTTTTAGGTTTGGGCGAAAAATCTTTAGAATTATTAGGCTTCACAATAACAGGGCAGTTTATAGTGAAAATTTTACTTGCGGTTATTGTGGTTGTTCTTAATTATGTGTTTAGTAAGTTCTTTATATTCAGAAACCAGGGAGCAGGGACCAGCAATCAGAAATCAGAATAAAAGAAACAAAATCATCCTATCATTTTTAGTTGATGTTAAAACTAACTTAAAATGATAGGATAATTTTAAGTTTGCGAAGCACTGGTTCCTGTTTTCTGTTTCCTGGTCCCTAAAAAAATAAAAACCACTGGTTTAACCAGTGGTTTTGTATTTTTTTACTGCTCTACTGTGTAAACACTAACCTTTTTACGGTCTTTGCCAAGGCGTTCAAAACGAACCTGACCGTCAACAAGAGCAAATAATGTATCATCTTTACCCTTACCAACGTTTGTGCCTGGGTGGATTTTTGTACCTCTTTGTCTTACAAGGATGTTACCTGCAAGAACGTGTTGACCGTCTGCACGTTTAGCACCAAGTCTTTTAGACTCTGAATCACGGCCGTTACGTGTAGAACCCATACCTTTTTTATGAGCAAATAATTGGATATTAATCTTAAGCATTCGTTACACCTCCGTAAGTGTTTCTAAAAACTTCGGATAATCTTCTGCTAAACTGTCTAAATGAAGTTTTAAACCAAGTAAGATATCCTTTGTGATATGTCTTTGTTCCTTATTTACTGTGAGTTTCATTCTTGCTTCACTCACATTGATTTCGGCATCAACCTTTAAAATCTCTGTTATGGTGTTTGCTACCATATAGCTTGCAGAAGAAACTGAAGCACATACAATGTCTTCGCCTTCTTGAGCATAGCCAGAGTGACCAGAAATTAAGAAACCGTAAGGAACATCTCCGTCAAAATAAAATGTTGCTTTTGTCATTACGCATTGATAGCTGAAATTTCAACCTTTGTGTATGGTTGTCTATGACCCATCTTGCGCTTTTCATTTTTCTTTGGTTTGTAAGTAGCAACAACAATTTTCTTGCCTTTGCCGTTCTTAATAACCTTTGCACCAACAGAAGCACCGTCTACGTATGGAGCACCAACTTTAAGACCATCTTCTGCACCGATTGCGATAACTTTATCAAAAGTTATTTCTGCGTCAGCTTCAACGTCGAGTTTTTCGATGAAAATAACATCGCCATTCTCAACCTTGTATTGCTTACCGCCTGTTTCAATGATTGCGTACATAGTTTTTACCTGCTTTCTTTCAGTCTCGCTAACAAGGCACACTCTTGTGTTTGTGAGGATATACCTCGCCCTTAATATGCGGCGAATGATATTTTAGCAGAAAGATATAAGTTTGTCAAGTATTTAAGTGTATTTATTTACATTTAATTTGTTTTATTTTCAATAGTATCCCAATTCTTTTTTTATATCACCCGCCAGCTCCGCCTCAAAGCTCATTGGCTCGTTTGTTGTCGGGTGAATAAATTCTGCTTTGCCACAATGGAGACCCGGGCGGGAAAGATTTTCTGTAACCTCGCCACCATACATATCGTCACCGATAAGTGCAAAACCAATTGAAGCAAAATGCACTCTTATCTGATGGGTTCTGCCTGTTTCAATATTTACTTTTAATAATGCCCTGTCACCATTTCGCTTTTCAAGTTGCCAATGTGTAGTGGCAGGGAGTGCATCTGCTCTTGTAGAAGAAACTGCTCTCAATGTTTTATTTGGGTCGGGTCGGTAAATTGGTGTATCAATAGTACCTGTTTCAGCAATATCGCCTTTTACAAGTGCATAATATGTTTTTTTAATTTTACCGTTTAACCTGAACGCAGAAAGAGAATTTTTTGCAAAAACAATAACGCCCGAAGTACCTTTATCGAGTCTGCCTATTGCTCTGCCTGCTGCTTCACTTCCACCATTCTTTATAATGTAATTAGCAACACCGTTTGCAAGTGTACCGTTAGGGTGTCGTCTTGTAGGGTGGGCAGAAATTCCTGCCGGTTTATTTAAGACTAAAATATCTTCGTCCTCGAAAATTATATCTAAATCCATTTCGCAAAGAAGTGGGGGAGTAGATTTTTCAGGTATTCTTATTACAACAGTCTCATCTTTATAAACATTGTCAATCATTCTCACAACTCTGTCGTTTGCAGTAACAGAGCCTTCAGTATGGCGGAGTGACTGAACAATTTTTGTTGAAAGCTTTAAGTGACCCTTTAAAAAATGAAGAACGGGTCTGTCTGAAAATTCTTCTGGCACTATGTACTCTAAAATTCTCATAACAGACCCCCATTTTTAATTATTTTTTAGTTGTTTAAGTTTTTAACGATTTGTATATGCAACTGTATATACATTGAAAAAATATGAAAATTGTTCATAACTTTGTTAATGTAAAGTCAATTACTTTACTCATTTTTTGTCAAAAAAGAATAAATCTTAAATTTCAGCTATACTTGTAAACAAAACTGACAGAGTTTTGAACAAAGTAAAGTGACTTGCTTTACAATTGTAAATTTTTACCAATGTATATTTTTTTATGATGATTATGCAGAATTTTGCATAATATGGTAATTATTATACAATAGCAAATTCAGAAGCTTTTCTGTCTTTAAAGGTAGCAACAGATTTAAAGCCTGCTTGTCTTGCGATTTCGTAAGCCTTGTCAATATTTACACCGATTCTTTCAGCATAATGGGAGTCAGAGCCTACAGAGATTAACTTACCACCCAATTCTTTATATCTTTTAATTGTTTCTAAATCAGGTGATGGCTTGTTGATAGGGTACTTAAGACCACCCATATTTATTTCTAATGCCTTATCTTTTTCTGCACAGAGCTTTAAAAGCTCATCTACTTTAGATTTATATTTATCAATATCTTCAACATAACCGCAGATATTATAAATGTATCTGAATGGATATGTAATGTGGGCTAAAATTTCAAAGTTACCCCATTCGAGCATTTTTAAAAGCTCGTCGAAATATTCGTTCATTGTTGCTTCAATGTCGATACCGTCAAAGCTTTTCCAGAAATAAAAGTCTTCCTGTTCTCTTAAATTGTGAATTGAACCTATAACAACATCGTAATTGTGAGAATCAATAATCTGTTGTGCCAATTCCGGAATATAGTGTGGTTGAGCAAGCTCAATACCTTTTAAAATACTTATCTGACCTTGTAATTTTTCAGAGACTGCAGAAACATCTCTGAAGCTGTTTTCAACAACCTTGTCGTAGTTATCTTTGTAATAATAATCTACTTCACAATGGTCAGTAAATGCAACTGTGTGAATTTTGTTGTCTCTTGCAGTTTCTGCCATAAATAATGCTTCGTGATTTCCATCAGGGGAGTTTATTGTATGAGTGTGTAAGTCGATGATTTCAATATTATTCATAATTTACCGTCCTAATACAGTAATTAAAAATTAAAAATGAAAAATTAAGAATTGTGGGACCTGCGGTCGGCATTATAATAACGGCGTAGCCCCGAAATTTTTAATTTTTAATTATTAATTTTTAATTAAAAA
>JAFXCQ010000023.1 GCA_017521425.1 Clostridia bacterium
TCACATCTTGAGCAAGTATCGTAAGCATACCAGCCAATAGCTTCACAAGTTGCAGATTTTGCAGAATGTGATACTTTATCGTGACCTAACTTTGCTTTTTCTTTGTATGTTGTGTAATCACACTCTGTGCAATGTTCGTAAGCATCCCAACCGATAGCTTCGCAAGTTGGTGCTTTTGCTTCAACCTGAACGAGTGTGTCTTTATGATTAAGTGCAGGAACTTCTTCCTGAATGATTGTCATAGCATCACAACGAGTACAATGCTGACCTTCTGTAAGACCTGTTTCAGTACAAGTAGGTGCTTTTGCTTCGTCAATAACAATATTATGATATTTTTCAAGTGCATTCTCATCAAATGCATAAGGAGGGTTTTCTGTATCCCAATCACAAGGTACGTTTACAGTTGAAAGATTATTGCAACCATAAAAAGCATAATCATCAATTTCTGTTACACCGTTACCAATTTTTACTGATGTAAGTTCAGAGCAACCATAAAAAGCAGACTCACCAATAGTTGTTACACTATCAGGAATTGTTACTGACGTAAGTTCAGTACAATTTTTAAAAGCATCTTCACCAATTGTTATTACGCTATCTAAAATAGTATAACTTTTCGCATTTTGGCCTGCTGGGTAACAAATTAATTCTGTTTTATCTTTATTAAAAAGAACACCATCTACACTTGAATATTTAGTATTTGCACCATCTACATTTATCGATGTAAGTTTAGCACAATCATCAAAAGCACAACTACCAATTGCTGTTACACTTTCTGGAATTGTTATTGATATAAGGTCAGTACATAAATGAAAAGCAAAATCACCAATTGTTGTTATACTATCAGGGATTGTTACTGATGCAAGTGATGTACAATTCGAAAAAACAAAAAAACCAATTTCTGTTACAGGCTTACCGTTGTAAGTCGCAGGTATTTTGAGTTCACCTGAAATTTGTTGATCACAGCCTGTTACAGAATAACTTTTACTATCTTCATTAAGAGCAAATGTTAATTTTTCAATCTGATCAGTTTCCTCTTTTGTAATACATCCATTGAAAATATATGGTATACTATTTGTTTTTGCGAATTCGTGAGCATAAGAACCAGGTTCAACTATTAAATTTACATCTTCGCAACCCTCAAAAGCATAATCATCAATTTCTGTTACACCTTTGCCAATTGTTACTGATGTAAGTGCAGTACAATCATAAAAAGTCTGCCAACCAATAGTTGTTACTCTGTCCCCAATTGTTACAGATGTAAGTGAAGTACAACTCTGAAAAGCATAACTACCAATAGTTGTAACGCTATCAGGGATTGTTACTGATGTAAGTGCAGTACAATCCGTAAAAGCACCTTCACCAATTGTTGTCACACTGTCTGGGATTATTACTGATTCAAGTGAAGTATTTCCACTAAAAGCTCCGGGAGCAATTTCGGTTACAGTAGTTGGTATTTCATAGTTACCTTTTTTACCAGCAGGGTAACAAATCAATTCAGTTTTCTCTGCATTAAAAAGAATGCCATCTACACTTAAGTAATTAGTATTTGCACCAACTACTTTTATCGATGTAAGTTTAGCACAACAATCAAAAGCATAACTACCAATTGATGTTACACTTTCTGGAATTGTTACTGATGTAAGAGATGTGCAACCAGAAAAAGCATAACTACCAATTGATGTTACACTTTCTGGAATTGTTACTGATTTAAGTGCAGTGCAAAAATAAAAAGTACAATAATCAATTGTTGTTACACTTTCTGGAATCATTACTGATGTAAGTGCAGTGCAAGTACTAAAAGCAGACCTACCAATTGATGTTACACTGTCTGGGATTTCTATTGTTGTAAGGGAAGTGCAATCATTAAAAACACTACTACCAATTGTTGTTATACTATCAGGAATTGTTACTGATGCAAGTTCAGAGCAACCTTTAAAAGCACCTTCACCAATTGTTGTTACACCATTTTCAATGTTAATTTGGGTTATTGATGATTTATAATTTCCCCAAGGGGTATTATTAAGACTATAATCAGCCATAGCACCTGAGCCTGTAATTGTTAAGGTACCTCCGTCATAGAACCACACAACCTTATCGTTTTCAGTATTACCACAATGCTTACCACCACAATCCACACAAACACCGTCAGTTATAGTTTCGTGGGCACAAGCGTTGTCGCAATTTGCAACTGTACATTTACCATTTTCGTAGGTGTGTTCTTGAATAACTAAGTCTACACCATCTTCAAAAGTGTATAATGGGTTTTCATTCCAACTACAAGGTGCGTTTACAGTTGTAAGTGAAGTGCAACCATCAAAAGCATAAGAGTCAATTGTTGTTACACTTTCTGGTATGCTGTATTCACCAGATTTATTCTGAGGATAACGAATTATTTCTGTTTTTTCTTTATTAAAAAGAACACCATCTATACTTGCATATGCTGTATTATTTTCATTTACATTTATTGATGTAAGTGAAGCACAATCCACAAAAGCAGAATCTCCAATTGTTGTTACACTTTCAGGTATTGTTACCGATGCAAGTAAATCACAATTCCAAAAAGCCAAAGCGCCAATTGTTGTTACATTATCGGGAATTATTACTGAAGTAAGTGCACTACAACTAGTAAAAGCAGATTCACCAATTGTTGTTACATTCTTTGGAATTTCTATTAAATTAAGTGCAGAGCAACCCCAAAAAGCAGATCTACCAATTGTTGTTACGCTGTCGGGAATTATTACTGATGTGAGAGCTTCACAACCAGAAAAAGCAGATCCACCAATTGTTATTACACTTTCAGGTATGCTGTATTCACCAGATTTATTCTGAGGACAACGAATTATTTCTGTTTTCTCTTTATTAAAAAGAACACCATCTATACTTGCATATACTGTATTATTTTCATTTACATTTATTGATGTAAGTGAAGCACACTCCTCAAAAGCCGAATATCCAATTGTTGTTACACTTTCAGGTATTGTTACCGATGTAAGTGAAGCACAATTCCAAAAAGCTTTATCACCAAGTCTTGTTACACTGCCGGAAATTATTACTGATGTGAGAGCTGTACAACCATAAAAAGCATAATTGCCAATGCTTGTAACGCCATCACCAACAACAACCTTTTTTATTTGAGTTGTATAATCTTTCCATGGTGTATTATTAGCACCATAATCTGCCATAGCACCTGTACCACTAATATATAAAACACCATCATCCAAAAACCACACTACATTGTCGGATTCTGAAGTGCCACATTTATTCTCACTACAAATTATACAAACATTATTTTCGAGTGTATGACTTTGAATGGTTACTGTTACACCACTTTTAAATTTGTACAATGGTTTTTCATTCCAACTACAGGGTGCATTTACAGATGCAAGCGATGTACATTCTTCAAAAGCACTTCCACTAATTTCAGTTACACTAATAGGAATTGTTATTGATACAAGCGAAGAGCAACCATTAAAAGCACCCGAACCAATTATTGTTAATTTATCCGGGAGTATTATTGTTTCAAGCCCTTTACAATACCTAAAGGCAAACTCGCCAATTTTTGTTACACTGTCGGGAATTATTACTGTTTCGAGAGCGCTGCAACCCCAAAAAGTAGCTCTTTCAATTGTTGTTACACCTTCAGATATTGTTACTGATTTAAGTGAAACACAATCTCTAAAAATATACCCACCCATTGTTGTTATACCTTTACCGAGCTTTACTGTAACAAGAGCTGTACAACAACTAAAAGCATACTCACCAATTGTTGTTACACTGTCGGGAATTATTACTGTTTCGAGAGCGCTGCAACCATAAAAAGCATCTTTTTCAATTGTTGTTACACTCTGCGGAATTTCTATTGATGCAAGTAATGTGCATTTGTAAAAGGCGTAAATGCCAATTGTTGTTACACTCTGCGGAATTTCTATTGATGCAAGTAATGTGCATTTGTAAAAGGCGTAAATGCCAATTGACGTCACACCATTTGAAATAATGACGTTGGTCATTTCATTTCGGTAGCTTTCCCATGGATTATTGTCATAACTGTAATCCTCCATAGCACCTGTGCCAGAGATTGTTAAGGTAGTTGTGGCAGAATCATACTCCCAGGTAACACTACTTTCACCACCCTCATTTGTACTCGCACCACAATTACCACTTGTAACTGCCTCAGCCGCCGAAGCAGTAATTGTTACAGGGGCACTAAAACAAATGCCGACTGCAAGAATCAATGCTAAAAATAAACATAACGTTCTTTTCATAAAATCGCTCCTTCTTATTTACAAATTTCTTCGCACAATTTTACGAGTTTATCATACTACTGTAGGAAGACAAAATCAAGAATTTTTTTATTGTTATAAGTATTATTTTGTGATACAATAAATTCAACAAACTTCAAGTTGTAGATATAAAGTGAGTGTCTCATAAATAACAGGAGGAAAACAATGCAATCTGTCATCAAATTTTTCTTTACAATATTCACAAGTGTTTCAATTCTTTATTCAAATCTGTTGTTTCCTGCAACGGTTTATCCTGAAAGTGCAAATTTTGATTTTTCATTTCTTGAATACCCTGATGAGGCAATAATCACGCTTGAAGAAGCTGGACTTACTGAAGAGGAACTTGTGAGCAGAGCTTTAGCCACCCTCCCCGAATATGTACAGTCCGGCGGATATGATGACATAAACGGTATAACAATATCGCCATATTACACCGCAAAGGTAAGCGGAGAAGAAATCCCTGTTTATGCCTCGGTGGTTTTCATACGCGTTGATGATACCGGCACACTACATTCATTCTCCGAAATTTATGTTGATTCAAGTGAAGATTTTTCATTCAATATCGAAATAACAGGTGCTGATGTGGTGCTTGAAAATGCTGTTGTTCTACCTGAATCACACGGTGTGAAGGCGCAATGCGAAAAAAATACCGTAACAGCTTCAATCAATAAAACAGGAGTTTATACATTCCTTTTTAACAACGCAAACCAGTATTACGGCTACACTCTTATGGTACGCGAAAAGGTTGATGAAGACAAAGAAATAGCAGAATACATAGAGAAATACGGTGAGGATAATGTCTGGGTTCTTGATAAAGGTGTGTACCAATATGACTACGTCAACCTTGTTGCGCACAAAAATCTGGTGATTTATCTTCGTGAAGGTGCTTATGTTATAGCAAATCATCTTTTTGATATAGACTGCGCAGAAGATGAAAACAAATATCTTGAACCAAGCGCCCCCGGAGACAATGCTTTCGGACTTACAAGGTATCCGTTTATCAATTTTTACAACTGCAACAACATAACCCTTGCAGGCAGAGGTGTAATAGATATGACCCGTCTCGACAGACGAGAAAGACGAGGGGTTGTTTTTACCAACTGCAACAACGTAAATGTACGTGATGTAAAAATTATAAATTCCCCGGAATGGTCGTTTATTTCCTATTGTTGCAATGATGTCAATATCAATAATGTTGATATAATCGGCAACCGTGGAAACTGCGACGGCTTTGCAATCTGCAACAGCCATAATGTAACCGTTAACAACTGCTTTGCAAGAGTTGCAGATGACACATTTGAGGTAAAAGCTCTCGGTGGTACAATGGACAGCAAAAATATCACATTCACAAACTGCATTGCCTGGGGCGGTTATGCAAGGTGCTTCGGCATCACGGGCGAAGTAAACAAGAAGATTTCTGATGTAACTTTCCGTGACTGCGCTGTGATTTATCGTGATGGTATATGGGATAATGACAGAATCGGCTCTCTTGTTGTGGTAGCAGAACAGACCGAAGGCAGTATTGATGGTGTACTTTTTGAAAATATTGAAATATTCCGTGATGAAGGAAGACCAGTTCTCGTTAAGATATATGATGAAGAAGCAGAGAATTTTGAAATCAAAAATATTGTTTTCAGAAATATTTCCTTTACCTCATATATGATGCCCAAAATCGCAGGAACAGATAGCGATACAAACACAGTACAGGTTAAACTTGACGGAATAACTGTTAACGGAAAGGAACAGTCATTCCCGAAAACGATGTTCATTATTGGTAAATATTGTGATGTTACCTCAGATTGAAGTGCAAGAAATCGTTTAAAATGATTTTGGGTTAAAAAAAGAAAATTTAGGGTTTTATCAAACCAAAAAACTTGAAATTATACATATATATCAAGGAGACTTCTATGCAAATTTTACAGACAATTATTTCTTATCTTGCAATTGCAGCCGCATTTATCTCATCACTATTTCCACAGGGAGATTTGACAATGATACCATTTACAAACGATTACAAAATTCCTGACAGTATTCCCGGATATAGTGTTATTTCTACCGAAGAGAAAAATGATTGGAACGCAAAATGGATTTGGGATAAAGAAAACCTGACAGAAAAAAATGTATGGATGTGTTTTAATAAAAAGGTTAGTTTAGACAAAGTTCCGAAAGAACTTATTGCGAACATTTCTGCTGACTCTAAATATTGGCTTTACATTAACGGAGAAACTGTTGTTTTTGAAGGCAGTGTAAAACGTGGCCCTCAAAAAAACAGTGGCTATTACGACAGTATAGATATTGCTCCATATCTTAAAAAAGGTGAAAACTCTATTTGTGCTTTAGTTTGGTTCTGGGACAGCGAAACAAGTTACTCTTACTCCGGTAGCGGTCAGGGTGGTTTCATTTTTGAAGCTATTTGTGAAAATCTCTCTATAATTTCTGACAACAGTTGGAAAGTAAAACGAAACCCCGCTTACATTGACAGCGCACTTTATCCTCCTAACTACAGACTTCCTGAATACAGTATTTATTATGATGCACAGGAAGATATACATAATTGGACGAATGAAAGTTTTGACACTTCTTCGTGGGAAAACGCAACCGAATATGCTCTTGGTGGTGAAGGCGTTTACGGTAAACTTTTCCCGAGAGGAATCCCTTTTTTAAAAGATTACGGTCTTAAAGATTATGAAAATTCAAAAGATTATGAAAACTATACAGTAAGCAAATTTTCAGGTGAAAAAATTACAGTAGATATCCCCTACAACGCACAACTTACCCCTTACCTGAAAATAATAGCACCTGCGGGTAAAAAAATCCGCATAACAACTGAAAACACGTTAATCGGCGCAGTTTCAACTACCTATATAACTAAAGAGGGTGAACAGGAGTTTGAGGCTTTGGGCTGGTTTAACGGAGAGCATATTACTTATAAAATACCCAAAGGTGTTACAATAGTTTCTCTTAAATATCGTGAAACAGGTTACGACAGTTCATTCAGCGGTGACTTCAAATGTGATGATGAATTTATGAATTCTTTGTGGCAAAAATCCTTGAGAACTCTTTATGTTACAATGCGTGACAATTTTATGGATTGTCCTGACAGAGAAAGAGCTCAATGGTGGGGCGATGTTACAAGTGAAATGATTATGACTATGTACTCTATGGACAGTAATTCATACCTGCTCTACCAAAAGGGAGTAGAAGCTATGCTTTCTCACATTGATGACACAAAAGTGCTTCAGACTGTTGTGCCTATAAGCGGTGATTATTTTGAACTTCCTGTTCAACAACTTGCCGGAATAGTAGGTTTTTACACTTATTATGAATACACCGGTGATAAAGAATTTTTAGAAAAGGTTTACCCGGCTTCACTTAATTATCTTAAACTTTGGAAAATCGGCGAAAATAATCTTGTTGTTCATCGTAGTGGTTCGTGGGACTGGCCTGATTGGGGCAATAAAGCTGATATGACTGCAATAGAAAACGCCTGGGTTTACTATGCCCTTTCTGCTACAGAAAAAATGGCTGAAATTTTAGAAAAAGAAGATGACCTTTCATTTATAACCGAAAGAAAAGAGATAATTCAGAAAGGCTATAAAACTCTCTGGACAGACGAAGGCTTTAAAAGTGATGATGTTAAAGAACCTGACGACAGAGCAAATGCACTTGCAGTTTTATCAGGACTTGCAGATAAAGAACAGTATGCTACTATAAAAAATGTACTTATCACTACTAAAAATTCAAGTCCGTATATGGAATATTATGTTCTCGAAGCACTTTGCAAAATGGGCGAATATGAGGTAGCATACGACAGAATCAAAGACAGATATGCTGGTATGATGAATGAAGATTACTCTACACTCTGGGAATTTTGGGACTCCTGGCGAGGCACTAAAAATCACGCGTGGAGCGGTGGTCCTCTTGTTATAATGAGTAAGCATTTTGCGGGTATCACTCCAATTACTGCTGGCTACGAAAAGGTTAAAATTGAACCTCAATATGGTATATCCAACAATATGACTTGCACCGTTCCGAGTGTAAAAGGATTAATTACTTTAGATTACAAAAATACTGACGGAGCTTATATTATTAACCTTACCCTTCCACAAGATATGAATGCTGTTTTGTATGTACCCGATGGTGCTACTGTAAATATCAATTCGAAATCTTACTACCAGAATAGTGAGTATGTAAATAGCGAAAATGGTAAAGTGGAGATTGTGGAAAGGTGAAATATGGATTACATTGATTATTTAATGATGTATAAAAAAGTAGAGCCGAAAGAATTTATAAATGAATTCAATGGCTTTACTTTCAGAAAATTTGACGGTAGCGAAAGCGACATAAAGCTTTGGTATGAAATTTGCAGGTGCGGTATTATACGAGATGACGAAACACTTGAATCTTCTTACAGAACCCGACTTATAGAGCATATCGGTTACAACCCAGACACTATATTTTTTGTTATGCTCGATGGCAAAGAGGTTGCTACCGTTACTGCACTCACAGAAGAAAATGGCACAGGCTGGCTTCACATGGTAACTGCAAAGCCCGAAGCACGTGGCAGGGGTGTCGCTAAATATCTTATTTCTATTGCAGAAGCGGCACTTTATAAATCAGGAATGAAAAAAATCCTTTTACAAACGAAAGAATTTCGTGCAGTTGCAATTAAAGCATATTTAAGTGCAGGTTATAAGCCGGTTCTTTACACCAATGAAATGGAAGAACGATGGACTGCTTTTCTTAATGAATATGGTTATTCTAAGATTGACGCAGTTGATGAAGATGGGAATTTCTTGAAAGTTTTGAATTGATATAAAAAATACAGGTGACTTGAATTTTTGATTCAAGTCACCTGGTTATTTTATTTATAGTGGAATTTTCTTTGAAAATTCGACTATATCCTTTCTATGATTGTAATTAAAGCACAATTTCTTTACCCTTTTCTGCAGACTCATATATAGCACAGAGAATTTTAATCATATCAACACCCTGAGATGGTTTGAAAACCGGTTCTGCACCTTCCAAAAGAACATCAACGAAATTGCGGATATTTTTCTTGTGTCCGTTTGTATCTATATTGCCTTTTGGGATAATATCAAGAAGCTGTCCATCTTCCTCGGTGTAGAATTCAACCTCGTTGTCTCTCCATTTAAGACCTGCTTTTGTACCTCTGAGTTCAACAAAGCGATTTTCTTCTTTAATATTTGATGCCCAACTGAATTCTATCTGAAGAACTGCACCATTATCAAATCGAATCATACCCATTGCAAGGTCTTCAACGTCAAATGTGCCCTCGCTGTTTGCATCGCCGAACTTTGAGTTTTCAGAATCGCTTGTGTCATTGTCTGCAAATTTAGTGTATGTATTTGCACTTACTGCAACAGGTGTAGGGTTGCCCATAAGCCATACTGCAAGGTCAATCATATGAACGCCAAGGTCAATAAGCGGACCGCCACCGGACTGTTCTTTTGTTGTGAACCAGCCACCTTTACCAGGTATGCCTCTGCGTCTTTGCCAACCGCAACGACCACAATAAATTTCACCCATTTTTCCGTCTTCAACAAATTTCTTTGCATACTGTGAAGCATTAACAAAACGGTTATTTCTTATAACCATAAGCACCTTGCCCGCCTCGTCAGCGGCATTTTTCATTTTGAGAACTTCTGTAACATCAATTGCGTCAGGTTTTTCACATAACACGTGCTTACCCACTTTGAATGCGTCAACCGCAATTATAGAGTGAAGATAGTTCGGTGTGCAAATATCAACAGCATCAATGCTTTCATCCTTGAGAAGTTCCTTATAATCTGTATATACTGCTGCATTAGGGTAATATTCATCTCTTAAAGCAATAGCTCTTTCTTCAATAATATCACAGAATGCAACAACATCTACTCTTTTATCTTCGTAATAGTTGTCAATATGACTTCCCTGGCATATACCGCCATTACCGATAATTGCAATTTTTAATTTTGACATAACTTTTCCCTCCTGTGAATCGGATTTATTTTCATTATATCATCCTTTATGAAAATTTCAATATTTTATCTTTCCATCTTTACTTTTTTCTTTGCTTTGATATAATAAAAATATATTTCTACAAGGAGAACCATTATGGAAGTAAGATTTATAAAACCGGAAGAAGCAGTAGATTATCTTAAAATTTCTGCCGCATCTTTTATATGGAAGTTTGACAAAGATGTTGACACAAAGGTCACTATGCCCGTTCTTGGTGCTTTTCATCAGGATAAGCTTCTTGCAGGTGCAGAGGTGTATAATTTTAAGTGCAACTATTGTGGTAATCTTTTAAATACTATTGTTGTTGATGGAATATGCAGTACACCGGAACACCGCAGAACAGGTGGTGTAAGAGCCATTTTTGATAAAATAGAAAAAGCTGCCTTAGAAAATGATGTGACCGTCGGTTTTCTTTCTCCATTTTCAATTTCTTATTACGAGAAATTCGGTTTTGCAAATCTCAACCGTAATTTTTCAATTAAAATACCTTTCAGTAAACTCTCGCACATTAAGCATAGTAACGATGTCGAGCTCTATAATGGTGAGCAATTTGAAGAGCTTTGTGAACTTCATAACAAATGTGCTATGAAAGAAAATCTTATGACTTTAAGAGACAATAAAAATCAATTCTGCGACACACCTTTAGAAAGTGCAGATTACACCTACATTCACAGAAATTCTAAAGGCGAAGCAGACGGATATGTTCGTTTTACAGTAAAACGTCCTGACGAACTTATTGCAGAAGAATTGTTTACACTCACTCCCGAGGCACTCCTGGGAATTGTCGGTTTTTTACGCAACTACGATGGTATAGTAAAAACATTAGTTGTAAAAAATCAGTACACCGGTTCACCTTTTTCTTGTATTGCAGACAGAATAGATGAAATTGATTACGAATACAAGGGCGGAATTGCCGCAAGAATATATAATCTAAAAAAATTGCTTGAAAACAACAATTACCCACAGGAACACGGGAAATTCAGTATATTGAGTCTTGATGAACTTCCACAGAATAAAGGGATATTTGATGTTGAATACCAGAGTGGCAAAGCAGCAGTTACTGTAAGAGATAGTGGTGATTATGATATATCACTCACCCCACCTGCTGCCGCAAGATTACTTCTTGCAGGCGAAGGTCACACCAAAGAGACAGCCGTTTTCATAGATGGTGTAGAACTCAAAAACGATGCAGATGACTTTTTCAAAGCATTCCCACACTGCGCAACACATTTCACAAACTGCATCTGGGCGGAATAAATTTAACAAAAACAAAAGAAGCTGTAAAAAACTTTCGTTTTTTACAGCTCTTTTATTTTTAGTCATCATCTTTATCATCGTCGTCATAATCTTCTACTTCTGGGAGAGGAGTGATTTCGACTTTGATTTTTTCTATTCTGCGTTCATCAACCTTAAGAACTGTGAATTTGATATTTTCAAATTCAACTTCGTTCATTTCACCGTCTTTTGGTAAAAATTGAAGCTGGTCAATTATAAATCCTGCGAGAGTTTCATAGTCACCCTCGGGAAGTTCTTTGCCTATAAGCTCTTCGATTTCTTCAATATCAATAGTACCATCAACTGTGAATGTATTATCGTCAATTCTTGAGATTTCTTCATCTTCATGGTCATATTCATCCTGAATATTACCCATAATTGCCTCAACTAAATCCTCAAGTGTGAGAATACCAGCAGTGCCTCCGTATTCGTCAACAACAATAGCCATCTGAATCTTTTTAGCGCTCATTTCTGTAAACAATTCACCACAGGATTTTGTTTCAGGAATAAAGTATGCTTCTCTTGCCATTTTTTTGAGATTTGCTTTAGCAGGAACAGATTTACCTACATATTTGAGTAAATCTTTTACATATATAATACCGATTATATTATCTATTTCACTTTCATAAACAGGAATTCTTGAATAACCTTTTTCAATAGCAAGATTCACAAAATCTTCTATATTGACATCTTCAACATCGACTGCGGTAACATCGGTACGGTGAGTCATAATATCACCCGCATTAAGGTCATCAAACTCAAAGATGTTGTTAATCATTTCTTTCTGAACATCTTCAATAACACCTTTTTCCTGACCTACATCAACCATCATTCTGATTTCTTCTTCAGTAACGACTTCTTCAGAAGCATTAGGGTCAAAACCTAAAAGTCTTACAACACCATTAGTTGAAACCGAAAGAACTTTTACAAAAGGTGAAGTTATTTTTGAAATTGTTTTTAAAACACCTACTACTTTAAATGCGATTTTTTCAGGAATCTGCATACCAATTCTTTTTGGTGCCAATTCACCGAACACAAGTGTGAAGTATGACATAACAATTGTAACGAGAACAACAGCTATTGGTGAAATAATATTTTCACTTACACCTGTTGAATTTACAACTACTGCAGTAAGCATTTCTGCAAGTGTAGTAGCAGCAGAAGCAGATGCTAAAAATCCTGCAAGAGTTACACCAATTTGTATTGTAGATAAAAACTTGCTTGGATTTTTTGTAAGCTTTAAAACTTGTTTTGCTTTTTTATTGCCTTCGTCGGCTTGTTTTTCCAATTTTGCATCATTAAGCGAAATAAGTGCAATTTCACTCATTGCAAAAAATGCATTTACTAAAATAAGAACTATAAGTAATGGTACCTGCCATATAAGTGATTTGGCATTTGCTGTTACTTGTAATGTATTCATCATAGGTTCAAATGAAGTTAAAATAAAATAAGGTCCGGCGTCATCCATTATAGGACTTGCTCCTTTCAAAAATATATTTTAATTTTTGTATTATACAAAATTATAAAACTTTTGTCAATGTTATTGACATTATTCTACAATATAGATATATAATTTACTTATTTATAACAAATTTTCCACTTTTTTTGTAGAATTTTTAACGATTTGATGTTTACATTTTTTTATTTTAGTGATAGAATAGATATGTTTAAAATTAAAATTCATAGGAGGCAAAATCCAATGGCACGTAAAATGAAAACCATGGACGGTAACAATGCGGCTGCGTATGTCTCATACGCTTTCACAGAAGTTGCTGGTATTTATCCAATCACACCATCAAGCCCGATGGCTGACTATGTTGACCAATGGTCTGCACAAGGTCAAAAGAACATTTTCGGAACAACTGTAAAAGTTGCTGAAATGCAATCTGAAGCAGGTGCTGCAGGTACAGTACACGGCTCACTCGCAGCTGGTGCTCTTACTACAACTTACACAGCATCACAAGGTCTTCTTTTAATGATTCCTAACATGTACAAAATTGCTGGTGAACTTCTCCCATCAGTTTTCCATGTTTCAGCTCGTTGCGTAGCTTCTCACGCACTTAATATTTTCGGTGACCATTCAGACGTTTATGCTTGTCGTCAGACAGGTTTCGCTATGCTCGCTGAAACAAACACACAAGAAGTTATGGACTTAGGCGCTGTTGCTCACCTTGCAACAATCAAGAGCCGTGTTCCTTTCATTAACTTCTTCGATGGTTTCCGTACATCTCACGAAATTCAGAAAATCGAAATCTGGGACTACGAAGACCTTAAAGAAATGTGCGATATGGACGCTGTTGACGCATTCCGTCAAAGAGCTCTTAACCCAGAACATCCTGTAATGCGTGGTTCTCACGAAAATGGTGACATTTTCTTCCAACACAGAGAAGCATGTAACAAATTCTATGACGAAGTTCCTGCAATCGTAGAAGAATACATGGGCAAAGTTAATGCTAAACTCGGCACTAACTACCAACTCTTCAACTACTACGGCGCAGAAGATGCTGACAGAGTAATCGTAGCAATGGGTTCATTCTGTGACGTAGCAGAAGAAGTTATTGACTATCTTTTAGCAAAAGGCGAAAAAGTTGGTCTTCTTAAAGTAAGACTTTACAGACCATTCGCTGCTGACAAATTCTGTGCAGCTCTTCCTGCAACAGTTAAAAAGATTGCTGTTCTCGACAGAACTAAAGAACCAGGTTCAATCGGTGAACCACTTTACCTTGATGTTGTTGCTGCTCTTGAAGCATGCGGCAAAACAGGTCTCACAGTAACAGGCGGTCGTTACGGTCTTGGTTCAAAAGACACACCTCCTGCATCAGTATTTGCAGTATATGATGAACTCGCAAAAGCTGAACCAAAGAAACACTTCACACTCGGTATTAACGACGACGTTACTTACCTTTCTCTTGAAGAAAAAGAAGCTCCTGCAACTGCTGCAGAAGGTACAATTGAGTGTAAATTCTGGGGTCTTGGCGGTGACGGTACTGTTGGTGCTAACAAAGACTCTATCAAAATCATCGGTGACCATACTGATAAATATGTACAAGCATATTTCCAATATGACTCAAAGAAAACAGGTGGCGTTACAATTTCTCACCTTCGTTTCGGCGACAAACCAATCAAGAGCCCTTACTATGTAAACAAAGCAGACTTCGTTGCTTGTCATACACCTGCTTACATTGAAAAAGGTTTCAAGATTGTTAACGACGTTAAACCAGGCGGTGTATTCCTTATCAACTGCCAGTGGGATGACGCTGAAGTAGCTGAAAAGCTCAACGCAGAAACAAAACAATATATCGCTAAGAACAACATTCAGCTTTACACAGTTAACGCTATTGACTTAGCTGCTGAAATCGGTCTTGGTAAGAGAACAAACACAATTCTTCAGGCTTCATTCTTCGCACTTGCTAATGTTCTTCCTAAAGAAGATGCAATCGGCTACATGAAGAACGCTGCTATGAAGTTCCTCAAAAAAGGTCAGGATATCGTTGATATGAACCACAAAGCTATTGATGCTGGTTTCGGTGCATTCAAAAAATACGATGTTCCTGCTGATTGGGCAAATGCTGTTGACACTGCTGCTGCAGAAAAAGCAGAAGGCCCTGCTAAACTCGTTAAAATGGTTGACAACATCATGAAACCAGTTGGTAACATGAATGGTGATGCTCTTCCTGTTTCTGTATTTATGGACCACGCAGACGGTACATTCGAACAAGGTGCATCTGCTTATGAAAAACGTGGTGTTGCAGTTATGGTTCCTGAATGGAACAATGACACTTGCGTTGGTTGTAACAAATGTGCTTATGTATGTCCACATGCTACAATCCGTCCATTCGCAATGAGTGAAGAAGAAGCAACTAATGCTCCTGAAATCACAAAGATTGCTACAAAAGAAAAAGCAGTTACAAACAAAGGTTACAAATACACACTCGCTATTTCACCTATGGATTGTATGGGTTGCGGTGTTTGTGTTGGTGTTTGTCCTACTGCATCACTTAAAATGGTTTCTCGTGAAAGTCAGGATGCTCAACAAGCAGCATTTGATTACTGCGTAGAAAACGTAACAGAAAAAGAAGGTATTGCTTCTTCTGCAAACCTTATTTCAAGCCAGTTCAAGAAACCTCTTCTTGAGTTCTCAGGCTCATGTGCTGGTTGTGCTGAAACAGCTTATGCTCGTCTCGTAACACAACTCTTTGGTGACAGAATGTACATCTCTAACGCAACAGGTTGTTCTTCAATCTGGGGTGGTCCTGCTGCAACATCACCATACACAGTAAATGCTAAGGGTCAGGGTCCTGCTTGGGCTAACTCACTCTTCGAAGATAATGCTGAACACGGTTTCGGTATGTTCTTAGGACAAAATGCTATCCGTAACAGCCTCATTGCTAAAGTTGAAAACATTCTTACATCAGACAAAGCTTCTGATGACCTTAAAGCAAAAGCACAAGCTTACCTTGATACAGTAAATGATGGTGAAGCAAACGGTGCTGCTGCTGAAGCTCTCGTTGCTGCTATCGGCGATGGTGCTTGCTGTGACAACTGCAAATCAATCCTCGCTAACAAAGACTACCTTGCAAAGAAATCTGTATGGATCTTCGGTGGTGACGGTTGGGCATACGACATCGGCTTCGGCGGTGTTGACCACGTTCTTGCATCTGGTGAAGATGTAAACATTATGGTATTTGATACAGAGGTTTACTCAAATACAGGTGGTCAGGCTTCTAAAGCTTCTAACATCGGTCAGGTTGCTCAGTTCGCTGCTGCTGGTAAAGCTGTTGCTAAGAAGAGCCTTGCTGAAATCGCTATGAGCTATGGTTATGTTTACGTAGCACAAATTGCTATGGGCGCTGACCAGAACCAGACTCTTAAAGCAATCAAAGAAGCTGAAGCTTACAATGGTCCTTCAATCATCATTGCTTACGCTCCTTGCGAAATGCATTCAATCAAGGGTGGTATGATTAACTGCCAGAACGAAATGAAGAAAGCTGTTGACTGTGGTTACTGGAATATGTTCCGTTACAACCCAGCTCTTAAAGCAGAAGGTAAGAACCCATTCACAATTGATAGCAAACCTGCAACAGGCAGCTACCGTGAATTCCTTCTTAACGAAGCTCGTTATGCATCTCTTACACGTTCATTCCCAGAAAGAGCTGAAGAACTCTTCGCACTTTCAGAGAAAACAGCTACTGAGAGATATGAACATCTCCTTCGTCTTAAAGACCTTTACGCTCCTAAGGCTGAATAATTTAAACTAAACAAAAACCTGTAGAGTGGAAACACTCTGCAGGTTTTTTCGTTTCAAGTGACAAGTAGGCAAGTTGCAAGTAAAGTGTTGAGTGCTGAGTTTTGGGACCTGCGGTCGGCAATGTAATTAAATATCAATAACAAAACATTATCCTATCATTTAAGTTGGTGTTAGTATCAACCAAAAATGATAGGATAAAGTATTCTATATTCAATTCTAATTATAATTAGGCGTAGTCCCGAAACTCACCACTCAGCATTCAACTCTTTTCTGACTACTGCCCTACTGACGCACTGACGACTATTATAATTTCTTTGTTTCAACTTCCTCTATTGCCATAGCAACGAATTCCTGGACTTTCATTGAGCCCATATCGCCATTCTTTCTGCTTCTTACAGAAAGTGTTCCGTTTTCAATTTCGTTATCACCAAGAATAAGCATATAAGGAATTTTTTCAAGTTGAGCTTCACGGATTTTGTAGCCTGTTTTTTCTGCTCTGTCATCAACTGTTACGCGAAGACCATTTGCTTCGAGTTTGTTTTTAAGTTCGTAACAAGCATCGTGATGTCTTTCAGAAATAGGAAGAATTCTCATCTGCTCAGGTGCGAGCCACATCGGGAATGCACCAGCATATTTTTCAATAAGAAGTGCAAGAGTTCTTTCGTAGCAACCAATAGATGTACGGTGGATGATATAAGGATTTTTCTTTGTACCATCTTTTGCAACATATTCCATACCGAATTTTTCTGCAAGCATCTGGTCAATCTGAATTGTAATTAAAGTATCTTCCTTACCATGAACATTCTTAATCTGAATGTCAAGCTTTGGACCATAGAATGCAGCTTCACCAACACCGACTTTATAATCAATATTAAGGTTATCAAGAATTTCTTTCATAATACCTTGTGCTTCATTCCATTGTTCTTCTGTACCGATATACTTTTCTCTGTCTTGTGGGTCCCATTGAGAGAATCTGTAAGAAACATCATCATAAAGACCGAGAGTTTTAAGCATAAATATACAAAGGTCAAGACAACGCTCAAATTCGTCAGCAAGCTGTTCAGGAGTACACATAAGATGACCTTCTGAAATTGTGAACTGTCTTACACGAATAAGTCCGTGCATTTCACCTGAAGATTCATTTCTAAAAAGTGTTGAAGTTTCTGCAAGACGCATCGGAAGATCACGATATGAACGCGCTCTGTTTAAATATGCCTGATATTGGAATGGACAAGTCATTGGACGAAGTGCAAATACTTCGTTATCTTTTTCTTCATCACCTAATACGAACATACCATCTTTATAGTGGTCCCAATGGCCTGAAATTTTATAAAGGTCGCTCTTTGCCATAAGAGGTGTCTTTGTACGAACCCATCCTCTTCTTGCTTCTTCATCTTCAACAAATCTCTGAAGTGTCTGCACAATAAATGTACCCTTCGGAAGAAGTATAGGCAACCCCTGTCCGATAGAATCAACTGTTGTGAAAATCTCAAGTTCTCTGCCTAATTTATTATGGTCACGTTTTTTTGCTTCTTCAATTCTTAAAAGATGTTCTTCTAATTCAGATGCTTTAGGGAATGCTGTACCATAAATTCTCTGAAGCATTTTGTTATTCTGGTCACCACGCCAGTAAGCACCTGTGCAAGCAGTAAGTTTAATTGCTTTCACTTTACCTGTTGAAAGAATGTGAGGACCTGCACAAACATCGCAGAATTCACCTTGTTTATAGAAACTGATAGGTTCATTTTTGCCTGCGTGTTCTTTGATAAGCTCAACCTTGTAAATTTCGCCTTTTTCTTCCATAAGCTTAATAGCTTCATCTGGCTCAACAAGGAATTTTTCAAGTTCAATATCTTCTTTAACGATTTTTTTCATTTCTGCTTCGATTTTTTCAAGTGTTTCAGGTGTAAATGAAACTTCTGAATCGAAATCATAGTAGAAACCATTGTCAATTGCAGGACCAATTGCAAGCTTCGTTTCAGGATAAAGTCTTTTTACTGCCTGTGCTAAAATGTGAGATGCAGTATGCCAGAATGCGTGTTTACCCTCTTCACTTTCAAAAGTGAGAAGATTAACCTCACAATCTTCATTTAATTCTGTTCTTACATCTGCCATTACACCATTTATTGTACAAGCACAAAGATTTCTGTAAAGTCCCATACTGATTTCTTTTGCGATATCAGCAGGTGTAGTACCCTTTGGGAATTCCTTTACTTCGTCACGAAGTGTAACTTTAATCATATATATTCCGCCTTTCATAAAAATTAAGTTTAATAAAAAAATGCTTCACCCCATAAAAATGGGATGAAGCATAATACTCCACGGTTCCACCCAAATTGCAGTATAATACTGCCACTCGAGAAGTCTTAACGCGACTTTAAACGGCTTCATTTATCGTAAAACGCTTCACAAAGCACTCATAAGTGGTCTTCAGAACGGTGTAACTCGTACCTTTCACCAACCGGTACGCTCTCTGAAGAAACGTTCCGTTCCTACTCTCTTAATCATAGATTTAAACTATATAAGTTATATTATACCTATTTAATTGGGTTGTCAAGGGAAAATTATTCTATTATTCACCTTGTGTATGTTTTGGCTCAATTTTGCCATAGCGAGAAGAACCTGTAGCATCTACCTTCTGTTCTCTTGGCTCTTTTGGAGTTTCAGGAACATACTGTGGTCTTCTTTCTCTTCTACCACCATTGTTATTACGACGGTCTCTTGAATAACCACCGCGTTTTTGATTATCACAATCATCAGAAACAATAACAACTCTTCTGTTTTCGCCTTCGCCTACTGAATGTGATGAAACACCACTGATTTCCTGAACAGCTGTATGAATAATACGACGTTCATAAGGATTCATTGGCTCAAGCACACAGCTTCTGCGATATTTAATAGCTCTCTGAGCCTGACGTTTTGCGAGTGCTTTAAGAGTTTCTTCACGGCGTTTTCTGTAATCACCTACATTGAGTGCAACTCTTTTACCATCTTTATCTGCACGGTTAACATAAAGTCTTGTGAGATATTGAAGAGCATCAAGTGTTTCACCGCGTCTGCCGATAATGTTACCATAATCTTCGCCGCAAGTAATTTCGAAGAATAAATCTTCTTCTGTTTCTTTAACAGTTACATTTGCATCACTGAATCCCATACCAACAAGAATTGATTTGAGATAATTTGTAGCATCTGTTTCTTTTGCTTCAATACCTGAAAGGTCAGTTTCAGGTTCTTTCATTTTTGGAGTTTCTTTTTTAGCAGGCTTGTTGTCTTTTTTAGACTCTGCTTTTTTATTTTCTTGCTTTTTCTCAGGTGCTTTTTTAACTTCTTCTACACCATCATCATAAAAAGCTTTAACTTTTGCATCTGAACCACCGAAAAGGCCTAAAACCTTTTTCTTTGGCATTGATATAATTTCAACCTTAACATCTGCATCTAATGGCGCATTAAGGTTCTGGGTTGCTATTTTTCTTGCTTCATCTATTGTAGATGCAACACCAATTGCTTCTTTAATCATAGTAACACCTTATTTCTTTTCGTTTTCTACGCGTAATTTTGTAGTGTTTTCTTTTGAACGCCTTACAACAGTTTCATCTACCATCTGTTGTGCAATAACTTTTTTAGGACTATAGAAAATAGAAAGCCCTACTTGTTGAACAAATGCGATAATGTTAGAAATAATCCAGTAAACACCAACACCTGTTGGGAACATAAATGTAAAAATAAGTGACATTGCAGGTGACATAAATGACATACAACCCATAGCAGGATTTTTAGCCATTTCAGGATTTTGCTTTCTTTGTTTTAAATACATATAAACTGAAGAAAGTGCTGCAGTAAGACATGCTAAAATCGGAATAAGCCAGTAAGCATCAAAATGACTTTTATCTGGTGTAACAGAAAGGTCAAGTCCTAAAAATGTGAATTTCTCACTAAATTCTGCTAATTCACCTAATGCTTCTGCACCAATTGCATCCTTAAGCTCTGCTGCATAGTCACCGAAATTCTTGAGAATACCGATTTCTGCCATATCAACAGAACCTCGCTTGTTATTTTTAGAAGCTGCATCAAGAGCAGTTTTCATAACTGTCTTTATAGTGGTGATTTTTTCGTCACTGAATCTTAACACACTTGAAAGTGGTTTGTACATAACACCATAAAGACCAATCATAACAAACATCTGAATCATCATTGGCATACAACCCATATTAGCTGCACCAAAGCCTTCGCGTTGGTAAAGTGCCTGAATTTCCTGTTGTGCTTTTTGTTGATTGTTAGCGTATTTTTGTCTTATTCTGTTTACTTTTGCATTAAGTCTTGTTTGCTTTGCTGAGTTTTTCTGTTGTTTGATTGAAACAGGAAGAAGTAACAATCTTATAATAAGTGTCAATAAGAAAATTGCTAAAACATAGCTACCTGTCCAATCGTAAAACCAGCTGAGTGGCAAACTGAAAACGGGCAATAAAAGCGTTCTAATACCTTCGTAAATTCCAGTCATTTATCTTTGGTATCCTTTCATTTTTGATGTCTGCCCTTACAATTGCATTTACTCTCTTTTTTGGGCGGGACTGGGTCCACACCGCCAGGAAATAAAATATTGCAACGCATAAGGCGACCGATGGCAAGAATTAAACCTTTGAATACTCCGTGAATTTCAATAGCATCCTTTGCATATTGCGAACAAGTCGGGTAATAACGACACCTCGGTGGAAAAAGCGGTGAAATTTTTCTTTGATAAAACGAAAGCATTTTCAAAAGTACATCTTTCATTCTTCCGCACCATTACTTTCGGTTTTGAGCATATTTTCACTGTGCATCATATCACGCATAATTTTCTCGATATATGTGCTTTTCTGATACTTCGTTTTGCTTCTTGCAACAAAAACAATATCAAAATCCCCGTCAATATCTTTAACCACACTTCTGAAGGCTTCTCTGATAATGCGTCTTGAACGATTACGCTCTACCGCATTGCCGATTTTTTTACCGGTAGTTATACCAATACGACAAATTCCCGCGCGGTTCTTCGAATAATACATAACCAACGCAGGATTCGTTACAGCCCTACCTCTATTGTAAAGACGGCGAAAATCACCGTTTAATTTTAGTGTGACAAAGTGTGACACTTGTTCTCTCCTCGGATTCAGGCTAATTCTTAATAAGTGAGTTGCTTTCTGCCTTTTCTTCTACGGCGAGCAAGTACCTTGCGGCCGTTTCTGTCTGCCATTCTTTTACGGAAGCCGTGCTCCATCTTTCTGTGTCTTTTCTTAGGCTGATAAGTTCTTTTCATTTTTATTTACTCCTATCTATTATTCAGGTAAATTATTTAAGTAGTAAAAGTAGTGGGTAAAATAACAACCTGTTTTACAAACTTATTTGTCTGTTAATTTCTATAATTTTCGTAATTACAGACAATCGCACATTGCATTATATAAAAAATACAGGCAAATGTCAATAGTTTTTCATATACAAAATATACTCTGTAAATTTCATTTTATAGTGCAAATTGAATTAAATATTCCCCCTACCTTGATATTTTAGCTTTTGTGTGGTATCATATTTGTTGCATTATTAGGAGATGATTTAAAATGAGCGAATGTACACACGATTGTAGCAGTTGCAGTCAGAACTGCTCTTCACGTGACCCGAAAAGTCTTTTAGAAAAACCACACGAGCTTTCAAAAATCAAGAAAGTTATAGGTGTTGTAAGTGGTAAAGGTGGTGTTGGTAAATCACTTATCACATCACTTTTAGCAGTTTCAATGAAAAGACGCGGTTTTTCTACTGCAATTCTTGATGCTGATATTACAGGACCATCAATCCCTAAAGCATTCGGATTAAAATGCAGGGCAGAAGGCACAGAGCAAGGAATTTTACCTTGCACCACAAAAACAGGCATTGAAGTTATGTCAGTAAACCTTTTACTCGAAAATGAGACTGACCCTGTTGTATGGCGAGGCCCTGTTATTGCAGGTACAGTAAAACAGTTCTGGACAGATGTTATCTGGAATGATGTTGATTTTATGTTTGTTGATATGCCCCCGGGAACCGGTGATGTACCTCTCACTGTATTCCAGAGTATTCCTGTTGATGGTATTGTTATTGTTGCTTCCCCACAGGAATTGGTCGGTATGATTGTTGAAAAAGCAGTTAAAATGGCTTCACTTATGAATATTCCTGTATTAGGTTTTGTTGAAAATATGTCATATTTTGAGTGTCCTGACTGTAAAAAACGTCACAGTATTTTCGGTGACAGTCATATTGATGAAATCGCAAAAGAACATTCTGTTGATACAGTTGCTAAATTACCAATCAACAACAAATTAGCGGCGGCAGTTGACGCAGGTGCAATTGAGCTTTTCGAAGGCGATTGGTTAGAAAAGCTTGCAGATAAAATAGAAAATCTTTAATTAAATTTTTTAAATGCACATCACATTTTTGTGGTGTGCATTTTTCATAAACAGAACAATAAATTTTCATATATATAATGAATTGACCGTACTTGTTCAGTTGCTGTATAATAAAATAAAGGCGGTGTAGATTATGAAAAAAATCACAAAAAAGCTTCTCGTAGTAATACTTACTTTAATCTTGTTAGTAATCAATACAAACTTCGCTTTTGCGGTTGAAATTGTTTCACCAGGAATAAAGCTTGAATCCCCTCAATTTTTCGATGCCGCAGTTTCTACATTAGACCTCTCTGTTTATTTTAATTTTGATGAATTCAACGATTATTTGGTTGAACAATTAAAGGTTGTTGACGGTACATCCTCTACCCTTGCAACTATTAATATCAGTAAATTCAACATACCTAAAAACGATGCTGTAAAAACTGCTTTACAAGAACACATCTGGTACAATTCACCCGAGCTTTTCAGAATTGGCGACCTTGGAATTGGTTATTCTGGTGACAAATACACCTTTATTCAATTCTATTCATACTACACAAAAGAAGAATATGCAGAAATGCACGAAAAAATGGTAACTGAAGCCGAAAAACTTCTTAAAGGAATCAAAGGAAACACAAATCTTACAGAAGTAGAAAAAGCTCTCATTTTACACGACAGACTTGCTTCTCACTGTGAGTATGACTACGATACTTTAAAATACGATTACAGTAATATGCCCCGTTCATCTTATAATGCTTATGGTGTCCTTGTTCTTCGTGATGCTGTTTGTATGGGTTACGCCTTAGCGTATGACTATCTCCTCGAGCAAGTCGGAATTAAAACTCTTTATTGTTCTTCTGATGCACTTAACCATGCGTGGAATATAGTTTATATTGACAACACCCCTTACCACGTAGATGTCACATGGGATGACCCTGTATGGGATATGTACGGCAGAGTTTCTCACGAAAATTTTCTACGTTCAACACAAGGTATGAAAGATACCGGGCATAACGCAACCGACTTTTTCAGTTTTCCAACCAATACAACTTATGACGATTACTACTGGCAAAATTGCGAAAGTGCATTTCAGTTAATTGATAATGATTTTTACTACCACGATGCCACAACAAACAATATTTGTAAATTAAACGATATATCCTCTGGCGATTATACAGAAATAACATCAGTTCCACCAAGCACCTGGACCACAGCTAACGGTGGTTACTATCCTGGAAACTATACAAAATTTTCGGGCGACAGCCGTTACCTTTACTACAATACAAAAAACAAGGTTTTCAGATACGACCCACAAAATGATAATACAGAAATCATTTTTGAACCCGATTTAACAACCTATGGTGCAGGTTATTGGATTTATGGAATGGTTTTCTCTGATTGTAAAATAATGTGTGAAATATTCAGCTCACCTAACTACACCGTAGATGTAAGAAAAAACTACACGGTAACTGTCGATGTCCACACACCATCTGATTGGGTAATAACAAAGGAACCCACAATGAATGAAACCGGTGAAAAACAACGTACTTGCCTTAATTGTTCATGTGTTTTAAACACCGAAGTTATCCCCAAAATGCTTATTTGTGCTACAGAAAATACCGACACAGTTATAGATGAAAATATCGTTTTCACAAGTACAGATTTATGTCAGGATATCGAAGACCTTGTGACATTCTCTGATAATTTGACCTATGAAATTTCTGCAAGTCTTAAAGCCGATACAACTGAATTTTTAGGCACTGGTAGTGTAATTTCAATTTATGAAAATGGTGAAAAAGTAAGCGAATACAAAATTATCGTTGCCGGTGATTTGAATGGCGATAGTGTATGTGATGTTTTAGATGTTGCTTCTGCAGAGCTTTCTGTTACAAATAACAGAATTCCGTCAGCAGACGAATGTTACGCCGCTAACGGAACTAAAAAAGATGTTATTGATGAAACATCTTTTCAATTTGTTGTAAATACCGCACTGAAGGTAGTTTTATGATTGTTTTACTTGATATTGATAATACTTTAATAGATTTCAATGAATGTGCAAGACATTCGATAATCAGAATTTTTAATGATTTCAATTTACCTTATTCTGACAATGTTTTTGAAACATTCATCAACGAAAATATAAAAATCTGGAAAAGGCTTGAAAATGGTGAAATAACCAAATCATATTTAAGAGCTAACCGTTGGAACATCATTTTAAAAAAGTTAAATATTGTTGCTGACGGGCCTGAAATAGAAGAATTATTTGAAAAAGGTATTGCCGAATCGGCATATGAAGTTCAGGGAGCAAAAGAACTTTTGGAATACCTTTCTGAAAAGCATCAGCTCTGTGTTGTTTCCAATGGTTTCAGAGCAGTACAGGAAAACCGACTTAATATAAGTGGTTTCAAAAAATATTTTAATGAAATGTTTTTCTCTGAAGATATAGGAATAAGCAAACCACAAAAAGAGTTTTTCGATTACTGCTTTGACGGACTTAAACACCCTCAAAAAGAAGATGTTATTCTTATAGGTGATAGTATTTCTGCAGATATAATAGGCGGTATAAATTACAACATAAAAACTATTTGGTTTAATAAAAACAATGAAACTTGCCCTGACAATGTAAAACCAACTTACATTGTCAGAACACTAACTGAAATTGAAGATATTATTTAATTTTCGAAGGTCAGTAAATCCACATTCAAATCACTGTATTCGATTTGCTTTGACCACCTTTTGACATTCTCGATTCTGTCTTTTAATGTAAGAGTGTTTGTTTCGCAGTAGATTTTAATATCACAAAGTTTTATAAATCTTACCGCCGAAACGCAAAAATTGAAGCACCCTTTCAAATCCATACTTTCATAAACAGAATTACTGAAATGCCTGAATATTATGTAAGAAAGAATTTTTGAATAAAGTTTATTGCCGTTTGTCGCTTCGTCAAACGGCTTTTCTTTTTTAATGTAATCAGAAATATTACTTTTGAGAGAGTTAAAATATTCTGTCCACTCTGTATTTATAGGTTCAGTTTTTTCATACTCTGATAAAATTTCATTGTCATTAAACAATACTATTTTTTCATTTATTGCTTTTTCTACTATTTCTTTAAGAGCAATAATTTTATCTTCGAAATTCATATCACTATTAAGAGTTTCAAACATTTTTGCTCTTATGTTATAGATTTCAATATAATCTTCATCATCGAGCAGGAAATCTGTTGAATTTTCATTCTCCGACATAACCTCTGTTATATATTCAACAGGCTTATCCGTTTCTAAAAGTAATCTGCACACCTCCTCGCAACAAAGCCCTAAACCACATTCAACTACTTCACCGAAGTCATTGTAAAAACGCGGATGCTCTGTGCATATACCACAAAGTGCTTCTTCGCCACAATTTATAATAATATCGCAAAGATTATTTTTATTAAGAAACGGACAACGCTCCTCCTTATCTAACTTGAAGCATATTTCATCAGTTTCGTCTTTTACTAAATTCTCTCTTATCTTTTCTCCAAGAGCACCTTTTATCTTTTCGTACTTTTCTCTTGTTTCACTATCAACAATAATTTCCCATCCGATGCAACAAGAGTCGGTGCATTTGTCTGCAATACATTTAAAATAATCATAAAAATCAGGTTTTATTACTAACATTCTTCTCACTCAATTTCTATTACTGTTATCTCTTTTTCATTACATTTGAATTTAACTTCAAAATTCTTATAAGAAAGTCCGTAAATTCTTTCCTCATCATCCTGATACTGCGGTTTCGGATTAAGCGAAAGAATCGCCGTTATTTCCGCTATATCTTCACTCTGTAAGCTGTTTTTTATAGCTTCAGGTATATTAACATTTAATATATCATCTTTAAACTCTTCCGAAAAACCACCTTTTGCATCGGGAATCGAATCGACATAAGGTAAATAAGGTTTTATATCAAAAATCGGTGTACCATTAACTAAATCAGCGCCACTTACTACAAGAACTTTACCTTTCGTTGTAGCTTTTACTTTTTCAAGTTTAACTACTGAAAGCCCTAATGAATTTGGTCTGAATGGTGAACGTGTTGCAAATACCCCTACTCTCTTGTTACCACCTAATTTCGGCGGCCTTACAGTTGGTGACCACTCACCATTGTTTTCGGTAAATCCCCATACAAGCCACAAATGAGAATACTGTTCAATATCTCTTATTAAATTTTCATCGCTGAATTCTTTTAAGAATATAATTTCTGAAGTCACTTCAGGTGCAAGACCGCTTTGTCTTGGTACACCAAATTTCTCATTATATCCATTTTTTATTTCTGCAACGGGTTTTATAGAAAATTCTTTCATATTCTCACTTCTCATAATTAAAATATATTTCTATGCTACCACAAATCCTTTTTTTCGTCAATTTTAGTTAAAAATGTTAAATTCTCTTTATTTTTTTGCAATAAACTGTTGCTTTTATATATACTTTTATAGTACAATGCTATATATAAATAAAATTAGACTAACTTTATTTTCTAAAGTTGGTTTGGAGGGAATTATGTTAAGTAAATTAAAAGAATATCTTATTTCTACATTTTTTTATGCAGGTATTACACCAGAGGAATATGATTCTATAAGACCTGCGAGAGAAGAAAAAAACAGAGGCATTCTTTTTGTTACTTCTGGTCTTGGAACAGTTGTTTTCTTAGCTCTTTTAGTAATGTCTTTCTTCGAAGCATCTTACAATAAAAATGCGTTCTTATATGGTGCACTTTTTGTTTGTGAAGCATTAGTATTGTTTTTCGCATGGAAATTCCTTCCTAAGAAACCGGACTACACAACAATGATAACCTATATTTCAATATTTGCAATTTTTGCTTATTCTATTATATTAGGTACATTCAATAGTCCTACAATCACAAGTACAACCTTCTGTGTATTTTTAATTGCAATTCCTATGATAATAATAGACAGACCCTGGAGACTTATAACCTTTAACGCAGCACAGGTTGTTATTTTCTGTATTTGTAGCACATATGTAAAAGAATGGGAAGTTGCTTCTGTTGATATTTTAAATGCTGTAAGCTTTTACTTCTTAGGCGCAGTACTTAACACTTATATGATTAAAACAAAAGCAAAAGAGCTTACTTTAAGAAGATATATTGAGCACGACAGAGATACTGACCCGCTCACACTTCTTTACAACAAAGCCGCGGTCGGCAGAGAAATTTCAAAGCACATAAACGAGGGCGGTACAGGTGTATTTATGTTTGTTGACCTTGACAACTTCAAGAAAATCAACGACACCTACGGTCACGCAATGGGTGACGATGTACTTCACGAATTCGGTGATTGCATCCGCCGTATTTTCCGTCATACCGATATTTTAGGTCGTTTCGGCGGTGATGAGTTTATCATCTTCCTTCCACACCCCATTGATGACGATATTGTTTCAACCCGTGCACAAGACCTTCTTGACCTTATGAATGAAACAATTAAAATCGAAGATGATACAATTGATTTCCACGCAAGTATAGGTATTGCAAAATGTCCTGAAAATGGTGCAACCTATGAAGATGTTATGGAAAAAGCTGACCAGGCTCTTTATTACTCAAAGAAAAACGGTAAAAATATGTATATGTATTATGACCAGCTTCCTGAAGATTACTTAAAATCTTTAGAAGAACAAGAAGAAAAATAATATTATTACATCTGAATATAAATATATAAATTACAGAGGCGATTTTTTTGAATATCTGGCACGATATAAACCCGGAGCGTATTTCTCGCTCATCCTATGCCGCAGTTATTGAAATAAGCAAGGGCAGTAAAATGAAATATGAGCTTGACAAAGAAACGGGTCTTTTAAGACTTGACAGAGTTCTTTATACTTCTACTCACTACCCTGCTAACTACGGTTTTATTCCACGCACCTTTGCAAAGGATAATGACCCATTAGATGTTCTTGTACTTTGTTCTGAGCAAATTCAACCTATGTCAATAGTTGAGTGTTACCCTATTGGTGTTATTACAATGCTCGATAATGGTGCACCTGACGACAAAATAATTTCTATACCATTCAACGACCCGACTTATAACACTTATAAGGATATAAGTCAGTTGCCCACTCACGTTTTCGATGAAATGAAGCACTTCTTTTCAGTTTATAAAACACTTGAAGAAAAAGAAACTGCAATTGACGAGGTACGCGGTGTTTTAGATGCAGTTTCAATTATAGAGGATGCAATTGTTGCATACAATAAGAAATTCGCTAAATAAGTGAGAGATTATTATGGCATTAACAAATTTTGAAAATGGTTTGTATATAGTAGGTAGAGATTTTAAAATCCGCTACGCAAACGATACTTTAAAAGAATTTTTCCCTAAGGTTGTCGAGGGTTGTGTTTGTTATAAAGCTATAGTTGACCGTGACGAGCCTTGTACCTTTTGCCCAATTGCGCAAAATCTTGAAAAAGGCAGACTTTTATTTAATTCAACTAACTTTTGTCGCTATGGTGCAGCTTTTACAAATATAAATACACCTGAATTCAAAGATTGTTACTCTGTAATGGTGCAACAAATTGCAAGCCCTGAAATGCTTCAGAAATTAGATACAGACCAGATGCATGCAATTTTAATGCAACAAAAAGAATTACAGAACAGAAATTTTGTTATTGAAACACTTTCTGCTGAATACGAAATAATTTATTTTGTTTGCGAAGAAAATGGCACTTTCAAATGCACAAAATACTACGACCAAAAGGGTACTAATTCCTATGAAACCGGTGATTTATCGATTTCAAGTTATGACGAACTTCTTTCAAATTACGCAAGACTTCATATTCATAAAGATGACAGAGAGATGTTTTTGGAAGAAACACAATTAGCAAATGTCCGCAATTGTATTTTTAAGAATGATGAGATTTTTGAATTAAATTACAGAGAATGTCACGATGATGTTGTAAAATATATGCAAATCAGATTTATTCCCGTAAAATCTGAAGATTCTGTAAATGTTATTATTGCTTTCCGTTGTATCGACAACATTGTTGAACAAGAGTTAGAACAACGCAAAGAAACAGAGGAATTATTGGAAAACTCAAATCAGAGATTAAGAGTTATTACAGGTCTCTGTACTGAATACGAGTCTCTTTATTATGTTGATGCAAAACGTGATATTGGCATTCCGTATATTTTATCAGATAAATTCAATGAAGAATTCAAAAAGAATATTCTTCACGAAATACCTTACACTCAGAGTTTTCATGCTTATCTTGACATTTGTGTCGCACCTTCCCAAAAAGAATATCTTAAAGCACAGACCGAATTACATCTTGTTACTGAAAAACTCAAAGAAACCCCTTGTTTCCGAATAAATTACGAAGTTCCTTTTGAAGGAAGAACTCTTCATTATCAGATTTATATTGCCCGTATTGGTGAACCACACGAACAGGTGTGGGCATTCAAGAGTATTGAAGAAACTGTTGAGGAGCAATTAAAACAACAAAAAATTCTTCTTGATGCTCTCAATCAGGCTAAAAAAGCAGAAACCGCAAAATCTAATTTCCTTTTCAATATGTCGCACGATATCCGTACACCTATGAATGCTATTTTAGGTTTTAATACAATTGCTGAAAAGAATATTGATAATAAAGAAATTGCCCTTGATGCTCTAAAAAAAGCAAAGCACTCTGGTGAACATATGTTAAGCATTATAAACAATGTGCTTGATATGGCGAGAATCGGCAGTGGTAAACTCGAACTTAATCGTGAAATTGTTAATTTCCCTGAGTTAATAAACAAACTTAAAGAAATGTTCGTTCACGATATGGCACAGAAAGACATTACTTTCAACACAAATTTCAATATCAAAACATCAGTTATTTATAGTGATTCATTAAGAATTTCGCAAATAATAATTAATCTTTTAAGTAATGCTTTGAAATTCACAAACAGCGGTGGTTCTGTTACCTTCCAGGTTTCTGAAATGAAATCACCTGACGAAAGAGCCTATTATCAGGTTAGAATTGAAGATACCGGTATAGGTATGAGTGAAGAATTCCAAAAGCACCTTTTCACAGCTTTTGAGCGTGAACAAAACACTACTCAGAGTGGTGTGCAAGGTACAGGGTTAGGTCTTGCAATTACAAGAAATCTTGTTAATCTTTTAGGTGGTTCACTTACATATAACAGTATGGTTGGTGTTGGTACAGAATTCACCTTTACATTTAAAGCAGAAAAGGCAAATGTCAGCGAAGTTAAATCAAAAGATGATGTTTCATTATTACCTGAACTTAAAGGCAAGAGAATTCTTGTTGTCGAGGATAATATGATTAACCGTGAAATTGCTCGTGAACTTCTCGAAGATGAAGGCTTTATTATCGAAGAAGCTGAAGACGGTACTGTTGCAGTTTCAATGCTTGAAGCAAAAGAAAAAGGCTATTATGAATTTGTTCTTATGGACATTCAGATGCCTATTATGAATGGTTACACCGCAACAAGAAAAATCCGTGGTTCTGACAACACAGATATAGCTGATATCCCGATTATCGCTATGACTGCAAATGCTTTCAGCGAAGATAAGAAAAACGCTTTTGATGCAGGAATGAATGAGCACGTTGCAAAACCGCTTGATATTGATATTCTTATTGAAGTACTCAATAAAGTGTATAAAGAAACTCATAACCAATAATTTAATAATTAAAAACAGAAAAATCTTTTTTAGATTTTTCTGTTTTTTTGTTGTTTTCAGGGCAATATAATTCTGGTGATGATTATGCCAAAAAGAATTGGACGATATACTATTTTTTTAGAAAACAAACCAAGCATTACAGGTAACGCCGCAGTTGTAGGGAAAAAAGAAGGCGAAGGCCCATTAGCACACGAATTTGATAAAATTCACGAGGATGAATTTTTAGGCAAGGAAACCTTTGAAAAAGCTGAAAGTGAATTAGTAAAAGACGCAGTAACCAGAGCTTTATTTAAAGCAGATGAAAAACCAGAAGATATTGACTGTTGTTTCTCAGGTGACCTTTTAAACCAATGTATAGGCTCATCCTTCGGTCTCAGAGAGTTTGGTATGCCATTTTCAGGGCTTTATGGTGCGTGTTCAACAATGGCTCTTTCTTTAGCCCTTTCTGCTACACTTATAGATTCTGGTGCATTAGAAAGTGCGGTAGCATCTACATCCTCGCATTTCTGCTCTGCTGAAAGACAATACAGAAATCCACTTGAATATGGCGGTCAAAGACCCCCCGCTGCACAATGGACTGTTACAGGTGCGGGTGCTGCTGTGTTAAAAAGTGCTACACCAGATAATCCTCGGGTAAATGCTGTAATTTTTGGTAAAATCCGTGATTTAGGAATAACTGATGTAAACAATATGGGTGCGGCAATGGCACCCGCCGCCGCAGAAACTATAAGCGCATTTTTAAATGACACAAAAACCTCACCAGATGATTTTGATTTAATTCTCACAGGTGACTTGGGCAAAGTCGGTAGCGACCTTTTAAAGGAATTGCTTATTAAAGAAAATAATATTGATATCAGTAAAGTTCACAATGACTGCGGCATTATGATTTATGATGCCGAGACACAGGATGTTCACGCAGGTGGTTCAGGTTGCGGTTGTAGTGCAAGTGTCGTTTGCTCTTATATTATAAACAAACTGCGCAAAAAAGAGCTTAACCGCGTTTTATTTGTCGGCACAGGTGCACTACTTTCCCCTACCTCCTCTTTACAGGGCGAAAGTGTGCCAGGAATTGCACACGGGGTATTATTAACATCTGATTAGGAGAATTTTCACATGAATTATTGTTTAAAGACTTTAAAGAACATTGAAAAAATAACTAAAGCTTATAAATCAATTTATGTTCTAAAAAAAGTATTATCTGCTTTTTTAATTATTTATACAGGAATTAAAGTTGTGACATTTTTTATAAACAAATAAAAACACAGAGCAGTAAAAAACTTGCGTTTTTTACTGCTCTGATTTTAGTTATTATTACATTAAACTTTTGTAAAGTTCAACAATTTCTTCAATGCTTGTATCTCTTGGGTTACCTGGTCTGCAAGCATCTGCATATGCACTTTCTGCAAGGAACTGAATATCTTCATCCTTTACAATTTCTTTAAGATTTTCTGGAATACCAACATCAGTTGCTAACTTTTTAACAGCAGCAATGGCAGCAGTACGAGCACCTTCGATTGACATTTTGTCTGTACCCTCAACACCCATTGCTTTAGCAATATCTCTGTATTTATCGCCTGTGCATTCTGCGTTATATTCCATAACTGTCGGCAAAATAATAGCATTTGCAACACCATGAGGTGTATCGTAAAGAGCGCCTAAGCCGTGAGCCATACTGTGAACAATACCAAGGCCAACATTAGAGAAGCCCTGACCCGCGATATATTGAGCGAGTGCCATACCCTCTCTGCCTTCTTCTGTGTTTTCGCAAGCCCCACGAAGATGTTTTGATATAAGTTCTATTGCTTTAAGGTGGAACATATCTGTCATTTCCCAAGCACCTTTTGTAATATAACCTTCAATTGCGTGTGTCAAAGCATCCATACCTGTTGCTGCTGTAAGACCTTTTGGCATTGAAGCCATCATATCAGGGTCAACAACTGCAACTTCAGGAATATCGTGAACGTCAACACAAACGAATTTGCGTTTTTTCTCAACATCTGTAATAACATAGTTGATTGTAACCTCTGCCGCAGTACCTGCAGTTGTAGGAACTGCAATTGTAAATGTTGCGTGATTTTTTGTAGGTGCTACACCCTCAAGACTTCTTACATCACTAAATTCAGGGTTTTCAATAATAATACCAATTGCTTTTGCAGTATCCATTGCTGAGCCACCGCCGATAGCAACTATAGAATCTGCACCTGATTCTTTAAATGCCTTAACACCATCTAAAACATTTTCAATAGTTGGGTTAGGTTTAATTTCGCTGAAAACATCATAAGCGATTTTGCTTTCATCGAGTATATCTGTTACTTTCTTAGCAACACCAAATTTTAATAAATCAGGGTCTGTGCAAACAAAAACCTTTTTAAGTCCGCGAGCAGTAATTTCTGCTGGGATTTCTTTAATTGCACCCTTACCGTGATAAGAAATTGTGTTTAATACGATTCTCTGAGCCATTGGAATTTCCTCCTTATATTTGCATTTTAAAAATATGTTTTTACACAGATAACACCTTTGTTATCTAAATAATAAGGTACTATATTTCACCGACTTTGTCAAGAGTTTAACAAACTTTTTTAGTGTTGTATTTGAATTATATATATGTTATAATATTTACGTATATTTTAATAAATATCAATTATAGTGTGGAGATTTTTTTATGGATATACCAAAGATCTTATTAGATAAAACAAAAGAAATTGAAGGTGTTTTAAAAGAAAAATGCCCCGAGGCTGCACCTTTTTTTAAAAGATGTTTTTTAAATACAATTGAAACTACTGTCACACAATTAGAAGATGAAAGCTTCTTTGTTATTACAGGTGATATTCCTGCAATGTGGCTTCGCGACAGTGCCGCACAGGTAAAACCTTATATCCGTTATGCAAACGAAGATGAAGATTTAAAAGCAATTCTCAAAAGTATTATTGAAAAACACGCTTTTTATGTTTGTCTTGACCCTTATTCAAATGCTTTTAATGCTAAAGCTAACCCTGACTCTGCAAAAGACGAAACTGACTTTTACCACGAACTTATATGGGAAAGAAAGTACGAGGTTGACTCTTTATGTGCACCGCTTTATTTAGCTTATGAATATTACCAGACAACTCTTGATAATTCTATTTTCACAGAACAATTCAAAGAAATGCTCTGGAAGATTTTTGAAACATTTAAAAAAGAACAAAATCACTTTACTAACTCTACATATTTTTTCAATCGTAAAGATTGTCCTGTAATAGATACGTTATCCAACAATGGTAAAGGTGAAGAAGTTGCCTATACAGGAATGACCTGGTCAGGATTCAGACCATCAGATGACCGTTGTAAATTAGGTTATTTAGTTCCTGCTAATATGATGGCTGTCTGTGCATTAAAAAAGGCGGCAGAAATGGCAAGTATCGGTTATGAAGATACTAAGCTTGAAAGCGAATGTCGCTCACTCGCTTTTGATATTGATGAGGGTATAAAAGAATATGGCGTAATTGACAACGAGCGTCACGGAAAAATGTTTGTTTATGAAACTGACGGCAAGGGCAATTTTGTTCTTATGGATGACGCAAACTCACCAAGCTTACTTTCTGCACCATATTTAGGTTACGTAAAAGCAGATAACGAAACTTATAAAAACACACGAAGCTTTATTCTTTCAGGCAATAACCCCTGGTATTTTGAGGGCAGTGCTGCAAAAGGTGTTGGTAGTCCACACACAGGGCTTGATAAAATATGGCATATTGCACTTTCAATGCAGGCACTTACAAGCACCGACGCAGAAGAAGTAAAAGAATGTATCAGAATGCTCACAACTACTGATGCAGGTACCGGTCTTATGCACGAAGCATTCAACAAAAATGATGCTACTGATTTCACAAGACCTTGGTTTGCTTGGTCAAACAGTCTTTTTGCTGAATTGCTTATAAGAATTGCCGAAGGTAATATTAAATTATGAGGTAAATGAATATGAAAAAATTAAGTATTTTACTTGTTGTTTTAGTAATGCTTTTTGCTACAACAATGTGTGTTTACGCTGCAGATACATACAATCATAAAGAGCTCTACTCAATTGAGCTTCCTGATGACTATAAATACCTCGAAGAATATAGCACAGAAGACGTTCCGGCTTTTTTGAAATCAGATGAAAGCGCTAATATTAACATCAATTTTATAGAAAATAGTGATAACACGACTTTCTGCAATTTAAGTGATGATGATTTGGAAAGCTACAAGAAAATGTTAAAAACCACTATTTCAACACAATATGCAAAGCAAGGCGAAGTTTCTGCTACTGTGAATATTTTAACAACTGAAACGAAATTACTTGCAAATGGTTATACTTCTCTTACAACTGTTGTTGAATCCAAATTTCAAAATAGCACACTTTACCAGAAAACTTATCAATTCGCAGGTGTTGATTACATTTACACCGTAACAATAACTACACAGAACAGAAAACAATTGGTTGAACTTGATAATGTTATTGAAACCTTTAAGATGACTGAAGCGGAGCTTATAGCTACTCCTGATGCTTCTGATGATACAACTCCTGAAGAAGATTCCAGCAGCATAATATCTATTATTGTTTTTGCTGTACTTATTATTGCAATTATCATTGTAGTTATAGTAAACAATAAAAAGCAAAAGAAAAAAGAACAAGCACAACTCACTGCACCAATTCAATCTATTTTTGATACTCATCAATCAAAACAAATTCAGGATGAATTAAGTAACTATAACAATTACAACAATAATAACTTCCAATAAACTGCAAACTTAATATATGTTATTAAACAAAAAAGAGGCTGTAAAAAACGCTAAGTTTTTTTACAGCCTCTCTTTAGGGGATAGAAAAAAAGATGCAGAACGGACAAATCGAACCAAAACAAGGCTTCAGTCTTGTTTTTGCTTGCCCGAAGGCGTACATAGGTACGTCGAGTGGTGAGATTTGTTCGTAGCATAAAACGAAAAATTTTTTGCAATTTTAATTTTTTTGATAATTTATAGGGGTTCTTACAGCTATCTGCACTGTAGGAACCCCTTGGTCTATATAGTTTTATGCGGTCTGAGCTTTTTTACAGCCCCTTATATTTTAATATTTTGCTCTTTCAGTATAACCTGTATGGAGAATGTCGTGTGCCTTATGGCTACCAGGTTTGCCGAAATATTCGTCATAAACAGCCTTAACATCAGGATTTTCGTGTGATTTTCTGATTTTAAGGTTTTTATCGTCATTATAAAGACCTGCTGCACGAGCCGCTCTTACATCTGTAAAGTTCTTAACTGATGCTGGAACGATTGGTTGACCACCACCGTTTACGCAACCACCAGGGCAAGCCATAACTTCAATGAAGTCATATTTCTTTTCGCCTGATTTAACCATATCAAGAACTGTTTTTGCATTTACAAGACCTGAGCAAACTGCAACATTGATTTCTGCACCGTCAAGATTGTAAGTTGCTTCTTTAACACCTTCAACACCACGAACATCTTTAAATGCATCAAAGTCAGGAAGCTCTTTATTTGTAACAACTTCATAAGCAGTACGAAGAGCTGCTTCCATAACACCACCTGTTGCACCGAAGATTGTACCTGCACCTGAACCAAGTCCGAATGGTGCGTCAAATTCTGCATCAGGAATATTGTTGAAGTTGATACCTGCTTTTTTAATCATTCTTGCAAGCTCTCTTACTGTAATTGAAGCATCAATATCAGCAAGACCTTTAACTGCTGTGTGGTCAAGTCTTTCTGCTTCAAATTTCTTTGCAGTACAAGGCATAACAGATACAACATAAATATCTTTAGGGTCAATACCCATTTTTTCAGCATAGAATGTTTTTGCAACTGAACCAAACATACCTTGTGGTGATTTACAAGATGAAAGATTAGGAATGAATTCTGGGTAATAGTGTTCACAGAATTTAATCCAACCTGGTGAGCAAGATGTGATTAAAGGAAGATTTTCTTTCTTTTCAAATCTCTCAAGGAATTCTGTTGCTTCTTCCATAATTGTAAGGTCAGCTGTGAAGTTTGTATCGAATACTTTATCAAAGCCGAGCATTTTAAGAGCTGCAACCATTTTACCTGTAACGATTGTGCCCATTTCTTTGCCGAATTCTTCACCGAGTGCAACACGAACTGCAGGAGCAGTCTGAACAATAACGTGTTTTGCAGGGTCGTTGATTGCATCAAATACTTTCTGAGTATCATCTCTTTCAGAAAGAGCACCTGTAGGACAAGCTGTAATACATTGACCGCAAGATACGCAAGCAACATCATTAAGATTGTATTCAAATGCTGAACCGATGTGAGTATCAAAACCACGTGCATTTGCACCGATTACAGAAATACCCTGAAGTTTTTCGCAAGCAGCAACACAACGACGACAGAGAATACACTTCTCGTTATCACGATACATATGAGTTGCAGAATCATCAATTGCATAGTTGATGAAAGCACCATCATATTTATTTGCGTCTTCAATACCGTAATCTTTGCAGAGTTGTTGAAGCTCGCAGTTACCACTTCTTACACAAGAAAGACATTCTTTTTTGTGTGTTGAAAGGATAAGCTCAAGAGTTGTTTTTCTTGATTCAATTACTTTTGGTGTGTTTGTGAAGATTTCCATACCCTCATTTACAGGGAATACGCAAGATGCAACAAGACTTCTTGCACCTTTAACTTCAACTACACAAATACGACAAGCACCAATAGCATTTATATCTTTAAGGTAGCAGAGTGTAGGAATTTCAATACCTGCACTGTGTGCAGCTTCGAGAATTGTACTTCCTGCAGGAACTTGATAGTCGAAGCCATTGATTTTAATATTAACTAAATTTTCCATTATCAGTTCCTCCTTATTTATTTATAGCCTTTGGCTTACAGTTACCAATACAAACACCGCATTTTACGCACTTGTCTGTATCAATTGTGAATGATGCAAGTTTATGGCCTGGAGCGATATAATCTGTTCTTGTAATTGCTTCAACAGGGCAGTTTTTAGCACAGATACCGCAACCGATACATTTATCTTTATCAATTGAGAATGAAACGAGGTCTTTACAAACGCCTGCAGGACATTTCTTGTCAACAACGTGAGCAATATACTCGTCTTTAAAGCGTTGATATGTAGAAAGAACAGGGTTTGGAGCAGTCTGACCAAGACCACAAAGAGAGTTTTCTTTGATGTAGTTACAAAGTTTTTCCATTCTGTCAAGGTCTTCTAAAGTACCTTTACCGCTTGTGATTTTTTCAAGAATTTCAAGAAGTCTTCTTGTACCAACACGGCAAGGTGTACATTTACCGCAAGATTCATCAACTGTGAATTCAAGGAAGAATTTTGCAATATCAACCATACAGTCGTCTTCGTCCATAACGATAAGACCACCTGAGCCCATCATTGCACCTTTAGCAACAAGGTTGTCATAGTCAATTTCAATATCAAGTAAATCTGCAGGAAGACATCCGCCTGAAGGACCACCTGTCTGTGCAGCCTTGAATTTTTTACCATTTGGAATACCGCCACCGATATCTTCAACGATTTCACGGAGTGTAGTACCCATAGGAACTTCAACAAGACCTGTGTTGTTGATTTTTCCACCTAATGCGAATACTTTAGTACCCTTACTTGTTTCTGTACCCATTGAGTTAAAGAATTCTGCACCATTGAGAATGATTTGTGGAATATTAGCAAATGTTTCAACATTGTTTTCTGTTGTTGGTTTGCCGAAAAGACCTTTTACTGCCGGGTATGGTGGACGAGGACGAGGCTCACCACGGTTACCTTCGATAGATGTCATAAGAGCAGTTTCTTCACCGCAAACGAATGCACCCGCACCAAGACGGATAAATAAATCAAAGTCGAAACCTGAATTAAAGATATTTTTACCTAAAAGTCCGTATTCACGAGCATCGTCAATAGCTTTTTGAAGTCTTTCAACAGCGATTGGGTACTCTGCACGAACATAAACGTAACCTTCAGTAGCACCTGTTGCATAACCACAGATTGTCATTGCTTCAACAAGACAGTGTGGGTCACCTTCAAGAACTGAACGGTCCATAAATGCACCCGGGTCACCTTCGTCGGCATTACATACAACATATTTCTGGTCTGCCTTGTTAGCAGCAGTAAAGCTCCATTTTCTACCTGTCGGGAAGCCACCGCCACCGCGGCCACGAAGACCTGAATCGATAACTGTCTGAATAACTTCATCCGGAGTCATTTCAGTAAGAGCTTTTGCAAGTGCACGGTAACCGTCATAAGCAATATACTCTGTAATATCTTCAGGATTGATAACACCGCAGTTTCTGAGTGCTACTCTGTGTTGCTTTTTGTAGAAGTTAGTTTCATTTAAAGGCTTAACTGCTTCTTCTGTTACAGTCTCACTGTAAAGAAGTCTTTTAACAATACGACCTTTAAGAAGATGTTCTTCAACGATTTCAGGAATATCTTCAACTTTTACTTCACTGTAGAAACAACCTTCTGGATAAACAATCATAATTGGGCCTAAAGCGCAAAGACCAAAGCAACCGGTTCTTACAACCTGAACTTCATCTTCGAGACCCTTTGCCTTAATGTTTTCATTAAGTGCATCTATAAGCTCGCCACTGTGGCTTGAAGTACAACCTGTACCACCACAAACGAGAACGTGGGCACGATACATAACTTTTTCTCTCCTTCTTATTTTGTTATAGCGCCTACTGTGTATTCAACAACAGGCTTACCATTTACAAGATGTTCTGCTACAACCTTCTGTGCTTTTTCAGCAGTCATCTGAACATAAGTAACCTTTTCTTTGCCTGGTTCAAAAACCTCAACGATTGGTTCGTACTGGCACATACCAATGCAACCTGTCTGTGTAACAGAAACGTGTTGAACATTTCTTTTTGCAACTTCATCAACAAGTGCTTTTAAAACAGGACGAGCACCTGCAGCAATACCGCAAGTAGCCATACCAACAACAACTCTGATACCATCGTTACCTTCAGCATCACGAGCTGCAAGCTGTGCCTGTGCTTTTTCTTTTATAGCAAGTAACTCTTCAAGAGATTTCATAAAAGTCATCCTTTCAATAATTCGTTATATTGTTCATTCAGATATTGTTCAATCCAACTCATAACTGATGGTTCCGAAAGTGGTACACCATCAAGAATTTTTTTAATTTCAACAGTTGAGAAGACAAATTCATTGTCATCCAACACACGTTTATATAAAAATTCTTTATCGTTATTCATTGAAACTATTGTTACAATAGTCGAAGCTATATCACCAAGCGGTGTAAAATCAATGTTGTCTGTTTTGAACAATGCTTCGATTTTTGTACCTACACCTTTTTCTGACTCAATTTTAAAACTGCCACCTGTTTGTTCGGCTGCCATTTTAAAAAGCGGTATTCCCATACCTACTTTACGGGTAGTGCGGGTTGTAAAAAACGGGTCAATAACATTTCTTACCTGTTCCGCTGTCATTCCACAACCATTGTCATAAATTCCTATTAAAAGTGTATTTTCTTTTGTATTTTCATTTACAACAATTTCCGTAAGTGTAGCACCTGCGACTATTGAATTCTGCGCAATATCAAGAATATTAAGCGAGAGTTCTCTCATTAGTCCATATATTTTGCAAGGATACCAGGAATATCATCTGCAGTAACCTTACCATAAACTTCACCATTGATTGTGAAAACAGGTGCAAGACCGCAAGCACCGATACAACGACAAGCTTCAAGTGAGAATTTACCATCAGCTGTACATTCACCTGCACCGATTCCAAGAACCTCACTGATTTTATCTAAAATCTGCTGTGAGCCTTTAACATAACAAGCTGTACCGAGACAAACTGAAATGTCATATTCACCCTTTGGTGAAAGTGAGAATTGTGCATAGAATGTTGCAACACCGTAAACTTTTTCAAGAGGTACATCCATACCTTCCGCAATCATAACCTGAACTTCTCTTGGCAAATAACCATAAATGCCTTGAGCTTCCTGCATTACGTGCATAAGCTGACTTTTGTCGTCCTTGCATTCTGCAATTACAGCATCAAGCTTTGTCTTTTGCTCAGGTGTACCCTTGAATGGAATACTACTGATTTTCTTGAGCATTAAAACTCCTCCATTTCAAAATAGAGACTATATTAAGCGGCTTTTCGCCACATACATACTCTATGATTATAACAATTTCAGTTTGAAAAGTCTATAGAAAAAAACGACTTTTTTCGCCAAATTGATATTTTTTTAACATTTTTATGTTTTGCATAAAAATAAGTATAAAAATTTTATATCTTTAAACGATATATATATCTTTTCCTTGTAATTTTAGAAACTTTTTACAATAGAAAATCACTGTAATATATGTTAGAATGTATATAATTATAAATTTTATATTGGAGAGCTTTTTATGAAGATTTCTGAAATTCAAACTATACTTAATGCAGAGCTTATATGTGGTGCAGATTTATTGGAAAGCGAAGTATTCACCGCTTGTGGCAGTGATATGATGAGCGATGTTTTAGCCTTTGTAAAAGAACAGGCCGTTCTTCTTTCTGGTCTTGTTAATCCACAGGTTATAAGAACTGCTGAAATGATGGATATGAAATGTATTGTTTTCGTGCGTGGCAAAAAACCAAGTATGGATATGATTGACCTTGCAACCGAAAGAGATATAGTTCTTTTAAGAAGCGACCTTGAAATGTTTACCGCTTGCGGTCTTCTTTATAAGCATGGTCTTAAGGGAGGCAGTGGAATCTAATGGAAGCAATTAAACTTCATTACGATGTAAGCGGTAATGATTTCACTTGTGCAGGTGAAGCGTCAGGCAAAATCAAGCGTGAGTTGAAGGGCTTAGGTTTTCCTAACGATATTGTACGAAATGTTGCAATTGCTGTTTACGAAGGCGAAATAAATATGGTAATCCACGCAGGTGGCGGTGTTATTGATGTTGAAATCACACCGGAATGTATTTCGCTCGATTTAATAGACGAAGGACCAGGTATTCCCGATGTGTCACTCGCTATGAAAGAAGGTTTTTCAACTGCACCTGAAAATGTTCGCCAGTTAGGTTTTGGCGCAGGTATGGGTTTACCCAACATAAAAAAATATACTGATGAAATGATTATCGATACCGAAGTTGGTGTAGGTACTACAATTCATTTGAAAGTTTATATAAAATAATTGAATTCGGAAGGTTTATTATGGACGCATATTTCCATTCAGTGCGACTTGATAAAGATAAATGTAAAGGTTGTACAAACTGCATTAAACGTTGTCCTACTCAGGCTATACGTGTTCGTGCAGGGAAAGCACATATTATAAAAGAACGTTGTATAGATTGTGGCGAATGTATAAGAGTTTGTCCTCACCACGCAAAATACGCAAGTCGCGACTCATTATCACAAATAGTAAATTACAAATACAGAATAGCACTCCCCGCCCCCGCTCTTTATGCACAATTCAACAATTTAGAAGATGCAACCCCTATTTTAAGAGCATTACCACTTCTTGGTTTTGACTCTGTTTTTGAAGTTGCAGCGGCGGCAGAATTAGTTTCTGATGTTACAAGAAGACTTATGAAAGAAGGAACGCTCAAAAAGCCTGTTATTTCATCTGCTTGTCCTGCAATAGTAAGACTCATAAGAGTGTGTTTCCCTGACTTGCTTGACAATCTTCTCCCGATAAATCCACCTGTTGAAGAGGCAGCAAGAATCGCGAGAGAAAAGGCAGTTAAAGAAACAGGCTTACGCCCACAGGAGATTGGTGTATTTTTTATTTCTCCCTGCCCTGCTAAAATCACTTCTTTCAAAAGCCCTTTAGGTGCAGAAAAATCTAATGTTGACGGTGCAGTTGGCATAAACGACATTTACCCCGTTCTTTTAAAGATCATGGAAAAGGGCGACAAATATAATATTCCATCTGCAGAGCAGACTTCAGGTAAAATTGGTATGAGCTGGGCTACAAGTGGTGGCGAGATTTCTGGTATACTCAACGAAAATTCGCTTGCCGCAGACGGTATAGAAAACTGTATGAAAATACTTGAAGAGGTTGAAAACGAAACACTTGATGCAATAGATTTCATTGAGCTCAATGCTTGTCAGGGTGGATGTGTCGGCGGTTGCCTTACATCTGAAAACCCCTTCATTGCAAAATCAAGGCTTATGAAAATGAGAAAATATGCACCTGTTGCCTGCAATTCTGTGAGCGCCGAGGGCATACCACCATATTTTCTTAAGGAAAGCGATATAGAGCCTTGTGACGATGTTATGAAACTTGCAGACAATGTCACAGAGGCTATGACAAGAATGAAACGGATGAACGAGCTTTTAGAGGTATTCCCCGGTCTTGATTGTGGCACTTGTGGTGCGCCGACCTGCAGAGCTTTAGCAGAAGATATTGTGCGTGGCTTTGCTCATGAGGATGACTGTGTTTTCAGAATGAAACAAAACCTTGCACAAATGGAAAACAGTGACGATTATGAAAGTCTTATTCCTGCACCATTCAGAGAGATACCAGATGACAATGAATAAAAGGTGATTTAATTGACAGTTAAAAATCTGAGTGAAAAACTCAATTTTAAATTTTTATGTAACGAACAAGAAGCTGAAAACAGAGAAATAAATGGTTGCTACTGCGGCGACCTTTTAAGCTGGGTTATGTCAAGAGCAAAAGAAGACAACATCTGGCTTACAGTTATGGGGAATGTAAATTCTATTGGCGTTGCAGTTTTAACTGATGTGGCTTGTATTGTTCTTACAGAAAATGCACCGCTTGATGATAACGCAAAAGAAAAAGCAACAGAAAACGGTGTTATTATTCTTACAACTGATAAAACATCTTACGAAGTAGCTTCGGAGTTTTCAAAGCTATAATGAAGCTTTATTACGATTTTCATATTCACTCGGGGCTCAGCCCTTGTGGTGATAATGAAATGACACCTAACAACATCGTAAATATGGCAAAGCTTTACGATTTGGATGTTATTGCTTTAACTGACCATAACTCTACATTAAACTGCAAAGCAGTTATGGAAGCAGGTAAAGAAATAGGTCTTACTGTAATTCCCGGAATGGAGCTTTGCACATCGGAAGAAGTGCATTTAGTTTGCCTTTTTCCTGATTTAAAAAGCGCAGAAAAATTCGGTGATTATATACGCTCTACACTACCGCCGATAAGAAATAAACCAACAGTTTTCGGTGAACAACTTGTCTTTGATAAACACGACAATGTTTTAGGGTTCGAGCACACATTACTTATAACTGCATCTACTGTAAGCACCAACGATGCAGTAGAGGTTGTTGAGGGTTATGGTGGTATCTGTTTCCCTGCGCACATTGACAGAAACTCTTACAGTATTATTTCAAATTTAGGTATAATAGATGACTCTTTCGGTTTTAAATGTGCAGAGATTTTTGACCTTGATACACTCGAGAGCTTAAAAACACAACATCCACACTTAAATAGTTTAAAAATTCTTTCAAGCTCAGATGCTCATTATTTAGAGCATTTAAGATTAAAAGAAAATTTTATAGAAGTTGAGGAAAATTCGATTGAAGCAATTTTTGAGTTTTTAAAATCCCCTTGCTAAAAGGAGTGACTCTATGAGTACAGAAAATCTTACAACCTATGATGTAAACAAGCCTATGCGATACGTAGGAAGGCGCGAAACCTTTGCCTACATATTAAACGACATAGGCGCAAGTCTTAACATCAACGATTTTAAAGAGCGTTTTATTTATGACGTTGTTAAAATCGACTTCGGATACCTTGCAATACAGAATATTATCGCAACTGTATGGGACTCAATTAACGATACTTTTATAGGTGTTACGGTTGACAGAACAAGAACACGATTTGGTAAATTCAAGCCTTATGTTCTTTTTGGTGAAATACCATTAACACTTATAGGACTTTGTATGTGGTTAATTCCATTTATATTCCCGAATACTGCTGCAACGCACCTTCCCAAGTGGCTTTTCTATTTTGCTATGAGCATAGTTACAGAAACTGCAGAAACCTTTACTTCAATAGCAAAAACAGGCTTTCTCGCTACAATAACACCCGAACCTCTGGAAAGGTCAAGGCTAATTGCTCTTGCAAATGTTACTTCACACTTAGTTGAAGATTTACCAAAGCAGATTTTCGGTATTTTATTTGACCTTATAGCAAACAAAAAAATAAATTTACCTTTACAAAACTTGTTTTCAAGCTTCGGTATTGCTTGCGCAGTACTCTCGGCATCGTTTACGCTTTTCTTTGCAACCACCTCTCGTGAACGTGTTTCTCAATCAATTAAACAACCTTCTGTAAAGCATTGTCTCAAAGCAGTTGTAACCAATAAACCGATGCTTATTTATGTACTTTCAGACTTCTTATCAGGCTTTAGTATAGGATTAAGCAGAACTAATTTCTATATTGATGTTATAGGTTCTATAACCTGGAAAACAATTGTCGGTATTCCTGCATTCCCTATTAAATTTATAAGTTACAGTTTTGTTGAGCCTTTAAGAAGGCGCTTTGCTACAAAAACTCTTTGGATTTTAGAAGATGCGTGGACAGATATGTTATGGCTCACCGTCTTCGGTATAGGCTCTATAAATAAAAACTTTAAGAAAAAAGCAATTATTTTACCTTTGATGGCGATAGAAGAAATTTTTGAAATGTGCGTTTATGGTTTGAGACGCGTTATTCCTGCCGAAATTCAGAACGAAGCACTTGACTATTGCGAATGGAAAAATGGTTATCGTTCTGAAGCTATGATAGGTGTTTCTAAAAGTCTTATTACAAAACTTCAACGAGCTGTTATGGGTAGCGTAAACAACCTTGTAATGAACAAAATCGGTTACATTCAGGGTCAGGAAATCGGTACACAAACCGATAAAACAAAATGGTGGATTTTCGCACTTGGTACAGGCATTCCTATTATTTCTTCTTGTCTTGGAATCGTTCCAAAATTATTCTACACACTTTCGGGTGAAAAGCGTGAAAGAATGTACACAGACCTTCAGATTCAAAGAGCAGAACTTGCAGAATTTATGAAAACTGCAACCCCTGAAGAAATTGAAGAAATGGCAGAAAGACAATTAAATGGTGGCTTCAGTCATTGATAAAACACAATAAAGTAAAATGGTCTGACTTTTGTCAGACCATTTTTATTATTTACAAGTAATACCTTTTGTATTGTAATAACTGAAATACGAACCCGAAAATGCCCTTACTGTGTAAGTGTATTCAACATCTTCTTCTATTTCGTTATCTATGAAGCTTATGTTACTGTTGCCAGTTACATTTGCAATAATAACCCAAGAGGTATCTTCAGTTTTTCTGTAAATTCTATAACCTGTTGCTCCGTCTATCTGCTGATAGGTAATAACGTTACCATCGGCAGTTTTATATGCACTCAAAAGCTGAGGTGTTTCAAGATATTTCACAGTATTTGATGAAGTATAGCTTGAAAGTGCACTACCGCTTACCGAACGCACTGTATATCGGTAGGTTACACCTGAAACTGAACTCTTATCTACCCACGAGGATTTATTGTACTTTGCAGTACCCATAGTTTTCCACGAAGACCATTTACCTGTTGCTTCGTTATATTGTGAACGATAAACTCTGTAGCCTTTTGATTGTAAAGCCTGAGTCCACTTAACATTTACCCCATTTGCTACATTTGAAATAGTAACCTTAGGTTCTTTTAAATAAAGCACGCTATTTGATGATTTGTAACTACTTTTACAGCTTCCACAAATAGCCTTTACTGTGTAGCGATATGTTGTACCGCTTTGTGCACTTGTATCTACCCAAGAGGATTTACCCGCTTTCGCAGTCCCCATCGACTTCCACGATGACCATTTTTTATTTACAGCATTGTAGGTTGAACGATAAACTGCATAGCCTGATGCGGCACTATTTTTACTCCAGGAAACCTTGACACCCGTGCTTGCATTCGCAATTTTTACTGTAGGTGCTGAAAGAATTGCACCTGACCAGCCAGTAGTGTTATAAAGTGAAGTTACCTTACCCTTATATGCTCTGATGGTATAAGTGTATTTCACATTTGCTTTAACACTTCTGTCCATATATGAAGTACCTGTAACAGTTGCGAGTCTCGTCCAACTCTTACTGTTATTGGTTTTTCTATAAACAATGTAACCTGTCGCACCGGAAACTTTACTCCAGCTTACTTTTATTGCATTTGCACTGTTAAGAACACTGCCGCCTGTTGGTGTGCCTGGTGTAAACTGACGCTTCCAACCGCTTGTATTATAGGTTGAAGCAATACCATCTTCTGATACTGCTTTTAATGTGTAAACATAATTTGTACCAAGTTTTACATTTTTATCAAGGAACAATAAATTTGTTGTTGTGCCGATTTTCTTCCAACCAGAAGACCCAGTTTTTCTGTAAACGTAATACTGCTCTGCACCGTGAATATCCGCCCATTTGATTGTAATACCTTTACCAATCTGCGAATCGAATTTAGTAATTTGTGGTGCTGCAATAAAGTATATTTTGTAATTCTGGTAAGCACCACGCCAATTATCTTTTAACGCTCTTACAGTATAAAGATAAGTTTTACCGCTTTCTGCTTGTTTATCAATATAGCTTGTTTTATCTTTAGAAACTGTTGCTACTGTTACCCATGTACCTGTTTCAAGTCTTCTGTAAATAACATAATTTTCGGCTCCACGTACCTTTGACCACGAAATTTTAACACCATTAACAGTTTTACTGAGCTTAACAGTTGCTACCTTTGATAAGAATACAACTGATTTTACTTCTGATAACGAGCTTTCAAAGGTTCCATCCTCTGAAACCGATTTAATTGCATATTCATAAGCGTCACCACTCACAACTGAAGTATCTAAATAGCTTGTAACATTTGAAGAGGTGTTCTTTAAAACATGCCAGGCAGTTTCACCTTTCTCTCTTTTATAAATAATAAAATTAGTTAAATCATCTGTAATTTCCCAACTGAGTAAAATACCAGTTTCAGTTACCGTAGCACTTAACTCTGATGGCATATTTACATAGGTAGCACTTTTAGTATTTTCTTCACCTAAATAGCTTTCGGTGCTATCCATTACCGCAGTAACAGTATAATAATATTTTACACCGCTTTTAACATCAGTATCTTTATAACTATCAGCATCCTGAACTGTAGCTATTTTCATCCAATTACCATCTGTATGACGATAAACATTATAAGAATCAACACCCACTAATGCCTTCCATTTAACTGTAATAGAACTTGTTTCAGGAGTTGCACTCTCTACAATTGGTGGTGGAATTCTATAAAAATCATTTGAAAATGCTGTTCTTAAACTTTTCCAACCTTTTATATTATCAACAGAGTTTACTCTGTATGAATACTTAGAAAAAGCTTTGACTGATTTATCTGTGTAAGTGGTACTTGTAACATCTGCTACTCTTTTTATTTCGCCTGTTTCATTTTCTATTCTCTCAACAATATAAAAAGAAGCATTGCTTACAGAGTCCCAGGTAAGCTTCATACCATCCATAACATTATAAATACTTACATTTTGAGGTGCTTTAATTAAATATACAGTAGATGCTGCCTCACCCATAGGACTCTGCGATTTACCTATTGTAGCAGCCACACCATATTTATAATTACCACCCTCTGCAGAGGTATCTTTAAAATATGTTAAGGTTTCATTTAAAGAGGCAACCTCTACCCATTCTTTTGCTTCTGAATCAGTGTGCATTCTGTAAATTGTGTAGCCGGTTGCACCCTGCACCGCCTGCCACTTCACCATAATACCATCTTCAAGTGCTTCCTGAGAAGAGAACTTTGGTGCCTCTAAGAATGCAATTGTAGCATTTGTATTATAACTACTTGAGGTTTTACCACTAAATGCTTTAACTGTATAGAAATATGTTGTACCATTTAAAACATCGGTATCAAGATAACTAAGGCCTGTTGTAGTTTCAATAAGCTGCCACTCTTTGCTTATATCAGTTTTACGATAAACCTCGTATTTTTCTGCTCCGCCAACAATTTCCCATTCAAGAGAAATACCATTCGCGGTATTTTCAACCTTAATAAATTCAGGTGAAGCTAAGAATATATGTGAAACGCTTCCTGCACCTATAACTGAAATCACTGTACCTTTTTCTGCCGCAACTGCATATTTGTAGGTATTATTACTTACAACTGTTTTATCTTCATAATAAAGTCTTTCAGATGCAGTTTTATCTATAAGCACCCATTTTGAAGAGCCTTGTTCCTGGCGATAAACAAGATAACTTTCTGCACCACCGACCTTAGCCCACATAAGTCTGACCATATTGTTCACATTAGTTATTGAAGTGATTCTTGCAGCGGTTAAATATAACTGTGAAACACCATTTGAAAAGAAACCACTATCACCATAGCCATTACCACACGCTACTGAGTATGTGTATGTAACACCACTCACTACATCTTTATCAAGATATATAGTCTGACCGTCAGTAACCTCTTTTAAAGCTACCCACACACCTTCATTATCAGCTTTTCTTAAAACAGTATACTCCTCTGCACCCTCTACTGCTTCCCATCTGAACATTATACCATTTTCCATAAGGTCTGCAGAAAGTGGTGTAGGATTATCTAATGTAGAAAACACTTCGTCTTTGATAAGAACTCTTTCCTGAGAAGGTCTTATTTCATTATTCACATCATCGTCAGATGAATATTGTTTGCAATAAAATTTAACACTTGTCTCAGGTCTTGCATCGGTAATAACCTTAAAAGTAACGGTAAAAAAATCTTTATATTCGCTACTACCTGTAGAAACACCTGTGTTACTCATAAAAGCTATTGAATAAACATTGTTGCTACCGCTTACAAAACCATTTACATATTCACCTGAAATGTTAAGCACATCGTTATCTTCTGCATCCTTTGTAAAACTCGGTGTAGCCGATTTCAACTGTAAAACAGATGTATCAAATTCAATATTAAGAATAGCACCATTAAATCTTGTTACATTTGGTTTTAAATTTATAGTGAATGAAATTTCGCTATTTTTCATTCCTGATGATTTAACATCAAAAAAACTTGTTTGTGTACTCGCTGCGAATGCAGTAAGTGTATTTGCGCTTATTACAGAAGCACACATAATAATACACAAAACAATTGCTATAAATCGTTTCAATTTTACACCACCTTAAAATTGTGTTTTAAAGCATTATCCCCCTAATTATTATAGGGGGATTTTTCAAACTAATTTTACTCTGCGCAAGAAATACCGGTTGTATTGTAGTAACTTACACTTTTACCGTTCACTGCTCTTACTGTGTAGATGTATTCAGTACCATCAATAACATTTTCATCAGTATAAGCACCTTCATTTGTAGCAGTTACAGTTTCAAGTAAGGTCCAGCCTGTGTATAAGGTTTTTCTGTAAATTCTGTAGCTGTCTGCATTTTCATTTTGCTTATATTCAAGAATAATTCCACTTGTATCTTTTGTACAAGAAACTAATTCAGGAACCTCTAAAAACATTAAAGCTGATGTTGCTTTATAAGTTGATGCTACTTTACCACTTACTGTACGGACTGTATATTTATAAGTTACACCATTCTGTACACTTTTATCTGTCCAGGCAGATTTACTTGAAGCGGCAGTACCCATAACCTGCCATGCAGTCCATTTGCCTGTTGCTGCATCAAGCTGAGAACGATAAACTCTGTAGCCGGTTGCACCTGTTGCTTTAGTCCATTTAACTGTAATACCATTAGCGGCATTAGATATAGAAACTGTAGGTTGTGCTAAATATTTAAGTGAAGCAGATGCTTTATAGCTACTGCTACAAAGACCATTAACCGCCTTTACTGTATAACGGTAGGTTGTACCACTCTTAACAGTTTTATCTACCCAGGCAGATTTATTTGAAGCGGCAGTACCGCGCTTTTTCCACCCAGACCATTTGCCGGTGCTTTCATTATATTGTGAACTGTAAACTGTATAACCGTTAGCACCGCTTACTTTTGACCAAGTAACCTTTATTCCGTTTGAAGAATTTGCACTTTTTACAGTCGGAGTTTTAAGAATTACGCCTACCCAACCTGTTTTGTTGTAACCTGAATATGAGCTACCTTTATATGCTTTGATTGTATAATAGTAAACTGTGCCTGCTTTTACATTTTTATCTGTATAACTTGTGCTTGTTGTAGTTCCAAGACGAGTCCAGCCTGAAGCACCATCTGTCTTTCTGTAAACAATGTAACCGCTTACACCTTTTACCGCACCCCACTGTACTTTGATTGCAGTAGATGAAGTTGTCACCTTACTTACTGTTGGGGTTGTGAGTGTATATTTAACAGTCCATCCTTTTGAATTATAACTTGAAGAATTTGAACCGTTTTCCGCTTTTAAAGTATATCTGTAAGATTTACCAAGAGTTACATTTTTATCTGTAAATGACGTACCTGTAACTTTTCCTAACAACACCCATTTACTTCCATCGTATCTGTAAACACGATATTTTGCAGCACCTGCTACTGCACCCCATTTAAGTGTTATTCCTGAACCTACTACCGAAGTAGTTTTTGTAACTTGAGGAGTAGCTATATAATTTATTGCAGCAGTTTTGTAAGCACTCCATGTTCCATTTGTGTAAACCTTAACAGCATAATTGTTAGTTTTACCACTTATAGCACCTGTATCTGTAATACTCAAAACATCTGCGTTTACTGTTTTTATTGTAGTCCAAGCATTTTCGCCTGTTAATCTTCTGTAAATTCTGTATTTTTCTGCACCTGCTACAGAATTCCACTTAACATTTACCCCTGTTGGTGCATTTGCTAAAGTAACCTTTGAAACCATTCCTACATAACGTATAGCTTCAATATTGGAAAGAGCACTTAAACAATCATTTTTAGCCGCTCTTACTACATATTCATATTCTACACCGCTTCTTATTTCTTTATCTGTTACTGTGAGCACCTGTGCATCTGCTACTTCAATTCTTGTCCAATCACTTTCGCCAGACTGTCTTTTATATACTCTGTATTCAGTTGCACCTTCTACTTTGTCCCAGGCAATTTTTACACCAGATGAAACATTAGTTAATGTCATATTTGTAGCATCTAAATAAGTAAATGCTTTACCCTCATACCAACCATAACCACTTGCATTTTTCGCTCTTACTGCATAAGTGTAGGTTATATTATTTTTTATGTTTTCTGTATCAGTATAAGAAATATTCTTTGAAGTTCCTATTGCTCTGAAGCTCTTATCCTCGCCGCCCTTACGATAAATAAGGTATTCTGTAGCACCAGCTACTGCATTCCATTTTACTGTTACTGCATTTTTACCCGCACTAAATGAAGTAATCTTACCTGAATCAAGTGTCGCAAAGCCAGCACCATCCTGACCCGCAAACTTTTTGATTGTAGCAGTTGATGTGTAATCACCCGCTACAAATTCAACAGATGTTTTAGGATGTGTTTTATCAATTACTTCAAAAGTAATAAACGCAAATTCTTTGCCTGTATTGCCAGTATTAAAACCGCTTGCACTTATGAATGCAAAGGTATAAGCAGAATCATCATACATAGAAACACCATGCGTATGCATACCCGTAACTATTTCTGCTTCATTACCATCCGCATCAGTCGTCACCGCGGGACCTGCATCAACAAGTCTTAAAACCTTTTTATCGTATTTTACAGTTACCATAGCCCCTGTAACTGTTATACCGCTTGAAATGTTGATTTTAAACGTTACCTTACCATCATTAAAGATTGGTTGAGAAGCATTCTGTACAGTTCCATCGCTGATAACATATTTTGACGCATCAAGATATGATTCAGGTACCGCTACGGCAGAAGCAGTAACAATTAAGCTCATTAAAACAGATGCTACCATTAAAACTGCAAGAGTTAATTTTAATCCTTTTTTCATTTTTTTATTCCTTTCCAATTTACCTTTATTAGTCAATTTCATACACAATAAATATACCATATATATGCTTTCAAGTCAACGAATTTAAGTTAAACTACTGTTAAAATTATGTAAATAAATTAACAATCAAAAAAACGGGGCAGGTCACCCTGCCCCGCTGCATTATACATATAATTTATGGCGGACATAGAAAAGCAAATCTTCAGCCTCTCTTTTAAATGCCCTTGTTGAAACAGAAATAACACAGCTTGCTGTTCCACCTGATAAAGAAACCTCGGTTCTCAAAGCATCTGAAGCTCTTTTTGTGCTTCTACCCTCACCGAAAACAAGACAAATTACATTTTTAAATCTTAATTCATTCTGGCGGATAAAAACTTTCATTTCGGGTGCAATATTGCCAAATGTTTCGTCTGTAGCAAGAATTACGTTGTCGTAATCATTAAGGTCAATGTCGTAACCTCTCAAACGGATATCCGACGGTTTTTTCGCAGTAAATCTATTACTAAAAATAGATTTTCGTGATAAATCTCGTAATTCGAGAACATCAATATCTTGTGATTCACTTCTGCTACAAAGCTCTTTTACTTCGCTATCATAAGAAAAATGTACAAGTAATGTTTTCAATGAAACACCCCCGAATCCACAGGCTACATTATATTGACAAGCAAATAACTTTACAATACAACATCTTGAGTATAACATATAAATTACTATTTGTAACCATTTTTTTACACATTTTGACAATTTTCTGCTTTTTGCACAAATAGTTTTAGTACAGTTTGTTCAAACTGTTACAAAAAACGTCATATTTTTTCAATTATATTGAATAAAAATGACATTTCTGCTACAATATGTAGTAGTTGAGTAATATAAAATCATTATTTATTTAACTCATATTTTATTATTCATAAGAGGGTATTCAGATGAAACCAATACGCACATTTATACACCAGAACGGTATTAAGCTTGTGCTTAATGCAGAAAAGCCACTTTACAATTTAACTAAAGGCAAGCTTGCAAGAAACAGATTTCTTTCTTCTGTTGATATTCAACACATTGGCACAAACGTAAAAATTATAAAAGAAACTGATAATGCAACATACATAGCAAAATACAAAGAAGACGGCACTATCGATAACAGCGACTTTAAAATTCTTTTAACTACCGATATGCACCTCGATGAAGATTATGATTTGAATGATAAAACCTTTGACAGAATTTTCAAGCAAATCCGTGACAACAAGCCCGACCTTGTTATATTCACAGGTGACTGCATTCAATCTAAATTCCAACAAATTGATGCGGTTCAGTTTGCTGAGTGGATGGAAGAAATCGGTGTTTACTGGGCTTATATTTTTGGTAACCACGAAGCAAGAGAAGAAAAAAGTTATTATAAATATCTTATTTTCAAAAGTGTTTCTGATTACCCACACTGTCTTTCAAAATTCGGAAATCCCGACCTTTTTGGCTTTGGTAACTTCATTATAAATATAATGAATTCTGAATCTGAAATAAAACAATCGCTTTTCTTTTTTGACTCGGGCAGAGATGTTATTGAACATCACGCACTTAACGACAATGCACCCGTTGAATATGTCGGTAGTTATGACTATATTAAGCCATCTCAGATACGTTGGTATGAAAACGAGCTTAAATCTTTAAGAAATACTTATGGCGAAGTAAAAAACACACTTTATATGCACATTCCGATTCCTGAATACAAACAAATATTTAAGTTAGATGAAAACGGCGACTATTTAAGGGATGAAAACGGTGAACTTATAAGACAGGAAGACAAACAACTTATAAGAAATGAAAATGCTGACATATTATATGGTAGAGCATTTGAAACTGTTGGTTGTTCAAAACACAACTCAGGACTTTTTGAAAGTATGAAAAAAAACAATGCTGTTGCTGTTTTCTCCGGTCACGACCATGTGAACGATATTGCTTTCAGACTTGAAGGAATTCTGCTCGTCTATGTACAATACGCAAGTTACAACGCTTATAATTTAGGTGATTACGAGGGAATTGTTTCTTTACCTGAAAGTGAATGGCAACAAGGTGTTACAATTTCAACTGTGAAAAATGATGGTTCAATAGAACTTAAACAAATATTTAATAATATATATCTATAAAAATAAGTACCCACCAGTAAAAAAAATTTTGCTGGTGGGTACTTTTAAAATATCTCTTTCATTAAATTATCTGTTATTTCTTCTATTACTGAAAAGTCAGTTGCTCTTATATAATAATCCTCTAATCTATCGTGAATACCTTTTGCTATTGAAATTTTCTTTACCGCTTCACTAAGCATTTCTTGTTGAGTTTTCTTATTGAATTTAAGACTTTCTTTTATGTCACTCAGGCATTCTTTATTTAAAAATCTTGTTGTGTGAACTGTTTTTTCGCCGTTCAAGAGAGATTTATGTGAAGCATTTTCTGTAAAGAAACAAAGCTTCAACTCTGGAATAATAATATGTTCAATTTTTACAGTAGGGAAAATCGGGCAGTAGCACGCATAAATATCGTAGCCATTTTCTAAAGCGTAATCTGCTACAAAACCCATTATTGCAGGAGCACATACTGAATAATCATCATTTATAGTAATTATTTTTTCACTGAGTGCCACTATTGTATCATATTGAAGAACTACGCCATCCGGTGTAATTGCACTTAAAAATCTTTTGTTAAGTGTACCTCGCTCTGCACTTTTTCTTGTTGGAATTTCTCTGCGACAAAGTCTTTCCATATAATTTTTGACTTTTTCGTGATTTGTAATTCTGTCACAATGTTTCATTGTTTCAAGCTGTAATTTAGAAACTAATGTAACATACTCCGAAGCTTTTTTATGAAGATGCTTATTTTCATCGCTTAAATTTATAATTGCAGTTTTATATTCATTTAAGTACTTTTTATCCCACGCAACACCAAGATTTATTATACTTTCAGTAACGCCGGGATAAGTAGCATCAAAAGTATGCGGAGATGTTCCGTCGAGAATCGAAAAATTTATTTCAGGTGCAATTACAATATCGAGTGAATTTGGGTCTGCACTACAATACCCACGCTCAACAAAATACCCTTTTCGTTCCAACTCAACCGCTATTTTTTTCATAAGGGTAGATTTACCCGTGCCGGGACCACCTTTTAAAATGTAATGCATACCATCAGTCTTTTTATCATAAGCAGAACCAAAAAGTGAGGTGTATTCTTTTCTTGAATTTGCGCCAAAGAAGAAAGATACAGGTGTAATAGTCTTTGTCATAATTTCACTCCATCCACGAGATAGTTAACTTGATGTTATAGAGTATATTATGCAGAGTGTATGCATTGCGTGACAATCTTTAAATTAAAAATTATCCTATCATTTATGGTTGGTACTAAAATCAACTGAAAATGATAGGATAAACTAATTTTTATTCACCTGTAATTATAATCAAGGCGAAGCCTTCCAAAATTTTAAATTCTTCACTCTTAATTTTAAAGGAGGCTTGCTCTTAATTCTTCATTTGACTTAACTGAAAGGTACTTCGGTGCAATATCAAATACTGTTTTGCAACCATTGTCCCCTTCTTTGTTAAGACGGTAAGCAGCTCTTGCGTAAGCTACAATTACACTTGAAGTGAATTCAGGGTTAGAGTCTAATTTGAGACTATACTCTATAACGTGGTTATTTTCTTTATTTTTACCTGTTTTACCTGTACGGATTACAAAGCCTCCGTGTGGAATACCACTATGATTTTTCTGCAATTCTTCCATTGAAATGAAGTTTACTGTTGTATCATATTCATCGAAATAGTTTTTCATTGTAACTATTTCTCTCTCTATGCGTTCCTTGTCTGCACCCTCTTCTACAACAACAAAGCATTCTCTTGTATGCTTTTGTCTTGTTGTAAGTTGAGGCTGAGAACCACTTCTTACTGCTTCTAAAGCACTATCTACAGGAATTGTGTATTGTCTTGCGTCTATAACTCCGTCAATACGTCTTATAGCATCAGAGTGACCTTGGCTTACACCTTTACCCCAGAATGTGTAGTCTGCACCCTCTGGCAAAATAGCACCACCATAAAGTCTTAAAAGAGAGAACATACCTGGGTCCCAACCAACAGAAATAATTGCCACTTTGTTACCTTTTTTTGCTTTTTCATCTACATTACTGAAATGTTCAGGTATTCTTTTATGAGTATCAAAGCTGTCAACAACATTAAAGTGCTCTGCCATTTTTGGTGTTTGCTCAGGTAAATCTGTTGCACTACCACCGCACATAACAAGAACATCTATTTCATCTTTGTGATTTAAAATATCATCTGTATGGTAAACAGAAACACCCTCTGTCATAACTTTCACAGTAGAAGGGTCACGGCGTGTAAATACAGAAGTTAAGCACATATCTTCGTTCTGCATTATCGCGCACTCTACGCCCTTTGCAATATTTCCGTAACCGTAAAGACCAATTTTTATCATTTATATCAACTCCATAAGTAATTTTACTAAATCAACAAAAAATATTTTAAAACTTAATGCCCCATTCGTCAAGTATTTTCTTCACGAACAGGGCATTTTTTTATTTTTTTATAAATTTCAACATCTCATTTACTGTAATTTCGATTTGTTTTTCTCTTGTAATAGTTGCCTTCTTGTCGCCCTCTTGCTCACCATAAGCACCGAAATATGCGTGACAACCACCTGTAATTACAACTTCTTTAAAATTTTCAGGTAAATTAGATTTGTATTCTTCGTATTTTTCCATATTAAGAACACCGTCGTTGCTACCATAAAGTGAAAGAACATCTAAATCAGAATTACTTAAATCTGCAGTAGAATATGATGCAAGTAAAATAATTCCATCAAACTCTTTACTGTTTTCTGCAATAAAACTTGCCGCCATTGAACCGCCTAAAGAATGACCTGACATATACCAGCTTTCAATTTCAGGGTACCTTTCACATATTCCTTCTGCAGCATTCATATCTAAAACCGCTAAATTACCGGGCATTGTAACAAGCACAGAAAGAATACCCTTTTCTGCAAGTGAGTGCATTAAAGGTGCGTAGGCTTTCGCTTCAACCTTACCACCAGGGTAAAAGATTATACCTGTTTTTGCATTCTGTGGTTTAAATGTAAATACACCATTTTCTTCTGTTACTATAACATTTGTCTTTGGTGCAGTAATCAAGGAAACTGCTACTTCGTCTGCTTTATAGTAGTCATTTATATAATAAACTGTACCACCAATTAGAGATAATATTAAAACCATCACTATCGGTAATATAATTTTCTTTTTCATCAAAACATACCACCATTATATTTTTGCTGCGTTTTTACAATAGGTATAAAGCCCAGAATCATCCCTACAATTAAAATAATTACAGGTAACAAAGACTCTGTAAAAAATGCGATTGTACCAGATATAATCAAAGGTAAACTAAATAAAATCAATGATTTACCCATAGCTTTACCATAACCCACTTTATCAGTTACATTTTCCTGATGGTAGGAATGTATAAGCCCTATATTACCTTTATAAATACTTATACCCAGTATAATAAACAAAATTGATGTAAGAAATAAGATTAGTGAAAAAATATTCATAGTAGTCTCCCTTATAACAATTCTTTTATTTTATCAAGAAACGCTTCTTCACCAAAGGTATTTATTTTGAAAAGTGCACCCTGGCTTCCGCCCGATGTAATTGCAGAAATTAAAATCTCACTACTATTCTGAAAAAATGTTACACTAAGACTAACCCTGTTTGAGCCTGTGTAACTGTATCTTTCAAATACACGCACACTGCAAAGTGCATCACCTATTTTAAAATCGCTTGAATCTTCAAGTGAAGCAGTAAAAGAACCGTTAATTATACCATTCTCAATTTTTTTTACAACTGAATAAAAATCTCCTGTTACGCGTGTTTCAAATTTTGCCATAATAATTCTCTCCTTTTATTATGATTTGTAGGCGTTGCCTACATGAATTGTTACACATGATTTGCTATGCATGAATTGATTTCATAAAACGCCGAAAGGCAAATCATGCATCGTAAGATGCAAATTATGAACATCATTTCAATTTATGGAACAAATCATTTTTGAAGCAGTGCCACTGTTTCGTCTGTAATGCCTTTAGTTGGGATATCCACCGCAGAAATTTGATAGCGTTTCATTGATTATAACCCTAAAATATAAAAGCCGGTATATGCTTCTGCTTTATTTAGCCATTCAACCAATATTTCATAATCCTTGGGTTTCACTTTGATGAGTTTCTCGATAATGGGTTTTATCAATTCTGCACCGTAATAATTCATACCAAATATATCCATGGTATCAAAAATGCAGCGGTATTCGTTGTAAAATAAATCTTCATCATCTACATACAACGAATCATTTTGCCAATGCTGAATACTGCGCAGTGCTACACGCTCGGTTACTTTTCTTTTGGTAGATAACTTGCAAAACTGAATTTCAATAAATGCAGAACCGCCGTATGCTCTTCTCTCTTCTTTAGAATTAAAAACATGAAATAACACAGTATCACCTCCGCTTCACTTTGACTGATTTGTCCTATTCAATTCCTCCACATTCACATCAAACTTGATTCGCTCGTGGATATCTTTCCGACTTAAAAGGACTACCGTCTCAACATGGGTCGAGTTAATAAGGTTAATGTCAGTGGTTGACGGAAACATATCAACTCCCCTTGTTGTCGGGAACATGTCTGTCTACTTTCCTTCGTTAATGTCTACTATATAATACTTCAAATAATCCGTCTTGCCTTCCCATTTAATATTATATCTTTTCTTTAATGTAACAGATTCTTCCTTCTTGCCTGTTGGCTTTATAATAGTGCCTTGCAGTATCTCCTCATCTCTAAAGTATGTGTAAATTCCATCTATCTTTTTACCTGAATAAAAATTCTTATCATTCACCATTGTAAAAGAGTATGTAGCATCGAATCCGTTATCCTTCAGTTGTTCCGTAAACAAAATATCCTTTACAAATGAATACATCTGTTCCGGATACTGTCCATTAACCGGATACTTCAGTTCAACAGCATATTTTTCTGTATCATTATAAACCACAATATCTATTTCGTGTTTTATAGTTCCTTTTATACCGAAGAACTTTGTATTTCGTTCAAACTGCACTTTGTAATTTGGCAACTGCTCTCTTAAGAAAATTCCCAGTTCGTGCTGAAGACTAAATTCATTATATATCTCAACCTGGTTCTCTTCAACCATACTCATAAACTCATATAGTAATTTCTTTATCATAATATCACCTTTAATTATTATCTCTTCGACAGCAGACAAACCGTTTCGACATGGCTCGTATATGGAAACATATCAACCGGCTGAATTTTCTTGACTTTGTAGCCATTCTTGGTTAAATAAAACAAATCACGTTGTTGCGTTTCGGGATTACAACTGATATATACAATTTTTTCAGGTGACAAGGCTATAACAGATGACAAAAATTTTCTGTCGCTACCTGCTCTTGGCGGGTCCATAAATACAACATCTGCTTTTTCTTTCGTTTCTTTCATTCTGAGCATAAATTCGCCCGCATCTGCACAAATAAATTTTGCGTTTGTAATATTATTGATTTTAGCATTTATTTTTGCATCTTTAATTGCGTCTGCGTTCACCTCGCAACCAATAAGTTCTTTTACATTTTTGGCAGCAATAAGACCGATTGTGCCAATTCCACAATAAGCGTCAATTACTCGTTCTGTACCTTTTAGCTCTGCAAATTCAATTGCTTTGCCATAAAGCACCTCTGTCTGCACGGGGTTAATCTGATAAAATGATTTTGGTGAAATCCTGAAACGATTGCCACATAAAACATCCTCTATATAACCGTTACCAAAAAGAACTTCTTCTCTGTCACCTAAAATCATACTTGTAAATCTATTGTTTACATTCTGTACAATTGTTGTAATTTCAGGGTGAATTTTTAAAAGTTCTTTTGTAAAAGCATTTTTAGATGGGAAATTTATAATACCTGTAACTAAAACAACCATTATTTCGTTTGTATTGAAGCCTCTTTTTACAAGAACATGACGAAGAAAACCTTTCATTGTTCTTTCGTCAAAAACGGTTAATTTAAAGCTTTTTATGAGCTTTCTTATAGTTACAATAATTTCATCAGCTTTTTTATCCTCTATTAAACAACTGTCAATTTTAACTATATTATGTGTGCTTGACTGATATACCCCGGAAATTATTTCACCCCCGCGTGTGCGACCAAATGCTGCCTGTACTTTGTTTCTGTAATGAAATGGGTGTTCCATTCCAATAATTGTAGAAACTTTATGAAAGTTACCTAACAACTTATTCACTCTTGCTTGCTTGAATTTAAGTTGTTCTTCATAACTTAAATTCCAGAGCTGACACCCACCGCATTTTTTAGAAACGGGGCATTTTTTACTTTGTGGTGCTTTCTTCACAGTATTTTTGGGGGCAGTAACTTTTTTAATTTGTTGCTTTTTCTCTGTCATTCTTTTTACCTTTATTTTCACTTTTTTCAGTATAAACTACATATTTACAATATAAAAATTCTGTTACCATATTAGTTGCCATAGTAACGCCTAAAATTATGTACTCGACAAAATCGGCAGTAAATCTTTGCGCTGCCATTTCGCCTAAAATAACAGAAACCGGTGTAAATACACAATAGAAACCGAAAACCTTAAGCATTGCAATCGGGATATTGTTAGCAGATTTAAAAGTAAATTTACGATTAAATGTAAAATTCCAAAGCACAGAGAGAATGAGTGCTACAAGATATTTTGCACCATATTCAGAATTAAAAAGCCAGTTGGTTATCGCGTTACTGCCTTCCATATCCGGAAAAAACTCGTTAAGAAGTGTAAAAGACACAACCTGAATAATTCCTGCAGAAGCAGAAAACAATGCAAATTTTACTGCTTGCATAATGCCTGCTTTTTTAGTTGATTTTTCGCTCATAGTTTCATTCCCCTTGCATTCAAATTTATATTTTCATTTTAACATAGCGATGATATTTTTTCAATACAAATCACTGCTTAAGGAAAATAATAAATCGTTAGATTTGGATGCAGAAGGCATTTTCTTCATCCCTGAAGGCGTACACAGGTACGTCGAGAGGGTGAAAAAACGGCTAAAAGTCCCGAAACTCGAAAGTTTCGGGACTTTGTTCTGCGCCAAATATAGCGATTTATCAATATAATTCGTCTGTCGGAATACCTATAGCCCAACAAAGAATGTATCTTGCGTCATCTGTTGAGATTTCGCCATCCTCGTTTGCATCGATGATGATTTGTTTATCTTCATCCTCTGGAATATCCATAAGACCTGCTGCCATTTTAAGAGCTAATATTGCATCTGTAGTTGTGATTAAATAGTCGTGATTAACATCACCGAGATAAGTATCTACATTTATACCCTTTGTAAATCTCTTATATGTGTTATAAAGACTGAATTGTGGGTAATTTTCTTTATCTGTGAATACTGTGTGTTGTTCATCCATTGAAAGAAGCCACATAACTATATCACAAGTGCCGTCACCTTCATAAGTGCCATAAGCAACATGCTGAAGGTTTTTAATAAACCAAGTCTGTTCAGGGAACATACAAGTTGAAGCATCAACTTTATAATCCCATGAAATATGGTAGTGACCATCTGGATTTGCTTGTTTGTAAGCACCTTTACCACCGAAATCCCAATCAGAGAAAGCAGTAAGGTAATCTGCACAAGTAGCACCGCCACTTGCATACTTTGTATCTACAACCATATCACTTGTGTTAAGGTTATCGTTAATAGGAGCAATTTGTCTGTTGTAGCCGCATACAATAGCAAATTTCATACCTGTATCTTCTGCTTCTTCAATAACTTGTTTAGCATTTCTCTGGATTTCGTTGTATCTGTCAATTTTAGCTAAAAGGTCTGCGTCAACTCCTTCAGGGAAAAGGAATGCTTTAGCATCTTCATAATAATCTGCTGGTACTAAAGACCAGAGTCCTGGCATACCTGCTAACATAGGAACGATAATATCTGAATAAATGCGTGGTTCCATACCTTCAATTGCTTTTTCTAAAATAAGGAACCATTCTTCTGTGAATTCTTCACTTGTAGCAAATGAAGAAAAAATAACTGCCATTATATGAGTAGTAGCACTGCCGTCTGACATACCTACCATAAAGTTCTCGAATGTATAAACATCGATATCAATATTACCTGTGAAGGTATCACCTGCAAGAGATGTACCCTGCCATGCAGGAGAAGCGAAAACGAGGTTGTTAATATCTGAACCACCGTATTGTGCAAGGTAAGCTAAAGTAACTGCTGAACCCTGGCTGATTGCTACAACATTGACTTTGTTTGAACCTGTTCTTGCTTTAACATAGTTAATGAAGTTGTTAAGCTGGTCTGCACAATCAAGTGGGCTCTGACGCCAGTCATAACCGAAAGCATAAACTAAATCTTCATTGTATTGTTCTGCATATTTCAAACCAAAAGGTGTAAAGATAGCTTTTTTCTCTTCCTCTGTGTAAGATGACATTGGCTCATCGTAAGTTTCGTGAGTAACATTGTCATTAACAGGTGTACCATCTGTATTGTAAGCAACATCTGCCAACATATCTTTAACTATAGGAAGCACCCTTTTACCGAATGCGTCCCAGTTTGCACCGTTTGCTCCATATTCAATAAATCCTGTAATTAAAGCAGTTGTAAGCTTTGCCACATTACCATCTGTTGCAAGATTTTCTGGTGGGAAAACCTGTAACTCCTGCTCTGTACCTGCATTTTTAACAAGTGGAACTGCTGCAAAGCCCTGAATAACTACAAGTGGAACATCTGTAGCAGCAGCAACAGGTGCCATAAGTGCAAGACCTGCAAGCATAAGTGCAAGTGTAATGCATAACACTTTTTTAAATGCCTTCATATATATCCTCCTAATAACGACTTCGGGAATTCGCCTTGTGGCATTATACCCCATATATACACATTGCATTGTACCACACTCTTTTACCAATTGCAAGAGAATATGAAAAATTTTAGCAACTATTATAATGTTTTTTTCATTTTTTTGGTTAAGGTGACTTATAATTTAATACTGATTTCTCCGCTACTAATAAATTCTGTGTGATTATCGGAAAATTTTACCAATAGCCTGGCATTTTCATCAATTGAAATTGCAGTACCACGTCTTACTGTATCGCCTGAAATTACAGAAATCTCTTTACCAATACAAAAACACTTTTCTTTATATTCTTGCATGAATTCTACTTCACTCAGATTCACATAAATTTTATAAAACTCATTAAGAAATTCTGTAACAAATTTTTCTTTGATAAACGGTATTTCTTCATTGAATACCGCACCTGCAATACTCTTTATATCATCAGGAAATCCGCCTTCGGGTTTTACAAGGTTTATACCGACACCCAAAACCGCAAATTCCAACTTTTTAGTTTCTGCATTTATAACACTCTCTGTTAAAATACCACAGACCTTTTTGTTATTCACAAAAATATCATTCACCCATTTTATTTGTGAATTTTTGCAACCGAGCTTTTCTAAAGCACGTGTTACTGCAACTGCTGCTGCGGTAGTAATTAAAATCGCTTTTTCAATTTCTAATTGAGGCTTTAAAAGAACGCTGAAATAAACACCGCTACTTTCGGGTGAATAAAAGCTTCTGCCAAGCCTTCCTTTGCCACCTATCTGAGAAGAAGCTATTACAGTACACCATTCACTTTTATTTCTGCCTTGCTCTTTTAAAAGTGTGTTTGTAGATGTCACTTCATCGAAAATATTTATTTCTGTTTCTTGTAACTCTTTGCACAAATAGTCTTTTATTCTTTCTAAAGAGAGCATTTTATCACTTCCAATAAAAAACAGCACCTTGTTTCAGGTGCTGTCTTATGTAATTTAACTTAATAAGCAATTGTATATTCTGTAATAACCTGAATACCAACCTTTGCATCATTAACTTCGCCAAGAAGCGGAACTTTTGCGTGACCAATTTTAAGTACACAAGGTGCATCAATATTAAAAGCAACAAGGTTACCTGAAGCCTTATCAATTGTTGCAACTGCTGTTACATTTTCATAATCGATACTAATTCCTTCTAATGCAAGGCCAGGAACAGAACCGATAGCACCTGTAATTTGTGACTCTTCAATAACACCGGACAATGAACCTACACCATCGCTGTTTGCCTTTGGACTAACAGCATTTTTAGCAACTAAAGTAACGATATATTGTCCGCCTTTTTCTTCATAAGAAATCTTTTGAAGTCCGTTTGGAGTAAGAGCACTTGCATCAGGAAGTTTTTCTTTTTCCCAAGGCTCATTCTTTGCTTCAATAGAATTTGCATCTTTTGCCATGAACATACCCATCAAGGTACTTGCAACAGATGAAAGTTTACCTGCTTCTACAATACCTTTATAGTTTATAGCTCCGTCCTTAACACGAACAACTGAAGATGATTTTGTTCTTGCATTGTTCATTGCAGTCTTATATAAATCAACAACCTGTTGGTCAGAAAGTTTGCCTGATTGTGCAGCACCACTATCACCTGATGGTTTCTGTGCATCCGCATTATTATTTGCAGAACTGTTGTTGTCTGTACTTGTACTTCCGCTTGGTGTAGTAGCAGTGTTGTTATTTGTGCTTGCATTTGCATCTGTACCAGTGCTTGTGTTAGTATTTGTGTTTACACTTGCACTATTATCAACATAACCACCACCCTGGTTACTGTTATCTACAGTACCTTGTTGTGTATTATTGCCTTGTGTTGCAACTGCAGGAGTTGTGTTAAGTCCGTGAAGAACCATAACAGTCGCAATATTATTTGTTGTAATAAGTGTGATTGCAATACAAATTGCTGCAACCGCTAAAATAATTTTCATTGCAGGGGTTAATTTCATAATATCCCTCTCCATTCTTCAAAATCTGTTTTATTATAGAATGATTTTTTAAAAAAGTCAATAGAATAAAAGAAACAAAACGATTTAATTGTTATATTTTTGAAAAAACTATTGTTATATAGTAAAATTTAATGTAAAATAGTCGCATTACAATATTAAAGGAAAAAATAATGTTACAGAAAAATAGTTTAGTAAATAAATTGAGTTTCGGTATAACTGCATATCTTTTTGTGTTTTCTTATGCACTTTGTTTTGCAGTTTCTTTACAACTTAATATATGGTACGCATTAACTACTGCAATAACTTCAATTATTATTTCAATTTCTTTAAAAAAGCAGATTTTTGCACCCGACACATTTTTCATAGTACCGCTACTTTTAGTTTTATCTTCGGGTACAAATTCACTTTTACCTTTTACAGTAATTGGTGGTGGCTTAATTTTTCTCTTTTTAAATAAAAAAAGCGAAAAACTAACACTTCATCCCGCAGTAAAAAGTGGTCTCTCATTAAGTCTTGCTTTTGCTGTTACTGCTCTTTTAACAACACATTATTTCGGAATTGGTGCAGAGGGATTTACTGTAATTGAAATTCTTAAAACCTACCGTTCTTTAGGCTTCCACCCTAACTGGCGCGGTGTATTTTTCGGTACAGTAACACTTTTCGCAATGATTACCTACCCTTTCAAATTCAGAAAAGCAAATAAATATTTACCTGCGGAAAGTTTTGCTTTGATATTACCCCTAATTTTAAACTTAATTCTTAATCCTGACAAAAATTACACTCCTGTAAACGAAGTAGCAGAACTTTCAGTATTTATAACGCAGGATAAGTTGTCATTCTTTTTACCATCTTTCAATGATGAATTTTTATTCTCACAATCTGCATATATAAATGCATTCCAGAGTGCGTTAAGTTTAGGATTTTTACTTTTATTTTTCTCGCAAAATAAAACAAGGACAGATTCGCAAGGTACTTCAACTATTTTAAATGGTATTTCTGGCGGTTTCCCTGTAAGAGCATTTGAAATTCGTGGATTTTCTCTGATTTCTGCATTTTTTGCAGTAATACTTGTAATTTATTCCTGTTTCTTCTTAAATGATATTTTAGCACGAATACCTGTTCATTCCCTGGCAGTTGTGCTTATTGTAAATGCTTGGAAACAAGTTCCATGGGGTGAAATTGGCACTTCTTTCAAAAAAGGCATTTTAAGTATAATTTCATTGATTATAATATTTACAATTTCAATTTTTACAAATATATTCATTACACTTTTAGTTGCGATAATTTTAAACATCTTACTTTCATCAAAAGCTAAAATAAAAGGCGGTGCTGAAAATGGATAAGAAAAAATTAGCCCGTGTTATTGCGACAATAATAATATCTTTTGTAATGTTTTCTGTTTTTAGTTTAGATATTTTAACACTCGTACTTTGCAACAAATACGAGAAAAATTATACTTTAGAAACAGAAGATTTTACTCTTAAAAATGGTAATGACAGAATTCATTTTCTTAACACAGGTAACTCCGACTGTATCCTCATTGAAAGCAACGGACATTTTGCTTTGATAGATTCAGGCGAGGGTGACGAAAACCCGAGAAAAACCACACCTTATGAGGGGTATAAAGACGAAGTTATTTCATATTTAAAAAAAGTTGCCAAAAATGAAGATGGTGTCGTTTATCTTGATTTTATTTTAGGTACTCACAACCACTATGACCACATTGGTAGTTTTTATGAAATAATAAGCGATGATGAAATAAAAATCGGCCGAGCATATTTTAAAAAATACAACAAAGAAATTGCTACAGAATTAGAGCAGGATGGTTGGGACAACGTTGCAACCTATGATTCGGTAATTTCAGCAATAAAAGAAAAAAATATTGTTTTAATAGAAGATTTACCTGATTGGGAATTTAACTTTGGTGACTTTAGATTACAATTTATAAACACAGTTACACCCGAAGCATTAAATGGAAATGGCGAAAATGCAAATAGTGTCGGTGTAATTGTGACAAAAGGTGAAAAAAGAGCATTTTTAGCAGCCGATTTTACAAAAAGCTCAGGACTCGAGCAACTTTACGGTGAAACAATCGGAGATGTTGATTTATTAAAAATAGGTCATCACGGTTATTATGGCTCATCTTCACAGAAATTTTTAAAACAATTAAAACCCGAAATTGCTATCTGCACAAACTTCCTCGGAAAAATTTACCCGAATGTAAAATGGAACTTGACAATGGTTGCAAAAGTACCGATTTATGCGACAGCACACAGAAACGGAATTATAGCAACATTTACTGATAGTAATGAGATAATTTTAACTGAAAAGATAATGTAAAATAACCCCCACAACCTTCAGTTCATTGAAGGTATGGGGGTATTTTATTTTTTATGCTTGATAATAAAATCCAGAACACCATTATAATCACATTTACCACTTGCAACAGATAAACCTAATTCAATCATTTCAGCTTGTTTATACTCAAGCAAAATCCCATTAAGGCTCAATGTCATTAGCATTACCAAAACACCAATTCGCTTATTTCCATCTATAAAAGAGTGATTATTGGTAAGAGCAAACATAAGTCGTGCAGCTTTTTCTTCAACTGTAGGATAAGCCTCATTCTCACCAAAGCTACTTTGAGCACTAAAAATGGCTGATTCTAATAGTCCTTTATCTAACAAACCGTGTGTGCCACCTGTTTTTTCTATAAGTTTCTTTTGAAGTGTCATTACTTCATCTACTGTTAAAATTATCATTTTCCTAACTCCAGAAACACTTCCATATTTTCTTCGATAAGTTTATCAGCTATAGAATCAATTTTTGCTTTTCTCATTTGTATTGCTGCAGCAATTGTATTATACTCATCAAAATCAACTACAACATACCTTGGTTTGTTATTTTTTAAAATAACCGCCATACCATCTTCATCAACCATTCTTACTACTTTTGAAAAATTCTGATTTGCATCCTTCATTGGAACTAATATATTAGTATCTATCATCATTACTATCACCTCTATAAATATTATACCCAAAACATAGGATAAAATCAACCTATTTTTCAAAAAATAAATAAAAAGCAATTGTCAAAATTGACAATTGCTTTTTTCCTAATTCAAAATCTGATTTATAAGTGGAAATGTAAAACTGAATAAAGTAGGGAAAACCCACGCAAAAAGAATTGCTAAAACAAATGTTACAGAATATCTTTCTAAAAAAGCAGCCGCATAAGAAACTGCAAAATGTGGTGTAAGAAGAATTTTCACAAAAAGACTTGTATCTTTACTGTAAAGATAATCTTTAAATGAAAGCGCATCTTCAAAAGATGGTGCACAGTTTGCGAGGAGTGAAATTCCTGCAACAAGGAAAACTATACTTGGAATCGAAATATCACCAATATAAAATACTCTGTAAGAGCCTGTTAGCAAAATACAAATTCCTAAAATAAAATTCATAAAAAACGGCACAAAGCACATTAAAAATGATTCTTTAAGTGTTTTTAAAAGCTCGTGTTCTACATGACCACACATTTCAGTTGCCTTAAAGGTTCTTGTATCTTCTTGTGGAATTTTTAAAAATCGGCAAACAATTTGTTCCCATAATACCCTGAGCTCTGTACCGAAATAAGTAATTATTCTGGTGGCTACATAAATATATGTCATTCAATATCACCTGTACCTTCCGTAAATAATTTCTTACAGCTTAATTTTCCATCAAGATATTTTTGTACCTTTTCAGGTGTTTCTACCTTTGCATCAGTTAAAATCTTCTGAATTTCTTCAACCTTTTTGGTGTCACCGTTTTCGTTTGCAATTATTAAATATGTGTAATACATAACTGCATACTCACCTAAAGACGAACCTTCTTCTATTACTTTCTGAGCCTCTTTTACGTCACCCTGTAATAACATAGTAATTGCCTTTTGTCTGTATAAATCAGCATCCTCACTGTTTATTGAAAGACCTTTTTCTGCATATTCGAGTGATTTTTTATAGTTACCCTTCATACGATAACTGTAAGTGTAAACACTGTAAGGTGAGGAATCCTCTGCATTATTTAAAATAAGTTTATCTGCTAAAGAATTTGCTTCTTTGAAATTACCACTCTGAATTTCTAAAATTGCAAGCTCATAGCCATACATTGAAATATATTCAGGGTAACGCTCATTGAGGTTTTTAAGGCATTCGTATGCTTTATCATACTCACCATATGAATACGCAAACATAAACTGTGAGAACAATACGGATGCTTCATCGTAAACAACCTTCATTTCTTCACCTGTAACAGATTTGATTGTTACCTCTTTATCAGTAAGAGCACCTATTTCGTTGTAAATTTTCAAAATTTTATTTTTATCTGCAGTATCTAAATTCTGATATTCTACATTACCTAAAACAGCATAAAAAGCATTGAAGGTATTATACATCAACAATGACTTATCGGCTAAATTTTTATAGCCATAGTAAATTGGCAATTTCGCTTCAAAATCAGAAAGTGCCAAATCGATAATTTCTGAAACCTGATTAAGAGAATTAACTCCTTCAGGAAGTGTTGAGAAAATATTTTCTGCACTGTCTCTGTAAAGCTTTTTAGGAACAATTTCTTTATCTTCAAAAAATGAACAAGCCTCAACATAATATTCAACTGCAGAGAATTTCTTATTTTCTTTATCTGCCTTGTTTGCAATCATTGCACTGTTATAACCTGAAAAATCTGAAATAAACCCTGTAACGCCAAACACTGCAACTACAATTATTGCAAGTGCAACAACTACACTTGAAAAATTTAACGGATAGTGTTTCATAAGTTCTCTGCATTCAGAACAATAAGCATAATTCTGGGAAACAGAAGTATCTTTTCTTCTTTCGCCACAGCATTCGCAAAGCTCCTCTTCAGGGATTAAATTATCATTCTCGTCAACAACTTCTTTTTCGCTGACTTTAACCTCACCCTGCTCCTTTGCTTTTTTAAGCTCACTTCTGAAGGTTTCTGCGAGTTTTTCTAATTCGTCATTGAGCTCAGATTGTTCGTAATTTCCACTTTTATCAAGTGAAGACTCTATTGCTTCGTCATTTTCATTCTCTTCAAGCTTCATATTTTTTTCGTCTTTCAAGAAAAAACCTCCCTTGAATTTTTATCAATTTACTATTTTATCACTAATAGAAGTAAATTTCAAACATTTTATAAAAATTCAAAGGAGTTTTACAAATTATTAACTTTTATTTTCTTTCTTTGCTATTTTAGTTTTCAGTTCAAGTGAATTCAAATCAAAAACACCTGCAATTACAACCAAGCCTATAACAGTAATTATAAGTTCAGGTAACATATAGCTTATATTATAAGCAAAAGAATATTCTAACACTGATTGACCTTCTTCGGCATATCCGCCCCAGATTGTAGCACCACTTATAAAGTGACAGATAAATCTTATAACAGTAACTAAAACGCCACCAAGTGAAATTGCAAGAATATCATTTTTAATTTTGTATTTAAACATTCCGCCAAGTCCCAAAGCAGAAAAAGCTATTATGTAATCACAAAATGCAAGAATCATAAATGCACTTATACCACTTACATAAGAGAAATTCTGAATACCGAATATGAGCTGAATAAGACTTAAAGCTAAACCTGTTGTAAGTCCCCATTTAACTCCATAACGATATGAAATCAATATAACTGGTACCTGACTGAAAAGTGTTACGCTACCGCCAAATGGCAGTGAAAACACTGCAAGTTCTGATAAAATTGTTGCAAGTGCTAACATTAAAGCACTCTCTGCAAGACGTCTGTTTTTTTCTTTTTTTGTTAAGTTTGTCATTTTTTAGCCTCCAATAAAAATCTCCCTACGGCGACAACCCACCGTAGAGAGTAAAAGACAAACTTTATGTTTCCTACGGCGGCATTATCCGCATCAGGTTTAAAGGGTCAGAAAAGGATTGTTTTCTTTCTCAGCCAACGTCCGTCAGCTCCCCTGTTTTTAATTGGTATCAAAAACCATGCGCATATTTTTAATACAAGACTATTATAACCAAATGTCAGAATTTGTCAACTATATATTTTTAATTCTGAACGGAACATTTTCACCTAAAAGGCGTTTTGTAATTCTTAAGTACGCCATATTACCTTTTGAATCATAAGGTAACTCCTCACCGATTGCTGTGAGTGCAATATCGTTTGACTCAGGCACAATGCCTAAAAATCTTGCAGTAACAGAATCGACGACATCATCAACACAAAGCGATTTGTGTTGTTTTTTATTAAATCTGTTAAGTACAAGTCTTACATCGTTTATACCATTTTTTCTGACAAGTGAAGCCGCACTTGAAGCCGCTCTTATACTTACTGGGTCAGGAGTAGATACTATAATACATTTTTCGCTTGCTTTTAAAGAAAGCTTAAAGCCACTTTCAACTCCCGCAGGTGCATCAAGAATTATAAATTCAAATTTATCTTTATAGCACTCCACAAGTTTTTTTACTGACTCTGCAGTATATTCTTCACTTAAAAAAAGTGGGGCGGGAAGTAAAGAAAGATTTGGGGTTATACCAATCAATGCTTTTGATGGGTCGCAATTATTAAGTATTACATCGCCCCAGTTATAAACAGTTTTTTCAGCTACGTTAAGGAGCAAATCAAGACTTCTTACGCCTATATCCATATCAACAAGAAGTGTTTTGTGTCCTTTTTCGGCAAAAATTTTGCCAAGACCTACACATAAAGTAGATTTACCTACGCCACCCTTTGCAGAAGCTACCATTATTGTTGACATATTATCCCCTACCTTCTAAAAATATCAAGGAATCAAAACATTGTTTTTATCTACTGTTTCGTATTTGTTTTTATTACCGAAGTAATAATTATACACATCTACCGCAACTCTTGACATACCGCCACCTGTTTTAACATTTTCACCCACTACAGCAATTGCAATTTCGGGATTGTCGTAAGGTGCGTATGAAATAAAGAAACCGTTGTTACAGTTAACAACAGTACCATCGTCTGTTGTTCTTTTAAGCTGTGAGGTACCAGTTTTACCTGCCGCTTCAACTATACAGTCCTGAAAAATATAATAAGCAGAGTTTTCTTTACTTGTAAGCACCTGACGCATACCTTGTTTTACAATACCAAGGTCTTTTTTGCTTATTGAAATCGTATTAACAACTTCAGGTGTTGTCTCATAAATAACCTCTGACAAATCGGCAGAGAGAACAGATTTAATCATATATGGTTTATATCTTGTACCGCCATTTGCAATAGTTGAACAATAGTTTACAAGCTGAATTGGTGTGAAAAGGTTATCTGACTGACCGATAGCTGCCTGAACGGTATCGCCAGGGTTCCATGTTTCTCCATTCGCCTCTTTATTTGCAACACTTGCAAGCATACCACTTGCCTCAGGTAATTCCACACCTGTTTTTTGTCCTAAACCTAAAAGTGTAGAGTATTTATTGAGCTTATCAATACCCAATTCACGACCTAATTCAAAAAAGTAAATGTTACAGGATTTTTCAAGTGCAGTTGTAACATTCAAATGACCGTGACGGCTGAGGCATTGGAAGGTCTGGTCTTCAAGAACATAATGGTTTGTACAGTTATAGGTTGAAGTATCTGTAATCTTTTTTTCTGAAAGACCTGCAATAGCAACTGCCGGTTTCATCGTAGAGCCAGGTGCATACGCACTGAGAAGTGCTCTGTTCCAGAGTGGGCTATCGCCATCGCTTGCGTACTTATCGTATTCGCTGAAATATTTTGTTATATCAAAGGTCGGGTAAGATACACATGCTAAAATTTCGCCTGTTTTTACATTCTGTACAACCACCGCACCAGCTTCACCGAAGTACGGAAGATTTTTATTTTCTTTAAGTGCTTTAGCGAGAGAATTCTGTGCCACAGACTGAAGTCCTGAATCTATTGTTGTAACAACAGTTGCACCTTGCTCTGGTGCTAAAAGAAAGTCTTCTGTTACAGAGCCATCGGAAGACTGCGTTGTGGTTTTTATACCATTCTTACCTCTTAAATACTCTTCCATAACACTTTCAATACCGCTTTTACCATATTTGTCATTTATTGTGTAAGCGTTATTAGCAAAAGTGTCTTTTTCCGCTTTTGATATTTCATCATCATTTAAAATTTGTTGAAGCCTTAATCTTTCATATTCATATTCTTCAGCGCTGATTGAACCCACAACACCTAAAATATGTGAAAAAGCAGTTGTGTCAGAATATTCGCGATATGTTGTACTTTCTTCTGCAACACCTTTAAAAACACCGCTGTTTTCAAGCACAACAGGTATAAGGTCTAATGGTACATCCTCCGCAAAGGTATAAGGGGAAGCAACCGAAAAACCAAGATATTTCATACCAAAACATACAGACGCAATTTTTCTCGCTTCTTCTCTGCCATACCCTTGTAAACCATATCTTTCAATAAGTGCGTCAAGACACTCATCAGGTGTTGATTTTTCGCCTTTAGGAAGCTCAAGCATACTTTCAGAAACCATAAACTTGAATTCTGCCTCTTTTTCTTTATCAACTATGAGTTTACCTTTTTTATTGTAAACAACAGGCAATCTGTCGAGCCATTCAGCATCATTCTCTTCAAATAATTTTATAAGCTCGCAAATAACCCTGTTTCTTTCAGGTTGATTTTTATATGACGGAAATTCTGCATATTTAAAAACAAGAGAATACCCTTGTCTGTTTGTAACAAGTGGATTACCGCTGGTATCTACAATTTCACCACGTGATGCTTTAATAGTTGTTTGTGTAACAGCAAGGTTAGCACTTGCCGCTTTGTATTCAGCACCATCTATTATCTGTATTTTAACAAGGTAAAAGGCAAGACTTACAAAAACTGCAACAATAATACCTACACCTATACGAGTTCGTTTTTTTCTTTGTTCTTTTGTCATTTATTTTCACCTAAATTTTTTAATATTCTTCTACTGTTCTGTTTGCTTCGAAAACTATTTTTACTAAAAAGAAGTAAATCGGAATAAACAACGATGTAAAAATAAATGATGGCACATAAAATCTTAAAACCTGACTTAACGGATAACCGCCACCATCAAGTACAATGTAAATTATGATATATAAAGTAATATAAATTGCAACTGCACTTAACCCTAAAACAACCGCAGTTATAATATTGTTCTGCATAAGTCGGTTTATAAGAATACTGCACACCGCACAAAGTAGCATAAAAACTAACACATTATAACCATCAACACCTGCAGATAAATCCCATAAAAGACCTGCAAAAGCACCCAAAAGTGCAGACACAATTTCTCTTTCAAACATTGAAATTGTTATAAGTAAAGGTATAAGTAAAAATGCGTGTGCATCGAAAGCTGCATTTACTCTTGCACCTGTATTTTGAATAACAGCAGTAACTATTATAAGAATCATAAAAATTATTCTTCTTTTAATTTTCGGTTTGTTATTATCGTAATTCACGCATTCTCCCTCCTTTACAAAATTGATTTTTTAATTATTCATCTGTATCACTTTCGCCCTGACCTATAAATGAAGTTATGACAAAAACATCTGTTAATTCGTTGAGGTCTGTATAAGGTTTGATTTTAGCATAAGTGGATGTTGTAATTTCATCGGTAGCAACAGAAGTCACCTCACCAATAATAAGTCCGTGTGGGAAAACGCCCCCTGAACCAGAAGTACACACGATACCACCGCTGACAATAGAACTATTTCTTTCTAATCCTTGTAATTTACAAAGACCTTCCTTTAAAAACTTACTATCACCTGAAACATAACCGTATTCTCTTGTTGCAGATTCGTAAGCACCAATATTTATTCTTGGGTCTAAAACTGTATAAACAACACTTGTAGATAAATTAACTTTTTTCACTATACCTACAACATAGTTACCGTAAATAACAGGGTCATTTACCTCTATACCTGATGTTGAGCCTGCATTTATAACAAATGAGCCATACGGGTCTGCAACATCCCTTGAAACTACCGTTCCGTAAGCAAACTGATAGTCAGGATTCTGCACCTTTATGTCATAAAACTCTTCGTATGCAACAACCTTTTGTTTTAATTCTTCGTAATCTGCAAGCTGTTCTCTATAATCTGAAACCTGCTTTTCCAATTTTTCAATTTCTTCAAGATACTTTGATGAAGATGTAAATGCAGCCGAAAGACCTGACATTTCAGAAGAAAAGCTTGAAGCAAGATTTTGTAATGGTGTAAACACAAAACTCATAGCAGATGTAAATGGTGAGCTTGCATTATGTGAAAATGCGGCACATATAATGCCTAAAAAAATCACACACGCAATTGCTACAAGACGCTTAAAGCTTGCACTTTGTAGAAATCTTTTCATTTTAATTAACCCTTCTTATTAAATCCGAGAAAATCTTTTTCAAGGCAAATACCTGTACCGTTAACAACACAATCAAGTGGATTTTTTGCAATATGAACAGGCATACCTGTACCTGCAGAAATAAATTTATCAAAGCCTCTTAAAAGAGCACCGCCACCTGTAAGTGTAATACCCTTTTCAACAATATCCGCTGCAAGCTCTGGTGGAGTTCTGTCGAGTGTATATTTAATAGCATCAAGAATCTGGTCAACAGATTGTGCTAACGCTTCCCTTACCTGCTCACTTGTAATTTCAACAGAAGCAGGCAAACCACTTATGGTACTTCTACCCTTTATTTCCATAGCTGCTTCGCCCTCATAAGGGTATGCGGAGCCTAATTTTACTTTAATATCTTCAGCTGTTCTTTCACCTATTAAAAGGTTCATTGTATTTCTTACATAAGAAATAATTGCTTCGTCAAAATTGTCACCTGCCATTTTTATTGACTTTGATGTAACAATATCTGATAACGAAATAACTGCAACCTCACTTGTACCACCGCCGATGTCAACAATCATACTACCGGTTGCTTCAAGAACAGGAAGCCCCGCACCGATAGCCGCTGCCATAGGCTCTTCAATAAGGCTTACATATCTTGCACCCGCACTCTTTGCAGCATCGTGAACTGCACGACGTTCAACCTCAGTAACACCCGACGGAATACAAATCATAACTCTTGCTCTGTTAAAGGGTGAGTTGCTTATAGCACGACGAATAAATTCCTTAAGCATATCAGATGTCATATCAAAGTCGGCAATAACACCATCTTTAAGTGGTCTTACAGCAGTAATAGAACCCGGTGTTCTACCAATCATTCTTTTAGCATCTGCACCAACTGCAACAACAGTTTTCGGGTTAGTTCTCTCATCAACTGCAACAACAGATGGCTCTCTTATAACAATACCCTTACCCTTAACAAAAACTAAAGTATTTGCTGTGCCAAGGTCAATTCCTATATCCTGTGAAAAAAATTGTGAAAATATCATTTTTTATTCCTTTACCTTTCTTATTTTTTCTTGAATATATATGTTACGAAAAATACTACCCCGAGTGCCATAACAATTGTAGCACCTGCAGAAGTATTTATATAGAACGATGTAATAAGCCCTGTTATACCGCAAAATAATGATATAACAACTGATGTGTATAAATAGCTTCTTGAATTCTTCGCTACATTTCTTGCTGCTGCAGCAGGAAGAATAAGCAATGAATTTATAAGAAGAATACCTACTGATTTAATTGAAAACATAACTACAACTGCGACTGCAATTACAAAAATATTTTCGTAAAGAACAGTTTTTACTCCGCGGCTCGCCGCAAGCTCTCTGTTTATTGAAATAAGTAAAAGCTTGTTATAAATAAATGACCATAAGACTAAAACACCAATTAAAACTGCTGAAAGACATAAAATTTCACCTGGTGTAACACTTAAAATGTCACCTACCAAATACGCACTGTATTTCGAAAAACCGCCACCATAAGAAAGAACTAAAAGTCCTAATGCAATAGCAGTTGAAGAAAACACACTTATTACCGTATCGCTTGACGCGTTACCTTTATTTTTAACTCTTGTTATTATAAGTGCCATTAAAACACCAAATGCTATAAGAGAAATAATTTCGTTTTCAATTCCTAAAAGCACACCGAGTGCTACACCGGTTAAAGCACTGTGTCCCAATGCATCTGAAAAAAATGCCATTTTATTATTTACTGCCATTGTACCTAAAATGCCCATAAGTGGAGCAATGATTATAATAGCTAAAAGTGCATTTTTCATAAACTTGTAATCCACCCACGAAAATGGAAGAATCACATTGAGAATATCATATATATAACCCATCATTTTCATTCCAATCCATAAAGGAAGCTCTCTTTAAATTCTTTTGAAGAGAAAACTTCTTCTGCACTACCACTTTTCAATACAGATTTATTTATGAGAATAACATTATCTGCATACTCTTTTACAATTCCTAAATCGTGTGAAACCATTGCGATTGCAATATGATAATTTGTTTTAAGATTTTTTATTACCTCGTAGAATTTTTCACTACCCTTCATATCCACACCGGAAACAGGCTCATCAAGAATGAGAAGTTCAGGTAACGGATACAAGGCACTCGCGAGCATTACTCTCTGAATTTCGCCGCCGGAAAGCACCCCGAGAGTTTTATTTTTTAGCTCAAGGCAACCTACCATTTCGAGGGCTTCATCAATTGCCTTTAACTGTTTTTTATCTTTTTTAAAGCAAACTGGTGAATTTGTTCTGCCAATGAGCATAAAATCTTCAACACTTACTGGTGCAGAACGGTCAAAATCAAGATGCTGTGGAACATAACCAATTGTAATATTTTCAATTTTTTCACCGTGATGAGTGTGAAAGCTTACTGTACCATCGTGCTTTATTTCGTTAAGGATAGATTTTAAAAGTGTAGTTTTACCCGCACCGTTTACACCTATCAATGCAGTAAGCTGACCACAGAAAAGGTCAAACGAAACACTTGAAAGTAAAACATCTTTACCTTTTTTCACACCAATATCTTTTATAGATATTTTACATAATCCACAACCATTCTGAGATGACATCAACTCACCGCCTTTAAAATTGCATTCATATTTTCCCGCATTATATCTTCATAAGCGGTAAGGGATTCCTCCCCATTTATAACAGGATTAAGTACGCAGATTTCTACACCTGTTTCATTACTTAAAATTGTTGCCGCAGAGCCTTTATAATTCGGCTCAACAAAAAGAACTGTTACATTATTTTCTTTTATAAGTTTAGTAAGCTCTGCAAGACCCTTTGCAGATGGCTCACCGCCCTCGTGACTTTCAACCTTCGCTAAAACATTAAAAGAATAATCTCTTGCTAAATAGTCAAAAGACTCATGAAAGGTAATAATATTTTCACCTTTTAATTTTTCTGCCTTTAATTCTTCGTCAAGCCTTTGGAGTCGGGTAATATACTCACTCTTATTATTTTCGATTTTTTCTTTATATTGTGGATACAGTACCGATAACTCTGTTGCAATATTTTCACATTGAACAATTGCGTTTTGGGGTGACATCCATATATGAGAATTTACATTATGATGGTGATGATGTTCGTCTTCTTCGTGGTGCTCTTCATCGCAGGAAGCAATAACTTCAATATTTTTTGAAGAATCTATAACCTTAATATCATCAACGTTCATATAGACATCTTCTAAAAATTCTTCCATACCTGCACCATTTATAATAAATGCATTCGCATCAGAGATAAGACGGGCATCTTTGCTTAATATCTGGTAATCGTGAAGGCAACCGACATTCTGCTCTGCCATACATTCAACTGCGAATTCATCAATACCATTGACCATATTCAAAGTGAAAATATAAACTGGGTAAAAGGAAGCAACTAAAAGAATTTTATCATTTTTTGTTTTTTCAGCTTTACAAGAACAGCAAACTGTTAAAAGTACAGAAATCACAAGAATAACTGCTGTAATTCTTTTCAAATTGCTCCCTCCTTTTTGTTTAAATTTAATTATGCTATTATCTTGAACCAGTAAGTATCTTCTGAAGAATAAAGGTCATTTTCTATAAGGATATAGTAAGTACCTTTTTTGAGTTCAATAACACCTGTTGAAACAACATAGTCATTCTTTGCAGATTGAACTTGTTTTATTTCGTTACCATTTTCATCAATAATAGTAGCAATCCATGCAAGTGAACTATCACTTGTGTAGTCGTGATAGAACTGGAACGCAATATTTCTGTCTTCAGTTACCTCGAATTTGTAGTAGTCTCTATCGAAATTCATATCGGTTGAAATAAGTGTACCATAATAATTCTTAAGAACATCTACTTCGTTTGCAGTTTCTTTTGTATTATTGCTCTCGTGTTCGTATAAAATATCATGATTGCAATTATAAATAAGTTCGTAAGGAACCGAAGTATATCTCATTGAATCTGCATCGACTAAAATGTAATATTCACCAGCAGGTAAGCCCATACCCGTAATGCTTACACCCTCATCATTCCATTTAGAAATACGCTTAACCATTTCCGTTAAAGTACCATCTTCATTTTTCTTTAAAAGACGTACATTCCAACCATTATAATCTTCATCAAATTCTTTTTCATCGAATGCGTGAGTGAAGTTTATAGTTACATAACTTTCTTCTTCAAGCGTAATTCTGAAGTAGTCCTTGTCAAGACCCATTACTTTTGGTGCAAGGCTACCGCTTACAATTGTATTTTCAGGGAAAACTTCTGCCTTTTCAGGAGTGTCGTTTATTTCAAATTCAGTAGTTTCTGAAATACCTGTTTCAACTTTTATACGATAAGTCATACCTGTCTGAACCTGCGTTTCAACACAGATATAATAAGTACCTGGTTTCAAGTTAATTTTGCCTGTATTAAGTGTCGTATCCTGATATCTTGAAGCGAATGATGAAATTTCCTGATTGTCATCTGTAAGAAGTCTTACTACCCAACCAACCTGTGGTAATTTATCGTCATCGTGAGCAAATGAAATGTCAACATAAGTATCTGCAGTCAGCTCAAACTTAAAGTAGTCAACATCTGCATCACCTGAACGTTGACCAGATGAGCCATAAATAAGTCTGTTGAGTCTTAATATATCTGCAGTTTCTTTTGTATCATTAAATTCCTTTTCAAAACTTTCTGTTGGTGTAAAGCTTAAAGTCAAATCAAATTCACCAGGAAGAAACAGCTCACCAGGCTCAACCATTATACAGTAGGTACCCTTTTTAAGACCTGTTTCACCCCAGGAGGATGTAATATCACTCCAGAAAGCATCAAAGTATGTTAATTCTTTATATTCATACCAATCCTCATCAGTTTCTTCGATATGATAAAGTGTAACTCGCCAACCCTCAATAATTGACTCTGTAGCCTCCTCGTGATTAAAGGTAACACTCAGAGCACCGTTATTATCAAGAGTAAACATATACGCTTCATAGTCTTTAGTGCTATCAAGATTACCCTTAACAGTCACATTAAATCCATGTGTATTGGAGCTTAATGCTTTTGTATTTATAAAAGTCGGTGTATTCATATAAAAAAGGCTGTCTTTAACTTCTAAAGCGATAACGGTAGCAGAAAGCACTGTTAAAATTAAAACTGTCGCAATTAAAATCAAACTGCGCTTTTTAAGTTTTCTCTTCATTGTAAATCCATCCTTTCCAATATATTTTTTATTTTCTCCTCCGCTTTTGCTACATTTGCAGAAGTATCTGTAAAATTACATAGAGCGGAGCCTATAAATTCAATATTTGTAATAGAAAAAGCATATTTATATTGAGCTTCAATATATTGAAGTGCCTCTTCACCATCTCTGCCTGATGAAGCAAGAATAATAGCTCTTCTTCTTTTTTCTATTTTTTGTGTTTTATTATGTTTATAAAAATATGCGTAGTATGGTTGTAATCTTTCTATAAGTGCTTTCATTGGTGCAGACATCATTCCGTTATAAATCGGAGTGGTAAACACAATCAAATCCGCCGCTTCAAAAGCCTTCATAAAAGCATCTAAATCTTTAAATTTGCAATGCTCGTTACTTTCGCAGAAATTACAGCCATCGCAAAAGTTGAAGCTTTCCTTGTAGGCTTCAAAAGTAGCCACATTCTCTGCATTGACATTACTTTTAAAAAACTCAAGAAGCTTTTTTGTGTAACCATTTTCCCGGCTTGTACCATCTACAATTAAAATTTCTTTATATTTCATAAAATCACTTTGCTTCATATTTCTGACCGCAATACTTACAAATCAAATCACCATCTGCATTCTCGTGGAAAAGTGGTGGTAAATAATCTTCTGTTGAAGTAATGCAATCTTCTTTAAGACATTTAAAGTCATGTGTTGCTTCTTCCACACAAGGCTTGATAAGTCTACCTGTTCTTTTAGTTATAAGCTTTATAATAATTGCAATTGCAGCATCAACATTATACTCAAGCATTTTAAAGTATTTTGCTCTTTCGTCAGAGTCAATGCTTTCATCTATTTCCTCACCACGTGGGAACTGATGTAAAATTGCAAGCTCAGGCTTTGCGGTAAGCAACAAACGCTCATCTAATGTAAAGCAATGCCTTCTTGCCTCGTACTGAATTGCAGAATCAAAGGCATCTTTTTTTACTTCAGTAAAATAAACAACATCCAATTCAGGAAGTGGTTCTGCGAGATTATCGTAAACCACAAAGGGTTTTTCACGCCTGTCCATTATAGAAATAAAATCGTCAGTAATTGGCTTTCCATTTGCAGATATAAAGTAAAATTCGTTACCCTTGTAAATGTTAAGGCACTGTAGCAAGCCTCTTACAAGTGCATTATTACTGAAATCTCCTACGAAGCCTATTTTCATATTTGAAACATGATTTTTTTCAATCCATACAGAAGAAATATCTGAAAGAGTTTTTACAGGGTAGGCTCTTTTGCCATCACCTGCATTTATAACAGGAATCGTAGCATATAATGATGCCGCTCTTGCTGCACCCTTTTTAGGATGATTTAAAACAATAACATCACCACTTGCGGACATAGTCATAACAGCATCCTTTAAGGATTCGCCCTCTTTAAACTTAAAGTCAAAGTGAGAACCGCCCATTCTTGTTGCAGCGGTAGTAAATGTTAATTTTGCATTTCTGTCATCCTCATAAAATGCAGTTATAAGAGTACGGTTTGACATTTCTTTTGTGTATATATGTTGGTTATCTTTTATGAATGTAACAAGATTTATTGCTTCACGCAATTCTTCGCGTGTAAAGTCGGTTATATCTATAAATCTTTTCATAAAAACTCCTTCTTTCTTCAACAAATTACAACAAAAATGCATAAAACACCATTATCCGTAGAATTATATCATATTTCTCGATAAAATTAAAGGGTTTGAAAGCAATTTAATTAAAATTTTACAAATAAAATCAGAAAGAAAAACAGACATCTCACCAAAGCAAGATGTCTGTTATGTTCTGTTTTTTATTCTGCACTAAAAGTGACAGCTAAAATTAAGCTTCAACAGGAGCTTCTACAGGGCAAGAACCTGCACATGCACCGCAATCGATGCAAGCATCAGCGTCAATTACATAGATGCCATCGCCTTCAGAAATTGCTTCTACTGGGCAATCTGAAGCACAAGCGCCACAAGAAATGCAAGCGTCAGTAATTTTGTATGCCATTGTTAACTCTCCTCCTTCTTAAAGTTTGTTTGTACTCATTTTAACATATCTATAGAAAATTTCAATAGGGAATTTTTATTTTTAAGAAAAAATTTATTCTATACCCTTAAGAGCCTCAAGCTCGCTCTTATCCACCTGAATTTTTCCGTCTTTAAGAATCTTTACATCCTTTTTAGAATAAACACCTGGTGCCGCCTCAGGTCTGCGTTCAAGCTGAACCTTTACAGTACCTGCCAAAATATTTGTCTCAACAACTGTACCTTTACCCTCTCTTGTTTCAACAAGAGCGCCAACCTTTGGTGTTGTTTTGTAAAGATACTCATAAGTATCCTGCTCATATTTAAGACAACACATAAGTCTGCCACAGGTACCGCTGATTTTTGTTGGATTAAGTGAAAGACCTTGTTCCTTCGCCATTTTGATTGAAACAGGGTGAAAGTCAGACATATATTGACCACAACAGAAGGGTCTACCACAAATACCAAGTCCTCCAAGCATTTTTGCTTCATCACGAACACCAATTTGTCGCATTTCAATTCTTGTTCTGAAGTTAGATGCAAGAATTTTAACAAGCTCTCTGAAATCCACTCTTCCATCTGAAGTAAAATAGAAAAGAATTTTACTTCCGTCAAAAGTACACTCTACATCTACAAGCTTCATATCAAGTCCTAATTCAAGAACTTTTTTCTCGCAGTAAGAAAATGCGTCTTTTTCTTTTTTTCTGTTAGCCTTTGTTATTTTAATATCTTCTTCATTAGCTAAACGGATAATAGATTTTAAAGGGCGCATAATTTCGCTTTCAGGAACTTCTTTATTTTCCATAGCGATTTCTCCACACTCTACTCCGCGTGAGGTTTCTACTATAACCATATCGCCCTTATCAAAACTTTTTGAGTCAGGTGAAAAGTAATAAACCTTTCCGACCTCTTTAAATTTGACTCCAACAACTTCTGCCATAATATATCTCCAAGTCTTATTTATTTCTCAAATTAACACATAGCTGTGCTACCAAAAGATTATAATTAGGATTTCCTTGCGTCAATTTAAGTAAATCGTTTGTGCTCTCGTAAAAATTTAAAAGTGTAGAAACCGGGAAAGAATTTGCAACCCTTTCTGCTTGCGGCTCTAAATCCGCTATTAACGATTTACTTCCATTTTTAATAGCTAAAGCATCCCTGAAAAACACTGACAACGCTGTAAGCACCTCTACTATGCGTTGTTTGTTACCATCAAGTGGTGCAGTAGCAGATATTATATCAAATTCGTAATTAGATGACAATGCTTCTGAAATATTTTTAACAATTTCAAGAGTTTTTTCTTTAAAAACCAAATCATTGTCATTTTCACCTATTCTGAAACGGGAAACTCTTGAAAGCACAGTACCAATAACATTGTTAGCACTTTCAGCAGTAAGAATAAAAGCGGTATATGTTGGTGGTTCTTCTAAAATTTTAAGAAGAACATTCTGACTTTCAACCTTCATCAACTGCATTTCTGGAATAATAATTACCCTTACTTTTGATTCGTTAGGTGTCTGGTAAGCATCTTCAACAATAGGTCTTACATCTTCATTTTTTCTATAATATTTTTTATCGGGGTCTTTAGTTACCCTTATTATATCCGGGTGAATTTTTTCATCTGATTTTCTGCAGGATGAACACATATTGCAAGGTGAGCTGTCTGTTGCTTCTTCGCATACATAAATCTTTGCTAAAAGATACGCGATTTCTTCACGTTCTTTTTCAGAGCCACCGTCAACCAATACTGCGTGTGGTCGTCTGCCACCTGAAACTGTTTTTAAAAGTTCCTGTTTTTTTTGTTCATTTAAATTTTCAACATTAAAACTCATAATTTAATAAATTTTTCCATATCAATAACAAAAATTGTTGCGCCACCAATTGTTATTTCAACAGGTGAAGCACTTAAAAACCCCTCACCAATAAATGGTGGTGGAGTTGGCACCATCTGTGTTCTTCTTGAACAACAGTTTCTGAAAATTTCAATAAGCTCATCTAATCTTTCTTCTTCAACACCAACAAGAAAAGTTACATTACCAGTCTTTAAAAAGCCACCCGAAGTAGAAAGTTTAGTAGCCTGAAATGATGCTTTATTCATTTCATTGAGAAGTTCATTAGCGTCGTCACTGTTAACTATTCCTATTAAAAGTTTCATAAATGCCCCTCCATATATTTTATTACTATACTTCATTATAAACGATTTTATTAAAATTTACAACCTGATATTTTAAGATTTCTGTTTATCACATCTTGCTTACGCCACGAGAATGCTCTGTTTTTATTATAATCACTTTCACCCCTGTAAACCGGGTTTGCAGTCTTGTAAAACTCTTTTATCGGGGTAATTTTAATATTTTTATTCATAGGGCATATATTCTGACAAATATCGCAACCCCATATACACCCGCTTTGCCTTATAAGCTCTGCTTCGCTTTCTTTTAACTCACCTTTTTTCTGTGTAATAGCAGAAAAGCATTTATTTTCATCAACAACTCCATTTTTCAAGGCATTGTTGATACAATTTTTTTCGCACAAGCCACATTTCAGACAAGTGGCAATTTCTTTTTCATCTATCGGAATATCTAAATCGGTTATAATTTCACCAATAAAACAAAAACTACCATAAGCTTCGTTTATAAGAAGTGAATTTTCTCCTTTTACTCCAAGTCCTGCAAGACAAGCTGCACGAACTTCATTCAAAGGCGAATTATCACAAAAATATTCAAATGAATTATCGGGATATTTTTCTTTTAAATATGATACTGTCTTTTCCAAATATTCACCACATATTTTGTGATAATCGTCAGGCACCGCATATTTTGAAAGATTTGAATTTTTGTAATAAGCTTCCCCTAAATAATACGGAAACAAATAAACAATTACGCTTTTTGCACCTATTGGAATGCGATTTTTAGCTCTGCATTCAAGCAAATCAGCTTTAAGCATTTCGTAATTGCAAATACCAATAGGTAATATATTATAAAAAGGTAGATTTTTTATATTAAAATCATTACACACGACTCAATGCAATCATTACAGGAATTGTCAGAACTGAAAGAAGTGAGCAAAAAGCCACTACTGTAGATGCAACACCTGTATCCTTTCCATATTTTGCTGCAAACATTACTGTATTTGTAGCACTTGGCACAGATGCCGAAATCATACAAGCAGTAATAATTGTACCAGAAAGACCAATCAATTTGAAAATTCCAAACATAATTGAAGGCAATACAAAAAGTTTTAAAAGTGCAACAAGATAATTTTGTTTTTGCCTGAACATTGCTTTTAAATCTGAATTTGCAATATATGTGCCTAAAAATATCATTGCAAGTGGTGTATTCAAATTTGCGATATGAGTAACCGCACCATTTATAATCTGTGGTAATTCAATACCAGATATAAATAATGGCAAGCCTACTGCAACTGATAATACACCAGGATTTAAAACTATAGTTTTTATTTTGAAGCCTTCATCACTTTCTGTACCTTTTTTCATAAGCCATATACCATGAACAAATGAAAGAATATTAAAGGCTACAACACCCGCAGAGCAGTAAAACACACCCTCGCTGCCTAAAAGTGACTGACAAAGTGGTAATGCCATATAGCCCATATTGCCATAGCTTACTGCGTATTTGTAGATTGATGAATTATCTTTATCTTTTCTGAAAAATGGAATAACAATAAAAATACCGACAACAAGTGTTGTAAACATACAAACAAATGCAAGTAAAAAAGAGCTTATTGTCTCTTTATTGAATTCCATATTCAAAAATGATTGCACAATCACAACTGGTGTAATTACATAAAAAAGCAAGTCATTTGATAGCTTTGCAGTAGTTTGCTTAAAAATACCAATGCGGTCGGCTATAAAACCGACCGCAACTATCAGGTAAAGAATAGCAACTTGCTGTGCAGCCATCGACATATTCTGAATAAACATTGTTTACCCCTTTTCGTCGTTAAAATCCATTCTTACTATTTCTTTTTTTCATTTCCGCAAGAGAAAGCATTGCATTACCATCAATATTTGGTTGAACTTCCGGTGCGTTTTCATCTGTTAAAACAATTTCTTTAACAGGTGCTTTTTCATTATCAGGCTGTTGACGTCTTCTCTTTCTTACAACCTTAACACCATAGTTAAATTCACCATCATCTTCTTTTTCTTTTTCTGCTTCTGAGAAAACGAAATCTTCATCATCATCGTTATTATCATATAAATCAGCATAAGAAAGTCTTCCAAAATCTGCCGGTGCAACTTCTTCATCGTCTACCACATCATCAAAAGAAATGTATTCTTCGTAAATTTCGTACTCATCGTCATCACTTGTAGTATAAGTTACTTGTTCAGGTGGTGCAACAGTAATTTTTTCATTTCTTTTTTCAACAACAGGTGTAGGTGTCTGAGACTTTTTAGCAGATACCATCGGTGGTGGAGCAGGTCTTCTTACAGGTGCTTCAACTGATGCACCCGCACCATTTACTTCGATATCTACTATACCCTCAACAGATGCTTTTGCGGCTTTTCTTGCAATTTCTGCTTTACGTGCCATTTCTGCTTTACGTATCTCTTCAGCTCTGCGAGCTTCTTCCGCCTGACGCTTTGCTTCTTCCATTTTGCGTCTTGCTTCTTCTCTGAGTCTTGCTTCTTCCGCCTTCCTCAATTCTTCGGCTCTACGAGCTTCTGCTAAACGTCTTGCTTCTTCTTCAGCTTGTCTTCTTGCCTCTTCTGCTCTACGAGCCTCTTCAAGACGACGCATTTCTTCAATTCGTCTTGCTTCCTCTGCTTTGCGAGCCTCTTCTGCTAATCTTGCTGCTTCACGTCTTCTGACTTCTTCGGCAATTCTTGCTTCTTCCGCCTTACGTGCTGCTTCAGCTTTTCTTTGCTCTTCAAGAAGGCGTGCTTTTTCAGCGATTCTTGCCGCCTCTGCCAGACGAGCTTCTTCTGCTTTTTTTATAAGCTCTGCTTTGCGCTCTTCTTCAAGTCTTATTCTTTCTTCTTCGGCACGTTTTCTCTCTTCTTCAAGACGACGAGCTTCCTCTGCTCGTCTTGCTTCTTCTGCTCTTCTTGCCTCTTCAGCCTTACGAGCTTCCTCGCGCTTTCTGAGTTCTTCGGCAATTCGTGCTTCTTCTGCTTTACGAGCCTCTTCTGCTAATCTCTTTTCTTCGGCGATTCGTGCTGCTTCAGCTCTTTTTGCTTCTGCCGCCAATCTTTTTTCTTCAGCAATTCTTGCCGCTTCTGCGCGTCTTGCTTCTTGTGCTAAACGGCGTTCTTCTGCTTTTCTTTCAGCTTCCGCTTTTTTAGCTTCCTGTGCTAAGCGACGCTCTTCTGCACGTCTTGCCATTTCTGCACGTTTTGCTTCTTCTGCTAAACGGCGTTCCTCTGCTTTTCTTTCTTTTTCAGCCTGTTTTGCCGCTGCAGCTGCTTCCATTTCTGCTATTTGTTCAGGAGTAAGAACTTTTTTAGGTCTGCCTCTGCCGCGTTTTTCTTCAGGTGGTATCGGTTCAGGAATAGGGTTCTTTCTCGGCCTACCTCTGCCACGTTTTACTTCTTCAACCGGTGTTTCTTGATTTTCTGTTGGTTGAATCTGAGATACCCCCGAAACAGTAGTTGCAACTTCAGGGAGTGGATTTTTTCTTGGTCTGCCACGACCACGTTTAACTTCTTCAACCGGAGTTTCTGTTACCGGTGAGTGGGTTTCCTCAGGAAGCGGATTTTTTCTTGGCCTACCTCTGCCACGTTTAACCGGTTCTGAATTTACAGGTGCAGTATAAACTGGTGTAACCGGAGTTTCTTCAGGAATATAATTTGCATCCGCTGTGTAAGAATTTACATCACTATAACTCTGAACATCACTTTCATAAGAAGGTGTAGTTGAATATATATCATTTTCGCCACTGTTTTCAGAGAATTCATTTTCATTCTCTTTGAATGGATTTAAATCGCTGTAACTGTAAACCTCGTTATTTTCTTCTATTAAATTTTCAATATCATCAGTCTTATCATCTATCTCATCATTAACTTCAACAACAGGCTTTTCTTCTATTTTTGTTGCTTGTGGACGTGATGTAATTATCGGTAAAGAATCATCTGTACGTTTTGGAATACCTGCATTAGTTGCAATAATTTCTTCTTCGTAATTGTCATCTTCTTCAGGAATACCGTTATCGTTTTCATAGTAACCTTCACGATTTGATTTAAAGCCAATTCCGAGAGATGCAAAGATATATGAAACAATAAATATAAGACACGCAATATCAGCAAAATTAAATGGATTACCTTCAACTGTGCCTCTGCCGACAACAAGCATTACTAATCTTGGGATTGTAATAAGTCCTGCAAAAAGTGCTGCTGAAAGACCGTAACCATAAATTCCCCACATACTGTCTTCTGTAAAAATTCCTGAAGTAATTCTTGCAAATGTAAGGAGGAAGAGCATAAGGAATACAAGCATAATTATTTCAAAGAGCAGCTCTGAAACACTTGTAAAGCTTATAGCATTCATAAGCTTTGAAACGAGTCTTGCAATAGCCCAGCACAAAGGTGAAAGTGCTAAAATCTTGAATTCTTTGTACTGACCTTTACCGGTTAAATGCGAAATAGCATAAACGCCAATATAAAAAATTGATAAAATTGCAAAAATCAACTGGAGAATTATAAACGCTCCACCATTTTCAGTAACATTCTGGCTTAATGTCGGGAAATATGCAGACATAGCCTGTCTTGATGGTAAAATCTTGAACAATACCGAAAATATATCAATTAAAAATGCTACACCTAAAATTGACGAAGAAACTCCTAAAAGCATATTTTTGCCTTCAGGTAATTTTGGCGATGGCACTTCTTTACTCATAAATGAAAGGATAATAAATGCACCGACAACCAACAGAAGAACACCATAAAGTAAATAGATAATTCCGCTGTCTTCAGTATAAAAGCCTGTTTTATTATCAACCAAAGCTAAAAGTTCATAAACTCTTACCGGTAACGCAATAAGTGTTGCAATGGCAAATATGAACAATAAATAACGCAATTTAATTGCTTCATAAGCACCTTTAATTCGCTTCATAACTTAACCCTTTCCGTTATTTTATAACAAAATTGTGTGATAGATTTATCTTTCGTCTAAAGGAATATATTCTGAAGTGCCTGTTGCACTTATTCTTTCATCAATCGGAATATATTTTGCAGGAGCAGCAACGCTCTTATAAGCAGGTCTTATAACTCTGTTACCTGCAATAAGCTCTTCTATTCTGTGAGCAGACCAGCCAGCCACACGAGCAATAGCAAAGAGTGGTGTGTAAAGGTCTTCTGGAATTCTCAACATCTGGTAAATAAGACCTGAATAAAGGTCGATATTTGCACAAATTTTTTTGTTTTGTCCCTTTTCGTTTGCAAAAATTTCAGGGGTGAGCTTTTCAATAAGTGAAAGCGCCTTGAACTCATCACCAAAGCCTGCTTTTTCTGCAAAGCTTTCTGCTTCTGCTTTAAGGATTTTTTCACGAGGGTCAGAAAGTGTGTAAACTGCGTGACCCATACCATAAACAAGACCGCTACCGTCACCGGCTTTTTTGTTTATAACATTTTTAAGGAAGTCTGCAACCTGACCTTCGTTTGTAATATCGCTTACATCCTGCTTTAAGTAATTAAGCATTTCAACAACCTTGATATTTGCACCACCGTGTCTTGGTCCTTTAAGAGAGCCAATACCAGCAGCTAATGCTGCGTATGTATCTGTACCACTTGAAGAAAGCACTCTTGTTGCAAATGCAGAGTTGTTACCGCCACCGTGCTCTGCGTGAAGAATAAGACAAAGGTCTAAAAGCTTAGCTTCTTCATCTGTAAAAGTACGGTTTGAACGAGTTGTATAAAGAATTGACTCTGCAGTTGAATGCTCAGGCTTAATAGGATGAATGTACATGCTCTTTTTGTAGTAATGTCTTCTTTTAACCTGATAAGCATAAGTCATAATTGTAGGCAACTGTGCTAAAATCTGTAAACTCTGACGAAGAACATTTTCAATTGATAAATCATCAGGATTATCATCATAAGAATAAAGCGCAAGTACTGAACGAGCAAGCTTGTTCATAATATTTGGTGATGGCGCTTTAATAATCATATCTTCAATAAAATCTTCAGGAAGTTCTCTTGCAGCAGCAAGAACCTTTCTGAAATGTTCGAGTTGCTCTTTTGTTGGTAGATTGCCAAAAAGGAGTAAATATGAAACCTCTTCGTAACCAAAGCGATTTTCAGTTCTACAACCTGTAACTATATCATGTAAATCAATACCGCGATAAATAAGCTTACCCTCAATAGGTGTTCTTTCGCAGTCTTTAATATAGTAGCCTTCTACCGAGCATATTTTACTAAGACCTGCCATAACGCCACTACCGTCACGATTACGAAGGCCCCTTTTAACATCAAATTTTTCAAAGTATTCCTGAGAGATAGCACTATTCTTTTTAATTTCGTCACAAAGCGGTGTAAGTGCATCATTAGGAATAGGTGAAATATATGTCGGCAAAATTTCCACTCCAATCTTTTGTCGTTAGGATAATTCTTGTTACCCAAGTTATTAAATGAAAAAATAATTCATATTATTTTATAACAAAATAAAAGAAAAGTCAATAATAAAAGCAAAAGGATGGTATCATAAATATTATGAAAAATTATTTAATTTCAATCGTTTTTATATTCATTTCGCTAATAATTACACCTGTCGCACTTCTTTCGGATAGCATCACCACCCAAAACAACACGATAATCTCAGCGGAACAAACAACCACAGACAAATCCGATAGCACAAAAAATACTGATAGCGACACTACCGAAGAAAGTGTTATAACTGTATTTTTAAGCGATACAAAGAAAAATTTAACCGTAAGTGAATTTGAATATGTGTGCGGAAGTGTGGCAGCAGAAATGCCACTTATGTACCATGAGGAAGCATTAAAAGCACAGGCAATTGCGTGTTACACAAATAGCTTAAGGCTTAAAAATTCAAAGAATAAATCAGAACTAAATGGTGCCGATATTTCAGACAACCCTGCTACCCACCAAGGGTATTTGACAAGAGAAGAAAGAAAGGAAAAATGGGGTGACGATTACCAGAAATACGAATCTAAATTAGAAACGATCGTAAAAGCTGTTGAAGGTGAATATTTAACTTATGATGGTGAATATTGCCTGTGTGCGTTTTCTGCAATATGTACTGGTACTACTGAAAGTGCAGAAAATGTATGGGGTGAAAAAATCCCATATTTAGCAAGTGTTAAAAGTAGCGGAGACACACTATCACCGCAATATTCTTCTACAAATACATTCACAAAATCGCAATTTGTATCAATAATGAAAGACCTTGGTGTTTCAATAAATTCCAAAACAAATTTAGAAGATATAATCGGCAAAAGTAAAACCTCAAAGGCAGGAACAGTTTTAAAAATCGAAATAAATAAAAAAAGTCTGACTGGTGAGCAAATGCGCTCTGCATTTTCTTTAAGAAGCTCCGCATTTAAAATAACCGCAACCGAAAACGAAGTTATTTTTAAAGTAAGCGGTTACGGTCACGGAGTCGGAATGAGTCAGTATGGCGCAGATTATATGGCACGACAAGGCAGTACATATGACGAAATTTTAAAACACTATTACAAAGGGGTAAATTTAGAAAAATAAAAAAACAATCACTCCGATTGAAAATCAAAATTTTTCAATCGGAGTGTAATTTAAAATCACTGCACCGCAAGGACAAATATCACTTATCTGGTTTTCGTAAGAAAATCAGATAACAGGTGTTCCTTCCCACTCTTTTGCAGGCGAAACTTCAAGAAGCTTTGCAATTGTTACTGCAACATCTTTTATAGAAATTGCGCCTAAATCCTTGCCTTTTTCGAAACGATTACCGCAGAACACAATCGGGATTGTCATATCCTCAGGAATATCGTCACCGTGGCAACGGTCGTGACCGCCGTGGTCAGCAAGAAGAATTATTGTGTAATCATCTGAAATGCTGTTTTTGAGTTTTTCTGTGCAAGAAAGTGCCTTACTTACACTCTTCATATACTGCTCACTCATCCAACCGCAATCGTGACCACCGACTTCGTCTGTTTCACCTAAATAAAGGAATAAGAAATCCGGATTTTCTTCATTTATGTATTTTATTGCCGCATCTGTAATCTTTGTATCGGTATCACTTTGCTTGTGTTGATTTAAGCAAAGTGCTGTATGAAGATGGTCAGGTCTACTTAAATCCCTTAATTCTTCCCATGTGTAGAAAAATGCACACTTTTTGTCATGATTATCAAGACGGTCAAAAAGGCTTTCAATAGGTCTTACCTGCGGTACATAAGTATTTGATAAAATACCGTGGCGCATCGGGTCAACACTGTGGAATAAAGCTAAGTGACAAGGAAGTGTTACAGATGGCATAACAGTCTGTGCTTTAAGAGAATATGTACTTTCTTTTATAAGCTTTTCTGCAAATGGATTACCGCACTGCATCATACCATCAGGACGCATACCATCAACTAATACTAAAATTACTTTTTCAGACATTTTTAAAGTCTCCTTACAATAAAAATTTATATATTACTTTTTAATTTTCACAGTAAACTCTGTACCCTTGCCAATTTCACTTTCTACTGAAATTTCATAATTATTTCTTTCAGCAATTTTTTGTACAAGAGCAAGTCCTAAACCGTTGCCCTCTTCTGCGTGAGAGGTATCACCCTGATAAAATTTATCAAAAATATGTGACTTGGTTTCTTCGTCAAATCCACAACCGGTATCCTTTATTTTAACTGTAATAAATTCATCATCTGAAGTCTGAATTAACGAAATAGTACCACCATTTTCGGTGAATTTAAAGGCATTTGAAAGAAGATTGTGCCAGATAATATCTAAAAGTGCAAAATTCTCTGTTATAATAACTCTGTCTTCTAATTCTACTGAAATGTCAATATTTTTTTCTTCCCACACACTTTCAAATGACAAAAGGCAATCTGAAAGCTGTCTTGATAAATCAAACTCTTTTTGCTCAGATGAAATTCTTCTGTTTTCAATTTTATTAAGCTTTAAAATATTGGAAACCAAATCTGAAAGCTTTTCTGTGCTTTCAATTATTATTTCCATATATTCTTTTCTTAATTTTTCAGGTAAATCTTCATTTTTTAACGCGTTTGTATAATTATTTATAACAGAAAGCGGCGTTTTTATTTCATGCGAAACATTTGAAATAAAGTCGTCCTTTAAAGACTCTATGCTTTTTAATTCCGCAACCATCAGATTAAAGTCGCGGAACATAACATTTATATAAGAATTATCCTTCAAAGTTTCGTCAAGTTCTATTTCAACTGAAAAATCACCTTTAGCAACGCTTCTTGTTGCCTCGCTTATTTTTTTTAGATGCTTACTATAATTCACCTTAACAAAATAAAGAATAAATCTGTAAACAACCGCTGACATTATAAGATAGTACGCGATATACCACAGACCATATTTCGTAAAGAGAACCGAAAAATTAAAATCAAACATAAGTGGTGGTATAAGTGCCAACATCAATGCTATTGTAACAGCAATTATATATCCTTTAAGCGAAAAAAATGAAACATCTTCAGGTGGAGTTCTCTGAATACTCCTTCTGTTTACCTTTTTATTACCACTCATTTTAATACCGCCTTGTAACCAAGACCGTGAATTGTTACAATTTTAAAATCTTCACAACAAGCAAATTTTTCCCTTAACTTAGTAATGTAAACGTCTACTGAACGAAGACTTGTGCTACTATCAACACCCCAGAATTCGTCAAGCAACTGTGAGCGTGAAAAAGTCTTTTTGGGGTATGACAGAAGCTTATAAAGAATATTGAATTCTCTTACTGTCACAGAAATAGCCTCGCCATTTACAGTTGCAGTCATTTCATCTGCATCAAGCACTAATGAGCCAACGGTTATTTTTCTGTCAGAAATAATATTTGCTCTGCGTAAAATAGCGCCTATCCTTAAAACTAATTCATCCAAATCAATAGGTTTCACCATATAATCATCAACACCCAAATTAAAGCCTTTTTCTTTAGATGCATAATCATCCTTTGCGGTCATAAAAATTATGGGAATGTTCTTGTTTATTTTCCTTACGTTCTGGAGAAATGCAAAGCCATCAGTTTTAGGCAGCATAATATCTGAAATAATCATATCATAAAGACTGTTGTACATGATATTATATGCTTCATCTGCTGTGAAGCAACCAGTCGCAGAATACCCGTTTCTTTCAAGATGAGCACATACAATCTGATTGAGATTTACATCATCTTCAACAACTAAAATATTTACCAAAAAGAACACCCCTTTTTTATATTTTGAAAAATCAGCCATACTCATATTCATTTTACCATATATTTCAATTTAGTACAACTAAAATTTATTACTGAATTCACTTGCATTTTCCCGAAAAATGTAGTAACATAACTATATGTTTGCATTTTAGATACAATTAACCGAAAAATCTTAATAATATCTTAACAAACGGTATTATTCCGTAAATATTATGAGTATTTTTCGGGAATGTTTTCACTGATTTTATATCAGGAGGTACAGAATGTTAAAAAAATTATTGAAACTTGCTCAAAAAGATTTATATGTTCAGGCAGTTTCTATTTTTGCTATACTTTTAAGTGTAACTGTTGTCGCAGTAGCTTACATTAAAACAACTGCAGAGGATAAAAAAACTGACAACACTAACACCTCTTACAATTATGAAACCTTACCAGGGCAGACCGAGCTTTCAACAAATGTTGCAGTTATTGCTCCGCTCGACACAACCTTACCACAATCTGTAATTGATGGTGGTTGGCAGAGCACACCTGTTACCCAGCAACAAAACCCTGCCGGTAACGGCAATTCTTCACTTTCTTCATTAGGAAAGACCGAAATTCTTTCAAAAATGACTGCGGCAATCAACTATACTAAAGCATACAAAGGTAATCTTGCTGTTCATCACTCTGAAAGTTTTACTGCAAATATTACTGAATGTACAGGCGGTGCAATCGGTCAGAGAGTTGCAAATGCTCTTGTAGGTGCAGTTGTTAAACCTACTGACCAGACACTTAATTTTTCAAATGGTTTAGCAATTACAAATGAAGGTGAACAGACTCAGATTCTTCTTCCTAAAAATGGTCAGTTTTCACTTTCAGCAGATGGTATTAAAACTGCAAATGCATATCAGGAAGGTAACCTTTCAGTTTATATAGTCACTCTTGTGCAAGAAAACGTTGACCAGGTAAAAATTCCACATCACAACTCAAAAGGTGTCGGTTACCTTAATGTTTCTTCTATTGACCTTATGGGTATGACTATTACCAGTGGTGAAATTCAATATTTAGGTTCAAGCATTATGATAAAAGTTAACCCTCAGGGTTACGTCACTTACGCAAGATACACAATCCCTCTTCATGTTTATGGTGAAGGCGCAAAAGGTTCTTTAAGCGGTTATGCCGTATTTGATGGTGAACAGACTGAAATCTGGGAATTACCACTTTAATTAAACAGTTAAAATACCGAGCAATCGGAAAATATAAAAAAGTATATTGATAAGGATGAAAAAAATGGGTATTAAAGAGACTGCTATAAAATTAGCTGTAAAAAAAGGTGTTAAATATCTTAAAGAAGATGTTAACACAAACTCAATCAAATTGATTGACAAGGGTCTTAAGCTTACAGAGGGTAAAGACCTTTACCACAATGCACTTTTAAAGCTCAGAGAAGGTATGATTGACCCTAACCACGAATGGGCAAACTTCGTTAAGCATATCATTGAATATGTTGACGCAGATATTATTGAAAAACTCGTACCACCTTTTATGAGTGCATTTATAAGAGGTTACGAATTAAGAAAAGAAGCTCAAAAGAAATATGACTGCAACATTCCTTGGGCTATTCTTTTAGACCCTACTACTGCTTGTAACTTAAAATGTACAGGCTGCTGGGCTGCAGACTATTCAAAAGCAAGTCAGCTTACATACGACGATATTACACGCATCATTAAACAAGGTAAAGAAATCGGTACTTTCGTTTATCTCTACACAGGTGGCGAGCCACTTATGAGAAAGAAGGACCTTATAAGAATCTGTGAAGAAAATCCGGAATGTCTTTTCATTTCGTTCACAAACGGTACATTAGTTGACGATGCATTTGCTGATGATGTTAAACGCGTTGGTAACTTATTACTCACAATTTCTATTGAGGGTAATGAAGAAACAACTGACGCACGTCGTGGTAAAGGTACATACCAGAAGGTTATTTCTGCTATGGAAAAGCTCAAAGCACGCGGTATTCCATTCGGTGCTTCTCTTTGCTACACAAAGGCTAACGCAGATGTTATTGCATCTGATGAATACGCAGACTTCCTTATTGATTTAGGTGTTATTTTCGCTTGGTATTTCACATTCGTTCCAGTTGGTGCTGATGCTACAAACGAGCTTATGGCTACAGCAGAACAACGTGAGCTTATGTACAACCAAATCAGAAAATGGCGTTTCCAGAAAGGCGCACAGAAACCAATTTTCACAATCGACTTCTTCAATGATGGTGAATATGTTGGTGGTTGCGTTGCTGGTGGTAAACAATATTTCCACATCAGTGCAAACGGTGACTGTGAACCTTGTGTTTTCGCTCACTACTCAAATGTAAATATTAAAGAAGCAACTCTTATTGATGCACTTCAGAGCCCTATCTTTATGGCTTACAGAGAGCGTCAGCCATTCAGTTCAAATATGCTTCGTCCTTGTCCTGTTATGGACCAGCCTGGTGCTCTCAAGAGAATGGTTGAAGTTTCAGGTGCTAAATCTACTGACCTTAGCTGTCCAGAACCAGTTGAAGATTTATTCAACAAAATCGTTGATGTTTCTGCTAAATGGAAAGAAACTGCTGACAGAATGGAAAAAGAACACGGCTTTATTAACTTCAGACTCAGAAGTATCAGTATTTATGACGAAGCTGAAGCAAAGCACGTTAAAGACTACAAAGATTTTGAATAATCTTCATTAAAGAATTATAAGAGGGGCATCGAGTAAACTCGGTGCCCATTTTAAAAAGGTGTTGAAATATTTGGAAGCAATATTAAACAAAGATTTAGAAAGAGTAAAAAATCCTGAAGTAGTTGGTATTTCTTCAAAGGTAATAAGCGATATGCTCGAAGAAATGGAAAAAGAAGAATGTGAACTTCACAGTCTTATGATTCTCCGCCATGGCAAAGTTGCGGTCGAAACATATCAGGCTCCGCTTAAAGCAAGTGACCCACACATGGTTTACTCTGTAAGTAAAAGTTTTTTAGCGACTGCTTACGGTTTCGCTTTAGATGAAGGTCTTTTAACAAAAGAAACTAAATTTCTTGATATATTTCCTGACTACAAACCAAAAAGGCAAGATAAATATTTAGAAAAGCTTACAATTGACCACCTTGTTTCTATGACGAGCGGTAAAGCAGCGGGTGTAAAGGGAAGAAGCGACCCTGATTGGATAAGACTCTTTTTAAGTTCCAAATGGGCATTTGAGCCTGGTACAGACTGGCGTTATATAAATGATAATTTCCACGTTGCAGCTGCTGCTATTACGAGAGTTGCAAAAATGTCTGTTACAGAGTACCTTACTCCCCGCCTTTTCAATCCACTCGGTATTGATGTACCAGTATGGGAAAAATCTCCGCAAGGAATTGAATCAGGTGGATGGGGACTTTTCTTAAAAACAGAAGATATTGCAAAGCTCATTCTCTGTTATATGAATGGCGGTAAATATAATGGCGAACAGGTAATTCCTGAATGGTGGACAAAAGAAGCTACAAGTTACCAGAACGATAACTCAGGTTCACAAGCAAAACCCGATTGCAAAGCTGGTTATGGTTACGGATTCTGGCGTTGTGCCGGAATGGAAAACACCTACCGTTGCGAAGGTCTTTATTCACAATACGCAATTGCAATACCCGATTATGATGCTTGTGTAATTACAACAAGCACAAACTCAAATCTTCAACAGACACTTGATATTATTTGGAAATATATTAAAGATGCCTTCGTTGAAGAAACTGACACAGAAGATTCTGTTAAATGCGAATTAGCTCCTGAAGTGCCACCTGTTGTTACAGAAAGGAGTGCTTTAGAAAAAGAAATTGAAGGTAAAGTTTATTCTTTAAGAAAACCGATTTTTGTAAACAAAGCGGCTCACCTTCCTGTAAGCGCATTACCTATGCCTGTTGTTTACTACCTCCCTAATCCTGGCGGTAATATGACAGACATTTCTTTCAAATTCAATGAATATGGTTTTCATTTCAGTTGGTCTGAAGATGGTGGTGAAAAAAATACCATTCCTGTTGGTATGAACGGCACACCGCTTAATGGCGAAATTTATTTAAGTGGTCTTACTTATAAAGTTATTTCGGACGCACACTGGGAAGATGAAAAAACTCTTACAATTACAATAAGAGCACTTTCTGCGGTTGCAAAAAGAATTTTAACATTCAAATTTGATGGTGACAAAATTGCTATGTACCCTGATGTTTACCCAGGTCTTGAAAAGAAAGCAAGAATTTTAGGTGATACATTAAAGAATGTATTAAAAGGTGCTTACTTCCACGCGTGGATTGACTTTTTAGTTCCGAGGATAAAGAAGATACTTTTCCCGAAGCACACAGGTAAGGTTAGGAAATAGGAATCAGGAACAAGAAATTAGTTAAAGGAGAAGAAATGAAAAAGGTAGATAACAATTCTTTTTTAGAGTTTTTAGAAAAAGATATTATTAAAAACTTCTATTTGTGCGATAACATTGTAAATAGTGGTAAAGATGGTTATGCAATTAAATCTGTTGAAATTTACACTACAGATGGTACTCCAAGTGATGATTATGTTGTTTTAACAGAAAATATATTTGATGAATTGATTATTGAAGTTAAAACAAGCGCTGAAATTCTTATCTCTGATATTTTTTCGCACATTAAAAGGGTTGCAAAAAAATATAAAAAATTACGAATTGGTGCTAATAACATTAATTTCTTTAACTCTACAATTTTTAAAAAATATTTTAAATTACAAAAAACTTATTACGCAGATTTTGGCATATTTGCACACTTCTCAAAGAATGATTTAACAGAATTTGATATCCCGCAAAATGTGTCAATTCAAACTGAAACTGATTTTTCAAAATATTCTGATTGTGATGACGAAAACTGGGATGGTCTTGAATCTTTAATCAAATACAAAAATGAAACCGACAAACTCTTTGTAATAAAAGAAAACGATGAGTTTTGTGGCTACTTAATGGCAAATAACTCATATAAAAACATTTATGATATAGCAAATGTATTTGTCAGCGAAAAATATCGTGGTAAAAATTATGGTGCATACCTTACAAGTTATTTTGCGAAGTATTGTTATGAAAACAATTTTATTCCACATTACGGAACTGCAATTTCAAAATATTCAGAAAACGTTGCAGAAAAATGTGGTTTTAAAGAAAGCTACAGACAGCATTATGCAGATGTAAAATTCAAATTTATATCTTTATAATTTTTTACACCCTACAGAAAATTTTTAAAATTATCTGTAGGGTGTAATTCTATATCCTAATTCAAACTTTCATTTAACTTTTTTGTACATTTTCGTGTTGCCACAAAAACAATCGCCCAGATTATTAAGTAACCAAGAATAAAGCAAACAGTGAATATCATTATTGGTTTAAGTGATGATTGAAGCCATCCGTTGAAAAGGTAAAGTAGAATATAATCAAGGTAAAGCACAACTCCGTGAATAAGTGCTGCAGAAAATGGCGAAAGTTTATCAATGGTATAAATAACAGTAATTCCTGCGACAATAAACGCTAAAAGAGTTGATGAAAATATTCCTAAAACCACTTCATTTACAGTAAGTGTCTGTAATTCACCAAATACACCTAAAACAAAATATACTATTGCCATTACAAGCGGACCACCAAAGCAAAATGACATTCCTCGTTTTAAAAATTCTATTACGTATTTTTTCATTTTAACACACTCCTTTTTACAAGCGATAAGCATCTTCTTGAAATATAATCGGTGTAACCCGACTTAAACTGAATGTTCACCGCACCACTATAGGTTGATATAAATTTTTTAATTTTATTGATATTCGCAACTGATGACTTGTTTATTTTTATAAATGAAGATGGTAGTTTTTCTTCTACCTCGTAAAGACGATTTTTTATTAAGTAGTTTCCATTTTCAGTTATTGCCCAGGTTTTATTATCAATAACTGTAACGCACTCAATTTTCTGCAATTCTAAAATGATTGCTTCGTCTTCGGTGAAGCCTACTATTTTACTTTCTCCAACATATTCTTTTACAAGCGTTTCTATTTTATCTGTCAGCTCATTTTGTTTTTTCACTCTTGCTGTTATCAGTTCCTCACCTTCTTCATCAATTATCAATTGAAACTTCACATAATCAACTCCTTTCATTTATGTTATAACACAAAAAAAGCTTTATGTGTAAAATTTTAAGTGAATGGTTGATTTTTTTATTCAAGCGGTAAAATCGAGTTGATTTTGAAAAATAAAGGTTATTACTAAGCAACAAAAAACCACTACCGAATTGGTAGTGGTTTAGTTTACAATTAAATCAGAAGATTTAGTCTTCTTTCTTTTTACGAGTCAATACAAATGTTGCTGCAGCTGCTACACAAACTGTTGCTGCGAGAGCAATACCTGCATCGCCTGTACCTTCAGAGCCACTTGATGAACCTGCTGAAGTTGTTGCGTTAGCGGCATTGGTTGTAGCCTGAGCTGTTGTATCATCTTCGCCACCGAAAAGACCCATAAAGAAGTCGATGATAGCATTAAGAATATCTTCAAATGAATCGAAGTCAAGACCTAAACCTTTAAGAATTTCAAGGAATGCATCGCTGATGCTGAATGCACCATCAACAAGCTGCTCAATCATATCAGTAATTTCTGCATTACCAACAAGATTTAAAATTGCATCTGCATAATCTTCAAAAGTAACACCGTTACCTGAAAGTAAATCTCTGATAATCTTGATAAGAGCATTTGTGCTTTCTGCATCTGCAGGAGTTTCTGTTGTCTCCTCAGCATTTGGGTCTGTTGTAATTGGCTCTGGAAGATTTAATGTAATAATTTGTGATTCTGCAAGAGTTGTTGTTATAATCTCATTAGAATCGTTACCATCTTCTGTAAGGAATTCGTTAATGTAAAGGTTAATTGTTGTAGAAGGTTGTGTTGAATCAATGATTTTGAAAGTTATGTAAACTAAATCTTTAGCAGATTTCTTTGTTACACCACTTGTTGAAATGAAACCAAATGAATATTGGTATTTATTTGACTTAAGACCGTGAGCCCATTCACCGCTGAAGTTAGGAACGAAGTTACCATCAGCATCTTCAACACCAACAGGACCAGCATTAACAACCTTGAGCTGTTCAGTATCAAAGTCAACAAACATATTAAGACCAACAAGCTTTGTTATTGCAGGTGATTTAACAACCACTGTAAAAGTATCAGTTGTTACTGATGTTACTTCTAACGCCGCTTCGTCATAAGAGCCTTCAATTACGCGTGTAGCAAGACCTGGAGTTGCTACTGCAAAAGCAGTTGGCATAATTCCTGCAACTATCATTACCGCAAGAAGGACTGCGAGAACTTTCTTCATTCAAAATCTTCCTTTACATAATTCTTTAATACACTAAAAGTCTAAAAATCCAAAAAGGCATAGTTAGACACCTATAATTCTTGGACTATTATATTACATTTTGGTAGTGAATGTCAATAGAAATTTAACGAAATAATTTTTATTTTCAATTTGTTTAAAATTCAGAGAGTGCCCGAAAATCGCATAAATTGTGGTTTTTTTCGTGTTTTCGTCACATCATACAAAAAGTAGTATAATTTTTCGTTACACAAAAGATTATTATTTTAATATTTTTTCAATATTTTCGAGTGTATTTAAAGCATTTTTGTCGCCTTTAAAGTTTCTCAAGTCACCTTTCACATAAGAAATTAAACTTTCATCAGTAGAATTTTCGACTGCTACTAAGCCAAAAACACCTACCGAACACGATTTTCTTAAATCGCAAGGCATCATTTTGACTGTTTTGCTGTTTATTGTGCGTCTTGTAAATTCACAGGCATTTTCACAGCCCTTACAAATATATTTTCTTTCGAGGTATGGTAACACAATATTTTTTGCAGTAGGTGTGCGTGAAGTAAGAGCACCTGTCGGGCAAGTATTTACACAAGCACCACAAGAAACGCATTTACTTTCGCTTAATGGCAAATCAAACGCACTCATTGGAATAGTTCCAAAGCCTCTGCCGAAAAGTCCGAGGTTTTCGGTGTGTGAAATTTCATTGCAAACTCTTACACAAAGACCGCAAAGAATACATTTATTATTATCTCTGACAATAAAAGGATGGCTCTTATCTTTTTTATATTGTCTTGTTTTGCCTGTTATGTTCATTTCCCAGCTGTCATACTCTCTCATTAACGGGAGAAGCTGACAATCGTAAACAGAAGCACAACCACATTCAAGACAACGTGAAGCCTCTTTTATTGCCTCTTCTTTTGTTAAAACAGATGCAACTTCCTTAAAGTTATTTTTTCGTACATCTGCATTTTCAAGACTTACTTTAACTCTGTCAACTTTTTCTGTACCACATAATACATCCGCATCAAACTCTTTATTTTCTGCATATTGTGGTAATTCAGGTGTCAGGACAATTCCGTTAAGGTAACAATCTATACTTCTTGCGGCATTTTTACCACCCGCAATTGCTCTTACTGCAATATCAGGCCCTTTGTTTATAACGTCACCTGCGGCGAAAACACCGTCAATTGATGTTTCAAACGATTTTTCATCTGCTGAAACTGTACCTTTTTTAGTGAGTTCAAGTTCTTTGACATCATCTGATACTACTTGCTGACCGATTGCAGAAATAATAGTATCGCAATAAAGAATTTCTGTTTCACCATCTATTGCAACCGGACTTCTTCTGCCACTGCTGTCAGGCTCACCGAGTTCCATTTTCTGAAGATTTATACCTTTGACTTTACCGTTTTCTGTTACAACATTAAGTGGTGCAACAAGGAATTTAAAATTAACGCCTTCTTCTTTTGCATCTTTAATTTCGTCTTTTTCTGCAGGCATCTCGCTTTCGGTTCTTCTGTAAATAAGAGTAACATTTTCTGCACCAAGACGAACTGCAGTTCTTACTGCGTCAATTGCAGTATTACCACCGCCGACTACTGCAACATTTTTGCCTAAGTCAATTTTTTCGCCATTTGCAACTTTGTAGAGCATATCTATACCGCCGATAACACCCAAAGCGTTATCACCATCACAACGAAGCGAGCTACTTTTCCAGGCACCCGTTGCAACAAATACTGCGTCATACTCTGCTTTTAAACTTTCAATTGTAAAATCTCTGCCCAGTTTTTTATTATAATTAAAATGAGCACCCATTTTACTGATATTTTCGATTTCTTTATCTAAAACATCTTTAGGAAGTCTGTAAGCAGGAATACCATAACGAAGCATACCGCCAGCCTTTGCTTCTGCTTCAAAAACATCTACACTATACCCTTTTAAAAGCAAGAAATAAGCACAAGAAAGACCTGCAGGTCCACCGCCAATTACTGCTACTTTTTTACCATTTTTTTCTGCACACTCAGGAATATAATCACTATATTCATCACCCGCAAAGCGTTTGAGTGAGCATATAGAAACTGCGCCCTCAAGGTGATTTCTTCTACAAGCCTCTTCACAAGGGTGCGGACACACTCTGCCTATTGAACGCGGAAGCGGGTTGTCTTTTTTTATTATTTTAATTGCTTCTTCTGTTTCACCATTTGCAATAAGTCCAACATAAGCCTGAATGTCCTGATGAGTAGGACATGCTTTAAAGCAAGGTGCTTTACAGTCACCGCTATGGTCAGAAAGAATTAAAGAAAGTGAAACCTTTCTGCTTTTTTCTAAAGCAGGTGTGCTTGTAGTAACCCTCATACCCTCATTAACAGTAGTAGAACAAGCACGGAGTGGCTTGTTTATACCCTCAACCATTACAAGACAAAGACCACAACCACCATAACTTTCTACTTCCTTGTTATGACAAAGGTGAGGTAAATTTATTCCGTTATCAAGTATATTATCCAAAAGAGTTTTTTCTGTATCTGCTTTACACTCTTTACCATTAATAAAAATATTAACAATACTCATTATTTTACCCCACTTTCTATTTTGATTGCACCGAATTTACAAGTCGCAATACACTGACCGCAACGGATGCATAATTCACTGTTTATACTGAATGGCTTTTTGATTTCACCACTTATTGCATTATTAGGACATTTTCTGCTACAAAGCGAACAACCCTTACAAAGTTCTTCGTCAATTGTATAGCTTATAAGTGATGTACATTTTTTTGCAGGGCACTTTTTCTCATTTATATGTGCTAAATACTCATCTTTAAAATACTTGATAGTAGTAAGTACAGGGTTTGGCGCAGAGTTACCAAGACCACAAAGTGCACCTGTTTTGATACTCTCTGCTAATTCCATAAGAGTATCTATATCGCCTTCAGTACCTTTACCGTCAACTATTCTTTCCAATATTTCAAGCATACGGGTAGTACCGATTCTGCAAGGCACACATTTACCACAGCTTTCTTTACTTGTGAAATCCATAAAAAATTTTGCCATATCGACCATACAGGTATTTTCGTCCATAACAACCATACCGCCAGAGCCCATAATAGCACCTGTTTTTGCTATGCTTTCATAGTCAATTGGTGTAGAGAGCATATCCTTTGGAATACAACCACCGGAAGGTCCACCCATCTGTACTGCTTTTACATCGGCATCATCAATAATGCCTCCACAGATGTCAAATACAATTTTTTCAATAGTGATACCCATTGGCACTTCAACAAGTCCACCGCGTTTTACTCTACCTGCTAAAGCAAAAACTTTGGTACCTTTACTGTTTTCTGTACCCATCTCTGCAAATGAACTACCGCCATTTTCAATAATCCACGAAACATTCGCAAATGTTTCAACATTATTTATATTGGTTGGTTGCTTTCTGAAGCCTTTTTGTGCAGGGAATGGTGGTTTTGTAACAGGCATACCTCTGTTACCGCCGAGAGATGCCAAAAGTGCTGTTTCTTCACCACAAACAAATGCACCCGCACCCATCATAATTGAAAAATCGAAGTCGAAACCACTGTTTAAAATATTTTTTCCCAAAAGCTTCTTTTCTCTTAATTCATTTATTGCTAATTGCAATCTTTTAACTGCTAACGGATATTCTGCACGAACATATATAATACCCATCTTTGCACCAATAGCAATACCTGCAATCATCATACCCTCAAGTACTCTGTGCGGGTCACCTTCTAAAACTGCTCTGTCCATAAATGCACCTGGGTCACCCTCATCTGCATTACAAACAACATATTTTTCATCTGATTGTGAATTTTTTGCAGATTGCCATTTAAAATGTGTCGGGAAGCCTGCGCCACCACGACCACGAAGCCCTGAAGCTTTAATTTCTTCAATAATTTTATCCGAACCCATTTCCAATGCTTTTCTGAATGCATTGTAACCACCCATTGATATGTATGAGTCAATACTTTCAGGGTTTACCTTACCACAACCGGAAAGAACAATTCTTTTCTGGCTGTTAAGGAAATTAAGCTCTGCATCGGTGAACTTATTACCCTCTGGCATTTCACCTTTTAAAACACCCTCCGCAAGTACTTTTGCACTTTCTTTATCGAGTCTTCCGTAAAGTGTGCTATTGCCATTATCGTCAATAATTTCAACAATGGGCTCTGCAAAACAAAGACCGTTGCAACCGACTTTTTCAACTGAATACTCTGTACTTTTTAATACCTCGTTAAGTCCTTCAAGAACAAAATCTGCACCGGAAGCGATACCGCATGAGCCATAACCTAATAAAAATCTCATTTCTGTGCCTCCTGTTCTTTTATAGACTCTAATATTTCTACAACCTTTTCACTTGTCAATTTACCGTAGGCAGTGTCATTTATCATCATTGCAGGTGAAATGCTACAACAACCAAGACACGCAACCTCTTCCCACGAGAAAAGTCCGTCTTCTGTAATATCGCCTGCTTCAATTCCTAACACTCTTCTTAATGTGTCGGCAACTCTTTCGCCACCATTAACGTGACACGCAGTACCCATACACACCATAATTCTGTATTTACCAATAGGTTTAAGGCGGAAGCCTGCGTAAAATGATGCAACACCTAAAATTCTACTGCTCGCAATACCAGTTATTTCTGTAATACATTTTACACTTTCTTCCGAAATATATCCGACAAGCGCCTGAACCTCCTGCAAGACAGCAATAAGACTTTCAGACGGATTGCTATATTTTTCAACAATTGATTTGATTTTTGATTTTAATTCACAAGACATTTTCATTACTCCAATCAAAAAATAGATACCTTATATAATACTACAAATATCTCTCTTTTTCAATAAAAGATTAAAATTTATAAATACTCTTTACTTTTAAATGAAATACAAGTAAAATAATAAATGGTGATAAAAATGAAAGAATATGAGTATTATATTTTTGACTTCGATGGTACATTAGTTGACTCAAGCGAAGGCATTTACAATTCTATTATTTATGCTTTAAAAGAATTTGGCATTGAAGAAAATGACCGGGAGAAGCTTCGTTACTTTATCGGTCCTCCACTTTTTCATTCATTCAAGCATATTTATGGTGTGAATGATGAAGACTCAAACTGGCTCGTTGCAAAATACAGAGAGCGTTACAAAGTAAAGGGCTGTGCCGAATCAACCGTTTATGACGGTGTACCTGAAATGCTCAAAGCTTTAAAAGAAAAGGGTAAACGAATTGCAATTGCCTCTTCAAAGCCAAAGCAATTTGTCGATGAAATTTCAAAGCATCTTGGTATTTTTGATTATTACGATTATGTTTCTGCCGAAAGCTTTGACAAAACACATTCGAGCAAAGAGGATTTAATAAATAATGTTTTAGACCATTTCGGTAATCCACCGAAAGAACAATGCCTTATGATTGGTGACAGATTTTATGACATTGATGGCGCAAAGGCAACTAATTTAGAATCTGCTGGTGCACTTTTCGGGTTAGGTGAAGTCGAAGAATTAACTGAAGCAGGTGCGACATATTTATTAAATGCCCCCTCTGATTTGCTGAATATAGGATAAAAATTAAAACAGACTGCGTTCACAGTCTGTTTTTTGTTTTATCCATTTTTATTACAATTACAAGAATTGCAAGTTTTTGCATTCGGACAACCGATGCATTTTTCACCATTCTTTTTAGCTTTTACAATATATCTTATAGCAAAACCTAAAATTACGACGAGTAATGCTATTATTACTATATTTTCCATATAAACTCCAGAATTATTTTTTAATCATTTCTCTTACTGTTCCGACCGTTTCTGTTTTCTTGTTATTTTTGATTATCAGTATCATAAGAATTGCAACAAATGCTAAAACTGCGATTAAGCCACCTAAGAAACCTGCGCCAAGAGAACCAGTTGTTATAAGTGTACCAATCTGGTAAACAAGGAAACCAACTGTAAAGCCTGTACCTAATTGTAAAGCGATGCCACCCCAGAACCATTTTGCGCTTTTCATTTCCGCTTTCATAGCACCAAGTGCCGCAAAGCACGGTGGTGTATAAAGATTAAACATAAGAAATGCTAAAGCAGCAGGTGCGGTAAGTCCCATAATTGTTGCTACCTCTGATGCACCGCCTTCTAAAATGAGTTCGTCAACATTTATAAAGTTTGTAATACCAAAGCAAACTGCGAGAGTACCAACAACATTTTCTTTTGCAATAAAGCCTGTAACAGCGGCAGCAGCTAATTGCCATGAAACAACCCCTACAACAGGAATAATAATATAGGCAAATGGTGAAGCAATGGATGCTAATATTGAAGCATCAGCAGTTTCAGCAACCTGAAATTTCCAGGTGAATGTCTGCATAAGCTGTACTGCTGTATTGCATACAAGAATAACTGTTGCTGCTTTGACAACATAAGCCCATCCACGACTACACATTGATTTAACGGCCCTTAAAATACTTGGTAATTTATATTCAGGAAGTTCAATAATAAAGAAAGATTTTCTTACTTTATAACCTGCAACTTTATTAACGAGTAATGCACCAAAGAATATAAGTACAATTCCTACAAAATACATAACAGGACCAACCCATTTAGCATCTCCGAAGAACACCCCTGAGAAAAGTGCTATAACTGGCATTTTTGCACCGCAAGGCATAAATGGTGCGAGCATGGCAGTAGCTCTGCGTTCACGCTCATTATGGATAGTTCTACAAGCCATAACACCAGGAACTGCACAACCAGTTGTAATTACAAATGGAATAATTGATTTGCCTGAAAGACCTACTTTTTTGAAAATCGGGTCTAAAACTACTGACGCACGAGCCATATAACCACAGTCTTCAAGTAATGCAATAAGGAAATACATAACCATAACAAGTGGTAAGAAACCGATAACCGCAATAACACCACCGATAACACCATCAACTAAAAGCGCTGAAAGTAATGGATTTGCATTTTCAAGAAGTTCACCAATCATTCCCTGACCTGCTTCAAGCCAACCAACGAGTAAATCTGCAATCCACACACCAGGGCCATATTGTGAAATCCAGAGAACTAAAAACATAACAACCGCAAAAATAGGAAGACCTACCCATTTATTAGTTATTATTGCATCAATTTTATCTTGTGAATTTCTATCTTTAGTAAAGAATTTTCGCGTTTCAACTTCTTTAACAATTGATTTCACAAATTGAAAACGCTTTTTGTCTGCATCCTTAACCTGACTTTTGTTTGACAAGTCAATATTATCTTGTATGAAAGGAGCAAACTGACCTTTACCAATACTGCCAATTGCAATCTCAACAACTTTTTCGATACCATCAGAAGATGTTGAAACTGTTTCTATAACAGAGCAATTTAATTTTTTGCTTAAAAGCTCAGTATTGATTTTGTTTTGTTTTTTCTTATTCAAATCACTTTTATTAAGTGCTACAACAACAGGAATATTGAGTTCTAAAAGCTGAGTGGTAAAGAAAAGACTGCGGCTTAAATTTGTAGCATCAACAATATTTATAATTGCATCAGGCTTCTCATTTATTATATAATCGCGTGTTACAGATTCTTCGCTTGTAAACGGTGACATTGAGTAAGCACCCGGAAGGTCAACAATAATTACCTCATCGCTACCACTGTAAAAACCTCTTTTTATATTATGTTCTTTCTTTTCAACTGTAACACCTGCCCAGTTACCAACTTTTTCATTAGCGCCTGTAAGTGCATTGTACATTGTTGTTTTACCACTATTCGGGTTACCCGCCAAAGCAATTCGCATAAACTCTCTCCTGTTCAGGTTAGCAGCCGCTAACCATTGTTTAAAATTTTAACATTTCAGACAGTAATTGCCTCTGCCAAAGGTTTGTCTATGTTATATCTGCCATCTTTAATAGCGACTATTAAGCCGCCTTTTAACTTGGAAATTACAGTAATAGGCTCACCACTGTAACAACCTAAAGTAAAGAGAAATGAATCTATTTCATCATCATTAGTCTGAATATCTTTAACTAAATATTCTTTACCTACTTCAGCAGTAAATAAATTCATAAAAACACCCTCTCTTATATTCTGTAAGTTAGCATTTGCTAACTTGTAATTTCAAATAGTAGTTAGCATTTGCTAACTACTATTATCTTATCAGTTTTGTAAATATTTGTCAATAGAATTTTGTCGTATTTTAAGCGCCATTTTTCAATTTTGTAAGAATGCTCAAATCGTGTTTTTATTTCCTTGATTTTTTTTAGTGAATATGTTATTCTTAACAAAGATAAATCTTACAAAAAGGGGTGAAACAATGGCTTTAAAAGAATCTGGTGAAATGTACCTTGAAACTATTTATGTATTAAACAAAAAGAGCGATTCGGTCCGTTCTATTGATGTTTGTGAATATATGGGATACTCAAAGCCAAGTGTTTCACGAGCTGTCGGGCTTTTAAAAAGTGCTGGTTTAATAAATGTAAGTAAAGAAGGTTATTTAACTCTTACAAAAAGCGGTGAAGAAACCGCCAAAAAGCTTTTTGAACGCCACACAATAATTTCAAAATTTTTAGTGTCTTTGGGTGTAGATGAAGAAACTGCTACTGAAGATGCTTGCAGAATTGAGCACGTTATAAGTGACAAGTCTTTTGAAGCAATAAAAAAGAAAGTCAATCTTTGATTGACTTTCTTTTTTTAAATTCCTAAAAGCTCAAATGCTGAACAGAAAAGTGGCACAAAAATGAGCCCCGGCAAAAGATTTGCCACTTTTATTTTTGTTACACCTATAAGATTAAGTCCTAAAGCGGTAATCATAACTGAGCCTGCGCATATAAGCTCAGCAACTGCAAAATCACTTAAGAATGAGCCAAGCACCATTGAAAGTGCAACTAACGCACCTTGAAATACTAAGACGAAGCCTGAAGCGCACATAACGCCAAAGCCTAAAGATGCCGCTAACATACTTGATGAAATCAAATCTAACACGGATTTAGTGTAAAGCATCTGATTATCGCCAGAAATACCCGCATTCATTGAGCCGACAATCGTCATAGCTCCAACACAAAAAAGAAGTGAGGCTGTTACAAAGCCTTGAGAAAAAGTATTTTCTTTACTCTTACTTTTCTTTGCTATCTTTTCGCCCAAACCTTCAAGTTTTTTATCAATATCTATAAGAGTGCCGACAATTGTACCAAAAACCATAGACAAAATCATTACAAGTTGATTTTGCCCTTTCATTATACCGGTAACACCAATTGCAATAGTACAAAGACCAATAGCAGTCATAACTGCTTTATTCAGTTTTTCGGGAATCCCCTTTTTTAAAAGAAGACCAACACCACTACCTATAAGCACAGTAATAGTATTCACTATAACACCGCTGAAATGTGTTAATATTTCATTCACTTAAATCACTTCCAAATAAAGACCAAGGATAGTTTATTTTAGTAGGAATTTCTGTAAAAGTCAACACCTCATTTGTTGTAGGATGAGAAAAAGTTATTGAATGTGAAAATAAAGCTATATCACTTGTCTTGTCTTTACTACCATATTTTATATCGCCACAAAGAGGTGTTTTTCGTGATGAAAACTGCACTCTTATCTGGTGGGTTCTGCCTGTATGTAATGTAACCCTCACAAGAGTTTTATTTTCTGTTTCGCTTAAAGCAACATACTCCAAAGACGCTTCTTTTACGCCTTTTCTCATTCTGTTTACAACATAGGAGCGATTTTTAGCAGAATCTTTAAAAAGCAAATCTTTGTAAACACCCTGCTTTTCTTCTATAATTCCATCTACTATGGCAAGGTAAGTTTTCCTGAAAGTGTTTTCTTGTATCTGTTTTGAAATACAAGCGGCACTTTTTTTATTTTTGGCAAAAACCATTACACCCCCTACATTTCTGTCAAGGCGGTGCAAAAGATGAACTTGCCCCTCATAAATCTCTTCATTTATTTTCGTCAGAATACCCTTTTCACCATTTTTAGTGTCTTCACTGGGCACACCAACAGGCTTCACTAAAACTATTACATCATTATCGTGGAATAATACTTTCATTTTACTCCTCTAAAATAAATTCCTTATATTTTTCCAAAGCATAAATTTCAACAGTTGCATCTAAAAGAAGACCATCTGCGGTATATTCTTCACTATGAATTACACCTGTTTTTCTTATTTCTGCAGCTGCACCACCCTTACTGAATGGCAAGAGCAGCTTTACTCTTTTGCGTGTAGGTGGTAAGGCTTTTACAATTTTTTCTAATAATTCTTCTGTACCTTTACCGCTCAATGCAGAAATTCTTACCGCTTCACCGACAAGCGGAATATTGTCAGGCGATGCTATATCGCTTTTATTAAGAACTGTTATAATCGGTTTATCTTGACAACCGAGTTCCGAAAGAAGCTCGTTTGTAACCCTGTAATGCTCTGCACACTCGTCACTTGATGCGTCACATATATTAAGAATTACATCTGCGTCAACAGCTTCATCAAGTGTTGATTTAAATGCTTCGACTAATTTGTGTGGTAAACGACGGATAAAGCCAACCGTATCAATTAAAAGAACTGTATTACCGTCGGGTAAGGTCAAAGCTCTTGCAGTCGGGTCAAGAGTTGCAAAAAGTTTGTTTTCTGCAAGCACTCCCGCATCGGTCAATTTGTTCATTAAAGTAGATTTACCTGCATTTGTATAGCCCACAAGTGCAACTGTCACAGTACCCTCTTTTTTTCTTCTCGCTCTGTAACGACTTCTTCTCTCATCAAGCTCTCTTAAATTTGCTTCAAGAGCAGAAATTCTTCTTCTGATATGTCTTTTATCTGTTTCAAGTTTAGTTTCACCGGGACCACGTGTACCAATACCACCGCCAAGACGAGAAAGTGCCGCACCTTTACCGGAAAGACGAGGTAAAGTGTATTTAAGCTGTGCTAATTCAACTTGTAATTTACCTTCGCCACTTAAAGCGCGCATTGCAAAAATGTCGAGTATTAAGGTTGTTCTGTCAATTACTCTTACATCCGTAATATTTTCAATATTTCTTTGTTGAGATGGCGATAATTCACCATCTACAATAATTAAATCGGGCTCGTTCATTTCACAGAAATCTGAAAGCTCTTCTAACTTGCCCTTACCTATATATGTTGCAGAATCAGGTGCATCTCTTCGTTGAGTAATTTCACCAATCACCTCTGCACCCGCAGTTTTTGCAAGTTCAGTTAATTCTAAAAGCGACGAATCAATATCAAATTCACCGGTGTCAACTGATACGAGCACCGCGGTTTCTTGTTTTTGTTCATTTTCGTATAATTCCATATATTTCACCTATAAAAGCACTTTGCCAAAGCAAAGTGCTTTTAAATTATTCTTCTATTTTTCTTTTACGATATGTGTGTACTCCCACAACAACCATTCCCGCAACCGAGCCTACACCCATTATAATAAATGGAATTTGTTCTATAAGAAGCTCTGGTTCGAGTGCATATACTGCAAATGCAACAAGCGGTTTGAGTGCTACACGAGTTACTGCTTTGAGTGATTCGCTCTCGCTTATGAAATCTGCGATAGGTGGTGAAATTGTGTAGTATGCTTTTACAAACATTCTACCTAATGGATTTGTTTTTAAACATTGGTCTCTGAAATCGCAGAGAATACCAACCTCACCTGTTGCTTCACCATAGCCAGCAGTAGCAATAAAGCAGAAGCTTGAAACAGAAAGCGCAGAGTTTGCCCCATCAGCATTTATAGAAGTATCAACCATAACTCTTAAAACCTGACCATCTATATCTTTTGATTCAACAGAGCCTTCAGGTATTAAACCACTTTCATCGTAGGTATTAGCCCAGTCGTGTGCACCCGCAGTATAATTTACTCGCTTTTGCTCAACTGAATTTACCATATTCGGGAAATGGTATGAAACAACATTGTTATAGAAAATATAGTCGGCTATTTCTTCTGCCTCTGTATTTTCCGCTGTATATTCCTCATTTGGTTTATATTCAAAATCGTTGTCAACTGCGGCAATATTAACTTTAACACCACATTGATTGCGTATTTCGTCATCACCATTAAAATCGTAGTCGCGATAAGCCGAAAAGGTAATATAAAGCGGAACCTCTGCGTTAAGGCAAATAGCATCAGACTTTTTCTGACCACGCTCTAATAAATAAAGATAATAACCATCAAGCTTGCCATCGCCATCCATATCTGATTTTTCAACATATATGTAAGCATAAGAGTTGTCACTACCCGCAATTGTCGGAACGACACTTGAGTCAGGATAAATTTCTGCCTTTGTTGCCGCACCAATTTTTATAGTGTGCTGAAGATATTCTGCAACACTTTTTACCGCTTCTTGCTTAATATAACGTTCTTCTGTTTTGTTAAAGGTACGAAGTGCACTCTGGAAAAGATTTGCAAGGGCTACAACACCAAAGCCTAAAAGTGCAATAACAATCATAAGTTCAACAAGAGTAAATCCTCTTTTGTGTTTAAGCATAAATTTGAACAAGATGTTCAGCCCCTTTCATTTTTTTAAAACGAATGTTAAAATTTCAATCTATGACAAGCAAGTAAATTTGAGCGAAGCTACACCTCCTTTGAAAAGGAGGGGGACCAAGCTCTGCTTGGTGGAGAATTGACATTAAAACACGCGTAAGCGTGAGGCGGTAAATTGGCAAAAAGTAATTCTCACTTTAATATTAATAATTTTCGCTTTGGTTGTAAGAAAATTGCAAATCCAATTCTTTACTCTTATTTTTGCAATAATCCAATATATAAATCGAAACATTCTGAAATTCGTGAATTATATCATAATTAGGAATTCTTATCACTTCATATCCGAAGTCTTTCATATATTCTGTACGAATTTCGTCATAGATTAAACATTCTTCTGAATTATGTTGTCCACCATCAATTTCAATAACAAGTTTTAATTTGGGACAATAAAAATCTACAATATAGTTCCCAATAATTTTTTGCCTATGAAATTTCGGGGTTACATATCTCAATAAGCTATACCAGATTTTCTTTTCTTCGTCTGTTGGATTCTTTCGCATAGTCTTAGCAAAACCGGTTAATTGATTATTTCTTGGTAAATAATTGTTTTTCATTAATTTTCATCCTTGTGCTAAAGCACATTTTACTATCAATTCTCCACCACGCTTACGCGCGGTCCCCCTCCTTTTCAAAGGAGGTCCGGCTTCGCTAAAACAACTTTCAGACATATCGAAATCGCAATTCCGGATTATGACTTATGTCCAGCAATTGCATAAATTCTGTCTTGCAACTGGTCGTCACCAACAAAGAGATTAGGGTTGAATGGTAAAAATCCACCGCTTTCGATTCTGTTAATATCTTCAAGTGAAATCGCGTAAATAAAACCTTTGTGATGACTCAGATTTTTAACAGAAACACCTGCTAAGTAAACATAACCGTCAAGAATCAAGGCATCTTCAAGCTGGCAAGCTGCTTTTTCGCTTATTTTTACAAGCTTCCAGGTGACTGTGTTACTGAGTTGGTCAGCTGACTGCTGAATTGTACCAATAACAAGATTAAAGTTACTATCCTTTGAGTGACCGCCGACAATAATGTAGTTACCCTCACAGCTTACTGTTGTAATTTTTGAGAAGTAATCACCTACAGGGTTACCATTTACATAAATCTGTTCCATATAAGACGGTGCCCCTCTTGTTCCGTCATAAGGTTCGTCTGCAATGTGACTTACTAACTGTGGTGTGCTGCTTGCTCCACCGACAGTAGTTGATTTAGTAGCAACCTTAGATTTATATAATCTACCTTTATTATCAGCATAATATGCGTAGTAGGTAGCATTCTCAGTGTTACCACTCTTAGTATATTCAATAGAAATATCTACACAAGTGAACTGAACACTGTCGCGGCCATGTGTACCATACCCTTCAGGGAATGTTGACGTATAACCAGCATTATAATTTGTAAGTGAAGTTTTATCAAAACTACTTTGCTCATCTTTAAAGTAAAGAAGATTTGTAAATGAAGAATCTTGACCTGAAACCATAGCTGCCAAAACGCCATCATTATAAATACTACCTAAAGCTGTAGAAGAGTTCGTTGTATCACTTGAATTAATCCATGTATAAGTAGAACCTGAAACTGCATAACCTACAGAAACGGTTACACCATCTTTTGTTGCTACTTTTGTTAAATTATACATTTCACCGGGGAACCATACATTATAGTAGTCGTTATCCACAGCATTTTTATAAGCGGTTGTCGGATTAGTAACCGATGAGTTATTACCATCACTACCGGAACCTATCCACGGATCAGACTCTCGATCACCTAATTGTTGTCCACCTACTGTATTATTCATATAAAGGTTTGGCACATGTTCAGAATCATCGTAATGCGAAAGGAAATAATATGGTTCAAAAGATTTTTGTGCTTCTTCTAAAACTGTTGAATTACCTCTTTTTACATTACCGTAAACAATTTGTGAGTAAACCATTTCTCTGTTTGAAGCAAAGCCCATAGTAAACTTAACATCATCAAACAAAACTTTCTTATAACTACTATCGCCCCTTGTAGCCGCAGTTGAAGGAGGTATAAAAAACTGGCGTGACTCATTAGTATTCATAGAGTAATAAACACCATCTGCTTTTGCTTCTGCTACAGTATAAGGTGAACCATATGCTGTACTCATCAACTGCCTGTTATAAGTATGTGTCTCAGCATTGCCTATACCTTTAATAGGTGACGACCATTTTACAACAGTCGTTGTTTCACCATCTGCATTACCTGCCAGAAAATAAGAAGTTGTAGAACCAGTACTATCACTGCCATTATTGTATATTCTGTCGGCATCGTTTGCACCACCGCCGAACGCATCGGTCTGGTAAAGCAGCGTGTAAGCAGCAACTGTACCAACATAGAACACACCACCAGGGGTAGTTGAAGTTGCAGGAATATAAACTGCATCCGTAACTGCTATTTGTGGTTTATTTACACTTGCATTAGTAACAAATTTAACGCTACTGAGTTGACCATCGAAACCATCCGAATCAACTTCTGCCCATCTGTCATAAGCAAAACTTGGAGAAATAGTTGTTGAAGCCTTTATTCTGAGCTGAGCAAAACCATTATCAGGTCTGCCTATTCCTGTACCGCCAATGAAATAAGTTGGTAAATCATTAGGAACCTTATTAGTATAGTTTTTTATGTCACCATCACCTGAAACTATAGTACATCTTGATAAAGTAGGCATACTATAGTTTGATTTGTAATAATAAGCAGTCATAGCGTCGATTTTTTTCTTTATCTCTTGTTTTTCCCAATCATTAGCCACAGGATCCCATGTATTTAATCTTTCCCATATTCTGTTGTACTTACCATCATAACTACCGGAAGCTCCTAAAAGCCCACCAACTCTTAACGCGTTTTCTCTTTCAGTGAGAATATACGAAGCTTTCAATGAGTTCTGTGTATAATATGAGAAAGACATACCATAACCATTGTAGTAGTAACCGAAATTAGCAAAGTTACTGTAGTAACCTTGTTGACCTTTACCGGTATCACCATCTTCTGTATACCAGTTATCAGTTCCAAGATAACCATTTACAGTACTATGAGTTGAATAACCATAAATATGTGAAAAGTCGCCACCCCATACTGCAGGGTAAACTACTGTACTTTGTGCATCGTCAAGTGTGTAGATTGAATCAGCTATACCTAAAACATCCTGACCTGACTGTGAAATAACCTGATGATATTTCTGAGTAAATGCGGCGGTATCGGCAGAACTTACACTTAAATTGATTTTACCTACAAATGATGTGTTATATTCTTTAAAAGAATACGTTCTGTAAATTGCGCCGTTTGTACCTGTTAAAACATAATAACTGGGTTCGTAAGAACTTGCAACAAATTCACCTGTTGTTGCAGTCTGCTCTGTAATCCAGTTTACAGACCTGAACACTGTACCTCCTGGAATTTGTTTTGTGTAACCCGCTTTTGTACCTTGAATATCCATTCTTCTTGCATCTACAAAAAGCTTATCGTACGTAGAACCATCAGGATTTTTAAAGGTTTCAACACCCGCTGTTGTGTAGTAATCGCCATAGGTTGTTGAACCTACCGCCATAATTGTTGGTGTTTTAATTGTAAGATAGCAGGATGTTCTTTTGACTTTATCATTTTCATCAAGGTAAGTTATTTCTATCTTTGCAGGTGAGTTTGTAAAGTCAACGCCATTAACATCAATATAAATTCTGCCTGTCGCAGGGTTTGCGTTTGTTACAACTACACCTTTTTCTGCGGTATTTGCTCTTACTGCATAAATAGAAGCAAGAGCATTACTGGATTTATCTGGTAAATAAAGTGACACGTCAACCGCCTTACCGCCAACCTTTACGCTGTCAGGTGTGTTGTAAGAGATATCTAATGGACTTTTAAATGTAACGTTAGTTGTCTGAAGAATAACATCGTGTGATTTTTTATCGTCATTTATAACCTTAGAAGAAACTATTGCAACGCGCGCTCTACCACCGGCAAATATGGTTTCGAGCGAGTTTTCAAGTGATGAAACTGCACGTTTACCGTTAATTGACGCAACCTCACCAAGTCCTTGAAAGTTAACCTTGAAATTTTCAACCACATTTAGTGAGTTTCTTGTAGCAAGAGTATCTTCAATTTCACTCTTTGCATTATATGAGTCCTGGGTTTTTTCACCCGCTGTGTAAAGGCTACTGTAAGCTGAGAGCATAACAGGGGTAGTACCAACTATAACAATCATAAGAAGCGTGAGTGCTACAAGTAATTCTGTAAGTGTCATACCGCGTTTGTCTTCAAATAGCCTTTTCATAAATTGTCAGTCCTTTCCGCTAAATTAAGTGTTGAGTGCTGAATGCTGAGCTTCAGAATCTGCAACAGTATTTTTTTAAGAAAAGTATAAATGAAACATATAATCAACCTCCACAGCTACGGGCGACCACAAGTCTGCCCCTACGATGTAGGAGTTAAACTTTTTCATTTACAATCAAACGCATAGCGTTTTTGAAATTCCAAATTTCTCATTACGAAATCCGAATTAATTTTATCAGTCTGTCCAGATAGTGAAATAATCATCAACCTCAGGAACTTCAATTGGGTCTTGCTTCATATTACCAAAGTATTTAAAATCATCTTTAACATAGGTTGGGTTATCTCTTCCGCCAAATGAACCCTGCATATAGTTCGCAAAAATTGCAGTTTTGGTATTTGACCAGATTTGCCACCACTCACCATCTTCATATTTTTCCATATTAGGAATATATTCTGTTTCAAGGTAATAGCCTGTGAGTGAAACACCTACACGTTCATTATTTACCATAACATCTGCATTAAACTGGTAAACGTCACCCGCATTTGCTATTTTAATTTTGGTAAAGTCAGAGTCACGTTCATAAACTGTTTCTGACAAGAAGCCTGCCCATGAAGATGCTGAACCATCTTCACCATAAGGAATAATCCATAAATAGCAGTCCTCCTGAAAGTAAACCATACCAGCTTTAACTACCTTTTTTCTGTCTTCGTTGTAGTAGTTATATGGTGTATCCTCCGGTGCCATTAAAACAATTGAGCTCATTCTTCTTGCATCTGAATTATTTGTAGGCACATAGAAAGACATCATTGTGTCTATACTTCTGTTGAACTGAATTGTCGGTGCCTGAAAAAGCATAACCTTGTAAAGTGAACCATTCTTTTTTGTAATATTGTCACCAAGTCTGTTAGCACGACAAGGATTAACAAGCAAGTTTACAGGCATATCTACCTGGATTGCATTTGTGGAGGTAAACGCAACGAAGTTATTCATCTGCGAAACCTCTTTTGAAGATTCGTAGTTCATACCATCGATTATTTCATAAGATGGGTCATTGTTTGGTGTAGTATTAAGACCCGGTTGAATACCAAGAACAAATTCTGAGTTGTTCACACCCGTAGAAGCCTTGTCGTAAACAATATTACCGTTTGCATCTAATATATTATTACCATTAACGTCCTTCAAAGGTGTATTTTTATCAGTAAGCTTTGCCGGTTGAATAAGCATATTACCAACAGCAGAGTAAACCAAAAGGGTCTGCTTTACATAACTGGTATCTACTGCCTGGTCATACTCAATCGGTATTCTCGCGCTTGCTTTTTTCGGGTCAACGAACACCTGATTACCGCCGGTTCCTCCAATATTTTCTATACCGAGTGTTAACCAGTCCTCTTCACCCGGGTAAGTCTGTAACACAAGCACACAGCTTCTTCTTATTGTTATATTTTTTACAGTTGCTGTAGATGTAAAGTTTACGTTCTTATTTTCTTTTTTTGAAACTGAATAATCTACAGCAATATTATTTTTCAGGTTTGTTTCAAGCTGATTAAGCAACCGCTCATATTCTGCTTCATCAACCTCTTCAACCTTCTGGGTTGAATTAATGGTTTTATAATAATGAACACTGTCGTCATAGGTGATTTCGCAATAACCACTACCGACTAAAGTGTAAGCAGAATCACCTGAATATGTTGTATATTCATCAGTACCCTGAGTTGCGTACACAAGCTCCTCAATTGTGCGATTGTCGTAAGTTCTTAACTCATAACCCGGGTCTTCGCCCTTGGTTGTCATATCTTCATAAGCTATTAACAGCTCGTCATAGGTTTTCTTTGAAATTTTATTTTCAATTTCAACACCATTTCTTGTAATAACCTTTGCATATTCTGTACCGGTTTTAGTAGTTGAGTACATATAAACTGTATCGGTGAGAATTTTATCCTTTTCACCACTTTTTAATTTATTATATTCAGCAATAAGCTTGTCATAATGTGCTTTTTCTTCCGCAGTAAGTCCAGTATATAACTCAGTTAATTTTTTACCACTTATTTCGTCAACTGCATTAGGGTCAATTTTTGTGTATTCTTCACTATCAAATTTTTTGAAAGCCGCAACTGACATTTCGCAAATAGTTCTTGCTAAATATGAAGAACGCTGACGGTCTGTACCTGTAATTGCCACAGCAAGAGATGTATCTGTTAAATTGAACATTACAGGAATGAACAATGAAGTAATAAGCATAATAGTCAAAACTGCAACAAGAGCAATACCGTTACGCTTTTTAAGTATTTTCATTACAAACCATCCTTTCTAAATATAAGTCAAATTGGCAAAAATGGGGAACAAACATATTCAGTTCGTTCCCCTCTTTTATAATAACATTTTTTTACATTATTATATTGCCCTATAAGCAATATAAATGAATAAAATATGAATTATACAAGAACACGGAGAACTTCTTCAACAGATGTTGTACCATCAAGGATTTTGTCAACACCCTCCTGACGGAGTGTGTGCATACCTTGTTTTATAGCAAGCTCTTTGATTTCAGCAGAACTTGCACGTTTAATAATAAGTTCACGCATTTCATTAGTAACTTGTAAAAATTCAAACACACCCTGACGACCTTTGTAGCCTGTATTGTTACAAGCAATACACCCCTTCGCCTTATGAATTTTAATTGTATCAGTTGGCTTTTTGCCTTCGTGTGGGAAGTCTGGCATACTTTCTAAAAGTTCTTTATAAGTAATTTCAACCTCTTCTTTACAACGCGGACAAAGCACACGGATAAGACGTTGTGCTAAAACACCAACAAGTGAAGATGCTGTAAGGAATGGCTCAACACCCATTTCATCAAGACGGGTAACCGCACCAGGAGCATCGTTTGTATGCAATGTGGAGAAAACCATGTGACCTGTAAGAGCTGATTCAACGGCGATTTTTGCAGTTTCACCGTCACGGATTTCACCGACCATCACTATATCAGGGTCGGCACGGAGTACAGAACGAAGAGCCGCTGCGAATGTCATACCCGCTCTTGCATTCATCTGTACCTGACAAAGACCAGCCATACGTCTTTCAACAGGGTCTTCAAGTGTAATAACGTGTTTTGAAATATCACTAACTTCTGCAAGTGTAGCATACAAAGTTGTAGATTTACCACTACCAGTAGGACCTGTAACAAGCAAGAATCCATAAGGCAAGTGAATTGTATTCAAAAACTTTGCTTCCTGGTCTTTTGAGAAGTTAATATCTTTAAGTTGAACAGATTTTGAACCGCGCTCAAGAAGACGCATAACGATTTTTTCACCGTAAACTGATGGTAACACAGCAATACGGATATCGAATGTTCTTTCGTCAACCTTAACAGTTGTACGACCGTCCTGTGGAATTCTTCTTTCGGCAATATCCATACCACCGATAACCTTAACACGCGAAGCAACTGATGCGTGAAGTTTTATAGGTTGAGTCATAACCTCGTGAAGAACACCATCTATACGAAGACGTACTCTCAAAGATTTTTCCATTGGCTCAAAGTGAATATCAGATGCACCTGAACGAACTGCGTTTGTAATAACCTGATTAACAAGCTGAACCGCAGGTTTTTCATCTAAATCACTATCAAGTGTTTCGAGTGCTTCGTCTGGAGTTTCATCTTCTTCAAACTCATCAACATTGATGTTATTAAGAATAGAGTCAATCGCTGCATCAAGCTCTGTATCTGTAACAATAACAGGCACAACTTCCATACCAGCAAGAACTGACAAGTTATCTCTTGTAACAACATCGTTAGGGTTTTTCATCGCAACAAAGAGCTTTCCATCTTCTTCGTAGAGAGGCAAAACACCCTTTTTAACACTATATTCAATTGGAATTAAGTTTGCTATTGCAAAGTTAACACCAATCTCTTCGATTGAAACATATTTACAACCTGTTTTCTGCTCTATTGCTCGAGAAATATCTGCCTCTGTACAATAACCCAAATCAACAAGAATCTGACCTAAAAGCCCTTTTTCCTGTGATTGTAATTCAAGAGCATGAAAAAGTTGTTCTTCTGTGATTATATTCCCTTTTATCAAGAAGTAGCCTATGCTACCAGGGATTACTACATTATTTTCAGCCAAAACTATTTTCTCCTTTGCCAAGTGAAATAAACTTCCACTCAAAAGACTTTTAACTTTCCGATTAAAAGAGCTTTTCGGTTATTGCACTGGTTGTACAATACCTGTTGCACCATCCTGAGATAAATGTACAATTGTCATTTTTGCAGTATAAAGTGAATTATCATCTGCAGAAAGTGAAACTGCATCTATTCTGTGAATCTGGCGTAATGTTGATAGATATTGCATAAATAAAACTATATTTGTAAATGAACCCTCAACAGACAAGTTCAAAACAGTTTCTTTTGTATCTGAAGATTCTTCAACCGGAGTCTGGAACTCAACAATTGTAAGACCGAAGTTTTCGCATAACTTATCAACATTTTCTGAAAGAATATAAACATCGCCCAAGCTATCAGGAAGAACTTCTTTATAAACACTGAGCTGTTCTTCAGCCTTCTGGCTCTGTGCTCTTAACTCTTCAAGAGTTGCAATTTCCTGAAGATGAGACTGATAAGATTCACGGGTAGCTACAAGGTCCGCTTTAGTATTAAAGATTGTAAAAATACCGAATCCTATACCGCCCACAACAAGAAGAATTACAAGTACATAACAAGTCAATATAAAGTAAGGCGACTCTTTTAATTCGCTGAATGAAATTTCATTTAAGTTCTTATTCAATGTGCGTCGCCCTCCTTACTGTGCTGCAGTAGTTGCTTCTGTTGTTGCCACAGCAGTAGTTGCTTCTACAACAGGTGTACCACCACTTACTGCAATACTTATTGTAAATGTTGCTACCGAGCCTTCACCAGCACCAACATTTGTCTGATAACCAACACAACTTACAGAAGTAACACCCTCAATTTTTCTGAGTGATTCTTCGTAAGCTAAATACTCTGAACGAGAATTACAAGAACCTGTTATTGTACATAAACGGTCTGTTTTCCAATTGATACAATCAATCTTTTCTACACTGACACCAGGATGGTCAATTTTGCTCCAATCGTAGATAAAATTGTAAAGAGCAGGTTCTTTTACCTGAATTTTATCAAACAGGTTTATTCTTTCCTGTAAAGCTGCGTGAATATCTCTGTAAGATGAGAGTTTTTCAATTTCTGTTATACATTGTTGGTCAAGCTTTTTAACTTCTTTAAGTTGACTGTTAGCATAAAGACCAACAATTACTACAACTACTGCAAATGCTACAAGCACTGCTAAAACTGAAAGTGATACAGCTCTGATTTTAGCAATCGTATTTCTCGCATTGATTTGTTTTTTTCTGCTTTCAGGAAGCAAACTAACTCTATATTTCACGTTTAACCCTCCAATGCGACTTTTGCAAGACTGATACAACCCGTAAAACCTGTTGGGTTAAAGTCATTTGTCATATAATTATTGTAAAGGTTCGGTAAAGTAACCGGAACATAAGATTTCTCGCTAAGTGTTTCAAGAAGCTTACTCTGAGCCTCTGATGAAGCAGAAAATATGATTTTATTTATCTGGTAACCATACTGCATCTGGAAATAACTGATTGACGATGAAAGCTCCTGATACATAAAATCTGTAACAGTCATAATTTCTTCTTCGGTTAATTCTCCAGCATTTTCAAATACTTTTCTTACATCTAACGCTGCACGGTCAGGAATACCGATTGAACGAACCATTTTTATATCATCTTCAACAATAACAACGAAGTTAAGAACATCGTCTGTCAAATTAAGGAAACCGTATATTTCATCCGGAACAGCTTCTTCTATTGTTGCACGAATCCAAGCTAAGAATGAACTGTCTATATCCATAACATCAAAAGGTGAATCATTAAAGCAACCAACAAGATTTTCAAGCATCTGTGTTCTTGCACCAATTAAAAGAACATTTATAATTGGTTGGTCATCATCATCAACTGTCTCGTTGATAACAACAAAATCAAGACCTAATTCTGCAACAGGAACAGGAATAAAGTCGCCTGCCTGCATTGTAATAACATTTCTTAATTTGTCGTCAGGAACTTTCGGGAATGTAGCATAACGCAAAATGACATTTTCGTTATTTACACCAACTACAACAGGTGCATCCTGTGTAAAGTTACCTGATTTAAAAAGCTCGTTTAATACTGTTGTGAATGCTTCCGTATCAGCAATCATGCCCTCATTCATAACACCTGCGGGAATTATCTCTTTACCAAAAGCAGTTGCTTCTAAAGTACCATCTGGTTTTCTGAGTAACTCTACCGCTTTAATCTCGTGAGAATTATATTCAATTCCGATTGCGCTGTTTACTTTTGTCATTTGTCTAACTCCCTATGAATTTTTTTGCGAATTATTATGCAGGTGTCGCAGTCGCTGCCTGGAAAACAGGAAGATAAAGTGCAATAAGAAGGAAACCTACAACAAGACCAAGTAACAACATCATCAAAGGTTCAAGTGTTGTACCTAAGTTTTTAGAAAGTGCAGTAACATCTTCTTCGTAGAATTCTGCAACCTTATCAAGCATTGTAGGCAATGTACCTGCCTCTTCACCAATTGCTATCATACTGACAAGCATTGGCGGGAATAGTCCGGATTCATCCAGCGATTCGTGGATTGTTCGACCATTTTCAATTTGTTCAATAGCATTGACGACTGCGTTTGCAACAAGCTTTGAGCCTGAAGTAGGCCCTGCAGTATCAAGTGCTTTAACTGCTGTAACACCGCCTGCAAGAAGTGTTGCGAAAATACGGCAGAAACGAGCAAGAATTGTCTTTGTTAAAAGCTCACCTATAAGTGGGAATTTCATTTTATGATTTTCCCAGAAACTCTGTACTGGTGGAGATTTTATAACTGCTCTACCAATAAATATAATTGCTACAACAGCTACAATATAAATATACCAATATGCTCTGAGCGAGTCAGAGAGATTGTAAATAAACTGAGTAACCGGGTTAATTTCTTCTGCAGTAGCAGTCATTTCTTTAAAGGTAGGCACCATAAAGATAATCATAACAATACAGATAACAATTGCCATACCACCAACCATTTTCGGATAAGATGTAGCAGATTTGATAGCATCCTTAAGCTGCTTATCTTTATGTAACTGGTTTGACATAGCAAGCAAGGTTTTGTCGAGCATACCACCGATTTCACCTGCTGCAACCATTGAACAATACAAATCTGAAAAAACCGGCCTCTGATTTGCAAACGCATCTGAAAGTGCAGCACCACCCTCAACCTCTTCTGCGATTGTTCTTACAGAGGTTGCTAATGTCTGGTGAGTTGTCTGCCCAGCGAGTGTTGAAAGTGCCTGAGTAACAGGAATACCCGCATCAAGCATAGCCGCTAACTGACGGCTGAACATTGACATATCTGCAAGAGGAACCTTTTTACCCTTCTTTTTCTTTGCGCCTGTTCTTACTTGTTCAATTTTTGTAACTATAACGCCTGCTTCACGAAGTCTTTCAGTTGCTTCTGATTGGTTTTCAGCGTTAACCTTACCTGTTACAGGTTGACCTTGTTTATTTAAGGCTTCGTAAGTAAATTCCAAGAGTGTCCCTCCCGATAAAAATTTTAATAATCTGAATTATATCAATAAGCCTGCATCTGACGAAGAATATCTGCACGCTCTATGCAGTTTTCAAGAACACTTTCTCTTGAAATTCTTTGTTCTCTCATAAGCTTTAAAAGTGATTGGTCCATAGTCTGCATACCCTCTTTCTGAGCAGTCTGCATTGTACTATAAAGCTGATGGTCTTTACCTTCACGAATCATACTCTTGATAGCAGGAGTATCAATCATATACTCAATAGCAGCAACACGACCACCGCCTAAACGAGGTAAAAGCTGTTGCGAAATAACTGCTTTAAGTGTATTTGAAAGCTGATTACGAACCTGATTCTGTTGTGAAGATGGGAATGAGTCAATAATACGTGCAATTGTAAGAGGTGCTGTCTGTGTATGTAAGGTAGAAAGCACCAAGTGACCTGTTTCAGCCGCTGTAAGAGCGATAGCAATACTTTCAGGGTCACGCATCTCACCTATCATAATAACGTCAGGGTCGTGACGAAGAACAGTTCTTAAAGCATTGTTAAAGCTTAAAGTATCACTGCCTAATTCACGCTGACGAACGATTGATTTTTTATGTGAGTGTAAGAATTCAATCGGGTCTTCAATAGTAACCATATTATACTCAAAATTAGTATTCATATAGTTGATCATAGCTGCAAGAGTAGTTGATTTACCACTACCTGTAGGACCTGTAACAAGAATAAGTCCTCTTGGTAATGTACAAAGTCTTCTTACGTCAGCCGGTAAACCTAATGTTTCAAGAGCAGGAATTTCAAATGGAATTGCTCTGAAAACTGCTGCAAGAGTACCGCGCTGAACAATAATATTACCTCTGAAACGAGCACATCTTGGAACTGAATAAGAAATATCAAGTTCTAAGTTTGTAAGAAGGTCTTGTCTGTCACGAGGTGAAAGCACCTTCATAAGCATTGCTTCAACATCAGCAGGCATCATTCTTGGGAAATCCTGCTTAATGATATCGCCGTCGATTCTTATACAAGGCTCCATACCAACAACAAGGTGCAAGTCAGAACCTTTGTTTTCGACTGTTAATCTAAGCAAATCATCTAAAGTTACAGGATAATTACTCTCCTGATTTAAAAATTCTAACACTAAATTTTCACTCCATTTTATAGAGAAGCAGACAACCAAATCCGTCTGCTTACTCTATTAAAGATAATAATCTAAAACCGCAAAATTATATCTTATACTTAACCGATTGTTGACCACATTTTTGAAATCAAGTCAATATTTTCAGGTGACTCACAAACATAAAGAATGTATTTTACACCCTCTGTTGAGTCAAGGTCTTCTGAAAGAATGAATGAATCAACTGTAATACCAGGGTTGTTAAGGAACTTAACAACAAGTGCTTCTTTAGTTGCAAGAGCCTGGAGTTCATCGTTTGATGTAATTGTAGCAATTGGATAATACATTTTACCAAGGTTGCTGTCGAGTGTTGCTATAACATTCTTAACATTTTCAACCTGATTTGCAGGACAGTAAACAATAATTGATTTTGTAAGCTGAGGATATGAACCAAAGTAGAATTCAACACCTGCAACATCCATATTACTGATTTTGTTCTGGAGCTCAGAAGCAACAATGTTCTGTAAATCGTAAGTAAATGAAACTTTTTCGGTATTATTACCGGAAATATCGTGTTCTTTGATTTGTTCAATAGCTTCGTTAACCTCATCAGTTCCACCACGGAGCCAGAGAACCTTCTCATAAAGGTCAAGACCGAGAACCTCTACTTTATAACCGAATGTAGAGAGAATATTCTTAGCTGCATCTTTGTTGAGGTACTGAAGTGTAAGCTTAACAAGTGATGTTTCACCATCGCTGATTACTACATCTGATGTAGTACCTTCTTCATCCTTATCGGTATCTGTATCGCCTTTATCTTCATCAGGCTTTGGAACTGATTCCTCTGCACCAGGCTCTGTTGACGGTTCAGGTGCATTTACATCCTTGAAGTCAACGAGCTTCTTGATTTTCATAATATCATTGAGAGCATCGCCTGAAACATAAACATAAAGTGTCATTGGGTGAGCAGACATTGTAATACCTGCGTGAAGACCAAGAGTCTGAAGAAGTGAACTGAATTCACTTGCAGAAATATGCTTTAATTCAATAGCAGTAAGACTTGAACTGATAGCTCCACTACCTGTTGTAACGTGCTTCTTAATATCAAGAGTCTTAATAAGCTGTTTTACCTTTGCTAATTCCATTGGTGTACCTGAAAGCCAGAAATCACGGTTATTGTTTTCCATTTTTACAAGAGTTGGTGCTACACCAAGGGTTGAAAGCTGTGACATAAGAGTATCAACTGAGATATATTTAACTGCAAATTTAGTAAGTGCTTGTTTGTCAGCAAAGCTTGCATTAAGAGTAGAAGCTGCACCAACATAAATAATATTATCCTGTTTTATGTAAGTCATATCTACCATACGAAGAACATAGTCAATCGCTGTAAGTGGAGAAACACCCGGAAGATCTATAGTAACAGTCGTTGTTGCACCTTTGAAAATCATTGTGTAACCAGTGTGCGCAAGAATTGTTTCAAGAACACCTATTAAATCAGCATCTTTGAACTGTGCAGTTATTGTGCTTGAAGAACCAAAGGCTGTTGTAGAGTCTTCGTGAACAGATGTTGCACCTGGAATATTTAAAGTCTGCCCTGGGAAAAGGGTTGCAGATGCAGAAATATCATTCTCCTTTACAATACTTGCAACGGTAACACCGTATTTTGCTGCGATAGAAGAAAGTGTGTCACCTGATTTGACTGTATATGTAGCCATATATTCGTCAGGTGAGCTACCTGCAGCAGACATTGGAAGCACTGCACCCATAAGTAAAATGAGTGAGAGTGCAAACATGCTGATTGTTTTCAATGCGCGATTTGTTAATTTCATCTCAGTTGTCCTCCTAATAAAAGACCGTATTTGATATGTAGCATATCGTATAATATATAATAATTTAAGTTGTTTTACATTTCGCTTTTAAGCTTTTTAGTAGCGTTACCCGCTTTAAACAACACATAATCTTCATTTATTTCAATAACTTCCCAGCTTGAGTCACCTACTGTTTCACCAACAGCAAGAATAAGAAAGTCGTTCTTTGTACCAATCTGAATAAGAGCAGTTTTAAGACCACTCGAACCACTTACAAAGCCTTTATACTTTGCAGAAGAAAGAATATCCGCAGAAAGTGGGTCTTTATTTATTATTTCAAGTACCTTTTCATCCGTAATATTGTTATCACCCGGAAGAACTTCAACTACATTAGAGTTAGGCGTCTGTGTTCCTGTATTTGTATCAGGGTCTTCAGTAATAACCTTATCGCCAAATACAATAATAAGGAATACTGCAACTATTATTACAAACCCTATAACCGGAACGACAATTTTCATAATCGGGTTTTTCTGGAAAAACTCCTCGATTTTAGGAAGAATGTTTACTTGCGGTTTTGGGTTTTTATTGCCACCGCTTTTTCTTGTTAACTCAAGCGCCATAAATAAAGCCTCCGAATTTTCTTAAGAAAACTTAAATTTTTAATACCCTATAAAAATATCGGTATATATATTTACTATATTTTTACTCATAAAATGTGTTGAAAATATCCAAATTAACTCTGAATTTTGGGCATAGTACACCTATTTGAGTATATCTCATCCATAATCATACTACAACTTTTGTAAATAATCAATATATTTTTTTGATTACCTGTAAAAAATACAATCAGAATTTTGTCGAAAAGTTACAAAAATGTCACATTTTATGTGCTAAAATAACCTATTTCTATCATTTACACGAAATTGTTTACAAATTATTCATAATTAAAACATCACTTTGCACAATTTTTATTCCCGAAATATTCCCTGTAAGAATTAAGCGAATACGATTGTACAAAAAAGGAGGGTTGTAAAAAACACTAAGTTTTTTACAACCCTTTTGAATTTTTTATCTTGAACCTCTTCTGCCAGAAGAACCAGATTGTTGCTGAGATTTGTAATAGCTTGAAGCATAAGCATTTGCGTAACCATAACCACCAAGTTTGTGATATCCTCCGTAGGCACCAGCGAAATAACCACCGCGGGAAAGGAATTTAGGATCTGCGTAGTTATAAATACAACCAAGAATATCTGACTTTGTAGTCATAAGGTCTGATAATGCATACTCAACCTGTGAAAGTGAAACTTTACCCTCAGAAGCAACAAAAATAATAGAGTCTGCATAGTTAGCAACTATAGCCGCGTCAGCAACAACACCTGCCGGTGGACAGTCGATAACAACATAGTCAAAATTCTTTCTTGCTTCTGCAACAATAGCTTCCATACCCTTTGAAGCTAAAACTTCAGACGGGTCAACTGTCTGTGTATCAGAAATAAGAAGATATAAGTTATATCTTTCAACATATTTAACAGCTTAATCAAAGGTTTTCTGACCACTTACAATTTCATAAATACCACGGTCACCATCAAGAGTAATACCAAGAGTTTTACAAACTGCAGGTCTTCTTAAATCGGCATCAATAAGTATAACTGATTTACCACTCTTTGCAAGTGAAAGAGCAATATTTGCAGAACAGGTAGTTTTACCTTCACTTTCAGTTGAGCTTGTAACCGCGAAAACTGAATAACCCTTTTTGAGCTTTGTTGATTCAAGCTTAGTTCTTATGAGCTTAAATGTTTCAATGAATGGAAGACCAACATTTCTATCTGTAATAAGAAGTCTTGAAATACCTGATTTTTTAGTATCAATTTTAGAAACGATAGCCATAATGCTAACGCCGTATTTATTTTTAATATCTTCACTTGAAAGAAGAATATTCTGAATTTTACTTCTTACAACTAAAATAACAACTGCAAAAATTGTGCCGAACAACAAACCTACAAGTGTATAAATAAATACTGATGTATCTGGCTGAAGCTCTGAAGGTGTAGGATTATCTGCAATAGTAAAGTTAGCTGTCGGGAAAACCTTAGTAGTAAATTGTTCGTAATTATCCTTTATAGAATTAGAAACCGCGTTTGATAATTCTTTGTCATCAGAAGTAACAGTAATATACACAAGAGTACCATCAGTAAGAAGAGAAACATTAAGTAATCTTCTTAAATAGTTCTTTTCGTAGGTTTTGCCCGTTTTCTCTTTAACATCCTTCTGAATTATAGAAACGAAATCGTTACCATTTTCAATAAGATTTTTAAAGTTGTTAGCAATCATACCTGAAGCCTGTGCGTCAGATTGAGTAACATAAAGAGATGCAGAACCTGCAATATCCTTATCCTTATTAGAAACATTGAAAATAACCTGTGAAGAATATTGTTCAGTGTAAGTAACTCTTGAAAAAATGAAACCTGTCAAGCCAAAAATAATCATAAAGATTAAAATTACCCACCATTTTTTCACGAGTATATTTATAAGTCTTAAAAAGGAATACAGACTTGTGTCGTCTTCGTAAGTTGTTTTTTCTTCGTAAGCCATATAATTCACCCAACCTTGTAATTAAATTTATTCGTAAACATATCAATGAACATTATAACACAAGTGTTACAGTTTCCACAAGAGTTTTTTAAAAAATTTACAATCCGACATTTTTCAGAAATTCTTCTTGTTTGTTTTTATTTGTTTCATCTACAGCTGAAATTCCACTTGCTTCATTTTTTATTCTATCAGTCTGTGTAAGTGAGCTTAAAATTCTTACACACCAGAACACAGGAAGCAGAAGCTTACATTTTTTCAAAACCGGGTATCTGAAGCACATAGTTTCGTAATTAGGAAAAAGTCTTTTAAAAAAATATTCTTTTTTATTTTCGCTCATCCCCATTCTCAGAACACCATTCACGTAGTAGTTTATATCTGTTCCGTAGGCACCGCTTAAAATAATGTAATCTTCCATCTGCTCTGTTACAATATCACTTTCTTCGCCCATAAACCACACTTTAGTAAGCTTTGAAAATTTGTCGTTAAAGGCTTCAAGCCCACTTTCGATTAAATATTCCTTCAGAATATTTTCATCACATTGTGGTGCAAGATTTTTCATAATATAGTAGTGGTCAATTACACTTTTAATTCCTGTACCCGCAGTTGCAAAATGGTGCGCGGTATGTGAAAGAAGATACACATAAAGTTCTTCTTTTGTCATTGTTTTTTCATAAGAATTTTCTATTGGAACAAGTCTTTCATAAACATTTTTATAAAAATCGTACCCTAAATCGAAATCGTATTTCAAATCTCTGTGTAAATCAACATTTAAAAATGGTTTTTTAGAAAGCGAACAGTCTTTTTCATCGACTGAAATTTTTTCGTACCCCCTGTTTTCCATCACCTTTATTGCATCGTCGAATTTTTCGGGATTCACATAAACATCTATATCGAGCATAAAACGCATTTCGGGAATATCGTAAAGAGAAGATATTTTTAAACCCTTTAAAAAACAATGTTCTATTTTTTCGTCTGAAAAGCATTTTGAAAGTTCTTGTACTTCGCGCTCTTGTGCAGTATGTCTTGCTGCAGTTTTGAAAAGTTCTGCCTGAAATCTGCCTTTTGTTGCTTCTGACAAATCATATTTTTCACCGCAGTAAGCTACCATACCGCTTACACGGTGGGCATACGCTAATTTCAGAACGCGTTCAAAATCTGTATCTTCAGGAATATCTGCTTTTTTGTTATTTATAATTCCATCAATTATTTTTATAAGCCTTCTGCCAGTGTCAAGGCAAGAAGCGGTTTTTTGTTGTTCGGTTGGTTCGGTAATATTTGCCATAAAAGTTTCCCGCCTTTTTAATTTTCAATTTTCAATTTTGGGAAGGACCGCTTCCTGTTTCCTGTTTCCTGATTTTTGATAAATAGTACCTTAATCTTTTATAAGGATAACGAACATTGAGAAGGAGAAGTCCAAGTTTTACATAAAGCTGATATTTTTTACTATCAACAGAAAATGTGTTGCCATTTCGAGTGATTTCGTTAACTACACCTATAATCTGTGAGTCTTCAATATTATGTTCTTTCAAAAATTGGTTATCGCCACACATAATATAATTACCATTTTTGTCAAAACCGACTACTCTGTGAAGCACAAAGGTACCGTCTTTTCTTCTGTATAATGGTAATTCGCCTTTTACGAGCCTGTCATTACATTTTTTTAGTGTGACAGTATCACGACCACAAATTAAAAGTGGGCGCATACTCGTACCTGTAATTGGAATTGTAAATGTTTTATTATTCACGAAAGCTTCTTCTATAAATGGAAGAAGCTCTTGCATAGTAACTTTATTTTTCATAATCAATCTATTAAAATTTCGAGTTCACGAAGCTTATTTAAAAAGTAGTTTATATCTTCTTTGAGGGTTGCTTCATCAACATCGGTGAAGTTATTTTTCATTTCTTCTAAAATACCGTTAAAATCTTTATTTGCTTCGAGAGACTCCCAGATTACTTTAGCAGATGGGTTGAGCTTTATCATACCATTGATTTTTCCGACCGCGTCACCTACAGGCATTACAACTGTTGCACCTGCTATATTTTTTAAAACAAAATTTTCACTGAGTTTCATAATTAACTCCTTTTCATTGCGTTATAAGATGTTTCTACCGCTTCTAAAGAAATGTTGCATTTCATTTTGAAAACAGGAACTTCACTTAAAATTTTATCTAAAATTTCCATAAAGAAAATCATATATTCTTTTTTATTAGGTCTTACTGTCTGATTCATAAAATCAAACATTGCTTCTTCCCCTGTTACTCTTGTGATTTCATTAGTTTCACCACGTGAAAGGAAGGTTATGCCTGCAATTTCTGTTTTTGTATTTATGCTTTCATCAAATTTGCCACTCCAGGGAGTACCAAAGGCATAATATTTATCACCGATTTTTCTTATTGCGGGCTTATCATCATTAAGAATCTCGGCAGACGGGAATTTTTCAAGCCACAAGTGAGTGTGTGTAGATTTACCGACACCTGAGTTTGCTGAAAAAAGATATGCATAATTTTCGTATTGCACACAAGATGAATGAAGCAACACACCACCGAATTTTATAAGCTCTGTGTAAAAGCAAGAGCCTGTGTAAAGATATTCACATTCTTCAAGTGTTAATTCAGGGTGTTCATTGTGTCGGTCAATAAAAAATTGTTCTGTTATCGGTATGACTATATCCGCTTCTCTTTCTCCGTCATAAATATACGGACCAAGTCGTGATTTGAGTAAGTCATATATAGGATTAATTTCTACGATTAAGTCAGCGACTGATAATTTCATTTTCCGATTTCCTTTTACACATTGTTTTACTAAATTATTCAATAAATTTCAAATGAAAGAAAATAGCAATTGCTAAAGCGTACCTCTCTTCGAAGAGAGGGGGACCGCGCGTAAGCGTGGTGGAGAGTTCTTCGACATAAAGTTCATATTAGAACTAAGTTAGTCGGTTACTCCGCAAATTACCAATTCAAAGTTTTATCTATAAATTCTATTTTATATTTCTCTGATTGCTTTTGACAAGTCTCTCTTATTTTAAAAATTGCATAATTATAATCGTAATTTATATCTTCGTTATCTATTCTTAAAACTGAAAAGCCTAAGCCTTCAATATATTCTGTTCTCTTATCGTCATATTCTTTATTTAATACTTCGTGTTGCCATCCGTCTATTTCTATTACAAGATTAAGTTTTGGACAGTAAAAATCCACTATATAATTCCCTATAATTCTTTGACGGTGAAAATTTGGCTTTAAATGTCTTAAATATCCATACCAGATTTTCTTTTCTTCATCTGTTGGATTTTTTCGCATTTCGGTAGCATAAGTTCTTAAATCTTTATTTATAGGTAATGGTTTACGTCTATCCAAACACTCACTCGTTTCTTTGATTTATCTATTTATTGTTTAGGGTGAAATGAGTTATCCGAACCTGCCTAAAAGCGAGTATTTTAACGAAGAGTGAACGAAAATCCGTCTATAAAAAACATGGTTCGGATAATTCCTTTCACCCTAACTTCATTTATGAAAACAAGTTGGTGGCAAAGAACTCTCCACCGCCCGATTAACATTTTCATCTCATTAAGTTTTAACTCGCTTGAAAATAAATTAAAAAAATAAATTAATAAAAAGGCGGTCCCCCTCTCTTCGAAGAGAGGTACATTCTTACAATTACCTTTTTGTTTCATTTTAAATTTTCAGCTATACAACAAAAACTTTCAATTTACAATTATTTTATCATATTCCTATAGCTATTTCAATAGTATAAAAGAATAAAAGGTCTTGCCTTGCGGCAAGACAGACGAAAACCTGCTACACGAATGTAGCAGGTTTTTATAAAGGGCTTTGTTACTCCCTACTTCTCAAATCAATACCAAGCGCCGTATTCCGCATCCGGACCGTCATTTTGATAGGAGATAGTAAGAACGTCAACTATTTCGAACTCTGTAATCTCGAGTTCTGGTTTTGTGTAATTAACCATGAGTTATTTCTCCTTTCAATTATATATCTATCACAGAATATCGTCGAAATCAATATACCCGTCGCCGCCTGTGCCACCGATATCGATGCCACCGGAAGGCCTTGTTGTAACAACTGAAGAGTTAGTTAAAACATCGTGTATATCAAATTCAAGAATTTCTAATTCTGGTGAAATATATTTATCTTTCATAATTATTTTGCAGACATACCATTTGCAAGACCAGCAGTATAAGCCTGAGCACCTGTTGTTGTCATTGCGCTTGGAGCGTAGATTGTCTGTCCATCAATAACAATGTAAGCCTTTGCATAGAGAGTAGTTGTATCATCATAACCGTAATTACCAACTACTGCACGGAAGAAATAACCACCTGATGTGAAGTCGTAAATTGTCCATGCGTTAACATCTGTACAATTTGCACCACCGATTGTTGGGTCTGCGTTGCTCTTTGAGTAAACAACACCCATTGCTGAAATGTCAGCGATTTCTGTCTGTGAACCATCAACAAGGTTAAGATCGTAGTTTTTGATGTTACCACGGAAAGCAACTCTTATCTTACCAGCATCTTTGTCTTGCCATTGAACCTGAGTTGTAATGTTTTCAACTGTGATTGGATCAGCAGGAGGAGGTGTTACACCGCCTTCGTATTCAACTGTTAAGTTAGACACCGCAATTGGAGAACTTGTTTGAAGGTTACTAAATGGTTCATCATCTGGGTCTATTGTGATGTATGTCTTTGTTGTATCGTCGTTGAAGTAGAATACGCTACTATTAAGTTCTGTGTCAACATTAGCTAAGAAACGGAATCTTACAACAGCAACAAATTCACCATTTGTGTTAACTGTTAAACATGTTTTACCTGAGTTAGCCAAGTAACCGAAGTTAATGCACTTAAATTGAGCTTTTTGTGCATCTGTGAAGCTTGCAGGATACATAGCATCTGTGTGAGGTGTAGCAGTAGGTTCTGCTGAACCCCAATCGAAAATATCACCTACACCGATTTCATCATCTTCGTGTTGAATAAGGTCTTCACTTGGATTTTCTACATTACCAGTATTTTTAAAGAAACCTTGTAATTCAGCACAGTTAACAGGTTTAAGTGACTGAACTGCAGAACCACCCTGACGGATGTGTGTTAAAGCTACTGAATCGTAGATTGCCATAAAAGCGAAACAAGGTGAATAACCATTTGTTTTCATTGAAACAATTACATTTGCTGTTGAACCGGCAGCAACCGAGGTAATAGGATTACCATCATTATCAGCAAAAGCAATTTTATAGGCAGCATTTGTTGTATCTGCTGCTGCTGAAGCACAGATTGAAACAACTCCGCACATCATTGCTAATGCTAACACTAATGCTAAGATTTTATTAAATCTTTTCATTGTTCATTATCTCCTTCTAAAAGATTTTTTTATTCTAATCAGGCATTATGCTGCCCAAGGATTAGCGGAAATTGGGTCAATAACGAAGTTGGCTGCTTTCTGAATATCACCAGCATCTTGAAGGTTAACTGCACCGTCACAAGTAACATCTGCAGCAAAAGCAATTGCACCTTCTAAAGGATCAGTAACGAAGTTAGCAGACTTTTGAACATCACCGGCATCTTGAAGGTTAATTGCACCATCTCCAGTAACATCACCAAAGATTACTAACTTATAAGATTTTACAAGAGTACCTTTTGAACTGTCTGTATAAAGGTTGAGTGTAGCACCTGTACCATTTATAGCACCTGCTGAGTTTGCTACCATTTCAACATAACCTGCTGTTGAGAAATATGTTGTTGGGTTAGCTGTACTTGCAGGAACACCATAAACATAACCACGAGTTTCGTCAACGAAACCACCGTTAACACCAGTTAAAACAGGTGTTTCAGCTGCAGGTGGATTAACTGTCTGGCCGTCAACATAAGCTAACTGACCAACAACGAAATCAGAAGCATTAACTGTACCAGCAGTACAACGAGCAGCAACGAGTGTACCGTTAGGAGTTGAAGCTCCTTTAGGGTCGTTAGCAATAGTAACTGCACCATTTGGATTATTTGTTGTGTAAGTAACGGTAGCAATGTGACCGTTAACTGATACAGCAGGAACTGTTGTTGCTGTATCAGGAATCATAAGAACCATACCTGAATCGCCAACAGTTGTAAGTGGGTTGCTGTAGTACTCTGTACCGCCAACAACACCTGTAACACTTGTAACACCCTCAAGTCTGAAAGCAACAGGACCTACTGGGTAGTCAGTTGAAAGTGAAACCTTTACCTCGTAGGTTGAACCGCCTTTGCTTACAGGTATACCGAGTGTCCAGTTTTGAGTATAAGCAGAAGGGTCTTCTTCGTAGCTTGTTCCGCCTACAGCGAAAGCAGAAACACTGAGAACGCTGAGAACCATAACAAGAGCAAGAAGAGCACCAAGAACTTTTTTAGACATTGGTTTTGCCTCCTTAAAGACTAAATTATATCTCTTTCCATAAGATATTTTTCAAAATAAAGTTGAAATATCTTTTTCAACATTCTTCTATTTTAATATAAATCACATGAAATTGCAATAGCAAATCGCTAAAATTTATAAATAACATTGAAAAATGTTTTGTTTAAAATCAACAATTAGGTTTGCCCCACCCCAACTGAGTGGGGCAAACTTCAAAATATTTGTTTAAAACCTACTATTAACTGTCAATTAGCGAGCTCTTGCAAGGTTAGCAACTTCACCGAGGTCGTTTGCGTCGATTACAGAGTCTTCTGCTAAGTTAGCAGCTAAGTTGTAAACACCGTTAATTTCTGTATAACCAGTTGAAGCAAGTTCAATTACCATACAGTCAAGAACGTCGATAACACCGTCACCTGTTGCATCACCCTTAACAACAACTTTGATTGTTGAAAGTGGAACTTTAACACCAGCTTGTGTAGTGTAGATTGTGATAGTAGCACCAGTACCAACGAATCTTTCATCGCCGTTTTCAAGTGTGTAGTTATCATCAAGTGAAATTCTAATATCATCAACTGTACCATTAGCAGCTGTTGTACCAGCAAACTGAGTTTTAACTGCTGAAAGAATTTGTTCTGCAGTAAGAACTGTAGTTTTCACTGATTCAGTGATAGGCTTATCATCTTTATCGAGTTCGCCAGTCGGAACATCTGAGTTCACAACTGTGTTTCCGCCGTATGATGTGTTTTTAAATACCATCTTAGAAAGAGCTTTCTTGAGGTTATCTGCAACATCATCAATTTCGTCTTGGTCATCTTTTTCGATTGAAGTATTTTTAATTGTATTAGCAGAACCTGGGAAGAGTTGAACTGTGTTGCCGTCTGCATCTGTTATTTCATAACCAAGAGCAGCGAGAACTGCACCGAACTCTGCATCTGTATTGTTGTAAAGTGAAGCTTTACTTAATACAGTTTCTGCTTGTTTAATAAGAGTCATAAGCTCTTCGTAATCAGCTTCTTCTGTTGCAAGAATTAAGTTGTTACGAGCAACCTGAAGTTGATATTTAGCATCAAAGATTGTATCTTGTGATGTGCTGTTCTTAACAGCTTCTGCATTAGCAAGGGCTGTTGAGTAAGCATTCCAGCTACGTTCTGAATAACCCTTAGTGTTATTTGTACCAATTACTGCCTTAGCAGAATTGATTTCTTTAATGAGGTAAGTGTTAACTACGCCACCACTACGTGGGAGAAGCTTGCCGTAGCTCTTACCAAGTAAGTCGTTTGTATCTGCAATTGTAGAAGCCTGAAGATTTACAAGGTCTTTCTTAGTATTTCTGTAAGCTTCTTTAGCTCTTGCAGCATCTTCTGCTGACATATCCTCGAGAAGAGCTGTAATATAGCTTGCGTATTTGTCGCCGCTTACTAATTTCTTAAGGTCATATTCTGAAATACTGCTATATGGGAAGAACTTTGTATCAGGAGCTGTAGCCTGAGCTCTTTCATAGAGGTTAATCATATTATAAGCGTCATTTCTTAAATCATTTAAATCGTACCAACGATAGAGAGCATAAGTTCTGAAGCTTGCGCCACCAAGTTGAGTATTAACTGATTTAACTGTGTTTTTAAGAGTTGCGATGTAGCCTGAAACGTCGCTTGCTGTTGTAAGCTTTGCATTTTCAACATTTTCAACTGCTGCATCAAGTGCTTCGTAAAGCTGTTTAAAGTTGAATACCATGCTACCGTTAATAGGTTGATATGCAGCCTTTGCAGCATTCTGTAATGCAGAAACGTATGTAGTCCATTCTGAAGCTGATGTGTTGTAGTCTCTTGAAGTACGTCTCATTTCGAGTTCCTGATTAACAAGCTCTCTGAGCATATCAAGGTCAGCTCTGTTGTAGAAGAGCCAGATAGCTGGTTCGTTTTCGAACTCTGTACTACTTGCTTGGTTAGCGTAGCCAGTGTATCTCCACTCGAAGTAACCACCGTTTCTTACTTTGTTACTGAATGTTTCCATATTAGTAATATCGTAAGTAGCTGTTACATTAACTTCATCTTTAGTTTTCTCTTTATAAATTTGTGATAATCTCCAGCCGTTCTGTTCCTGAGCACCTGAAACATCAACACCACCTGTGGTCTTTAATGCGAGAGTACCGCCCTTATCTCTGTGAACGTAATATGCAACCTTACCATTGAAGGAGTTAATTAAAGCAGTAAGCTCCTCTTCTGTATAAGCTGATACATCATAAACATGAGTACCACCATAAACAGTTACATCCCAGTCACCGCCAGAACCTGAATAAGTTTTGTCTGGGTCATGACCTAAATCATCACCTGCAGGTCTTAACCACATATAACTGCTTACTGTTGAAGATTCTGTTGTGAGTGGTGTTTTACCGTCAGAACCTGTGATTTTGTAAGTAACGTCGAAACGAACGAATGCACCGTTTGTAGGAATGCTGTTTACTGTGTAAGTAACAGTTGAAGAAGCACCATAAGCGAATGTACCTGTACCTTGGTTTGTAACAGTTACATAAGATGAAGCACTACCATCAATGTTGTAAGCTGCAACCTTATCAACAATTAAGTTGTAGTGTTCGTCTTGCTTACGCTCGCCACCTTGCATGTAACCACGCCAGATACCGTAAGATTTGTTCTTAATTGATAAGGTACGTTCACCTGTTCCATCAACAACTGTGTCAACATCAACACCAGGTGCCTTAAATGTTTGTTCACCACCGAAGTCAGAAATGAACAAAGCAACTAATGGAAGAGCACTTCTTACAATAGGTTCTTTTCTTGAGTTAAGACCTGTAAGAAGGTTGTAAAGAGTAGTTTTAAGATTTGCCGGTTGAAGGGCATTGTTAATTGGCTCTGCTGCATTTACGTCAGCAACTAAGAGATCTTTACCAAACAAGCATTTGATAATTCTATTAACAAGGTTAAGGATAACAACAGGAATGTTTTTAGCTTCAAGAAGGCTGTCAGCTCTGCCTGTTCTACCGAATACACCAAGAAGAACTTCAAGGTCAAGGTCATCGATAACATCAATAAGCTTGTTGAATACTACCTGAACATCGAGTGCATACTTGTCAGTTGAGCAACCAACGAGCATACCGAGTGGAAGGAGCTTATTAAGAGCTGTTGAAACAATGTCAAATGCGTTACCTGCATAGTTGTTTTCAACAGTAACTGTGTCGTTTTTGTCGTTGTAAGAAGTTACACAACGAACTGAACCAATTGTTGAAGGCTCAAGACCTGCAATAACACTGTTGTTACCTTCAGTGATATAATCTATAGCCCAGTCAACGATTTCTTCAAGAACACCCATATAAGCAGGTGCGCCTGCATCTACTGCAAATTTCTTGATTTGTGCGAGTGTATTTAAATCAACATTGAAGCTTGTAATATTATCAAGGTAAACTGCTGCTAAGTCAAGACCCATATTAAGAATGAGTTCCATCCACTGAGCAGATGACTTTGTCTGGAATTTTCTGCCAGAAGAAAGAGAAGCATCAACAAAAATCTGGTCATCATAGTTGATTTGTGGTGTAAGGTCTGAAAGGAATTCTCTTACGAGAAGAGCTGCAGTTTGTTCAATCTGAACACCTGGTGTAAACATATCAAGGTCATAAATAAGCTGTGGTAATGCATCACCTAAGAATGGGAGAAGCATGTAAGCAATAAGACCTTCTCTGCCAGCTGCATCGTTACCAAATGAATCGATTTTCTGAATGAAAGCAGCATTTGCTTTTAATGTGTTAAGGTCAACATAAAGTGGGTTTCTACCAAAGAACTCGAATGTGAAGTTCTTGAGAAGGAACTTAGCTGTTGTCATTAAGTTTTCATTGAATTGGTCATTACCACCATCTGCCCAGAGCTGGTCAATGCTTGAAACACCGAGAGCCGCAGGGTTAACTGCCATTTCAAGAGCAACGTGGAGAATGTGGTTAAGACAACCAATGATAGAACCATATTGAGGAATCATTTGGTCGAAATTAAGTGTTGCATCTGTGAATTGGTAATCCCATTTGAAAATACTGTAGAGGTCGTTAGCATTGTATGCTTCAGCTCTCTGGTAACGGTGTTGTAAACCTTCTACAACTACCTCGTTACCCTCATCATCTGTTGTGTATTGAAGGTTACCGTTAGCATCAAGAATAGGTCTTGTAACATAATCTCTGAAGTACCAAGTGCCATCTACTTCCCACATCTGTGCATTGCAGAAATAGTTTTTAACATCACCAGCATTTGTTGGATTACCATCTTCAACATTTACAAAAGCAGGGTCAGCTTTGATTTTTGCAATTTCTTCTGCATCCTTCTTTGCATCAAGAACTACGAAATCAACACCCATAGCTTCCATGAAGATTTTCTTGAGGTCGTGGTTAAGAACTTGCTTACCAAATGTTGTGTAAGCTGTCTGGAGACACTGGTCAACAATTGAAAGGATTGAGTTTTTTGTGAGAGATAAATCTTTACCTGCAAGTTTATCTGCTGAAAGAATAACAGAATCATTATCCCAATTCTTTGTGCCGTCAGCATTGTATGTATACTTCTGAGGCTTTGTAAGAAGAGTTGTTATAGCTGTAGCAATAGTTGCATCTGCTGTAGGAACTGATTGACCAGCAGCTTTTAATCCTTCAGCATCTAAATCATGGCCGTAAGAACCATAAAGAAGCATATCGTATGCTAAACCTGCAACAAAACCGTCAATATCCATAAGGATGTCGTTAACCGGTTGTACAAGTGCTTTTAGATCATAAAAAGCTTGAACCAAATCTACAAGACCACCAGCTTCAATACCGCCACTCTGTAAAATACCGTAAGGAGCTTTTGAAAGAATGCCTGCAGTTGTGTCATTCATTAAGAAATCGAGAAGGCAATAAAGAACTTGTAAATCGCCGTCGCTTCTTTGAACAGTGTGACTGTTAAATTGAAGTCTGCCTTTTTCATTTGCTATTGTCTTAACATCGCCACCTGCAATACCTGGCAAGCTACCGTTCAACAAATTATAAATATCTCTGAGGGCAGTGTCAACAGATGTTAAGTCAAGTTTGAGTTTGATAACAACAAAGTTTTCATCAATAACCCCAAGACCTGGCA
>JAFXCQ010000024.1 GCA_017521425.1 Clostridia bacterium
AGCTAAAACCTTTTTAGCAATTGCAGTTACTTCTGTTTTAGCATCACATCTGCTACAATGCTTTGACTTTGAGCCTGTTTCATTGTATGTTGCTTCTTTATCTACTGTAAAGTTTTTACTGAAATCGTGACCGAGTGCATCAATTACTTTTTGCTCTACAGTTGTCACACCACATACAGAGCACTTCTTACCATCTGTAAGACCTGTAGCAGTACAAGTTGCCGCTTTGCCGGTTACAGTTACTTCTGTATGACCTTTTTTAGCAATTGTTTGCTGTGCTACTGTTGTTGCACCACATACAGAACATTTTTTACCGTCTGTAAGTCCTGTTTCTGTACAAGTTGCCGCTTTGCCGGTTACAGTTACTTCTGTGTGAGCCTTTTTAGCAATTGTCTGTTGTGCTACTGTTTTATCATCACAACGAGTACAATGTGAGCCTTCTGTAAGACCTGTTTTGGTACAGGTTGCTTCTACTGCTTTGTCAATTACAATATCGTGACCTAATTTTGCGATTTCTTTATATGTTGTGTAGTCACATCTTGAGCAAGTATCGTAAGCATACCAGCCAATAGCTTCACAAGTTGCAGATTTTGCAGAATGTGATACTTTATCGTGACCTAATTTTGCTATTTCTTTATATGTTGTGTAATCACATCTTGAGCAAGTATCGTATGCATACCAGCCAATAGCTTCACAAGTTGCAGATTTTGCAGAATGTGATACTATATCGTGTCCTAACTTTGCTTTTTCTTTATACGTTGTGTAGTCACAAGCTGTGCAGTGCTCATATGCATCCCAACCGATAGCTTCGCAAGTTGGTGCTTTTGCTTCAACCTGAACGAGTGTGCCTTTATGATTACGTGCAGGAACTACTTCCTGAATGATTGTCATAGCATCACAACGAATACAATGCTGACCTTCTGTAAGACCTGTTGCAGTACAAGTAGGTGCTTTTGCTTCGTCAATAACAATATTATGATATTTTTTAAGTACATTCTCATCAAATGCATAAGGCGGGTTTTCTGTATCCCAAACACAAGGTACGTTTACAGTTGAAAGATTATTGCAACCATAAAAAGCATAATCATCAATTTCTGTTACACCGTTACCAATTGTTACTGATGTAAGCTCTGTGCAATTTTCAAAAGCGTAAGCGTAGATTTCTTTTATGCTATCAGGTATTGTTACTGATGTAAGGGATGTGCAATTAAAAGCATATCTACCAATTGTTGTCACACTGTCTGGGATTGTTACTAAGGTAAGAGATTCACAACTATCAAAAGCACTATCACCAATTATTGTCACACCTTCGCCAATTGTTACTGATGTAAGTTCAATACAATCCCTAAAAGCATTATTACCAATTTCTGTTACAGGCTTACCATTGTAAGTCGCAGGGATATTGAGTGCACCTGAGATGTGTGCATCACAGAAAGTTACAGAATAACTTTCACTATCTGCATTAAGAGTAAAGAGTAATTTTTCAATCTGATCAGTTTCTGCCTCAGTATACCCATTGAAAGTATATGGTATACTATTTGTTGTTGCGAATTCGTGAGCATAAGAACCAGGCTCAACTATTAAATTTACATATTGGCTACCCGCAAAAGCATAATCGCCAATTGTTGTTACACTCACAGGTATTGTTACTGTAAAAATTTCTCCACGGGATGAAAAGGCATAATTAGAAATACTTGTTACACCGGAAGGTACTTCGTAGTCACCTACTTTACCTGCAGGGCAACAAATCAATTCTGTTTTTCCTTCATTAAAAAGAACACCGTCTTCACTTGAGTATGTAGTATTACCTTCATCTACATTTATTTCAATAAGTCTGGTGCAATTGCAAAATGCACACTCACCAATTACTGTTACATTCTTAGGAATAGTGATTGTCATAAGATTTTGGCAGGTGAAAAAAGCTCTCTCACCAATTTCTGTTACACTCTCCGGAATTGTTATTTCTTTAAGCAGAGTACAATTTTGAAAAGCATAGTTTCCGATTGATATTACACCCTCAGAAATTCTTACATTACTAAGCGATTCACAGCCACTAAAAGCGTTATCTCCAATTATTTTTACACTACCCGGGATTATTACTGATGTAAGAGATACACATCCGCAAAAAGTACCAATACCAATTGAGGTAACGCCATCCTTTATATCAATACCCCTTATAGATTCGCGATAAGCTTCCCAGGGTGCTCCCCCGATTGTATAACCAGCTAAATCATCTGAGCCTGTAATTGTTAATATAGTTGTGTCTTCATCATAAAACCACACAACCTTGTCGTTTTTAGTATTACCACAATGCTTACCACCGCAAGTCACACAAACACCGTCAGTTATAGTTTCGTGAGCACAAGCATAGCCACAACCCTCAGTGGTACATATTCCGTATTTATATTCCGGGTGAATGCAATCGTTTCCACAATTCTTGCACACACTGTTTTCCATTTCATGTGGAGGAATTTTAAGTACACCGTCTTTAAAATCCGTATAGAAAACTTCATCATTCCATGAGCAAGGTACATTTACTTCAGAAATCCACTCTGCATTAACACCAAAAGCAAAGGTACCAATTTCCTTTAAACTATAAGGAAGTGTTATTGTTTCAAGTTTTTCACAACCTAAGAAAACTGAATTACCAACTGAAGTTACACCTTCAGGTATAGTTATTGTACTAATGGATGTACATTTAAAAAAAGCACATTCTTCTATTGTTGTTACTCCTTCAGGGATTGTTACTGAAGTAAGTAATGCACAGTCCCTAAAAGCGTAAACGCCAATTGTTTTTACACCTTTCGGTATGTTATATTCTCCCGCTTTTCCTTGAGGATAACGAATAATTTTTGTTTTATCTTTACTAAAAAGAATACCATCTTCACTTAAATATGAAGCATTGTTTTCATCTACGGTTATTGATTCGAGTGCAGAGCAACCCAAAAAAGCACTGTAATCAATAGTAGCAACATTTTTACCTATTGTTATATCTTTAAGTGCAGTGCAATTATAAAAAGCGTAATTAGCAATGTTTGTTACACCATCTGAAATAACGACTTTTTTAATTGAATCACGGTAATTTGCCCATGGCGGAAGCATATCGCGACTGTCAAACTTTGCCATATCACCTGAGCCTGTAATTGTTAAGATAGTTGTGTCTTCATCATAGAACCACACAACCTTGTCGTTTTCAGTTTTACCGCAATGCTTACCGTCACAAACTGTACAAACACCGTCTGTTATGGTTTCGTGGGAACAAGAGATAACGCAACCATCACCTATACATTTACCGTTTTTATAGATGTGCCGGTAATTTATTTCTACACCCCCGCCAAACGCATAGGTGTTTTCATCCCAATCGCAAGGCACGTTTACAGTTGTAAGTGAAGTGCAACCATAAAAAGCATCATTACCAATTGTTGTTACACCTTTTCCTATTGTTACTGTTGCAAGAGCTGTGCAACCACTAAAAGCACTATTACCAATTGTTGTTACACCACTTCCGATTGTTACTGACTCAAGTGCGGTACAATTATAAAAAGCACCATAATCAATTGTTGTTACACTGTCTGGGATTTCTATTGTTGTAAGGAAAGTGCAATTATAAAAAGCATATTCACCAATTGTAGTTACACCTTTTCCGATTGTTACTGTTGCAAGAGCTGTGCAACCACTAAAAGCACTATTACCAATTGTTGTTACACCACTTCCGATAACAACTGTTTTTATTTCACTTTTGTAGTTCTTCCATGGTGCAGTGGTAGTCATACCACCTGTGCCATTTATGTACAATGTACCTTCATCGTAAAACCACGCAACTGTGTCGCTTTCGGTTGCACCACATTTACTGCCTTTACACACTGTACAAGCGTTATTTTCGATTGTGTGTCTTTCAATATTTACTGCTACCCCATCTTCAAAAGTGTATAATGGTTTTTCATTCCAACTACAAGGTACGCTTACAGTTGTAAGTTTAGTGCAATTATTAAAAGCGTTAGCTCCAATTGTTGTTACACTGTCTGGGATTTCTAATGTTGTAAGGGAAGTGCAACCATTAAAAGCATTACTACCAATTGTTGTTACACTGTCTGGGATTTCTATTGTTGTAAGGGAAGTGCAACCATTAAAAGCATAAGATTCAATTGTTGTTACACTACTTGGAATTGTTACTGTTGTAAGTGATGTGCAACCACTAAAAGCTCTACTACCAATTTCTGTTACACTACTTGGAATTGTTACTGTTGTAAGTGATATGCAACCACTAAAAGCTCTACTACCAATTTCTGTTACACTACTTGGAATTGTTACTGTTGTAAGTGATGTGCAACCATTAAAAGTATAAGATTCAATTGTTGTTACACTACTTGGAATTGTTACTGTTGTAAGTGATGTGCAACCATTAAAAGCAGCAGAGTCAATTGTTGTTACACTGTTCGGGATTTTTATTGTTGTAAGGGATTCGCAACCATAAAAAACCCCTTCGTCAATTGTTGTTACACTGTTCGGGATTGTTACCCGCGGAAGTTCTGAGCAATACGAAAAAGCATAAGAACCAATTGAAGTTATGCTCTCAGGAATTGTTACTGATGGAAGTGCTGTGCATTTATAAAAAGAATACGCACCAATTGACGTTACACTCTCAGGAATTGTTACTGACGTGAGTGCTGTGCATTTATAAAAAGAATACGCACCAATTGACGTTACACCTTTATTGATAACAATTGTTGCTATTTCACTTCGGTAGCTGTACCACGGCATAGTGGTATCGGTGAAATCTGCCATTTCACCTTCACCTGAAATTGTTAAGGTCTTTGTGCTTTCGTTATAAAAACAAACAACTGTGTCACTTTCAGTTTTACCGCAATAAGTACCGCCACAAACTTCACAAACACCATTAGTTACTGTTTCGTGGTGGCAAACATAAGAACAGTTTGTACAAATAGCAAATTCGTATGTATGACCCGGGCACTCATAACCGCAGGCTTCACACACGCCATCTTTATATGCGTGGTCGGCTATAGTTACTGTTATATCAAAATAATCAGAAAAAGTATATAATGGCTTTTCATACCATTTACACGGCACACTAACATTTGCAATAGGTGAAATAACGCTGAAAGCGCGTGCTCCAATTGATGTAACACTCTCAGGTATTGTTACACCTCTAAGATTATCACAATAATAAAATGCGTCTTCACCAATTGTTATTACACCTTCAGGTATTACCACTGAATAAAGCGAATCGCAGTTTGCAAAAGCAGAAGCACCAATAGCTGTTACAGAGTATGCAAGTGTGCCACCACCATTTTCAGAAATATTAACTGTTGCCGGAATTACAAGATATTGTTTCAAATTAGAATACCCGCACACTTCAACCTGTTTGGTTTCTATATCCGTAATTTTAAACTTAACACCTGTTGTGCTATCAATATAAACAGCGCCAACTGTGTGCTCTGTGCCACTTTCTAAAGTGAAAGCCGCCGAAGCAGTAATTGTTACAGGGGCACTAAAACAGATACCAACTGCAAGAATTAATGCTAAAAATAAACATAACGTTCTTTTCATAAAAATTTCTCCTTTATGATTTAATCTGTATTTTAAAATTTATTTTGCTATTTTTTCTAACTGAGCCTTGTTTTTTTCATCAACATATATGCAAAACTCATTTAATATATTTCGTCCTATTCCTCTGTAATCCATACTGAGTACGCTTTGCAGTAACGACTTTCTTATATTCTCAGGAACGTCATATATTTTCATAATAACGTCGAGACTACTCTTAATTCGTTTTTCTAAAGATACTTCTTCAGTATCTTCTGTTACGAGCATAGAATACTCAATACCCGAAACAATATTTTCTGCAATTATAAAATCGGTTTCTGACCAACCCTTGCAATACTCTGAAAACACTGTTTTAGTTTTTTGTGTATCACTTTCACGAATAATTTTCAGTGGCAACGAATGAGTGTAAGCTGAAATATAAAAATCCTTTGCAACAGGGTTTTCATCGCACACCGAGGCAATAGTTGCTAACTCCAGAAGGTAAGCTAACAATGAGCTTTTACCATCGGTTGTTACTTTCTCCATAATCTGCCACTGAAACACACAAAGCTCTCTAACAAGCTCTGCTAACAAATGCTCTTTTGTGGGAAAATAAAAGGTTAAATTACCCGTGCTTATACCGAGCTTTTGGGCTATAGTAGTAACGTAAGAAGCCGTGTAACCCTTTTCTAAAAAAAGCTCCATTGAGCATTGTAAAATTTCTAATTTTGTGTTAATAATTTTTCTTTTCGCCATTTTTACAATACCTCTGTTTTAGTAACGTTGCTATTATATGACTTCAGTTCAGCAATGTCAATAGTAATGTTGCTAATTTTTGCATCATTTTTAAATTTCTCTTAATATCAGTAGTGTTTTCACCACTTCAAAAATTTTTAGATTGTTATAAGTATTCTTTTGTGATAGAATGAATTCACAACTTAATTTTATTAATCAAAACTTTGACTATAAAGCGAGATATTTATTATGAAAGATAAAGCTTATTTTCTTACGAAAGCTCAGGAAAATTATCCTGAACTGAAATTTACAGTTCTCACTCCTGATATAACTGAATTCATCGCCACAAATGGTGACAGCATACTTTTAGACCTGGGCGAGCACGCAGTAGGACATTTCTCTTTCACCTTTGATAGAGTTAATATCTTCGTAGATTCACCCGTTCGTTTAAATATAAAATTTGGTGAAGATATCAGAGAGATTAACGATGATTTTTCTCAATACAGCGGTACACTTTCTAATACTTGGTTGCAGGAAGAAATAATTAACCTTGATTTTCCTCAAAATATAACTATGCCAAGAAGGTACGCTTGCAGATTCATTAAAATAACTGTAGAAAGAACTACAAGACCAATAAGACTTTCTGATTTTAGCTTCAAGGCTTCAACAAGTGCCGATATATCTTTGCTAAAACCTGCAAATACAACTGATGATTTATTAAAAAAAATTGACCGTGTTGCAACCAACACTCTTAAAGAATGTATGCAAACCTTCTTTGAAGATGGCCCTAAGCGTGACCGCCGTCTTTGGATTGGTGACCTTCGTCTTGAGGCGCTTACAAATTATTATACATTCAAAAACACAGAAATCGTAAAAAGATGTTTATATCTTTTTGCTGCCGGTGAATGCAATAATATCGGTTTTCTTCCATCTTTCGTTTACGAAACACCTTACTATCATTCAGGAGCAACACACATTGAAGACTATGCACTTTTATATGTTGTTAGCGTATGCGATTATTATGAACACACAGGCGATATTGATGTTTTAAATGACCTTTTAGAAATTTGCAAATCACAGCTTGAAAGCTTCAGCACAACGCTGAATGAGAATTTGATTACAACAAAGAAAGATGGTTGGTTCGCTTTTATTGACTGGTGCCCCGGGCTCGAATGTCTTACGGCATTACAAGGTGTATATCTTTACACTCTTGAGCGTTTTTCAGGTGTTTTAAAAACAATCGGTGATAAAGACTACCAAAAATACTCGGCTCTCATTTCAAAGATTCGTTCTGCTTGTAAAACGCTGTTTTATGATGAAAACGCTAATGCATTTATAAATGATTTCGATAACAAACAGCTCAGCGTTCATTCTCAGGTCTGGATGATTTTAGGCGGTGTAATAGATGGAGAAGAAGCTAAAAAACTCCTTCTTTATTGCCTTGACAACAAAAATTTTAAACAACCTGTTACACCTTATATGCGCCACTATGTTATTGAAGCTATGTTAAAGCTTGATATGAAAGCAGAAGCAATACAATATTTAAAAACATTCTGGGGCGGAATGGTAGAAATCGGTGCTGATACTTTCTGGGAGGCATATATTCCCAATGACCTTGAATTTTCACCATATAATGACAGAATGATAAATAGCCTATGTCATGCATGGAGCTGTACACCATCATATTTTATCAGAAAATATGGGCTATAATATAGAAAACTTTTTAGCATCAAACAAAAACATAAACAGTTGAAAAAAATCTGTAATTGTGATATAATTTTAACAATATTTTTAAGGGGTGTCTATTATGGCAAAATGGATAGATAATAAAACTGTAATTATCACAGGTGCTTCAAGCGGTATTGGCAAAATGCTTGCTGAGCGACTTATGAAAGAGCATAGCTGTACTGTAATCGGTGTTGCAAGAAGCGAAAAGAAAATGCTTACTTTTGTAGAGGAACTCGGCGACTACGCTAAATTATTCTCTTATAAGCTTTTTGATGTTTCAAGCTATGATAATTGGCAGGAATTTCACGACTGGCTCATTGAAAATAATATCAAGCCTGATGTTCTTATCAACAACGCCGGCGTTCTTCCTCGTTTTGACAGACTTATGAACTACACAAAAGAAGAAATTGACGAATCAATCAATATTGACTTTTATTCTGCGGCATATTCATCTAAAATTATGCTTCCTCTCCTTATGCAGAGCGAAACTCCCGCAATTGTAAATGTTGCATCATCTGCGGCACTTATGGCACTTGGCGGAACATCAATGTACTCTGCAAGTAAAGCAGCAGTTAAAGGTCTTACAGAGGCTATGAGAGAAGAGCTCCGTGGCGAAGCATACATAGGACTTGTTTGCCCAGGATTTACAAAAACAGATATTTTCAGAAATCAGGGCGAAACAAACGGTATGGACCTTATCAATATGGTTTCTACACCTTGCCACAAGGCAGTAAACCGAATTCTTAAAGGTATTCTCAAGAAAAAATCATATATCGTTGTAGGCTTTGACGGTAACGCAATGGGCAGATTTAACAGACTTATGCCTGTACAAGGTTCAAGACTTTTCAGTTCAGTAATTAAAATGTTTAAAATCGACCTTTTCGCATCTACTTTTGGATACGAAAAGAAAGGCGATAAAAAATAATTTAAATAATATATATACAAAGGGCGGTGAGATTTTGGAAAAGAAAAATTTGTATTTTGGTAAAGACTTTTTAAAGCTTGACAATGCCGCAAAGGTATTTCCTGCGCAAAACACTAAACAATGGTCTAATGTTATCCGCTATTCTATAAATCTCACCATAGATATTGACCCTGTAATTTTAGAGAAAGCATTAAAGGATATTCTCCCCCGCTTCCCCTCTATGTGTGTAAAAATAAGACGTGGTGTTTTCTGGTACTACTTCGAACATAACGACAAAATACCTGTTATTATTGAAGATGATCTAAAGCATCAATGTGTACCTGTTAAATATGATGAAAGCAACGACTTTTTATTCAAGATTTTCTATTGCAAAAATCGTATTACCATAGAAGCATTTCACGCACTTACAGATGGTTACGGGTGTGAAATATTTTTAAACACACTCGCAGCACAATATTTAAGACTTAAAGGTCACAAAATTTCAACCGGCGGTTCTGTATTCGATATAACCGAAAAACCAAAAACAGAAGAACTCGAAGATTCATTTTTAAAAAATGCTACTAAAGGTGCTAAAGCAAGTAGAAGCAAACCAAATATCTACCACAAAAAAGGCGAAAAGCTCCCTGCTTTCTGCTCTCACGTTACAGTAGGTTATATGCCTCTTGATAAAATAAAAGAACTATGTAAAAAATACAATGCGACAATCACAGAATTTTTCACTGCAGTTCTTGTAGAAATTTATATTGACTTCCAGAAAAAAGAAGCCAAAAAACAAAAAGAAATAAGTATTCAGGTTCCCGTTAACGCAAGAAATCAGTTTGATTCAAAAACACTTCGTAATTTCTCCCTTTGTTACAGTGTACGATTTGACCCAACTTTAGGTGATTACACATTTGAAGAGATTATAAAACAAACATCTCTTTATTTAAGATATATAAACAACAAAAAAACTTTAGGAGCTATGTTTGCTTCCAACATAAAGTTAGAGTCATTGCCTATAATGAGAATCATTCCACTTGTTATAAAAGATTTAGCAATCGGTATTTCTTACGCACTCACAGCAGAATGTACTACAACTGCTCTCCTTACAAATCTTGGTAAGGTTGATTTGCCCGAAGATATGATTGAATTTGTTGAAAGTTCGATTTTAATGCCACCACCCGGTCTTCTTAACGGTGGTCGAATTGGTCTTTCATCAGTAAAGAATACTTTTACAGTTGCAATTGCTAACTGCTATGAAGATACTGATATAGAAAGAGCGTTCTTCACAAAAATCAAAGATTTTGATATTCCTCTTAAATTAGAGACTAATTTCAATGAAAAAAACACCGAAACATTACTTGAACCGATACCCGAAAAAGATGTAAACTTAAAGAAAAAGGACAGGCACTGGGCAATTACAAGTTCATTGTCTATTCTTGGTTTTAGTATTCTTTCTGTTATTCTGAATATCTTACTTACACCTGTAACACCGTGGTCGGCTTATGTTGTCTTTGCAACAGGAATTCTATGGAATCTTTCTGTACTCCCCTTTATAGCAAGAAAGTTTTTAACAAAGTTCCATAGCATTATGGCAGTTTTGAGTTCGATTACAACATTTTCTCTGCTACTTCAGATAGTAATGTATTTCATTCCGCATAGCTTAATTTTTGATTATCTGGTTATAACAACCGCAGTTGTTTCTTTTATGTTATTCGCAACTTCATTTGTTGCAACTAAAAACAGAAAATTAAAAAAATGGCTTTCAAAAAAGTTTTACTTTTAAAAAAGTAAAACTTTTTTTATTTCTTGAAACTTGCATACTAACAATAAAAAACTCGGTAGATTTCTCTACCGAGTTTTTTATTGTTAAAGTTAAATTATTTAAGTTCAACTTTTGCGCCAGCTTCTTCGAGCTTAGCTTTTGCTGCTTCAGCATCTTCTTTAGAAGCTGCTTCTTTAAGAGTTGCAGGAGCACCGTCAACCTTAGCTTTTGCTTCAGCAAGGCCAAGACCTGTGATTTCACGAACAACTTTGATAACAGCAATTTTGTTTGCACCAACATCTGTAAGAACGATGTCAAATTCTGTTTTTTCTTCAGCTGCTGCTGCGCCACCTTCAACTGGTGCTGCAACTGCAACTGCAGCTGCTGCAGATACGCCAAATTCTTCTTCTACAGCTTTTACGAGTTCTGAAAGTTCGAGAACTGTAAGAACTTTTAATTCTTCAACAATAGCAGTAATTTTTTCTGATGCCATTTTATTTTCCTCCTAAATTTGAGCCTTTGGCTCTTTAAATAAATTTAATTTGTTTTTTAATTTGTACAGCAATTATTCGGCTGCTGCTTCACCTTTATCTACGATAGCTTGAACTGCACGAGCAAATGATGCGATTGGAGCATTAAATACATTACATACAGTAGCAAGAAGAACTTCTCTTGATGGAAGTTTTGCAAGGCTATCAATTTTTTCAAGGCTGATTACTTCGTTATCAAGGAAACCACTCTTAATGTTAAAGTTTTCGTGAGTTGAAGCAAACTTTGCAAGAATTCTTGCAGCAGCTACATAGTCATCTTTAGATGTTGCAACTGCAGTAGTGCCTTTAAGACAATCTGTAAGACCTTCGAGTTCTGAACCCTTAACTGCGAGTTCAATCATAGTGTTTTTAGTAACTGTGTACTCAACACCTTCTTTACGAAGTTCTGCACGAAGAGCTGTATCATCAGCAACGTTGATACCTTTGTAATCTACGAGAACACCAGCACAAGCATTCTGAAATCTCTCAGAGAGAGCAGCAACTTCAGCTTTTTTAGCTTCTAATACTTTTGCACTTGCCAAAAAAATTCACCTCCGCTATAAGCGAAATTTTATAATCAAAAATGCCTTTCACGCACAACACGAGAAAGGCATTAAAACACATAAAAATGTTAGTAACGCAATTCCTCGGTAGGCGGTTTAAATGTTAAACCTTTAGGCACTTTGCACCTACTGTCTTTAGAACAGCATAGGTATATTAGCACAAATTTTTGTGCTTGTCAACACTTTTTTTATTATTCAGCAGCTGTACCTGTAAGCTTTGCAGCATTTACACGGATACCAGGGCCCATTGTTGTAGCAACAACGCAAGAACGGATATAAGTACCTTTTGTTGCAGCTGGTTTTGCTTTAATAACAGCATCAAGAAGAGCATTAGCATTTTCTGCTAATTTCTCGCCACCGAATGAAGCTTTACCAATTGGGCAGTGAATAATATTTGTTTTGTCAAGACGGTACTCGATTTTACCAGCTTTTGCTTCTTCAACAGCTTTAGCAGCATCTGGAGTAACAGTACCAGCTTTTGGTGAAGGCATAAGACCTCTTGGACCGAGAACTTTACCTAAACGACCTACGAGACCCATCATATCTGGTGTAGCGATACATACGTCGAAGTCCATCATACCGCCCTGAATCTGAGCGAGAAGGTCTTCTGCACCTACGATATCAGCACCTGCAGCTTCTGCAGCACTGGCAGCATCGCCTTTTGCAAATACAGCAACGCGAACTTTTTTACCAGTACCGTTAGGAAGAACAACAGCGCCTCTAACTTGTTGGTCAGCGTGACGTGAGTCAACACCAAGACGAATGTGCATCTCAACAGTTTCATCAAATTTAGCACTTGCAGTCTTTGCTGCAAGCTCGAGAGCTTCTGCTACATCGTAAAGCTTTGTGCTATCTACGAGTTTTGCGCTCTCTACATATTTTTTACCATGTTTCATAGTCTTTAATTTCCTCCCTATAGAGTGGTTAAATCGGATTTACCTCCCACCCGGGAGCATCAATCTACAACAGTAACGCCCATGCTACGTGCAGTACCAGCAACCATTGAAATAGCTGCATCAATATCTGCTGCGTTTAAGTCAGGCATTTTCTGCTCTGCGATTTTTCTTACTTGCTCTCCGGTAATTGTTGCAACTTTTGTTTTGTTCGGTACACCTGAACCGCTTTCAATACCACATGCTTTCTTAATAAGAACAGCAGCAGGTGGTGTCTTTGTAATAAATGTGAAAGAACGGTCAGCATAAACTGTAATAACAACTGGGATAATAAGACCCATGTCGTTCTTTGTACGTTCATTGAATTCCTTTGTGAACGCCATAATGTTTACGCCGTGTTGACCTAATGCAGGACCAACAGGTGGTGCCGGAGTTGCTTTACCAGCGGGAATCTGTAATTTAATAAGACCTACAACTTTTTGAGCCATGTTTTGCACCTCCAAAATTCGTGGTATGGCGGAACAAGAAGCTCGCCTTGCTCCTCCCACACGCGACAAATACTGTCGCATATAACAGTGTTAAATAACACTTGTTACCAATGTTAATAGCAGTATTATTCTACTGCAGCTTGTACTTGATTGAGTTCAAACTCAACAAGTGTTTCTCTACCGAACATAGAAATGGTTACGCGCACCATATTCTTTTCAGTATCAATCGCTTCAACTACACCTGAGAAGCCTTCAAATGGACCGTCTGTAACTGTAACCATATCGCCAAGGCCATAAGTAACCTCAACAACCTTATTTTCAATGCCGAGTTTTTCCACCTCTGCATCTGTAAGTGGTACTGGTTTACTTTCAGGACCAACAAAGCCTGTTACTCCACGAGTGTATCTGATAGCGTGCCAGGTTTCATTAGGAACCTGTGGTTGGTTATCATCATCGTATTCAACCGCAAGCTTAACAACAACATAACTTGGGAATATCATTCTCTCAACTTCGACTGTTTCGTCATTTTTAACTTCAACAACCTTTTCAAGAGGAATGCAAACATCAAGAATTTTGTCTTGCATTTTACGGTTTTCAACAATTTTCGCGATATTACCTGCTACCTTATTTTCGTAGCCTGAATAAGTATGAATTACATACCATCTTGCATCGCCAGCCATAATGCACCTCCGAATAAAACCTAAGAATTAGTTTTCAGCAGTTTTGTCTTCTTCTGTTTCGTCTTCAGAATGATCGTGATCGTGATCATGTTCATCTGTTTCGTCAGAAGCATCTTCTGTTACAACTTCAGTAACTTCATTTGCTGCACTGTTAAGCGCACCAATACCACCTGAAACTGCAAAGTCAATTATCCAGACAACTGCACCGAGAACGAGAATTGTTGCAAGTACAACACCTGTACTTTTAACAATCATTTTTGGACCCGGCCAAACAATCTTCTTTGTTTCACCCCTGAGGTCTTTAAAGAAACGAGCGATTCCTTTACCGACATTTTTAGGACTGAATTTAGAAGGACCTTTTTTTGCTTTCTTTTCAGTCTTTTTTGCCTTTTTAGCGGCAACCTCGGCATCTGTTACTTTTTTCTCGTCAGCCATAAGTTACCTCCTTACTTTGTTTCCCTGTGGAGAGTGTGTTTCTTGCAGAATCTGCAATACTTCTTCATCTCCAACCTATCCGGGTTGTTTTTCTTTTCCTTCATAGTGTTGTAATTGCGTTGTTTACATTCTGTGCAGGAAAGTGTAATTTTAACTCTCACGAACGGCACCTCCAATTTCTGATTAGCCTCCCTCTCAAAATTTAGGGCACAAAAAAAGAACCCTCTACGAGAGGTGCTATGAGTATATCACACGAATTTTTATTAGTCAAGCATTTTCTTAAAATATGTCATTTTGAATAAAACAAAGCTCTTTTGAAGGTGAAAAATGCATCTATATACTATTTTTCACAAATTTCAAATTAGGTATTGGAATTATCACGATTATATATTATAATAGTATAGTGTGTTGTATCATACTGCAAATAATTCAATAAATCAAGTACTCATATAAAATCTCTCTTATAAGGAGTGACACTAATGGCAAGTAAATATACTGTTGAGTTATCAAAGCTCATCCGTGACAATGGGTTAGAAATCGTTTATATGCCAAATAAGCCAGAAAACGAATTGTTAATACGCTCCCAGGATGTTAATCGTCCTGGTCTTATGTTTGCGGGTTACGGCAAACACTTTGACCCTGAAAGACTTGAATTTTTAGGTCTTGGTGAAATGGACTATTTAAAAGAATTGGATGTTGAAACCGCTAAAAATCGTCTTCGTAATTTCTTTGAACTCAAGCCCCCTGCTGTTATAGTTACACGCGGTATTGAAATTCCTGAAAACTTTTTGAAATTTGCAGAACAATACGAAGTTCCTCTTTTAAAAAGCAATGAAACAACTTCAGAAATAATGTCAACAATCATTTCTTATTTGGGTGTTGAATTAGCAGAAAGGATATCTCGCCACGGCGTACTCGTTGAAGTTTACGGTGAAGGTATTTTAATTGTTGGTGATAGCGCTGTCGGTAAAAGTGAAACTGCAGTTGAACTTATAAAACGCGGTCATCGTCTTATTGCCGATGACGAAGTTTTAATAAAGAAAGTTTCATCAAAATCACTTGTTGGCTCTGCACCCGACAACAGTCGTCACTTTGTCGCATTGAGAGGCCCTGGTATTATTGATGCTCGAAATATTTTTGGTATGGGTGCTGTTAAACAGACAGAAAAAATTGATTTGGTTATTAAGCTTGAACAATGGGATGCTACAAAATCTTATGACACACTCGGTACCGAAGATGTTTACGCAACAATCTTAGGTATTAAGGTTCCTGCAACAGTTGTTCCCGTTAAACCAGGTAGAAATCTTTCAATTATAATTGAAATTGCCGCTATGAACCACCGTCAGAAAAAGATGGGTTACAATGCCGCAAAAGAATTTTTACAAAGGGTTGGTATGGAAGACTTTGATATGCCACCAACAGAACTTGAACTTTGGTTTTAATAAACAATAGCATAAAAAATTAAATTGTAATAATTACAATACGGAGGTATATAATTATGTATAGAATAGGTGTTGACCTTGGCGGTACAAATATCGCTACAGGTGTACTTAATGAAAACAATGAAATCATAGGCAGAGGTAAAGTTAAAACAAGAGCTCCCCGTCCTGCACCTGAAATTTTTGACTCAATCAAAGAGTCAGTAGAAATGGCTATTAAAGATGCCGGTATTTCAATTGACGATGTTCTCTCTATCGGTATTGGTACACCTGGTTCTGTTAACAAAGCAACAGGCGAAATTGAATTTTCAAACAATCTTCAATTCAATAATGTTCCCGCAAAAGAAATGCTTGAAGCAAGACTTAAAAAGCCTGTTTATCTTGAAAATGATGCTAACTGTGCCGCATTAGGCGAAGCTGTTGCAGGTTGCGGCAACGGTGTTAAAGATTTCGTTGCAGTAACACTCGGTACAGGTGTTGGTAGCGGTATTATTATTGATGGCAAAATTATCCGTGGCTCTAACTACTGTGGTGGTGAAATGGGGCACATGGTCATAAATGTTGACGGTATTCAATGTAACTGTGGCAGAAAAGGTTGCTGGGAAAAATACGCATCTGCTACCGCTCTTGTTTCACAAGCAGTTGAAGCTATGCAGAACAATAAAACAAGTCTTCTCTGGAAAACTTGTAACGGAGACCTTAACAAGGTTGAAGGTAAAACAATCTTTGAAGCACTTGATTTAGGTGACGCAACAGCTAAAAAGGTTGTTGACAGATATCTTTACTATGTATCAGTAGGTATTGGTAACATTATAAATGCACTTCAACCTGAAATTATCTGTGTTGGTGGTGGCATCAGTGGTCAGGGTGAAAAAATTCTTCGCCCTATCAGAGGCTTCGTAACAGAAGAACGTTATAGCGTTCACTCAAACAAACAAACAATTATTCTCCCTGCTAAATTAGGCAACGATGCAGGTATCATTGGTGCCGCACTTCTCGATGAATGATGGTGATTAACATTACAACTCTTAAAAACAAAGCACTTGAGCTTGGTTGTGAAGTAAAAGAAAATGTTTCTATGAAAGATTACACCACTTTTAAAACCGGTGGTAATTGCGAACTTCTTATTTCCCCCAATTCAATTGGTGCGTTAGGCGAAATAGTTAAGGAATGCAATAAATCAGATACACCTTACACAGTTTTAGGTAATGGTAGTAATGTTTTAGTAAGCGATGATGGTTTAAATGGTATTGTCATTTATATTGCTGAGGGTTTAAGTGAAATCAAGCTTTTGAACGATACTACAATCTACTGCGAAGCTGGTGTAAAACTCGGTACCATTTGTAATTTTGCTTTAGAAAACTCACTTTCAGGACTTGAGTTTGCCTTTGGTATTCCCGGTTCTGTTGGTGGTGCAGTATTTATGAATGCCGGTGCTTACAATGGTGAAATGAGTAATGTTGTCACAAAGGTTTATCATATTGATAAAAATGGTGATGAGGGTTATTTCACAGGTAACGAGCTCAAGTTCGGTTACCGCACATCTGCCTATGAGAAAAACGGATACATCATTACAGGTGCAGAATTTTCTTTAGAAAAAGGTAATCATACTGAAATCAAAGAAAAAATGACTGACCTTCTCGGCAGAAGAAAAGATAAGCAACCACTTGAATACCCAAGTGCAGGTAGCACCTTTAAAAGACCAGAAACAGGCTTTGCCGGTGCATATATTGAACAATGTGGTTTAAAGGGTAAACAAATCGGCGGTGCTATGGTAAGTGAAAAGCACGCAGGCTTTATTATCAATTACGATAATGCTACTTCAAGCGATATTTTAAAGCTTATGGATTATGTTAAAGAAACTGTAGAAAAAGAAAAAGGTGTTACACTTACACCGGAAGTTAGATTTTTGAGGTAATTTATGTCATTCTCAACAGATATCAAAGAAGAATTATGTGAATTGCAATCCGCCTCTGCCTGTTGTAAAAAGGCAGAGGCTTTAGGTATGCTTGTTTTTGGCAGAAACTTTTCATTATCAGATATTTCATTTATGACAGAGCTTAACTGCGTTGCTATGAGGTATTGCAATTTAATTTACGAATTGACTGGTGTATCCCCCGTTATTTCTTACTCAAAAGCGGGTAATCATAAAGTCAGAATTGACAAAAAAGAAGAACGACAGAAGATACTTGAATTTTTCGGCTACACAGGAAAAGAAATTTCACTTTCTATTAACTTTGGTAATTTTGAAAATACTGACGAAGAAGAAAACTGTTGCTATTGTGCTTTTGTGCGTGGTGCATTTTTGGTATGTGGTAATATAACAAATCCTGAAAAGGAATATCATCTTGAATTTAATATATCAAGAATGAAATTAGCATCAGAATTCTTAACTGTCTTAAATGAAATAGACTTAAATATGAAAACCCTTCTAAGAAACAGCACACAGCTCGTTTATTGCAAGGAATCAGAATCAATTGAAGATTGTATTGGTAAAATAGGTGCTACAAAATCATTCTTTTTCTTAATGGAAACAAGAGCGATAAAGCAGGTAAAAAACAAAATAAATCGCCGCACAAATTTTGAAGCGGCAAATTTAAGCAGAACAATTGAAGCGGGCATTGCACAAATTGAACTCATAGAGCACATTCTCTCAAAAATCAAATTAACCGATATGACAGAGGATTTAGCAGAGCTTTGCACTTTAAGACTTGAAAACCCAGAAGCATCTATTGATGAACTTGGTAAGATGATGTCAATGCCCCTTTCACGTTCCGCAGTCAGTCGTCGTTTCAAAAAACTAAAAGATATTAAAGAGGAAATTGATAAAAGATGAAAGAATTCACAATAAAAAAGAATGACGCAGGTCAAAGACTCGACAAATATCTTACAAAATCTTTTCCACTTTTACCGCAATCACTTATGTATAAGTATATAAGAAGTAAAAGAATAAAGGTGAATGGTAAACGCGGTGAAATAAGCTACAAATTACAGGAAAACGATGTTATTTCGCTTTATATTAACGATGAATTTTTCGGTAGTAAAGAACCGAAATATGATTTTTTAAGTGCAGGTAAATCACTTAAAATTGTATATGAAGACGAAAACATTTTACTTTGTGATAAACCACAAGGGCTGCTTTCCCACCCAAACGAAGGCGAATATAACGATACCGCTATTTCAAGAATAAAGCGTTATCTTTATGAAAAGAAAGAATATCTGCCAGATGATGAAATGAGTTTCACACCCGCTTTAGTCAACAGAATTGACAGAAACACAAGCGGGATTATAATAGCCGCAAAAAATGCCGAAGCATTACGAATACTTAACGAAAAATTAAAGCAACGCGAATTACATAAGCTTTACCTTTGCGTGGTTATTGGTACACCAAAGCAAAAAGAAGGTATTTTGAAGGACTATCTTCAGAAAAATGAAAAACAAAACAAAGTTTATGTTTCTGATAAAAAGACGAGCGATAGCAAAGAGATTGCTACTAAATACAAAGTATTATCTTCTAAAAATGGGCTATCACTTGTTGAAATTGAACTACTCACAGGTAGAACTCACCAGATAAGAGCACATATGAGTTCATTGGGCCACCCACTTTTAGGCGATGGTAAATATGGCACAAATGAACAGAACAAAAAATTCGGTGGATATAAAAAGCAATTTTTGTATTCTTATAAATTGGTTTTTGATTTCACCACCGATGCTGGTATTCTCAACTACCTTAACCACAAAGAATTTCAGGTTGAGGATGTATGGTTCAAAGATGAATTCTTGAATGGTAAGCTATAAAACAACTGAACCCGATTGATAAACTACTTTATCAATCGGGTTCATAATTTTATTCTTTTTCTGCTAATTCTTCTTTAATCTTTCTTGCTTTCTCAAGAAGTTCTCTTTCAGCAATAGCTGCTTTAACCTCTTGTTCAACTTTAACCTGTTTCTTCTGATATCTGAAGTACCAGATAACACCGATTACAACGAAGATTAAAGCGACACCTATAATAAATACTGCTGAGCTTTCAGTAACATTGATTGTAACTAAATCTTTATTGAAGTAGTAGCAACCATCAAATACATTGTCAGAATACTCTGTAAGGTTACTGTTTACAATAAATTCACGAAGTTCGTTACAAGAAGCAAATGCATAGTCGCCTACATTTCTTGCACCTTCTGGAAGTGTAATTGTAAGAAGTGCGTCACAATCAAAGAATGCTTCGTTACCAATTCTTTCAATTCCATTAGGGAATGTAACCTCTGCAAGATTATCGCAATCATAGAATGCTCTGTCTGCAACAAATTTAATCTCATTTGCAATTGTATATCCGCCTTGTTTACCAGCAGGATACATTGCAATTGTATTAAATGCATTATCTTCATCTGCAGCAATAACAACGCCATCTACTGACTTGAACTTTGCATTACCCTCTTTAACATTAACTGCTGTGAGAGCCTTACAACCAAAGAAGCTCATTGGGTCAAGTTCTGTGAGTGTCTGAGAAAGTTCAATTGTCATAAGTTTTTTGCAATTTGCGAATGCATATTTACCAATTGTTTCAACTGAACCTAAATCAACTTTAACAAGAGATTCACAGTTAAGGAATGTATCAACTGGAATATTTTTGATTGTTGCAGGGATTTTAATTGAAGTAAGGGAAGCACAATCTTTGAATATTGCTTTACCCATTGTTTCAAGAGCATTTGAAAGAGTAACCTTTTTAAGTGATACAGCATTCTGGAATGCATTGTTACCGATTACAGTTACTGAATTTGGAACTACGATTTCAGCAATAGCTGAATCCGCAAATGCGTAAGCACCGATAAACTTAACAGTTGCAGGAATTGTTACTGCTTTAACTGTTTTATTATTTACTGCATTGTCTGCGATTGAAGTTGTTTTGTCAGCAATTTTAAGCTCTGCTACATTACCTGTTACCTTGTAAAGAACCGGACCAGCATAAACTGCACCATTCTGTGCTTTAAACCAGCTTGTAACATCAAGAGCACCATTCTTAACATTCACGAGAGATGTTGGGAATGTAATTTTATTCATACCTGTTGCTAAATCAAATGCATTAGCAGCAATAACCTCTGTGCCATCTGCAATTTTGAGTTCTGTAAGTGTGTTGTTTGCAACAGCTACAAGAGTTTTGCCATCTGCAGAATAAATAGCACCTGCTGCAACCTTGAAGTTCTGGTTGTCGTTTGAAACTGCAATCTTTTTAAGTGCTTTACAGCCCTTGAAAGCAGTCATATCAAAATCATTCACATTAAGTGGAAGATTGATTTTTGCAAGAGCAACGCAGTTCATAAATGAACCAGTACCAACTTTTTCAAGATTTTCACCTAAAATAACTTCTTTAAGTGCTTTGTTGTCTGCAAAAGCTTCTGTGCCTATTCTTACAACACCATTACCGATATTTACAGTAACAAGGCCCGTGTTTTTGAAAGCATAAGCAGAAACGTCACGAAGTGTATCAGGAAGATTTATTTCAGTTAATGCTTTTGCACCTTCAAAAGCAGATTTACCAATTTTAGAAACATTTGAACCAAGTTCAACTGATTTAAGATTTTCTGCATCCTTAAATGTTTCTGCGTTAATTACTGTAACTGCTTCTGGAAGAGAGATTGAAGTAATATTTGATGCTTCAAATGCATTATTACCAATTGTATCAAGTGCAGAATCCTGTGGAATTTTTATTTCTGTAATTGATGCGTTTTTGAAAGCACCCTCACGGATTTCAGAAACGCCTTGTGGAAGCTCGAATGTACCAGTTTTACCTGTCGGGAACATTATAAGACTGTTACCATCTTTATTATAAAGAACACCATCAACTGTTGAGTAATCTTTGTTTTTTTCTACAACTGTAAAGCCTTCAAAAACCTTGTTGTTAAGGAACGCATCTTTACCGATTGAATTAACATTCTTGCCTAATTCAATTGTTTTAACTGCAGTACCCTCAAATGCTCTTACACCGATATCGCTGAGTGTTTCCTGAAGTTTAACGCTTGTAAGAGAGGTACAACCTGAAAAGCTTTCGTAACCGATTGTTGAAATTGTACATTCAGAAAAATCTGCTTCTTTAAGTGAAGAACAACCCTTGAAAGCACCCGCTTTAATAATAGAAACTGCTGAACTACAAACCATTTTTTCAAGGTTTACGCAGTTCTGGAATGCGTAAAGACCAATCTCTTCAACGTCAGGACCAAACTCAACTGTTTTAATTTGTTCACAACCAAGGAATGCATAAGGCTCGATAATTGAAACACCTTCCGGAATTACAAGGTTTGTTACATCACCCTTGTAACCATAGCAAATTCTACCGAAAGCCAAAGCACCGTCCGGTTGACTGTTTTCCCAAGCTGTACCTGTTAAAGCATCAGGAGAAACACCTTTTAAGTTTTTGTGTGCTTCTGCATCTTTAAGAGAAGTACAACCGTAGAATGTACGAGCAGGAATATTAACAACTGTATCAGGAATTGTAACCTCTGTAAGAGAAGTACAACCCTCAAATACCGCTTCACCCATAGATGTTACAGATTTGATTGCTTTTACTTCTTTAAGAGAAGTACAACCCATAAACACTCTGTCACCGATTGTAATAACATTGTTTGTTGCTGTTACCTTTGTGATTTTTGTGTTATTCATAAATGCTTCATCAGCAATTTCAATAACTTTAAGGTTATTGATTGAAGATGGGATTTTAACTTCAGTTTCAGTACCAACGTACCCTACTAAAATAGCTGCTGAACCGTCAGAAGTTCTTACATACTCAAAGCCATCCTCTTGCTTTTTGTTAAGTTCAATTTCTTCTTTGGAAAATTCAATTACTTCATCTTCCGCAAAAGCTACTACAGGAGTGACTGCCACAAAAGCGAATACTAAAATAAACGCTAAAATGCCACTCAAAGGTTTTTTCAATGCTGTCATTTAACACGCATCCCTTCCACTAAAAATTCTACATGATACAAACTATATTTATATTAGTTTACATACCCTCATATTATACAATAACCCCATTCAGTTGTCAAGCAATCAGCCTGTAACTGAACGGGGTTTTGTGCTTTAAAATTAACCAAAATTTACATCAATTTTATGTGTAAGTTACACTATGATTTCATTCTTCTACCGCTCTTACTGTGTTTTCAAGAAGCATTGTAATTGTCATAGGACCTACACCACCTGGCACAGGTGTTATATATGATGCCTTTTCTTTCACACTATCAAAGTCAACATCACCACAAAGCTTGCCGTTTTCATCTCTGTTCATACCAACATCAATTACTACCGCACCTTGCTTTACCATATCTTCAGTAACGAAACCCGCTTTACCAACCGCCGCAACTAAAATATCGGCAGAAAGTGTTTCTTCTTTTAAGTTTTCTGTTCTTGAATGGCATATTTCAACTGTACCATTTTCTTTGAGTAAAAGCATTGCCATAGGCTTACCTACAATATTGCTTCTTCCTATTACAACACACTTTTTACCACTTACAGAAATGTTGTAAAACTTGAGCATTTCCATAATACCAGCAGGTGTGCATGGTAAAAATGTGTAGTCACCAATCATAATATGACCTACATTCTGTGGGTGAAATGCATCAACATCTTTTTTTGGTGAAATTGTATTTATAACCGCATCTTCATTTATATGCTTTGGTAAAGGAAGCTGACAAAGAATACCATTTACTCTGTCATCATTATTAAGCTTTTCGACAAGCTCTTTCAACTCTTGCTCTGTTGTATTTTCTGGTAAAGCATATTCAAAAGATTCAATTCCAACTTCAATGCAACCTTTTTTCTTGTTGTTTACATAAACTCTTGAAGCTGGGTTTTCACCAACAATAATAACTGCAAGACCAACTGCTTTACCTTGTGATTTCAAAGTTTCAACACGATTTTTAATTTGTGCTCTTTTTTCTCTTGCAACTTCTTTACCATCAATTATAATTGCCATTACTCTTCACCTTTTTTATCATCATTCGCAAAATCTGCGTTTTCTTTTTCTTCTTTTAAAGGTTTATTTTTCTTTTCCTTTTTCATTTGCTTTTCATCTGTCGGGAAGTAGTCAACACCCTCGATTAAAACAGGCTTCTTTCTTAAGCTTAAAAGCTTAACCACAAGAATAATTGCGCAAACTACCACAATTGCAATAGATAAAACCTGTGAAACTCTCAAGTCGGTATTTCCTATATAGAGACTATCCGTGCGAAGACCTTCAACAAATGCTCTTTCGATTCCGTACCAGATACCATAGCAAAGGAATGTCTGACCGCTGAATTTTCTGAATTTACGAGTAATAATGTAAAGTACTAAAACTCCGAGCATACACCACGCAAATTCATAAAAGAATGTAGGGTGAACGAACAAATTATTCGCCTCAATATATTCCTCTATATTTTCTACACCCTGAAGCCCGTAAAGTTCAGGATTTTTTTCTATGTACGAAATGACTTTATCACTCATCATTCCGTAATTACCATTTGTGAACACACCGAATGCTTCCTGATTAGCATAGTTCCCCCATCTACCTATACCCTGACCTATCAAAAGTGACATACCTGCACAGTCAAGCAAATTGTAAAAATTGAGTTTTTCAAGTTTACAAGTAATAAATGCAGCAATAAGACCGCCTATAATACCACCATAAATGGCAAGACCGCCGCGCCATATCTGAAAAATTTCGTCAGGATGCATACTGTAATAATCCCACTCGAAAGCAACATAATATGCTCTTGCGCAAATTATTCCGCCGAACATACCATATATTAAAACATCGACCATTTTGCTTAAATCCATTTTCCATGTATAAGCAATTCTACCGCCGAAAAGTGCGGCTAATATCAAGCCGAATGCAATAATAACACCATACCACTTGATGGAGTAAAGCTGTCCACCTACATAAAATTCACAAAAAACTGATGATACATCAAATACATTTTCGATACCACCAAAGGACACTCTTGAAAAGTCTGCAAACCATTCTATCATCATCATAACTCCTTAGGATTCACAACTGAAAGCACTGCCAAATCTTTGCTGAATGAATTTTTCAATAATTCGTAGCAGTATTCCGCTGTAATTTCTTGTAAAACTGTAAATTCAGAGAAAAGGTTGTCGTTATCAAAATGAGATACAACAAGACCATTCGCAATAGTATCAACCTCTGTAAATGCTCTGACGGTTTTACCGTAATGCTTCTTTCTGACAATTTCAAATTCTTCTTGGGTAAAACCTTTTTCTTTATAACGAGAAATTCTCTCATCAATAAGCTTTGCAACCTTTTTGGGGTCAAGTGATTCACCAGAAAACATCGGTATAGCATAACCGTGACCGTTAAAATATTCTACTGAAAAGCTATCATTTATAAGACCACTGTCAAGAAGCTCTTTATATAAATCAGAACTCTGACCTGCAACCATATCTAAAAGTAAGCTTTTACCGATAGTTTCTTTAATTGTTCTTTCTGGTGTCTCGTGATTTTCTTTATAACCAAGACAAAAAACAGGAGTCACAAGAGCAAGCTTTTCTTCAACATATTGATTTACTATTGTCTTCGGTTCCTCTTTAAACGCTCTCTCAACCGTAACTTTTTCTTCTTTTATGAGAAGTCTGTCAGCAATTTCAATTACCTCTTCAGGTGTTACATTACCTGCAACTGCAAGTGCCATATTTGAAAGATTATAGAAAGTATCGTAGCAATCAAAAAGCATTTTTGCTGTAATCTGTGAAATAGAGTGTTTTGTACCGGCAATATCTATTTTTACAGGATGATTATGATACATTCCTGAAAGCATATTAAAAAGACAAACCCAGTCAGGTAAATCTTTGTACATATCTATTTCCTGCCCGATAATACCCTGTTCTTTTTGCACAGTTTCTTCTGTAAAATACGGATGTTTTACAAAATCGAGTAAAATTTCAAAATTCTCTTTAAAATGACCTGTACAGTTAAAAAGATAACAAGTCCTGTCAAAGCTTGTGTAAGCATTTGCCGACGCACCTGTTTTTGCGTATCTCTGAAAAGCATCAAGCTCTTCACTTTCAAAAAGCTTGTGCTCTAAAAAGTGCGCAGTACCCTCAGGAATTTCAATAAATTCATCCTTATCACTTCTTTTAAAGCGGGTGTCAATTGAACCGTATTTTGTGCCAAATACAGCATAGGTAGAAGCATAATCTTTTTTAGGATAAACAAAAATTTTAAGTCCTGATTTATGGTCTATTGAATAATAGCCCTCATCTAAAATATCGTTTTTGATATATTCCATTATTCTTCATCCCCTTCTTCAGTACCTTCTAACATAAATACAGTATCAAGAGTTACATCATTAGCCGCTCTTATAACATCTTCCTTTGTAACTTTCTTAAACATATTTATATAATCCTCAGGATACAAATACTCACTATGTTCAAGCTGTGTTGTAAACCACGAATCAAGGGCTTCCGGACTATCACTTACACCCTTAAAAGCATCTTCAAGTGATTTTTTCGATGCTTCTAAATCCTCTTCTGTAAAATTGCCTTTTTTAATTTCTTCAAGCTGGTCTAAAATAGCGTTTTTAGCCTTTTCTTCATTAAAGCTTTCAATACCACTCTGTACAAGCATTATTCCCTTTGCTCTTATCATTCTTGAAGAACAATAATAGCAAAGACTCATTTCTTCTCTTACAACTTTAAAGAGTTTTGAGTTAGGGTTGCCACCAAAAACATCAGACATAATTCTCTTTGCAGCATAGTCATCGTTACGGTCTTTCATACCCATTCTGAAGCCCATAACAAGCTTACCCTGTTTTACGGGTGCAGTTTCCTTTACATAAGTAACATCCTCTGCATTTTCTACATAAAGAGTTTCTTGTTTTTCAGGTTTCCTCTCACAACCAGTTGCATACTCCATAAAGAGAGTTTTAATATTTTCTGTTTCAATACTACCATTAGCACTTACCGATACAAGAATTTTTGCGGTTTTTAAAACTCTTTTATATGCTTCTGTAAGACCTTCTGTTGTTACAGAATTTATCCCCTCAACAGTACCTAATCTATTGATACCATAAAGCTCTTCTTCGCACATTATTTCTTCAAGACGATTTTTAGCATAAGCTCTCTTATCGCTCATTTCTGCACCCAACTGCTCTGCCAAAAGTCGCTTTTCGCTTTCAACCTCATCAGCATCAAAAGTGCCATTTACAAATTTAGGCTTGAAAATCAATTCAAAAAGAACACGACAGCATTCTGTTACAATACTTTCGTTATCAAGTGCAAATCTGTCATCAATAGAAGCTATAGCAAGCTTTAAAACCTGATTTTCACCAATTTTTGAAACATCTGCTAAAATTTCTGCTCCGTAAAGAGTTGCAAGTTTCTTTTCAAGCAATGTAACAGTAGGATATTTTTCTGAAGAACGAGTGAGGATATTAGGTATTAAAGCAAAGACAGATGCTTCATCTGAAAGCGGAATCATAAAGCTTACAGATGCACATGCAGTTTTAAAGCCCTCTGCCTTAACAGTACAGAATTCAGTTGCCTCACCTATATTTTTAAAGTCAAATGTGTATTTCAAAGAACCACTCCTAAAATTATTAGGAAGTATTTTACCACATTTCACTAAATATTTCCATACTTTTTGAGTTTTTTTCATATAAATAACCCCATTGTGTTAATTTTGCTCTTATTATTGGCAAAATTTACATAACTATACATAGGTTTCAATTGACAAACACAAATCTATATGATAATATATTGCAGTTAAATATCGTATTATAATTCTTTATTAAAGGAGTTTTATAAATGTCAGGACATTCAAAATGGAGTACAATTAAAAGAAAGAAAGAAAAAACTGACGGCGCAAGAGCAAAGGTCTTTACAAAAATTGGTAGAGAAATTGCAGTTGCAGTTCGCGAGGGCGGACCAGACCCTGCAGGTAACTCTAAATTAAAGGATGTTATTGCAAAGGCTAAAGCAAACAATGTTCCTAACGAAAACATTGAAAGAATCATAAAAAAAGCTGCTGGTGATAACTCAACTGAAAACTACGAAAATATCGTTTACGAGGGCTATGGTCCTGCAGGTATTGCGGTAGTTGTTGAAGCACTTACAGACAACCGTAACCGTACCGCTGGTGATGTTCGCCACTACTTTGATAAATTCGGTGGTAATATGGGTACATCCGGTTGCGTTATGTTTATGTTTGACCGCTTCGGTGTTATCATCGTTGAAAAAGATGGTGTTGATGAAGAAAAACTTATGGAAGATGCTATTGAATGCGGTGCAACAGATTTCCTTACAGATGATGAAGAAATCTTCGAAATCCGTACAGAGCCTAACGACTTAGGTGCTGTAAGCGGTGACCTTGAAGCAAAGGGCTATAAATTTGTTTCTGCAGAGGTTGCATACATTCCACAGACTTACACTCGTCTTGAAGACCCAGACCAGATGAAACAAATGAGCAGAATGTTAGAAATGTTTGAAGACAACGACGACATTCAGGCAGTTTGGCACAACTGGGAAAATGAAGACGAATACGAAGGCTAATTTTCAACTGAAATTCATACAATTTCTATTGATTTTTGAATTCAAATAAGTTATAATACTTACCTAAAGCACACTCAGCTCCGTCATGCGACGAGTGGGTCCTGTGCGACGGGGCACCGTGAACCATGTCAGGCGGGGAACCGAGCAGCATTAAGCGGATCGTTCTGTGCGCCACAGTCCGCCTATTCGTCGTATGACCGAGTTGAGTGTATTTTTTATTTAAAATTATTTACAAGGAGTGAGTATATTGCATAAAGCACTTTACAGAAAGTGGCGCCCACAGGTTTTCAGCGATGTTTCAGGGCAGGGCCATATTACTGAAACCTTGATGCACGAGGTTGAGGCAGGCAGACTTTCTCACGCGTACCTTTTCACAGGTTCACGCGGTACTGGTAAAACAACTTGTGCAAAAATACTCTCAAAGGCAGTTAACTGTCTTAACCCACAAAACGGTAACCCTTGTAATGAATGTGAAGTATGCCGTGGTATTGATGATGGCTCAATTTTAGATGTTACTGAAATTGACGCAGCAAGTAACAACGGTGTTGACAACATTCGTGATTTAAGAGAAGAAGCAAACTTCACACCTGCAGTTGCCAAGTACAGAGTTTATATCATAGATGAGGTTCATATGCTTTCAACAGGTGCTTTTAATGCACTTTTAAAAACTCTTGAAGAACCACCAAGTCATGTGCTTTTCATTCTTGCAACAACAGAGGTTCACATGCTCCCCGCTACTATCCTTTCAAGATGTCAGCGCTTTGACTTCAGAAGAATCCCACCAGAGGATATAGCGAAAAGACTTTTACTCGTATCACAAAATGAACAAATCACTTTAGCAGAAGATGCCGCTATGCTTATTGCAAGAATTGCAGATGGTGCATTAAGAGATGCACTTTCAATTCTTGACCAGTGTGCAAGCTTCAGTGAAGATATTTCTGTTAATACTGTTAGTAAGGCAGCAGGTCTTTTAGGTAGAGATTATCTTTTCGAAATTTCTGATGCTATAAAAAATCAGGATAGCAGTACTATTCTCAATATAATTGACCGACTTCACGCGTCCTCTTGTGATATGGAAAGACTTGTGAGTGAGCTCGTCAATCATTTCAGAAACATTATGATTGTAAAGACAACAAAAAGACCAGAAGAATTTGTTGTCTGCACACCAGATGAACTTAATCGTTACAGAGAATTTGCTTCTGATATAACTTACGGGACAATTCTTTATATAATGGAAACTCTTTGCACAGAGTCTTCGCAGCTTAAATACAGTGCTCACCAGAGAGCAAAAGTTGAAACAACTCTTATAAGGCTTTGTTCCCCTGCACTTTCAACTGATAATTCTGCACTCGTTGCAAGAATAGATGAATTACAGGCACAAATAATGATGCTTAAGGCTAATGGTGTTTCTGCAACACCAGTTACTTCTCAACCACAACAAACTGAAAGCATCAGAGAAACTCGCGTGATTGAAGAAAACTCTCCAACCACAGAAACAATTCACGTGTCAAGCGAATCACCTTTACAGAGCGAAGAACCGCAGCACACAAGGGATGAAGAGCCTCCTCTACCACCTGAACCACCTGTTACAGCACCTATAATCGAAGAGCCTGTAGCACCAAAAGCTCCTGTTGATATGACACTCGTTACAGAGTCTGACAAGGCATTGCCCTTTACAAGTTGGAACAATTGTGTAGAGCAATTTGGTAAAATAAACAAACCTCTTTACCCTATGCTTCAAGGCTCGGAGGCATTCAGAGCAGGCAATACTGTATTTATAAAATCAAAGAGCCCTGCATTCCCTGCTCTTTTTAAAAACAAGACAAATTTTGACCAGATTCAGGAAGCTATTATGAGAGCAACGGGTGAGAAATTAAGACCTGCTATTTATAGTGATGGTGAATCTCCTGCTGCAAATGAAAATGCAGAGCCTGTTGATGTTTTAATTTCAAAGCTCAGCAAGATGCAAATAGATTTTATAGTTGAAGAATAAATTTCAAAAAAGGACGGTACAATAAAATGAAAGCAAGAATTCCAAACCAAGGCGGTAACTCACAAGCAAATATGATGAAAAAAATTCAGGATATGCAAAACGAAATGGCACGCGTTCAACAAGAGGTTGAAGAAAGCGAATTTGAAGCTTGTTCAGGTGGCGGTGCTGTTGAAGTTAAAGTAAACGGTAAGCACGAAATTCTTTCTGTAAACATCAAACCTGAAGTTGTTGACCCTGATGATGTTGAAATTCTTTCAGATATGATTGTTGCTGCAACTAACGAAGCATTAAGAAAAGCATCTGAAACAATGGAACAAAAAATGGGTGGCGTTACAAGTGGCCTCGGGCTTCCTGCAGGCTTCGGATTTTAAGGAATAAATATGGCAACGTATGATGTAGCAGCGCTCGAAAAATTAGTAGAGCAGTTTCAAAAAATACCATCAATCGGCAGAAAAACTGCACAGCGAATGGCTTTTCATGTGCTTGATTTGCCAGACTCTGAGGCAAAAGAATTTGCCGATGCAATAATGGAAGCTCACACAAAAATTCATCATTGCTCACTCTGTCACAATTTAACTGAGAATGAGCTTTGCCCCATTTGTGAAAGTAATTCACGCGACCACTCTATTCTTTGCGTGGTTGAAGACCCTCGTGATGTTCCCGCCCTTGAAAGAACAAGAGAGTTTCAGGGTGTTTATCACGTTTTACACGGTACAATTTCGCCAATGAATGGTGTAGGCCCAGACCAGCTCACTATAAAGTCTCTTGTAGAGAGAGTTGCAACTGGTGAAGTTAAAGAAGTTATTATGGCGACAAATCCTACCTTAGAGGGTGACACAACTGCAATGTACATAAGCAAGCTCTTAAAACCATTTGAAGTAAAGGTTACAAGACTCGCTTATGGTATTCCAGTCGGTGCAGATATAGAGTACGCAGATGATGTTACTTTACTTCGTGCACTTGAAGGCAGACGCGAATTATAAATTCCAATAAATTTTAAGAAAGGATGAAATGATTATGCCGAAAGCAGAAAGCAAAACAGTTGCACAAAACAAAAAAGCATACCACGATTATTTCGTCCTTGAAACTTATGAAGCAGGGATTGAGCTTTGTGGTACAGAGGTTAAATCCTTAAGACTCGGCAAGGTTAATCTTAAAGATTCCTGGTGTAGCGTTGTAAATGGTGAAATGCTCGCAAATGGTGTGCATATTTCACCCTACGACCACGGAAACCGTTTTAACCGCGACCCATTAAGGCCCAAAAGACTTTTAATGCATAAGAAAGAAATTATGCGTCTTATGGGCGAGGTTACAAGGCAAGGTTGCGCTTTAATTCCACTTTCCATATATTTTAATTCACAAGGCAGAGCAAAAATGCAGCTTGGTCTTTGCAAAGGTAAAAAACTCTACGACAAACGAGAAGATGCCGCAAGAAAAGACGCACAACGCAACATTGAACGCTCACTTCGCGAAAAGAATTGAAAATTGAGATTTGAGAATTGAGAATTTCGGAACGCTTCGCGTTGAATATAGTGTAAATGAATTTAGTTTTTTCTTTCATTTATATTTTACTGAATGCTTCAATTGATAATATCAGGTTATTTTCACAATATATAATGCTGACCGCAGGTCCACAATTCTTAATTTTTAATTCTTCATTCTTAATTTGAGCAAAGCGAATACAATCGGACGCGTAGCGTCCCCTTAACTTTTCACTCTTCACTTTTCACTCTTCACTTTTCACTCTTCACTTTTCACTCTTCACTCTTGAGCGAAGCGAAATATGGGGATGAAAGGATTTCGACGGGGATTTTGAACCCAGATAAGCGAGCAGTGGAGTGGCACCACTATAAAAGTCACAACTTAAAAATAACTGACAATAATAAAACAGTTTTAGCTGCTGCTTAATGGCGGCTCATCCTGACTGAAAGTACCGCGATTCAGTTAAGGGTGTCATCTTAGCGGTGCACCGGCACAAGTGAGAGCCTTGTAGCTTGTACGGACTCAAAAGGCTACCCTTTAATTTAGCCTGTTTATCGGCGATTTTAAAGGGGAAACTTAAAAGATAAACTACGCTCGTAGAAAGTTTGGGGAATAGGTCTTCGGACGCGAGTTCGAATCTCGCCATCTCCACCAGAAAAAAGCACTTGCGAAAGCAAGTGCTTTTTTCAGTTATATTCGCCATCGGCGAGTGATATTGCTACGCAGTGATATTCGGCTAACGCCGAGTGATATTGCCCTTCGGGCAGTTAAGTGGCGAATATAATATCACTGAAACCGTAGGTTTCAATATCACATTTTGCATAGCAAAATATATAACTCCGTCGAAGACGGAATATCACTAAAAACTAACGAATATGTAAGAGTTTAAATTCATTCGCAGAACTGCCGATAATATCTTTTTCGTTTTGTATTCATTTTTCATTATTCAATATTCATCATTCATTCGACAGGATTTTCAATGAATAGTGAATGATGAAGCCGCTTTGCTGATGAATAATGAATAATTGATTTACAAGTTGCGGTTATTTTTTTGTGGTAAAAATAAGGGGATGTTTCTGTAATTGGATAAACGGAGATTTACGCAACCCGAAACACAAAGACAAATTACAGCAAATCAAAAAACAATTCGGCTTATAATACAAAAACCACTTGCCTTACGCTGAAACATCCTTATGACAATCAGCGTGAAGTGCGACTTTTCTTTTTGGTGGAACTAAGTTTGCCTTTCGGCAAGTTAAGTTACTTCGTAATGATATTTCATCTGTGAGAATAGAATAATTTCATTATATTGAAAAACATCATATTTAGTGATATAATATGCTAAATCGATTCGATAAATTCTATCCAATCACAAAGGAGATGAACTATGATTAAGAAAGGATTTAAACTTTCCTCTATCAAAAATGTAGCACTTGCATTGATTGGACTTGCCTTAGTGTTTTTTTCGTGTTTGTCAATCTTTACAATAATTGAAGCTTTTGTAATGAAAGAAAAAATACCATATCTTTATGGGAGTTATATACCATACCGTGAGTTTCTTATTATTGGCATTTGTATTGTCGTTTTCATCTTGATGCTCTTGTTTAACATACACATTAAGCGTAAATGGCTTTCTGCGTTGGTAAACATAATCGTTATCATAGCACTATACAATCCGATCACTTTTTTTGTAAGTCTCATGGCAATTCCTACATGTGTGAATTACTACACGATTGAAAGTGAAGCTGACTTCAACCAGTGTGCAGATGATATGGGAATCGATTTTAGTAACTTCCCCAAGTACAACGAATTTAAAGAGCAAAACGCTCAATTTATCGGCAAGGTTGAGGCTGGATTTTTCTTTTATCAGTCTATTACAGCAATCGTAAAATACGATAGCCTTGAACTATGTGAGGAAGACTACAAGACTTACATAGATTCTCATGAATTTTTGACAGAGCCTGTTATTGACTCCAATGGTGATTACCTAATTGCCGCACCTGAGTTTTATTGCAAAGGAATCTTTTTTAAGGTTGTAAGCGCAGAAGAAAAATATCAGTTCCCTAAGAGAATATATATGGTTGGTATTGATAAAGACAACTCAACGCTATACTACCTTTATCTTGAAGACCACGATTTAGACTATATAGCAGATTCGTCTGCACAAGACCTTGAGAGGGAGATGGAAAAGCGGGTTGCGGACCAGTTTAATTTCGACAAATGAAACACATTTAGAGATAGAAATTATTCTTATTTCACAAATTCCAATTTGTTGGTCGGTTGCAACCCATATCAAAAATTGAGTTATAATTCATAAAAAACAGGATGTAAAAACTTTCGTTTTTACATCCCTTTTTATATTTAATCACTTCTTATACTTCTCCGCTTGTAAACGGAACATATAAGCATATTTACCATCAAGTGACATTAACTCATCGTGTGAGCCGTGTTCAATAATTTCGCCTTTTTCGAGCATATAAATCTCGTCTGCCATAACAGTTGTTGAAAGTCTGTGTGAAATAAATATAACTGTTTTTCTGTCTGCAGCTTTTGCCATAGACTGATTGAGTGAATACTCTGCCACAGGGTCAAGGTTCGCACTTGGTTCGTCAAGAATTGCAAACGGACAATCTTTGTAAAATGCTCTGGCAATCGCAATTTTTTGCGCTTCACCACCAGAAAGAGAAACACCATCATCATCAAATTCTCTTAAAAGAATACTGTCTGTACCATTCGGTAATTCTCTGTAAAAGCTTGCTTTCTCGAGTGCTTCCTCTGTCCTTTTTTCATCAGGTTTATCATCCATAGAAATATTTTCACCAAGAGTAGCTCCAAAGAGTGAAAAATCCTGAAATACTGCGGCAAAGTTCTTGTGATATTCTTTAATATCCCATTCTCTTATATCCACACCATTTATAGTAATAGCACCCTCTGTAACATCGTAAAGACGCAAAATGAGATTTGTAAGAGTAGTTTTACCCGCACCGTTGTAGCCAACAAGTGCAATCTTTTTATATGGTGTTAATTCTAAATTGATATTTTTAAGCACATATTTTTCTGTGCCAGGATATTTGAATGAAACATTCTGGAATTTAATAGTAACTGGTTTCTCAAATACAGTAGTGTTGCTACCTGAAATCATTTTTTCTTTTGCATTCATAAACTTACGGAATTTTTCAATATAAAGTCCGTTTTCTCTTATATGAATAGCAAACTGACTTGTAATAGCAAAAACACTGTTACTGATAGATGTTGCACCGTTAAAGGTTGCGGCAAAATCGCCAAGACCTATTTCTTTAGTAACAATTGCTTTATAACCCATAAGCAAAGTTATGCCAAGGTAAATAAGCAAGGTCATCGGCAATGCTTCCTGACAGAAATACAACTTCCATTGTTTTGAAAGGAAAGGCATTATTGTGTCGATTCTGTCGAAAATATTTTTATTATATCTTCTTTCAATCATTTCACCCGCACCTGAAAGACGCAATTCCTTTGCGTAATCCTGAAGATAAAACACACGACTGAAATATAAATTTTTTCTATCAAGCGGAATCATCGCTTCAGTTCTTTTGACATTGATTTTTGCAATTACTCTGCCTACAGGAATCATAAATGCAACGCAAACAGCAACAAACAAAAGACAAACAGGGTCAATTGAAATAATAACCGCACCTATTGTTACAATTCCTATAAATTCAGTAAAAATACTTTGTGTATTAGAAAGAACCGAATATGCTCTTTCATTCATAGAATTCATTGCAAGCACGAGGTCATTGTAGTATTCGGGATTGTCATACGCCTCGTAATCCATCTTTGCTGCTTTTTCATAAATTGTTCTATAAATTGCATAGTAAAGCTTTTCTTTTTGCTTAGGCATAGTTATCTCGTAAAAGACTGTTGTGAGAAGATTAGTTATAATAACAAATGCAACAAAGAAAATAAGTGCAAAAAGAATTCTTTCGTAACCTGTGCCATCTGCCACTACATCCAATATATACTTGAGAAGCACAACATTTGAAAGTGTCCACGGAAGATTACCCAAAACATCTATAAGCAAATAACCTACTACAAGAAGCGGTGTGTGTTTGCTTATGAATTTAAGCATATAAACATAGTTTTTTAATGAACTTACTTTTTCTTTTTTCTTATTCTTCAATGTCAGACACCTCCTCATCCTGAGTATAGCCCGATGCCTGAAGTGTGAACATTTCTGCATACTCACCATTTTTAGCAATCAACTCTTCGTGAGTACCCTGCTCGCATAAATTACCTTTATTGAATACAAGAATTTTATCTGAATGAGTAGCACTTGAAAGCCTGTGCGAGATATAAATAACAGTTTTTCCTTTTGTACCTTCCATAAGTGCGTCATACATTTTACTTTCTGCAACAGGGTCAAGTGCAGAGGAGGGTTCATCAAGAACCGCAATAGAAAAATCTCTTGCAAAAAGTCTTGCAATTGTAACTTTTTGTGTTTCGCCACCTGAAAGTTGAATACCCTCTTTGTCAAATTCTTTTGTGAGTAATGAATCTTCTTTATCAGGCAATCCGCCAATCTTTTCGTAAGCCCCTGACATTTTAAGTGCATTTACAGCAATCTCTTTGTTTTCGTCTGTTACTTCTTCAGTTAAAACATTTTCGGCAACAGTCATAGCGAACACTTTATAATCCTGAAAAACAGATGCAAATTTCTCACGATATTTAGGTAAATCGTATTCTTTTATATTTCTTCCGTTATAAAGAATTTCTCCATCTGTGACGTCGTAAAGACGCATTAAAAGCTTTGAAAGTGTAGTTTTACCTGCACCATTGTGACCTACTACCGCGACAGTTTGTCCTTTTTCTATTTTAAAGGATACGTTTTTAATAATATAATCCATATCTTCAGTATATCTGAAGTACACATTTTTAAATTCAATGCTTTCAAAATCTTCAGGAATAACTGTACCACTTTTAATTTGTGGTTCATACTCTAAAAAGTTTCTTAAATTCTGCACCCAAAGACAATGTTTTTGTTGCATTGCAAAATATCTTGCTAAATGGCCTATTTTATTTCTGCAAGTTGTTATGGCAGAAACGAGCACGGAAAATTCTGAAACTGGTAAATTCTCTAACACAATAAGACGGTAACAACCATAAATAAATCCACCGCCAATTGGCAATATTTCTGCAAAATAGTCAGAAACAATTTCAAGAAAAGCAATTTTCCAACCATATTTTTTAATAATATCTATATTTTTGTTAATAGCCTGTTTAAATCGTTTTTCCATAACAACAAAAATATTTGTTGTCTTGATTTCTTTTGCAAAATCTTTTAAAAGAATAGTTCTTCTTACATAATCCTTTTGTCTTTCGTAAGGTGTCATTTCTTTTTCTTTTTCAAGTTCAAGATTATTTTTAAGAACTCTGAAAATAATGACAATTGCAGGACATAAAATAAAGAGAATGAGTAACGGGTCAATTGAAATAAGATAGAACACAAGAAGAACAAGGCTAAGGAGTGAACCTAAAGTCCACGCAGAGCCTTCAATAATTCTTTTGAAGCCACCACGGTCAACAACCCAGGTTGCGCGGTTGTAATCATCGAAAAATTCGGGGTTTTCGTAACAGCCAAGCTCTACCTCCTGTGCTTTTTTGAATATAAGTGAATTTATATAACTTTCGCACTTGATTTCAAATTTTATTCTTATAATGTAAACATCTATGTAACCTAAAAGGTCAACAAAGAGCTTACCAAAAATTATAATACACATTCTTATTACAAATTCGGTAAATGTACCATTACCCTCTATAACAGAAAGTGCAGTTTCAAGAAACATAACATTTATTACAACTGAATAGTAAACATTTTCTGCAACATAAGCTAAGTATATTATTAAAAGTGATAATGGCGCAGATTTCCAGGCACAACCCAACATAAACAGCGTATTTTTTATTATATGTGCTTTTTCACGCGGCTTCTTTTCTTTCTTTAAATTCATTGCACTTTTTCTCCATAAATTTTTTAACTATAATATTGTATAGAGAGAACGCAATATTGTCAATAAAAATTATTTACTCAGTGGCAAAAATATGTTATAATTTTGTAAAATATTGTAGAGAGTGTGTGATTTAGATGTTACCAACCTTTGAAGAAATGCAAAAAATTGACGAGCTTATCAAAAGAGATATCGAAAGTGGTGCGATTGAGCCTGTACCACAGGATAAAATTTTCGATTTTCTCCCTAAAAAAGAAGGCACAATCAGAATTATGTCTTTTAATATACGTTGTGGAGATGTTGGTGTTCAGACTGCTGAATCCCGATACACTCTTGTAAGCGATACTATTTTAAATGGTGAGCCTGATTCTGTCGGACTTCAGGAAGCAACCCCTGAATGGATGGAATACTTAAAAGACGCGTTAAGCGACAAATATGATTTTGTAGGAATACCTCGTGAGGACGATGGTGAATATTCATCAATTTTTTATCTTAAAGATAAATACACCGTAACAGAAAGCGGTAACTTCTGGCTTTCTGAAACTCCCCACAAAGAGTCTAAAGGTTGGGACGCTGCCTGCTACAGAATATGCACCTGGGCAGTTTTAGAAAACAAAACCACTAAAGAAAGATATGTTCACGTAAACACTCACCTTGACCACCGTGGAATTTTGGCACGCAGAAATGGTGTTGAATTAATGCTTGAGCACCTGAAAATTTACAATAATATTCCAGCAGTATTCACAGCGGATATGAATATTTTAGAGGGTGAAGAAAATTATCTTCAATTTGTAAATTCAGGCTTTATGTATGATACCAAATATCAGGCACCAAATACCGTAAATTACCTTACATATCACGATGTACACCCATCCGAGCAAGAAGAATCAATTATTGACTATGTTATGATTAACGACAAATTTTCTGCCGATACTTATAGAGTAGTAACTGCGGGAATAGACGGTAAATATGTTTCTGACCACTTCCCTGTTTACGCAGATTTATACATAAAATAAAATTTCAGGTGAAACAATGAACAAATTCGGACTAATTATGGAAGGTGGAGCAATGCGCGGAATGTTCACCGCTGGTGTAATGGATGTTTTAATGGAAAACGAAATACACTTTGATGGTGCAATAGGCGTTTCTGCTGGTGCTGCTTTTGGTTGTAATTTTAAATCAAATCAAATAGGCAGGGTTATCCGCTACAATAAAAAATATTGTCGCGACCCAAGATTTTGCAGTATCCGTTCACTTATTAAAACTGGTGACTTATATGGTGCGGAATTCTGTTACACAACTATCCCCTACGAATTAGATTTATTTGATTGCGAAACATATTTGAATAACCCAATGGATTTTTACGTAGTTTGCACCGATGTAGAAACAGGTAAGCCTGTCTACAGAAAATGTATAACTGGCAGAGATGAAGATTTAACTTGGATAAGAGCATCTGCCTCTATGCCAATTGCATCACGGGTAGTTGAAGCAACTGGTGTAAAATTACTTGATGGTGGTATTTCTGACTCAATCCCCCTTAAATATTTTGAAAGTATAGGCTACAACAAAAATGTTATAATTCTTACTCAACCAAAGGGATATATAAAAAAGCCAAGTAAGGCTTTACCACTTATTAAAATGTCTTTGAAAGAATACCCCAATGTTTATAAAACAATGCAAAACAGACACAATGACTACAATGAAACTATTAAATTCATTGAAGAGAAAGAAAAAAACGGAGATGTTTTAGTAATAAGACCGCCCGAAAAGCTCCCTGTTGGCAGAGTTGAGCACAACCCCGATAATTTGCAGATTGCTTATGATATAGGCGTAAAAACAGCATTGGAACAATTAGAAGAAATCAAAAATTTTATTACAAAGTAGGTTATTATGGAACTTAAAGATTTTTTAAAAATTGCAGCAAATGTAAAACCTGACCATACACAGTTAGAAAGACTTCGTGAAACACCTTTTTATGCTTTCGTTCACTTCTCCCCTAACACATACACAAATTTAGAGTGGGGTGATGGTACCGAAGATCCTGCAATTTTCAACCCGACCGAGCTTGACTGTGAACAATGGGTAAAGGCAATTAAATCAGCAGGTATGAAGGGTCTTGTTCTCACTGCAAAGCATCACGATGGTTTTTGTTTATGGCAGACAAAATATACTGAGCATTCAATAAAAAATTCACCTTATAAAAATGGTAAGGGTGACATTGTAAAGGAATGTGCAGATGCATGCAGAAAACACGGTGTAAAATTCGGTTTTTACCTTTCGCCGTGGGATAGAAATTCTCCGCTTTATGGTACAGACGAATACAACGATTACTATGTAAATCAGTTGACAGAACTGCTTACAAACTATGGTGAGATTTTCCACGTGTGGTTTGACAACGCTTGTGGTGAAGGTCCTAATGGTAAAAAGCAAATATATGATTTTGACCGTTATCTTAAAACAATCAGAAAATATCAACCGAATGCTACATTCTTTAATGATAAAGGCGGTATGCGTTGGTGTGGTAATGAGTCTGGCACCGCTGCTCACGCACAATGGTGTGTTGTGCCTTATGAATTATGCTCAATAGCAGAGCACAAAACAGAGGTTGAGCCTTTAATGGAGGGTAGCCTTAACGGAATAATGAATAGCGACACCACATTGGGCTCAATTGCAAATATTATGTATTCCAAAGCCCTCACATTCTGCCCTGCTGAAACAGATATGTCAATAAGACCGGGTTGGTTTTACCACGAAAACGAAAAACCGCATTCACTCGACAGACTTTTTAATACATATTTAAGAACAGTCGGCGGTAACTCAACCTTTAATTTGAACATTCCACCAATGCCTAATGGAAAATTCAATGAAAAGGATGTAGAAAGACTTAAAGAATTAGGCGACAAAATCAATGCAGAATTCGGTGTTAATCTTGCTGAAAATGCAGAAATTATAGAAAATAAAAAAACTGATTCTTATCAAACTGAATTTATAGTTAAACTCAAAAAGAAACAACCACTTAAATACATTGAACTCGCAGAAACAATTGCCGAAGGTCAAAAGGTTGAGTCATTTAAAATTTATTCTAAAAATGACGATAATCTCTGGAACTTCGAAGAACACGGAACTACAATAGGTAGCAGAAAAATTGTAGTTTTAGAAAATGTCACAACAGACGAAATCAAAGTCCAGATAACCTCTGCGAGAGATGTGGTTAAAATGGATTGGGTGAAGGTGTATTGATTCAAAAACGAGTGTAAAGTTTTAAGCTTTACACTCGTTTTTATTATATTTTAATCTTCTCAATTTGTCCATTAGCTCTTGCTGTTATGTAAGTTTCCATTACTTCAGCAAAAAATACTGAAATCGCACGCATATATAAATCATTAGAAAAGTCTTCACTCATAATCTTTTCAAGAAATGCATTAACCTCATAACTCAAGCCTTGACCTAAAAACTCCGAAGTAATTTCTCTGTTTTTGCTGACATCCTCGAAACAAACCTTAAATTTTTGTGTCAACCACCAAGGGGAGCTTGCCAAAACATAACCTTTATCTCCTGAAACCACAAGATTCCCTTCTGATTTCACCCCTAAACCAACCTTCAATGTTGCAATTGACTCATCAAATGTAATATATGCTTTAGTGTATAAATCCACTCCAGAAGAATCTATAAATGATATAAATTTTATAGATTTATAATTTATGCCACAAAGCTTTGCTATTGCTAATAATGGGTAAGTGCCCAGTTCTGTAAAGCTACCCCCTTTTTCTTCAATCTTAAACTCGCGTGTAGTTTTATTATCACTTAACTTTGTGAAAGTAGCTTCAACATCGTAAACCTTGCCAACACTTTCATTTTTAACGATATCATGAAGCTTAATAAATCCTGGTAAATATGCAGTTTTTATCGCTTCCATTAGAATCACATTCTTTGCTTCAGCCAAAGCAAAAAGCTCTTCAGCTTCTGATTTCTTTAAAACCATCGGTTTTTCACAAAGAACATGTTTACCATTTTCTATGCTTTCCTTTATGTAACTATAATGAGTATTGTGTGGCGATGCTATATAAACGGCGTTACATGAGTCAAAAAATTCTTTCTTTTCATCTGTAAATTTTTCAATTGTATTTGTTATTGCAAATTTTTGTGCAGATTCAAAATTCGGGTTATACACTACTGCAATTTTTATGTCAGAAATACTTTTGATTTCTTTCGCAAAACGATTGGCAATTCTTCCTGTTCCAATAATACCGAAAGAAACTAATTTATTTTTGTTGTCAATCAAAAAATCACCATCTTATATAATTTTACTGTTATCCCACAAGATACTTGAAAATATCACGATTTTTCCAGCTATCAACAACCAAAGAGATTATTTCATCGTCGGTTTTACCTGCTAATCTTGAATAAAAGAAAATACTCCTAAGCCTTGTAAAAGCATGTAACGGAAGAATTTTGTAAAATTCTTCATAGCTGTTATTTTCATAATAATCAGAAAGTTCCTGAAATGTATCCGCATAAAGTTCTGCAATATTTCTCTTATTAGCAATAGTATGAATCCCCGACCCCTTACGTTGCAAATAAAAATACAAGCCTTCATTTACAAAAGCAACATTCTTTAAGTGTGGCAATAATTTAAAATTAAACAATGTGTCCGCACTATGTGGATAATTCTCAAACATAACACCTGAATTTTTAATTACTTCACTTTTATAAAGTCTTGTCCACACATAATTATTCGGTTTCGAAATTGCACAGACCTTTGTCCAGTATTCATATACATCATCCTGAACATTCAACATTTTATGTGGCATATTAGCATAGGCGAAACTCGTTTCTCTCTCGTCCTCATAAACAAGATTAAAGTTACAAACCGCCATATCTGCATTTTCTTTTAAAATTGCATCCAATAATTTTTCATACATATCCGCTGCAATATAATCATCAGAATCAACAAACCCAATATATTGACCTGTTGCCGCAAGAATACCCGTATTACGAGCACTGAATTCTCCTCCATTTTCCTGGTATATACATATAATACGAGAATCATTTTTCATCTTCTCTGCAATAATTTCAGGCGAAGAATCCGTGCTACCATCGTTGACTACTATTATTTCAAGATTTTTATATGTCGATGCCTGAATTGTTTCTAAACAATGCCCAATATATTTTTCTGAATTATAGCTTGGAATTACAACTGAAATTTTACTGTTCATTTCTACCCTCCATATATTTCACAATTCTTTCATAATCTTCTATATAATCAATTTCTGCCCAGAATTTTCCAGCAATGTCTACAGTCCAGATTGGACGTTCACCTATCATGCTGTACAAAACCTTCTCCCACCAATCAAGTGAGTGTTGGTCTTCTATTAACTGTTGCAATCTTTCTTTGCATTTATTTACCATGCCGTCTCGAATTATTGCAATTCCAACATATTCAGCATTAGCATTTTTACAATCAAGTGCTTTACCTGAAGCAACAACCTTACCATCCTCTACCCTAAACAGATAATCGCCTTGTTCAACTCTGCTTGAATCACATAACATAATGCAATCTCTTTTATCACTATCTAATACATCAAGTAAATTTTCTTCCCAAAACACATCGGCATTACCTAAAATAACGCAATCACCACTTAATGCTTCTTTGGCAAACCACAGTGATGCCATACTATTGGTAACTGAATAAAATATATTTGTATGAAATGTTACCGGTAAACCTTCAAGTTCTTCAATAATATACTCTTTGTTATAACCAACAACAATATGAACTTCTATCTCTCTATTCACGAGCATCTGAACAGTATGTCGAATTAATGATACACCACCGATATCAAGTGTACATTTACACTTATTATCGATTTCTCTGCTTATACGTGTACCTCTTCCAGCAGCCATAAGAATTGCTTTCATACAATTACCTTCTTTCAAAACACAAATTTTAAATTCAAATCTTTTAAAATGCCCACAGCATTTTTTAATAGTTCTTTGTTTTCCAAAATATTTTTTTCATGAGTATAAACAATAAGAATCTCTTTATTCCAAACCGCAAACACTTTTTCAATTTCTTTTTTTAAGTCCTTTTTGTCATAAAATTCAACACGTATATCTGTTTTTCTGTATTTTATACCATCTTTAAGAAGACATTTACTATTTAAAGAATATTCTTCTGAGCACGACAAAATATAAGAAGCATCATTTATACCTAATAATTCTCTACTTTTATCTTCTCTGCACAAAAGCTCATTTACACCAATATCCTTCAACAAGCTGATACATTTTTCATTGCAGATATACCTATGTAATCTTAATCTTTTTGCAAAAATTGAATCTGGAATATTTTTATAAAAATCACTAAATTGTTTATTAAATAAAGCTTCATTAAAATCAGAAAAAGTTCCATGGTATCCAACACGGATAAACCCACTTTTTTGAATTTCATTCCAATATTCTGCTGGTACTTGTTTCACAAAAAACTCATTCGAATAGTTTTCATAGCAATATAAAGTAAATACTGCTCCAAATTCAACATTCAATTCTTTCAGGAATTTAAAAAACTCAACATCGAATACAGATTTTGGATGAGCTTCTATCAACTCTATAAACGAGTATATCACATCATCAACAGACAAATGAACACTATTCATAACTAACTTAAATACGGAATATCTACAATGCTTACAATTTCAGCATCTGTTTCTTTTTCTATTTGGGGTTTTATTTGAGCGAAATCTGAAAATGATGTAACTATAATAATTCTCTCGTTGTTTTCTTTACCAAAGAACTTATCGGATATATTGTCTTTGAGCCATTTTGTAAATTCGTTATCTTCATATAATTCAATTTTTTTGTTAATGCTTATATCTGAAAGATATGCTTCAAATACAGCTTTAAACTCAACAGGTGGTTCGATACCACTTGAAAGTGCCATCATAGCATCTGCAAATATTTTTTCTGGTTCTGTATATTGCTTATGATTTTCACACACCTTAACACTATAAATAGTTTTATACGGTTCCTTTACCCATTCTGTACCATCTGGCAATACACGATTACGAAGTTCGATATATTCAGGTGATTTTATATCTGGAACAGCACCTGCATGACAATCAAAAACATGGCTATTAAAGCAGTGTGGTAATGAACAAAAATGTCCTCGTGGCACAAAGTGTATAGGCTCTTCTACATTTTCAAAAATGTATTGAACTGTTTTAGCATCTCTGTAACATTGCTTTAGACGACCTGTGCCAAGGTCTAAATTAAACGACCATACACCACCATAGCAAAAATGAGCTTTTCTGTTTTGTCCCCAGGTTGCCTGACGATAATCAAATAAGGCTGATTCAAACTGACTCCATACTTTTATATGCTCGTCCATTGGCATTTCTGTAAGATGTCTGATGTCATTGGTCGTATTTGCCCTTGGGTCAGTCAAATGACACAAAACACCAAATTCTTTCATACATACCTGCTTTATTTCATCTATAAGTGCGACATTACTATCAGAAGCAACAAGCTCCACAGTAAGTGAAAGTCCCGCTTTATGTGCATTATGGACATTTCTGAAATATTTTTCGAGCAAATTTTTCTTTTTCAACTCGATGTAATGAAAAGAAAATTTCAAAAAAATGCGTGAACGCATTTCGTAGTCAAGATTGTATAAGTATTCCAATGATTTTGTTACTGTACCATTTGTAACAATTGATACAAAATGACCATCCTTTAATAACAACTCAACAAGTTCAAGAAGCTGTGGGTGCAAAAATGTTTCGCCATTACCACACAAATTTATACTGCAAATGCCACCCATACGCTCTTTACTTAACCCCGCTGCCATTTGTTCAACCGGATATTTAAATAATGTGTATTTTTCTGGGCCCTTACCATCTATTGCACGCCATTGACCAACAGTACAGTAGTCACACTGGAAATTACAAAGATTAACCGGAACATGACAATCTATAAATCTTTTTATTTTATACAACATAATCACTCTCTTCGATTATAATTTCTGTCAACATTTTAAACTCATCTAAAAACTTCCCCGTGTCAAGTTTTAAATAATCAACGTTAAGCTTCGATTTAAGAAGTTGTGCTAAATCCCCTTTTTCAATAACATCTGTAAAAGTGATGCACGAAACATCCTTTAACCAGGTTTCGTATAATTCAGATGTCTTACCATAGGAATTATCAAAAACTACACACGGTGTATTTGTAATAGCAGAAAAAACCATACCATGAAGTCGGTCAGTTATTATAAGCCTTTGTGACGAATATAAATCAAGAATACTTTTTATTCTATCGCTTCTTGTAATGTTCTCATCAGCAGGTAAATGAGTTATAGTTTTCACTTCTTGTTCAAGTAACGAAGATACATCATAAATATCTTTATGGTATTCATCACTTATGTACTGTTCCTTGTCATTTCTGAGGACAATGCCTATGCCCTGCCTTTGTTTATTACTTTCTGAATACTTCAAAGTAAGCACTATATCTGGAAGAAGCAAACATTTACAATTATATGAGTTAGTAACAAAATCATAGCTCTGTTTATCTCTGGTACAAATCACTAAATGTTTATGTGCATTATATATCCTCTGTGATTTTTCAAAGTATTCTTTTTCTTCCTCGCTATCGCCATAAAATACCGATTGTGGAAAAACTACAACAAGATTTTCAGGAAATTTAATTAGTATATCGCGCAATATTTCTTCACAGAATCTCCAGAGCGATCCTAAATTACCGCCACCCTGAAACATTAAAATATCATTTTTCTTAATATATTTTGAAAGTTCAGTCAGTGCATCAGGATGACACATATGTGAGCCTATTTCATAAAACTCACCAAAATTTTCGGTGATATAAATTTGTTCAGCGAATGCAATAGCCTGGTCACCTAAATTCATATAATCGGGTGTATTAAGTAAGAAAATACGCGGTTTTTCATCTTCTGCTCTAAATTGTGTAAAATCAAAATCAGTTGAAATTATTGTCCATGCGTACCATTCTATATTTAAAGAATCCAGCATTTTTCCTGTAGAAAGATAATCTGACAAAGTAATTACAACAACGATCTCTGACGGTGTGTTTTTCAACGCATCCACATTAAATATTTCAAATTGAAGTTCATTGGTTTTAATATAAGTGCCTGTTTTTTTACTGTCCATATCAACAAAAAAACTAACCTGTGGCAAAAACTCTGAAAACTTTTCATTGTCAAGCATATGCTGTGCATTTACTCCCGCACCATAGCAAATGATTTTTTTGTTTTTTGCACTATTTCTTAAATCAGATAAACTTGCTCTCATATTTCACCCACCATTCAATTTATTATTTAAAGATTATATTGTTAATTTCATCAGTTAATTTTATTGCTCCGAAATAATTCAAATGGTTAGCATCGAAAAAATAATTCCGCTTATACATTATTTCAGAAATTTTTTTGAAATCCAATAATTCAAAGGCAAATTTTCCACCAAGCTTTTCAACTATTTCATAGAATAACTTTTTATGCTTTAAAAGTTGTGGAGCATCCTTTGCCTCTACCTCCACAAATTTTGGTAAAACAGTTAAATAAATCTTTATTTCAGGATTAATTTCAACTAATAATCTTAATAATCGCTCTAAATATTCTACATTTCTCTTAACTGTTTTATCAAAAATCTGAACTACATTTGACCTATCGTATTTATAGGCTTCAATTTGCTGGTCAGTTACAATACTCTTTCTCTTACTCAAATCAGCAAAAACTGATGCAAAACCTGCATAATTATCTAATTCATACACATCTGCAAAATTCACAGACCATTGAGCAACATTAACTTCATTTAAACCATCAAATTTCAAATTTTCAATTCTTTCAACATAGGCTGAATACTCACCTTTATAATTCTTATTCTCTGCAAAATTGTGAGCGTCAAGATTATATCCGCCAAAGTTCAAATATTTAAGAGCAGAAGTAGACATTGATGTATCAAAACTAAAATAGTTATAGTCGTGTAAATCAACTATTGCATATTTTAAATTTTTGAGTTTCTCGTAATAGTTTTCGTAACAATATTCAAGAGTTTTAAGATTGTAATAAATATCCTGTGAAGAAACAGCAAGATTACAAAAATCCGCCTTCAATTGAGATGGTATTATACCAACCTCTACATTACTCAAGCCTAAAATCACGCCATCGTAAGTAGAGTGTGACGGATTAAGCATAATTCTGTCACAAACTCTTGATGGCAAGCTTGCTCTATAAAGCTGCCAGAACAAGATGATTTTTTCTTGCGAAACATACAATTCTCCTTTTAAAATATCAAGCGGAACATTAGAACTTTTATCCGTAATTACGAACAAATCAAATTGGTCCGGTGAAACGCTAAAAAGAGAAACGGTTTTATACCCGCTATTATTTCCGACAAATTCTTCAGCAAATGCAAATTCAACACCGTTTTTTTTGAATTGCTTAACACAAAGCTCACTATCTTTTACATTGCCAATAATCAATGCTGTTTTTGCAGGGTTAATTTCAAGCTCTTTATCTTCATTTTCTTCTTTAAATGCTTCTATAACCTGCTCTGCAACTCTCTCACCACATTTACCATCCGCTAATGTTAAATATTTCTCAACAAGCTCTTTTCTTTGTTCTGCCCACTCGTCAATACCAGCAGCAATTTTTTCTATAAAGTTAGATTTATCTTTTTTTACATACGCAAAAGGTAATAAAGACAAATCATAGAGGCCATCGTTGGTTGAACGTTTTTCACGATATATCGCAACCGGCTCAGTTGTAGTCATTAATACTGGTTTGTTTCTCAAAATATATTGGTCTATCATTGAACTAAGGCAAGAAATCATTGCATCAGAATAAACAAAAGCTGCGTCGTAAGTAGGTTCAGTATCTATCAACATATTTTCCGAATTAATAACCGAATTTTTTAATGCCTCAAAATCACTTTTGAATTCAGGATGATACAATTTTATAATAGTTTCTGTCATTGGGTGTGGTCGCCATATCATTGCAATTTTTTTATTTTTCTTAAAAATAGAAATAGTTTCATTGCATTTTTCAAAAAAGTCTTTAACATCTCTGTTCAAAGTAAAATGAGTATTAAAAAGGAATACTGTTCTTCCTTGAATCTTTGATTTCCACTCCTCAGGACAAGGTACATCTTTCTCTGTTAAATTTATAGAATAGTCCCATTTTGGAAGACCTGTAACCAATGAATTAGCACCTTTTTGAGAGCCAAAGCTTTCATAATGTAGCTTCATTATTTTTGATTGAGTCGCTATTTTCCAACAATATTGCTCTGCATGAGATTTAAAAAACGAATAATAAACATCCGGGCTTGTATCCCTGTTTATTGTTCTCGCAGTATAATAAGGCAAATAAACAACTCTTGTATATTGTGCCATATTTTCAGGCCAAAATTTTTCTATTGTACAACTTTCATAAGGCTGACTGAAGAATGTAATATCAGGCATTTTCCCTGCAAAATCATATTGGTCATAAGGAATATTCTCAATACCCATAGGTGTTAAGTAATCATTCAAAATTACATCACTTTTAACACTACCATCAGGCATTTTTACTGCTCTGAAAATAGGTTGTATTACGACTTCTACCTCGCAATCATCACGATTTTTCATAGCATCATAAACACTTGCCATTGAATCCCATTTACCGGCAAGCTCTGCTACAAAAAGTATATGTAATTTATATTTTGCCTTCGCTTTTATTTCATTTTCCAAATCAGCAATTTTATTATATATTTCAGGTAAATTCAAATTTTGAGAATTAAAACCGTTTGAAAGCTCAATTATCGATTCCAAATCTGTTAAATTATATTCTGCTAATGTAGAGTTGATTGATACAAGCATATCAAGACAACCCTCAACCAAATCTGCATTATTGTTTTCATACATATATGAAACTGCTTCTTTTAAAGTATTGCACATATCAAGCATTGATTTATAAACAGAAAATCTCAAAATTAACACCTCAAAATATAATTATACTCTATAATAATATTATTCTACGAAACCTAAAAAACTAAAGTAAAATAGGATGTAAAAAAGCGTGTAAATCAATTGATTTACACGCTTTTTAATCATTTTGCAAATTCTTTTTTATCTTCAATATCTAAAATAGTAACCTTTGCATCTTTAATGCAAGAAAGCCCCCCATTTGAAGATACTATTCCGACAACATCTACCCAGTCACCTGTTTTTGGCATTTTATCCTTTTCAGACGCTTCACCTTCAAAAATAACCGCTGTTGAAACCTTATTCTCATCACCGTCAACATCAATATATTTTCTATATATTAAATACTGCTCGGTGTTACCAATAGGAACAATTTCAAAAACACCCTGAATGTGAATTGTATTACCTTCAAAACAACCATACTCAAGGTGGCTATGCTCACCATGTGGTTGATATGAATGGAATATTGCTTCAGACCAATCTATAAACATTTCGTCGGTAACTTCAATATCAATTACGCTTTTATCGCTGTCAGTAACTTTTGCTGCTTCAATTGCGGCATCAACCTCTGCCTGAAAGCGTTCCGGGTAACTTTCAGTTTTAGCTGCACTGTAAATAAGAAATGACACAAGTGCAATTATAAACACCAAAAGAAGACAACCGTTAAAAATCGTTACTTTCTTTTTAAATTCAGCATCTGCAATATTTGATTTTTCAGGTTTTGTTGTCTGTGGCTTTTTCTTTTTATTCTTTGCCATAATACGCTCCAATAAAACGGTAACCCGTGTTTACTTTTTCTATTAGTCTTTGAAGAACTGTGGAAGATATGCCTTGTGAGCTGCTTTCATTTCTTCATAGCAAGATTTTGCCTGAGCAAAGTCGCCACAAAGTGGGTGAAGCATAAGTGCATTAAGAGCATCCTCATCAGAGCCTTTAATAGCAGCCTCAACAGTATATTTCTCATAAGATTTAACTGTTCTCATAAGGCTTATAATGTGACGGTTGTTAAACTCTTCAATTTCTACTGGTTTTGCACCATCTGCACCAATAACTGCTGCAATTTCAACAATATCGTCATCATCCATAAATTTAAGAGTGCCATTGTTTTTGATGTTAACAACGTGAACCTCTTGCTTGTCATTTGCAATAGCATCAATAAGAGAAACTGCTGCAAGTGAATACTTGTAACCACCACGTTCTTCAAGAAGTGCAGGTTTAATAACAAGTTCGTTGTCACTGTAAAGTTCAAGAAGTTGTTCTTCAATTTCCATACAAACCTGAGCACGACTCTTTGAACCAGCTTTTAAGTGTTGTAATTTTGCCTGACGGCTGTAGTAATACTGAAGATATGATGATGGGAAGCCCTTACAAGCATTGAGGCACTCCATATCAAAGCCATCGTCGTGAATATTTTTCATAACTGTTGGTGCGAAATCATCATCAAAGATTTTGTCAATATTTTCAACACCATTCACTTTAACTGAAGTAATCCAGCTTAAGTGGTTAAGTCCTAAATATGTAATTTTTGCATCCTCACCTACTGCTGCTTTAACATCATCAATCATAGCAATCGGAACATTGCAAAGACCCATTGTTTTTACATTTGTGTGGTTAATAAGAAATTCAGAAATAATACCTGATGGGTTTGTGAAGTTAATAAGCCAGGCATTCGGACAAATTGCTTCAATTCTTTCTGCAATATGAGCCATAACAGGAATAGTTCTCAATGCTTTGAAGAAACCACCAATACCTGTTGTTTCCTGACCGATAAGGTCGTGCTTTAATGGAATTGACTCGTCAATATGACGACAAGGAAGCTTACCAACACGAATTTGTGTAACAACGAAATCTGCACCCTGCAATGCTAAATCAAGGTCATCTGTCATAACAACTTCGCAGTCGATACCGGCACTCTTGAGCATACGAACACAAAGAGAACCAACTATTTCTCTTTTTCTTTCATCGATATCCATAAAAGCAACTCTTTTAAGTTTTAAAGAATCTTTTGCTTCTATAAATCCGTAAATAAGTTCAGGACAATATGTGCTACCTGAACCGATAACTGTAACATTGATTTCTTTCATTTATATCAGTCCTTTAAAATAATTATCAAATTACAAATAATAAATTAGTCTTCTAATAACCAGTTAATACAACCTGTTACAGGTGCTGCTGTAAGCTTGATGAAGTTGAATTTTTTATTTGTTCTTTCGTGTAAAAGTTCACTCATTCTGTTAATGTAAATATCAGAAGGAAGTTTTGTATGCATTGAACCTGAAAGAACAACGTTTACTGTGTCTTCATCGAACTGCATTTTCTTGATATGACCACCAATGAAATCTGCACCGCGTTGTGCCATTTCTTCAATAACTTCGAGTGCCGCTTCGTCACCTTGATTTGCCGCTTCAAAGAAACTGCCAATAAGCACACGAATAAATGCTTCACATTTTTCTTCATCTTCAATAATCTGTATTGAATCAAGAAGTGTTTCTCTGTCCTTAATACCAAGTTTTTCAGTAAGTAAAGCAGTAATTTTGCTTTCTCTCTTACCTAAACAAACATCATCATAAACAATTCTGAATGCTTCGTAAGCAACCCAGTGGCCATTACCTTTATCGCCCGAAAGACGGTCAAAGCCACCAATCTGAAGCATTTCACCGCGACTGTCAATTGAGTTACAGCAAGTACCTGTACCACAGTTATATCCTATACCAGCACCAGCCTTGCCACCTGCTTTAATAACAATGAAGCCGTCATTATAAATTCTGAAATCTTTAAGACCGCGTTTTGTTAATTCTTTGCACATAGCGTCATGCTGATACGGGTGGTCAATACCTGCAAGTCCCATAAGCATTCCTGTAATATCGTCACGGGTTTTACCTGTTTTTTCTAAAAGTGCATCTACACCAGCGGTAATAATATCTGCCGCCTGTGGAAAGCTTCCTTCCATGTTTTCGTGGTTAGAAGCTGGACCTTCGTGAAGTTCCAACATATTTTTATTTTCATCAAAAAGTGCAAATGCGGTTTTTGTTCCGCCACCGTCAACACCAATATAAAATTTCATAATTATTACTCCAGATTATTTGTTTTCTTTGTGCTCGTCACTAACTTCGCAAACTTCATTTAAGCAATATGTACCTTTTCTGTATGGTTCTCTGTCAATCCAGCGACCATTTGTAAAGTCAGGGAAAGCAACAGGTGCGCCACCTAAAGCAACTGACTGTTCTGAAAGACAAGTAACTGCCATCCATGCCGCTGTATCATAAACATCAATAGGTGAACTACCGTGATAAAGACTATCTACAAAAGATGAAAGAACTAAGAAGTCCATACCACCGTGACCTGCTTTGATACCATCATTTTCGTAAGCCTGCCATAATGGGTGCTCGTACTTTTCTCTCCAGGTCTTGAAGCTATCCCACTCGTGTTGTTTTTCTGACTTTCCTTCTATGTAAATTCTGCCGTATCCGTCAGGTGCTTCTTCGTAAATACCCTTTGTACCTTGTACCATATAGTCTCTTGAATATGGTCTTGGTAAGCAACAGTCATGATTTAATGTGATTGTTTCACCATTTGCACATTTGATAACTGTAGTGGTAACATCACCGCAATTGAAATCTGTACCATAAAGGTCATAATCTTCACCTTTGTTCTCTTTAATCCATACATTGAGTCCTTTTGACTTACTTGAAACAGATGTAAGAGTTAAGAAACGGTTGCCACGGTTAATACCGATAAGCTTTGCGATAGGTCCTAACTGATGTGTAGGATAAAGCTCACCGTTACGCATCATAAAGTTAAAGAGTCTGCCGTGGATATTTTCTCTGCCTAAAACGATTTCATCTCTTAAATCGTGACGGTAACCACCCTCAAGGTGAATAATTTCGCCTAAAAGACCTTTACTTACCATATTGAAAACAGCCATTTCGTTTCTGTCGTAGCAGCAGTTTTCAAGAAGCATACAAATCTTGCCTGTTTCTTCACTTGTTCTGACTAACTGCCAGCACTCTTCAATTGATGCCGCACCGCCAACCTCCATAGCAACGTGACAACCAGCTTTCATTGCGTCAACTGCAATGAGAGAGTGAGTAATCCATGTAGTTGCAATAACAACTGCATCAAGCTCTTCATTTTTAAGCATTTCTTTATAATCAAGGTAAGCAGTTACGGGGTATTCTTTATTGTTTCTGTTTTCAACAATTTCAATACCTTTTTCTGCTCTTTCAACAATAAGGTCACAAACAGCAGGAACCTGTACGCCCTCAACCTGAAGAAGTAAATCGAGCATACTTGAACCTCTGCCGCTTATACCTACAAAACCGATTTTTTGAATTTTCTTTGCCATAAAAATCACCTACTGAAAAATTTATACATACATAAGGTCATTGTAGCACATATTGTTATATTTTTCAATGATTATTATGATTTTTTATTGCAAAAAATCAGGGATCAGAAAGCAGATATCAGATATCAGATTTCTATATAAAAAAGCACTCTATCATATTTACTAATCAAATGATAGAATGCTTTTATTTTTTATTTCTCTATTCCCTGATTTCTGGTCCCTGATCCTTGAACTCTATAAACTTATAACTCTCAAGAATCTGAAAATATTTTGCAAGGCGCTCGTAGAGTGGCTCAGCCTTCTCGCCAAAATGCTCTTTTACGAGAACACCTAACTCTGAAATAGTTTTTTCGCCATCTAATAATGGCCATAAAAAACTACCATTTTCATCGAGATGAATATAGGAAACTTTTGGTTTTTTAAAAACTTTCTGTGCGATTGTATTAAAAAATCCTGTGTTTTCGATTTCTAAAGTCACTTTGTTTTCATCATCTTGTTTCCACGAAACATTCTTATTTCTCACAGGTTTTCGGTCAAGATAATTTTCATCTATAATTAGTTTCTTAGCCATTTTTTGCCTTCTTTTGTTTCTTAAACACAGAGAACATCAAAAGTGAGACAATTACAAGTGCAAATACTACAAGACTTAAAATCTGTGAAACACCTGAAGAAAGTCCTAATTTACCTGAAATGTCAATCATTTTATCTACACCGAAGATTGCAAGAACAGCAAGAACGATACCCACTAAACCTTCACCGGCAATCATACCTGAGCAGAAGAGAATACCATCATTTGTAACTTTTGATTTTTTCTTTTCGTCACCCTTCATCTTATCAAATGCGAGGCGAATAAGACCACCAACCATAATGCAAGCATTAAGGTGAACCGGGAGATAAATACCAATAGCGAATGGAAGAACAGGGATTCCTACGATTTCAACAATAACTGCAATAAGAGCACCAATTATAATAAGAATCCAAGGAAGCTCTCCACCCATAACACCTTCAACAATCATTTTCATAAGTGTAGCCTGTGGAGCGGCAATTTCTTCTGAACCAAATCCCCATGCACTGTCGAGAAGATAGAGTGTGCCGCCAATTGCAAGAGCAGAAGCTACAACACCGAAAACTTCACCGATTTGTTGCTTTTTAGGTGTAGCACCTAAAAGGTAACCTGTCTTAAGGTCTTGTGAAGTGTCACCTGCAATAGCGGCAACAATACAGATAATTGAACCAATTGCAATAGCACTTTCCATACCACCTGCAATACCCTGTGGTGTGTTATCTACGGTTAATTTGAGAATAAGTGTAGCAATAAGAAGTGTTGCAATAGCCATACCTGAAACAGGGTTGTTACTACTACCAACTAAACCTACCATTCTTGAAGAAACGGTAGCAAAGAAGAAACCGAATATAACAACAATAATAGCACCAATTAAAGAAATCGGAATAGCAGGAACAAGCCATACGAGTAATGTTAATACAGCAATAACTATAAGAACTATTTTCATATTAAGGTCTTGCTCTGTACGAAGGCTACCAGCACTGCCTGCACCTTTCATACTCTTTAAAGCACCCATAAATGTATTGATAATAAGTGGTAAAGATTTAATAAGACTTATAATACCACCTGCCGCTAAAGCGCCCGCACCAATATAACGGATGTAAGAACCCCAGATACCTGAAGCACCGCTTTCAGCAAAAATTTCACCGATTGTCTGGGTTGCAGATGGATACATAATGATATTTTCACCAAAGAGAACAATAAGTGGAATTAAAACCATCCAGCTTAAAAGTCCACCCGCGAACATATAAGAAGAAATACGAGGGCCACAGATAAAACCAACGCTCATAACTGCCGGGTAAATCTGTGTACCGATTTCACCTGCGAAGCCTCTGAATCTTAAAGCAACTTCACCGGGTACTGCTTTTAAACCGTCAATAATAAATTTGAATGCAGCCGCAAAGCCCATACCTGCAAAAACAGTTGAAGCATTTGAACCACCTTCTTCACCTGCCAAAAGAACTTCTGCACAAGCAGTTCCTTCAGGGTAAGGTAAAACATTGTGTTCTTTAACGATAAGTGCATTTCTTAAAGGAATCATAAAAAATACACCTAAAAGACCACCTAAAAGAGCAATGGTTGTGATTTCAAGCATATCTGGCTTGTCCATTTTACCTTCGTTTGCCCAGAGGAAAAGTGCGGGTAAAGTGAAAATAGCACCTGCTGCTAAAGATTCACCTGCAGAACCGATTGTCTGCACAATATTGCTTTCGAGAATAGAGTTTTTTCTTAAAATAACTCTTATAACACCCATAGCAATAACTGCAGCAGGAATAGACGCTGAAACCGTCATACCAACTCTTAAGCCTAAATAAGCATTTGCTGCACCGAATACAACTGCTAAAATAACACCCATAATAATTGAAGTTACAGTAATTTCAGGTGTAATTTTACTTGCAGGAATGTATGGTTTAAATTCTTTTTTGTTGTCCATAAAAAGCTCCTAACTAAATTTTATAAAAATACCTTTTCATTTTATCATTATTTTATTAGTATTGCAAGGTTTTTATTAAATTTACATTATTTTCAGAAAACAGAAATCAGAAATTAGGAACTAGGAATCAGGAATTAGGGATAGCGTTAAAGAAAAATCATCCTATCATTTAAAGTTGGTTTTTACATCAACTAAAAATGATAGAATGAATTCATTTATATAGTTATAGTTCCTAATTTCTAATTTCTAGTTCCTAATTTCTAATTCCTACGAACAGAATTATCATTCTGTTCTCAATGCCTCAACCGGGTCTTTATTTGCTGCAATTTTTGACGGGAACAGCCCTGCTACAAGAGTTAATGTAACACTTATAATTACAAGGGCAAAACCACCGATAAACGGTAAGGCAGCTGATGCCGGAATATTAAGAAGGTCGTTAAGAATAAAGTTAATTGGTATCTGTAAAAGAAGTGTTGAACCGATACCTATAACACCCGCACCAAGACCTATAACGGTAGTTTCTGCGTTGAATACACGTGCAATATCCTTTTTAGAAGCACCAATACTTCTTAAAATACCTATTTCCTTAGTTCTTTCAAGAACAGAAATATAAGTAATAATACCAATCATAATTGAGGAAACCACGAGAGAAATTGCAACGAATGCAACTAAAACATAAGTAACAATATCTATAATAGTTGTAATACTGCTCATAAGCACACCGATTAAGTCAGTACACTTAACCGCATATTCATCGTGACCATCTTCAGTTACTTTGTTATTGTAATAATTTATAAGTTCGTTAAGTTTCTCTTTTGCTTCAAAACTACTTGGGTAAAAGTAAATTGCAGATGGCGAATCAGCAGTTGAATAACCCAATGTTTCAAGCGTCGCTGAAAGTGAATTGTTAGCCGCCATTGTGTCAACATAGGCTTGCTTTAACGCCAATACCTGTTCTTCACTTAAGAAACCTTCCATAAGCTTCTTCTGAAGATTTGTCATATCATCAAAGCCGAACATTGCCATCATATTTGTCATATCGACCTGAGTCATATCAATTTCCATTTGCTCAACCATTGATAAGAACGGTTGAATATCAAGGTAATTGAAGTCAATTTTAGACAAATCAACATCTTTCAAATCAAAATCATTAACAGTAAGATTTGAAAATTCAAGGCCTGTTAAAACATCTTTTGTCTGGTCTTTGAGTTGTGCTTTTACAACTTCTGTTTTGGCATTTTCTGCTACAACATAATCCATAAGGTCAGTTCTGTAACCAATACCACCGGTACCAATTGAAAGTGTATTATTTTCGTCTGGTCTTAAAATACCTACTATTTTAAGAGTAAGACCATCTTCCACAAGACCTTTTACAAAATAATCATTTTCACGATTATCTTCCCAAAGACCTGTTTTCTTATTTTTGGTGTAGTAATCGCCTGTGTTTACTACTTTGAATTCCATATCAAGAATTTCATCGTAAGAATATTTTGAAACACCTGCACTCTGAAGTTCTTCACCATTAGCAAGTGCAGACATAATATGCTTTGAAAATTCTTCCTGGTCCTTAATACCCAAACCATAAACAACAAGTTCATTTATCTGATGATTTGCGTCAACTATAAGAACAATTTCTTCTTTGCTTTCGGGGAGTTTTCCCGCAATAACATCGTACTGACTTTCCATAAGCTTATCGTCACCGATAAGTTCAATCCAAACTGACATCTGTGCCATTGAACCCGCCATAGAGGTCATTGCTTCCATATCGGCACCCATGCTCATACTTTCCATCATAGTGCTTGGGTTTACCTGAACAACACCTTGGGATGTATCCGCCTTATAAATATTAAGGTCTGTGCTGTATTTGTACTGAACATCGTTACAGATTTTGTCAAATTCTGCTTTGTTGTCTTCAATGTAAGTCTTGAAGTTTTTAAGGTTATTTGAAGATGCTTGTGAAATAAATGCATTTACCATTTGCATAAATGCTTCGTTTACATAAACTGTATCTTCTTCAACATCTATTCCTTGCATTGCTTCCATTCCAAGACCTGTAACAGAAGTCATAATACTGCTTATATCCATTGTCTGTTTTTCAACTGACATAGGGTAAGAAAGAAGCATATCTTCCTGGACTTTGTCTATATACCCTTGGATACCATTTGAAAGCGATAAAACAAGAGCGATACCTATAATACCGATACTACCTGCAAATGCAGTTAAAAATGTTCTCGCCTTTTTAGTTTTTAAGTTGTTTATACTAAGAGAAAATGCAGAAGCAAATGACATAGAAGTCTTTTCGCCTTTTTGTTGTTCTTTTTCTGCAAGCTCTTTTTCCTTTTCGTAATCCTCTTCGGTTGGTTCAAATGGATTTGTGTCACCAATTACTTCACCGTCAAGACATCTTATAATTCTGTTAGAATATTCCTCTGCTAAATCCGGGTTATGAGTAACCATAATTATAAGCTTATCTTTAGAGATTTCTTTAAGAAGCTCCATAATCTGAACACTTGTTTCAGTGTCGAGAGCACCTGTTGGTTCGTCAGCAAGAAGAATATCAGGGTCATTTATAAGCGCGCGGGCAATTGCAACTCTCTGCATCTGACCACCGGACATCTGACTTGGTTTCTTATACATCTGATTTTCAAGACCAACCTGCTTCAAAGCCTCTTGTGCTCTTAACCTTCTCTCTTTTTTAGAAACACCTGAAAGTGTAAGAGCAAGCTCAACATTAGAAAGAACTGTCTGGTGAGGAATAAGGTTATAACTCTGGAATATGAAACCTATTGAGTGGTTACGGTAAACATCCCAATCAGTATCAGTAAATCTTTTTGTAGATTTACCATTGATTACAAGGTCACCACTTGTATAACGGTCAAGACCACCGATAATATTAAGCATTGTTGTTTTACCACAACCTGAAGGACCGAGAATAGAAACAAATTCATTTTCTCTGAAGTTAATGCTTACGCCTTTGAGCGCTCTTACGGTAGTGTCCCCCGTTACATAATCTTTAACTATATTTTTTAATACTAACATTTCTTCTTACCTCAATAATAAAGTTTCTTACGATTAAGATAGAACACAAGCCCTACAACTGCACCGAAAAGAGCCACACCGCCGATTATAAATAAAACGGTATAATCTTTTGGAGGTTCTTCGTAAATAATTGTCGGGTTATAAGTTTCACCTTCCTGGAGCGGAGCAATTGCTCTTTCTTTAAAAAGAAGATTGTGGAGCCATTCAATTATTTCGTCAGTTGTCATTTTTTCAAATTGCTCAAATATCTGTGAAGCGTAAAGTGCGAAGCTGTCAGCACCACCGCCACTCATCAATCCGTTTAAAGCACCTTTGTTTTCCGGTAACTTAAGTGTATCTACAAGATATCTTAAAACAGTAAGTAGCAGTGCTTCTTTATCTGTTTTAATGTAAGTGTAGGTTGTATTTTTACCATTTAAAACCTGTTTACTCGTTTTCGTTTCGGTTTCACCGAATGAATAAAGTGCTTTCAAATTAAAGTCTTTAAGCTTAAGACCTAATTCTTTTTCAAGTGATTTAAAAATATCGTTTGTGTTCATTGAAGAACTTATTGCGCCTGTATCAAGCTCAACTTTATAAATCGGTTCAATTTTTTCAAGTAACGCGGTTACGGGAAGAAGGAGATTTGTTATACAGATTTCTAAATTACCGCTATCTATAAAATAAAGTGCATTCGGTAAAATATCGAGCGCTGTTTTAACGGGCTTCTCAAATAAATCATCAAGCAAATCTAAAACAGGTGTAGTAATATTTCTTAATACTGCATCTTTTTTTGTGTCGTTTTTATATTGCTCATAGGTTTTTATATTTTTACTGTCGCAACCAAGAGCCTCTAAAATCGGGATAATTGCTGTGTTATATCCCTCACCACCGGTTACTTTTATGCTATTCATAAAAGTAATAGTTTCACCTTTAAGAATCACTTCTAAAAGTGGCATCAAAGGTCGTAGCATCGCAACAAGTGCATTTTCAAAGCCTGTTCTTCTGCCATCGTAGAAACCAAAATTTATATAATTAAAATTAACTTTTGACCAGTCTTTCGCTCTTAACAAAGCATTTTTTACCTGTCCGAATTCTGATTCAGTTAAAAGCGAAGCAACGCCTTTTGGTGTTGCGTCCACACCCATAACAGAAAGCATTTCTAATATACCCTCTTTTTCGAGTGCAGAGTAAATTCCGATTGTAAGCTCACCAACTGTTTTATTGGTATAAATAGTATTCTTTAAAAGAGTTTCTAACTTTCTGTAATCGGTGTACTCCTGAACAAATTCATCAATCAAATCATCTATTCCGTTTAATACTTTTGTAAAATCCTTTTCACCTAAATTTTGTGTGTAGGTAATCTGACTGAATGTAACTGTCGGGAAGTTATAAGCTTTTGCATCCGCTAATTTACTGTCATTAAAAAGAAGAATAATTGTTTTTACGACATTTTTAGTTTCTGCTTCTAAAAGCTTGTTAAGGATATCCGGCGATAACAAATCATTTTTTGTGTTACCTGTATCAAGACCTTTTAAAAGTTCAGGCAATGCTGATTTATTAAGCTTTAACGCGTCAACAATCCACGACATAATTGTCGTATAAGCAAGTGGTTTATTCGGAATAAAAGTAACACCATCGCTACTGCCACACTGACTGAGTGCCTCAAAATCAATTGGTGGGAGTGCAAGACCACTTTCTGCTGTCATACTACCGAGTGCGTCATTGAGCATCACTTCAACATCAAGCTTCATTGAATCAAGGTCAATGATTTTTAAAAGAATAGCAAGTCTTATATATGCATTTTCTTTTACTGGTGCTAAAAGATTATTAAAGCAAGCATCCATCTGACCGCTTTCGCAGAAGTAAGCAAACGATGGTAAAACTGTTACCAATGTATCAATTGGCTTTTTCTCTAATTTATCAACAACTGATAAAGCGGACATAAGAATGTTATAAACCATTGTGGTTTTATCTTCTTTTGCCTGATTTTTAAATTCTTCCTGAGATAATTTCACTTCGCAACCCAAAGCATTAAGCATTGGCACAATTGCATTCTGGTAACCATCACCACCTTCAATCTTTGTGAAATTGGCAACTGAATATTTACCGGAGCAAAGAAGCATAAATAAAAGATTATTGAAAGGGCTAAGAGAAGCACTTATTGCTCTCGCAAAGCTACTCTTATCTGTTACGCCCCATTTTACATTTGTTAAATCAAGATTTTGAAAACTACCCGCATTTATAAGTGCATTTTGCACCTCCGGATAATTTTTAAGACCCTTTGCAACACCGTTTATAGTTACATCTACTCCTATTGCTTTTAAGTCACTTGCAGTTTCCTCCATAGGCGCATAAATAGACACAAGTAACTCCGACACGGTAGCATCGTTATAAATCATTGGCTCTAAAACTGTTTTTAAATCTGTTTTTAAATAACTCTTTAAAATATATGAAAGCAATTCTTCAGTACCAACAAGTGCATTGTTTGCCTCAGTTTCTGTAACACCATCAGGATATGAGGGTGCAGCAGCAAAAGCCACAACGCTGGACGATGTAGCAAAAAATGTCATTATAACTGCTAAAAGAAAACATAGAATTTTTTTGATTTTCATAATAATCACACTTATTTATAAGATTTTTTACGCATATAATTTAATTAAAAATACTCTATTTTATTATACTACTGTAATCAAAACAAAATGTTAATAAATTGTTAATAATGGTGATGCAAAATGAAAAAATTTCTTGTTTCAGCTTTACTTTCAATCATTTTTTTAAGTAGTTGTGCTGTTACTCAGAATGGTGAAGATTTAAGTGGGTTTATATTAAGAATGAATACACTCAACGAACAATATAATCTCACCGCACAAGGCTTTATATACACAGAAGATAGTGATGATATTTACAAATTTTTTATTGTAAACGAAAATGAAATTCTTTTAAGTTTTAAAGAAGATGACAAAGGCAGATTGACTCAAATGAATTTTATTGCTGAGAGTAATTTTTATGAAGATATATCTGCTTATGAATTTTTCAAAAATTCTCTTAAAGCATTTATAAATAATGAAAATACTTACATAGAAATTGTTGACAATAGCTTCAATGAACTATTGAAAACCGACACAAAAGAAACTGTAACAATAAAAAGTGGCAACATCGAAGTTTTACTTGATGTTACCACTCTCGGTACTGTTATTACTGTTTATTTTATAGCCATATAATCATTCAATTTTTCTAAAAGAAGCTTTAATGCCTTGCCTCTGTGACTTAATTTATCTTTTTCTTCACCTGACATTTCGGCAAAGCTTTTACCATCAACCATAAAGAGTGGGTCATAGCCAAAACCACCTGTACCTACTGCTTCATAGCCTATTTTACCCTCGCACTCGCCCCTTGCAGATATAATATCTCCATTAGGGAACACAAGGCACACAACAGAAACAAACCTTGCAGTTCTTTCGTCTTCCGGAACATTATTTAAAAGCTTAAGGAGTTTTTCATTGTTCTTCTCGTCGTCACCGTGTTCACCCGCAAATCTTGCAGAATACACACCTGGTGCACCTGCTAAATAATCTACCATAAGCCCAGAGTCATCCGCAACACAAGGAAGACCGCTTTCATTACAACCGCTTTGTGCTTTTATGAGTGCATTCTCGTAAAAGGTTTCGCCTGTTTCTTCTGCCTCTGTAAGTGTTATATTTAATTCTTTGTCTGTTTTAACATCAATACCTAAAGGTGAAAGTATTCTTAAAAGCTCGTTTTTCTTTTTCTCGTTATGAGTTGCTATTAAAAATGTTTTTTGCATTATTTAAAAAGCCTCCCAAAAAAGCCTTTTTTCTTTTCAGGTTTATTGTCCACTTCAGTATTTTCAGTTACTTCGTCAATTTCGTCAACAGTTTCCTGCATTTCTTCAACTACTTCATCAATTTCAGAAGTGATTTCTTCTTTAATATCTTCAACCGCTTCTTTTACATCTTCTTTAAATTCTTCTATTTCTTCTTCAACATCCTCTTTGATTTCGTTGAATGCTTCAATTACTTCTTCAAACATTTCTTTTAATTCGTTATTGTCTTCACTTTCAGTAATTTCTTCTTTGATTTGAGATAAATCAATATCATCCTCTTTGAAATCTTCTGGTAATGCTTCAAAAAGACCTTCCGCAAATGCGTGTGGGTTAAATGGTTGTAAATCGTCTATGCCTTCACCAACACCGACAAATTTAACAGGAACCTTAAGATCATTCTTAATTGAAAGAACAACACCGCCTCTTGCAGTACCGTCAAGCTTAGTAAGAATTATACCAGTAATTTCTGCAATTTTTGCAAATTCTCTTGCCTGATTTACTGCATTTTGTCCTGTTGTTGCATCAAGAACTAAAAGCACCTCGCGGTCAGAATACGGCAATTCTCTATCAATAACTCTGTAAATTTTTGCAAGCTCTTCCATAAGATTTTTCTTATTATGAAGACGACCCGCTGTGTCACAGATAATAATATCATTACCTCTTGCTTTTGCCGCAGAAATAGTATCAAAAATAACTGCCGCAGGATCTGCACCCTCTTTATGGCTTATAATATCTACCCCTGCTCTTTCTGCCCAGACAGTAAGCTGGTCAATTGCAGCGGCACGGAATGTATCAGCAGCAGCAAGAATAACACTCTTACCCTCTGCTTTATACATAGAAGCCATTTTACCGATTGTTGTAGTTTTACCTACACCATTAACACCAATAACAAGAATAACAGATGGAATTGTAATAAGTCCCATATCTTCGCCGCCCTCAAGCATTTCGGCAACGATTTCTTTTATTTCTGTTTTAACCTCTGCTGGTTTTTTAAGACCTTTTTTACGAACTCTTTCATTGAGTCTTTTTGTAATTTCAGAAGCGGTTGTAACACCAACATCACCCATTACAAGTGCTTCTTCAAGCTCATCAAAAAGTTCTTCGTCAATTGAAGTGTAGCTGTCAAGAACATTATCAATAGCACCTGACATATTATTTCTTGTTTTTCTTAAACCAAAGTTTATCTTTTTAAATACGCCCATAATACACCTTCAAATTATTATTCTTCTAAACCGAGTTGTTTTGCCATTTCAGCGGTCTTGAGTTCAAGAAGCTTTGAAACACCCTTTTCCTGCATTGTAACACCGTAAAGCATATCCGCTTCTTCCATTGTACCACGACGGTGTGTAATGAGAATAAATTGTGTATCGTCTGTCATTCTTCTTACATAAGACGCATATTTTGCAACATTGACATCGTCAAGCGCTGCTTCAACCTCGTCAAAAATACAGAACGGACAAGGGTTAACCTTAAGAATTGCAAACAAAAGTGCAATTGCAGAAAGACCTTTTTCACCACCTGAAAGAAGTGAAATATTCTGAACATTTTTGCCTGGTGGTTGTACCTTGATTTCAATATCACTTTCTAAAACATCAAGCTCGTCACTTAATACAAGTGATGCTTTACCACCACCAAAGAGTTCAGAGAATGTTTCACCAAAATTGATATTGATTTTATTAAATTCATTTCTGAATTGCTCACCCATTTTGCCTGTGAGCTCCTGTATGAGTTTTATAAGCTCTGCCTTTGATTTTTCAACATCGCTTACCTGAACATGCATAAACTCATATCTTTCAGAAACCTCGCTATATTCTTCAATAGCACTAAGGTTAACTGTGCCAAGAGCTTTAATTTTCGCCTTGAGTTCATTAAGTCTTTTTCTTGATTCCGCAATATCTTCAATCTGAATATTCAATTCTTCTGCTTCACGACGAGTTAATTCATACTCCTCGTAAAGTCTGTTAGAGATATTTTCAAGTTCTTGTGACATTGACTCTTTTCTTTCAGCAAGACGAACAAGCTCACCACTTAATTTTTCTTTTTCTTCTTGCTTTTCTCTTTCGGCAAGACGAAGCTGGGCACTTTGCTTTTCAAAGCCCTCGCGTTGTTTTATGAGATTTTCAGTATCAGTTTTTGAAGTATCACTCTCACTTCGGAGTTTTCCTGCATCTTCTCTTAAAACATCAATAAGCTTTGTAAGTTCTTCGTTTTTCTTAACGATTTCTTCTATTTCACTGTTAAGCTGTGTAAGTCTGTCTTTATGACTTGTGCTTCTTCCTTTAAGTCTTTCAATCTCTTCATTTTTCGCTTCAATTTCTTTTTCATTTGTAGCAATCAAGAGATTGATGTCTGCAGCTTTTGCAGTAAGTTCTTCTCTCTTTTGTTGAAGATTTTCTCTGTCACCAGTAAGCGCAGACAATTTATTTTCAACATCTGCAAGCTCTTTCTGAAGTGAAACAAGCTCAGTTTCTGCAGAAGAAGCATTTTCTTTATATTCAATAATTCTCTTTTTGAGATTTTCTTTTTCTTCATCTGCTTCAGTTTTCTGTGCAAGAATTGTTTCATACTGACCATTTTTAAGTGCAACTACACCTTCTAATCTGATTTTCTCTTCGCCTGTAAATGCAATTTCTGCTTTACAGCCCTCAAGCTCTGCAGAAAGTGAAGAATAGTTTTCTTGTTGTTCAGCAACATCTTTTACTGCAATATCTAATTTTTCCTGAATTTCGCTACATTCTTTAGTAAGCTTTTCAATCTCGTTTGCACGACTTAAAATACCTGCATTCTGAAGACGCGCACCACCAGTCATTGAACCACCAGCATTCACTACCTGACCGTCAAGTGTAACTACCTTGAATTTATAAGAATATTTTTTAGCAATCTCAACCGCTGTATCAAGGTCTTCGCTTACAACAGTTCTGCCTAAAAGTGAAACAATAACACTTTTATATTTACTGTCACATTCAACTAACTCTGATGCAAGATTTATATATCCATAGCAATCATCAAGACCTTTTTCCTGAAGAAGATTACCCTTAACAGATGTAAGTGGCAAGAATGTTGCACGACCTGCCTTACTCTCTTTAAGGAAGTTGATTGCCTTTTTAGCATCATTTTCAGTATCTGTAATAATATTCTGAATTGCAGCACCTAAAGCAGTTTCTATTGCTAAAGCATATTTATCTTTAACAGTAATAATCTGTGAAACAGGTGCGTGAATACCCTTTAAAACATTATGTTTTACTTCACGCATAACCGCTTTAACGCTACCCTGATAACCCTCCATATTCTTCTCTAAATCAGAAAGCATAGCAACTCTCGAATTTTTAATATGAAGCTCGTTTCTTAATGAATTCTCTTTTTCTTTTAAAGTGTTTAACTTTTCAAGACGCTTTTGTGCTAATAATTCAATACCTGAAAGCGAATTATTAAGGTCATTATTTTTTTCAATTACCGCGTCAAGCTCTGCTTGTGCCTTATTTTTTTCGTTTTCCAATTCATCTAAAATCGGTTGTCTTGATTTCTCATTTTCTTCAATAGCGACAATTCTGTTTTCTATTTCTTCTATAGAAGAAGCCGCAGTTGAAGTAAGCACACGCTTGTCTGCAATAACGAGTGAAAGCTCTGACATTTTACCTGAAAGCTCTACACTCTCTGCTGCACTTTCAGTATTTTTATTAGATATCAACTCAATTTCTTCAGAGAATTTATCTAACTCTTCTTTTTTAGCTTTAATTGCAGCCTCAAGAAGCTTAATTGCTATATTGGTTGACGCAATCTGCTCATTGATTTCTGCTTCAGTTTCGTTTTCGTTGTTTTTATCGCGTTCAATTCTCTCAATAGTTTCATTGTTATGTAAAATAGTATTCTCGTGAATTGCCGCCTGACTTTCAATTAAAGCCGCTTGCTCTTCTAATTGTGAGGATGCACGATAAATCTCGTCAATCTCAATAGTAATTCTTTGTGTTTCAGAAAAAGCATAATCTATTTGCTTTGCAGTTTCGTCGAGCACGCGACAAACCTCGTTATACTGTGAATCTGCAACAGTAATTTTCTTTTCCTGTTCACGAAGATTGTTCTTTGTTTTTTCAAGTGTATGAAGACAAAGACCAATATCAAGGCTCTTTTTCTCTTCTGAATATTCAAGGAATTTTTCTGCCTTTTCTTTCTGTGCCTTTAAAGGACCTACACGTGTTTCAAGTTCAGTCAGAATATCGCGAAGGCGAAGAAGATTTTCTTCAGCCTGGTCAAGACGACGCATAGCGTCTGCACGACGATATCTGTAGTGAGAAATACCTGCCGCTTCTTCAAGCATATCACGACGCTCATCACTTTTACCAGAAATAAGAGTTTCGATTTTACCCTGGCTTACCATTGAATAACCGTCTCTACCAAGACCTGTATCCATAAATAATTCGTGGATATCTTTAAGTCTTGAAGGTTGTCCGTTTATTTTATATTCACTTTCGCCTGAACGATAATATCTTCTTGTAACGCTTACTTCGTCATTATCGTTATTTAAGGCTCTGTCTTTATTATCTAATTTAAGAGTTACTTCTGCAAAACCAACTGCACGGCGGGCATCGGTACCACTAAAAATAACATCTTCCATTTTTGAACCACGAAGATTTTTAGTGCTTTGCTCACCTAAAACCCAACGCATAGCATCAGAGATATTACTCTTACCACTACCGTTAGGTCCGACTACTGCAGTTATGCCTTTTCCAAACTCAAGTAATGTCTTGTCAGGAAAGGATTTAAAGCCTTGCAATTCAATCGCTTTCAAATACATTTTTGTATTCTCCGTTTCAATTTTCTTCTATCAGTATTTCGTATATATCTAAATCAGGTTTGCCTTTTATAGCAACTGAAAAACCATCAGTTAAAAGACTCTCTTTGTTTTTACCTTTTTGACCTGTTGCCTTTGAAATTTCTTTTTCGTTCACATATATTGTAACATTTTTCAAGTCCGAATTGGTTTCATTTTTGTAAATTTCAAAAAGTTTTTTTCTTATATTTTTTAAATATATTTCACTTTCGCAAAGTTCTCTGAATGCAGGGTGATATGGTCCGCTTAAAAATCCCTCTTCTACATTACCACCCGAATGAAGCCCGAGACGGATAACTTTAATTTTGTTTTCGTAAAACATTTCTAAAAGCTCTGCACAAAGTGAAATTGTATTCTCCAAAGTTGGAGACTTGTATTCACCAGAATTCAGTAACTCTGCCAAATGAGTATTTTCTAAAACTATTGTAGGGTAAATACGGACTGTGTCAGGTTTTAATTTTATTAAATCCCTTGCAGTTTCAATATCTCTGTTTCTGGTACTTTTATAAAGACCTGTCATCATCTGAAGTCCTAATGAAAACCCGTATTTCTTAATAAGCAAAGAAGCATTTATTATGTCAGCCTTTGTATGTCCACGTCTGTTATATAACAATACCTCATCATTTGTGCTTTGTGCGCCTAATTCAATAGCGGTAACCTTATATGATTTTAAAATACCAAGAACTTCTTCATCTATCGAGTCTGGGCGGGTTGAAATTCTTATACCCGAAAACAAACCATTATCAATAAAAGGTTTCGCTTCTTCCAAAAGAGAAATCATATAATCTCTATTGATAGCAGTAAAGCTACCACCGAAAAATGCAATTTCTGTATTTTCTGCGGAGAGCTTACTGTTACTTGCAAATTCTAAGGTTCTTTTTACTTCTTCTTTTGTAAGCTCCTTTACCCTACCCGAAATAGTCTTCTGATTACAGAACGAGCATTGATTAGGGCAACCTGCGTGCGGAACAAAAAGTGATATATTAGAGTGCTTCATCGTGCAATTTATTAAGGGCATTACCTGCCGCGTTCTGCTCGGCTTCTTTTTTACTTTTACCCTTACCCTCGCCTATTATCTCACCATTAAGCTTTACACGGAATACAAAGGTTTTGTCGTGGTCAGGACCTTCTTCGCCTACTTCTTCATAAGCTAAAGAATTACCCTTAACCTTTTGAATTTCTTCCTGTAAAAGTGATTTATTATCTTTGAAGCTTGTTTCTCTTTTAACCGCATCTTTTATAAAGCGCAAAATGTATGGTTTGACAGCTTCCATTCCACCGTCAATATAAATCGCTGCTATAATCGCCTCAAAAGCATCAGACACAACAGATGGACGGTTTCTGCCACCTGTACTGTCTTCACCACGACCTAAAAGAATGTACTTACCTAAATTTATCTGCTCTGCGAATTTAAAAAGTGATTTTTCACAAACTACCGCCGCACGAAGCTTTGTCATTTCGCCTTCAGGACGATTTTTAAATTCAGTAAAAAGATATTCCGCAGTAACAAATCCCAATACTGAGTCGCCTAAAAATTCAAAGCGTTCATTATTCTTTTTTAACTTGTTTTCATTAGCAAAGGATGAATGTGTAAGTGCTAATTCCAAAAGACTTTTATCCTTGAATGAATAGCCCAATTTTTCTTCAAACTCAGTAAAATTCATTTTTTCACCTCAAGTCGAGTGTATCAAAATACTCTAAACTACGCTTTGCAAGTGCTTCGTAGCGTTCTTTTTTATCTCTTATTTTTTCCTCTAATGGTGGAACAATTCCAAATGCCGCACCCATTGGTTGAAAGTTTTTGACAGTTTCATCTGAAATATATTTTGTCAATGCACCTAACATTGTTATATCGGGAAGAACTAATTTTTCTTTACCTAAAATTTTCTGAGCAACATTGTAACCTGCTAAAATACCAGATGCCGCAGACTCCATATAACCCTCAACACCTGAAATCTGCCCGGCAAAATAAATACGGGAGTCTTTTTTCAGACTGAAATCATTATTTAAAAGTTCAGGCGAATTTATAAAAGTATTTCTATGCATTACACCGTAGCGTACAAATTCCGCATTTTTTAGTGCAGGAAACATTGAAAAAACTCTTTTTTGTTCAGGAAATTTAAGGTTTGTCTGAAAGCCTACTAAATTATACATAGTGCCTTCTGCATTTTCTTTTCTTAACTGAAGATTTGCCCACGGACGATGACCTGTTTTAGGATTCTGAAGACCTACCGGCTTCAATGGTCCGTAACGCATTGTATCCTTGCCACGTGAAGCTAAAACTTCAATAGGCATACAACCCTCATAAACATCTTTTTTCTTATCAAAGGAATGAAGTTCGGCACTTTCTGCATTTATTATTGCTTCATAAAAGGCTTCATACTCCTCTTTATTCAAAGGACAGTTTATATAATCCTGCTCACCGCCACGGTCATAGCGCGACTGTGTAAAAGCATTGTCCATATCAATACTATCAGCGGTAACAATAGGTGCCGCAGCATCGTAAAATGAAAGGAATTTTTCACCTAAAAGCTTGCCGATTTCTTCTGCTAACTTGTCGCTCACCAAAGGACCAGCCGCAATAACAACTATTCCGTCAGGAATTTCTGTTATTTCTTCTCTTACGACAGTAATATTTTCGTTATTTAAAATATTTTCTGTTATAAGGGAAGAAAAAATATCTCTGTCTACTGCTAATGCACCGCCTGCAGGAACCTTCGCCTTGTCTGCCGCTTCAAGACATACAGAGCCAAAACGACGCATTTCTTCTTTTAAAAGACCTGCCGCAGAGCCTACTCTTTCTGCCTTTAATGAATTTGAGCAAACAAGCTCTGCTAAATTCTCACTTTTGTGTGCAGGTGAAAATTTTACTGGCTTCATTTCGTAAAGTGTTACCTTTATTCCACGCTTTGCGAGTTGATTTGCCGCCTCAACACCCGCAAGACCGCCACCTATGACAGTTACTTTTTTATCACTCATCATCATTTTCCTGTGATTTCTTTGAATTTTTTCTTGGTGCTTTATAAGAATAGCCACAATCAGTATTTGCACAGGTAATTATGCCACCCTTACCTTTAAAGAGTGATTTACCACATTTAGGGCAATTTTCACCTGTTGGCTTATCCCAAGTCATAAAGTTGCATTCAGGGTAATTGTTGCAACCATAGAACTGGTAACCTCTTTTTGATTTTTTACCAATAACAGTACCGCCACAAATTGGGCAAGTAGCAGTTGTTTCTTCTACAAGTGGTTTTGTAGTTTTACATTCAGGGTAACCAGGGCAAGCAAGGAATTTACCAAAACGACCACTCTTAACAACCATATTCCTGCCACATTTTTCACATTTGATATCTGTTATATCTTCTTGCAACTGAATTTTCTGACCTTGCATTTCATCCTTTGCTTTTGCAAGTGTTTCTTCAAGGTCATCGTAGAATTCTCTTAACATTTCTACATAATTGCATTCACCATTATCAATTTCGTCAAGCTTTGCTTCCATTGATGCTGTGAATTTTGTATTAACAAATTTAGGGAAACGTTCTTTTAATAAATCGGTAGTAACCTTACCTAACTCTGTATTTTTAAGCATTTTACCTTCACGTTTTATATACTCGCGTTTGATAATTGTGCTTACGATTGAAGCATAGGTACTTGGTCTGCCGACACCTGTTTCTTCAAGCATTTTAATTAAAGATGCTTCTGTAAAGTGTGCTGGTGGTTGAGTAAAGTGCTGATTACCTTTAATCTCTTTAAGCTTAGGTGAATCACCCACCTTAATTTCAGGAAGAACACTTTCTTTTTCTTCATCATCAGTTGATTCTTCATAAAGAACTGTAAAACCATCAAATTTCACAGAATAACCACTTGCAGATAACATACAGTACTCATCCGGTGTTTCTTTTTTGCTACCTTTGATTTCGATTTTTACAGTTGCTTGTTCACAAGCAGCCATAAGACTTGCTACATATCTGCACCAGATTAAGTTATATAATTTATACTGGTCATTTGAAAGACTGCTTTTTACTTTTGCAGGTGTTAAATTAACATTAACTGGACGGATTGCTTCGTGACCGTCTTGTGCTCCTGCACGTGTTTTGAAATATCTTGGCTTTTCAGGAAGATATTTCTCGCCATAAGCTTCTTTAACAAACTCTGTGTGTGCCGCTCTTGCTTCTTCAGAAATACGAAGAGAGTCAGTTCTCATATAGGTAATAAGACCTGTTGTACCAAGACCTTCAATGTCAATACCTTCGTAAAGCTCCTGAGCAATTTTCATTGTCTTCTGAGCCTGGAAGTTTAATTTTCTTGATGCTTCCTGTTGCATTGAAGATGTGCTGAATGGTGGTGCAGGTTGTTTCTTTCTTGTACCTTTTTTTACTGAATCTGTAACGAAATCAGCACCATCTAAACGAGCTAAATATTTGTCTGTTTCTTCTTTATTTTTAATTTCTACTTTACCATTTTCATCTGCAGTAAGGGACGCAGAAAATGTTTTTCTTTCCCAAACAAATTTAGCATCTATTGACCAATATTCTTCCGGATTGAATTTTGCAATTTCTTCTTCTCTGTCAACAATAAGACGTACCGCAACACTCTGCACACGACCGGCAGAAAGACCGCGTCTGATTTTCTGACTAATAAACGGACTGAGTCTGTAGCCTACTAATCTGTCTAAAATTCTTCTCGCCTGTTGAGCATCAACAAGACCCATATCAACAGTTTCAGGGTTAGCTATACCCTTTTTAACACTTGTTTCGTTAATCTCATTGAATTTAACTCTGTTCTTCTCGTTTAAATCAAGGCCCAAAATTGTAGCAAGATGCCATGAAATTGCTTCTCCTTCGCGGTCAGGGTCAGTTGCGAGATAAACTTTTTCGCTTTTTTCAACCTGAGCCTTTAACTCTTTAACAAGCTTTTCTTTATTTTTTATAATTGCATATTTAGGTGTAAAATCGTTTTTTACATCTACACTCAATTTAGCCGCAGGTAAATCTCTTACGTGACCCATTGAAGCGGCAACCTCAAAATCTTTACCTAAATATTTTTTTATTGTTTTAGCCTTTGCAGGCGACTCCACTATAACAAGCTTGGACATTTGTTTCTATCCTTTCAAATACTGTATTTTTTGCCCTCTGTCTGCTTTACATCGCCCATAAGCTCGAGTTCTGTAAGTGCAGAAAGCACATCACTCATTTTTAAAGATGTTTGCCTTAATATATCATCAATATGAGTAGGATTTTCATTTAAAACAGAATACACTTTTTTAGCTTCTTCCGAATAACTTTCGTCTAAAGATTTTTTCACATTAACCTGATTTGGCTGCCTCTGTATTTTTGTTTCTGTGATTTTTTCATCTCTTTTATTTTCTACTACAGTTTTATTGCTTTCTTTTTTCTTTCTGTATTCAACATACGGAATTTGTGAAAGTGAAATATTTGCCTTACTAAAGTCTATTAAATCTCCGTAAAGATATTCATATTCACTTAAAATATCCATAGCAGAAAAGACAGGCTTTGCACCATTTTTAATTAAATGATTTGCACCATCAAATGATGAACGGACAATATCACCCGGCACTGCAAAAACATCCTTGCCTTGCTCTAAAGCATAATTTGCAGTAATAAGCGAACCGCTTTTTACACCCGCTTCAATAACAAGTGTGCCTAAGGTAAGGCCTGAAATAAGTCTGTTTCTTATAGGGAATGTGGTTCTCGAAGCAGGAGTAAATGGTGCATACTCCGAAATAACTGCGCCATATTTTGTAATTGCTCTTCTTAAAGAAGCATTTTCTTTAAGATAATCGTAAGAAAGACCACAACCTAAAAATGCGGCGGTTCTGCCCTTTGCAAGCATTGCACCTGCATGAGCCTCACTGTCAATTCCTAAAGCACCACCACTTACGATTGTAACACCGCAAGATGCGAGTGAAAATGAAAGCTTCTGCGCAGTTTCAATTCCATAGTTACTTGCATCTCTTGTACCTACAACACCAATCGAAACTGTATCCTTCAAAACAGAAGCATCACCCATAGCATAAAGCACTAAAGGCATATCTGAAAGTTGTTTGAATCTTTCAGGATAATTTACACTATCAGGTGTAATTATCGAGTACCCCTTCAATTTACACTCACGGAATATACCACCTGTTTCACTTGGTGAAATACTCTTTAATGCATTTATTTTTTTATCAGTCATAAGACCGGATAAACGCCATTCATTAGACCCTGCGTTATACATTTTTTCGGGGTCACCGAAATACGCCAACAGTTCATCGGTTTTAGCACCTGCACCTAAAGCACATTGAAGCCAAAGCCAATATTCAGTAGGACAAACACTCATTTATCTCATCATTTCCCACATAATTATTGTTGCAGCAGCCGCTGCGTTAAGTGACTCGGCATAACCATTCATAGGGATAGTAACAAGCGTAGAATTTTCTTTTACTTCATCACTTATTCCGTTACCCTCGTTACCGATTATAACGACCATACCACAAGTTTTATCGATATCTGTAATTTTTAATGCAGAGCTGTCAGGAACTGAACCATAAATTTTCATATTGTTACTTTTAAGCTCAGTAAAAAGCTCTGGCAAATCATCTACTGTTATAACATCAAGACGGAACAATGCTCCCATAGATGCTCTTTGCACCTTGGGATTGTAAACATCGCAGCCACCTTTAATTATAACACCATCAAGACCTACCGCTTCTGCAGTACGACAAATAGCACCAAAATTGGAAGGATTAGAAATCTCTTCCAAAGCAACATATTTGCCATAGTATTTTATTTTACTTATATTTGCAAATTTGTCAAGCACTCTGAGAACTGCAAAAATGCCCTGAGTGGTTTTTGTATCCGCTAATTTTTCTGCTATTTCTGTCGAAATAATAAATGCTTTTTTTGTTGATTTTAAAATAATATCTATATATTCACGATACTTTTCATTAGCATCATCTGTAACAAACAGCATTTCAATTTCTGCACCACTAAGCGCTGCATCTTGTATAAGTCTTGCACTTTCAAGAAAGAATTTTTCTTCTTTTTTTCTGAAAGCTGCAGACTCTCTGAGCTTTACTGCATATTTAATTTTATCATTACTTTTTGATGAAATAACTTCCATAACTTTTTCCTTAATTGAATGCAAAATTTATTTTATATAGAATAGCTTATGAAATAAATTTCGCACTCAAAACACCAAATTTCTTCAAAATACGACCAAATTTTAGTGCCCTTAATAAATGCCTAACGCTCGGTCAGAACCCTGACCGAGCGTATTTAAATCAACTATTAAAGAGCAGCCTTTGCCTTTTCAACAAGAGCTGTGAAGCCCTGTGGGTCAGCAATAGCAATTTCAGAAAGCATTTTTCTGTTAAGGTCAATATTTGCTTTCTTAAGACCATTGATGAATGTTGAGTAGTTGATACCATTCATCTTGCAAGCAGCTGAAATTCTTGCAATCCAAAGACGGCGGAAATCTCTTTTCTTTTGTTTTCTGCCGATGTATGCATAGTTACCGCTTTTCATAACAGCTTGTTTCGCTGTTTTAAATAATTTACTCTTTGAGCCATAGTAGCCTTTAGCTAATCTAAGAACTTTATTTCTTCTTTTGCGAGTCATTGTCGCACCTTTAATACGAGCCATTTAAATTTACCTCCGTTCTAATCTTATTTATAAGGAATAAGACGCTTGATTTGCTTTGTGTTTGTAGCGTCTGCAACTGCTGTCTGACGAAGACCTCTTTTACGTTTTGTAGTCTTCTTTGTAAGAATGTGAGACTTATTTGCATGACCACGTACAGGTTTACCGTTTTTTGAAAGTTTGAAACGCTTTTTAGCGCCTGAATGTGTTTTAAGCTTTGGCATAAAATTTCCTCCTTTGAGTGAGTGTATTCGAACCAAATATGCCTTAAATGTCCGATTTCACGCACTTTTTATATTTTTTTGTCTTGTAATACGAAAGTATGACTTCGCCAAAGAAAATCTAAAATGCACGAGACCTCGGACATTTCAGGTTCTGCGAAGTTTAATACTTGGCAATTTTTTCTGTAACAAGGCAAAACTCACAGGAATACTATCGTATTTCAAGAGTTTTAACGATGTTACAGGGAAAAGTGGTTGTATTAAACCATATTTGGTTCAAATACACTCACTCTAAAATCACTTGGTTGATTTGGGTACAAGGAACATAAGCATTGAACGTCCCTCAAGCTTTGCAGGTTTTTCAACTGTGCCTACTTCAGCACAAGCCTCTGCAAATCTATCCATAATTACGTTACCATTTTCGGCATGAGCCATTTCTCTACCTCTGAAGCGGATTGAAACTTTAACCTTGTTTCCATCACTTAAGAAGCGTCTTGCATGGTTTGCTTTTGTGTTAAAATCGCCTACATCAATATTGAGAGATAAACGAACTTCTTTAATATCCATAACCTTTTGGTTTTTCTTCGCTTCTTTTTCGCGTTTTGCCTGTTCAAAGCGATATTTACCATAGTCCATAATTTTGCAAACTGGTGGATTTGCACCAGGTGCAATTTTTACGAGGTCAAGATTTGCTTTTTCTGCTAATTTGAGAGCATCCTTTGCTGACATAATGCCAACCTGCTCACCTTCTGCAGAAATTACTCTGACTTCTTTATCTCTGATTTCTTCATTGATTTGGGTTGCTTCCTTGCTAATACCAAAACACCTCCTGAAAAATTTTAGCGTGAACGAAATTTCCGTTCACGCTAAAAGACACAACAATACTGTTGTAAAATCTAAAAGGTATTGTACCAAACAATATTCTCGTTTGGTGAGAACGGAAATGTTCTGCTTTGTTGCTCAAATATAATACCAACAAGTTTTACGTTTGTCAATAGTTTTTTAAAAATTTATTCAATAATTACATCTTCCGACCCGACATCACCGTCAGCCGCAAGAGTTTCCTCTTCTGTAACAGGCTCAGTAGTTGGCTCTTCGGTGGTTGGTTCTTCAGTTGTTGGTGGTGTGTATTCACCATAACAATATATAACAATTCTTTGGGTAGCACTTATTCTTCTGTCATCTGGTAAGTCTTCCCAATTTTCAGTTTCTGCAGGATAATAAACTATACCGAAAACCTTGTTTGACTGCTCCACACTGCTTGCAGTACCACTTACCTCAGTTTCAACATATTTGAAGCCTTTATCTGTAAGTGTTTTAAGAGCTTTTGTAGCATCCTCACCTATTAAATCAGGAACTAACAAGCCATCACTCACCTTAAGAGTTATTGAACGCTTGTTTATTGAAGAAACAACAGTACCCTCTGGTAAATCCTGCGCTATAACAGTACCCTTTTCTTTGTCACTGTCTTCATAAACTGTGCTTATTATAAGTACCTTTTTATAGGTTTCATTTGCTTTTATTTCTTCAATATCCATCCCCCTGAAATCAGGTAAGGTAACATTTATGAAATCATCCTGGGGAGCTTCTGTAGCTTCACCTGATTGTGCTTCTTTTGTTGTTGAAGGTTCTTCAACCTTTTCGTTATTACCTTTAATAACAAAAACAACTGCAAGAAGAATTGCAAGGCAAACCACTACACTCACAATAAATGTAATTAAAGTGCTTTTTTTAATACCCTTGCTCTGTTGTGGATATTCTTCATCTTCTTCGTAGTCATCAATCTGTTCATCAGGAATTTCTTCCTCTTTTTCAGTACGACGTTCTGCTGCTAAAGAAGAATATGCTTCAGCCGCACTCACCGCCGCATTAGGAGAAGCAGAAAGGTCATCACGAAGAAATTCAACATTTTCAGTTCTGTCCTCAGGGAGAATCTGCAACGCATTTACTAACGCATTTATTACATACGCAGGAATGATTTCTGCAAATTTACCAGGAATCATCAATTTGTCGTTAGTAGCCCTTGAAACTGCATTCATAGGTGTACTGCCGACAAGTACTCTGTAAAGCACGGTTGCAAATCCATAAACATCAGTCCAAGGTCCTAAACCGCCATCTTCTGCATATTGCTCAATTGAAGCATATCCGTCAGCTAACTCTAAAGGAAGCTTACCACCCTTTGTTCTTACATCATCTATACTGTAGTCGGTAATTTTAACCTTACCGTCTTTATCTACAATAAGTGAATTTGGTGAAATAGCACCGTGAATTATTCCGTTTTCGTGAAGAACACCGAGAGCAGAAAGCACAGGCATTAAAAGAACGCGCGCTTCCTCCCATAAAATATAACCCTGCTCATTTTTAAGTAAATAATCACGGAGGGTTTCACCCTCACCTAAATATTCACTTATAGCATACGCTGTACCTAAATCCTCAAAAACATCGAGAACAGGCACAACAGCAGAGCACCCTGTTATATTTTTGAGGGTGTTCCATAATTTTGTAAATTTAGCCTTTGCATCAATGAAAGCAGCCGCCCTGCCAACATTAACAAGACAGTAGTTATCGTCACCGCGGGTAACCTCACCTTCAGGGAAGCACTCACGAATCATAACCGCTTGTTTTTTCTCTAAATCAAAACCATAGTAAGTAGAGCCATCGCCATTTGTTGAAACTCTTTTACCGACAAGATATTTCCCCCCGACAACAGTTTTAAGTGGCAGATATGGTGCTTGTTGCACCTCAGAATTTTCATTTTTGCAATAAGGACAAGCATTGTTGTCGCCGATTTTTCTCATACAGCGTAAACAAAGTCGCTCTTTTTCCATCGTAAAAACTCCACCCTTTATCAGTCAAAATTAGGTCTTGGTTCTGTAGGTGTATTAAGTGCATCGTGGATGCTCTGTCTCAAAGTTCTGACATCGTTAACACTTCTTGTGAGTGTTTCGTCAGTATCTTTTATTACATTTTCAACATAATTACTTGCATTTTTACGCATATCATTAGACCAGCGCTCTGCTTTACCCATTATTTCATTAGCTCTCATTTTTGATGATTCAATAAGTGAATTTGATTCATCTTTAGCCTGTTGCATAATTGCTAAAGCAGCTTCTTTTGCTTCTTTAGTAATCTGATGTTCTTCAACCATAAGGTCTGCTCTCTGACGAGCTTTAACAATAATTTCTTCTGCTGCTGCGTCTGCTGCAGTAAGAATATCGCGTCTTTCAGCTGCAATTTTCTTTGCCTGTGTAATTTCAACAGGCATATTGAGTCTGATATCCTCAATAATTCTATGAAGCTCATCGACATCAACTAAAAGCTTGTTTGGGAAAAGAGGAAAACTTTTACCTTCCTCAATTACGGTATCCATATCATTAAGTAATGTATCAATACTCATATTTTTACCAACCTTTCAATAATAAATGTATATAAATTTTATTATTAGCTTATTTATATCTTACTTAGACAATCTCGCAATTATATCATCGCGAATTTGCTCAGGCACGAATGTTGAAACATCGCCACCTAATTTGCATACTTCTTTTACAACACTTGAGCTTAAAAACATATAATCTGCACTTGTAGTCAGAAAAATCGTTTCAAGCTCGCTGTTTAACTTCTGGTTAGTGAGTGCCTGACGGAATTCATCGTCAAAGTCAGAAATAGCACGAAGACCTTTAACTACTGCAGAAGCACCTTTTTCTCTTGCATAATCTGCAAGAAGTCCTAAGTGACTGTCAACTGTTACATTTGGTAAATCTTCTGTACAACGCTTTATAAATTCCATTCTCTCATCAACTGTAAAGCTACCGCTGTTTTTGTTGAAGTTTTTCATTACAACAACAATTACTTTGTCAAATAATTTAGATGACCTTTTAATAATATCAAGATGACCTATTGTAAGTGGGTCAAAGCTACCTGGACAAATAACAGTTTTACCCAATTTACTCACCCTTTCTGTAAACAGTCAAAGCAATCTTTCCATATTTGTATCTTTTAGAAGTAAACCCATCTATATTTTCAGGTAAAACTTCATCACTACCTGTTTCGCAGACAATTACACCATTTTCATTTATATGTGGTGCAACGCGTTCTATTGCATCTTCCATAAGACCAGCTTTATATGGTGGGTCTAAAATTGCAATATCGTAAGTTTCAATAACTCTGTCTAAATAACCTAATGAATCTGAACGCACTGTTTTTGCTTTGTCACGGAATGAAGTAATTTTAAGATTTTCTTCGACAACCGCAATAGATTTTGAAGAAGAATCGACAAACACACAACTTTCTGCGCCACGACTCAATGCTTCAATACCTAATTGACCTGAGCCTGCAAAAAGGTCTAACACTTTTGCATCAGGTACATCGAACTGAATAATATTAAAAATAGATTCTTTTACTTTGTCAGTTGTTGGCCTTACACTATCGCCCTCAAGCGATACAAGCTTACGACCACGTTGTGAACCTGTAATTACTCGCACAAAAACACCTCATAATGCAAAAACTACACATTTTCGCATTTTAAAAATATATAATCACTATATTATTGCATTTTTTGTGGTGGTTTGTCAAGTTTTTTAGTTACAAGTGTGCAAGTAGTTGTCAGTTTTCAGGAAACAGAAAACAGGAAGCAGAGTAAATACACTCCGTTTCCTGTTTCAGTTTATTCTTTATTATTTATTCTATATTCTTTTTGATTCAATTATGGTGCTGCAGTAGTACCAATGTAGGGGTCTTTTTGAGCGAAATTTATACATTCCTCGTGAGACTCTACAATAACCTTATTATTTTTCTTATTCAAACTTATTTTGTTCTTTGTAACTCCTGCCGGGTATTTATAACAGAGAAAAAGTTCGCCATTTTCTTCTAAAAAATAACTTTCATCATATATCCATGTATCGTAATATCGCGTTACGCACTGATTTTCAACCTTCAATGCACCAAAACCTTTTAGAAACACTGAAAAAACCAAAGTTGAAGACCCAGTGTTCTCATCATACCCACCATCAAATATTATAAGTTCTTCTTTTTTTCCGTCTGACTCAAAATCAAAAATATAATTGTACATTACACGCTTTTCGCTACCATATAAACCTGTATCTTCAAACTTTATTTCATCTTCAGCTACAATTTCAGTTTCAAACAGTACATAACAATGCATAGATTCTTTTAAATTTCCACTTGAGCCAGCGGCAACACCTATATAAAACAACCCATCATTTTGTTCAAAAAGAATGTATCTTTTTGAAAAACCTGCCGTAGAAATCTCACTTTGTTTGTAAAAAGCAACTCCCCAAGCTTTTTTGTTGTTTTTTAAAAACACTTTTTCTGAAAACTCTAACGAACTATTTCCAGAATTATCATAAAGTTTAAAAAAATCCTTGTATCTGCTTATATCTATTTCTTCCAACACACCATAAGATTGCCTTATTATGTTTTTTGTTATAACACTTCTTTCAAATGTTTCCATTTTCATATCCGAAGAAACTTTAAAAACTTTCTCTATATCATCTGAATAATCCCAAGGAGCCTGTTCAAACAAAACCCCTGTTGGCATAAACATTATGGCATCGCCATTCATAGTTTCCAGAAATGTTGGTTCGCTTTTTTTGTTTTCATTTTTTATATAGTTTTGTAAAACCACTAACCCTAAAATAATACTAACAACCAAAGTTAATATTACCAAAACAATAAACTTCTTTTTCATTATTCACTCCCCCTAAAAACTGCTATCAGCGCTTAAAAATCTGATTTACTAAAACTTTCAATTTATAAATCAGTCTATTGTGATTCATTGTTTTTCCCAATAAATAAATTCCCAGAATCATTTCAACAACAGAAATACCCAACAAAAAACCTGAAACAAATTCTTTAAAATCAGAACCATCAATGCAAAACGAAAGTGCAAGTAAAGAAATACCCATTATAATAAGAAAGAAACTTGTATTTGAATTTTTTGATTCTTTTAGTTCCTGTATATCTTTAATCATTCCGAGGATTTCTTTTTCATCATAAATGCGGATGCTTTTCTCGTTTTCTTCGCCATCTAAAAGTTCAGAAACTGTAATGCCGAGTTCATTGCAAAGAATTTCTATTACAGAATAATCGGGCATACATTTGCCATTCTCCCACTTTGAAACAGTTTTATTGCTTACACCTATTTTTTCTGCAAGTTGTTCTTGAGTAAGATTTTTCTCTTTTCTTTTAAGACTTATAAATTTTCCGATTACTTGTTGATTCATCAGGTGACCCCCCAAAAACTTTAATTTGATTATAAATATTTCCACCGAAAATTCACATCCCCCGAAAAGCGAATTTGAGTGGAATGGTAAATTTATATAATATTTTTCTGTATAACTTCTAAAATCTCATTTTCGGATTCTTTTCCATAATGGTAAAGCGTAACCATTATTTCTGTTCCGTCTTTTAATTTTAATTTATGAAAGAAACAGTCTTTAGAAATAACTTTATCGCCTTTATGAAAATCACTTCTGAGCGAACTGATTTCTTCAAATTTTATAACCGTCTTTCTAAAAGAAATTTTTCCGTTTTTTTGTGCACCTTTAGGAAAAGTAATTTTGTCTGCAGTTATTACTAATGCACGACTTCTTTCAGCAAGATAACAAGGAAGAAAAATAAGACTCAACATTCCACCAACAAGTGTCAAAAAAAGTTGCAACGAAAGGTTTTGGAAATCAATAACAATTAAAATAATACCTGTTATAAGCATAGCAATCGTAATCAAGGTTATGATTCCTAATATTTTTGTTGAACGGGATATGTATTTTTTCATTTTATATCACCCTAATAAATCTTGTTAATTGTGATAATTGTATCATAAAAAGCAATAATTTACAATCTGGTGTGGGCGGTCGTGTTCCTTGCCCGCGCCTTCGTCGCTCGAGTTCGAGTCTGCTACTCAAAAAAATAAACTCACACACCTAAAAGTGTATGAGTTTATTTGGCGGAGAAGGAGAGACTCGAATTTGCACAGCAACCCTCTTGTGGTACCCAAAATTCTTTGTTCGCTTCTCTCTCAGAATTTTGACCACTACGCCAACTCACACTCCCTTCTTCCGCCACTGGCGGCGGTCGTGTTCCTTGCCCGCGCCTTCGTCGCTCGAGTTCGAGTCAGCTACTCAAAAAAAATAAACTCACACACCTAAAAGTGTATGAGTTTATTTGGCGGAGAAGGAGAGACTCGAACTCTCGCGCCGGTTTCCCGACCTACGCCCTTAGCAGGGGCGCCTCGTCACCAACTTGAGTACTTCTCCATTGGTAACCATCTCGGTTATTATTAAATTAGCCTTTCACTAAGAAAGGCTGTGGCGCAGAGGGTGGGATTCGAACCCACGGTACGTTGCCGTACGACGGTTTTCAAGACCGTTCCGTTATAACCACTTCGGTACCTCTGCAATTATTCACGAGTGACATAATAACACATTAGATTTTAAATGTCAATGATTTTTTGAAATTTTTAAATTATTTTTTTACAATTGAACCTGTTATCTTTTTATGTTACAATAACCACAATAAAGAATGGATGGTGTATTATGGGCGTTGTAAGAATGATATTAAGTTTAATACTGACAGTTTTTCAATTTATAGGTTCTTTTATTGTGCCGGGTAACAGTTTTGATTATATAAAAAATTCTTTTACCAACACAAATAAACTGTGTTATTCTGAAAGATATTACAAGCTTTCAGAAACAAAAGAAAATAATACTGACGCTTGGCGTAATGGTATGATTTCCGGTAATGGTCTGCAAGGTATAATTACAAGTGGTGCACCTTACAGCGATTCGCTTATTTACCAGAACATACACTTTATAATGCCTAATGAAAAGGTGCGTTATTGTCCTGACACATCTGATGAATTAGAAACAGTAAAACAAAGCATTGCCGAAAGCAAAGATATTGTTGACAACGCGAGCTATGATGATGTTTATTCATTCCATCCGGGCGGTGCTTTAAGAATAACACAAAAATGGCAACCAACAGTAAAATATTACAGATACACAAATTATGAAACTGCCGAGGTTGGTGTAAAATACACAAACCTTGCGGGCACCTGGGAAAGAGTTTCTTTCACCTCACAAACCGACAACGCAACCATCACAAAAATTTCAAAATCATCAAAAGGTAAAAAAATCAACTTAACACTTTCATTTGACAACATTTCTACCTTTGCAAACTTTGAGAATGGTAGCGAGGTTGACTTAAAATATAAAAAACTTGTTTCAGAAAATGCAGACACTATTTCATTTATTGCCCACTACCCTGAATATAAAGAAAGTGAGCTTAAAACCGGTGCGTATACTACTGTTGTTTATGTTATAGTCGAGGGCGGCACCAAAGAAAAAGTTTCTTCAGAGGATGTAACAGACACTCAATATTGCGGTAAGGATAACCCCAACATAAAAATTACAGATGCCGACAACGTGTATCTTATTGCAATATCAGACAGAGATTACGAAGTGGGCTCAACAAAGGATTTTGAAAGCGAAGAACAATTTAAACTCATCGAAAAATCAAGAAAAAAAGCAAAAAACATTCAAGAGAAATATACAGAAGATGATGTGTTTAGCTACGAAGAAGCAATAAAGGAGCATTCAGAAATTTTCTCGAGCGAATACAACAAAGTTACCTTCTCGCTTGGCGAAACTGACTCTGATGCTTCAAACGAAAAACTCATTTTCAAGCAAATGGGCAAAAAAGAAATAAATTGCGATTTAGCAGAAAGAGCATATTATTCAGGCCGTTACGCTTATCTTTGTTGCTCAGGATATTCAACCTCAAGACTCGGCGGTTTATGGACCGGCGAATGGGCACCCGGTTGGGGCAGCAAATACACAATGGATGCAAATGTTAATTTGCAGACCTCCTCACTCAACACAAGCAATATGCCATCAAGCTACATAGGTTACGCCTCTTTCCTTTTAAGACAAATGCCTGACTGGGAAGAAAATGCAAAAGCAACTCACGGATTTACTGATGCAATTCAGGCACCTGTAAATACTGATGGTGACAAGGCAGTTATAACAGAAACCTGTTACCCTTACCCTTTCCGTTATTGGAATGCAGGTGCTTCATGGATGTTAAATCCACTTTATGAAACTCTGCTTTGCTATGGCGATGTAACCATTCCGATTACAGATGAATTTGACTTAAACAACTTAAAATCTGTACTTTCAGTAACAGAAGAAGATTTAACAGATGAAGCTATTAAAGAAATGAAAAAAAGAGGTTGCCTCGATTTAAGAAGAGAGATTCTTTTACCCTTGCTTATTAAATCTGCAAATTATTGGGACCAGATAATGACACCTGAATACTACACCGACAAAAATGGTGAGGTGCATTTCAAAAAGGGTAAAACAGAATTACTCGAGGGCGAGACTTACGCCATTCTTCCAAGCTATTCACCTGAAAACAACCCCGAAAACTACCCGAGCCCGTCTGTTGCAAATGCCGCAATAGATATTTCTGCTTGTAAAAGCAATCTTTTAATGCTTATTGAAATCCAGAAAAGCATTGATGAAAATACAGACACAAGCTACTGGGAAAAACTTTTAAACAATTTGCCACCTTACCTTTACGACGAAACGGGCGCACTAAAAGAATGGTCGGCAAAAGAATTTACTGAAAACAATTTGCACAGACATTTAAGCCACCTTTACTGTGCATGGCCTATGTTTGAAACACAAGACGACGAGGCACTCAGAAAAGCGTGTGACCAGGCAATTTTAAACAGAGCAAGTGAAAACCAGGCAAGTCACGCGTTAGTACACAGAGCGTTGATTGGTGCAAGACTTAAAGATTCAAAAGCAGTTGAAGAGTCACTTTTAAATCTTATGAATCACGGAATTTATTATGATTCTATGATGACAAACCACGACTACGACAGAAACAGTTGTTACTGTACCGACTTTGCAATAGGCTACTTAGGAATTATAAACGAAAGTCTTATTTATTCTAATGTAGATAAAATTGAATTTTTGCCTTCAACACCAAAAAGCTTTGAAAATGGTGAAATCTGTGGAATAAGAACACGAAACCGATGTGTTATAGACTCGTTAAGATGGGATTTAAAAAACTCTGTTTTAATTGCTACAATTACATCTGAAATCAACCAGACATTAACCATTTCCTGCGGACTTTCAGAAGATGAAGAAAAAATCACATTTGAAGCAAACAACCCAAGAACATTAGAATTCACATTTTAATAAGAAAGTTTGTGTAATATATGAAAGAAATAAAAATAACTGGTTGCATAGAAATCCAACCAGAACTGACACTCGATGAATTTGAAAAACAATTCATTGAATTTATTGAATCTAAAGGCTGGCTTTTCGGTGGCAGTTTTAAAGAAATCGTAGATGGTTATTACATCAATGCTGATGGAACAAAAGGAAAAAGCGTATTTGAAGAATAAATTCATTTTGTATTATTATCCATTCTTTATTCTCTGAAAACACAACTTCACTTTAATCCACCCCCATATATAATTACACTCTTGCAGTATCTAATAAATTGTGCTATCATTTTTTCTACAATAAATTCAGATACTAAACACCAAGGTGATTAAATAATGAAAAAAACATACGTAACTTCAATGCCAAACCATATAGGTGCTTTTTTAAAAGCAAGTAAATGTTTTTCTGCTTTAGGAATAAACATTACCCGTGTAAGTTACAATAAAGCAGTCGACTCTCACACTTTATTCATTGATGCAGAAGGAACAGAAGAACAACTGAACAAAGCTGATATTGAACTCAAAAAAATTGGATATTTACAAAGCAATACTGACAAAACCAGTATTGTACTAATCGAATTTCATTTAAAAGATGTCCCTGGTAGTGTTGCAAACATTTTAACACTTATAAACAACTTTAATTTTAATATTTCTTACATAAGTTCTCAAGAAAACGGTACAGACTACCAGCAATTTAAAATGGGACTATATGTTGACGACTCTGATAAAATCTCAGAATTTCTCAAGGAAGCAGAAAAACTTTGCAAAGTCCGCGTTATAGATTACAACAGTTCTGAAAAAGTTTACGACAACAGCATTTTTTATAACACCTACGTTATGGGACTCTCTCAAACTATGGGGCTTTCTGAAGACGTAAAAAATGAATTGTTGGTTCACGTTAACCTTGCTATGCAGACTCTTGATGAACAAGGTCTATCACCTTACAGAACCTTTGACAGCATAAGCAAATTTGCAGAGCTTTTAGGTGTTTCAAAAGGCAAAGCATTCATGCCCAGAATAAGTACACACCAAATAACGGATAACACTGAAATCACTTTAATAGAGCCACCTTGTGGCAGTAACACAATAATCATTAAGAGCAATAATAAAATATTGTTTATAGACAGCGGTTATGCTTGTTACAGTGAGGAAATGCAGGAACTTTTAAAAAGAAACATTCCTGATTTTGAAACTATGAAAAAAACAATTCTCGTTACTCACGCAGATGTTGACCATTGCGGTTTATTGCCTATGTTTGACGAAATTATTGCAAGTCACAGAACAGCACAATGTTTAAAAAATGAATACTTTGGAAACGATGGATACCGTGAAAAAAATCCGTTACATAAACCATATATAAATATTTGCAAAACACTTACATCTTACAAAGCGGTGAACCCTGAAAAAATTATTACATTATGGAATAATATTGAAACTCTGAATGAACCTTTAACACAAATCGGATTTTTCGATTTTGAAGAATTACATTTTGAGGTATATGAGGGCAAAGGTGGGCATTTACCTGGTGAAATCGTATTGATTGATTACACTCATCACCTCGCATTTACTGGTGATATTTTTATAAACACACACGGATTGACACACGAACAAGCCGAATATAATCAATATGCACCGATTTTAATGACTTCAGTTGATACAAACCCAAAACTTTGTGCAGAAGAAAGAAAAGCAATTATGCAACGACTTGGCATTGGACAATGGCAGATTTTCGGTGCGCATGGTTTCAAAAAAGATTACTCTGTGAATTCATAAATAAAACTATATGCATTTTTAAATGCTCGTATCAAAAAATTATTGTTTCCTATTTCCTATTTCCTATAAATAAAAAACCGATGCGTTTGCATCGGTTTTTTATTTATTCAATATCCTCAATATCATAAGGTGTTGTCTGGTAAACAAAATAGTTAAGCCAGTTAGCATAAAGAAGAGTTGCGTGTGAACGCCAATTTGCCACAGGTTCATTATCAGGGTTATCCTGTGGGAAATAATTCTCGGGAATACTCGGGTTAATACCCGCATTTATATCTCTTAAATATTCATTTTTAAGAGTATCTGCATCATATTCAGAGTGACCTGTTACAAAAATCTGTTTACCATTATCAGTTGTCACTATGTAAACACCTGCGTCGCTGGAAGATGCTAAAATTTTGAGTTCAGATACTTTTTCAATATCTTCTCTTTTAACAGTAGTATTTCTTGAGTGTGGTACCCAGAATTCATCGTCAAAGCCTCTTAAAAGAATCGACTTTTTATAATCGGCAGTATGTTTATAAACACCTGAAAGTTTCTTTTCTAACGGGTATTTATTTATACCATAGTGATAATAAAGACCTGCCTGAGCACCCCAACAGATGTGGAATGTGCTTGTAACATGATTTTTACTCCACTCCATTATTTCGCAGAGTTCTTCCCAATATTCTACTTCTTCAAAAGGCATTTTTTCAACCGGTGCACCTGTAATTATAAGACCATCAAATTTTTGATGCTTAACATCGTCAAAAGTCTTATAAAAAGCAAGTAAATGCTCTTGTGAAGTGTTTTTTGAAATATGTGATTTTGTGTGAATCAACTCAAATTCAACCTGTAAAGGTGAATTGCCTAAAAGTCTGGAAAGTTGTGTTTCTGTTTCAATTTTTTTAGGCATTAAATTTAAAAGTAAAATTTTAAGCGGACGAATATCTTGCGTAATCGCTCTTGTATCCGTCATAACAAATATATTTTCATCTGCTAAAATATCAACAGCAGGAAGTCCATTTGGAATTTTAATAGGCAAGATACTCACTCCGTTCGTAATTAAAGATTAAAAATGAAGAATTAAGAATTATGGGACCTGCGGTCGGCATTATAATATTGTGAACTAAACTTTATCATTTCATATATAACAAGTTAAATTTTTTACATTTCTTGTTTAGAACTATAAATAACCAACATTATCAATAATTCAATTACGGCGTAGCCCCTTAATTCTGCACTCTGCATTCTTCATTTTATTCTCCAAGCGCTTGTTTAAGGTCGTTAATCAAATCAATAGAATTTTCAAGTCCACAAGAAAGACGAACTAAATCTGGTGAAACACCTGCTGCACGGAGTTCATCGTCATTCATCTGACGGTGTGTTGCACTTGCTGGGTGTAAGCAGCAGCTTCTTGCATCGGCAACGTGAGTTTCAATAGCAATCATTTTAAGTTTTTTCATAAATTCTTCAGCAGCTTTTCTTCCGCCCTTAACACCAAAGCTAACAACACCGCAAGTGCCATCAGGAAGATATTTTTGTGCTAAATCGTAATATTTATCACCTTCAAGACCTGCATAAGTAACCCATTCGATTTTGTCGCTGTCTTTTAAGAATTTTGCTACTGCAAGAGCATTTTCGCAATGTCTCTTAATACGAACATGAAGACTTTCAAGTCCTAAATTGATATAAAATGCACTTTGTGGAGACTGAACTGAACCTAAATCTCTCATAAGCTGTGCAGTTGCTTTTGTAATGAATGCACCCTCTTTGCCGAATCTTTCAGCATAGGTCACACCGTGGTAGCTATCGTCTGGTGTGCAAAGACCTGGGAATTTGTCTGCGTGTGCCATCCAGTCGAATTTACCTGAATCAACAATACAACCACCAACAGATGCACCGTGACCATCAATATATTTTGTAGTTGAATGAGTAACAATATCTGCACCCCATTCAATTGGTCGACAGTTTACAGGTGTTGCAAATGTATTATCTATAATAAGTGGAACACCATGTGCGTGTGCTGCTTTTGCGAATTTTTCAATATCAAGAACTGCTAAAGCAGGGTTTGCGATTGTTTCACCGAAAACTGCTTTTGTGTTTGGCTTGAATGCAGCATTCAATTCTTCTTCTGTGCAATCTGGTGAAACGAATGTAAAATCAATACCCATTCTTTTCATTGTAACTGCAAAAAGATTATATGTACCGCCATAAATAGCAGATGAACTAACAACGTGGTCACCATTTGATGCTAAGTTAAATACTGAATAGAAGGATGCTGCCTGACCTGAACCAGTAAGCATAGCAGCACTACCGCCTTCAAGCTCTGCAATTTTTGCTGCAACTAAATCGCAGGTAGGATTCTGAAGTCTTGAGTAAAAGTAGCCTGTTGCTTCAAGGTCAAAAAGCTTACCCATATCTTCACTTGTATCATATTTAAAAGTTGTGCTCTGTATAATAGGAATTTGTCTTGGTTCACCATTACCTGGTGTATAACCACCCTGCACACATTTTGTTTCTATTTTATAATCGCTCATTTTAATATCTCCTTTCGAGCAAAGAACTATTTAAATCAATCTGTAAAAATTATACACCAATAAACTGTTCTGCCATCTCTTGAGAAAGCACCTACACCTATTTCGGTGAAATTCTCGCTTAAAAATGCTTTTCTGCTTTGTAATTCACTCATCATTTTATCGTAGCATTGAGCATAGCTTGTTGTTGAAACACACATAACTTTATCCGCAAAGGTGTAAGAAATACCCTTTTCGTCAAGTAATGTATTGTAATATGCATCGTTACCGCGTCTTAATGCAGTACCAGTCTGCAAAGCAAATTCCATAGCCGCCTGGTCTGCCGCTGCAGAAAGCTCTGTTGAGAGCATCAATTCAGGTAATTCGCCCTCACTTTGCTTGTCCCTGTAAGCATTTATTAAACCTAAAACTTCTTCTTCGTGCTTATTAAATTCATAAGTCGGCATATATTCTCTTGCTTCTAATTGTGCCGCAATTCTTAGAGCAAGTCTTGCGTCCTTAGTAGTAAGATTACCATCACCGTCTATATCTGCTGCCGCAAAATCGTGTTCACCTAAAGTACTGTCATAAATACCAATAGCTTCACACAAAATATTTCTTGCATCTGTTACGGTGACTTTACCATCATTGTCAAGGTCACCATAATAACGCTTAACCTCAAAAGCAACCATAGGCAAACAAGACATAGCAATTAACACAACTACAATAAATGCTATTGCAATTTTCTTAACTGTACGCTTCATTTTACACAACTCCTTACCTATAATTACTGATTTTAGTATATAATCTAAAGTATTATACTATAAATAATTGTAAATTTCAATTAGCAAAAGCAAAAAACTACAACAAAATATGTTGTAGTTTTATATCTTAATAAAGTGTTACTTCCTGCAACTCCAACTCGCCTCTGTAAGATGTGATTTTTATTTTCACTCTTTGTACTTCGGTTGGGGTTATTTTGTGTATTCTTTTGTAGCCAACTATTCCACCTTTGTCAAGCCTCTTGAATTTACCGTCACCAGTATCAAGATAAATTTCATATTCTTCAACATGCTGACCATTCTTTATATTCTCCATCATAAGCACTCTGTCAAACATATCTTTTTCTTTGAATGTGAAAATAATCTCTGGTTCTAAATCATCCTTTGCAGGCTTCCAGGTTTTATTTTCATCCGCATCAACAAGATTTTTTATATCATATTCTGGTGAAAGTGAGCTACTTGCAGAAATTTCTGCAACACCTGAAACTTTATAATTATAAGTCTGCTTCTGTGTTTTACCAAACGCCATTAAAATCTGATAATCCATCTCTGCAAAGCTACCATCCTTCATTGGTGGAACACCAAGCATTAAAGCGCAGTTAGCACCAACAGATTCCAAATAAAGCTTTTGTAATTTGTCTTTAGTTTTCGCAGAATATTCATCTTCTTTGTGGTAGTACCATCTGTCACGCATTGAAACAGAAACTTCGCAAGGATACCATATAAATTCAGATTCTTTTTTTATTGCTTTTCTTGAACCTAAATCCATATCGTGTTTTCTTTCGCGTTTAAGATTTTTTCTTGATGGTGGCTCTTTGCTTCGTTTAATAGCTTCTTCAATACTATAATATTTCGGCACGACACTCCACTCATTTTTACGGATTACACCCCATTCGTTACCATACCAACGAACATCGGGGCCAACAAGAGCAATTACTGCATTTGGCTGACATTCTCTTACAACCTCGTAGTAACCCTCCCAGTCGTATTCCTGAGTATAGCCATTTTTATTCTCTTCTGCCGCACCGTCAAAACGAACATAGAAAATATCTCCATATTTTGTAAGAACTTCTCTCAAAAGCTTCTTGAAATACTCATTATATTCCTCGCCCTTACCATAACAACTTGCGTGTCTGTCGAGTGGTGAAATTGCAATACCGAATTTAAGACCTTGTCTTTCACATTCTTCTGAAAGCATTGCTACCATATCTCTGTTTTCTGTTTCCCAGTTAAAAGAATTTTCAACTGTATAATCTGTTAAAGATGAATACCAGAGACAAAAACCATCGTGATGCTTTACATTAAGCACCATTCCTTTAAATCCTGCATTTTTAAAGAATGTTACCCATTCTTCTGCATTGAATTTATCAGGAACAAAATTTTCCGCTTTAACATTTCCGTCAGTCCATTCTCTGTTTACAACAGTAGGAAGACCAATGTTTATAAAACCGTAAAACTCGGTTTTCTGCCACTCTAACTGACGCTCTGACGGTTTAACTTCCGCCGCTATTTCATAAGGTTTCATATATGTAAATTCCTTTTTTATAATTGTTGCAAGGCAACAAAATGTTGCCTTGCACTAATTAAATTATTTTCCACTATCATTGTTAGTAACAACAATATCTGCACCTGAACCTAAAATATCTTTAATAACAACATCACCAATTTTAACCGGTGCTTCTATAGATGCTTCGTTTATAAGCTTCATACACTGGAACATCTTGTCTTTAGGAACAGGCTTTGAAGATTTAACAGGTACAACAGGTAAAGCACCACCAATAAGCTTTACTGTTGTTGTTAGACTTCTTACAGGGTTTGTAAGCTCATCTCTTGCATATTTGTCACCGCGTTTGCAAGTATTACCTGTAACAGAAAGAATTTCTCCGTTTTCAATTTCCACTTCAATAGGGCAACCTAACGGACAGGATACACAAATTAAATTCTTTTTCATTTTTCGTACCCCCTTATTCTTCTATTCTTACAGTGATTTCACTGTTTTCGTTCATATTTTTGAGCATTTCAGGTGTAATTTTAACATTTTCCATTTCACCTGGTGCTAACATTACTTTTTTCTTTGATGAAAGAATATTGCCATCACATTCAACAACAACTTTTGCACCTTTGTAAACTTGTCCTACTCTGAAGTAAAGCTTTACATCTTCTTCATTTTCAATATTAACTCTTTGAGGAACAATGTAACGTACACCGTTAATACCTTTTGTGTTAATGAATGTACCACCTTGTTTTTTGCCGAAGATATAATTTGCAGCACCTTTACCTGCAATTTTACTTTCTTCTGTAACATAGTCAACAAGGTCATGAACCTGAAGAACATTACCACAAGCAAAAATACCTTTGTGAAGTGTTTCTCTGTATTCGTCAACGACAGGGCCACCTGTAACTCTGTCAAGTTCAATACCCACACCATTTGAAAGCTCGTTTTCAGGAATAAGACCAACTGATAAAAGAAGTGTGTCACATTCAATATATTGTTCTGTACCAGGAATTGGTTTTAATTTCTCGTCAACATTGGCAATAGTAACACCTTCAAGTCTTTCTTTACCGTGAGTTGCAATAACTGTACAACTGAGTCTTAACGGAATACCGAAGTCGTCAAGGCATTGAACAATATTTCTTTTAAGACCACCTGAATAAGGCATAAGCTCGCAAACAACTTTAACCTCTGCACCTTCAAGAGTCATTCTTCTTGCCATAATAAGACCAATATCACCAGAACCTAAAATAACAACCTTTTTACCTGGCATATATCCGTCAATATTAACATATTTCTGTGCAGTACCAGCAGTCATAACACCAGCAGGACGAGAGCCCGCAATAGAGAGTGCTCCTCTTGGTCTTTCACGGCAACCCATAGCGAGAACTACTGCGATTGCTTTAATCTGAATTAAACCATCTTTATTGTTAACTGCTGTAACAACATTCTCTTTTGAAACATCAAGAACCATTGTGTCAGTATAAACATCAATATCTGTTTTTTCTACTTCTGCAATAAATCTGCCAGCATATTCAGGACCGGAAAGTTCTTCACCAAAATAGTGAAGACCGAAGCCTGTGTGAATACATTGTTCAAGAATACCGCCGAGTGTTTCTGCTCTTTCTAAAATGACGATTTTTTCTACGCCCTCTTCTTTAGCCTGAAGAGCTGCAGCCATACCAGCAGGACCGCCGCCAACTACAACTAAATCATAATTTAACATCTTCCTGCCACCTCACTTTGTTTTATCGTACATAATATCAGATTTTCCGCCGAATTTTGTTATTGTATTAACAGGAACATTTAATTCTCTTGCTAAAATTTCAACAACCTTACTACCGCAGAAACCACCCTGACATCTGCCCATACCTGCTCTTGTTCTTCTCTTGACCCCATCAACATCTCTTGCACCTGCAGGAGCATGAATTGCATCAATGATTTCACCTTCTGTAATTGTTTCGCAACGACAGATAATTCTACCATAAGCCTTGTTCTTTTCAACAAGCTTAGCTCTTTGTGTAGATGTCATTTCTCTGAAACGAACTGGTGCAGGTCTTAATGGGTTAAACGCTGATTTCTTCTCTACATCACCAAGGAGCTCTGTTACGATACCTGTAACCATTTCTGCAATAGCAGGCGCAGAAGAAAGTCCTGGTGACTCAATACCTGCAACATTTATGAAGTTTTTATTTTTTTCTGATGAACCGATAATAAAATCATCCGCTGTGCAGTGTGCACGGTTACCACTGAATGAAGTAATTGCATTTCTTAAAGAAACTGCAGGAATGCTCTTAATAGCAGAAGTATAAACTGTCTCAAGCCCTTCTGCAGTTGTTTCTACATTATCACCATCATCATGTTCAATAGCAGATGGACCAACAATTAAGTTACCATCAACAGTAGGTGAAACAAGAACACCCTTACCCATTTTTGTAGGACATTGGAAAATTGTACTGAAAGCCAACGCACCTTGTGATTTATCAAGAAGATAATAGTCACCGCGTCTTGGTTTTATTTCAATTGAGGTGTCACCAATCATTTCTGCAACCTTACCAGAATGAACACCTGCCGCATTTATAACAATACCTGCTTCAATTTCACCCAGGGTTGTCTCGAGTGTAAAGCTGTCATTATTTTGTTTAATCGCTTTTACTTCGCAGTTTCTTAAAAACTCTGCACCATTTGTAACAGCATTCTCAAGACCTGCAATAGTTAATTCGTAAGGACAAACTATTGAAGATGTTGGTGCCCATAGTGCTGCAACTGCAGTGTCACCAATATTTGGTTCTCTTTTTACAAGCTCATCTCTGTAAACTATTTCGAGACCGGGAACACCATTCTCTTTACCTCTTTCAAGAAGCTCCTGTAAATGTGGAATTTCTTCTTCAGAAAAGGCAACAACAAAAGCACCAATATTTTTAAGTGGAACATTAAGTTCTTCGCAAGCCACTTTCATAAGCTCAACACCACGAACATTAAGCTTTGCTTTTAATGAACCCGGCTTTGCATCAAAGCCTGCGTGAACAATTGCACTGTTTGCTTTTGTTGCACCCATAGCGCAATCGTTTGCTCTTTCTAACAATGCAACCTTTATGTTGTATTTAGAAAGTTCTCTTGTGATAAGTGAACCTACAACGCCTGCGCCTATAACGGCTACATCGTACTTCATTTAAACAACTCCTTCAAGAATTTTATACCAAATTTCAACTAATTTATTATATCAATAACACACCCAAAAATCAAGTATTTTAAAAATGTAATATATGTCTTATTTTCATATTTATTACTTTTTTCTAATTTAAGAATTAAGGAATTTTAAGAAATTAAACATTTTATGGTTTTTTACTTGAATATCCAACAAAAATGTGTTAAAATGACTAAGAACTCAAAAAATCGTGGTATTTACGGAGGGCATTATGTCAAACAATGATGAACGTTTATCTAAAGTAAACGCCAATGACAGACGCGTAAAAAGAACAAAAAAGCTTTTAAGAGATTCTCTCTTCTCTCTTTTACAAAAAAAATCAATAAATGAAATCACTGTTACAGAATTAACAGAGGTTGCTGATATTAACCGTGCGACCTTCTATTTCTACTACACAGATATATTCGATATGTTAGACCAGATTCAGAATGAAGCATACGAATTATTTGAAGATGTGTTGCAAGGCGCAGATGAATGTGCCGCTACACCAGAAGCATTTGTAAAATATGTTGAAAACATTCTTGTATTCTGCAAACAAAATACTGCGATTGCTCGTTTTGTTATAACACGCGAATATACCAACAACAAGGTTCTGACTAAAATCAAAAAATTACTTGCAAAAAATGTGCCGGTTGCAAAAGAACAATATGCACAGGAAGACCCAAGAAGATTTATTTTGAACTTTGCACTCAACTCACTCACAGGTACAGTTGTTGACTGGATGGATGATGGAATGGTAATTCCACCGGATGTTATGGCAGAATTCATTGCAGAAATGTACATAAACGGTTCACTTTTTGCTAAAAATAAATTTTCTTCATACGCAAAAGATGATGAATAAAAAAACTCTCCGTTGGATTTTTTAAAAATCTAACGGAGAGTTAAATTTTACAAAGGCACCAAAGAGTTCTACCTCTTTAGTGCCTTTGTTTTTATTTTATTCTACTGATTTGAGTGATTCAACCATACTGATTTTCTTGAGTTTTCTGTGCATCATAACATTAACTATTACTGCAAAGAACACTGTACAGAAACCAGCGATCACAAAGCTCCACCATTTAAGATTTGTACTGAACGTAACAGTATCAATATCTACTACACCCACAACCGCTAAATTAAGGAATATACCTGCAACAAGGCCGATTACAATACCGAAGAATGTAAGTATTACATTTTCACGATAAATATAAGCAGAAACCTCATCGTCATAGAAGCCCAACACCTTAAGGGTTGCAAGTTCTTTAATACGCTCATTTATATTTATGTTGTTAAGGTTATAAAGAACAACAAATGCAAGTACAATTGCTGCAAATATAAGAATGAGAGTAACAATAGTGAGAACATCTATTATGTTATTGAAGTTGTCAATAACAACAGTTGTGTAAACTGTACCGTTAACACCTTTAATATCACCAATCTGTGATTCGAGTGTTGCTTTTTGCTCTACTGTCATACCATCAGTAATTGAACAGAACAGGTAGTTGTAATCAGGCACAGTATTTGTCATTCTGTAATATGTGCCAGGTGTTACATATACATAATGGAATGTGTAGTTGTCAGAAATACCTGTAACAAGCACTTCATATTCAACCTTTTTAGAGCCCTCAGTCCACGAAAGCTTAACTGTATCACCGATTTTCGTTTTTGTTTTATCAGCAAACTTTCTTGTTATAACTGCACCTTCATCTGTAAACGCAACATCTTTGTTGCCGTCTTTCATATTTATAAACTCTTTGAGCATACCGGGTGCCTGAGGTACTAAAACATCAACCTCCATAACTTTGTCACTTCTGTCAGAATAGCCTTCACAAACCTTTAAGAAACCAAGCATAGAGTTTTCTATTCCCTGAAGATCTGTAATACTCCTTACAGTTTCGCTGTTAGGTGTGTAATCTTCTTTAGTATCCTTTAAAACTACCTGTAAGTCGTACTGTGCAACACCATCTTCACCGTATTGATTAGTAATAACTGTACCAATAGCATTCTGAAGACCGAAAGCTGCTAACATAAGTGCAGTACAACCTGCAATACCAATAACAGTAACCGCAAAGCGCTTTTTATTTCTGAAAAGGTTTCTTACTGTAACCTTTGAGGTGAAATTAAGTCTTGACCATATACCTGTGAAATTTTCGAGGTAAACACGTTTACCATCCTTTGGTGGTTTTGGTCGCATAAGAATTGAAGCAGGTGTTTTAAGCTCCTTGTAGCAAGAAAGATATGCCGCAAAGGTTGTAAGACCTACCGAAATTATAAGACCTAAAAGCACGTAACCTAAAAGTAATTTAATTTTCAATTCTGGTATTTCATACATAATACCCCACGCGGTAAAAATCGCATAAGGAAGACCTGAAAAGCCTGCCGCAATACCAATTACACTACCTACTGTACTTGCAGAAGCCGCATAAATAAGATATTTACTTATAATGGTTTTATCTTCATAACCCAATGCCTTCATAGTACCGAGCTGTGTTCTTTGTTCTTCAACCAATCTTGACATTGTTGTAAGACAAACAAGAGTTGAAACTATAAAGAAGAAGGTCGGGAAAATATAAGCAAGTCTTTGCATATTTTCTGCCGCTTCACCGTAGCCTGTATAACCCGGCGAATCATCGCGGTCATAAACTGACCAGCTTGCGCCATTATTTATTGTTTCAAGCAATGCAATACCTTTTGTATATTCAGTTTTTACAATACCCAATTTAGCATTTGCTTCTGCTTCTGCTTCTTCTAATTTCTTTTCAGCATTTTCTAAAATCTGCTGAATATTCTGAAGCTGCATTGTCTGATAAGTGATTTGTGTCTGCGCATTAGTATATTCAGTCTGTGCTTTTAAAGAACCAAACTGAAGGTCAAAACCACTTGATTGTATTTGGTCTTTGAATTGTGCTAATTGTGATTCAGCCTGCTCTAACTGAGCATTGGCATTATCAAGTTGTGTTTTTGCATTCTTTAATTGCTGGTCAGCATCATACCATTCAGCATACTTTTCGTCATACTCTGCCTTGCCTTTAGCATACTGTTCTTCAGCCACAACAAGCTCAGAATTATATTGCTCAAGTAGCGCTTCCGTTTCAACAACAATGTCAGCCGCCATACCCTGACCTGTTAAGTTAGATGCAGAGAATAAAATCTTTGCAAGTTCAGGGTTTGTTTGCTCAAGTCGTTCTGCCATTTTATCAAGGTCGAGATCTTCCTGAGAAACATTCTGATTATTTTTTATAGTATCAAGTGTTGACTGTGTACTGCCAATTAACGCTTCAGTAGTTTCAATTTTAAGTTTTGCACTTAAAAGCTCATTATTGGCAGTATTAAGTTTTTCTTTAGCACTATCAGCATTCGCTTTATTAAGATTATACTCATTTGTTTTTGCAGTATGTTCTGCTCTTTTTTCAGCAACAATGGTAATTTTCGAGTTATATTCATTAACCGCCGCTAAATACTGGTCACTCCCCGACTCGAGTTGTGACTGTGCTACGTTATATTTTTCCTGAAGCTCTGCTTGTGCAGCGGCAAGCTTTTCTTCACCTGTTTTTTCAAGTTCTCTGTATTTTGCTATTTCATCTCTTGCACCTTGTAATTGCGAGTTAATACCTGCTTCTGCCTGTGCAATCTGATTTTTAGCACTTATAAGCTTTTGTGGAAGACCAACACCTAATGATGCCGCTCTCTCTTTCACGATTGACTCTGATGCTAAAAGAATTGTGTTCTGCATTTCTTCAACATACTCGTTGTAATCGTCTGTATAAGCAACAAAATTATCACTGTCTTTAAGTGTGATGTAAGCTTCACTGTAATAATCAATTCTTGGTTGGAATGCTTCATTTGAAACATACACAAAGTCACCTAACTTACCACTACCAGCAGTAGTAGCACCACGCTCGTAAGAAACCCAATAAGGTGAAAGAACAATTCCAACAATTTCAAATTCATTAACTCTCAAGTAGTAAGATATTTCTTCATCGTCGCCAATAACTTTAATTTTATTACCAATTTTAAACTGGTCAGGAGTTGTAAGCTCGCTACAAGTAACAACACATTCATTAGCCTTTTCAGGATATTTACCTTCAACTAATTGAAGTCTGTTTATGTAATTTTCATCATCTGTGCCATTCTGATGGAATGAATACACCTGATTCATATCCATACCAAAAACACGAACTGTAAGCTCTGAACCGTCGATATCAACTATACCTTCAAATTCTTCACTTTCTTCTGCCGGCACCTGAACAAAGCCATCAACAAATTTCATACCTTGAACAGCTTTAACACCATCAATTATACGGACTCTTTCTAAATCCTCTTCATAAAGACCTATAAATGACTGCAATCGCAAATCCATAAGATTATTGTTTTTGTAATAAACATCCGCCGACTCAGTCATATCAGTAGATACGGAATTAAGTCCCACAAAAAGACCCGAACCTAAAGCAACAATTACCACAATAGAAATAAATCTGCTTATAGTCTTTTTTATTGAACGGACCGTATCAATAGCATACGCTCTTGTCATCTTTCAAAAATCCTTTCTCAATCAAGTCGAATAAATACTTTTACCAATCTATATCTTGAACAGAAACCGGATTTTCGTTGACTTCATTTTTCACAACGCGTCCACTTTTTACTGTTATAATTCTGTCTGCCATAGGAGCAAGTGCAGAGTTATGGGTAATAACAACAATTGTCATACCTGACTCACGGCTTGTATCCTGTAACAGTTTCAATATTTGTTTACCTGTATTGTAGTCGAGCGCACCAGTCGGCTCGTCACAAAGAAGTATTTTAGGGTTTTTAGCAAGGGCTCTGGCTATAGAAACACGTTGCTGCTCACCACCTGAAAGCTGTGCAGGGAAGTTATCAAGTCTTTCACCAAGACCAACTCTTTCAAGCACTTTAACAGGGTTAAGAGCTTTGTCACCTATTTGTGTTGCAAGCTCAACATTTTCAAGTGCAGTAAGGTTAGGCACAAGATTATAAAACTGGAACACAAAACCAACGTCAAAGCGTCTGTATTCTATAAGACTTTTATTGTCATATTCATTAATCAATTCACCGCCGACACGAACCTTACCATCATCGCAGTCATCCATACCGCCGAGAATATTAAGAATAGTTGTTTTACCTGCACCAGAAGCACCTAAAATAATACAGAACTCACCTTGCTCAATATTAAATGTAACTCCGTCTGCAGCATTTATTGTAACTTCACCCATTTTATAGGTTTTGTAAACAGACTCAAATTCTATAAAACTCATTTAATTCAGCCTTTCAATACTAAATAATTCTATATATTTCGCTCAATTGAAAATCAATTGAACAGACTTGCTCTATATTCTACAATAAATAACAATTTTAGTCAATGAAAATAAAGCATAAAAAATAATTTTACAATTAGTAAACAATTTTTATCTTTTTAAGAAATTACTTTACTTGCTTCCTTAATAACTTTAGAAGCAACAGGAATTGCAGTTGTTGACCCCCATCCGCCATTTTCTACTACCACGACAATTGCCAACGGACATTTTTCATCCTCTGAAAATCCTAAAAACCAGGAGTGCGGTTTTTCAGTATCTGAAACCTCTGCGGTGCCTGTTTTACCGCACATTGTAACACCGGAAAAATTCCAGTCACCATAATTATTTTCTACCGCACTACGCATCAATTCTTTAAGTCTTTTTGCATTTTCAGGTGTTGTGTAAACAACCTCTTCAGGTGTCATTTCTTTTACTACTCTTCCTGAGGGCGAAGCAAAATTCTTAACAACAAAAGGTAATTTCGCAGTACCGTTATTCGCAATAGCACCCGCAATTGTAAGCGCGTGATACGGATTCATAAGTGTAGTATATTGACCAACTGATGCCCACGCAACATCCGAAGCACTTGCATCACTTAAATTTATAATACTTTCTTCTGTAAAGCTGTTACCGAAAGTAAAATTATCGTAAAATCCGAAAGCATTTGCAGTATTTGTAAGCTGTGCGGCACTTATTTTTTTAGAAATTTCTGCGAAAGCACAGTTACAGGACTGAGCGAATGCTTTTTCAATGTCAAGCTTCCCGTGCTTTCTCGGACAGCTTACCCTTACACCGTTAATAAACATTTCGCCTTCGCACTCATATTCCCAGCTTTCAATATCAGGAATATTCTCATAAGCGCAGGAGGCAGTAATTATTTTAAACACAGAGCCTGGTGTATAAAGACCGTCTAAAAGTCTGTTAAGATAAAGGCCCTCATATTTTCCATTTTGATTTTTTTCAATTTCTTCAGTTAATGGCTTGTTTCTTATATCAAAATTAGGACTCGAAACAGAGCAGAGAATTTCGCCTGTTTTATAATTATAAACCGCAACAATCCCTTTTCTTGAGCCTAACGCATCAAGAGCGATTGCGGAAACTGAAGAATCAATAGTAAGAGTAACATCATTACCACGCTCATATTTTTTAAGAGAATAAATACCTGTTACAAGGTTATAGCCTATAAGCTCTCTTTTGTAAGCGGTCTGCACACCTGATGCTATATACCCTTCACTGTCACCAACAATGTGAAGTGTTGAGCGTCTTATTCTTTCAGAGTTATTGTAAACTCTTTCACCGTCAACCGTCTGTGCGAGAATTTCGCCATTACGGTCAAGCACATTACCCGCACCTATAAAGCTACCATCATTCACAAGATGATTATTAACTCTTAAAGTCGCCCATTTCTCTGCATTAGTGCCCAAATTGAAAGCGAGGTAAACAAGTCCGACAGTAAATACTGCTACTAACAAAAGAACAATAAAACCGCGTTTAGTTGTCGACTTCATTTTTCACCCTCCTTTTCTTTTTAGGAGCAGGCCTTGCTAAATCTGGTTTGAAATTAGAAAATGTTCTTGTATCAACCGATTTCATAAAAGCAAGAAGACAGAAGCAGCAAATAATGCTTGAACCACCTTTACTTACAAATGGCAGAGTAACGCCTGTAAGTGGTAACAAATCAGTTACACCGAAAATATTAAGCATACTCTGGAATAAAAGCATTGATGTTGCAGCAACACCACTTATAGCATAAAAGGTTGATTTTGACCTTTGAGCATTTATGATTATTGCAACTGTAACCAAAGCAAATGTAATGGGAATTAAAAATCCCATAATTATACCGTATTCTTCACAGACAACACCGAAAACTAAGTCTTCTGCAGCAGCAAAAACATTGCGGAGCTTTCCGTTTCCAAGTCCTAACCCAAAAAGCCCTCCACTTGCAGAATAAATTAAAGTTCTTGTCTGCTGATAGCCTGTTGTATCCATATTTTCCCAGATATGAAGATACCCCGAAAATCTCGCCGCAACATAAGGTTTGAAAAGAATTATAAGCACTGCACCTAAAGCGGCAGCAATACAGATAAGCATAATAGTTCTTATATCGCCTGAACGCATAAATGCAATAACAATAAATGTAAAGAAGAATATAAGTGCCGCACCAAAATCGTACATCAAAAACAGTTCTAAAACACATATAGCAGCAAAAATAATATAAAGTGTAAGTTGTTTTATTGACTGAAGTTTTTCAAGTGTTACTGCACCAACAAAAACAAATGCTACTTTAACAAGCTCTGATGGTTGCAATGAAATACCGCCGATATTCACCCAACTTAAAGCACCGTTTGTCGGTTCTGCAATCAAGAGAGTGAATGCAAGAAGACCTATTGCACCAACTGAGAGCATATATCTGAAAACTTTTATAGTATCAACAAAACGCAAAAGCGAAAGTAATACACAAAATCCAAGTACACCTATAACAATTGCAAAAAACTGCTTTAAAGTTCCGCCCGGATAAATACTCGCAACAATCCCAAGCCCTATTGATGTAAACAAAAATGCTATACTCTCAACTTCAAAACTCGTTATTCGCATCACATTTGAAGAGAAGAAAAAGTAACCCCACATAAGAATTATCATTCCTAAAAATGCAGATGCTACAAGAATTTCGAACTTACCTTCAGGGAAAGATGTAAGAAGCATTGTAAAAATATTAAAAATAGAAATAAGAATGAGAATTATAAAATAATTTGGCCTTCCGAGTGCTCCGCTTTTATCTTTTATATACTTGAATTTGTTGACTGAAAGTGTGTACTCGAGACCACCAAAACCCACTCTATCACCATCGTAAATATTGGCTTTGCTTTTTATTCTTTCGCCATTCACAGTTACACCGGATTTTGAGTTTGTATCAAATATAACAAACCCTTTATTTCTGAATGCCATAACAGCGTGTAAGCGCGAAATAGTATCAAATCCCAACACAACATCACAGTTCTTATTTCTGCCTATTGATGTTTCATTATCTCTTAAGGTTATAACTTCACCTGTTATATCATTCACAAGTCTGCCACGAACAGGGTTAGTCGCCTTTTTGAAAAACATAGCAAGGACTACCCTTACCACTACATAAAGGGCAATCAGTAAAAGTACATATCTTGACACAGTTGTAAGACCAAGAATAAATCCTTCCATATTTTTCACTTCCTTCAAAACGGATATTTGTTATATAAATCTTATTATACAATATTGTTCCAAAATAATCAATCTTTCTTGACAATGTATCATTATCTATTGTAAAATTGGGGTGTATAATTATATAATCAAGATTTATAAATTTCTGGAGGTACTTATGGCAATTACAAAATCTTTATACGGTGAATTAAACGGTGTAAAAGTTCACACCTTTACACTCGAGAATAAAAATGGAATGAAAGCAGAAATCATCGAAAAAGGTGCTACCTTAGAAAAACTCTTTGTAAAAGATAAAAACGGCAAATTTATTGATGTTTTATCTGGTCATGATACACTTGAAGGACACACCGAAAGAAGTGACTATCAGGGTGTTGTAGTTGGTCAGTATGCGAACAGAATAAAGGGTGGTAAATTCTCAATAGATGGTACAGAATATACACTTACAAAGAATGATAATGGCATCACCTGTCTTCACGGTGGTGGAGAATATTCTTCTGCAGTCTGGGAAGGTACAAAAACATCTGACAAGGCATTAACCTTTACACATTTCAGTAAAGATGGCGCAGACGGATTCCCAGGCAACGTGAAAGCAAGTGTTACTTACGAGCTTACAGACAATGACGAGTTAATTCTCACTTACAATGCAGTTTCAGACAAAAAGACTGTTATAAACCTTACAAACCATGCTTATTTTAACCTTAATGGCTTTGATTGTGGTGATATTCTTAATCACGATTTACAAATCAATGCGGATTATTTCACCCCAATTGACGAAACAAGTATTCCGTTAAAAATGGCTGAATCTGTTGAAAATACTCCATTCGATTTCAGAAACACTAAAAAAATCGGTAAAGATATCAATAATACCGACTGCATTCAGATAAAAAATGGTAATGGTTACGATCACAACTTTATTATAAACAACTTTGATGGTACATTAAAAACCTGTGCAGTTGCAAAGGGTGATAAATCTGGAATCAAAATGGAGGTTAAAACAACTCTTCCCGGTGTTCAGTTCTACACCGGTAACTTCCTTGATGGTACAATTCTCGGCAAAGAAGAAAAACCACTCACAAAAAGATGCTCCTTCTGTCTTGAAACACAGGTTTTCCCAGATTCACCTAATCACCAGGACTGGTGCAAATGTGTTTATGACAAAGATGAAGTTTATAAATCTCAAACTGTTTTCGCATTTTCTTTATAATTAACATTTCATTCATTGACTATGTAATACTTTTTTGCTATAATATACTTTCATTTACAACATTCAGAAATGAGGATAATGATGAAATTAAAACACCGCGTTATAGCGGCTATTCTTGCTGTAATCACTTGTTCTTCAGTTTTCAGTTTAAGTGCTTCAGCTAAAAAATTTGCAAAACAAATCAACACCAACTTAGGTATTTCAACTCAATATGCATACGACGAAAACAACCCGTCATGGTTAAGAAAGTTATTAGTAAAGGAAAATATGCTCTCTGTTGATGGTATCATCACCGAAAAAGCTTTGCACCCGGTTACTGACTACCCTTACATAACAGACGCACCTTGCTTTAAAGAAGAGGTAGAAGAATACGCAAAATATTACACTCTTGACGAAGAATCACAAAAAGCTGCTTATATTTATGTATTCCAGCAATTAGGTGCGCTCTCTATAATCGGTGACCCAGACGCTACTGACCAGTCAAAAGCAGAATGGTTAAGAGAGCAAGGTGTTCTTATAACACCAGAGCAAGAAGAAGACCCCGACTCTATATTTATGATAAGTGCACTCTATGCTTTGTGGAAAAATGATTTCTATTATGTTTTTACTGGCGAAAGAATTACAGTGCCAGCAGGTACAACTCTTGAAGCGGCACTTATGATGTATATGGTTGCTCTTGACGGTGATGACCGTTCACTTATAGCCTTCGTATCAAAATATTTTGATATTACTTCAATCGTAAGTCTTGAAGACTATATTTATTACACATGTCTTTTTGCACTTTATACAAACGGTTATGTTACTTCACGCGAGCTCGTTTCAATTGACAGAAGCGAAGCTTTCAGAAGACTTGCTATTATGTCAATTTCAGACGCAGGTATTTCTGTTGATGCAAGCACCGCAACCGATGAAGAAATCCAAATAAAATATATGGCTGCTATGCTCGGCACCCAATATAATGTTACTTTGGACCCAGATTCAGTATTCAAAGCAAACAGAGCGAGAACACTTGCTTATTATATTATTCAGAGAATGGCTTATGAAGACAAAGGCATAGCGCTTTCTTCTGCAAAATACACTTACGAGCAAGCATTTGATATTGTCATTCATAAAACAAATCGTTTTGATTTAGAGAAAGAATTTTATTCTGATATTTACGAATACAACTTGTATCTCGATTATTTCAGGGAACTCATTTACATTAACCCTACGCCAATTGACAACGGCTATATGACAGTAAAAATAAACGGTAAAACAGTCAGCCTTTCATCATACGCAAAGGTTGCGTTATCAAAAGAGCCTGTTCAGACTGTTACTATAAATGTTAAATATAATGGCGCTTCGGCAGAAACAACTACCTATAAGCTTAATGTTTACCAAGGAATGGATAATGCTCCAACTGACGAAAATGCAACCGGCATTGTTTCTGGCTTTGGTGGTAATGTTTCTGCGAACCTAAACAATACCATAACACCAAGCTATGATTATTTAAACCCATCACTTAATGCAAATGTTGGTACACCGAACGCAAATCCACAGGTTTTACATATAAACGAATTCGGTCAGCTTGTTGACAGTCAGGGTAATGTTATAAGTGATACTGTTAAAGAAAGTTTACCTGAAGGCTATGGTTATATTTTAAATGCAAACGGTGTTGTAACAATCGGTAAGCTTGACAGCATTACAACCACCACCGCTGATTCTTCGCAAGGTGCTTTAAACAAAGACGAAATTAAAATGATTGTTGTTTACTTCTCAATATTCCTTGTAGTTGGTGCTATGATTGCTGGCTTCACATATTACAGATTAACAGTTAAGAGAAGAAAAACAAAATCTGTAAGAAAAACAAAACAAAAAACAAAAAATAAAAAGAAAAAATAATTTACTTTAAACTACCAATAATAAACTATAATACATTTTTTAAACTTTGTTCATATTTTGTTGTAAAATTTGCTATAAAATGTAATTGGTAGAAGAAGAAAATATTGAAAAGGGGTGTTTTTATGGCTACCGAAAAAATTCTTATTGTTGATGATGATGTTAACATCTGTGAGCTTTTAAGGTTATATCTTGAAAAAGAAGGCTATTCCACAGAGGTTGTCAACAATGGTCTTGACGCAGTAAACACTTTCGCTGAAGCTAATCCTGACCTTGTTCTTTTAGATATAATGTTACCCGGTCTTGACGGTTGGCAGATATGCAGAGAAATAAGAAAAAACTCTCAGACACCTATTATTATGCTCACCGCAAAAGGCGAGGTTTTTGACAAGGTTTTAGGGCTGGAACTCGGTGCAGATGATTATATTGTAAAACCATTTGAACCAAAAGAAGTAATCGCAAGAATCAAAGCAGTTTTAAGGCGTACCGCCCCTGCACAGACTTCTGCACAGGAATCGAATAAAATCGTTACTTACGATAAACTTTCAATAAACCTTACAAACTATGAATTAAAAATCAACGGCGAGTATGTTGATGCTCCGCCAAAAGAACTTGAACTTATTTATCACCTTGCAAGTAACCCTAACCGTGTTTACACACGAGACCAACTTCTTGATGAAGTATGGGGATTTGAATATTACGGAAATTCAAGAACAGTCGATGTTCATGTTAAGCGTTTAAGAGAAAAACTTGAAGGTGTTTCTGACCAGTGGGAATTAAGAACCATCTGGGGTGTCGGTTACAAGTTTGATACAAAAGCATAATTTATGGAAAAATTAAAATTAAAATTTTCGAACAATAAACGCGGTGCATTTTTTCTTAAATACTTTCTTATTTTAGCGGTAATAATTGTAATAGGCTTTATTATTACAGGTATTACACTTATGGCTTTTGTTTATAATTTTTCTAAACAAGAGACTTTAGCAGGGTTAAGTAAAAACTCAATCGCAATTTCTGATTTCACATCTGAAATTCTATGTTCGGATTTAGCACTTCACAATCAGGAAGCAACTGCCTTGCTTTTTTATAACAACTTAAAACTCACGGCAGATGCAAGCGGAAGTATGGTTTTTATGTGTAATGCCGATGGTATGATTATTGCCTGTGATGACACTTTAAAAAAACCTTTTGAAACTGTTAAGCACGCTGTGTGCGAAGAACACAAGAACATTCATATCCCAAAAGCATTTATTGTAAAGGCAGAAGCAATCGGTTATGCAGATTACACTACTCTCGGTGGTGTTTTCACCGAAACTCACGCAGTTGCAATTTCACCTATAAAAATCGAAAATGAAATTGTAGGCTTTACTATTTGCACAAGCCCGATTTCAGGTCAGATTGCAGGTTACTTCATAAAACTTTTAACATCATTTTTATCTGCAGCAGTTTTTGCTTTAGTTATACTTACTCTTGCACTTTTCTTCCTTGCAGACAAAATGTCAAAACCAATACGAGATTTAGCAAAAGCGGCAAGATGTTACTCTGTCGGTGATTTCTCATATAAAGTTCCTGAACCCACTGAAGAAAACGAGATGACCGAACTTATTATTGAATTCAATTCGATGGCAGAATCGCTTGAAGCATTGGAGAATTCAAGAAGAAACTTCGTCTCAAGCGTTTCACACGAATTTAAAACACCAATGACTACAATAGGTGGATTTATAAACGGAATTTTAGATGGTACTATACCACCGGAGAAGCAAAATCATTATTTAGAAATTGTTTCTTCAGAAGTAAAAAGGCTCTCTAAAATGGTTAACGCAATGCTCAACATTTCAAGAATTGAAACAGGCAACTTAAACCTTAAATTAGAGCGTTTTGATATTTCAAAAAATCTTTTAAATACATTTTTAACATTTGAACAACTTATCACAGATAAAAAAATTACAATCGAAGGTCTTGAGGGATTAGAAGAACTCACCGTTTTAGGTGACCAGTCTATGCTTGACCAGGTTATTTATAATCTCATAGATAATGCCGTTAAATTTACCGACGAAAGCGGTAAAATTTCACTCACAACAAAGACTGATCCGAAACATTCTTATTTCACAATTACAAACACCGGCAAGGGTATTCCCCCTTCACATATAAAAAATGTCTTTGATAGATTTTACAAGGTTGACGAATCAAGAAGTGCCGACACAAAAAGCACAGGACTTGGTCTTCACCTTGTTAAAAGCATAGTAGAGTTACACGGTGGTAAAGTTACTGTTAAAAGTAAAACTGATAAATTTACCGAATTCACAGTAAAGCTACCGAAATAATTCAATTTGTTTTCAATATTATCTTGTTATTATAAAAGTATAATAACAAATCTGGAGGATTTTTAATGGACGAATTTTTAGGTCAAAACACACAAGAGAATGAAAAAACACCTGAAGCACAACAAACCGAAAATCAGGGGTTCAATAATTCTCAATACGCAACCTCACCAAACACAAGCTTTCAACCTAATGGGTTTGCTCAGAATGGTTATGGACAAAACAACACGTACCCTACTTCACCTAATGGATATAATGCGAATGCTCCATATTTTGCTAATCAGCCTTATGGGCAACAACCACAACAACCATATACTGCACCAGCCACTTACCCTACACAAACTTACGAAAACCCTGTAAAGAAAAAACAATCTAAAACAGGCAAAACAATTTTTATAATCCTTATTGTTCTTTGTATCGCAGTTGCCGCTATCCTTATAGGTACATCACTTTCAGGTGACAATTCCTTTACAGATGGTGGTAGTTCAAACCCTAACACAGAGAAAATCGATGGTGCTGTTCCGAGTGTTGAAAAATCACCTTATGAGACACAGGAATATTCTGGTAAGGGTGCTATGACTCCAACACAGATTTACGATGAGGTTAAAGAGTCTAATGTAGCAATTCTCGTTTATTACCAGAATCAGAAAGCTGGTGAAGGTTCAGGTGTTGTAGTTGGTGAAAAATCTGGTTACACATATATAATCACCTGTGCTCACGTTATCGCGGGAACTGGTATGAATGTCCAGGTGCAATTCTATGATTCAAAAGAATATGATGCACAGATTGTCGGTATAGACAGTAAAACCGATATAGGTGTTGTACGCGTTAAGAAAACGGGCTTTAAGGCAGCAACTTTTGGTGATTCAGATTCACTTAAAGTAGGTTCTCCTGTTTATGCAATTGGTAACCCTGCCGGCACCGAATTTTTCGGTTCTTTCACAAATGGTATAGTTTCTGCACTCGACAGACCTATCGCAACAACCGAAAATGGTTTTTACGATTTACCATGTATTCAGCATTCAGCGGCAATCAACCCAGGTAACTCCGGTGGTGCCTTAGTTAATGAATTCGGTCAGATTGTTGGTATAAACTCTTCCAAAATTGCTGCAACTGACTACGAGGGTATGGGCTTCGCAGTACCATCAGAAAAGGTTCTTGAAATTTACAACGAGCTTATTGAACACGGTTATGTTACAAACAGACCAATGCTTGGTATTCAGTATTATGCAGTTTCAAACGACTCCACTTATTCAGCACTTGCTTGGAAAAATAATCTTCCTTATGGCTCTATTGTAATAGCAAGTATTGCAACAAACAGTAGTCTCAATGAAACAAACATTAAAGTTGGCGATATTGTTACTGCAGTTAATGGTAAAAAGCTTGATGATACTGACATTATTTTAGAAGCAATTGAAAATGCCAAGGTTGGTGACAAATTAACTCTTACTGTTGTACGTCTTGATAACAGCGGTGCAGTTGCTACTACTTTTGATGAAGAAATTACTTTAGTTGAAGATAAAGGTAACACAGTTTATCAAGAAACAGTAACTGAACAACAGCAACAACAAACTCCGGAAGATTTCTATGAGCAATTCCCTTTTAATCCGTTTGGTTACTAAAAACATTACACCCGAAGAACTTATAGTTCCTCGGGTGCATTTTTTAGTTTATTACAATCCCAAACTCTCCATTATCCTTTTTAATTCATTCCACTCATCTATAAGCTCCTGCAATTCATTTTCGCCTGTTTCAGTAATTGAAAAGTATTTTCTTGGTGGACCTTCTGTACTTTTTTCTACTGTTGACTTTAAAGAATCCCTTTGCTCAAGTCTTCTTAAAATAGCATAAAAGGTACTTTCATTTACTTCTTTAAAATACTCCCCTACTTTTTTTATAAGGTCATACCCATAAATAGATTCACTTTCCTTAACTATCCAGAAAATACACATTTCGAGTATGCCTTTTTTTATTTGTGCATTCATTATTCCGTCACCTTTTTCAATCTTTTATTAAGCATGATTATGATTATTATCTCTGCAATGAATATAGCGAGAACGGCATATAAATACGGAAATATGTACCATTCCATTGAACTGATTGACGACAAAAACAGTTTTATTGCTGTAAAAGCAGTTACCGAGACCAATGAGCTACAAAAAGAAAAGAAATAATCTGAACCTTTTACTATGAACAAAAATAGATTTACTATAGGAAAAATTGTAAACAAAGTATATAACGAATCAATAAACATACCAACATTTCCTGGCTTTTCGTACTCATAAGGATATATAAATGTAGATATTATCCAACCAATAAACACTACCATTCCTACTATTACAATCAAACCGTAAGTAAAATTCATCACCTTGGAACAACTTCTATTGCCGGAAAATTTTGAAATGAGTACAAATTTCTTTGCCAACGCTGAATATATTACATATAAGCCGACAGCACCCAAAACTATCGTAACAAACCCGAGAATATAAAACGGTACATCATAAGCTCTGCTCGACCAAATATTAAAATAAACAAAAAACAACCAGAATGCAACAAACAAAACCCCTGCTATAAATCCGTTTTTCTTTGGGATTTCAAGCGATTTCATAACTTCTTTTGGTTTTTCGTGTATCTGACTATCTGCCATAAACCCAGAATAATCGTCTAAAATCTCTTTCATTTCACTGAAACTTACTAACGGCAATAACCTGTAAGCAAGTTCAAGCATAAATTTGTTTTTCATAAAATCAACCCCTTCATTTCTTCGGTACTGTGTAATAATCAGTACCCTGTATCTACATAATAGCACACTACTGTTCATTAGTCAATAGTAAATTTAGTTGTAAGTATGCAAGTGGCAAGTTTCAAGTGTTAATGAAAGGAAGTCCTGCAATAATAATTGCGTCGCAGACCCTTCAATTCCGCATTCTAAAACTACGAATTCCGAATTATAAATTGCCAACGCAGTTCCGAAATTTTCAATTTTCCATTTTCAATTTTCAATTACATTTGCGTTGCACACTTGCATACTTGCAACCAAAACTCTTGACAAACCCCTTTCCAATCCCTAAAATATAACAGTAACAAAAACAAAGTGTGGTGACGAAGGTGCAAAGAATTCTCGGTTGTGTCAGAAATGCGGTTGACACTTACAATATGATTGAAGATGGTGACAAAATCGCAGTTGGTGTTTCTGGCGGTAAAGATTCTGTTTTACTCCTTAAAGCACTTTGTGGTTTAAAAACATTTTACCCTAAAGACTTTGAGATTATCGCTATAACTCTTGATATGCGTTTTAATAATGTTGACGGTGATTTTTCTGAAATCAAGAAAATTTGTGACGAATATAATGTTCATTACGAAATAAGACGCACAGAACTTTTCGATATAATTTTCAATGTACGAAAAGAAAGCAACCCTTGTAGTCTGTGTGCCAGAATGCGTCGTGGTATTCTTCACGATACCGCAAAAGAATTAGGGTGCAACAAAATTGCTTTAGGTCACCACCTTGACGATGCCGCTGAAACATTCTTAATGAATCTTTTAAGTGAAGCACGAATTGGTTGCTTTCAGCCTGTCACTTATCTTTCGAGAAAAGATATTACAATGATAAGACCGCTTATTCATCTGACCGAAAACGATGTTGAATCTGCTATTAAAAGGCTCAGTTTACCTGTTGTAAAAAGCAAATGCCCTGCTGACGAAAACACAAGACGCGAAGATGTAAAAAATCTTATTAAAGAACTGAACAAGCAATATGAAGATGTGCCACAGAAAATTATTGGTGCAATAAAACGAAGTCATATTGATAATTGGTGATTGACATTTTGTACAAAAAATGATATATTTAATTGTATATTTATTTTAAAAAACGGAGTGTGTGGAATGACAAATATTCAGGAAATATTCGGCTGTCAGGTTTTTAATGAAACCGTTATGCAAAGCCGTTTACCAAAAGATACTTACCGTTCACTTATTAAGACTATTAAAGACGGTAAAACTCTTGATATTGATACTGCCAATGTCATAGCAAATGCTATGAAGGACTGGGCAATTGAAAAAGGAGCAACTCATTTTACACACTGGTTCCAACCTATGACAGATGTTACCGCTGAAAAGCACGACAGCTTTATTACCCCTGTTTCAGGTGGTAAGGTTATGCTTGAATTTTCAGGTAAAACTCTTGTTCGTGGTGAACCTGATGCTTCTTCTCTTCCTAATGGTGGACTTCGTTCTACCTTTGAAGCACGAGGTTACACTGCATGGGACCCTACCTCATTTGCATTTATTAAAGATGATACATTATGTATTCCTACTGCTTTCTGCTCTTATGGTGGTGAATCTCTCGACAAGAAAACACCCCTTCTTCGTTCAATGGAAGCAGTTGACAAGCAGGCATTAAGAGTATTAAGACTTTTTGGCGAAACTCAGGTTACTCGCGTTACAACTACTGTTGGCGCTGAACAGGAATATTTCCTTATAGATAAAGAAGTTTATAACAAACGTCCTGACTTGAAACTCTGTAATCGTACTCTTTTCGGTTGCCGTGCCGCTAAAGGTCAGGAGCTTGACGACCACTATTTTGGTAAAATCAAACCACGCGTTTCTGCATATATGAAAGAACTTGACGAAGAACTCTGGAAGTTAGGCATTCTTTCAAAAACAAAACACAATGAAACTGCTCCGGCACAGCACGAATTAGCACCAATTTTCACTTCTGCTAACGTTGCAACAGACCACAACCAGCTTATTATGGAAATGATGAAAACTGTTGCTGACAGACATGATATGGTTTGTATTCTTCACGAAAAACCATTTGAAGGAATTAACGGTAGCGGTAAGCATAATAACTGGGCTATTTGTGAGGATAATAAAATAAATCTTTTAAATCCTGGTGATTCACCATCACAGAATACAAGATTTTTACTTTTCATTACCGCAGTTATTAAAGCAGTTGATGATTACCAAGAATTATTACGTGCATCTGTTGCTACTGCAGGTAACGACAGACGACTTGGCGCAGGCGAAGCACCACCGGCAGTTATTTCTATCTTTTTAGGCGACGAATTAACCGCTATTTTCGAAGCTCTTGAAAAAGGTGAGCTTTACAAAGAAAGAAAGCCATCTGACCTTGAAATAGGTGCAAGAGTTTTACCAAAATTACCACAGGATACAACAGATAGAAACCGTACTTCTCCTTTTGCATTCACAGGTAATAAATTCGAATTCCGTATGCTCGGTTCTTCTGCTTCTATTGCAGATACTAACACAATTCTTAATACTGCTATTGCAGAATCATTAAGAGTTTTTGCAGATGAACTCGAAAATTCAGAAGACTTTGACACAGATGTTCTTGAACTCATCAAGAGAACTATTAAAAAGCACGAAAGAATTATCTTTAATGGTAACAACTATGCAGCAGAATGGCACAAAGAAGCCAAAAAACGCGGTTTACCTGCTCTTAATACAACTGCTGACGCACTTTCTTATGTTGCTGATGAAAAAACAGTTAAGCTTTTCACTCAGCATAAAGTGTTCACCGAAAGTGAGCTTATTTCAAGACGAGATGTTAAACTCAATACATACTCAAAAACACTTAAAATTGAAGCACTCACAATGCTTGAAATGACTAAACGCGACATTCTCCCTGCTGTTATAAAATTCAAGGGCAAAGTTGCAAACGAAATAAATGCACTTACCGCTATCGGTGCAGAAATGGATTGTTCAGTTGAAAAATCGCTTTTACTCAAAATTTCTAAATTATCTATGAAATTAGGCAGAGCACTTAAAACTCTCGAACAGTTAACAGAAAAGAGTGACGATTTCTCAACAAGTCAGGCAGAGGCAGATTATTACAGAGACAAAATGATTCCCGCTATGGATACATTAAGAAGTATCGTTGACGAATTAGAAACAATAGTTGCACGTGAAGACTGGCCATATCCAAGCTACACCGAAATGCTTTATAGCGTAAGATAAATAAAAGAAATGATTGAAAACAGAAATTTAAATATTTCTGTTTTCAATCAAACTAAACAATTCTTCACTATTCACTCTTACTTATTACTTAATAATACGCGGGTGTGGTGGAACTGGCAAACACGATGGGTTTAGGTCCCATTGGAGCGATCCTTGCAGGTTCGAGTCCTGTCACCCGTACCAAAAATCCTCATTCGTAAGAATGGGGATTTTTACTTTTTCACTCTTCACTTTTCACTCTTCATTATTCTCTGCGTTTTTTTGATAGAGGATTTTGGGAAGTAATAAGTAATAGTGAATAGTGAAAAGTTCAGTGTCTGCTTCGCAGACGAATTTATAAACGCTTATTTATACATTCTCACATTTCCAAATCATTTTTTGTTAATTCTAACATGATTTAAAATTATTAAATAAACAAATATTATAACTCCTTTCGCATTTATTTTTGCCATATATAGAAGAACTTTGTCTCCTTGACTATTTTCATCATCTATGATATACTGTAAAATAAAAAAGGGCGGTCGTGAGACCCTGGTCCACCAACTAGCGGGGTTTTTCCCGCTTTTTGTTTTATCTAATTAATCAAGAGGAGTTTGCTTTATGCCTTTACAAGAAATATTCCAAGCACTTTTATCATCTGTTTTTCAAATAATTCTCTTATTAATTAATCCCGTAGTTTTGATTCCGGTTATTATTGTAATTGTTTTTCTTGTAATAAAAAAGAAGGAATATAAAAAAGGTGCATATTATCAAATCACAAAACTCTCTTATCTTTCTGTTAGAAATGACATAGGACGATATGGTGAATATTATACCTACAAGCGTTTAAAGCATTTTGAATCTGAAGGCTCAAAATTCCTTTTCAACATTTACATTCCTAAAGATAATGGCGAAACAACAGAAATTGATGTTTTAATGATTTCACCAAAAGGTCTTTTTGTCTTTGAAAGTAAAAACTATAGCGGTTGGATTTTCGGCAGTGAGAATCAAAAAAATTGGTATCAAACTCTTCCGGCCGGCAGAGGAAGAAGTCATAAGGAAAATTTCTATAATCCTATAATGCAAAACCGTTCACATATAAAACATTTAAAAGCGTTTCTTGGTACTGATATTCCTGTTAGGTCAATCATTGTGTTTTCTGATAGATGTACCTTGAAAAATGTAAAAATCACAAGCAATGATATTAGTGTAATCAATCGGTATAATGTCAACCCAGTAGTATCTGCTATTTGCAATCAATCTCAAGAAAATCTGTTGAGTGCAGAAGAGATTTCCAATATATATAACAAACTTTATCCCTGTACACAAATAGATGAAACTACGAAAGTTCAGCATATAACAAATATTCACAACAAGATAAATCCTACTCCAATGCAAGAAGTCGATGTGCCTGAAAATACAACGCAAATAAACAATGATATAAGCGAAAACCCGTCTACCGTTAATCAAGAAACTGAAAATACAGCAGAAACAACCCAAGAATTAAAATGCCCAAAGTGTGGTGCTGATTTAATTATTAGAACTGCTACAAGAGGTGCTAATGCAGGTAAAAAATTCTATGGATGTTCCAACTATCCTAAATGCAGATACATAGAAAATATTAAGTGATATTTTTCAGAAAATTCTAGATATGTACTGTTTTTGGCTGCGAAAAACCCAGTATTTATGCGGGTTTGTGCTTGATTACTATAACGCTACTCCGACCAACAACCTTAGTAGAAATACCAAGGTTGTTTTTTATTGTTCCACACCTTTGGGAACAATAAAAAAACACCGCATCCATTTCGGTAGCGGTGTTTTTTTATAATTCTTATTTTACTATTAGTTTTCAGACAACATTTCTTCAAAAACTTCTGTTGGTACCGGTTTTGAATAGTAATAACCTTGTAAATAGCAATTCTCAAATTGACGCAAGAACTCAACCTGTGAAAGAAGTTCAACACCTTCAACAACAACGTCTAAATCCATAGTATGTGCCATTTCAATTAACGCTTTCATAATAACATGGCTCTTGTCGCCTTCACCATCAAGGAATTTTAAATCAAGTTTAATAATATCCAATGGCATTTCTTTTAACATATTAAGTGATGAGTAACCACTACCGAAGTCATCCATAGCAATCCTGAAACCATCTGCCTGAAGTTCACGAATTGTATCGAAAATTTTCCCTGAATCTTCACTGCAAAGTGATTCTGTAATTTCAAGCTCAATATCTTGTGGCTCCAAGTCATACTTTTCAATCAACTCTCTGAACTGACTACGTAATTCACTGCCATAGAAGTGGATTCGTGAAACATTAATGGAAATAGGAACAGTTTTCATCCCTTTTTTCTTTAATTCTGACTGAAAACGACAAGTTTCTTCCCAAACGAAGTGGTCAAGCGGGTCGATAAATCCGTTGCGTTCAAATATATTAATAAATACACCAGGAGACACAAGCCCCTTTTGGGGATGTTGCCAACGAACAAGCGTTTCACCACCGACAATTGATTCAGTAATCGAATCATATTTGGGCTGAACAACTATAAAGAACTGGCGTTCTGCCAAAGCTTGCTCCATTTCAGACTCAACTTCTTGTTCTAACTGAGCTTGTTTTCGTACGTTATCATCATAGAAATGGATATATTCCGTATATGTGTAGTTTTTGTTACGGGTCGCTTCTATTGCCCTGTCACACATAACGTTAACAGGCATTTCCTTATCTTCTGCCAAAAATACACCGTAAACTACTCGAACATCAATATCATCAAGGAATGTTTTAAAATTCTTAGGAAGTTCTATTTTTTCAAACTCAGATTTTGGAATACACATATAAAAATTATCTATCATAAAACGAGCAAAAATTATGCGTTGATTTACATCTAATTTCTGCAACTGTGCACCAATTTCTTTTAACAACCGGTCACCTGCACTCATACCATAGTGCTCATTTACAACCTTAAAATTACAGATATTCATAGAGATAATATAAAAAAGTTCGTTTGATTCTTTAATAAGTTTCTCTGCTTCTTCATAGAAATAAGAACGATTATAAAGACCTGTAATCTCATCTTCTCTTGCTTTTTTCTGTAATATTTCAAACTCTCTTCTTTGGATTTTTGCATCAGCTAATTTGTTTGTAAAAATTCCATAACCAATTATTGCAAATAACAAAATTAAAACTACAACAATCATCCATTTCCAATTCTGGTAAAAAAAGTCAGAATTCTCAAGTGGATACGGTGACATAAGCAATTCACGTTTTACGATTTCGTTAATCTCGTCGTAGGTAATGTGGTGGATTGCTTTATTTATAATATCTATAAGCATCTGTTGTTCTTCTAATGCTACTAAACACACATTATTTCCGTGGTCAACCCCCGGAACAACCGTAAGTTTATCTGAAAACTCAGGTTTCTGCATTAAATAACTTGCACGGTGTGTATTTTGAATTACCACACCAACTTTTTTATCGGTAAGCGCTTCAAAGCAGGATTTAGCATCATCAAAATACTGAATCTCATAGTCAGGATTTTCCTCAAGAAGCATTGGTTCTAAATATGCTAAATCCTTTGTTAAAGCAATAATATGGGATACATATTTATCTTCAACAAAAGCAACTTTACGCTTAACATATGAAATGGAAACGTTTGTAATAGAATTCGAAAGAATAGTATCTTCCAAATCACTCATATACTGTAAAGCATTTTGTGTATGTAAAAGAAGGTAACCGTCGTTCATAAAGTCCTTGTAGGTTTCCTGAGAGTAATTTTCAACATCTCCGCCTTCAAGAACAATATTGATACCGCTTTTCTGAGAGAGAAGTTTTATAACCTCTGCCCATATACCTTTGGTTTCGCCGTTTTCCATATAACAAGATGGATGTTGATCCTGAATAAGCTTAACCTTTATAGTTCCAAGGTTTTTAATGTAATTCAACTCTTCTTTTGTGTAAAGAGGCATACTGCTTATTGACTCGTGATTAAAATACTTTGCCCTCAAATTACCTTCAAAAGAAGGCTCGTCTAACATAATTTCGTGAAGAACGTCATCTATCTCATTAATTAAATTCTGATTTTTTAATTGTGTAATACAATAAAATGGGTCAGTACCGGAAACATCAACTAACTTAAGCCCTGAAGTAGCATAACGGCTACCAACCACCATCATATCAATCCCGCCGTTACTAAGGGCAGCCTTCATCTCGTTTACTTTATTAAAATAAACAGCCTCAAATGAAATTCCCATTTCATTTGCATACTTTTCAAAGTCGGAAGCAGAATAACTTTCTTCAAGCAACCCTACTTTAATTCCTTGCATCGTTTCGTAGTCCTGATAGAAATATTTGCTATCTGTTTTTGCATAAAGAATAGATGTCTCATAACCGATAGGCATTGACGAATATAAAAATTCTACCGCACGCTCATCGGTATAGTGAGCAGTACAAATTAAATCGATACTGCCATTGCGCAATTTTTCAAGCGAATCGTGCCAACTATCATTTTTGACATATTTATACTTCCAACCGGTGTATTCAGCGATTTTTTCAAGATATTCAACACCATATCCGTAATAGTGTCCATCGCTTTCTTTAATAAACTGAGAGTTGCTGTCATAACCAACTCTTACCACCTTTTCTTCTGAAGCAAAGACGGTTTGCGGAACTATTAAAAAAGCAATCATCAAAGACAATAAAATACAACAAATTGATTTAACCGGTCTTAAAAATTTGCACATAATTTTCATATTCGAAGCCTCTTTTTTATTTATATCAAATACAATTACATTATAACTTTTTTTATATAAAATTCAAGTAATTTTGAGTTTTTACACTTAAATTCGATGTTCTATGTATCGACTTTGAATTACAAAGACGAGGACTGTATGATCAACCTTCTCTGCCAACAGTCCCGTAGCATTTGTGAAGGCGGTGGCATACGCCACGAATGTTATGTCTTAACACATCTTCATATTAAGTTGTAAATGCCGAAAATTCAGCATTTTATATTATAACAGAACAAATGTTCGTTTGTCAAGAGTTTTTTTAAATATTTTTTGAGAATACTTGAGGGAGTTGTTCAAGACAACCCCCTCAATTATATAACGAATTAAGTATATACAAAATATTCCTGGAATTTAAAAATATTTTTATGGAGACAAAAAATATCCCGTTAGGAATGCAGATCTTACTGCGCTCTCAACGGGACATCATAAATACAAAATTAGTTTCTAATGAAAAGGGCTTTGAAGCGTTTAATAATGTTTATACGGTTTTTGTGACAATCACTGGAAAATCTGAAAATTTGTGTTACTTGACCTAACCCAAACGCATTCGAGTCGCAAAACACTCCGCAAAATTTAGGAATATTTTTTATTAATTCCCGGCGTTTTGAAGAATCTTTGATAACAACAAAAATATAATCATATTTTTCCGTTGCTTCATAAATACAAGTTAGCAACTCAGCCCTTGATTTGTTTGTTTCTAAAATAAAAGTGGTTGTCTTTTGATTTTTGGTAAAGCAGATACTTTCCCCAGTTGATACATCCTCGTATCCTTCTGATATACACCATAACCAAACAATATTACGTAGTCTGGTTAATTGCTCATTTGCTGCATCATTCAAATTTGTTGTGGCATGCATATCTCTACTCCTTAATATAGTTTTAAGCAGCTTTAAGTGGCGTGGGTTGAACCGGGAAAGGAATGATTTCAAACAAAGTCATCTGCACAGCACCGCCATCAAAAGTTTCCTCTTGCTCGGAGTATAATTCAGATATTTCGATATCGTATTTATTTTTTAGATCTTCAAGTGCCAACTCAATCGCTCTTTCAACATCCGCGATGTTTTCGAAATATTCGGGAATAGCATAGCGGATATCATTGTCGGTTAAACGTTCCCAACCACGATATGGTGCATTTTTTTCAGTCAATTCTTCAAGTTTATAATTTAAATCATCCAATCTCCATAATAATTGTTCTTCAGGCGAAGGATAACTTATATCATAATCGAAGTCGATATATTTTTGTGCTAAATCAGAAAAATATCCCATTGTCTACAACCTTTCTACTTGTAATAACTGTTAGCAAGTTTTAATGAAATTGCTTCGCTGGCAGGTATATACCACTCGGCTTTGCGTGTAATGTAATCCTGGAGTTTTTCTTCTTCCACTGCAGATGTACCGACAATCTCAGATATTAGCATCTGCTGAAGTCTTAACATTTCATTCAGTTCTTGCTTGATTCCTTCCGTTTTGTCAACTGCGAAAGTTGAGATATCATGAAACATCAAAGTGGCCCTTTCACCAACCAATCGTTTTATTCCGGAAAGCCAAATCCAAAGAGCCATACTCATACAAGATCCAACACAAATCGTATGTACCGGGGTTTTACTGTTTTTGATAACATCAATCAAAGCTAAACCGTCGTATACACTTCCGCCATATGAATTGATAAATAATTTAATCGGTGTTCTTTCCCAGTCTTTGTATATTTCCTCTTTTTCTAAATCATCCTCGTTTATCTCTAATATACTATCCATTATACTTTTTACGGATCCTTGAGAGATTCGATCACTTAATAGAAGTGTTCTTTTCTTATGTTCCGGATACTTTTCCGTGCTCATTGTTTTTGCCCATCCATTTCCTTTTTAATGATTCTTGCATAGGAAGTGTTAGTATAATCACTTGCCTTCCTAACTTTGTCGTCCGTGCAATCAGACCGTCTATATCGGTTGTTTGATCTAAAAACTCAAGAAAGTTTTTAATTATAAGCGGCTTTTTTTCATGATGCATATCGCGGATTTTTTCAACATCTTCCCAAAACTCCGCCACATTCAAAAAACAAATATACAAAAACAGCTTCTCCTCTGTTTCACTCAATGGTATTTCACCGGACACACCAGGATACACTACTTCAAACCTTCCTTGATTGTTGATAGTTGCCTTATAATTCTTAATATTGTTAATTGGCTCAGGTTCAAATGCTTTAATATATCGCATCAAATGCGACCTAAAGGTTTTGGTACTAACCACATAGTTTGATCTACTATGTAGATCCTTTGGCGCTTCATAGTCATCACAACCCCTATACCAGCACAGTCTTAATGGGAAAGAGTCATCTCGACCATCAAAATTATCTATGGTATCCTGTTCTGTGCAATGCGATATTAAGGTACGATAAAAATCTGTAACATCTTTTTCTTTATCATCTAATGTGGTTAGCTTCAGTAAACCTTCGTCAGTCGGCTTCAGTTCAATATAATAACTACTTTCTGCCACTAAAACCTCCGCTGTAATCAGCGTGTCATCTTGCACGCCAATAACGTGGTGCTCTTGCAAGGCCTTACTACATAGCACTAATTCAATCGCAGTTGAAATTTCCGATGTAAAAAGAGTATCAAGTATATTTAATTTTGAGGTCAAGACAGTATCATAAAACTCGACCGAGCCAAAGTTTTTTACTGTAATACGTTTAATAATCATCACAGTATACTTGTATATTGTGCGCTGTTGCTTACAAAGCAACAGGCACAATTTTACACTCGCTCTTGATTTTTTGAATATCAACAGCAGAAAGTAACTTCTTTTTGGCAAGAGCTGTTGCAATTTTCTCAAAGAATTCGAAGTTCAGAGAGATAATCTCTTTGGCTTTTCTGTAGAATTTTTCGACTTCGGCAGCAACCGCTTTCTCTTGCTCGGACTTCAAAGATTCGGTATCTTCATAACCATTACAATGCAAATGGAACCCACTAATGCAAGTGTTTACAATCAAGTTCTTAGTTCTGTCAAAAGCTTGTTCAAGGTCGCGCTCGCCGCCCACATCAAAGATACCATATTTTTGTTCAATAGCAGCAATGCCACCTAACGCACCGACAATACGACTCTTATTCCAATAAAGCGGAGATTGAGATTTGTCATTGTAATAATCGGTAAATCCACCACTTCTACCGCCTCGATTATGCGCCGACACGAGCGTTACGCTTTCAGGACAAAGAACTTCCGAAACGACTGCATGGCCGGCTTCGTGATATACGATTTGTGAAGCGAACTTTTTGGAATCATCTAAAGAAGAATAAAAATCTTCATCCTCTAATTCGTCAGATGCAGCAGGGACGTCAAATACGGTACGCATTAACGCTTCCATAAAATGGTCCATAGTGATAAACTCTGCACGCTCGTAACCGGCATAAAGGCCTGCTTCGTTAATAACAGTTTCCAATTCAGCACAAGAACGACCGTCCATAATACGAGCAATCGTTTTTGCATCCACGTTATCAACGACTTTTTTGCTTTTCAGATAATGAGCAATAATTGCCAACGCATCTTTGCCGCGAGGAGTATCAATTTCAATAACCCTGTCAAAACGTCCCGCACGATGGAGGGAACGAGGCAAACAACGCATATTATTGACCGTCGCCAAGACAAATACTTCTTTACCTTTAGCCTCATCAATACAAGACTGAACGGTAACATATTCTTCAGCATCGGGATGACGTTCATCGCCGTTAGCAAACTTGTCCATATCATCCAAAAGTACAATGGACGGAGCGTTTTCGATTGCTTTTTCAAAGGTGGCTTTAATCACCTTTACAAAATCACCATTAGGTTGGTCCTTTCGACAAACAAATGCTTTACGACCACTTTCTTCAATAACGGCACTTGCCATCAAAGATTTACCAACACCGGGCTCACCGTACAAGAGAAGGCCTCTGGGCGAAGAAACGCCAAGCTTTGCGTAAACCTCACGATTTTTGAGCGTGTCTGCAATTTGTTTAAGTTCCTTCTTAACTGCAGAGTAACCAATAATCTTATCAAATTTGCTCATATGTATTACCTCTTTCTTTTAGTGTATCTTTATTATACGATTTCTTATGTACCATTTTTGGTGTTTAACAGGCAAAACCAATTTTTCGCTTTTCTTCGATTTTTTCTTCCGGAATTACAATATCAACAGCTTTGATTGTTGTGATTTCTTCGGTAGTAATATCTTCAAAATCGTATTTAAGTAATCGCGAAGCCTGATTCATTTTAGCTTGTTCAAGAACGTTGCGCACATAGCGACCGTTGCCAAAATCACTTTGCTTTCTTGCTGTCTCAAATATCGTTCCAAGTTTTTGGAGAGCAGCATCTTCAAGAGATATTCCCTTATTTTTACCGATTAACGCAGCAATTTTACAAAGTTCATCGGCATCATAATCTTCAAAAGGAACATGGAAAGCAATTCGAGAACGCAAACCAGGATTTTTTTGCAAGAACTTTTCCATTTCATCAGGATAGCCGGCGAAGATAACAACAACATCCTCGCGATGATTTTCCATTTCTTGAACAATGGTGTTAATTGCCTCATCACCGAATGACCCACTACGGTCATCTACAAGAGAATATGCCTCATCAATGAACAACACACCACCCATAGCCGCTTTAAATTTTGATTGAACAGTTTGCGCTGTCCAACCAACATATTTACCTACCAAATCGCCTCTGCCTACTTCAACAAGTTGGCCTTTGGAAAGCAGGCCGTTATCTTTCATAATGCGAGCAAAAAGTCTTGCCGCAGTTGTTTTTGCGGTTCCGGGATTCCCTTTAAACACCATATGCATTGCAGGGGTATCACGTTTGAGCCCTTTTTCCTCATAAAGTTTTTGCATCTTATAGTAATTTAAGGCCTTTTGAATTACTGACTTAGCTTCTTTAAGACCAATCATATCTTGAAGTTCATCATAGGCAGATCCCTTCGGCGTTGCTTTTACAACTTCTTGTTTGGCTATTTTCAAATCTTTATATTGAGGGTAGATTGCGGTTTTAAGTTTGTTGTTATACCATTCATCAAATATAGTGCGCAAGTCCGGAGCAAGATACCCCTTATCTGCTTCCAGTTTTGCAAATAACGCTTTATCTGTCCTAACCTTATTTTCTTTTGCTAACATTTTAAGGAAAGAACAGGCTTGCTCACCATCCACAAAATCCTCTTGGATTTCTACGAAGGTCATAGTGCCAAGGTTTTCATAAAACAACGATTTAGCCTTTTTGCATTCACGAGGCAAACAAATGACGGTCAGTACCTGATTGCGGTAACGCTTTGCAACTTCGCAAATGTTTTCCACGGTATCACGTTCACTACTTGCAAAGCCATTATCTTCCGAATCATCATTTGCCAAGTAACGAACTACAACCGCACCGCCGGAGCACACTTTATATAAAGCGTCATACATCATTACAGAAAAGTTCTCACCGGGCTTGAAGTCAAGAAAACTGTATCGTTTGCTGCTAAGCCTGTTATTTGCATACAACGCTTGAAGTAACGTTTTATATGCCTCTCTGCGAGTATCTCTATCATCGGTTTGAAGAATGTAATGCACGGGATGTCCGTAAGGTTTGGAGCTCGCTCCGCCGGCATAAATTCGACCCAGTTCCGGCAAAAAGGTTTTATTCAACAAATATTTTTCGGCATTCGAAAAAACTTCAGACTGGCTTCTCTCATCAATAATGTTTTCGCCAAAATCAATGCTTCTTCCACGACGTCCACTTATTTTATCTAAGCCATACTTTTCCATCACTTCATCGTCGTCAGCTATGTAGTCTTGACGATCAGCACTACATAAAAGGTTTTGAATACTGTTAAATGTGATTTCCGTTACAACAATATCAGCGAGCTCACATTCAATGTGTTTTAAATACGCTTTTAAGGTTTCTTTAATTTTACCTTGACGCTCTGCGATAACGCCAACCGTTAAAATACCATCAGAGGAATTGGAAACAAAGAAAAACGAATCGCGACAAAATTTCTCATTAAATTCATCGCTTTTTATTGCTATTCTTCTGATGTTAGCGCGATGAGCTTTTCTGCTATCCTCGTTTTCGGCATCAATTTTAACCAGTGAACCTTCAATTTTATAAAACAACATACATTCTTCCTCCAAATTTTTATCAATCATTCATCTCACTATAATATTTATACCATAACTAATGCACCAAAAACGGGAGGTTACTGTTGGCGGATATTTTAATATTTATAATTTGATTTGTTTACGATGAACATTTACTCGACCAAAAATGTTATCATCCAAAATAAATTTGTCATAGTATTTTTCTAAGAAATCAATGCTGCCTGTCTGAGTGCTGCAAATCGCTTCGTATTCACTTTCATAAACGGGAATGCATTTTAATATAACTACCGAATTATCATATTCACTCAAAACATCAAATACAAAATATTTAAAACCAAATTCCTTACTAAACTCTTCCGATGCGTTTATTGTGTGAAAGGGTCCAAGCCAAGTGTTGTTTCTGAAAGGAAACTTACTGATTTTTATAAGTTCGTTTGCAATAATAAAAGTTTTTTTGTCAGTAAGTGCTTCCTTTGATGCTGACATAGAAATTTCAAATCTTTTATACATCCCTTCGGGAGCATTCATTTCTCTTGCTCCCACTCCAAAGGTCACAAAGGTTGTCTCGTCTTCGTCATGAACGATTGCCACGTCTGAGTGCACATATTCAGAGACAATCTCATGGACAATATTTTCTATTTCCCCTATATTGTCAGTAATAAAACTTTCAAATTCGGTGCTATATTCGTAATTCATAATTGCTTTATTATTCATAAAAACTATCCTTTCAATGAAACTAACATAAACTCTGTATCGGAGGTAACTGTAGCATCAACATTGAATCCCAATTTTGATAGGGCATTCTTTACGGCATCAAGTTCAGATGCATCTTGTATTCCTACAACTGCAATATTTCTGTTTTCTAATACATTATCACCATTTAAAATTTTTCTTTTAGTAGTGGCTGTATCTCCACGGAATTTAAGTTCATCTATCAACGGCTTCCATATTGCTTGTTCTTTTTCGCTGTAATACCAATCATAAATTTTATTGTTCAGCGATACTGAGATTCCCTCAATTTGATTAAATTCATATTCGTTTTTAATCGCTTCTTCAAAACGCTTGAAGGATTTGCCAAAATATTCATCGAGCTTTTTGGCACTTTCGGGACCCATCCCTTGAATGCCGATCCCAAGTAAAAATCTCGCCAGATTTGTGGACCTACTCGATTCGATTTTTTCAAACAACCAGTCAAAATTTCCGATTCCAAGCCCTTTTGCATTAAGGAGTTGCTTTTTTTGAGAAGCTAAATGGTAAATATCTTTTATACTTTTAATAAAACCTTGCTCCATAAATGCACTGATATTAGCAGCATTAAGGCCATCAATGTTCATTGCCTTTTTATCACAAAAACGTGCTATTTTTTGCGCGTTACGAGCAAGACAATCCTCATTAGGACAATAAAGACTGCGAACACCTGTATTGGATATTTTAATTTCAAGTTTCGCACCACAGCAAGGACAAAATTCCGAGAGCTTAAAAGTGCCGCTTTTGGTCAAGTTTTCTGAAACCTGCGGAACGATCATATTCGCTTTATATACTTTAATCGTATCCCCGACACCAAGCTTAAGCTTTTCAAATCCCGAAAGTCCATGCACATTAGCACGGCGCACCATCATTCCGCCGATATCTACAGGGTCAAAAATCGCATTTATTTCAACAGTACCGGTTCTTCCAGTTGCAAGTTCTACGCCTCTGAAAATAGTTTCATACTCTGCGTCCTCCCATTTTAGAGCAATGAGTCTATTCTCGTGATGGGCAGTGGCTCCCAAAGATTTTCCGTATTTTAAATCTTCGTATTCAATAACCACACCATCAACCGGATAAAAATATGTATCAGGGTTGTATTTACCTATTTCTGATTCAATATCATCGGATCCAAAACCGACAAAGGAATGCTCAACAACCGAAAATTTGTTATTCTCCAAAAATTCAAGTTGTTCCAACTTACTATTCCAATCCTTATTAGAGTCAATCAGTTCAAAAGCCAGAAAATCCAAATGTGAGAGTTTTCCCTCGTCGGCAGTTAAAGTTCTTACGGTGCCGGCGGCAACGTTACGAGGATGAGTTGGGCCTTCGTTCTTTTTAATGATTTCGAAATCACTCCAAGAACATACACCTTCACCACGAACCTCAAAGATATCTTTACACGGAACTTTCAAAGGGACATTTCTAAAATGTCTTACGGTGTGGGTAACGTCTTCGCCGATAAGGCCATCTTTACCTCTTGTGATTGCTTGCTTTAACTCCCCGTTTTCATATCGTAGAACAATAGTTAGACCATCTAATTTCCAAGAAACAACGACATCTTTGTTGGCGGCAAATTCTAAAACATCGCCAATGCATTTTGTTTTTTTCGCAGAAAGCATCGGCTTTGTATGAGTGACTGATTTTAATTCTTCTTTAACGTTACCGCCAACTCGTTTGGAAGGTGAATCGGAAAACACAATTCCCGTTTCGTGTTCAATGCCTTTAAGTTCTGCCACCAACTTATCGTATTCATTGTCGCTCATAGTTGGGTTGTCGTTTACGAAATACGCAACGTCTGCTTCCTTGATAATGCCTATAAGTTCTTTCATTCTTCTAACAAGATTTGTACTTTCCATATTGAATCCTCACTTTCTAATGTGATACCATTATATACGACGCAATGTACCAAATGTGGTGCATTAATCTTCGGTAGTTAATCGAGCTACCTTACCCCATGGAGGTTCGACATCCGTATTCGTAATAAGCCATAAAAAAGGAATTCCTTTTGTTACACTTTCATCGGGGAAAGTATCATATCCGTCTGTTATAAAAATCATACATTCAGGAGGTTCGTCTTTCATAGCTTCTAATACATCTCTTATATTCCCTCCAAAATCATTTCCTCCACCGCCTTTTGGAATGATTTTCGATAAATCCGTTTCTTCGCAAAACGGTTGTAGGTCATAGGTTAAATGATCACAAAAAACGATATATCCATCAAACCTATTACCCAGTTGATCAACAGCACCTTTTATTTCAGAATAAGCTCTTTGAATCATTGAGTCAGAAATGGAGCCGGACGTATCAATTAAAAATACAATATTCTTTACATAGGTTTCCTTTTCATTAAAGTCGGGCAAGAAGAAAGGACTATCTTCAAAGCGACGATCAGGAGGAGAAAAGGAATAATCGTTAACCTCTTCTTGTATAAAATTTTCAAGTATAGTTCGCCAATCGGTTTGCGGCTCCAATATCTCTTTTAATAATCTTTTAGCACCCAAAGGTGGTCCACCAAACCCTTTGTGAGCTTCTTTGATAGATAAATATTCTTCACTTATTTTTTCGGCAATTTCCGTTGCCTCTACCATACGAGAAGTCCAGATTTGGTTTTCTTCTGCCTGCTCTTCGCCAGAACCGCTTGAAACATCCCAAAAAGAATGGTCATCAAAGGTATTAAAATTTGGGCTTTTTTGTCCTTTTCCTTTTGTCCGTTTGTTCTTACTTTTTCCGGCACTACTGTCGTTATCGTCGCCACTATCTCCGTTTTCGTCATCGCCGTCATTTCCGTTTTGCTCTTCATTGCCTTCATCATTATCCTCTTCATTATTTGAGGGATTTCCGTTTTTGTCATCCTCACCAGCATTCTCGTCGTTTTTTTCCGCTTCATAAGCATTATCGTTTTCGTTGCCATCCAAAGTTTCATCTTTGTTTTTTAGTTCAGGATACACTTCCAACAACAATGCGTAAACTTCTTTTGCATCTAACTCCACGCCTTCTCTACCGTCAGGAGTTTTATGTATAAGAGGCTCCCCGGCTATCTCCACCTCTTTTTTTACTTCATATCCGGTAGTTTTACCTCCCCAATTAACTTTTTCTTTTATCAAACCAAGAGAATACATAATATTCGAATTGACGACAATGTCGCAGGCGATATTATATGCGGTGTGATTAAAATCCTTTTCTTCAGAGGTACAATGCCCAAGTGCAACGTGCAAAATTTCGTGCATAAGCACAAACTGTAGTTGAAAATCATCAAGTTCATCAACAAAATAAGGGTTAAAAGCAATTCTTTCCCCGTCGGTATACAGTGTCGGAGTGGCTTCGTCGAGAGCAAAACGCAGGTGCATTAAGAGAACAGCATAAAAGGGCTGTTCTCTTAACATTTTCACTCGAATTGCTTGCAGTCTTTGGACGATTTCCCTGGTCTTATTATCAAATTCTGCCATTTAAGTATTCTCCTCTGCTACGGTTGAAGGTTATGTATTCGGGAATCTCAGAAAGGATTTCAGAGTATCCCGGTTTCATAATTTTATACCCATCAATTAACATCCGTGCAAAATCTGCAGGTAACTTTGATGCATATTTGAGCGAATTTCCAATGAGAGTCAATTTTTCGCTGTTTTCTCTGGCATAAGCTATCATTGAGGATACAATAGCATAAAGTTTGTCGGTATCACGAGGAACAGAATATTCTTTTCCCAAAAATACGTTTTCAATATCCGGGAGTCCGTCATAGATGCGACACCATGACTTGAATTCAATTGCAGCACCGTTACCGATAAGTCCGGCAATTAAGGGACTTACTTCGGCTACGTTGTCGTTCACGTTGTTTAAAATGTTGCTTACCATTTCCCAAGAACGAGGTGTTGCAAAAGCAAGGTCGTCATTCGTCGGGTCAAATCCAAAAAGTCTATCTCTTCTAAAAGATAAATATCCAATCACTTTCGGATGAACGCCACTTTTGACTGCCCAATTTTTCCACGATTCAAAACTACCCTCAATTTCGATATGCAAAAGACGGTTAGCAAGTGCTTTAGGCATTTTAAAGGATACGGATTTATCGGTTATACGGTTACCTGCTGCAATGACGATACAGTTATCAGGCAATTTATGTTCACCAACAACTCTGTCAAGTGTGATTTGATATGCTGCCGCTTGAACACTTTGAGGAGCCGCCGAAATTTCATCCAAAAACAGGATGTTAACAATATCTTCACTATCATCCATTTGAAAAATTTGAGGTTTCAGCCAAACCGCAAGTGTTTTATCTGCATTAGACGTGGGAATACCTCTTAAATCAATAGGGTTAAAAAGGAGCAAACGAACATCGGTAATTTTTGCTTTTTTATCCGTTCGCTCTTCAATATTTTTGGCTATTTGTCGAATAGCCTGCGATTTACCCACACCGGGTGGGCCCCAAAGCATTACCGATGGTAATACCTTTGGGGAAAGCCCTTTTGCAATTACGGGCACATAGGTTTCGGTTAATGTATTGGTTGCTTTTTCAACCGACAAAACCGGCATATTCAGACTGACTGTACTTTTATTATTGCTCATTATGATACCACCTTTAATCCTAATTCTTCGTCCAACAAATCGAGTTCAGCTTGTAAGGCTTTAATGTTATCTCCAAAGCCTTCTTCGCGTGCCAATTCGTTGTTAATTACATCAATTCTAACGGTTAAGTCGTTAAGCCGTTTTTCATATTTTTCTTTTTGTCCGCGCAAATCGTTAATCATATTATCAATTCTTCGTATAACGCCAAATTCTTCACCTAAATTTACAAGGTGTTTTCCGTTTTTAACAAGATAGATATAATATTCTTCCTTGTCACTTTCAACCAAAAGACCTTCTGCATTACGTACTTTGGGTTTTCTTGGCTTCATATAGGCAGGAACAATAATCTTAAATCCACGATATTCCATAACACAGGTTTCTTCCGGCTTGTTTACGGAGTTTTTCACTGTGTTAAAGATCAAACTACGAGTTTTGCGATATTCTTCATTATCGCCATCATCAGTATTTTCGGCTACAAATTCTCGTTTTTGCTTTACCTCATCGCGTGCCGATTGCAGTTCTGCTTGTAGTGGTTCATATACCGCAAATAATTCGTCTGCGATTTTACGCAACGCCTCTGCTTCAGCCGATAGAGATTCATCTTTTTTAGCCGCTTTTTCCATTACTTTAGCAGCCTTATTCGCGGATTTCCATTCGTTTTCTGCTTGTCTTGCTTTTTCTCTGACAACGTTCTTGGCATCAATAGCTGCCCTGCGTACTGCCTGTAAGGCTTCTTCTTTTTCGCGTTGTTTATTTTCTTTTGCGATTAAAACATCGGTTTCTTTAATATCTTTTTCACAGAGAGAAATAATTTTCTTTTGTTTTTCAATATTAGCAGGAATACCATCAAGTTCCTCTCGCAATTTGGTTTTTCTTGCAATGACGTCTCGCTCTAATATGCGGTATTTCGAAAGCTCGTTTGCAACTTCGACACGACGCTTGATTTTAGGGTTGCCTACTGCAAGTGCTTTTACCTCTGCATAGTTAAGAACGGTCTCATCAACGTCTGCACACTCTCTTTGTGTGCAATCACCCGAAAGAATTTGACTGATAAAACGTTGCTTGGATTCAAGAAGCTGCCAAGAATAAGCATCAAAACTTCCCTTTGTAATATATCGAAAAATTTTAACGCTTTTGCTTTTATTGCCACGACGCAAAATACGTCCTTCTCTTTGAACCATATCCGCAGGACGCCACGGTACATCCAAATGATGCATTGCTACGAGACGTTCTTGGATATTCACGCCATGTCCCGTCTTAAATGTGGAACCAATGAGTACCGATTTTTCGCCTTTTCTGAGTTCCCTAAACAATTCTTCTTTTTGATGTTCGTTTTGAGCCTCGTGAATAAAAGCAACTTTATTTCCGGGGATACCCATAGCAATAAGGAGCGACTTCAGTTCATCGTAAAGATTGAATCCCTCTTTAGGTGTAGAAATATCACAAAAGACAAGCTGAATAGAGTTAGTATCTCTTGTATCGTAGTAAACTTCTGCGATATTTTCAGCGCAGCGCATTACTTTAGATTCACTTTCTCGTCCGAAGATCAAGTCCACAAGCCGCATATCAAGAGCTGCTTTTCTGCCATCAGTCGTGATTTTAAGCATATTGTCTTGATCGGGTTTAACACGCTTGTTTCTAATATCATCTGCACGGTTGGAAATGTCTTTCAGAAAATCCTTAAAAATATCACTTCCGGCCGATACTGAATCGGTATGTCCTTCAAATTCGGGCAAATTTTCATTATTATCTTCGTGATGGAAATCTGCGATAGAAGAAAGTATAGCTGTGAGTTCAGGCACGTTCTTAAAGCGTGCAAAACGAGTTTTTAAGTGATAACTATTCGTATCCACATCAATTTCATACTCGGTTGTTTTTTCTGCAAACATACCAACCCAGTTATCAAAATTATGAATACCTGCAAATTCAAGTTCGCCCTCTTGCAAATACTGCTGAAGAACAAAAAGATCCGTAAGAGAGTTGGTTATGGGGGTACCCGTTGCAAACACGATTCTGCCACCGTTGTTTTGACGTTGGATACAATGAACCTTGTCCATCATAGCTTTACACTTATCCGAACCAGCCTTATTAATTCCGTGCACTCTATGTATTTCGGTAGCAATCGGCACGTTCTTATAGTAATGTGCCTCATCTAAAAACAAGGTGTTAATGCCAAGTTCATCAAAAGGAATAGTGCAAATGTTTTTAGGTGCTTCCGCCTCAAGCCTTTCAAGTGCCTTTCTGATTCGCTTTTCCTTGATTTCAATTTTACCTTTCTTATTAAATTTAGCGTGCGCTTTGTTAAGCATTTCAAGTTGACTTTCGTATAGTTCTTTATAATAATTCTTAGAAAGCGAGAGCATATCGAAAGAACTATACGCCATAATAATCGCATCATAATCCTCAGTTTTGATTTTTTCTATGGTAGCGGCTCTTTTTGAAGGCTTAAAATTCTTTTCGTTCACAACCAGTAATTTTGCATCCGGATACATTTTAAGAAAAGTATTTTCCCATTGGCCCAAAATGTTGTTCGGTACAACGTACAAATTCTTCTTGGATTTGTGTAACCTTCTAAGTTCCATCCCTGCCGCAATCATTACAAAAGTTTTTCCAGAACCAACATCGTGAGACAACAAAGTGTTGGGTGTGAAAAGAATTCGTGCTACGGCATCCTTTTGATAATCGTAAAGAGAAATGTTCTTATTCATATTCGGAAATTTGAGAAATTCACCTTTAAACATTCTTTTCTTTATGTTTCCGAATTTATTGCAATAAGCATTTTGAAGGCGCTGAGCTCTCTTTTCATCCGACCATACCCAATTTTGAAATTCTTCAACAAGCTTTTCTTGCTTTTCAACCGCTTTGATGGTTTCGTCATTGTTTACAAAGCGGTTGATTATCGGTTTGCCCGCTGCATTAAATGTTCCGGTATCCACACCATCGGTAATCTGAACTGTCTTTTGGTTAAGCGTATTTTCAAGCAAGTAAAGCATTGGCATTCGCTTTGTGCCAAACGCAGAAAAAACAATTTGCTCATATTTGCCGCTATGTTCACTTTTATTGAAACGACCTTTCTCAGGGACCTCCCAAATTCCCGTAAATTCATCGTGAAGAACCTTATATTGTTGTTCTTCCCATACCTTTGCTTCAGAATCAAGAGAGTTCAATCCAACAAGATGCAAAATAAAATCATCAATTACATCAGCGGGAACCCATGGTGATCCTAACGTACAATAAATATCTTTAATATCAATTTTAGGTGCAACCAACGCTTTTAGGGCTTTAACGTTCTTTTCAAAATAACCCAAATATTCTTCGTTGGCTTCATTGGCGATTTCCAGTTTGTAGAGTATGTTACCCGAAAGGTATTCATCACTTGTTTCAAACCCTTTGTACCAGCATTCGTTCCAAGTAAGAGGATTTTGATATATAGCACCATCCAATTCCTTGATAATATCTTTCATATCAATTCCGGTGACTTCGGAAATATACTCGATATCAACAGCACCCAAATTATCGAGAGAGGCAATAAGACCATCTGCAACAGACTCCACGTGTTCACAAATTTCGTTATTGCCCTCAAAAGCATTTGAAAAGTCAAGAGGAAGGTCCATACAAGTAACACTTTTTACGTGTTCTCTGTGTTTAATTGCTTCTTCACGGGCAAGTTTTGCGGCGCGTCGTTTTTCTTCTCTCTCTCTTTTCTTGCGTTCGGCTTCCTTTACGGCACGTTCTTTTGCAGCAATTTCTTCTCTGTGTTTTTCGGCCTCTCGCTCTTTAGCTTGAATGGTAGCAACTTCAAGAGCTTTCGCCATAATATTTATTTCTTCAATCGTAAGCTTGTCTTGGATTGTTTGAAGATTAGCGTAGTATTCTTCGAAAAACTTAGACTTCTGCTTTGCAGCTAATACAACATCGTTTTCATTCTTTTTTGTATTTTTCTTGCTCATTTATGGCACCTCGTATTTTAATTTGTTGTTTCGCCCAATACATTAATTCCGTATTTCTTGCAATAACGATAAACTTTGGAGTCTTTAGGGCAAGTAACAGTCAGCTTTTCTTTTTTGGGATAAAGAATAGAAGGCATTGAGTTATAAACCTCAATATCAGAATCCTTCGCCTCCAACTCCGTTCCGAAAGCACCAACTTCAAGTTCTGCATCACCTTCAAAAATGATATGTGTGCTATCACTATGTATCATAAATGCCAAAGCACCAATAGCACGAACGGAGGAAGGAACAACGATTTTAACATTGCGTGCGTTTATGGCAAATGCACGATAATCCAAAATTTTTACACCACCAGGAATGTGAAAAATAAACTCTTCACGTTCTTCATTCAAATCGTTGAATGCATCTCGACCAATAATTTCAAGAAAAGTTAATTTCGAAACATCGCTATTTTTACAAGCCTTAATCAGTGTTTTTCCATCTTTACTTAAAAGGCAGTTGTGTGCAGAAGAAAAGGCAGGGTTTTCCTCGTCAACCACAATTCTATCTGCATTAGTGTCAAGAAAAATCCAAGCGTCGGGGTGGAAAGCAACGGCTTCTTTGGGGATATACAAGATGCCTTCAATGGGATTGCCGTTTTCATCTGCATTCTCGACCCAAGTAATTACGCCATCTTCGATTGTTAATTTGTAATTTTCCATATTTTGTTCCTCCGTTTTTCTAAAAAAGTGTATAGTAAGGGTGGGTTACGCAGATATAATATCAATTTTTATATCCCAAAAATGGTGCATAACAAAAGGGCATAAAAAAAGAACCGCAGTTCTTTTTTGAATTGCGGTTCCTTTAATAAATTCTTATATTTCTTTGTTGTTTATTGCCAAAATATCATTATAAAGATTTCTTAACTTTTCCAATCTGTTTTCAGTGTCAATGCCATCATCGTTTTGAGAAATATCAATACGATAAACTTCCTCATCATTATCATTTCTGAAAACTACATATGCATCATTAACGCAGGAGATATAAATATTCTCAAGGATAATATGCCTGCCTCTGTATTCACTGGATAAATGTTCATCATCAATTGTTTTAAGGAAAGGTTGATATGAACTTTCAGAAGGTTGGCTTTTTGTCAACAATACAGATAGTTCGTAAATTTTATCAATTCCTTCTGCCCAATAATATTTACCATGACTTCCAGGTCTAAAATGAGGATATTTTATATAGTAATATTGAAGCGGATACTCTGATTTGCTTTCACACAATGCGACATAATCTTTAATTAAATTCTTCAAATAATCGTCTGTAAATGTAACATTCTTACTAAGCAATTCACAAAGAATCTTCTTAGTATTATCAAAATGTCCGCCACTAATATTACTTTGGCTCTTATGGAACAAATTTCTCCAAGATGTTATATTCCTTCGAGAACCAGAACCAATTTGATACCTTTTCGTAGTCTCGCTCTGCGCATATAAGCCGATTGTCATTAAAGCACAATCAACCAAATCCCAATCGCATTCGAACAATGATTTAAATCTTGGATAAAGTGATGTATCATCCAAACCAACGATAGATATTTGACCTTGAAGCAATTCATGATCCTCAAGTTCAAACAGTGCTTCAGCTTTATCTTGATTGTTTTCGAGCCAAGCTATCTTTTCGATTTCTTCTTTTAATTGGATAGCATTCAACGCCTTATCAATTTCTGTATCAACAATACCGGAAATTATAATTTTTTCAACCTGTTGCAAGATTGCAGGCATTCTATTACCGCTAGTTCTGTTTTCACTATCGCTTATCTCATCTTCGGAGTTTAGAACAAGGTTGTTAACTATCCTCAAGCGACGAACAAATTCTTCCTCAGTAACACTATCTTTGTTTTGCAAATATGTAATAGTAGCAAACAAAAGAATTATGCCGTTTAAAGGAAATTTTCTGTTGCCATTGCCAAGTACTTCACCATAATTCCTAAGACAGTCTTCAAAAATATCTACTGTATTAAGGCAAACTTTACCAGTTTCGTGTTCCTTAGATACGAATTTACCAATAAACTCACTAGGAGAATCACTTCCTAAATCGCACCAACAATCAAACATGGAAACGAATTTTTGAATATTAGCATCAGCATTTTTCGAATCCTTAGAAAAGTATTCATACAACAAATCAAATTCATCATCACTTTTGCCTTGCGGAGTTCCACCTAATTGATAACATACAACATCGCATATAAAATGAAAATATCTTAAAAATTCATCATCTATTATGTTGTCGTCACTTCGATATTTCCACAACAAATCCGTCCACTCTTTATCGATTTTACTCATAATAGACTCGGCTAAATCTTTATCAATTTCACGAATAGTACGCTCTAATTCCGCTTTTAAATGTTCGAACTGGGTAAGTGGCTTACCTCGTGAATTCATTTTAATATACAATTCATCCGTAAGTCCCATATCTTTAATCAAAAGGAAATAAAAGGATATTGCGCCTTCTTTAAGTCTATACCAAATATTTGGCACATCAGCGAAGCATTCGTGAATAGCATCAAGCATTACTAACATCGAACTAATAGTCGGATCCTTTTGCCAGTCCAAAGGAAACCAAGATTGATCAACAATTTCTTCACTTAAAACTTTTTCAAATGATGGTTTGTACTCATTAACCAAAAATGAGCAGAATTCTGTTGCACTGTATCGTGTTTCGTAAGTGAAATCATTTAAAAATTCACACTCCTTAGAATCAATCCCTTCCTTTTTAGCAGCATATACATGCAATAAAAAGAGTGTTGTAAGTCTTTGCTGACCATCTAAAGGAGTCATTCTGCCATTTTCATCAATGTCGCCATACACAAAATCTAATGTTGTATTTTGAGAAACAACCGCTTCTTTTAATGCAGCAAGGAAACGCTTTCTAACTCTAAAAACATCTGCTTCATTTCGACCCTGTGCATAATCTCGCTGAATTTTGGGAATAACAATCTCACTTAATTGAACTTTCTCATCCTCAATAGAAAACTCAGCCGAAAAAATATCAATAAAAGTGTGTAACTTTGCAGTTTGCAAATCACCATTCATCACTGCTCATCTCCTTCCGTATCAACGCTTTTTGTCTTGTCATCGGTATAAATTTTTTCATCTAGATACTTGCTTAATACCCTATTAATATTTTCCACATAGGCTATACGATCTTCAATTCCCCAAAAATGAAGTTGATTACTTTCTGAAGGAGTATAATATTTCAAGAATACCATTTTCGTACAGAAAGGAATATATTGACCAGCTTTATCCATACGAATAATTTCATTTCTCTTAACATCAAAGGTAGCGTTATTAAGTGCTGCATTGTCTGCCGTATTTAACAAAGCAAGATTTGCAATTGAATGGATTGACACATCACCTTTTGCTGTCAACACATCATAAACCTTTTGAGAAATTTTATTAAACTCATCACGAATAAGTTTAGAACTGTCTATAGCATCTTGCATTTCCTTTAACAATTCCACTTTATCATTTGCAATAGCTCTTACAGAGGCCATATGCTTTTCAAGCCATAATTTCCATTGTTCCTGTGTTTTTAAGCCTTCTGAGTTTTGAGCATGAATATGCTCTAGGCTCCACACAACCTTACCTGACGTAAATGACTTATACTGATTAAATGGAAACCGTTGTGTTTTTTTATCAATTTCATATACTGATTCAACATTAAATAACAGCAAAAGTCTAGTTATACGCTCTCTATCCTGAGCTTTTGTATATTCTAAATCAGCATAATTTCCATCGATTTTTATGCTCTCAGTTATTAGTGCATCTAATTCATCCTTAAATTGTGTCTTTGTTTTTCCTTTTGACATTTTAAAGATATTAGCCAAGTTGCCATCTTTGTATTCGGATGCAATAAGATACCCTATCTTGTGATATAAATCGTGATCTTCATACCAATCCTTCAGCAATAAGAATGTATGCTGAATTTCTTGCCAAACCTTGCTTAATTCCTTTCCCGCTTTACGAAGCGAATCGAAATAAAAAAATGTATAATACTTTTCTCTGCAATCATCAGGCTTTTCTGAAATCAAATCAAGAACCAAATCTATTCTTGTTTTGTATTTATCACCACCACTGTTAGTAAGAAAATTCCAAAGGCTCTCATCATGAAGTTCCTTTTCGATTATATCCCATTGTGTGGATATTTCATTTTGCTTAGCCTCGTGTAATTTTTGCTTCAGTTCAATATTTTTACCATTGACATCTAAGTTGGTTTCGGTCAAGAACATCGCCTTAACAAGTTCTGCACTCGTAAGGGGGATTTTTCCAATATTTAAGCGAGTAAACAAATCGATGGCATCCTTGCTGTCTGCAGGAATCTCATACCAAATGATTTTCACATATTTGGAAAGAAAACTATAGATATCAAATGCAGCAACAACCTTGTCTTCACGTTCTTCAAACCACTTATCAATAGTTTTATATGCCTGATACATATGAAAAAAGTCGATATTATCCTCTGCAATATCCTCTCGAATGTCAGATAGGTATTCCCCGGATTTATCTCTAATATCATATGATAATTGATATTTTGAATTTATTGGAATGTTTGCCTCTCTTTTAATATATTGTAGCAATATAAAAGGGGTCGTAAGTCTCTGTTGTCCATCTATAAGTTCATATTTACCGTTATTTTCTTTGACAACTATAGGTTGCAAACAATAACTTTTATGTCCATTTTCATAAATATCATCCAATAACCTTGTTACTTCGTCAACGCCCCAACGGTATCCGCGTTGGTATGAGGGAATATTAAATTCTCCTGCAATATTACCAACCAATATCGTGTCAAGCTTTATTCCAGAATTAATAATTTCCATTTCCTTATTCCTTTCTAATTTGATGTTGTTAAATCACACCAAGAAAATTACTTTTTGTATTTATTTTGCGCATCGCTTAAATTATCAATAATTCGTTTCCTCAAGTGCTCCGGCGCAAGCACTTCTACATAATTCAAGTATTGCATTGCCCAGTGTTCCATAGCTGAAGGACTTGCCTGTAAAGTAACGATAACTTCTTTTTCATTATCTGTATTTTCAATCTTAATATCTTTGCCGAACCAGTCAATTACTTGGTCAATGATGCCGACTGATGTGATAAACTGAATTCTTTCCGGTTCATCGGTATACATATACGGCATAGTTGAAGCAATCTTCTTATAATCAATACCGCTCTCATAACCCTCAACATCACGGATGGGTTTTGCCGGCTTATCATAGAACTGCATATTACTGATTCGATCTAATCTATGAAAGACCATATTACCCCAATAAGTGCTATGTGCCATTAAATAGTATTTTTGGTTATGTAAAATCAATTGATATGGCGTGACACGTTGAAAAGATGACTTGTGTAACTTTTTATCAAGACCATACTTGTTGTAGTCGTATTGTAGTTGTTTGCCTTCTTCAATAGCGGTGTCAACCATTTCAATATTATAAAACAATGCCTTGTTTTCGGTTTTGTTCCAATCGCCAACCGAGTGAATATTCTTAACGTGCGAACGGAAATATTTATTGGAAAGTCCGCACAATTTTTCTATCAAATCAGATGAATGGCGGGGATTAATGTGTTGGCTACACAAAACGCCATCAATCAAAAGTTTTAATTCGGAATCCTCAAACTCTCTACTTTCCAAGTAACTTCCTGCACGGCGAGATTCAATATCCACTCCCGCTTCTTTCAAAAGAGAAATATTGCGGCTAATTGCTTTGCGCTCGATTACGATACCGTAATCGGATTCCAAATGCTCAGCAATATCATCCTGTGTTAGAGGATGATCATAGTCGCTGTATTTATGAAAAATCTGCCATATGCGAATAAGAGCTAATTTTTTAGGTTCCAAATTATCCATTTTGATGTCTCCTTTATTCAAAATATCGCTTTAGATATTTTCTTTTGGTATCAGTCATATCAAGACTGTCCGCAAATGTTTTTGCGGTAATGTATTTCATTTCAATTCCTGAATTGCAATTATTATCAAATAAATGCGGAATTTCACTATTCATAATAACGTCTATGAAGCACCGAGCTTCTTCGCGTTCTTCCTGCATTGCTATCAAATACTCTTCGCGAACAGAGGTATCTTCAATAAGTTCTGCCGGGAACTCATTTACAACGTTGGCTAAGATAACGCGATTGTATTTTCCCGCCATAGAAGGAATTGCACTAAATGTATTTACGGCATTTTGAGTTGCAAATGATGTATAGTTGTAAATCGACAAAAGGTGTTTTAGCATTTGCCATACATCGTAGCGCTTAAAGATAGAACGATAACCCGCATTAGTAAGTTTGTTTCTATCTATTAGTTGTGCTATAACATCACTAAAGGTTTGATATGCATCAATGGGGCATCCGATGTTAGCATAATCGGCAGCAAAGTAATAGTCTTTATTAAGATATGCCTCTTTTAGACAAGAGGGATTTCCTAACCATTCAAGCAATTTCATTTCACAGAAAATTGCCGTCTTATCGTCCTCGTCACTTAAAAATGCATCCAGATTTGCGGGATTGCTACCTTTTTTAACGGTATACATTTGCTTTTCGTATTGCACATTATACGTGCCGTGCGGCAAAACATCATCCGTCAAAATAGTTGCCGGTTCGTTTCCCAATAAGTTAAACGTCATCGCTGAAGACGATGCAATACTTGCCATCTTTGCGGGACTAATAACTTTCTGTCCTTTCACCATTTTTTCAGTAGGACGTGTTTCCGCACCACTACCATTGTCATAAGCTTTAAGCGCTTGCTCGCCTAACGGGCAAAACAGATTATCTTCATAACTGGCATAATAAAATTTTCTTTTGGCATCTACTTTGCTGTTAGGTATGGGGGTGTTTGTTAGCATCGCTTCGGTTACTTTTTCTCTTAATGACATACTAATTTCTCCTATCAAAACTGTAATAATATTTTTTCAGTTTTGATTCTACAAAAAACAACGGGACATTTTTGGTGCATTATATTTAGCGAATCGCTTCTTGCAACTTTTCCCACACCTTAACCATTGCGTAGGTATCAAGTTCGCAATACTTTAGTAAATTGTGTCGTGTTGTCGCAGCATCTTCCGGGGTCATATCTTTAATTTTAGGGAAAATGCTCATTGCTTCGCCACCATTGTGGATCTGCTCAAGATTGTGATAATTAAGAGCGGGATCATCAGGGAAAAGAGCGGGCAAAACGCTTTTAATAGAGAAACTGCCACCCATTGCTTTGTTGTAATAATATCCGCTTTGGAACGGAGTTAACAAATCTTTGATATTGCTTTCAATGTTCAAAAGATGCTCAGCAAGATCCGGGAAATATTCCGCAAGTTCTTTAAGTCGGGTACACTCAAATGCCTTATTATATGCAGTTACACATACATTCATTGGTATATCTTCGCAAAGACGTTCGGCTATAGCACGACGGGGATCGGTGCCCGATTCCGCTAAAAACTCTTTATGAAGCAGAGGACCACCCTCGTATTCTATATAGTGCAATGAATACTGGAACGGGATTTGTGCGTATGGTTTTGTGCCTTCGAATTGTGGAATAAGCGGTTGTATGGTTTCAAAGTCGAGGAAGTATATGGGATAGGAAAGTGTATCCAAGAAATCCCTGATACCATCTTTATTAACCTCATCATCTTGTTTATTGATATGATGTAATATTTGTCGTAGTTGTTTTGGATTGGTCATTCGACTATCAAAGATAACATCACGATATGAGGTTTTACCTTCACTATAAAATTGAATAGCTTTTTTGAATCCAATTCTGTAAAGATCGAATACATTTGGCGTCGGTAAATGCTTAGAACAATATCCCCAATAAACGCACTCATAAGGATCACGGCAATGCATACCCAAATCGCGGTTTGGTTCCTCTTTCGAAGCATAAACTTGTTCTGCTTTTTTGAGAAGAGACGGCACGTTTTGTATTTCATCGTTCACTTCTGCCGATAAATCAATAATCTTAAAGAATTTATGGATATCTAATTCTTTACCGCGAACATAGTCGGAATCAATACAAATTAAATATGTACCGGTAACTTTAACGCCACAATGTTCCAAAACATACTTTTGATACGAAATATCTACGGTATAGATATGTGCTGCGCCGGTTGAACTTTTAACCTCGTAAATGGCATAACCATCTTTTTCTTTATGTAAAATGTCCACAGCACAGTAGAGGCCATCATAGTTGAATGAAGCCTCGCAAATGTTTTGGGTACCATTTTCAATACACTCTTTGGTAAGCTGTTGCATTTTATTAAGATCAAGCCTACCATCCTCTTTGAAGGTTGTCACTTCAGTAAAATTTCCAAACAAACCCATTGCCATATCGCCAATAATGTTACCTTCGTCGAATTTTGCTTGTAGCGATGGATCTTCCGGTTTTAATTCCGGTTTGTATTTGGAAAGCCATAAAAGTTTTGGGCACTGCCATGCCAGGCAGTATTTTGATTTAGAGAAGTAGAACATTAAAACCACCAGCCTCAAATTTTTAATAAATACAAATTAGCTTTCTTGACGTATTTGGTGTCCTAACTCGTCAAACACTCTGATTACACGCCATTCAATGGTGGGGTCAGCTTTTCGAGCTTTTTGTTGCGCTTTTATAACTTTGTAGAACTCTTCGGTCATAGTTTCTTCAGTAGTTTTCTTTTCCCAAACGGTTTCGAATGTACCATCAGGATTATCCATTGTTATTTTATAGTTTTGCATCTCATAACCTCCAAAATATTATTCGAAATATCCTTTATATATAATATTTAATTCACTTTCAGGAAATAGATAGGCATATAAATCAGTGAAATAATCATCTGTCATACTAGCAATATAATCTACCACAATTTGATTAGGCTCGGTTTGCTCGTATGGTATATCTCGTTTATAATGCGCCTTGTTTACATAGTCTATATGATGAGTAAAAATTGGCGAATCGTTTTTGCCAAAAGTCAAATCTGATAAAAGTCTTTCATACATTTGTCGCATCATAGGGCGAACAATATTATGAGTTTCTGCTTTAACTATATCATTTTTATAAATCAACTCATAATTATCAGATTTGGCTTTTTTAAGAGCCTCAAAATGTTCAGCATCCATTTTGATATACGGCTTGCCGTAACTGTTTTCGATAATATTCACAATTAAATTGTTAATGATTTCAGCGTTGTATGTGCCAATGGCACATTCTTCGTATGCATCGGTTTTAAGGATGTTCGCTTTTTCTGCATCCTGACGATCCTTACCCAAGTAAGCAATAATATCGGATATTCTCATCACGCAACCTTCAAGAGTGCCGGGAACCAATTTGCGAACATTTTTCTTGTCAATGTAACAATTCTCAATTTGATTGTCAAATTCTTCAAAGGTATCAAGAGGCACAGGATAATATTCTGAAAGTTCCATTTCGCCATCATGTGCAGCAATACCATTAAGTGTTTGAAGTGAAATGTTATAGGGGAAGATTTTATCAAGCACTCTAACAGAGTGAATATTGTGGCTAAAATGTCTACCGATGTGTTCAAACAAAAGTTCATCTAAAAACTCTTCACCGGCGTGACCAAAAGGAGTATGACCAATATCGTGACCAAGCGCGATGGCCTCAATCAAATCAAGGTTTAATCCCAACGCTTTACCAATGGTTCTAGCAATACGTGATACCAGCTGAACATGAAGTCCACGTCGGGTGATGTCGTCGTTTTTATAGAACGAAAAAACTTGCGTTTTATCGGCATAGCGATTGTAGTACGGACAATGAATGATTTTATCAATATCGCGAATAAAAGCCGTGCGAATGATATTGGCTTTATCCTTGTTGCTATCACGGCGAACCACATTAACTTCGTTAAATGCGAGATTTCCGGCAAAACCGTTTTCTCTATCGTTCTTTATTCGCGCAGAAATTTCATCTGACAATCTCTCATAATTCAGCACAATATCACCTCTTTTGACTTATTATAACATAAGTCGAGCGTATTCACAAGAGAAAATGAAATTTTATGCACCAAAATCGTCCCATTACAAATTGACTCTAACAAAAAGCGGCGACAGGGAGAATTTAATCTCTCTGCCGCCAATACCACTTAGTTGTAAATTATATTTTCATTTATGCTTTCTGTAACCCTTCTTTTTGTATATACAACTCATCTTGTATATACATTTTATTTCATTGTTTTTGAAAACACCAATGTGCCGCTTTGATACGGTAGAAATATATGTGGATTGTCGGATGTTTTATGTTTAGTTTCTCGAATCCGTTGAGAACAACCGCACCAAAAAGAAAAGTCGCATTTTTATGCGACTTTTCTTTTTGTACTATTATCTATTATTTATTACCTCTTCTCTATTCTCTAAATAAAATGCAACTGATTATAAGTGTATATGTAAAAAATGGTTTAAATTGTTTTTTTACAACATCTTCGTTTTTAGGACTAAATTAGATGCATCTTTAAACCCAAGTTTTCCGTAAAAGTGATTATGCAAATCATCATTCACTGCTTGTAACTGAATCAGCATTGCACCTTCATTTTTTACGCAAGCCTCTAACTCTTGCATAAACTTTGTACCATAGCCTTTGTTTTGCAAATGCGTTGCAACAACGATTTCAACTAAATCGTATGCAAAGCAATCGTCATACTGCTCGAAATATCCCATAGCAAAAGCAACGATTTCTTCACTATCTTCCCATATTAAACAATATGAATCTTCTCTACTCCACACCTGATGTATTCTTTTATATGTAGTTTCGCTTGTCCATTCTGCATCTTCTTTATTGTTGTAATATTCAATATAAAGCGGTACAACCTTTTCTATATCACTTTCCGTCATTTTTCTAAACATAATTTATATATCCTTTGTTTCTCCATATTCTCACGATATGAAAAATAATCTTTTGGTGGTTTTACTATTTCAATAAGCTGAGCACCGAGTTTTTCAATTGTTTTATATGAAGCAATATTGCTTTCATCACAAGTCAATATCAATTCACCCATTCCGTGTGCTTTTGCAACCTGCAACACAAGTTTACACGCTTTGTATGCATAATTGTTACCACGATATTCTTTATCTATTTCATAGCCGATATGTCCGTTGTAATATGAATGATAATTGTTACCTATACGAATACTGATTTTACCTACCACAGTTTCATCTACATAAATATCATAATAGTAGAATGGTAATAACTCATTGTCGCCTTTATATTTTTGGGAAATTTTAAGAGTGATTGCATTATCAGACAAAATATCAAAATCATTTAAAAATCCAAAACTACTCATTCATATCACCTTAAACTTCTTTTATAATTTACAATACATCTCCTGAGCTTTGGGAATAAAACCAAGTTTTTCATAAAGTGAAATAGCATTAGTATTTGTGGTAAGAACATCAAGATTTATAAAACTGCAGTTTTGCTCTTTTGCCCAGTCTTTTGCTGAATTCATAAGAGCTGTACCGAAGCCATTATTTCTATGAACTTCCGTTACAATTACATCCATTATATAACAATATTTACCGGGAAGCATAAAGTCAAAATCAGGTCTTTCCTTTGCCTGAAGCAGAATGAAACCAACAACTGTACCATCGTTTTCGTAAACAAGAATATCAGAATCATCATTTGAAACCGTTTTTTCAAGGAACTCTATACTTTGGTCGCCTTCTTTTATGAAATCAGGTATCAGTTTTGACATTTCTCTGAATTGCTCACGATATAATTCTGTTATTGCAGGTATATCGTTATGTGTTGCTTTCCTTATCATTCTTAACATCCTTTCAACCATTCAACAGACTGTTTCAATCCGTCAATAGTTTTTGTTTCTAAAACCACACGGCAATTTTGCTCTTTTGCAAGATTTATATATTTTTGAATATCCATTTCACCTGTACCGAGTGCAAGGTGATTTTTTCTGTCCTTTGCATCGTGTAAATGAATATGATTCAGGCGGTCTTTGTGTTTTAATATAAAATCTTCATCCGTACCGCCTATGCCGTGATTATGTCCCACATCAAAAGTTAAAGCAAAAACGTTAGATTCTAAAAGCAGTTCAATCGCTTCTTTTTGAAATTCCTCATATCCTTCACAATTTTCAATGCAGATTTTCATGTCAGTATCACCTATAGCATTTTTACACATATTCCTGAAATCAATAATACTTTTAAAGTACTTCTCTTTGTATTCAGAGAAGAGATGCACTTTTCTGTCAGGTAAGGTGAAATATACTCCCTTTGCCATGTGCATATTCAAAACCTTAATATCAAGTTGCTTTGCAATTTCAATAGTGTCAGCAACAGTCTTTTGGTAAGCTTCAGCAACATAAGGATTGAAATCGCTTATATTCAGATTTTCATCAAGGTGAATTGTGTAATAGATACCGTATTTATCAGCAATGCTTTTGAAATACTCCACATCAATTTTATCAAGCTGATACTGTGGCAGATTCATATTAAGCTCAATAAAATCAAGTCCCAACTCTGTGCAAAGCTTTGCACAATCTTCAAGAGTTTTTGTTTCTATAAGTGTCGGCATACCGTAGTTTGCTAATTGCATTTTCTTATCCCCCTTTTCAATATTTCTCTTATAAAAAATCAAGGCACCTCCGAAACGGAGATGCCTTTTATATTTACAGAAAGATATATTACATCAATCGCAAATGGACAAAATGGCATCTCTGTTTCGTAACATCATATTCATTGTCATTTCGTCCACCTACCTTTAAGTAATTTCTTGTAACTATGTTCTTGATTATACTCTTGTATTTTAAGAATGTCAATATTTCTAACTCACATCATTTACCAAACTCCAAAAACGCCTTTTTGAAATCGCTGACTTTTCTTGTTGATGTATAAACTAAATATTCTTTACCCTTACACTTCATTTTAACAAAATCTTTTGTTACTTCTTCAACATAGCAAAGATTCACAAGGTAACTGCTATGTGGTTGAGCAAATATTTTCGGATTGAGCGTGTCTTTCCAATACTCTAAAGAAAGATTTGTTTCGATTCGTTTTCCGTCAACATAAACAGCAGATTTTCTGTTTTCTATTGCTATGTAAATAATTTCACTTGGATGTATTCTACATACATCCTTGTTACTTGTCTGAACAATAATATCTTCACTGCAACAAGGTTTATTGCAACGCTCATTTTCACCATTCAAATCAATACAAATTTTTTCACAGCCACAACAATTTGTTAATTCAAAAGATATTTCATTATCATTTAAAATTTTAATGACTTTTGCCTTTATTTCATCTTTTTTCGCCACATCATATACTACTGAACTCATAAAACCCATCCTGTATTTTTAATATGAAGGTTTACCCCTCATTTATATATGACGAAAATCGACAAAAGCTACACAAAATTTTTTGTTTTTTCAGAAAATCAGCATTTTGTACTAAGTCAAATAATAAAACTTAGTGAAAATCACAACTTAGAATTTTTAGATTTGTCTAATTTTAATCTCACCCACACACAAATACAAAAAGACGATTCCGAAGAATCGTCTTTTTGTGTTTAATCTATTATATTAAAATTACTGAGAAATTTTAGGAGCAATAACTCCTGTAAACAAACTTAAAATTGTTTTGAGTATTTTACGGAAAGCACCAACAAAGTCCAATGCTGGAAGATTTAGTTTATCTGTTCTGTTAACGAGTTCATCCATATTACCATCATCACAAACGAATGCTTGTGTAAGTGTTCTGCCACCCGCACCATTAAGCTCTGCACGAACATAACAGCTTATATCTCCAGTATAATTCTGAAGCTTGATTGTTGATGTACAAACACCATTTACAGAAATTGTATCTTCCTGAATATAAACACCGTCTGCAACCCATTTTATAGAATCAGTATTTTTACCAGTAATTGTGATTGTATCATTTACATCGTCAACTTTAATGCTTGTAACTGTCGGATATTCTTTTGTTGTACCGATTCTGTCACCCCATTCGTATCTGGAAACCGCAAAGAATGTACCGTTTTCCATAGCTGTTCGCATATTAGCTTCCGAATATTCAGGTAAAATGAAATCCATAAAGCAGGTGTCAACATCTTCGTTGGTGTGAGCATCGTTGTTAGCAAATCCCCATACATTTCTGCCTTCAGGAATAATTACTTTAAGAAGCTCATCCCAAAGAATGCGGTCACTTCTTGTCGGACGGTCGAAAGCATTGTAAACCTCAATACCAAGACAGGAATCATATTGGCGTAAAAAGCTTGCAAAGAACTGAACATTACCTGGGTCAGTTGCAATCTGGTAACCAACTGTCATTTCCTCACCATTAGGTGTGTACAAAAGATCTCCATTTTCATCGTAAACAAGCTCACCATTTGCAGAGCTAAGCCAGTCGCCAGGGTGGTTAATATGTGAAACACCACCTGCTTCTTCAATCATACGAATAATTGTATCAAAGTCGCCCTCATTACCAAGAAAACCTTCAGTTCTGTCATCATTCATAAAGTAACCATTTACATGGTTCTTTTGTAAAACAAGCATATTTCCTTCAATGGCACCTGTAAGACATTGTAAACCACGCTGAGTTGTACGCGTTGTTCCGTCAGAATATGTACCTGCAAGAATTGCTTCATATTCTTCAGTTGTAAAGTGACCTTGTTTATTACCTATTAAAGGATTATACTGGTAAAGCGGAATAAGAGTTGGTTGTTCATCCCATTCCTTACCAATAACACCGTGGTCTGCTATTCCAAGAACATCAAAATCTTGATTGTAGTGTTCCTTTACCATTTCAGTTAAAGGAATAGTTGCATCACTATATGTTGAATGAGTATGAAGATTTGTTTTATAGTGATTGTCATCATTACCGAGAAGATGATTTACACTTTCGTAAGGATTAGTAATTTTGTAATCAATTGTAGCAGCACTTGCAGGAAGTTGCATAAGACCAAATACCATTGAAAGTGCTATTACGAGAGATATAACCTTAAAAATGTTTCTTTTCATAAAAAACATCCTCCTTCATAATAGAGATTATACCATAATATGTAATATTGTCAAGATGATACACCTATTATTAACATATCATTGTGTTACAAAAAAATCCGTGATATAATATGATATAGTAAATTATATAAAAACTTTGTAAGGGAAAAAGTCAAAATGAAATTCATACATTTATCAGACCTTCATTTAGGTAAGCGCGTAAACGAATTTTCAATGCTCGAGGACCAGGAATTTATACTCACTAAAATCATCAATATCATTGACGATCAAAGACCTGATGGTATCATTATCGCAGGTGATGTTTACGATAAATCAGTACCTTCTGCCGAAGCGGTGGAATTATTTGACGATTTTTTAGTTCGCTTGTCAAAGTATGATTTAAAGGTATTTGTAATCAGTGGTAACCACGATTCTGCTGAACGAATCGCTTTTGGTGGTCGCCTTATGGACAAAAGTGGCATTTATATGTCACCTGTGTATAATGGCAAGATTGCACCAGTTTCTATGACTGATAATTTCGGCGAAATCAATGTGTATATGCTCCCATTTATCAAGCCAACAAATGTAAGAAGATTTTTCCCCGACAATGAAATCACGTCTTACACCGACGCGGTAAAAGTTGCAGTTGATGCTATGAATATTGATACTTCAAAACGAAATATTTTAATCACTCATCAATTTGTGACAGGAGCACTCCGTACTGAATCTGAAGATATTACGGTTGGTGGTTCTGACAATGTTGACGCATCTGTTTTCGCCGATTTTGATTACGTAGCACTCGGTCATATTCACAGAAGTCAGAAATGCGGTGGCAATGAATACATCCGCTATAGTGGTACACCTTTGAAATATTCTTTCTCCGAAGCGAATGATAATAAAAGTGTAACAGTTGTCGAAATGAATGCAAAGGGTGATATTGCACTTAATTTTATTCCGCTTATTCCAAAACGCGATATGGTTGAAATCAAAGGCACTTACGATGAGCTTACATTAAAAAGCTTCTGGGAAAATACAAGCTATAACGAAGATTACATGCACATAACCTTAACAGATGAAGACGATATCCCCGATGTACTCACTAAGCTTCGTGTTATTTACAAAAATATTATGAAGCTTGATTATGATAACAAAAGAACCCGTACTACAAATGAAATAAATGGTACAGAAAATGTAAAAGAAAAAACTCCGTTTGAGCATTTCAGCGAATTCTATGAGCTTCAGAACGGACAACCTTTAAATGAAGAGCAAACGGTATTTATTGCCAATATTATTGAACAAATCTGGGAGGACAAATAAATGAGACCATTAAAACTTAAAATCTCTGCTTTTGGTCCTTACTCAGGTGTTACTGAATTTGATTTTGACAAACTCGGCACAAATGGACTTTACCTTATCACAGGTGATACTGGTGCGGGTAAAACTACAATTTTCGATGCAATCACCTATGCACTTTACGGGGAGCCAAGTGGTAAAAACCGCGAGGTTTCAATGTTTCGTTCAAAATATGCTGATGAATCTACACCTACCGAGGTAGAACTTGTTTTCAGCTATCGCGATAAAGAATACACAGTAAAACGCAACCCCGAATATGAGCGTGAAGCCAAACGCGGTGGTGGCACTACAAAGCAATCAGCGAATGCTGAAATAATCTACCCTGATGGTAAGATTATTACTAAAATCAAAGATGTTGATAACGCAATTAAAGATATCATCGGCATTGACCGTGATCAATTTCGCCAGATTGCAATGATTGCACAAGGCGATTTCTTAAAATTACTAATTGCTCCAACAAAGGAAAGAATGGAAATATTCCGTCATATCTTTAAGACAGAAACTTACCAGAATATGCAAGATAGATTAAAAAGAGAAAGTGGCAAGCTTTCAGATGAGTGTGATGCTATAAGACGAAGTATTTCACAGTATATCAATGGTATCGTTTGCGATGATGATAATACTGACTCCATAGAGGTTACAAAAGCCAAAAATGGTGATATCACCATTGAGGATACACTCACACTTCTCGAAAAGCTTATTTCAGATGATGAAAAGACAGAGCAAGCTATAGAGAAAAATAAAGAAAATCTTCAAAAATCGTTAGATGCCGTTAAACTTTCTGTAAACAAAGCAAAGGATATTATTTCTGCAAAGGCAGATTTTGAGAAAAACAAAACAGAACTTGAAACAGAAACAGAGAAACAAAAAGCTCTTTCTGAAAAAGCAGAAAGCGAAAAGAAAAAGAAGCCTGAAATTAAAAAATTGGGTGAACAAGTGGCAGAAATAAAAGCTCTTTTGCCTGATTACGATGAGTTTTCAGAAAAATCTGCTGCTCTCCAGAAAAACCAAAAGTTTATTAGTAACAGCGGAGAATTAAAAAAGAATACTGAAAAAATACTAAAAGCGGCTGAAGATGAAATTGCTGCACTTACAAAAGAAAGCAAAGCTTTAGAGAAAGCTGGCGAAGAAAAAATCAAGCTCGAAAACGAGAAAAAAGTGTTAAGTGATAATGCCAATAAATTAACCACATTAAAGCTTAATATTGATTCTCTTGAAAAAGCAGAGACAGAATACAAGCAGGCAATTGAAATTTACAACGAAAAGCAAACTATAGCAGAAAAGACAGACACAGAATTCAAAGCGCAGTATAAGTTATATTTAGATGCACAGGCAGGGATTTTAGCCGACACATTAAAGAAAGATGAGCCTTGCCCTGTTTGTGGCTCTACCACTCACCCGAAACCAGTAGTAAAGCCTGAAAAAGCTCCTACAAAGGAACAGTTAGACACATTACAAAGTGAATCGGAAGTTGCAAACACTAATGCAAATAACGCAAGAATAAAAGCAGGCAATTTAAAAGGTGCGTTTGACGAAAAGCAAAATAGTGTTACGACAGAAATCAATGCACTTTTAGGTGATGTTAAACCCGAAGAAACCAAATCTCTTATTATGGTAAAGCTTTCGGATACCGATAAAAAAATCAATGAACAAATCAAGTTAATTGAGACCGCACAAAATAAGATTTTGCGTAAAGAACAAATAGAAAAGCTTCTTTCTCAAAAAACAGAAGAGTTAAACATCTTAAAAGAAAAACTCACAAAAATCTCTGATGATGTAAAAACAAAAGTGGCAGAAAATAAATCATTGGAAAAGCGTATTAAGGAGCTTAAAGCAAAACTTACATTTGACTCAAAGGAAATGGCAGAAGCAGAAATTGAAGCACTCACCGAAAAAACTGAGCAAATGACAAAGGCTTATGAAAACACTTTAAATGAGCTCAAAGAAAGTGGTGAAAAATTAGCTTCTTTAAAGGCTGCAAATGAAGAAATTTCTAAACGAATCGGTGACGATACTAATATTGATTTAGAAAAAGAAACTGAAAAGCTTACTGCTCTTGAAGAAGAACAAGCAAGGCTTGAAGCTCTTGCAAAGGTTATACACAGTCGTATAAGCACCAACAAAGCTGCACGCGATAACATAAAACTGAAATCGGGTGATTTGATTGAAGCAGAAAAGAAATACAGCTGGGTAAAATCACTTTCAAATACTGCTAATGGCCAGCTTTCTGGCAAAGAAAAAATAATGTTAGAAACATATATCCAAATGAATTACTTTGACCGTATTATAAGTAAAGCAAACACAAGACTTATGATCATGACTGATGGCCAGTACGACTTAGTACGTCGTAAAGAGGCCGCCTCCAAATCAGGTCAGAGTGGTCTCGATTTAGATGTAATTGACCACTATAATGGTAGTCAGCGCAGTGTTAAATCACTTTCAGGTGGTGAATCCTTCAAGGCTTCGCTTGCACTCGCTCTCGGTCTTTCTGACGAAATCCAATCAAGTTCTGGTGGCATAAAGCTCGACACAATGTTTGTCGATGAGGGCTTCGGTTCGCTTGATGAAGAATCCCTTGCCACTGCAATGAAAGCACTCTCTTCTTTAGCAGAGGGCAACCGCCTTGTTGGTATCATTTCGCACGTTGGCGAATTAAAACAACGAATTGATAAACAGATTATTGTTACCAAAGACAAAACCGGTGGAAGCAAAGCGGAAATTGTTGTTTAGAGTAAAACATCGTCCTACATTGAAACAGAACAAGATTACATTGTAGTTGACCATATCCTGAATATTACAGATAACTTTTTTATTTGTATGATTATATTTTTCTGAAAAGTATAAAGAATATTTTGAGCAAAGGGGCTGTAAAAAACTTAACGTTTTTTACAACCCCTTCTGTTATCATTTTTAAAATACAGGTCTCGTAAATTTTTTCGTGAAAATATACCACAAGGGTATGAATTATCTATGTAACCACCATTTTGCAGCAATCCGGCTTCTAACAACATTTCTTCTTTATCAACCGGCAACTCAAATTTTTCAAGATGCATACAAACACTTTCCCTTTTAAATTTCACAACTTGTATTCTTTTTCTAAAATATCATTTTTATTACCTTTTTTCTTTTGAAAAACTTCATTTTTGTAATTCATAATAGAAACTTTAACTTCAACTGTATTTTTCGCATATTGCAGATAGTCTTCAATCTCTTCAGGATTTGTAATTTTGTAAATCTCTAATATTTTTTGAATTATTTCTGCATCATCATTATTTATTGCGTGTTTTACAAGATTCCATTTATTTTGCTTTAATTCAGCCTGAATTTGCTTTTCTTTCAACAAAGATTTATTTGCATATTTCAGTATTGAGAACAACAACGCCGTTCTTACAGATTCGCTTTCTTTTCTATCAATATCCCCATCGTAGATACTATTCCACAATTTTTCTATAACACTATCTTTAAATTCTGTTACTTCACCCGAAAGCACAAATTCTTTCAGTTTGCCACAATCTTCAAATGCTCTCGCCGAAATAACTCTGACACTGTCAGGAATATTGAGTCTTTCTAATTTACGACACCCTCTGAATGCCACACCAATACTTTTAACACTAAAAGGCAATCTTATTGAAGTAAGGCTAATACATCCGCTGAATGTAAAGTCGCCTATTTCTTCTAAACCAACAGGGATATTAACTGAATTAAGTTTAACGCAATCCCTGAATGCACCCGGTTTTATTGTTTCTACACTATCAGGTAAAACTACTTTTGTTACAATGTTACTGAATTTTGCAAAATGAAAAAGATTTTTCTTGTCATCGACATAATCGTTTAAAAATTCTCCACCAATACTTTTTACACCATCCGGAATAATTACTACTTCATTTTCTCCGAGATATTTTTTCAATTCGCCATTTTTAATCACAAAATCTTTACTTTCCATAATAAATCCCTCCGTATGACATCTTATACAATCATCATACAACAGGAGATACCCACATATTGTCCTCTTGACAAAGATTTTTCAAGTCAGTCAGAACGGCAATTCATCCGGAATATCATCATACATCCTTGTTAAAACAGCAGACGAATCAATTGATATTTTCTGCATAGCACACCACTTACAGATTGTTTTATATAAATCTGAATTTTCAGAAATCTCCTTATTTCGTTGTCCGCGTGCCTGAACCACCTTATCTTTTTCTATTTCTATCGCAGCTACCATTATTTCACCGGAAAATACCACAACTACCGGAGAAGATGAAGCGCTCCATGTTCCAAGACAATTCTCTAAATTTTCACTTGCTTTAGTGTAATCACTTTTTGTTCTTAACCACTTGAAAGTGTAGCGACCAAGCACTGTTACACCCGCATTCTGTGGTACCGGATGCATCGGCATTGAAAGTTCGGGTTCTACAAAACTCTCTTTGTAACTTCTGTCATCCCCACGCTCTTTTTCTGACAAAAACCATTTTTCTTGCTCACGTTTTTTTGCGTAGTCACTTAATGTACAGTACTCCAGCGCATAAAAAGTCATAGTATTTATCTTTTTGGATATTCCGACAAGCATTTTTTTAGTTGCTACGGTTTTGAAATCTTCAAGAAATGATTTTATGTTATAGTAATGTATTTTTACTAAAAACTGATATACATCTTCTCTCTTCAATATTCCACATAACAAATTCACATCTTCAAAAAAATCATTAAGCATTTCACATTCTTTTATATAAAAGAACAATCCGCTTTTTTCCGTAAATATTTTTCTTATAGATTTACAATCAGGCAAGGTCGATTCTTTTAATAAATCCATAGCTTGTTCAGGTGTACGAAGTTCGTAAACTATTTTTTTAAAACTTCCATCTAATATATTTGTACCATCTTTGAACGGTATTGCATCATAAAAACTTTTTGGAAATCCTTGGAAAAAAGTAAGATTCACAAACTTATGAAAATTAAGTTCACTGACATCAAACAAAACTTTTTGTTTTGTAATCTTTTCAAATATTTTAACTAACATTCTTTTTAATATTTTGTTTTTAGAAATAAGAGAAACTAATAAATCACCTTCAAAATTAACTTCATTATTAGTTACGTCTTTTGAAACAACATCGTTTCCGCTTACTAATTCAACACGCACTATACCACTTGAAAAATCAAATATTAACTGTTCATATAATGGAAAAGCTATCAACAATTCACCGGTAGTCCAGTTTATTCCTGCAATTTCGCCTAAAGTTTTTAAATTTCTCTTTACTGTCAATTCAGTTTCAGTTGTTTCAATAATCACTTCGCAAAAATTATCACTTTTGCTTGAAACTTTACCACATTTATAACAATGGTATTCATCAGAATAATTAAGAAATTTACCTACAGACATCATAACGGCAGTATTTTTTAAAACTTCGCGTTTACTATTAAGCCAATCCTCAACTTCTTTTCCGCTTCTGATTGGTTCATTATTTACATCTTCATAATTTTCCGGAAAGTACATTGATGAAAACCTTCCGCAATGAGGACATTTTATTTTATGCTTAACAACAACTGCGTTATATTCATCTTTTCGTTTAATTAAAGATATGTAATTCCCACAATCGTTCTTAAACTCGTCAGGAACTTTTTTTAGTTCAATCTCATTTTCTTTTTTGTAAATCCTATAACCTTCAGGTATCTTCAATCTCATTTTCATTCAAAAGCCCTCCTTATTTTTATTAACCCATTCAGGCATTTTTTCAGGCCCATTCTTACCCATTTTCACTCCATTATAACATATAAGATGTACCATACTTGTCCCGGTGTTTACTTTTTTAAAAATTTTCTGTAAATTTTTTAAATATAATAACTTTTATTTTTTTATTGTATTAAATTTGATTTTGTGATATAATTCTCTCGTTAATTTTCACATACAGGGGTGCAGTAATGAATAATATAGTTTATATTTTTAAAAGATTATTACACATGGACTATAAAGCAATGCTCCAAAAAATAAATTCAGTTCATAAAAAAACAAAAATGTCACGAATTGCAATTTTTATGGATATGCAGAAATGTGCAAGACTTTACGGCGCTGGTTATATGGATTACGATTTATTTGAAATGTATAACCTCACACCAGAACAACGCGACACATATTTAACTCGTGGCAGAAATAACGCATTTGTTTTAAAATATTGCGATAAAAGTGTGCTTCACTACTTTATGAACAAAGATGAATTCAACACTCGTTTTAACGATTACATTAAACGCGACTGGATTAAGGTTATTGGCTCAGACAAACAAGATGTTATTGACTTTATGAAAAAGCATCCTACTTTTATGGCAAAACCTATTGATGGTGGATGTGGTAAAGGTATTGAAAAAATCAATATTGAAGAATACAATTCTCTCGATGAATTATATGAAAAATTATCTAACGAAGCAGATAATTTTGAATTAGAAGAGCTTATTATTCAACACGAAGATGTAAGCCGAGTTCACCCTCACTCTATTAACACAGTCAGAATTGTTACTGTTGTTACAGATGAAAATGGCAACTCTGTTTTAGAAACACCAGTTGAAAAAAGAAAAGATTTAAAACTCGAGCCACATATTATTGCGGCATATTTCAGAATTGGTAATGGTAAATTTGTTGATAACTTCAACAGCGGTGGTATGACTGCACCTATTGATGTTGAAACAGGTATTGTTTCTCAGGTTGCAATTGACAAGCAAAAGAATGCCTTCACAAATCACCCTCTCACAAACGAACCAATTAAAGGCTTTAAATTCCCTTACTGGGAAGAAGCACTTGAGCTTTGCAAAAAAGCTTGTCAGGAAATTCCGGAAATGGGTTACGCAGGTTGGGATGTTGCTTTTACACCTGATGGCCCGTTGTTTGTTGAAGGTAACGAATTCCCTGGTCACGATATTTACCAGTTACCATTACATACACCAGACAAAATTGGTATGATGCCAAAGTTTGATTTTAAGAAGAAATAATTAAATATACACAATTACAAACAAAAAGAGCAAGAGTAAAAGGATAACCTCCTTCTATTCTTACTCTTTTCTTTTATTTATGAATTGATGCTGCAGCATCATGAATTGGCTGTGCCATAAATTCTCACTTTGCTCCATGAATTGCATTGCAACAATTTCACGCCCGTAGGGTATTTCATGCAGTTTACTGCAATTTATGACACGCAGTGTCAATTCAGGCAATCTCTTGCAATTCATTATTTTATAATATTATTTTCATTTGCAACTTCGCCTGTACAAATTGTTTCAACTTTAAACTCTTTGTCAAACACATTATTTCTGATTATGGCATTTTCTAAATATTCAAGATGAATAAGATGTGTATCGCCATAAGCATTTTTAAAGGTGTTGTTTTCAAGAATCAATTTACCGTGAACAAATTCCTTCGATTTTTTCTTCATAACCTTAGGTGTATATCTTATAGTAGGTGCACCAGAAAATGTTGGACCAAAATCACACGCGTCGATTATATTATTTCTAAAAACAATCTCTTTTGTGTAACCCGATTCAAACCAGAAATTGCAATCATCTTCAATAAGCAACGCAGGACCCCATAACTTGAAAAATTTATTGTTTTCAATAACAACTCTGCCACGTGTTGTACATAGTATTCCTCTACCCGCAGTTTGTCCGAATGAACAGTTCTGCACCAATAAATCAGGGGTCCACGAAGTATTCTCTACTACATCCTTGCCCTTTTTAATCTTTGGCAATTCACCCTCTACAAAAAGCTTGATGTCAGTACTATTAAGCCGTGTAAAGTTCTTTACCTTTACTCCACCAAATGGTTTTAAAGTATCCCACTTAATAAACTCTAATTCGTCACCAATTTCGAATGCCTGAAAACCCCAACTTTCAGGGTGCATAAAGCGAACAACAAGCGAATTTTCTTTTTTATTTTTCTTTATAATTCTCAAGTGTGTTCCGTGAACATTTATGTAGTCATCGTGTGCACCGAAAGCCTTGCAGCCTATAACTTCTAACTGACCTTTACAGCCCGAAAACTGAAAGAAATCAGCAGTACTTGCAACTGTTCTATGCTCTGCGGGTGTCAAATCACAATTTATAAAACTTACATTTTCACAAAACTGCGAAACCATACCAAGACCGTGCATAAATTTCACACGAAGATTTATAAATTTAAGATTTTTGCATCTTTCAAAAAAGCTACCAACTTGGTCGCGAATTATGTTTCGCGTCTGAATTGTTGTGCCTGCCTTAAAACAAATCTCAGGATTTTTAAAATGTACTCTTAAAGTATTATTTCCGAGTTCTTCTATTTTTGTAAAATTCAAATCCGCTCGTCTGAAATCGCGAGTTTCGTAAGTTTCCGGGTCAAAAAATTTAATATGACGCTTATTTCCGTGGTAACTGTCTTCCCAATAAGGTTCCCCGTTTTTATCGTTTTCACCTATCCAGAAAAGTTCGTTACCATCAACTCTGTAAAGACAATCTTCATTTATTTTAATATCACAAACACCATTTTCACTTTTTAAAACCTTGAACTCCGACATTGTAGGGCAAGCATAGTCGATTGTAAGATTTTTTATAGTGATATTTTCACAATGGTCAAGTAATATAGGTGTCATTTTACCATGAACTAAAACAGTAGCCCCGTTACCATCAAGAGTAATATTTCTTTTTTCTTTAATATAAATTGCGGTAAATCGTGTTCCGTCAGGATTTTCGTCTTTTTTGGCAGTATTAGAACAATAGTAACCCGTAAGCAAAAATGAGTCATCCTGCCTTACATCGTAAATTTTATTCTGCTCTAAAACTACCGTTTCATTGTCATTTACATTTTTAAAAAGTTCGCTTAATTCATTCATTTTATTTTACCGCAATAGTAATAGTGTCTTTAAGTCTTATATCTTCTGATGAAGCACCGACAAGTATTTCAAATTCTCCATCTTCTACAACCCATTCAAAGTGTCTGTCAAGAAGCTTGAATGAATCGAAATCAAGTTTAAATTCTACTGTCTTTGTTTCACCTGCTTCGAGTGTAATTCTCTCAAAACCTTTAAGTTCTTTAAGTGGTGTAATAATTGAAGAAACTTTATCATTTATATAAAGTTGTACTACTTCATCACCTTTTACTTTACCTGTGTTTTTAACATTTACACTTACTTTGTAATCAAGTTCCGTAAGTTTTTCTATTTTTAAATTACTATATTCAAAAGAAGTGTAAGAAAGACCAAAACCAAATTCGTAACGAGGTCTTCTGCTACCTTCAAACATAACTTCTGTATTATTAGGAAGAACTGTGTAGTAGCAAGGAATCCTATAAGAATCCTGTGGAAAAGATACTGGTAATCTACCCGCAGGGTTATTTAAACCAACAAGTGTTTCTGCAATTGCTTTTGCACCTGTTTCGCCACCGAACCACGCGAGTAGAATTGCGTCACATACACCGCTTTCAACCTGTAAATCTACCGCTCTGCCATTTTCTAAAACAAGCACAACCGGTTTACCTGTTTTAGCAACTGCCTCAATTAACTCGCGTTGTTTACCAGGTAATTTTAAATCTGCTCTGTCGTGACCTTCGCTACTTGTGAAGGTATTGTCACCGCCGACAATGATTGCTATATCACTATTTCTTGCAACTTCAACTGCTTCTTCGATACACTCTTTTTCGTCTTCGTCATAAACTTCAACAAGGTGTGGTTGCCCTTCTTGTGTTTCTACGTGCAAATCTTTAGGAATACCGCAACCGTTGCAATATTCAATTTCCACTTCGTCTCCGAGTAAATCTCTTAATTCCTGTAGTACACTTCTTAATTCGTAACCATCAGGAACAGATGAGTAACCGCCTAATCTCTGGCGATTTGCAGATGGACCCAAAAGTGCAATTTTTTTATATTTGCCTTTTTCTAATGGTAAAATTCCACTATTTTTTATAAGTGTCATTGACTTTTTCGCTGCTTCGTGAGAAGCACTTAAATGCTTTTCGCATCTTATTACACTCTCGTGCATTCTTTCATCTGTATAAGGATTTTCAAAAAGACCTAACTCAAATTTAATTTTAAGAACTCTTAAAACCGCATCATCAATTCGCTTCATAGGAATCCTGCCTGATTTTACATTCTTAATAATTGTACCTTCCCAAGTCTTTGTATCGTAATCACAACAACCCTGCATATCAAGACCTGCATTTACCGAATCGCAAATTGCATCTTCATCAGTTGCGGCAGTAAAATGGCGGTTTACGAGTCTTACAACAGAACCCCAGTCTGCTCTTACATAACCTTTCATCCCCCATTTTTCACGAAGAATATCGGTTAAATAATATTTTGAACTTAAAACGACTTCACCATCAATAGCATTATAGCAGGACATTACATTGTAAGCACCTGCTTTTTTAATTGCAGTTTCAAACACCGGCAAATAACTCTGTTCAATTTCGCGTCTGCCAACTCGCGCCTCGGCGCAGTTAATACCATTTTCAGGAATACCGTGAACACAATAATGCTTGGGTTCACAAACAACAGCATCAGGTCTTTTTATGTCACCATCCTGTTGCTCACCGGTAACAATCTGGTAAGCCATCTGACAAGAAAGATATGTATCTTCACCAAATGTTTCTTCAACTCTGCCCCATCTCGGTTCTCTTGCAACATCCAAGTTAGGTGCTAAAATTTCGTGCATACCTAATGCACGGGTTTCGCTTGCAATTGCTCTGCCTATTGTATTAACATTTTTTCTGTCAAAGCTTGATGCTAATGCAAGTGGCACAGGGAATACAGTAGCACCCGGCCAGAGAATACCGTGTAATGCTTCACCTGTAAACATACAAGGAATACCGAGTCTTGAGTTTTCAATAACAAATTTCTGTAATTTATTGAAAAACACAGGGTGTGAATAGCAGTCGTGAATAAACCCTATACCCCTGTTACCTAAAGTTTCTTTTAATTTATCCTCAAGTATTTCTGAATCTGTATGTACAGCACAGTGATATAATTTGTGTGGTTTGGTTGAAAATTCAACTCCCCTTATAATATCCATCTGCGCAACCTTTTCTTCTAATGTCATTATAGAAAGAAGTGATTTTGCTCTTTCTTCTGGTGAAAGTGATGCGTTTTTGTAATCCATAAAAAAACCTCATTATTGCAAAAATTCATTGTTTATATACTAACATATTTAAGTATTAAAAGCAATTACTATAATTGACTAAACAGAAATAAAATGATATAATAAAAATAATGATTTTTTTGTATTGGAAGTGATTTTTTGAAAAAAACACTTACCCCCGAAAAATTAAAGAAACAAGCAATAAAACGCGAGAAAGAAATAAGGAAATGGGAAAAGGAAAAGCAGAGACCTAAAAAAAGTTTTTATTTTGCTTATCTTGTTTTCATTATTACACTAATTTATGGTACAGATGAAATCGCATCGCAAATAGGCACTTTAATGAAAACTGAAATTGCTAACGACCTTTTAAGTAATTTTGGTGAAAGCTCTGGCGGTGTCTTGGACATTCTTTCAATTCTTGTAGTTCCTTTTCAGGCAATAGGTCTTTTATACAGACCTTTGGCTGACCGTTGGGGCAGAAAGAAATTTTTAATTATAAACACATTCGGTATGAGCTTTGCTCTTTTAGTAATTTTCTTATCAAATAATTTATTATTATATTTTATTGGTGCAGCATTAGTTCAGTTCTTTATTCCACACGATATGCACGTGGTTTATATAATGGAATCTTCTCCCTCAAAGCATCGTGCAAGAGTTTACTCGTCAATTAAATTCATTGCGAATATGTCGGTTATGGTTATTCCGCTTTTAAGACGACTTTTAATGGCAAATGCGTCCGAATGGAGAAATGTTTTCTTTATCCCCGCAATAATCGGTCTTGTTTCATCTTTTATAGCACTTATGACTGCAAGAGAAACAGATTCATTTATTGACTCCCGTCTTCGTTATTTAAAATTGACAGATGAAGAAAGAGCACAGGAGAAACAGAAAAAATCTTCTGAAAATGCGCAGGGCGGTTTAATTCACGCACTTAAATTCGCTTTAAAGCACAAGCAATTAAAATGGCTTTATATTACTTCTGCAATTGCAAATTTAGGTTTTATAGGCACTATAAACTACCAACTTATACTCTCTTATGGCTACGCACAGAATTACGTTGAAAACGGTTTATTCAGTTCATTGGGTGAAGAAGTTATGAATGCAGTAAGCGTAGGTCCTGTAACAGATGCAATATTTATGTTCCCTGTCGGACTCGCTGTTTCACAGGTTATAATGGGCTTTATTTCTGACTGGAAAGGCAGAAAACCTGCGGCAGTAGTTACCGCTTTTAACTGTCTTTTAGCATTTATAGGCTTTTCTATAGGTTCACGACTCGCCTTAGAACCATACATTGTAGGTTTTCTCTGCGGTGCGGCAATAGGCAGTTACTACACAACAAACGATGTTTTGATTATGATGATTGGTGAAAGCTCACCTACAAATCTTCGTTCATCGTGTATGTCAGCACAATTCATTGTTACCGGTATAGGTGTTGCACTTTCTTATTCTATAAGTCTTCCGTTTACTCTTACCATTGGTAACACAGTCACAGGAATTGTCTCATTTGCACTTTTAGTACCTGGTTTCTTTGTGGCACTTATTGCCCTGTTCAGAAAAGTAAGTGAAACTAAAGGTATTGATATGGACACCGTAACAGGTGCAGAATGGGATTAAATAAAATTTTAAAAGGGGTATAAAAAATGGCAACAGCAACAATTTTTGAAAAACTTTTTGCGCTTTTGACTTCTTTAATAACACTTTTAGGGTCATTCAGTTTCAACACAAACTTTGAACGCGCAGACGATGAAATTAAATTCACTATTAACGCAAACACAGTTATAAGTGAAGAATTACCAAATGTTGTTAACAATGTAAATATCTGGTCTATTGAAGGTAATCCTTTTGTAGATGCAAAAGTAAACGAAGAAAACAACATTTTTGAATTTGTAGAGTACGTTCAGCTTATGCAGTGTTCAGGTGGTACAGAAGCAAGAGATTTATTCAAAAATCCACTTGACAGAACCGTACTTGATGACTATGACTTTACTCGTCTTATCGAAAACTGTCGTGGTGTAGTTAATTTAGGTGCAAAACCAATGCTTAAATTAGGTAGTGTTCCACTTAAATATTCAGAAAAAGCAACCACAGAGCACGGTTTTGGTATCAACCCATACCCACCGGATGATTATAATGTTTATTACAATTACATTTACGCTTTAACAACTGCTTTAGTTAATGAATTCGGCAAAGAAGAAGTTCTCTCATGGCGCTTTGGTGTTATGACAGAATTCGAAAATGGTGACTGGTTTATTGCAAATGATGGTAAAGCAAACAGTGCATTTAAAGAATACTGCAAGCTTTATGATTACACAGTACAGGCGCTTATTGATGTTCTTGGTGAAGATATTTATGTAGGTGCTCACGCAATGTCGGTTACTGAAGGTCAATGGGATGAAAAAGATTTTATTGAACATTGTGCAAAAGGTACTAACTACAAAACAGGCGAAAAAGGTACAAAAATCTGTTATCTTTCAGGTTCTTTCTATGACCATGCACCAGGCGAATACACAAGCGGTTACGACCTTCCCGGCACTATAAACAATTTAAGAGATGCTGCTGAAGAATTTGGACTTACAGATTTAGAGTATGGTATTGACGAAGGCAGACTTCTTGTTGGTACTGTAAGCGGTGCAAACAACGATGAACTTCTTTCAAGAACTGTAGGTTACACTTATCAGGCATCTTATGACGCAAGACTTATTGCTCAGATGTTGAATAATGACATTGACTACTTCTCCGCTTGGGGATATCTTTCAAATGGTCTTTTACAAGGTAACCCTACTGTTAGTTATCACGTTGCAAAAAATGCTGCAAAATTTGAAGGATGTAAACTTGTACCAACTGCAACACAACAAACAGGCAACATTGAGGGTGCAGACATTGGTGCAGTTGCCGCTATTGATGAAAACACAGGTGCTCTTCGTGTAATGGCATATAACTTCAAAAATTCTCTTGATTACAGTTCAACAATTAAAACACAATATGTTATAAATATGCCAAAATATGATGGTCAGACATTTAATGTAAAAACTTATGTAATTGATGATGATTGCAACTATTTTGACGAATGGTGCGAAGACAGAAAAACCTACAACATTACAGATGATTGCTTCAACTGGTCTCCACAGGACCCACAGATTGACAGCCCGACAACTCTTATGGATGAAAATGCAAGAAGCATTTACTTTAGCGAGCTTTATCCTAAATACACAGAGGCTTCAAAGCTCACACCTGTTGACTCTGTTGCAACTGTTGAGTACGGCAAGCTTATTCTTGATGTTGAATTAGCACCACACGCAGTAGTATTCTTTGAAATTATACCACAATAATATGATACAGTTTCAATTTGTAAAAACACACGATGATTTAGAAAAAGCGCTTTATATAAGACGAAATGTTTTTATAAATGAAATGGGTGTTCCCGAGAGTATTGAACTTGATGAGTTTGATACTCTCGACTCTCAATGTAAGCATATTTTAGTTTTATATAATGAAAAGCCTATTGGCACCGCAAGGTGTAATTTAATATCAGATTCTGAATTGAAAATCCAGAGATTTTGTTTCTTGCCTGAATACAGAAATGTGGGTTTTGGAAAACTATTACTCGAATTTACAGAAAAAGAGTTTTCACAAATCGGTTACAATTACTTCTTTTTGGAAGCAAAATTCTCGGTACATGAATTTTATGAAAAGTGCGGTTATAAAAAAGTGAGCGATGTTTTCATAGAAGCAAATGTGCCTCATATAAAAATGGAAAAGAGTTTAAAATGAAAAAACAAGAATTCAATGTAACAGGTATGACCTGTGCGGCGTGCCAGGCAAATGTTGAAAAGACGGTAAAAAAAATCCCCGGTGTAGAAAGCGTATCTGTTAATCTTTTAAATGAATATATGTCTGTTTCTTACAATGAAAAAGAAGTTACAGATGACAAAATAATAAATGCAGTTATTTCTATAGGTTATGGTGCATCATTAAAGAATGAACAAACAGAGGAAAAAAGCACTATTAGAAGTAACTGGGATGAAAGAAAAAAGAATGAAAAAGAAAAGCAGAAAGCTATGAAAACAAGGCTTTTTTCTTCTGTTCTTCTTTTAATTCCCTTAATGTATGTTGCTATGGGTGGTATGTTAGGTCTTCCTTTGCCACAGTTTTTAACAGGCTCTGAAAACGCATTAGTAAATACATTGACACAGTTAATTTTAACTGTACCTGTTATGATAATAAATAAAAAATTCTTCACATCAGGTTTTAAAGCCTTAAGTCACAAAGCAGCTAATATGGACTCATTAGTTGCTATAGGCTCTTCCGCCGCATTTATTTATGGACTTATTTCATTTTACTTTATGTGCTATGGTGCAGGTCATAACGATTTCCAGTTAGTTCATAAATATTCACATGAACTTTATTTTGAATCTGCCGCTATGATTTTGACACTTGTTACAATCGGCAAATATTTAGAAACTAAAAGCAAAGCAAAAACCTCTGATGCATTAGGTAAACTGATTGATTTAGCACCTAAAACTGCCAATGTAATAAGAAACGGTGCAGAAGTTACTATCCCGGCAGAAGAAGTGAAATCAGGTGACACTTTAATAATTCGTCCCGGGGAAAGCATTCCGGTTGATGGTGTAATTATTGAAGGTGAAGGCTCCATAGACCAGTCAGCAGTTACCGGTGAGAGTCTGCCTGTAGATAAAGAAAAAGATGACACAGTAATTTGTGCTACAATAAATAAAAATGGCACATTTAAAATGGTTGCCACAAAAGTCGGTAATAACACAACTCTTTCACAAATAATTAAATTAGTTGACAATGCAAGTAACACAAAAGCACCTATTGCACGACTTGCAGACAAGGTAAGCGGTGTATTTGTTCCGATTGTTATTGGTATCGCGCTTGTTACATTTACAATATGGCTTATAAGCGGTGCTACTATAGATTTTTCACTTTCAATGGGTATTACGGTTCTTGTTATTTCTTGTCCGTGTGCATTAGGTCTTGCAACACCTGTTGCTATTATGGCAGGTACAGGTAAAGCAGCAGAAAACGGTATTTTGATAAAATCTGCCGAAGCCCTTGAAAATTTATCATCAGTCGACACTGTAGTTCTTGATAAAACCGGAACTATAACAACCGGGGAAATGTCGGTTTCTGATATTTTTGTTTTAGATAAAACTTTTACCGAAAAAGAGTTCTTATCATTCGCCTATTCATTAGAAAATGGAAGTGAACACCCTCTTGCAAATGCAATAAAAGAAAAAGCAAAAAACGAAAATGTTAATTTAAAAACCTCAACAGAATTTTCTGCTGAAATCGGCAAGGGTGTAAGTGCTACAATTGATGGTGACTTCTGGTTCTCCGGCAATTACAAATTTATGTTAGAACACGGAATTGCCGAGGGTGAATTCAAAGAAAAAAATGAAGAATTTATGAAGCAAGGCAAAACAAGTCTTGTTTTTGCAAAAAACAAAAAAGCGATTGGTATAATCGCCATTTCTGATACGGTAAAACCTGAAAGCCAACAGAGTATAGAAGCTTTGAAAAAACTTGATAAACGAGTTATAATTCTTACAGGTGACAATGCTTCTGCCGCAGAATTTGTAGCAAGTGAAGTTGGTGCTGATGAGTTCATAGCAGAGGTTTTACCTACAGATAAAGAAAGATATGTAAGAGAATTAAAAGAACAAGGCAAAAAGGTCTGTATGATTGGCGACGGAATCAACGACTCACCTGCTCTTGTAACCGCAGACGTTGGTATGGCAATTGGTGCGGGTACTGACATTGCAATTGACTCTGCCGATATTGTTCTTATGAAAAACTCCCTGCAGGATGCAGTAACCGCTTTCGAGTTAAGTAAGAAAGTTTTAAAAAATATTAAAATGAATCTTTTCTGGGCATTCTTCTATAATGCACTTGGAATACCTGTTGCTGCCGGTGCATTTTACCCGTTATGGGGATTTAAACTCACACCTATGATTGGTTCACTTGCTATGAGTATGAGTTCTTTCTGTGTTGTTTCAAATGCTTTAAGATTAAGATTTTTTAAAACAAAATTTGCTTTTTCTAAGGATGAAAAATCTCAGGAAAAAGAAATTATACAAAATACTGAAAAGGAAGAAGATGTTACTATGACAAAAACTATTTTAGTTGAAGGTATGATGTGCAACCACTGTAAAGCACACGTTGAGACTGCTTTAAAAGGTGTTAGAGGTGTGGTTGATGCCGAAGCAAATGTTGAAAGCAAAACTGCTACTATTACACTTTCAGAAGATATTGATATCAATATCTTAATTGACGCAGTTAAATCTGCCGGATACGAAGCAAAAACAGAATAATTATGAGGTAAAACAAAATGAAAAAGACGATAATCGCAGTTATTGTTGCGGTACTTGTAGTTGCAATTGGTGCTACAGGAATTTTCCTTTTTACTGCAACTGAATCAAAACAATTAAACACTGAAAATTTAAGCACCTATTACGATGTAAAGGTAGAAATTACAGATTATGTTCAGGGTGAAAAGGCAAGTGAGCTTTTAGGAATACTTGCAACTTACGAACCATCTACTGCCAAGATTCACATTACAGTTACTCCTAAAGATGATATTACTTGTGATGGTGGTGAACTTCTTTACACTTTTACTGATAATTTTTGGAAAACAACTGATAGTAACAACAGCATAAAAGTACCTTTAAATACAGAAGGTGTTACTGAAGTTTATATTGATATTGAATCAGACTTAAAACTTTCGCAGGTAAATTCACCGGATTTAAGCGAAATTGAATTCAATACAGTTTATGGTACTGTTACTTATAAAAAATTTTTTAATAAGTTAGGTTAAAATAAACAACCATTGAAGCAAATTACTTCAATGGTTGTATTTTTTTAATATACCCACTCGCCACGGAGTGCAGCTTTAATTTTCATTTCGCCGTTAGCAGAGTCAAAAAACTGTGTTCTACCGTAATCCTTACCGCAATCCTCTGCTAAAATCGGAATGCGAAGTTGTTTTAAAGTTTCTTTAACCGCTACAATATTTCTTTCACCAATAGATGAAAGTGATGTGTTATTAAATCCGGGGAACATCTGAGCACCACCCGCGATTTTTGCTTTTAATCTGAATTTGTTAGCACCTAACTGTTCCATCTTTTTAATTAAATCAGGAATTGCAGTATCCGCAAACTTCCAAATTTCTTTGCCCTGTGGGTTAAAGCCTTCGCTTGTAGGCAACATAATATGTGAAAGTCCTGCAACCTTGACAGATTCATCATAAAGGCAAATACCTATACAAGAGCCTAATGCGTATGTAACAAGAATATCGCCATCTTTAGCAACATTCAAATCAGATATACCCACAACTATATTTTGACTCATATATCTCCTAACCCCAGACTTTCCATAATTTTCTTAAGAGAGTCAACATCAGGAATCAAAATAATTTGTGATGATGCGGCATCTTCTTTATCAAGCTCATCTTTAATAAAGATAATCTTGTCACTTATATTTGCATAATAAATTGCAGGTAAACTTAAAATTGAACCTACCATATCAACTGAAAGCTCAGGTGGTGAAATTTCAATTGCAAGACCTGTGAGTTCCGCAATAGCATTTACATAAGAAGCGGCAATAATGTTACCTACCTCTTTAATTGCAGACTGACTCATTTCATCAAGGTCAAAGTTGTCTTCAATATCCATACCTAAAAGATTTGTTAAAAGAATCTTTACAAAAGGCTTATGAATAAGGAACATTATCATACCTGAAACATCACCTGTAAGTGACATTAAAATACCTGCAAGTACATTTTCAGGACCACCTAAATTATTAACAACCTCGTTGTAATCAAGAATATTGATTTGTGGAACATTCATATCAATTGGTCTGTCGAGCATTGATGATAATGCAGATGCTGCGTGACCTGAACCGATATTACCAATTTCTTTTAATGCATCAAACTGCATTTCGTTTAATTCGTAATTTTCAAATGCCATAATTATCTCCTAAGTCCGTTTATAGTCTGTTGATTTTCCTCAGCAACCGAAACAACTCTTGCTGATAATTGATATGCTCTTTGCATTGTTATCATTTCAACCATTTCTTCTGAAAGAACTGTACCTGATTGCTCAAGTGCATATTGAATGATTTTACCATCGTTATTATCTACTGCAACTGCTTCACCACTTTTTTGTGAAACTGCAAAAAGATTATCATTTACAGGTGTTAAATAATTTTCATTTGCAAATGTAAAAAGACCTATTTGATTTGTTAAGTTAGTTGTGTCAAAGTTGTTTGTACCCTCTTGCTTCTGAAGTACAATTCTCTGTCCATTTTTATCGAGTACGAAACCGCCACTTTGTGTTACCAAATAACCTGTTTCGCCAACTAAACCTATATTGAAATTACCTGCTCTTGTGTAACCTACTACACCATCCTGCTCAATTGCAAATAAAGCATCACTTGTAATTGCAAAATCCAAAGGATAGTTAGTTGGTATTAAAGAGCCTTGTGTGAAATTTGTATCGTTAATTTCTGCCTTTATACCGTGACCTTTTTCAGGGTCGGTTGGTGTATTTACATACATTTCATCATAAATAAGTGACTGGAATGAAACATTCTGTGGTTTATAACCCGCTGTGCTTACGTTAGCAACATTATTTGCTAAATTATCCATACCCTTTTGTGCTGCAAGCAAACCACTTGCACCTGCATAAAAAGCTGTTCTCATAGTTTTACCTTCCTTTCACCTATTATACTGATGCTATTTTAGAAGAAGCATTCTGATCCATCTGGTCAATTATCTGAATTGCAGAAGAGTAAAGTTGGAAAGACCTTTGTGCTTCAATAAGTTTTGTAAGTTCTGTGTTGATATCAACATTCGAAGATTCTAATGAACCCTGAAGCACTGTATAGCCCTCTGATGCTATCAAGTCACCCGCGTTCTGAACTAAAAATGCAGAATTTTCAATTTTTTCAGCTCTGATACCTTCCGCCGGTTTATTTATAAGAAGAGTATCAATATAAGTACCGTTTGCAGATGTAACTGCACCATCAGGGTTTACTTTAAATCCACTTTCGCCTATATAAATCTCACCGTTCTGACCTAACACTCTGCCGACACCGTTAAGAACTAAATAGCCCTGTTCGTCAAGGTCGAAGTTACCATTTTTGGTAATTGCCAACTGACCATCAGGAGTACGGATATTAAAGAAGCCATCACCATTTATAGCCATATCAAGTTCTCTGTTTGTCTGCTCAATAATACCTGGGTCCATAATTGTATGAATATCCTGAATAATAGATGAAACCTGACCGACACCGTCACCTAAAACATCTGGCTGACCATTTTCCATTCTTACCATCAATTCCATTTCAAAAGCAGAGGTTTCAACTCTGTCTGTTTTGTAGCCTGGTGTTTTTACATTAGTAATATTGTTACCAAGAACATCTATTTCATTTTGTCTTGTAAGGATTCCCGAAGCGAGAGTATAGAAACCTGAATACATAAGTTTTCCTCCGTTATTTATGATAAAAAGAATAAATCTTAATCACATCTATATTCTTTCATTTTTTCATATAGTTTGTCAAGTGCTTTTTTACGAATTTGTGAAACTCTTTGTTGAGAAATATCTAAAACTTCACCAATTTCTCTTAAATTTAAGTTTTCGTAATAATAAAGTGAAATAACTTGTTTTTCTTTTGGGTCTAAACAGTCAATTGCTTTTGCAAGCTCACCACGAAGCTCGTTTTCCAACAGGTCATTGTCAACATGGGATTTCGAGTTATCCATCGACTTTTCTATAACGCCTTCCCATGCTTGCTCAATCATTTCTTCAAAAGAAATAGTATCTACCGAAGCAATTTCTACTATTCTCTGGCTTAACTGTTGCTCAGTTATACCTAAATACTCAGCAAGTTCTGCATCGGTTGGCTCACGAAGAAGTTTTTGTTCTAAATATTTTCTACCCTGAGAAATTTTATTTTGTGCATCCCATGCTCTGTTGGTAAGCCAATTTTGTTTTCTCATATATTTTAAAATTGAACCACGAATAGCAAGATAACTGAAGGTGTCAAAGCTTGCTCCTCTTGTCGGGTCATAACGTTCTAAACAATCTATTAAAGCAATTACACCCTGATTAAAGAAATCTTCAAAAGGTATGTTTGATAACAATACAGAACGCATACTGTAAATAGCTAAGTTTACAAGGTTCAAATAGTGCATGACAAGTTTGTTTCTTAATTCAACACTACCTGTTGCTTTAAATTCGCTCATTACTTTTTCGGGATTATCTAATTTTACTTCTTTAATAGCAAAAGATTCGCTCATAATTGTTATCACCCCTTTTCATACTAATTTAAACTACACATTCATTGTCATAAGTGTAATAGTGCCAAGAGATTGAATTTGTACTGATGTATCAATATCATTAAATGATAAAACAGTAATATCAGGATAAAATTGGTCAAGTAACTTTTTGAAATATATTCTTACAACAGGTGAAGTAATAATAATAGGCTCCTGAACAAGCTTTTTCATCTGATTTATCTGCTCTGTTGTACTTGTAACAATTTTCTGAATTATATCTGGCTCAAGTGCTAAATAAGCACCGCCTTCAATTTTCTTAATACTCTTTATAATCAAATCTTCAATTTCAGAATCAAGGCTTACAACCTTTAATTGACCTGCAATTGAGAATTTGTGTGTAATTGTTCTTCTTAATGCCTGTCTTACATATTCTGTAAGCATATCGTGGTCTTTAACATTAGGCGCATAGTCCGCGAGAGTTTCTAAAATAGTTTCCATATCTAAAATCGGAATACCTTCTCTTAAAAGGTTTCTTAAAACTCTCTGGAGCTCGTTAAGAGAAACAATAGCAGGAACTGTATCTTCAACAATACTTTCGTTGCTCTGTTTAAGATTTTCAATCATTCTCTTAACTTCCTGTCTGCTGAGAAGCTCGCTTGCGTGTCTTCTTATAACCTCAGACAAGTGTGTAACCATAACAGAGGTCGGGTCAATAAGTGTATAACCTGCAATTTCCGCTTTGATTTTTTTATCATCACTAATCCATTTTGCTGGCATACCAAATGCAGGTTCAACTGTTTCAATACCATCAACATCATTTTCAGGTGTTTCTGCAGGAACAAGTCCTAAATAGTGGTCAAGTAAAACCTCACCAACTGCAACGGATTCACCTTTGAGTTTAATCTCATATTGGTTAGGGTTGAGTTGTGAACTATCTTTAAGACGGATAGCAGGTATAACCATACCCATTTCGTCTGCAAAATGCTTTCTTAACATAACTACACGGTCAAGGAAGTTACCACCGCTACTCTCGTCAACAATCGGTAAAAGACTGTAACCAACCTCGACACAGATTGCATCGACATTCAAGAGATTATAAACATTGTCGAGATTTTTGTAGTAGCTTACTTCGCTTGTAACCTCTTGTGTAGTTGGTAAATCGCCAAGCTCTCCTGCATCTGCTCCCACAGGTTGTGATTTTTTAAGAAGCATAATTCCTAATACAATAAGCATTATAGAAATTATTATTGTCTGAAGTACAGGGAAACCTATAAGTGTAAGGAATGGTAAAACCACACCAGCTATAAGTAAAACAAACGGTTGATTTGAGAATTGCTTTAAAACATCCGAGTTAAGGTCTGCTTCAGATGAAGAACGAGTAACAACAAGACCTGTTGCCATTGAAATCAAAAGTGACGGAATCTGGCTCATAAGACCGTCGCCTACTGTTGAAATTGAGTAGGTTTGAATAATAGTCATAAAGTCGCCTTCGCCATTTATAAGACCAACAACAATACCACCAATTAAGTTTATCAAGGTAACTATAATAGAAATAATAGCATCACCTTTAACAAACTTGGTAGCACCGTCCATAGCTCCGAAGAAGTCTGCTTCTCTCTGGATTTTAGAACGTCTTTCTCTTGCCTGTTCTTCTGTAATAAGACCTGAGCTTAAGTCTGCATCAATTGCCATTTGTTTACCTGGCAAAGCATCAAGTGTAAATCTTGCAGAAACTTCAGCAACACGCTCGGCACCTTTGGTAATAACAATAAACTGAACTAAAACTAAAATTAAGAATATAATAAGACCTACAACAATGTTGCCCTGAATAACGAATTCACCGAAGGTTTTAACAACTTCACCAGCGTAACCACTGTTTGTAAGGATTGACCTTGTAGAAGAAATGTTAAGGCTCAATCTGTAAACCGTTGTAACAAGTAATAGTGACGGGAAAATTGCAAACTCAAGGGTTTCCTTAATGTACATTGTTATAAACAAAATAACTAAAGAAATAGTAAGGTTAAGTATAAACATAAAGTCAAGAATTGCTGTAGGGAGCGGAATAATAAGAAGTGAAACGACCGCAACCATCAAGAGTGCAACTGAACTTGTTTTAAGTCTTGATTTTATATTCATTTAACTAACCTCCTTTTCCTTTATTTTTTTGTGGTCTTTTTGTTTTTATCTTTAAGGTTATAAACGAATGCTAATATTTTAGCAATTGCTTTGTAGAATTCTTCGGGGATTTCGTCACCGACTTCTACTGCATCATATAAAGCCCTTGCAAGTGGTCTGTCTTCAGTAACATAAACATCATTTTCTTCTGCTACCTTAACAATTCTTAAAGCCAATTGGTCCATACCTTTTGCAACCACTCTTGGTGCTCTGTCTTTATCTCTGTCAAATTTAAGGGCTACTGCAAAGTGAGTAGGGTTACGGATAACAACATCTGCTTCAGGAACATTCTGCATCATTCTCTGACGAGAGCGTTGCTGTTGCAACTGTCTTTGTCTACCCTTAATTTGCGGGTTACCTTCAATTTGTTTATATTCGTCTTTAATTTCCTGCTTACTCATCTTCATATTCTTTTCGTAGTCCCACCATTGATACAGGTAGTCAGCTGCTGCTAAAAATACGAAAGCAATACCAGACTTTAATACAACATCCATTATAATTTCGCCTGTTCTGTTTATAGCATTAACGGGTGCCATATCTATAAGCATAGGTAAAGTAGTAACTTCATCTATAAGAACTGTATAAACCATATAAAGCAAGACAATAATCTTGATAAGTGATTTAAGTAGTTCAACTACCGCTCTTATGGAGAACATCTTTTTTATGCCATTGAGCGGATTTATTCTGCTGAATTTTGGAGCAAATGCCTTTGTTGAAAAAAGCATTTTTGTCTGTGCCATAGTAACTATAACTGCAACTAAAACAGAAATTGCTACTAATGGCATTGCGGTTTTTAAAAATACTAAACCTAAATCTGTAAATGTTGTGGAAATATCAGAAGCTAAAAAGACTTCTTTAGTACCTGCTAAAGAAATATATCTTCTTAATAAATCCTGTACATTGTTAAAAATTGACGGTGCAAAAATTTTAAGCCCATAAAACGATGCAATAAGCGAAACAGCTGTAACAGCATCCCTACTCAGAAAGACATTACCTTTCTTTCGTTCGTCTTTTCGCTTTTTGGGCGTCGCTTTCTCGGTTTTCTCACCTGCCATTTTTTAACCACCACTTTTCACAGTAAGAATAATTTGAGTGATTTCACCCTGAAACTACACCGAAGTAAATAATTTATAAATATTATCCGTTAATATTCCGACATAGTTTTCCATAAAATTTCCTACCGGAACAGAAAAAGCAAATAACAGTAAAAATCCGAGAAAAATCTTTAACGGAAAATGTATTGAAAATATGTTGATTTGCGGTGACAATTTCATTAACACACCCAAAGCAACTTCTAAAACAAATGTAGCAACAATAAATGGTGCAACAAGTTTTATAATAAGTGAAAATGCAGAAACAAACATAGTCATTACAAACTGTGCTGTGTTCTGCCCTATTTCTACTGCACCCATGGATACAATATCATAAGACGAAGCCATTATTCTGATAAATGTCAGATGACTGTCTGTGGAAAAGAAGTACATAATAAATAAAAGTTCAAAAAGTCTACCCGAAACAGATGCCTGAATACTTGTACCCGGGTCAAACGCTTTAGCCATTGAAAGACCGAAGCCCATATCTATTATGTCGCCTGCGGCAAAAAGCATATAATAGAAAATCTGAAAAACAAGTCCTGCGGCAAAGCCCACTAAAAATTCTTTAAGCATAGCAAAAAGAAATACAAGACCATCGAAATTTTCAATTCCCGGCGCTTTTAATGTCGGTGTCAGAATAAGTGTTAAACCTAAAGCTAATCCTATCTTGACTGCAGAAACAACATTCTTTCTTGCAAGTAACGGATTAAAGAATAGCATTGCTCCCATTCTGCAAAAAACGAGAATGTATGCGCCAAGACCTTGTACTAAAATCTGCCCTGACATTTACTACAACCCCGCCATATAGGACATTATGTACTCGAAGAATTCCTGAATGTTCGCAATCATCCAGGATCCACCCACGATAAGAATAACGCCTATAATCAAAATTTTAGGTGCAAATGAAAGGGTTTGCTCGTGAATCTGTGTAGCTGCCTGAAATATAGCTATTACAAGACCTACGCCAACACTTATTATAAGCATTGGTGACACAAGCTTTATTATGAGAAGAATTGACTCTCTGAATATAACAAGAGCATCTTCTTGTGTCATTTTAAGCACTCCCTTCATTTAACAATCTTAATTAAAACACTACTGAGCGTAGCTAATTGAAACTCGATATCAGCATTTCAATCAATAGTCCCCAACCATCTACTACAACGAAAAGCATAAGCTTAAACGGTAGCGAAATCATCGATGGCGGAAGCATAACCATACCCATCGACATAAGGGTACTTGAAACTATCATATCAATTATTAAAAACGGCAGGAACAACAAAAATCCCATTGTAAATGCACGTTTTAATTCACTTGTTATAAAAGCAGGAACTATAACAGAAAGACCTAATTCTTTTAAGGATTCTGTGTTACCGCTTTCAATTTTATCTTCATCACCCGCCAAAGATAAAAACATATTTAAGTCTTTATCTTTAGTTTGTTTAAGCATAAACTCTTTTATAGGGTCCTGCATTCTATCTAAAGCAACTTCCTCTGTTATTTTTCCTTTTTGCAAAGGCTCAATTGCCTCTGTATTTATTGTGGAAATAACAGGTGACATTATAAAGAGTGAAAGTGCTAAAGCAAGACCTATAATAACCTGGTTAGGTGGTGTCTGCTGTAAACCGATTGCATTTCTCAAAAGCGACAGAACTATTACAATTCTTGTAAAGCTCGTCATCATCATCAGTAATGATGGTGCTAAAGCAAGCAATACAAACAAAAATAAAAGCTGTAATTCGCTCATTGCCCCTTCTTGTGCGTCACTGTTTATGTCAACACTTACTGACGCAGCATTTGCAGTTACTGCAAAAATAATAGCAAAAACAGTTATGGCAACTGTTAATAGTATTAGCCGTCCCCACAACCGTTTTATTTGCTTAGAGCGAGGGGTTTCTTTGCTTTGAGTTTTGGGATTTTTATTCATCTTTACCGTCTCCCTTCCCCTCATTCTTCTTATTCAACAAATTGTTATAAGCGTCTGTGAAGAAAGTCATAAAGTTATTTTCGCCTGCGTTCTGAACTACCGTGTTCTCAGGGAAAAGTGAAGCATCCATTTCTTCAATCTTTGTAACGCTTTGTGCTGTAAATGCTAAAAGAAACACTTTATCGGAAACTCTGACTAAAGCAAGTGATTGGTCCTTACCAACTGCCATTCGTTCTATTATTTCAATATTTTTGAACTTACCACCCATTTTAGGTTGATATTGCTTCGCAAAAAATTTAGAGAAATAATATGCTCCGACAAAAACGGCAAGCATAAGGACGATTGTACCAATTCCTACGAGAATTGATTCTACAGTCTGCCCCATACAAAGCCCTCTCTTATTATAAATTAAAAATTATAATGATTACAATGGTAAAATTTTAGTAACAGTCTGAACGATTCTGTCTTGTTTGAAAGGTTTAACAATGAAGTCAAGAGCGCCTAATTTAATAGCCTCCATAACCATTGATTCCTGACCCATAGCAGAACACATAACAACTTTTGAGTTAGGGTCGAGTTGTTTGATAGCTGCGAGAGCTTCAATACCGCTCATATTAGGCATTGTAATATCAAGAAGAACTAAATCTGGTTTGTGTTCCTGATAAAGTTCAACAGCCTGAGCACCGTCAGCAGCCTCAACAAAATCTGTGTAACCTACACCACTTAAGTGGTTCTGAATCATTTTTCTCATGAAACCTGCGTCATCAGCTAACATAATTTTATACATAAATTCGTCCTCTTTTCTCAAATTATAGTTTTAATCTTATAAAGAATTGCCAAGTGAATCTAAAAGTTCTTTTGCTCCGACAATTTCTGTCACACGAATACCAAAGTTATCGCCAACAACAATAACATCACCATAAGCTAATAATTGACCATTAACAATGATTTCTGCTGGTGCACCAGTTTGTTTGTCGAGTTCAATAACTGTACCCTGACCAAAATCCATAATATCTTTAATCTTTTTCTTTGAGCGACCAATTACAACTGAAATATCAAGTTGAACGCCCATAAGCAAGTTAAGATTACCACTATATGGATTTCCTTGCATACCAACTTTTTTACCAAAATCAGGGAAGTCGGCAGTTTTAATTGTAACAGACGGGTCCTGCTGCATCGGCATTCCATAACCCATAGGTGGTTGCTGCATCGGCATTCCATAATATGGATTCTGCATATTAGGCATCATACCTTGTTGATATGGATTTTGCTGATACATACCCTGCTGCATATACTGTTCCTGACCATACATTGGTGGTTGAGCATACATATTAGGAGCACCCTGATTCATAGGCTGTGCATTATATGTATTATCCTGAACAGGAGGCTGTACAGGTGGTTGCTCTGGCACCGGAGCTGGTGCTGGTGCTGGTGCTGGAGTTGGATTTGGCACCGGAGCTGGTGCTGGTGCTGGAATTTCTGCAGGTGCAGGTGCTTCCTGTACTTCAGCATCACCTGAAATTGTTGAAATAATTTTCTTTGCCAAATCAATTGACAAGTAAGAAGTAAATACTGTATCGACAATTGTCTTACCTACTGAATCATCTTCAATATTAAGATTGAAAGAAACAGCTACAACATTTTCTTCTGTACGACCCTCTGCTTCAAAAGATTCAAGCACGTCTGTACGTGATGTAATCAATTTTGACTCAGGTGTTGAAATATTAACTGTCATACCCAAGATTTCTGAAAGTGCGGTTGCAGATGAACCCATCATCTGATTCATAACCTCACAAGCAGCACTAAGGCTCATATCATCAAATTCAAATTCTTCTTCAGAGCCCTGGGTATAATCGTTACCCATAAGAATGTCTAATATTATTCTCATATCGTTTCTTCTGAGAATAATTACGTTAGCACCCTCAATACCTTCAACATAGTTGATTTTAACTAAGATTGCAGGTTCAAGTTTAGAATAATCGATAGTGTCAAAAGTATTTAATTCAACATTAGGAGTTGTTATTAATACCTTCTTGTCTAACATTGAAGATACCGCAGTAGCCGCAGCACCCATGCTAATGTTTAAGACTTCACCAATGGCATCAAGGTCATCGGCTGTTAAGAAATTTTCGCTATTAGTCTTCAACTGTTGCATCCTCCCTTTGTTTGTCTTGTGTTTGGTCGCCTAATGATTTAACAAGTTTAATTGCTTTTTTGTTATTGGATTCACCCATTCGGGCTGTGTACCAAGGCATACCCTCAATGTGAACCTCAATGTTGTCATCAATACGCTTATTTAACATTAAAACATCATTTACTCTTAAGTCGGTAACCTCTTCAAAAGACATTGTACATCTGTCAAGATAAGCTTCAATGTTAAGGTCAGATTTCTTAAGGTAATCCATAAGTAAATCTTTCTTTTGTTTTTCTTTCTCCTGATCTTGTTGTCTTTCGCCTTGAGAATATTTCTGACTCAAGTTATTAATGACTTCTTCAAATTTATCAGCAGGCATACATAAGTTTGCCGTACCTTCATAAAACTCTTCTTTTATATCAAACGAAACAATAAGAACAATATCCTGTGGCGAAAATGCCTGAATAAGTCTACCGTTTGTCTGAAGTCCTTTAAAAGAAGTTTCAAGTGGGAAATAGGTCTGCCAGGCATCTTTCATAGTCTTTGCAACCTTGGTCATTACGTGTTCAAGCAATGCCGTTTCAATTTCTGTAAAATCTCTTTGAAGTATCGTAGGTTCACCGCTACCACCCATCAACCTGTCTATTAACATATAACCGAATGATGTCGGGAATTCGAGAAGCATTGTAGTTTCACCGAAACTTGAATTTTCAGGTTCAAAACCTATAATACCTACCAGAGTACTATCTGGAATAGCATTATTAAACTCAAAATATCTTTGTTCTTCTAACTGACTGACATTCACTTCGCAAATACTGTGAAGAGCGTTGGTGAAGTAAGAAGAAACAATTCTTGCATATGTTTCAAGAAAGTTGTTTAACGATTTAAGCTGGTCTTTTGTGAACTTTTTAGGGGAAGCAAAGTTATATGCTTTAATTCGTTCTTCAGGCTCGCTTTCGACCGGGGCACCACTTTTCATTCGTTGCAAAAGTTCATCAATCTGGCTCTGGGATAACGCTTCTGCCATTCAGCTACTCAACTCCTTTCTTGGAATAAATATTTTTGAAAATTTTTTCATTATTTAGATAACTGAGGAAGTAAAACATCATTTACATTGCCCTCTTTAGGGTACTCATCATTGTTATAAAGCTCTGCAAGAGCATCGTAAATATTTGTATTTACATTACTGTCTTTACCGATAATAACAAGTTCAACACGACGATTCTTTCTCATACCTTCTTCTGTGTCGTTAGACGCTACAGGGAAGTTATCACCATAACCCAATGTAACAAGTTTCATATTATCGATTTTTTTATTTAATTCAAAAAAGTTTGCAACAACTGCAGCTCTTTCTCCTGAAAGGCGCCATGTTCTTTCAGGGTCCTGCTCATAAGCCGGATTTGCTGTGTGTCCCAAAATATTTATGACCTTAATTTCTTTTTCATATTCTTTCAAACCGTCACCTATGAAATCCAATACTTCATAAGCATCATCTCTCAAGGTATATTCGTTAGCTTTAAAGAATATAGCACTGTCAAATCGTACATAAATAACATCTTCTATTTTCGCAATGGAAACAGAACTTTCCATATTGTTTTCATGAACATACTCTTCTAATTTTTCAAAAAGAGTATCCATTGCAGCTTCAGTCATATCCTGACTGTTACCGCCACCATCACCGCCACCTTGCTGAGTTGCATCAAGGTATTCTTCAAGCACTTCTTTATCAATATTCTGGAATGATTCAAGGAAAGCATTGAACTTTTCCTGGTCAATAACTGACATACTAATCATCAAAACAAAGAATGTTAAAAGCAAGGTAACCATATCGGCATAGGTATTAAGCCACGCCTGACCGCCTCCGCCACCGCCGGACGAATTTCTTTTTCTTGCCATTTTTTACCAACCTTTACATAGTTATTGGGATAAAATTATCTTTTACCTTTTTTTCCGCCTTCATCCTCTGATGAACTGCTATCTCCCGGATTAAATTTCTTTTGTTTATACTCCGGTAACATATGTATAAGTCTTTCCTGAACGAGCTTCGGGTTTTCACCGGCTTGTATTGCCTGTACGCCCTCTGCAATAATTGACATACAAAGATATTCTTCTTCGTGACGAACTCTTAATTTATTTGAAATAGGTAAGAAAAATGCATTCGCTAAAAGTGAGCCATAAAAGGTTGTAACAAGTGCAACCGCCATATTAGGACCTAATGTGTCAATATCGCTCATATTCTGAAGCATATTTATAAGACCTATGAGTGTTCCTATCATACCGAACGCAGGACCGAGTTCTGCACCTTTGTCATAGAATGCTCTGTCAGCAGAGTGACGATCATCTAAGTTAGCAAGCCAGCAATCCATTTGTTCTTTTACTTTTTCCTGGTCAACCGAGTCAACTACCATCTGAAAACTGTTTTTCATAAAGGCATCGGTCATTTCATTTGTATCTTCTTCAAGTGCTAAAAGACCATTTGCTCTCGCTTTTTTAGCACATTCAACTATTTTTGCTATATAAACTTCCGGGTTATATACTTTTGGAGAAAAGATTATTCCTAAATGCTTTGGTATTTTTGCAAATTGTGCAGGTGGAAAACTGAACATTAAACATGCAAAAACACCGCCTATAACAATGAGAATACTTGGTGGGTCAATAAAGTGTTTCATTGTTGCAAAAGTAAACTCATAACTTTCTGTTTCCAGATTCTTATTACAGATAATACCAAACACAACCATACCAAAAGCAAGTATAAGTCCGATTATTGACATTATATCGATTTTACGTTTCATAAAGCCTGATACGCCCCTTTTACCCTTTTAATTTATTATCCTATTTTTTATAATCAGTTTTTATAAATCGCCGATATTAGGAATTACTTTTGCTGATGAACCACCTGAAATAGCACGATACTCGTATATTTTTCGTGTTACTTCTTCCATTGGTTCTTTAACAATAATAATGTTTTTTGTAACTAATCTTACTGTTGTATCCGGAGTTTCTTCGATTGTTTCAATCAAATCCGGATTCAATGCAAACGGAACATTGTTTAACTTGGTTAAAATAATCATAGTCATTTCTCCACGAATTGTAAATTGGTTGTTAGTCTTATATTCGTATGAAATATATCTTAATACCGGCGACAATCTCACAACAACCAAAGAGATTGTCGCGGCATTATTTAAAAGATTTATGGTATATAGGTTTATAAGTTGAGTAATCAACTTTTTAATGCATCCCGATACATTCTGAATAACATACCAAAATGCATTTTTTTAAGATTTATGGTATATATTCAAAAGATTTATGGTATGTAGTTAAAACAAATATTGGGTAAACGCTTCAACTAACTACCAAATTATCTCTTAAGATTTATAAGTTCTTCTAACATTGAGTCTGAAACTGTGATTATACGAGAGTTTGCCTGGAAACCTCTTTGTGTAGTAATCATATCTGCAAATTCAGCAGAAAGGTCAACGTTAGACATCTCAAGAGCGCTTGTAACGAGAGAACCTGTACCATCTGAGCCTGGGTCGCAAAGATTTGGTTCACCTGAGTTTGCTGTTGCTGCAAAGTAGTTTGTACCTTGTAATAAAAGACCTGCTGGGTTAGCAAAACTTGCAAGAGAAATTCTACCTGCTACAACATTACCGAGTTCACCGTGAGAAACAGTGATTGTACCGTCACCAGCGATTGCGATACTGTTGATTTCATCAAGAGTAACAACACCGCCATCTGTACCACCAGCAAGTGTGAATGGTTTAGATGAAAGACCCATTTCTCTTGAAGCAACTGATGGAGTGATTTCAATTGTATCGTTACCATTAAGAGCCTGAACTGAATCACCTGTTGCAGGATCGCGTGGTGGGTTCTGTTGACTTCTGAAGTAATCGTTCATACCTTCAAATCCTGGGTTTGTAACCTGAATGTAGTCACCCTCAGGACCTTTGAGAAGTAATGAAGAAGCGATTGTACCCTCTGAAATTGTAGTTGTGTATTCTTTACCTTCAATATCAAGAGTTACTGTCCAGTATGAGTTACCGTCATCAACACCTTCTACATAAGAAGCTGTGAATTTATCAGGTGTTACTGTACCTTTACCTGTAAAGTCAGTACTTGTTTGCATAAATAACATACCGCCACCGAAGAAACCATCTTCAATAGCACCTGTCATCTGACCTGTTGTAACAGAGAAGTCAGTACCTGCAATTTCAGCACCTGTAAGTGGCTCTGTTACAGCTTCTTTTGAAGCAACTGATGCATAAGAATGTAAATCAATACTGTTGTTAAGTAAATCATTGAGTGCAGCATTAAAGTTTGCACTATTTATATCTAAACCATAGTTCTCAGCCATTGTTGTGAGAGCTGGAATAGAAAGTGTGATTGAACCATCTTCTTCGTTATCTGTTTTAAGAGTAATTTCCTGACCAGGTACTGCTGGATTTTCAGCTGTATAAGTGATACCAGCAATTGTAACTGTAAGGTCAAATGTGTGAGTAGTAGCATCAAGATTTGAAATAGCGAAATCCATAGCACTTGAGCTTGGGAATTTTTCACTTACTTTTGAAATCTGTGCACCACCAAGGAAATACTGTGGAGCAGAAACTGTACCTGTTGTTTGTTTTAAAACTGCATTGTCTAAATCAGTCTGTGTGAATTTCTGACCTAATTTAGTGTTAAGCTCAATAGAACCGCCACCAGCTGAAGTAAGAGTTACAGGGTAAATAGAAGTACCTGTTACTTTTGCTGAGTAATCAATACCATTAACTGATGCAGTAATTGTGTATTCTGCAGGATTTGTATTTGCAACCGGTGTAGTTGTAAATGTAATCGCTGAACCATCAGCAATAATCTGTGTTGTTTCTTCAGGATCAAATTTTGTAACTGATAATTTACCTTCGAAAGCATCTGCTGGTAATGTAATTTTTGAAGGTTCTGCAACTGCAACACCTTTGAATGTACCTTCAGTAGCTTCTGTACCGAACATATTTCTTGTAGCAGTAAGAGTAAATTTACCAGCTGCGTGTTGGTTACCACCGTTAGCTTCTGTAATAGCATCATTTATAGCGGTGTTGAGTTCATTCATAGAATTGAACTTATGGTAAGCATTAAGCTCAACTGAAATAGCACCTGTTGAAGAAATGACTGCTTTTGCAGGAAGACCGTCTGGAAGACCTTCACTTGAAGAAATTGAAATTGCTATATTACCAAATTTATTTGGGTTAGAAGCAGTAATAGTGTAATCAATACCATTGATTGATTCTGTAACTGTTGATTTCTTAGGGTTAACAGTACCGATATTGCTTAAGCAGATTTTTTGTGTATCTGCAGTACCAGTAGCTGTTGTACCAAGAACGAAGTTACCATTGATATCTGTTAAGTAACCATTAGCATCGTAGTCAAGCATACCTGCTTTTGTATAGAATATGTTACCTGATGGGTCCATAACCTGAAGGAAACCTTCACCTGTAATAGCAACGTCCATACCATAGCCTGTTGTCTGCATACTTGATTGTGACATCTGAGTCTGAATGCCTGCAAGTTGTGAACCATAACCTACTGCTGATGGGTTTTTACCACCCTGGCTTGCAGTACCTGCTGAAGCATTTCTGAGCGCCTGATAATAAAGGTCACTGAATACAGCACGTTGTGATTTGTAACCGTATGTGTTAACGTTAGCGATGTTGTTACCGATAACGTCCATTTTTGTTTGGTGGGTTTTTAAACCTGCCACACCTGAAAACAAAGCTCTATTCATATTTATTTCTCCTTATGCGAAGCTGCGCATAAGTAACCTATTGGCATTAAAAGGGTGAAACTTATTATCCGAACAAAGTCGGTTTTTATTTCCCCTTAACGAAGTGGTATCTATCAATCGGTCAAGATACCGTAAGCCTCCTCCAAAGGTCCGGCTTAAAGTTTATGTAATAAGTTACACAATAACAGCTCCGTTAATATTTGTAAATACATTGCCTTGAATTGAATTGTTGTTTACTGTTGTGATAACTGTATTATTTTTAACACTTACCACGAACGCTTTTTCACCAACAAGAATCAGAGTGTCGTCAAGGTTCTTCTCGCTCGCAAGTCGCACACCTTCATTTAATCTATTAAGCTCGTCGTCCGTAATATCCATATTATGGTCAACCGCTCTTTTAATAGCGTGATTTGAAAAATTCACTTCACTGTTTTTTTCTATTGTACTTTTTAATACATCAGCGAAAGAAACAGATGGTTCATTTGTTTGTGTGCTCGTTGAAGGCGGATACAATCCCTGACCCGCACCCGGAGTACCTGTTACGATAGGCGAAAAGTGTTTAAAACGAATATCCTCCATGATATACTCACCTTTCTATTAAATTTTCTTTTAACTCTGTTTATGCTGTTTTAGTCTGTACTTTAATTGGTTTGTAGCTGTATTTATTACCACTCTTATCTTCTACAACAACATTGAAGAAATAATCTGTACCAGCTTCTAACTTTGTAACGACCTGTTCAAAATAATCGCTACTAATAGAAGAACCGCCAAGTGTACCATTTTTAAGAATTTCATCTACTGTTGTAAATGCAGAATCCTTTGAGTAATAAACACTGTACTTAAGTCCTCCAGCAGCTATATCATCTTCTGTAGGAACTTCCCATTTAAGTCTGACTGAGTTTTCAGTAACATCTGAAGATGTAATACCATACTTAGTTGGGTCAATTGTAGCAGATGAATCAGAATCTTGCACCGACATAATCTGTGAAAGTGTATATCTTTTACTGCCGATATAGAAAACATATTCATTGTCTACTAAGGAAACCTTGTCGATTTTACCGGTTGTAGTATCAAGCTCACCACTTACTGTGTAACGAGAAGCTGTAACCGTTTTACCAACTAATGACATTGCATAACTTGTTCTTGAATATGAAAGCATTTCTTGCATAGCCTGCATATTTGAGAACTGAGTCATCTGGTTTACCATCTGACTTGTGTCTGCGGTGTTGTTCATATCCTGATTAGTAAGCTCTGTAATCATAAGTTTTAAAAAATCTTCTTGAGTAAGAGTTGAGTTATCTTTCTTATCAGTGAACACTGCATTATAAGTCTGGCTACTACCTAAAACTCTGTCTGTTGTGTAATCGCCCATTTAATTTCCTCCTTTCACTTATACATAAGTGTCTAATCCGTCAACAGCCGACTTAATTCTACCTGAATAATCTGCAGTAACCATTTCTGCCCCATAAACATTATGCCCAGCTGCATAATAAGGTTTTTCACTCTGCTGTTGCTGATTCTGGAATGCTCGTTGCCTATCTGAGAATTGCTGACTTGTCATATTAAACTGTGCATTGTTTTCCTGAATTTCTTCAGGTGCAGAAACCGTTACTTCTCTTACCTCAATATTCATTGAGCCAACAGATTCACGAAGCGCTGCAATGTCACCATTTAACATTCTTGCAGTTTTCTCACTTGCCGCAGTAATATCCAAAACCATTTTACCATTTTCTTCAATGAGCTTTAATGTTAATTCACCTAATTCTTCAGGATTTAACTTAACGGTAAATTCACTTTTTTCAAGATTTATATTTGCCTTGACACCATCAGTAATTTGTTCCGCTATATTAAACTCATTAAATAAAGGATTACTTAAAGTTTCCGCTTTAGGTAATTCGATTTCAGTTACACCTGCGTTTGAACTCACATTCGCTATTGCAATTTCGCTTAACTGAGCGTTGAAATCATTGGCTTCGTTATTGTTTTCAGCATTTTCATTATTTTGCCCTAAAGCACTTAAATCTGCTTTAACAACTCTTTGAGAAACCATATTGGGTACAGTAACACCTATAGGGTTAACTAACTGTGCTTCAGAAGTTTTTTCGTAAGTTACTGAAGTAATTGGCATTTCACCTGTAGCTTTAATAATTTCAGCAGTTTCAGTTTTACTCACTTCTGCAGTCTGCATTGTGCCTGTTACAACCGGTTTTTGTGTAGCTTCAGTCTCTTCGAGTTTAGAATTTATATAATTCCTTACTGCTTCTGTCTGGGCATCAATATAATTATAAGCATTGTTACCCATAGTATAAAGCGTATCTGCTGCATCTTCATCCATTCCCATAGCTTCAAAAAAGTTATTTTCCTGAAGTTTTGAAATAAGATTCGGAATTTCCACTTTGTCGATACTCTCAATTCCTGCAACATTCTTCAAAAGAGAAAGAATATCCTGGGAAAGATTACCGCTACCTGACTGTAAAAGTTCACTAAGCATACTCAACAATGAAGTGTCATCTGTAGCAACTTCTTCATCGCTCTTCTGATTATCACCGAAAAGGATATCCGGTAAACTGACATTTGATTCACCATCGGTAATATTACCTATCATAGCGTCAATCATCTGCATAAAACCATCGGAATTCCCTGATTCTTCACCGAGAACACCTTTACCGCCTGAACGGGATAATCGCATTTGCTTAATTGCTTGTAAAGTCACCTGTTCCACTTTGTCACCTCCTTAAGAAATAATTATATAATATAGTACTTAAAGTCAGGACAGGCTTTCTTCTTCGGTAGATTTTTTAGCTACCATTTCAAGAATTTCTTCCTGTAATTCCTTTGCTTCAAGATACTTATATTCCTCTAATTGCTTCTCTTCGAGTTTATCAAGTCCTGAAACTTCTTGCGAAGCAGCAACAACAACTTTAATCTGTGCTTCAATTCTTGCTTCGGCACGCCTTAACTCTTCATACAAGTTGTTAAGTTGTAATCTGGTATTTTCCGAGTAGAACTTATAAAGCATAAGGTCACTCGCCATTAACCCGTTTTTACTTTCCTTAAACTCTTGTTCGCGGGCTTTACGATGATTCTCAAGATTTTCAATATCTGTTTCTATCTTCGTTTTTTCCGCCTGAAGTTGTCTTAAAGTTGTTTTTTCTTTTTCAAGAACTTGCTCTTTGTAACTACGCATTTTCGCTAATGAAAATTGAAAAGATTTCATCTACATTACCTTTTACTTTACTGCAAGTTGGAGAAGGTTTAGTGTATCTTCGAATCTGCAGGGTTCTTCAACCCTTTGTTGCAGAAATTCGTTGATTTTGGGCATATGACTTATTGCTCTGTCAAGTTCAGGGTTGTTCCCTTGTTTATACGCACCAATTGAAATAAGATCTTCATTTTCCTTATAAATGGACATCATATTTCTTAATTTACCTGCCGCATCTTTTTGTTCGGGAGAAGCAATACCGCTCATAAGACGGCTTAAACTACTCAAAACATCAATTGCGGGGTAATGGTTTCTTGATGCAATTTTTCTTGACAAAACTATATGACCATCAATGATACTTCTTACTGTATCAGAGATTGGTTCGTTTGTATCATCACCTTCTGAAAGAACGGTGTAAATACCTGTAATAGAACCGGTTTTGAAGTTACCGGACCTTTCGAGTAGCTTTGGTAAAGCAGAATAAATTGAAGGAGTGTATCCCCTTGCTACCGGTGCTTCACCTGTACTCAGACCGATTTCACGCTGAGCCATTGCGAAACGTGTTAAAGAGTCCATCATAAGAAGTACGTCTTTACCTTGTCTCTGGAAATACTCTGCAATAGCTGTTGCAGTTTGTGCACATTTAAAACGCATAAGAGCAGGTTGGTCAGATGTTGCTACAACTAAAACTGAACGTTTCTGACCTTCAGGGCCTAAATCTCGTTCAATAAATTCTACAACCTCTCTACCACGCTCACCTACAAGTGCAATAACGTTTACATCGGCTTTAACATTTCTGGCAATCATACCCATAAGAGTACTCTTGCCGACACCACTACCTGCGAAAATACCCATACGCTGTCCCTTACCGATAGTAAGAAGACCATCTATACACTTAACACCTAACTCAATTACTTCATTGATTGGTGGTCGTGCCATTGGGTTTTCGGGTGCGCCGCCTATGGAAATGGATGTTCCTTCCGTAATCTCTTCCTTATTATCAATTGGTTTGCCGAGAGCATCAACTGCTCTGCCGATAAGCTGGTCACTCGCAAGAACGGTAAGTTTTTTACCTGTATTTATAACCTTGCAACCGTAACCGATACCGTCAACCTCCTGATACGGCATTAAAAATGCTGTGCTTTCGGAAATACCGACTACTTCTGAGAGAACTATCTCATCTTCACCCTGAAGGTAAATTTTGCAAATATCGCCAATACTACAAGTTAAGCCTGTTGCTTCAACGGTCATACCGATTATTTTGTTAATTCTGCCCTCACGAGTAAGTGTATCAGTATTTTTTAACACTTTTTCGTATTTAGCTAAATCAATATTACCGTTACTTAACACTCTTAAACCTCCATCTCTGCCTCTCTGAAAGCAAGGCGAAGATTATCTGCCTGAACAGATATAGTAGCGACAACTGCGCCTGTTTCAGTGCTCACTACACAGGTGTCATCTGCACAAGCAATCGGTTTAACCTCTGCCACGCCTCGATATTCAGGCTTACTGAGTTCAACCTTTGCAGCTTCTACAAGACCTGCCAATGAATCTGAAACTTCAAGTGTGAGCCAATTTGTACCTTTACATTCGCTTACTGTTTTTGTAACAAGCTCCTGTAAATATAAATCGTCTTCACTTATTTTTCTGCAGACTAATTTTTCTGCAATATCTATGGCAAAAAACTTCAATTTTTTTTCGTAATCAAGAAGATACGCTTTTTGAAGTTCTTCCATCTCGTTAATTTTTTGAGAAATACTGTCAATGCTTTGTTGTAATTCTGCTTTTTTGCTTTGTAAAGCATCAGAATATGCTTTAATTTCAACCTCTAAAGCAATAGCATTGAGTTCATCTCTGTAAAATTCCGCTAATTCTTCACGTGTTGGATAAACAAGTTTTTCCTGTGGTTCTTCCGGTTCTGCAGGTTCTTCAATAACTTCGAAGCTTTCAGGAGTAAATTCCATAAATGCTTCTTCAGGTGGAAGATTTTCTTGTTCTTCAATAGTTACTCTTGGTAAATCAAAATCAACATCGGGAATTTTCACAGAATCTGAGGTAGCTGAATAATTGTATGTTCTGAAAATATCACTCAATTATTGCATCCTCCCCACCGTGAGAAATTGTGATTTCTCCGGATTCTTCCAATGTACGAATAATATCAACAACTTTCTGTTGAGCCTTTTCAACGTCACGCATACGAACATTTCTGAGGTATTCAAGGTCAGAAAGAATATTTTCTTTAGCACGGGCAGAAATATTTGAAAGCAATACTTCTTTGATTTCTTCGGTAGAACCTTTGATAGCAATTGCAAGGTCCTGATAATCGACATCGCGAAGCACTCTCTGAATAGTGAATGGGTCGAGATGAACGATATCTTCGAATACGAACATAAGCTTTTTGATGCTGTCTGTAAGTTCGGGGTCAGTAGCACCAAGCTCGTCAAAGATGCGTTTTTCAGTAGCTCTGTCTGTGTGGTTCATAATATCAGCAACATGGTTAACACCACCGATTTCTGTCATATCAACAGAAACAACGGAAGAGAATCGTCTTTCGAGAATTGTTTCAACTGTATTAACAATACTTGGTGAAACACTATCGAGTGTAGCAATTCTTTTAATAACACTAAGCTGCGTATTAGGTGGAAGTTCCGAAATAATTTTTGATGCTTCTTCAGGTGGTGCGTAAGAAAGAATAAACGCAATAGCCTGTGGGTGTTCACCCTGTAACATCATCAAAAGGTTTCTTGATTTTGCTTTTCTTAAGAATTCAAATGCTCTTGTCTGCATAGCACCTGCAACTCTGTCCATATAAGACTGAGCAAGCTCAGGGCCGAAAGCTTTTTCAAGAATGTCTTTTGCGTATAAAACACCGCCCTCAGAAATAATTTTCTGAGTTGTGCAGAGGCCATAGAAATCATCTATAACCTCCTGCAAGTCAGATGGTGTGAGTTTTTCAAGTTTTGCAACCTCAACTGAGAGTCTTTCGATTTCGTCTTCAGTAAGGTATTTATAAACAGATGCCGCTTCATCCGCACCGAGAGCAACGATAACCGCAGCAGCTCTGCCTATAGGAGAAAGTCCTTTAGTCGCATTTCTTGCCATCAATCGTCACCATCCTTTATCCAGGAACGAAGGAGGTTAGCTGTAACTTTCGGATTTGCTTTTGCGAAGTTACGAACCTCTTTAAGAATTGCTTCGTCTTTAGGGTCAGCGTCACCCATAGCAAGGTCTGCAAGTTCCTTCTTGTAGCGGTCGATTTCCTGTTGCAATTGAAGCTGTTCTGCTGCACGCTCGTCTTCGATTTGTTGAAGGTATTCTTCCATACCATCCTTTTTCTTTTTCTTTCTCTTCTTTGCAATAATAATTGCAGGAATGAGAATGATAAGAAGAACAAGAAGTACAACGAGACCAAGTATGAGAATAATCTGCCACAATGGTAACTCTGCTAATTTTTCGAAGAATGTCTTATTAACAACAACATCATCTGGTGGAGTTTCGCCAGCAAATGAAGAAACACTGATATTTTCTGGGTCAATATCAACACTCTTTGAAACTATATTTGTAATCTCTTCACGATTTGTGTTAGAGAGATTTGCCTGTTTTACCATAACAGAAACTGTTGCTCTGTCAATGATTGCGTTACCCTTTTCAATCTGGGTTTTGATATAACCGTAGTCATAATCACGAAGTCCTTCAATCATTGTTTCGCCTTCGAGAGCAGTACCACCATTATATGTGTAATCAGGAATATCGGTGTTATTTTCTTCACCGACAACACCACCGGCAACATCCTCCGGACCACCTTGGAATGTACCCTCTTCGTGTGTTAAGAAGCCCTCTTCCTTAGAATTTGGAATAAGCTCCATTTTTTCTGTCATCATTTTGTCGTAGTTGATAGTTACCTTAGCAACTGCAAATACCCCATCTTTACCATATTTAGGTGTTAAAATCTTTATTACATTCTCTTCAATCTGATTCTGAACCATTCTTTCAAAATCAAGATTCTGATTATATGTAAGACCACCATATTTGTCTTCACTTAAAACCAACTCAACCATATTAGATGCATCTATAATATGAACATCTTCCGGTTCAAGTTTTGGAACTGCAGATGCAACAAGGTTTTTAATAGCAGTAATCTGCTCATCACCGAGCTCAACATCATCATTAAACTCAATATTTACACTCGCTGTTGCTTTTTCATTATCTTCTGTTTGTTGCCATACATAGTCAGTAGTTTCAGGTATAGCAAGTGTAACATCTGCAGAAATAACACCATTGATTCTCATCAAAGTATCCTGCAAACGATTTTGTGTCTGGTGAATAAGTGCTTGTTTTTTATCTGCCTCGGTAGCCGTAAGACCTTGCGCATTCTCAAAAATATCGTATGTAAGAGCACTCTTCGGGTAACCTTCTGCCGCCAGTTTCAAAAGGCACTGGTCATAAACTTCAACAGGCACGACAACATTGCCGGTGGAATCCATTTCTGCACTAATTCCATCAGCAAGTAATTCTTGATAAATCTCTGCCGCTTCTGTTGGTTCAAGCCCTTGATAAAGCGCAATATATTTATCACCTGTAACATTTAAAACAATTGCCAAAACCGCTGCAAGTACAACAATACCACCAGCAACACCGAAGATAGTATTACGCTTTTTCTTCGGCATATCAGCAAAATAATTTTTAATTGAAAGAAGACTTTTACCAAGTGCAGTATTTTCATCAAACAACCTGGCTTTCAAAGTCGCAAAAGCATTATTATTTTCCGCCACTTGACTCTACCCCGAATTTCATTTTTTAAGTCTTAACGTTTTTGAAAATTACTTATATATAATATGTATAGTAAATCAAACCTGAATAGACATAATTTCTTTATATGCATTTACTGCTCTTGAAGTAATCTGAACAGTTGTCTGAAGCATTGTTTCAGCCTTTAACAAATTGATTTGAATTTGCGCTAAATCGTCTGCATTTCCTATTGAAAGTGCATTACCATCAATGTCTGAAAGTGTATCCGCTTTCTTAAATTCATCAATAGCATTATCTAAAAGACTTGCGAATCCGCCTTCCGTAGCCTCCGCAGCAGTCTTAACATTTTCTACCTTAGAAAAATCCATTTTTTCCATGGGTGTAATAGGTACTATGAACATTAAAATACCTCCTTTAATAGAGTACACCTTGTTGTAATTTTTAACAAAATTACAGTGAATTTTTCGTAACATTTTAACACTTTTTACATCCTTATTTTCCAAAAAAGCATAAAAAGATACAAGTGCACTATGGTTACTACCACATATTAACATAAATATTCAAGCTTGTCAACTTAAATGCACAAGAAAAAAATGGAAATGCGGTTATTTTTGTGATTTTATACAATTCCGCAAATTGTTATAAATTTAACATTTCTTTAACATTTTGTTCAGGGACCAGGAATCAGAAATTAGAAATCAGAAATCAGGTGTTTTTAAATTGAACATTGAAACCGTATAGCGTTCCTCAACTCTTCACTTTTCACTCTTACCTCTTCACTTCTGAGGGTACGACGAGCGGAGGAAAAAATGACTTAATCGCTGAAAATCCAACAAAACATTGTCGCGGAGTTTTAGTGAGTAAGGCATTTTCTTCTTTCCGAAGTCGTACAAAGGTACGACGAGCGGAGGAAAAAATGACTTAATCG
>JAFXCQ010000025.1 GCA_017521425.1 Clostridia bacterium
CGCTACAGCACTTAAAAACTGTTTAGAAAAAGCAAAAATTGTAGAGAATACAGTTATCAGATAATAAAAGAACCCGTAATTGCAGTAAATCACTGTAATTACGGGTTCTTTTTAAATTAAACTTTAAATAACGCTAAAACCATTGATAATCAAGAATTTTCGGTGTCAATCATAGAACCGTCCCCTGTCTCGTCAATCCCTGATTGTCTTCTGAAAATCTCTGTTATCACTCTAAGTGTTTTTTTATTATGCAAAAAATTTGTTAAATGATAAAAGATTACATATATAGGAAAAATAATAAATACTATCAACGATAAACCTTTTATATCTAAGCATACTGGTAAAGACAAAAATATAAAGGCTAACAAATCTTGTATAATAATCAGATTCCTTTTCCAAGCTGGCCATTTAAGAAAAATTTTGATTAGAACAGAAGATTTTTCAGTTAATAAAAACACATGAATTAAAATATTATCTTTATATTTTCCTCGTGGTTTTTCAAAATCTGGATCATTTAAAACTATTACAAAATGGTCATTGGTAATTTGTTTAACAGTCACTAACTGCCATGCATTTTTATTTTTATCTTTAAAGTGTGAATATCGCTCAGGGAATTCCATAATTATTTTTGAAATATCGTTAATATCATTAATAGTTGAATATAGCAAGGTTTTGTGAATACACATATTTCCGACCTCATTGATTAAATTTGAAAAGTACTAAGCAAACAACCAACCGTACTACCAAAACCACTGTTGACCCCAGCTTTATATGCATATTGGTTTATAGCATCGATACCCCTATCAATATAGTTAAAACCACGTTTAATAGTTGAAGTAGCACTATTGGCAATACCGCTGGCAATTTTAGTCTCTCCTTTTTCAATTAATTTCTTTCCTAACTCTCTAAATGAACTCGTACTCTTATATCTAAAACAATCAGGGGACGGTTCTATGATTGGTTAAATTTTCTGCACAATATAGTAACTTACCCCTGTTAATCGGCTTATTTGCCTTATCGAAATACCTTTTTCTTTGAATTTTCTCAAATATTTATCTCTTGATTTTAAATCCAAAGCTTGAAATTCAGTAGCGTTTTCACACTTTGAATATTTTTTGATAATTTTACGAGCTTCTTCGTCAGTAACTCGCCTTGTAATTTGTTCTTCAATATCTAAACAATTGGCTTTTGTCAATGTATTAGTGAACATTAAAAATTCATGTTTTGGAATCATTGAAAATAACAGCTCTGTATCAACAATTACAGGTTTGTCCAAATACTCATGACAACTGTTGTATTTGTAATCTTCAGCTTTTTTGCAAAGTCCGGCTTTAATCGGGTTTTGATGTATGTATTTTATTACTGTTAAAAAATATGAATCATTGTCAACAGGCTCGCTTTTAAATCGGTCTTGAAACAAATGTCCTTTTCTTTGGTATTTTGTATTATACCAATAAACATATTTACTACCAATTCGTTTGAAAACCTGCTCTAACGGCTCTTTTTCTACTTTTATAAGCAGGTGAATATGATTACCCATCAGGCAATAAGCATAAATTTTGTATTCACTTATTGCCTGATAAGTTTCTAAAATCTGAATAAACTTTAAATAATCTTCTTCATCTTCAAAGATTTGTTGTTGGTTTATTCCTCTTAACATTACATGATATATTCCGCTTTCGCTTTTTTCTCTTGCTTTTCTAGGCATTTTTCATCACCTAATTTAATATATCATAAATGTTAATTTTCGTCAATCATAGAACCGTCCCCTGATTGTCGTCCCAACAAAATGCTTTCGGGTGTTTGTATGAATATTCAGATTGAATTAGAAAATGCACCTGATATGAATGAAGCGTTTTCTATGTTACCGAATGAAAAGAAATACATTTATTGCTTAGAGTATTTTGACGAGGATGCCACAAAAAGTCTTTCAACATTTTTCAAAAATAATGGTGCTCCCCTTACAGATTTTGTAACCCAAGCAATAAAGGCAGTTGGCTACAACGAGATTTTATCACTTGTCGAAGCACTTTACCCTATGTACAATGACAATAGTGATGTTTCAATTGATTACACAGTAATTGAAAAAACTGACGATAAATTTAAAGAAATTTATGACCAGAACAAGCTTTACGATTTAGTCACTAAATATGTAAAAGCTAACAAGGAAATATTTATTGATTAGGAGTTAAATATGGCTACATTTTATCTTTCTGCTTTTGCTGATGAAGCAGGTGGCGGAATAAAAGAACAGATTGACGCATTAAAATCTCACGGAATGACTCATTTAGAGCCACGCGGACTTGATGAGGGCAATATTTCGCTTTACACAGTTGAACAGGCAAAAGAACTAAAAAAGATTTTAGACGAAAACGAAATTAAGATTTCTGCAATCGGCTCACACTATGGTAAAATTAAAATAACAGAAAATTTCGAGGAGCATTATGAAAACTTCAAAAATTGTGTAGAGGTTGCAAAAATTTTAGGCACAAAAAGAATAAGAATGTTCAGTTTCTATTTTTCTGAAAACGAGAAGTACGAAGATTATAAAGACAAAGTTTTCAAAAGAGTTGAAAAAATGTGCGACTATGCACTTGAAAACGGAATTTACTGTTGCCACGAAAACGAAAAAGGTATTTACGGTGACAACGCAGAAAGATGCTATGAATTACTCTCAACATTCAAAGGCAAATTAAAAGGTGTTTTTGACCCTGCGAACTTCATTCAGTGCGGTGTAGATATTTTACCCGCATTTGAGCTTTTAAAGGATTACATTGACTACCTTCACATTAAAGACTGTGTTTATTCTGACGGTAGTATCCGCCCGGCAGGACTTGGTGACGGAAAAATCCCTGAACTTTTAAAAAGATTTGACGAAGTAAAAAATGGTGACACATTCTTAACACTTGAGCCACATTTGAAAGTATTTGACGGACTTAAAGATTTAGAAGAAGAGGGTGGCACCGCCGATAAATTAAAAGATGACTTCACTTACAAAACAAATCGTGACGCTTTTGACGCAGCCGCTACAGCACTTAAAAACTGTTTAGAAAAAGCAAAAATTGTAGAGAATACAGTTATCAGATAATAAAAGAACCCGTAATTGCAGTAAATCACTGTAATTACGGGTTCTTTTTAAATTAAACTTTAAATAACGCTAAAACC
>JAFXCQ010000026.1 GCA_017521425.1 Clostridia bacterium
TCCTATTTCCTATTTCCTATTTCCTAATTGCTAATCCATCAAGCACTTCAATAGCAACTGGTAAGTCAGCAAAGAAATCGTCTGTTCTTGCTTCAATTGTACAGGTTTCACAACCTGATTTTTTTAATGCAAGTAAAAATCTTTTATAAATCTCATTTACAGACTCATCTGCATTTTTATTTGGGAAAATGCGTGTTTCCGGCTCTGCAATATGAGCGTGTTTTATTTTACCTGTAAACTCGCCTATTCCGTCAATATCATCTTTATTATTGCAAACATGGAACAAGTCTGCGAGTCCGTAAACATGGTTAAAATCTGCTTTTTCAGCAAAATCAACACCATCTTTTACTGTATGTATCATTGAAGTTTCGTGAAAGCTTAACGGTTCAATAACAACATTAACATCATACCTTGATGCAATTGGTGAAACAATTTCTTTTAAGAATTTCACCATATCTTCGTTTGCTTCTTCCACTGTGTAATCATCATCAAAGCTTCTTGCTCTACCACTACCGAAAACTACGCTTTGTATTCCTAATTTACTTGCTCTTATAAAACCTTTTTCTAAAAATTCTGTTAATGCTTTATTATCAACATCTCTGCCTACTACATTTAATTCGCCAGGTAAAAAATGGTTAGCAGCAAGCACGGGAAACTGAAGTTTTTTTATATTTTCACAAAACTCATTAAATTCTTCATCACTCGCAAGAGCAATATCTGTAAAATCTGTTTCACCAAAGTCTAAACCACATTTTTTTGCGAATTCATATTTACTAAAATCGCCCCAACCTAAACAAGCTCCTAATTTCATAAAAACCAATCCTTACAAACTTTATTTTAAAGTGAGCATTTCTTCAGCATTTTTTAGTTGCGTTTCGGTGATTTCGCCACCGCCTGTAATTCGTGCAATTTCGTACTTTCTGCCTTCAAAATCAAGCGGTGAAACATTTGTATAGGTTTTACCGTTTATTGCAGATTTCTCAATTAAATAGTGATTATCAGCGAGTACTGCTAATTGTGCTAAATGTGTAACACAAATTACTTGTCTGCCAGTTGACACTTGTTTTAATTTCTGTGCTACTTTTGTAGCGGCACGACCGCTTACGCCGGTGTCAACCTCATCAAATATCATTGTACCAATCTTATCTTTGTCTGAAAGCACATTTTTAAGTGCTAACATAATTCTTGAAAGTTCGCCACCACTTGCTATTTTTGCAATAGGTTTAGGTGGTTCACCGACATTGGCACTTATTAAAAATTCAACAGAATCTATACCATTCTCACAAAGTTCAACTTCTGTAAACTGCACATTAAACTCTACACTCGGCATATCTAAGAATCGTAATTCTTCCATTACATCTGTCTGGAAATTTTTAGCAGTTTCTTTTCTGCATTTCGAAAGTTTCTTTGCTAAAGTTGTTGTTTTTTCTAAAATTTCTTTTCGTTGTTCTTTTAAAACCTCTAAATTTTCCTCAGATGAAGTAAGTGAATTCAATTCATCTTCTGCTTTACTTAAAAACTCAAGCATTTCTTCTTCAGTTGAGCCATATTTTTTGCTTAATCTGTAAAGTAAATCTAATCTTTCCTCAATTACTTCAAGGTCATTTCTTGAATATTCACTTTCGCCATCGCTAAAACGCAAAGTATCAGCAATATCATTCAATTCGTAGTAAATATCATTCAATTTTGTTGATAGGTTTTCTGCATCTTTTGAAAAATTTGATACCTGAGAAAGTGCTTTTTCGGCACCTAAAACAAGCTCAACTGCACCAGTAAAGCCATCGCCACCGGAAAGAGCATCATTAGCATTTCTAAAGCCTTCACTTATTTTTTCAATATTTTGTATTTCGGTACGTTTCGTCTTGAGTTCTTCCCACTCACCTATTGTAATTCCTGCTTTTTTCAGTTCATCAATCTGGAAGGATAAGATATCTATTTGCCTTGCTTTTTCTGCTTCATCTGTCATTAGTGACTTTATCTGTGAAGAAATTTTGCAAAGCTCTGAATAAGCAGAACTATATTCACTTAAAAGCAAAGTATTCTCTGCTACTGCATCTAAATAACCTATATGAGTTTCACTGTCTAAAAGCTCACGATTATCTTGTTGACCGTGAATACTTATAAGTGTGTTACCGATTTCTCTCAATGCAGAAACAGAAGTTAATGAATTATTTACTCTGCATACATTTTTGTCAGCAGTTATTGTTCTTGTAACTAAAAGAGAATTGTCATCATTTTGTGGTAAGCCCAATTCTTTTAATCTTTCATTTGTCTTTTCACCAACAAATGAAAACAGCGCCGTAACCTCTGCTTCTGTTTCACCCGTTCTTATAAGTTCGCGGGATGTACGAAAGCCAAGTACAGCGTTAATTGAATCGAGTATAATTGATTTACCTGCACCAGTTTCACCTGTAAGTACATTAAATCCTTTATTAAACTCGATTTCTGCGTTTTCAATTATAGCAATGTTTCTGATTTTTAAAACAGAAAGCATAATGTTACCGCCTTAATTTTTAATCATTCTCTTAAGTGCAGCTGCAACACCCTGTGCTTCGTCAGTTGTTCTGCAAAGCATAAAAATAGTGTCGTCACCAGCAATAGTACCTACAACCTCTGTAACATTCATCGAATCAATTGCAGCACAAGCGGCTTGTGCAAGACCAGGAATGCACTTAATAACACAAATATTACCTGCATAATCAACTTTTAAAAGTGAACCTGAAAAAAGTGCGTTAAACATATCGGTATAATTTGTTGTGTTATTTGATTCCACAGAATAACGATACACTCCATTTGGACTCAAAGTTTTTAAAAGCCTTAATTCTTTAACATCTCTTGAAACGGTTGCCTGAGTTACGCTGTAACCTCTTTCGAGTAATAATTCAAGTAACTCATCCTGCGTTGCAACATCCTGTTGTTCAATTAAATCGAGAATTAACTTATGTCTTGTTTTTTTCACACTTAACATCCTTTCAAAACAACGAATTATTTAGACATTTTTTTATTTAATATATCAATAAAAGTATCATTCTTTACTTTTATAAACTCCGCCTTTTTGTCTGAAGTTTCAATTTTCACAATTGCACCATCAGGAATTATAACTGCTTCTTCACCATCACAGGAAAGAACCGCTTCGCCCGAATTGTCATGAGTAATTTTTAAAACTGAATCAGGTCTTAAAACAACTGAACGCGAGAAAAAACTATGACAACAAACCGGTGTAATTAACATACTTTCAATCTGAGGTTCAATAACCGGACCACCCGCAGAAAGCGAATACGCAGTAGAACCGGTCGGGGTTGAAACAATAACACCATCAGCAGAATAATCCATTAGAGGTGCATCGTTACAATTTATTGATAGGTTCATAATTCTTATATTGCCACTACGAGATACAACCGCATCGTTAAGGCAATTTGAATGATATAATATTTCACCATTTTTGTCAATAATTGTAGCTGTAAGCATCATTCTTTTTTCGGTAGTAAATTCGCCTCTAACAATATCTGCCAAAAGTGAAAGTTCGCTACTTTCAAGACCTGCTAAATAAGCGAGTTTACCCGCATTTATACATAAAAGTGGTTTGTTTTGGGGCGCTGAAAGCTTTGCCGATTTTATAAATGTACCATCGCCACCTACAGTAATAACAATTTCACAATTCTCAATATTATTTTCAATGTTACAATAATTTATAAAGTCATATACATTAAAACAAGATTTAAAACTTTCATCTAAAAAAACTGTAACACCAAGTTTTTCTAATTCTTTTAAAACGTTTTTTGTGACATCAGGGGTATTTTGTCGGGTCATATTAGGGATTAACGCAATTTTCATCATATCACTCTCCCTTATTATCTAACGCATTGTGAGAAATTTTTGCAAGTTCTTTTGCATATTCAATATATTCCTCACAAGGTGAGATTTCATTTGATTTCTTTAAGTAAATCAAATATTCAATATTTCCTTCAGGACCTTTAACCGGAGAAAATGAAAGTCCTAAAACTTTAAATTTTTGTGTTGACGCAAATGATACAATATTTTCAATCACTTCTGTATGTACATTTACATCACGCACAACACCTTTTTTACCAACTTTTTCTCTACCCGCTTCAAACTGTGGCTTTATAAGGCAGACCGCCTCGCCATCATCTTTTAAAAGTTCATACATAACAGGCAAAATTATTTTAAGAGAAATAAATGAAACATCAACAGATGCGAAATCAATATTTTCAGGTATTTGTTCGTGAGTCACATAGCGAAAATTAGTTCTTTCTAAATTAACAACTCTTTCGTCACTTCTGAGCTTCCAAGCTAACTGACCATAACCCACATCAATTGAATAGACTTTTTTTGCACCGTTCTGGAGCATACAATCTGTAAATCCACCCGTTGAAGCACCAATATCCATACAAACACAGTCTTTTAATTCAATCGGAAATTCCTGTATTGCCTTTTCAAGTTTCAAGCCACCGCGACTTACATATTTTAATGTACTTCCGCGCACTTCTACAACATCATCACTTTTTATATCTCTACCAGGTTTTAATTCTTTCTGGTCGTTTACATAAACAATGCCCGACATAATAAGCGCTTTTGCTTTTTCTCTGCTTTCGGTAAAGCCATTTTCAAACAGATATAAATCAAGTCTTACTTTTTTATCTCTCATTATCATTGACCTTTCCGAAATCTTTTAAAATTACACTACACATACCATCACAATCCAACTGATACTCGTGTAAAATTTCATCTACCTTGCCCTGCTTTACGAAGCAGTCAGGGAATGCCATAAGCTTAAATCGTGGTGCTAAACCATTTTCAAGTATATAGCTACCAAAGGTTTCACCAATACCACCGTTTTTAACACCTTCTTCAAAGAAATAGACTTTTTTCACATTTTCTAATTCTTCGTAAACGGTTGTGGAAATTGGTATAATTTCATTAAGCTTAATAATTTTTATACTTACACCTTTTAATTTTAATTCATTATATGCTTTTGCCGCTTCGCCGAAAATCCTGCCATAAGTTACAAGTGCATATTCTGCCGTTTTGTCACCATAAATATCGTAAGCATTACCTGTAACAATAAAATCTTCAGGACAATAAGGCTCACTACCTCTTGGATATCTCACGACAACAGGAGTTGTAGAGTGGTAAAGCGCAGAAACAAAGTCTTTATTTAACTCGCTATAATACGCAGGTGAATAAACTAAAATATTAGGCACACCGTTGAACATAGCAGCATCATAAATACCGTTATGAGTTTCACCATCATCGCCGACAATGCCCGCTCTGTCAACTGCAATAATCATTCTACCTTGTTGCAAAGCGAAATCGTGCATAATCTGGTCATAACACCTTTGTAAAAACGTTGAATACACAACAAAAACAGGCACCATTCCATTTTTAGAAAGTCCTAATGCATAAGGCACAGCATGTTCTTCTGCAATACCAACATCGAAAAATCTATTCTGATATTCCTCTGAAAATTTCTGAAGTCCTGTACCTAATGACATAGCGGCAGTTATTGCACAGATTCGCTTGTCTTTTGCTGCCTGTTTATAAAGGAAATCACCGAATTTTTCAGAAAAATTATCGTTTGAGGATTTATCCAAGCCTTTTTCAACAACAAAAGGTGCAACTCCGTGATAATCTGTTGGGTTTTCTTCTGCCAAACTATAACCTTTACCTTTAACTGTGTTGATATGTAACAACACAGGATGTCCGAAATTTTTAGCCCCTTCAAGAGCCTCGCAAAGATGTTCAATATTATGACCATCAATAGGTCCCATATAACGAACACCCAAATCTTCGAAGAGATTACTACCGTACATCATATTTTTAATATCGGTTTTTGTTTTAACAATCTTGTCAGCTAATTTAACACCAATAAATGGAATTTTAGATATTATTCGCTCTGCTAAAGATTTAAATTTAAAATACTCTTTTGTAGAACGCATTACTGCAAGCTTCTTTGCAAGATTGCCTACATTTTTAGAAATAGACATACCATTATCATTAAGAATAATGATAAGCTTGGTATCTTTTAAGCTTCTTGTATTATTAAGTGCTTCATAAACGAGACCACCAGTTAAAGCGCCATCACCCAAAACTGCAATAGCACAATCTTTCTTGCCATTTACTTTATTTGCGGCAGCAATACCCATAGCGGTAGAAACAGAAACACTACTGTGACCACTATACACAATATCGTGCTCGCTTTCGTTTGGCCTTGAAAAACCTGAAAGACCGTCTTTCTGACGAAGAGTTTTAAATTCTTCATATCTACCAGTTAAAAGCTTATGAGTATAAACCTGATGACCTACATCCCATATAATTTTGTCATCGGGTGAATTGAAAACTCGATGAAGTGCAATTGTCAATTCAACTGCACCAAGGTTTGATGCTAAATGACCGCCATTTTGTGAAACTGTTGAGACAATAACATCCCTAACCTCCTCAGCAAGCTGAGGAAGTTTGCATTCATCAAGATTTTTTACATCTTGAGGAGATTTAATTTTCTCCAACAATTCGTGTTTCATAAAATATCAATACTCTCTGTTTGCGAGATAACCCGCATATTCCTTTATTAACTCATTATTCGGGAAAGCACTTAATGATTCTAATGCTTCATTTGTAAGTTGTTTTACAAGTTCTTCGCATTTTTCAATGCCTAAAAGTGTAACATAAGTAGATTTATTATTATCTTTATCGCTACCTGTCATTTTACCTAATTTTTCGAGTGAGCTGGTAACATCTAAAATATCATCCTTAATCTGGAAAGCAAGACCTAATTTTTCACCAAATGTTTTTGCAGCATCTATTAAATCATCAGAAGCACCTGCAACAATGCAGCCTAATGCACAAGCAACTGAAATAAGGCAACCTGTTTTTAAATTATCCATAAGCTGCAAGGTTTCATAATCGGCATCAGGATTATTTTCATTGGCAATATCAATAATCTGACCACCAATCATACCACGTGAACCTGCATAAACTGATAATTCATTTATAGCTTTTATTGCAGTTTCGGCATCATAAAGACCTGCTAATGACCAACTTGAAATTCTTTCAAATGCGGCTGTTAAAAGTCCATCGCCTGCTAAAAGTGCTATCGCTTCGCCATAAACTTTATGATTAGATGGCTTACCACGACGGTAATCATCGTTATCCATACAAGGCAAATCATCGTGAATCAATGAGTATGTATGAATAAATTCAACCGCTTCTGCCATTGGCATTGCTTTTAAAACGTCACCTTTGCCATAAGCATTATAGAATAAAAGTGTTAAAAGTGGTCTTACTCGCTTTCCACCATTTTTCACACTATATTCCATTGACTCAAAAAGAGTTTCATACTGTGGTAAAGCGACTTTAAAATATCTATAAAGATTTTCTTCAATAAGTGAAGAATACTCTTGAATTTTAGCATTCATTTTCATTCACCTTTAATAAGACTTGTTATTTTCTGTTCTGCAGAATCAAGATATTTTGTACATTTACTTAAAATTTCAGTCGCTTCTGAAAAAAGCTTCAAGCTTTCATCAATTGAAATTTTACCATCTTCAAGTAACACAGTAATTTCTTCTAATCTATTTATTGATTTTTCGTAATTCTGTTCCATTTTTAATTACCTTTCACTTCAGTAACAGAGGCAAAAATCTCGCCATCGGTTACCATAACTTTAATATTATTGCCATTTTCAACATTTTTTACACTTGTAATCGGTATGTCATTGTTATAAGAAATAGAGTACCCACGCGCGAGCACATCTAAAGGACTCAAAGCATTAAGCTTACCTGAAAGAACTGATATTTTACTTTTTTCATTATTCAGTTTCAATTCAATTGAATTAACTATTTTTTCATAAAGATTAGAAAGCTCCTGACGAGAATTAAGAATTTTATTTGTCGGACTTAAAATAGAAAGTCTTTTTTCAGTATTCTCTAAATACTCTCGCTCGTAATTCAATTTATTTTTGATTAAAACAGTTAAATGTTGTTTTAAGCCAAGTAGTTCTGATTTTAATTCAATAATATCAGGAACTGATAATTCTGCTGCTGCAGATGGGGTTGGCGCTCTTAAATCTGCAACAAAATCCGCAATAGTAAAATCTGTTTCGTGACCTACTGCAGAAATAATCGGGATTTGTGACTCAAAAATTGCACGGGCTACAACTTCTTCATTAAATGCCCACAAATCTTCTAACGAGCCACCGCCCCTGCCTATAATCAAGACATCACACGCACTTTTCTCGTTAAAAATCTTTATTGCTTTTGCAATTTCGGGTGCAGCAGAAGCACCTTGTACTGCAACAGGACAAAAAACAATTTCTGCAAGAGGAAATCGTCTTTTAAGAATTGAAAAAATGTCACGCACCGCGGCACCATCCGGGGCGGTAGCAACACCTATTTTTTGCGGAAACGCTGGTATTGTTTTTTTGTTTTCCTGATTAAAAAGACCTTCTTTTGAAAGTTTTTCTTTTAATTGCTCATAGGCTAAATTTAGTGCACCAATACCATCAGGTTGCATATCTGTTATATAAAGTTGATAAGAACCATCTTTACTATAAAGCGAAACGCTACCAAAAATAATAACCTTCATTCCGTTTTCCGGAACGAATTTAAGTCGCGAAGCATAAGATGAAAACATTACCGCTTTAATTGCTCCACCCTCATCTTTTATAGTCATATACATATGACCACTATAATGATTTTTAAAATTTGAAATTTCGCCCGTAACAAATACACTCTTTAAGCTTTCGTTGTTATCTAAAAGAGATTTCACAAAATTGTTAAGCTCAGTTACACTATAAACAGTTGGTGAAACAGAATACATTCACTCACCTACTTTATTTTTCATAATTTATTTTTGTAAGTAATGCAATACCTGCCGCATTATCAGAGGAAAATTCTGGCTCTGCAAAAAAGGCAGAATATCTTGCCTTTATAATATCTTTAATAATGGTGTTAGACATAACACCGCCGGCAAAAACAAGTGGTAATTCGCCATATTTTTTAAAAATATCACTTACCATTGATGATAATGTTTCTGCGATGTAACAAAACAGAAATTTTGCAACATTTTCTTGCGATTCGCCATCCTGAAGCATTTTAAGGCATTTATTCTCAAGACCTGAAAGAGAACAATCACCATCATATAATTTGATTTTCATTTTATAAGTCTTATCACTTTTTAGAGCTAACTGCTCTAATTCTCTACCACAAGGGAATTTAAGCCCTATTTTAACACCTATCCTGTCGACTGCCTGGCCTGCTTTTAAATCGTTTGAAGAACTGATTGGTGTTACCTTCAAATTACCATTATCATTTTCACAAAGAACTGCATCTGTTGTGCCACCTGACACGTGAAATGCTATAAATTTTTCATTTAATAAAGCTAATTTATTTGCGGAATATAGTGCCGCAACAATATGACCTTGTTGATGTGAAAATTTAAAGTTTGGTACATTTAAAACAGTTGATAAAGACGAAGCAAAGCTTTCACCAACCAAAAAACACGGCATATACGAACCCTTTTCAGTTGTTGGCGCAAAAGAAACGCCAACCGCTTCTATCTTATCATTATTTATGTTTTCAAATAATTCGTTTAAAAGCTCGGGGTATGCTTTTGTATGATGAAAAACTGCATCACTCTGTCTTAACCCTCTTTCACCTGACTTTACAGGTAAAAGGCGTTTTTTCTGTAAAACCTTACAATTCTCATCACACAAAGCAACTGAAGTTGTGTAGTTACTTGTATCTATACCTAAAAACAAACTCATTATTTTATCTTTTTAACAATTGTTGATAAAACGCCGTTTATGTATGACGCATCTTCTTCACTACCGAAAGTTTTAGCAATTTCAACCGCCTCATTAACACTTACACTCGCAGGTACATCTTCATTAAAGAGAATTTCTGCAACTGCAAGACGCAAAACTGCAAGTGAAACTTTTGGAAGTCTTTGCAAACTCCAGTTAACAAGACTTTCCTCGATTGTTTCATCAATCTTCTCAAGATTTTCCTCAATAATATTTAAAAGTGAACCTGCAAAACCATTGATTTTTACTAATTCACATTCTTGTGCACCATCAATTATCTCTTGAAAACTTGCACCTTCATTGAAGCTTTTTTCAAAAACAACCGCAAATGCCTGTTCTCTCGCTTCGTGTCTTGTCATAACCACACCTCATTTATTTTTTCTAATGTTGTATTATACCATATTAAAATACTTTTATCAATATTTTGTGATTGATTTTTGCATAAAAATACATAAAAAATGAGCAAGGCTTTCACCTTGCTCAAGTTAAATCTTAATAAACGAAATCTGTATAAACCGCAGTATCTGTTACAGTACCTGTTGCAGTCTGACCTGGCATTATAGCAAAACCTAAAACTGCTAAATCGTAAGTAACAACACAATCATATTGAACTGTTTGTGTAACTGAAACCACCTTGCCTGTTTTTGGCATATAAGTAATTTCCAAAGTACAATCGTGATATAAAAGATTTACATCAGTAATAGATGTAAGCATACCCTGACGAGCAACAAGTTTTTCTTTAATATCTTCTTTATCAACAACCGGGAACATAGAACTTGTATAGCTTTCCGGGTTCTTCTGGTCCGCCGGAGTAACTGCAGGGTTTTCTTCATTACGAAGAACTATTGTAATTTTTGTTGAACCATCAGATTGCGCTGTTTTTTCAACCTTTCTGATTGCTTCTGAAGCATATTTATCAGAAAGAAGACAAGCATAATCGCCATTTTCAATTAAGAAGAGTGACATATCGGAAAATTTTGCAGAAACAATAGGAGCTGCTTCAGCATCACCCTGACTGATAAAGTAACCCGGATAATTCTTTTCAACACTACCTAAAACAAGTTTTGCTTTGTCATCTTTATCCATTGTTCTGTACTGAACTTTTGTGAAACCAGGTTTAATTGCATTTGCTGTATTAACAACCTTTTTGTATGTATTAAGAACCGCCTTTTTCTCTTTAATCATCGCAGGAGAATCTGTTAAAGGTTCTGTTGTTGTAGGTTTTGTAGTTGTAGTAGTACTTGTTTCATCTGAAGAAGCAGAAGAAGTTGTTGTTTCAGGTACTTTTTCAGTAGTTGTAATATTTTGCGTCTGAGTAGTCGGTGCTTGAGTTGTCGGCGCCTGAGTTGTCCCCTGAATATCAATACTTGCAGATGTTGTATCTGGTTGAATAATCTGTTGAATAACATCCTGAATATTATTGTTACCATTGTTGCTATTATTGTTCTGAGAATTAAGGTTTGCAGAAATCGCTGCAGCTCTTGACCTTAACGCACCAGGAATAGCAGTAAGTCTTAAAATACTCGAAGAAAACATTGTGAACACCAAGCTGCATACAAATAAAACAACAAGTGCTTTAAATAAACCTGATGATGTGAAACCTTTTACAGCAGCCTCAAATGCCGCCTTTTCTTCCGGTGACTGAACTTTCTTTTCCTTCACCTTTTTCTCTTTTTTCACTTTAGGTGCTTTTTCTTTTTTGATTTTATCTTTTTTCATAAAAAGTTTAACCCCTTTCACTCAGGTAGAATGTGACAAAACTACCTGAAGGCTACACAATATAATTCATCTTATTTTACACAATTTTTCACAAAATGTCAACACAAACTTTGCATTATTATATATATTATTGTTTTTGTATAAAATACCCAAAGAATTTCTCATAATTTAGCAATAATAAACATTGAAAGAAAGTGTAAAAATTTGTATAATATAATGGTAAGATTGTGTAACTATGTATTGTTTCACAGTCATATCTAAAACGAAGGAGATATCTCTTATGAAAAAAAGCAAAATGACAAAAGTACTTGCTCTTGTTCTTGCTCTCACTCTTGTTTTTTCAAGTTTTGGTGCAGTTACCGCAAGTGCAGCTTCCATCGCAGCACCAACAACTCTTGCTGCCGGTGAAGGAAATATTTTAGTAAGCTTTCTTGACACACTTTTAAGAATTGTGTTTGACTGGTTTGCAAACCTCTTCCCTAACGGACCTGGTTTCACCCAGAAAGAAGATGGCAATACAGATGTTGAAGAATTTTATGCTGGTACTACTGGCAGATTCAACACAACACCAGACGCTAATGCTCAATGGCATTTAGGTTATGCTAACGCAAGTCTTATTCCTGACGATGTTACAAATGGTGAGTATTACATTGGTGGCTATATCGCTCCTGAAAACGCATTTACAAATGTAGTTGAAGGCGTTATTGATGATATGATGGTAAGATGCATCGCTCTTAAAGACGGTGTTACAGGCGAAACAGTTTTATTTGGTACTATTGACTGTATCGGTATTACAAATGGTGATATACGCGACATTCGTGCAATGCTTAAAGATTTCGCTACACAGAACAATATAGTTGCAATCAACATTGCTTCTACACACTGTCACAGTTGTCTTGACACAGAAGGTCTCTGGACTAACAACCTTGTAAAGCTCCTTACAAACGGTATCAGCAGTGGTACACAAAACGGTAATGAATTGCAACAAGGTACTAACCCGAAATATATGGCTTTCCTTAAAGAAAAGGTTGCTGGCGCTTTAAAGGCTGCTTACAACGATATGAAGCCAGGTACTCTTACATTCGCTCAGAAAGATATCGGTGAAGAGTATTTCAACAATAAAAACAGACCTACATCTGATACAATAATGTCACAGCTCAACAGATTTGTATTTACTCCTGATGACAAGAGTGCTCGTCCTACAATGATAATTAACATTGCGGCTCACCCCGACGTTGCAGGTCTCCCTACATCTTCAAACTCTGGTAGAGAAATTTCTGGTGACTATGTTTACTACTGTGGCGAATTACTCAACAAAGCTGGTTATAACTTTATGTTCTTCAACGGCGCTATTGCCGGTATTTATATGAGCCGTGGAATTACTGGTGACGGCGTTGATACACCTAAGAGATATCACGAATCAATGAGATATGGTCACGAAATTGCAAGACTTGCTCTTGCTTTGACATTAACAGAAGAAGAAATCAAAGCAGACCCACTCCTTAACTGTGCAGATGAAATTGCTCAATATGATATCGGTGAAGTTGGTGGCAAGAGAACTGATTATACTCTCTGGTACAAAAAATACACTTACAAAACTGCTGTTGATAATAACGGTCAACAATACGAACAAATTTCTGCAATAAACAGTTGGCAACCAGTTACTGAAACAGTTGTTGAACCTTACCTCAACTTAGCAATCAAGAGAGTTGAAGTTATTGTTTCAAATGACCTTATTCAAGCTGTTGGTAAACTCAATATGGCTAACTATGATGTATTTGAAAGTAAAGATGTAAATGGTAAAAAGCTTTATACAACATTTACTGAAATTGGTTACATTGAATTTGGTAGCAAGTTCAGAGCGGTTATGCTCCCTGGTGAAATCTGCCAAGACCTTATTGTTGGTGGTTCATCAGTAAGAATGGGTGTTACAGGCGAGCCATTCACACACAGTCTTGTTTGCGATATTTTCGGAAACGGAACAATGTGCTTCGGTCTTATGAATGACGCTATTGGTTATGTTGTTCCTGATAACGACTACACAATGGGTGACCCTGCAAACCACTACCACGAGCTTATTTCTCTTGGTCAGTATGTTGCTTCTGGACTTATGGATGGTCTTGAAGAACTCAAAGCTGAAATTGATGCAAGATAATTTATAAAAAATAAAAGCTAATTGGTACAATCGTATTAAATGATTGTACCAATTTTGATGAATGGAGTTGTTTTTATGTTAAAAGTCGGTGTTGTAGGTGTTGGTGGCATAAGCGGTGCCCACATTCCTGCGTGGGAAGAAATTAAAGAAGTAGAATTGGTTGCTCTTTGTGATATTCGTCAGGAGCGACTTGACCAATACCCTAAAAAACGTCATTATAATGATTTTAAAGAAATGCTTGAAAAGGAAGACCTTGATATTCTTGATATCTGTCTCCCTACCTATCTCCACGCAGATTATGCTATAATGGCAATGGAGAAAGGTATAAATGTAATTTGTGAAAAACCTATTTCATTAAAGGAAGAAGATGTCGAAAGAGTTTACTCAACTGCTAAAAAGAACAATGTTAAATTTATGATTGCTCAGGTTTTAAGATTCTGGCCTGAATACGAATTATTAAAAGAGATTTTTGATACAGAAAAATATGGTAAGCTTCTTTCAGGTACAATGACTCGTCTTGGTTGCTACCCAAAATGGAGTTGGGACGGTTGGATGATGGATGAAAAAAGAAGTGGTCTTACACCATTCGATTTACACATTCACGACCTTGACTTTATGGTTTATGCTTTTGGTGCTCCTAAAAAAGTTGCACACCAATACCGTTCAAAAAGACCAGACCAGGATTTTATTAGTGTTACTTATGATTTCGGTGACTTTTCAATCAACTCAGAAGCATCATGGTATGCAACAAGCTACCCTTTCACTGCAGAATTCCGCTTCCAGTTTGAAGATGCTTTAGTTTCAAACGAAAATGGTAAAATGCAGATTTTCTTAAGAGATGGTAAAATTGACCTTTCAGCAGAAGCTGAGGGCGATACAGGTGATATTAACTTACCAAAGAGTGACGCGTATGCAAATGAAATTAAATACTTCCTTGACTGCGTTATGAATGACAAGGATGTTGAGAAAGTTAAGAGTGACGAACTTCTTAGTGTGCTTAAGATTTTGAATAGCCTTTGAGTTTAGGGACTAGGAATCAAAGGGACCAGGGACCAGAAACTAGGAATCAGAAAACAGGAAACAGCGGCAATTACCTCTGTTTCCTGTTTTGGATTTATTTAAACTTTACTTCTTACTTATTCACTATTACTTCAATCACAGAAACATCTTCTGATTGTCCGTTGATTATCTTTCTGTCTTACCTTAAATGTCTAACGCCCTTTTCAATTGACCTTTTACTATAAAAAGATACATTAAATTTAACATTAGTATTGCAATCATAGAAAACATAAGAAACGCTGTATCAAATGTAACAATTCGTTCTACACTTTTTGCGATAAAAATGCCACAAATTGTTGCAATTGAGCACGAAATAACCGAACTTTTTTTATTTTTCTTTATTGAACAAATCATTATATGTCTTACAAGTAAAAACAAGATTATTTTTATAACTTGTAAAAAAAGCAGCACAATAAAGAAGTTAAATAAAGAATCAGTAAAAACAGATGAGAAATATACCTCAAAAGCAAGAGCATAGCAAATTGATATTATTCCTATATTCCTATCTAGATTCTTTTTTAATAAATCTTTGAATAGAACCGCTAAAACAAAAATAACAACAGAAACTACAATTAAAAACAACAAAATTGCACTTTCAATCAAATTGTTAAATTCTGCAAAGCCGGAAATAAACACCATTGAAATAAAACAAGCAAAACCAATAATAAAATAAGTAAAATAATAAGGTGTTTCTTGAGTTTTAGACAAATATTCTTGTAATTGCTCTTTGTTATATTTAACTTTATTCATAAACTACACACCTACTGTTATTCCCTGGTCTCTGATTGCCCATAATACGCATTAGCACCGTGTTTTCTTAAATAGTGCTTATTGAGTAAATTCTGGCTTATTCTTGCGACGTCAGGGTTTATAAGAAGTGTATTGAAATTCATATTTGCTACTTCTTCTAAAACTACCGCGTTATGCACTGCGTTAAAACAGTCTGTTCCCCATGAAAAAGGTCCGTGATTTTTTACGAGTACACCGGGAATATCGTCAGGGTTTAATTCTCTGTTAGAAAATGTTTCAACAATTACATTTCCTGTTTCTGCTTCGTACTCACCTTTTATTTCTGCACCTGTCATTTCTCTTGTACAAGGAATTTCACCATAGAAATAATCTGAATGAGTTGTACCGAGTGGCATAATGCCCTTACCTGCCTGCGCAAATGATGTTGCCATTCTTGAGTGTGTATGCACAATACCACCGATATTTTTAAAATTTCTATAAAGCACCAAATGAGTTGGTGTGTCGCTTGATGGGTTTTTATCACCCTCAACCACCTTACCTGTTTTTAAATCAACAACAACCATATCATCTGCTGTCATAGTGTCATATTCAACACCAGAGGGTTTTATAACAACAAGATTTTTTTCTCTGTCAACCCCTGAAACATTTCCCCAAGTAAAAGTAACTAAATTATATTTGGGTAAAAGCATATTTGCTTCATACACTTGTTTTTTTAATTCTTCTAACATTTTTATCACCTTATTTCGATAACATATCAAGAAGCTTTAAATTCTGCTCAAATGTTATTAAATCTGTATTCTCATCTATTACAACAAGTTCTGTATCTGTAAATTTTGCGAAAAGTCTTATATCATCAACAGTAAGGCAAGTTGAAACAACTGCATGGTGAGCACCGCCTGCATAAATCCAGGCAGCCGCACCTGTTTTAAAGTCAGGCTTAAGTTTCCACATAAGTCTTGCAACTGGAAGTTTCGGCATTTCTTCAGGTTGTTTTACAAGTTCTATTTTTGCACAGATAAGTCTGAAACGATTGCCCATATCTACTAAAGAAACTGCAATTCCTTCGCCTTTTATACCATCAAACACAAGTCTTGCAGGTGCTTCTTTACCACCAATTGAAAGCGGGTGCACCTGAATTTTAGGTTTAGTTTCTGCAAACACCGGTGAAACCTCTAACATATGAGAAGCAAGTTCTAACTCTTCGCCATCTGTTAAATCATAGGTATAATCTTCTGTAAAGCCCGTTGCACCATTTCTGCCCTCTGCCATTTTAGAAAGTACTGCACCTAAAGCAGAAGTTTTATAGTCACCCTCAGGACCAAAGCCTGTGCCGTTTTTCATAATATTCTGTACCGCAAGACCAGGTAATTGCTTTAAGCCGTGCAAATCTTCAAATGTATCTGTAAATGCACTTATTTTATTTTTTTCAAGGAATTTTTCGAGTGCAACTTCATATTTTGCCTGTTCTTTAACTGAGTCAATATTGTCAGTATCCATTGTGTATAATGAATAATATTCATTGATTTTATTTTCAATTTCAAATTCAGTCACTTCACTTATAATATCAACTAAATCGCCAATACCATAGTAATTTACATTCCAGCCGAAATGAATTTCACTTTCTACCCTGTCACCATCTGTAACCGCAACATCTCGCATATTGTTACCAAACATAGCAACACGCATACCTTTTGAAAAATCAATGGTTTTCGCAACTGAAGCGAATGCTTTTATTTTTTCAATAACACTCTCGTTTTTATAATAGCCTACAACAACTTCACGATTTATATTAAGACGAGTACAAATAAAACCAAATTCTCTGTCACCGTGTGCAGACTGATTGAGATTCATAAAATCCATATCTATGGTGTCATAAGGTAATTTTTCGTTGTATTGAGTATGTAAATGAAGCATTGGTTTTTGTAAACTCTGTAATGCCCTAATCCACATTTTTGCAGGTGAAAAGGTATGCATCCACATAATAACACCAACACACTCTTTATCACTATTAACTTTCGCACAAGCGTCAACTGCTTCACCCGAATTTCTTATTATTGGTAAAGGTAAAACCTCTACCGTGTTGCTTAATTTATCGTTAAGAAATGATGCCATCTCGTAGCCATCACTCTGTGCTTGTTTTAATGTTTCATCACCATATAAATCCTGACTACCAATTAAAAAATAAAGTTTTTTCATTTTTTGTACTCCTTAATAAAATATAGTTAAATTATAGCATACTGTAAAACAAAAGTCTATAAATAAAACTCCTCTAAATCGTCTAATCTTAATAATACAGGTGAATTACCAAAATATCCACCTATATCAACATCAATCCAGGTTTTAGTTCTTAGTATTTTCCCGTTATACTCTTTACCGAAACCACCTGTTGGAGTATGACCGAAAACGGTTATAATATCATCGTAATATTCATCTGTAATTTCAGGCCATGCCCATATAAAATCATCAGCAGAATACTGTGAAAGCTTTTTAGTTTTCTCAAAATTATCAATCCCCGAATGACAAAGTAAAAAATCGTTACCACCTGCCGAAACCGTTTCATAAACAGGGCAGTCTTTCAAATACTCAAAAACACTTGAAAAAGTTTCATTATCAGATGCTTTTAAAATTTTAAGATTTTTTAAGGTTACATCTCCCCCATTAGACAAGTACATATTCAGAAACTCAAGCTTTTCAGCATCTATATTTTTAATACTATCTTCAGTAATTTCATTAAATACAAATTCGTTTGCAAGAAGCATTGCTTCGTGGTTACCTAAAATAAGCTGAACATTATATTGCTCTAACAACCATACTAAAATTTCTACACCGCCATCATTCTGTCGGTCTACTACATCACCTAATATATAAAGCCAGTCATCGGCATTAAACTTCACTTTTTTAAGAAGCTCTTTAAGTTTTTTCAGTTCAAGTCCGTGTAAATCTGATGTAACATATATAGCCATTAAAAATCCCCCGTAAAATATCTATATATTATATACCATATTTCTAAGGAAAAGTAAAATCAATAATTGTAAATTTCTGTAGTATATGCTATAATTATTCTGTATTTAAAATACAGAAATGGGGTTTTATTATGATACGTTATAAAATTGAGGGCGACAACTTGCCAGTTGTTATTTGTTACCCTGAAGCAGGTCAGACTTTAATGACCGAATCAGGTGCTATGAGCTGGATGAGTCCTAACATTCAGATGGATACAAATTCAGGTGGCGGAATAAAGAAAGCATTAGGCAGAATGTTTGCCGGTGAATCACTCTTTATGAATGAATTCACACCGAGAAGCGGTACAGGTACTATTGCTTTTGCGTCGAGTTTCCCTGGTTCGATTATCCCTTACGAGGTTTCACCGGGGAATGGCATTATTGTACAGAAACACAGTTTTTTAGCTATGGAAAAAGGTCTTGACCTTTCAATTTTCTTCCAGAAGAAATTAGGTAAAGGGCTTTTTGGTGGAGAAGGCTTTATTATGAATAAAATAAGCGGTAGCGGTATTGTTTTCATCGAAATTGATGGTTACTGCAAAGAATACACATTAAGCGAAAATGAAAGCATTATTGTTGACACAGGTTACCTTGCAGCTATGAGCGAAACCTGTACAATGGATATTGAAGCAGTACAAGGTGCTAAAAACATCTTTTTAGGGGGAATGGGACTTTTCCACACTAAGGTTACTGGTCCTGGTAAGGTTTACCTTCAGACTATGCCTATTATCAAAACCGCAAAGGCTATTGAGCCATATTTAACATTCCCTACTACCGATGGAAATGGTAGCGGAATCAATATTCGTTTAGGTGATTAAAATTTTCAGGAGATAAAAATGCAACCTTTAGTAAGTGTTATTGTAGCAACATATAAGAGAGCTGAAATACTTTTAAGAGCATTAAGCTCTCTTGCTACACAAACCTATAAAAATTTTGAAATCATTTTAGTAGATGACAACGCAAATACTGATTGGAATTCACGTGTTTCAGGAGTAGTTGAAAAATTCAAGTCAGACTACCCTGAAATCACATTGAATTACCTTGTTAACGAAACAAATCAGGGTTCAGCTAAAACAAGAAATATTGGTATAAATGCATCTTCCGGTGAATTTATTACATTTCTTGATGATGATGATATTTATTTACCTGAAAACCTTGAAAATCAGGTTAAAAATATGCTTACTACAAACGCAGATTTTGGCATTACCGATTTAGAGATATTTTACGATGATGATACATTTTGCGAGAAAAGAACCCGCAATTTTATTAAATCAACAGAAAAAGAGGATTTAATAAAATATCATTTAATGTACCATTTAGCAGGTACAGACACTATGATTTTCAAAAAAGATTATTTATTAAAAATAGGTGGATTTGACCCTATTGATGTTGGCGATGAATTTTACTTAATGTTCAAAGCAATTGAAAACGGCGGTAAATTTACATATTTAAAAGGTTGTTTTGTTAAAGCTTATGTACATAAAGGTGAAGGCGGTCTTTCAAGTGGTGACGGTAAAATTGACGGTGAAAACCGACTCCACGAATTCAAAAAGAGATATTTTGACCATCTTTCAAAAAGTGAAATAAAGTATATTGTAACCCGTCACTATTCTGTAATTGCATTTGCAGAGTTGCGAAGAAAACATCTCATAAGTTTTTTTGTAAATGCTTTAAAGGCATTCTTTACTTCCCCTGTTAACTGTTTAAAAATTCTCAAGGAGCATTCGTAATAAATGAAAATTGAAGTTTTAGTTTCTACTATGCATCAAAAAAATATTGATTTAATAAATAAAATGAATCTTAAAACTGATGCAATCGTTATAAATCAGACCGAAAATACTGATTACAATGAAATTTCATTAAACGAACACAAGGTGCGCATGTTTTCATTTAAAGAACGTGGAGTTGGTCTTAGCAGAAACTCCGCTTTAATGCGTTCAGATGCTGATATTTGCGTACTTGCCGATGATGATATGGTTTTTTGTGATAATTATGAAGAAACTGTAAGAAATGCTTTTGAAGATAATCCACGGGCAGATTTAATAATTTTTAATCTGATTGAAGACGGAAAAAGCTTTAACAGACAAAACACAAATGTTACTAAAATAAACATTTTGAATTATATGAATTACGGTGCTGCAAGAATTGCTTTTAAACGCAAAGCAGTGTCTTATAACGGAATTACATTTAATTTGAATTTCGGTGGCGGTACAAGTCATCAATGTGGCGAAGACACTTTATTTTTAAGAGAATGCTTAAAAAAAGGTCTTAACATAATAGCAGTTCCGCAAGCAATTGCTGAGTTAAAAGACGAACGAGACTCAACGTGGTTTAAAGGCTACAATGAAAAATACTTTTTTGATAAAGGTATTGTTTTGGCTCTCGCCCACCCCGTTTTAGCAAAACTGTTTTCACTTTATTTAACATTAAGGCATAATGAATATACCAAAAACGGAATGAGTAAAAAAGAAATTTACAAAGAGATTTGTAAGGGTATAAAATTTGTAAAGAAAAAGGATTATAAAAAGGTTTAATTATGAAAAATTCTCTCTCAAAGCGATGGTTGTTTTTAGGTGTTGGTGTTTTTACAATGCTTTTTTCGGGTGTGCTTTACGCCTGGTCCATTTTAAAAATACCATTTAAAGAATCGTTTAATTTCAGCGACTCCACACTTGCTTTTAACTTTACGTTAACAATGTGTTTTTTCTGCCTTGGTGCATTCTTCGGCAGTTTAATATGTAAAAAAGCCGGCCCTAAAATAACACTTATAATTTCAGGTGTTTTAGTTGCAATCGGTTTTGTTTCAACCGGATTTTTAAACAAGTCAACTCCGCACTCATTATTATATATTACTTACGCTGTTTTAGCGGGTACGGGCATTGGTATTGCTTATAATGTTGTAGTTTCAACCGTTTGTGCGTGGTTTCCTGATAAAAAGGGACTTTGCTCAGGCTCACTTATGATGGGCTTTGGTGTAAGCACACTACTTTTAGGTAATATTATCAGTATTCTTTTTGAAAACGAAGCCTTTGGCTTCAGTAAAACATACATAACATTAGGTGCAGTGATTGGTGTTGTTATTATAATCGCTGGCATTATTCTTAAAAGACCAGATGCTGACACAGTATTCCCTGCACCAAAACTAAAAAAATCAGCTTCAAAAGAAAATTTTGAAACACGGGATTTCACAACAAAAGAAATGCTCAAAAGCTTTACTTTCTGGAGAGCATTTGTATGTATGGCATTTATTACTGCAGTCGGCAACACGGTTATAAGCTTTGCCAGAGATTTGATGCTCTCGGTTGATGCTGTTCCTACACTTGCAACAACTTTGGTTGGTGTGCTTTCTGTATTCAATGGAATAGGCAGAATTGTTACTGGTGCATTTTATGATGCTTTAGGAAGAAAAACAACAATGATTTCTGCAAATGTGTTAACAATTGTAGCGGCTGGTGTTACACTTTTAGGTGTTGTGATTCATTCACTACCACTTTGCATTGTAGGTCTTTGTCTTACAGGACTTTCTTATGGTTCCTGCCCTACTGTCACTTCTGCATTTTCAGCATCTTTTTATGGACAAAAGCATTTCTCAACAAATTACAGTATAACAAACTTCAATTTAATAGTTGCATCATTTATAGCGACATTCAGCAACTCGTTACTGATTTCTACCGGCAGTTATATAGCACCATTTATATTATTGCTAATATTAGCGGTTGGTGCTATGGGACTTAATTTAAGTATAAAAAGACCTTAGGAGATAAAATTATGGAAAACAATGTAATTAAAATACCACCATACAATTGGTTTATAAATAAAAGTGATAACAAGCCTGTTACAAATATTTATTCCGGTTCTTGTGACACAGCATCTAATAAAGGCACCGCACACTTAAAAACATTCAATTATAGAGTTTATGTTGTTGATGTTGGCACTGAAAATGCACGATTTGTTGCAGAGTGCTACTCTGTTAACCCGTGGACTGACGGATATAAAAAAGATGGTATTGCAAATAAAGAAGCTGCTTGCTCTGACGAGGGTTTAATCGAGCTTAATGATTGGTTAAACGAAGAGCATAAGAAGTTTATTGAGAATTAAAAATAAAAACGACTGAGCAATTTGAATTTGCTCAGTTGTTTTTTTAGAAGCTCATCATTATTTTACTAAATATTCAAATCCTAATATTACAACACCTAACACAACCAATACTATGCCAACTGCTCTGTTAAGAGTTTCAGGTTTTGCTTTATTTGCAAACTTAGCGGCAATTCTTGCCCAGATAAATGTAAACAAAATACAAAGTGCCATTACAAGAATGTCAGGCGAATCACCAAGAGAAAAGTGAGAAACAGCACCTGTTAATGCAGTAAAAGTCATAATAAATACGCTTGTTCCGACTGCGGTTTTCAATTCATAACCGAGTACACTGGTAAGAATAAGTAGCATCATCATTCCACCGCCTGCACCAACAAAACCACAAATAAAACCAATAAATACACCACTTATTATTGAACCGACAATTTTTCTCTTTTTACTGACTGCTTCCATTTCTGCTTTGGTGGTCATTACAGGTTTTAAAATGAATTTAACGCCGAGCATAAGTGTAACAAATGTACTGAAACCACCCATAGTTTGTGAAGGCACTATGCTCGATATATAGCTTCCGACAACAGTAAAGATTAATATCATTCCCATCATCAAAAGCCCATTTTTTACATCAATATTTTTATTTTTACGGTAAGTAAAAGCTGAAACACCACTCGCCAACACATCAGAAGCAAGAGCTATACCTACAGCGGTATAAGGATTAATTCCAAGAAAAGTAATAAGCATTGGTGTTATTACAGCGGCGGCACTCATACCGGCAAAACCAGTACCAAGTCCTGCACCCATACCAGCAAAAAATGTTACAATAAAAATAATTAAAAATTCCAAAAAATCACCTCTGTTTCAATATTGTATCACAATTGCTTCAAAAAGTAAATTACAACAGTATATTTTCCGCGAGAATGCCCATCACATACAACATTGACACCTTTCGACAAATTTTGCTTTGGGGTACATAGTTTTCTAAAAATATAACAGCAGAGTGAAAATTCACTCCACTGTTATATTTTATCTTCTATATCAGAAAGTATTTCTTCAAGTGGTGTTTCCAATGCTCTTGAAAAAACCACTAAATCAATATCTGTTACAAACCTTTCTCCGTTTTCAACGCGTCTAATAAAATAGTGGTCGACATCAAATCCTAACAACTGCATTTTTGTTGCTAATTTTCGTTGTGAAATTTTTTTAGTTTTTCTTATTTCTGCTATCTTCTTCCCTGTAATATTATTAGTACCATCAGCTGCTTTTATTTTAAACATGAAACCACCCATTTTTTTGTTGAATACTGTTTACTTTTCTTTTATTTTATGATATAATCACGCTATTATTGGTGAACACTATTCACCACATTTATTGAAATAAAGTTAAACATTTTTAGTCGCATTCATCTTGGAGGAAAAAATGAAAAACACAAAAAGCAAAAAAGTAATTAAATCTATTGTAACCTGGGTGTTAGTTATTTTGATTTCTATAACTTCAGCAGTAATTATTCATAAAACAAACCCTACGGCTGTTCCTACATATAAAAACGGTATGTCCGCATATGAATTAGCTGTTCAATTTGGATATGAAGGAACCATTCAGGAATGGCTGGAATCTTTAAATGGTAAATCCGCATACGAAATCGCAAAAGAAAATGGATATACAGGTACTGAAACTGAGTGGATTAAATCAATTGAGGCAACATCCGAAAAAGAATGTGTAGGAATAAAAACCGTTTCTTTTTCTGTTAATAAAGAATTACTTGTTACACTTACAGATGGAACTGTTATAAACCTTGGTGCAACTGACGGTCTTAATGGTAAAGATGGCGTTGATGGTAAAGACGGAGTTAACGGCAAAGACGGCATTGATGGCAAAGATGGTCTTGATGGCAAAGATGGTCTTGACGGCAAAGATGGTCTTGACGGCAAAGACGGCATTGATGGCAAAGATGGTCTTGATGGCAAAGATGGTCTTGATGGCAAAGATGGTCTTGATGGCAAAGATGGTCTTGACGGCAAAGATGGTCTTGACGGCAAAGATGGTATTAACGGTAAAGACGGTGTAAGTATTACTATGGCTAACATCAATTCAAACGGGCAACTTATACTCACCTTCTCCGATGGAAAAACCGTTAACCTTGACAAAGTTGTCGGCATGAATGGTACTGATGGTATAAGTATATCTTCTTCAAATATCAATTCTGATGGTGAACTTGTTATTACATATTCAAACGGACAAACTGCGAACCTCGGTGTTGTAGTAGGCGCTCAAGGTATTCAAGGCGCTCAGGGATTACAAGGTATTCAAGGTGAAAAGGGCGACAAAGGTGCACAAGGTGCTCAGGGTATCCAGGGAGAAAAAGGTGTCAGCGTAACAAAAACCGAAATAAATAATAATGGAGAACTTATTATTACACTTTCTGATAACACAGTATCGAATCTCGGTGTTGTGGTTGGTGCTAAAGGCGAACAAGGTGCTCAAGGCATTCAGGGTGAAAAGGGCGATAAAGGTGAACAAGGCGCCCAGGGTATCCAGGGTGAAAAGGGCGATAAAGGTGAACAAGGTGCTCAGGGTATTCAAGGTAAACAAGGTGTTGGCATTGAAACAATAGTTGTAGAAAACAACAATCTTAAAATCTCACTTACCAACGGCACGAACCTTGATCTTGGAAATATCAAAGGCGAGCAAGGAATCCAGGGCATTCAAGGTGAAAAGGGTGACAAAGGTGAACAAGGAATTCAAGGTATTCAGGGTGAACAAGGTGTCGGCATTTCAGACGTTGACATCACAAATGATGAACTTGTTATTACCCTTTCAAATAACACTGTTTTGAATCTTGGAAATATTAAAGGTGCCCAAGGTGAACAGGGTTTTCAAGGCATTCAGGGTGAACAAGGTGTTGGTATTCTTTCTGTAGTAATTGATGATGACGGACACCTTAAAATAACTCTTACAACTGGTACTACTACCGACCTTGGTAATGTTAAAGGTACTAATGGACAAGATGGCGTTGGTATAGATAAAATCTTTATTCAGGACGGAAACCTTTATGTAAAGAAAACAAACGACACCTCCCCTGTTAATCTCGGTTCAATAAAAGGTGAAAAGGGCGACAAAGGTGATACTGGTGAGCAAGGTCCTGCTGGTTTAAATGGTACTAATGGTGTTGATGGTAAATCTGCTTATGAGCTTTATAAACAAGCTCATCCTGAATATACGGGTACACTTGAAGAATGGTTGAATGGTTTAAAAGGTAATGATGGACGTGGAATTGTGAAAACAGAGATAATCAATGGACATCTTTGGATAACATATTCTGATGACTTGGATACCCCTGTTGATTTGGGTTCAATTTCGATCTCTAATGCTGAAGGCACAGATGGATTAGAATATTATCCGTTACCTGATGGTACTTATGGAGTAAAAGTTGGCAATGCTTTATATTTAGAAAATATAGTTATTCCTTCAGTATATAATGGCAAAACAGTAACTACTATTATGGAAAATGGTTTTGAGGCTATGCGAAATCTCAAAACAATAACAATACCCAATAGTATCACAACCATTGAAAAATATGCATTTAGCGATTGCACTGTATTAGAAACTGCCGATATACCTGATACTGTTACCTCAATAGGAGCATATGCATTTAACAATTGTTCGAGTTTAACAAAAATCACTATTCCTACCAAACTTACGGTTATTGAGGAATATGCTTTCTACGGGTGTACTGGTGCTGTAAGAAATACAATAACAATACCTAAATCTATAACAAAGATTAAACCTCACGCTTTAGAAATTTCTAAAGATATTGGAATATTCTTTGAAGAAGCATCTACTTGGGGATACACAAGCGAGCTTGAATATTCCTATCGCGATGGTAGTAGTAGAAAATATAACCGTGGAACAAGAACTATTAATGTGTCTACAGAAACCAACTACAGTGATTATTTCTATGGAAAAAAGATAAGATTATATATTGACTCTGATGAATATTGGGATGTTTATCTACAATCGCAAGAATGCACATGGACAAAACAATAAAAGTATTAAAACTTATACATCTTAAAAATAAATGTTAAAAATGGAGATTAATTATGCCAAAATCGTACTTTAATTTTGCTGGTGGCAAAGAATTGACTGGAATAGGTGCAAGTTGGTTTGTGTCTTATATGTATTATTTAAAAGTGGATAAAGCACATTTAAACTGGCAAAACATTTCCAATCCAATGACAAGAGCATCGAAGTGTGCAAATAATAGCAGATACCATAAGGTTTGGATTGATAAAATAGCTGATATGAACCCAAATCGTCTTAAAAGGAACAATTTGGGGTTAACTGGAAATGATATAATTTCTATGGCAAATATTCTACTTCCGTTAATGTAATATAAAATTTTTTTAAATTAATTTTAGTACATCTAATAGTTTTAATATACAAAAAATCACACATACACTAAAACTAAAATTTTTCGAAAAGAAACACAGCAACACAGTACAATCTAAGTTGTTGTGTTTTCTTTTTTATCTATTAATAATTAAACAAAACTCAAGTTTATTAAATGTAAATTATCACAGTATAATTCCCCTCTTTTAACAGATAATAACACTATAAAAAGTTAAAAAGGAGTTTTATATATGAAAGCGACAGGAATTGTCAGAAGAATTGATGATTTAGGCAGAGTTGTTATACCTAAAGAAATCAGAAGAACTTTAAGAATCCGTGAGGGTGACCCATCGCATACAACATTGACACTTTTCGACAGATTTTATATGTCAATACATAGTGTTGTAAATAGATATAAAGAAACAACGGAGTGAAATTCACTCCGTTGTTTTTATTTTACTTCATCTGCATAAGGGATAGATTTTGAAGCACCTAAGCGACTGACTGTTATTGCAGATGCTTTGGTAGCATAAACAATAGCATTATTGAGTGTTTCGTTTTTTGAAAGTTTTGAAACTAATGCACCTATAAATGTGTCACCTGCTGAAGTTGTATCTACTACTTTTGTTTTTATTGCAGGTTTAAATACAACACTGTCACCCACATTATAAGCACAACCACGCTCGCCGAGTGTTATAATTACGTTTTTAACACCCATCTCCATTAATTTTAAAATGGCTTTTCTTGTGTTTTTTTCATCATTTGGGTAAATATTAGTTAAATCGTGTGCTTCGTGTTCATTTGGAATAATATAATCTATTTTTGTAAAAACTGAAACTGGTAACTCTTTATATGGTGCGGGGTTAAGTATTATTTTTGTATCAGAATTTTTTGCAATTTCGCATACTTTTAAAACAGTTTCTACTGGAATTTCTAATTGCATAACACAGTATTCACACTCTGCTATTAAATTGCTATAATTCTCAATTACTTCTGTGGTGAGTTCGGCATTTGCACCAGAATCGAGAATAATAAAGTTATTACCATCAACCACCGTAATCATAGCAATTCCTGTTGGTGTTTTTTCGGTTTTAAAGCCGTTAAATCTAATATTATTTTGCTTTAAAGTATCAAGTAATAATTCACCGTTAGAATCGCTACCAACGGCACCTAAAAACGAAACGTCGCCACCTAATTTTGCAATTGCAACTGCCTGATTAAGACCTTTTCCACCAGCGTTCACTTGAAAATTACTGCCAGTGAGAGTTTCGCCTAAAACGGGCATTTTAGGTGAATGTATAACTAAATCAGCATTCATACTGCCGATAACAACTATTTTTCCTGACACTTTAACACCACCTTTTAGTAAAAAAATATAACACGTATATCTTAATAAAATAAGTTTTGCTATATAAATTCAACAGTTTTCAACAAATTTCGTTTTGCAATACATAGTTTGATAAATAAGTATAAGAATTAAGTAAGGTATATTCAACCTAACTTGTTCTTTATGACGAATTATGTTATAAAACCATAATCGTATCTTAAAATAATTAGATTTTATATTCATATAATTTATTCACTTAAATATTTTTTCAAATCAGAACATAATCTATCTCTCGAAAAAACATCTATTGCTCTTTGTCCGGATAACATTGAGCTAAAGAATATTCTATATTCTTTGTTTTCGAATTTATAATTTACATAGCTTGGATATTTGTCTTTTTCGATTTCACTGCCTTTGTTTCGTATTTCGTCATATAAATTTCTCGACGCTGTTGCATTCGGAATTAATATCGCTTTTATTTCATGACCTTTTTCGGTTATCGCTTTTATATGCATTTCTAACATAGATGAATAATAGTTTTTGTAGTTAACATCCTCGGTCTTTACAAATTCTAAAAATTTTGCTTGATTGGTTTCGTGATAGTAAAAAAATTCACCAATACAAATAGAATATGTTTCATCTTTATATCTTGAATAATAAGATAAAATTTGATTTTTGAATTTGTGTAATGCACTATCTTTTTCTATCATTTTGTTTATATCACATTCCGATAAATTACACCAATCCCATTTAACAGCAGCATCTGTGGCATCGGAAAGAAGTGCAAATATAGGTTTATAATATTTGTTATACGTTCTATTTTTAATATTAGTTTCATCTAAAGAATATAAATATGTGGCATTCACTTCGGCTTGGGCATCGTTCTCATCTCCAGCTGGATTGATGCCAAATACCAAAATATATTTTTTATTTTTTCCGCTATCAGTTATCCTAAAACCGTTCGTTGATAAGCATTCATCGCTATAATTACAAGAATCTTTTAGTACACTTTTTGTTTTTTCTATAAAATCTATATTTGTGATAGTATTTTTGCTTTGCGTTTCTCTACTTTGTTTAATTGTATTCATAATAAACGCCCTCCTATAACTGGATTTATTATAACAAAAACACATTAAAAAGTAAAATTAAATAGTATCCCACCTTTTCTTACAAATATAATTTGAGTTCAAGGAGAAGATATATATGAAAGTGGCAAGAATTGTCGAAAGAACTTTAAGAATTCGTGAATATGAGCCATCATTAATAATATTTATAGTTTGTAACACAACCAACTTTATCATATCAGCCTTGCTCCATTATAACTCTTTATCAGTCATTCACTTTAATTCTAGTATAAAAAAACAACCAAAAAATTTTCGATTTTTCGTAAAATAATATTTATAGATATAAAAAATGATGCGGTATCACCCGACAGCATTTTTATGTATTACTTTTCTCTTATTAAATTATTTATAGCTTCCTCCATAGCTGCCGCTTCTTGTATATTTCCTACTGGTATATTAAGTTTTATTGCAGGTTCTATTATTGTTACCCATAACCTTGCATCAAGTCTCTTCACATTTTTGATTGTTTCAATAGGATAAACTTCTGTTTTCTTTTTTGATTGGTATGTTAAATTTTTTCGAGTAAGTATCAAATCACCTGAATTAAACAAACCACTGAGAAAAGAAATAGAACAAATAGGTATAGTATTTTTTATTCTTTCCACAGATTCTCTGGCATCAGAATGTGTAGCGTCAACATCTAAAATTTTATTATAATATTCTAATGCTTTTTCAATTTCATTACTATGTTCATATTCTTTTGCTCTTATCAATAAATTGTCTACATTTACGCTCATCATGTTTATAGTAGCATTCGAAATATTAATAGTATTTGTTGTATTATAGTAATTAATTGCTTTTTCCGTTATAAATGCAACACCACAATATTCACAAACACTTGCTTCTTTAGTAGCATCAACATTAATATTTGCACCACATTGAGTGCATTTAGCAACTACGATTGACATATAAAGCCCCCTTTTGTTTAATTATAACATACATTAAACAAAATATAAATTAAAACAGTATATTTTCCCTCAAATCACAAATACTAACAACATAACTTGATATTAAGGAGAAGATATATATGAAAGCGACAGGAATTGTCAGACGAATTGATGATTTAGGAAGAGTTGTTATTCCTAAAGAAATAAGAAGAACTTTGAGAATCCGTGAGGGTGACCCCCTTGAGATTTTTACCGCAAGCGATGGTGAGGTTATTTTCAAAAAATACTCACCTATGGGTGAAATTTCAGAATTTTCTGGTCAGTATTCTGAAGTTTTAAGCAGAACTTCAGGTATGGGTGTTATAATTACAGACCGTGACCATGTTATTTCTGTTTCCGGTCTTTCAAAGAAAGATTTTTTAGATAAAAGAATTTCTCAGACACTTGAAGAGCTTATGGAAAATAGAATGAATTATATTAAATCCGGTACAGAAAAGCCGCTCTACCCTATTGAGCACTCAGATGTTGAAGCATCAATTGCCTTCCCTATTATCGGTGCGGGTGATATTTCTGGTGCAGTTATTTTTATAAGTGACAGCACGAACGCAAACCCTTCTGAAACTGAGGTTAAATTAGCACAGGTTGCCGCTGCATTTTTAGGCAAACAGATGGAAGAATAAAGTTGTTTGTGTAAAAAAAATAAGTTTCAAACTGTGCAGAAATAACAAACTTTTTTCTAAATGACTTATATTCATTGATAATTAAAACTTCTTGTGGTAAAATTAAAGAGTATGGGTTTACCCTACTTATTTTACTGCAAGGGGTTTTTTATGACTTCAAGAGAAGAACGCACCGAAAAGCTTGCAAAGAATTTAGATATTTTCGTTAGCCACGCACATATATTTACTTCTGATGCCATTTTACTTGCAAATTTTTGCAAACCGCGTCACAAGGATAAATGCTGTGACCTTGGCACAGGTAACGGAATTATTCCTCTTTTATGGTTAAGAGATTTTAAACCAAAAGAGATTTTTGGTGTTGAGTTAAGTGAAAGTGCTATTGAGCTTTTTAAAAAGACTTTAAAACATAATAATATAGAAGATAATGTTAATTTATTTCACCTTGATTTGAAGAAAATCAAAGGTATTTTACCTAATGAATACTTTGATATAGTGAGCATTAACCCACCTTATAAAAAGGTTGGTACAGGCATTGTAAACACCGAAGAAGATTACAAAAATGCTCGTCACGAGTTTAACTGTACTCTTTATGATGCCGCAAAAGCTGCAAATTATCTTTTAAAATTCGGTGGCAGATATTGTATGTGTCAACGACCCGAAAGACTTCCCGAAATGTTTGACGCAATGAGAAAAAATAAAATTGAACCCAAAATTATGCGCGAAGTTATTCAGCGAAAAGGCAAAGAGCCAAGTCTTATTTTACTTGAAGGCAAAAAAGGATCTATGGAAGGATTCAGAATTTTACCACCTCTTTACATTGAAGATGATAATGGTAATTATTCAAATGAAGCGGATGCATTATTTAACGCATACAAGACAAAAGAATTATAAATTTACATAAAGAAGGTTTTAATTATGAATTACGATGTTGTTATTGTCGGTGCAGGCCCTGCAGGTATCTTTACTGCGCTTGAACTTATTAAATTAGGTAGCAAAAAAAAGATTTTAATTATAGAAAAAGGTCAACCCGTTGAAAAACGCAGTTGTCCTAAATCAAAAACACAACAATGTGTAAATTGCAAACCATATTGCCACATTACAACCGGATTTTCAGGTGCAGGTGCTTTCTCTGATGGTAAACTTTCATTAAGTTACGAAGTCGGTGGTGATTTACCTTCACTTATTGGCGAACTTTACGCACAGGATTTAATAAATTATACCGATAAAATTTATCTGGAATTTGGTGCAGATAAACATATTGAGGGCATTAACGCAAGCGAAGAAGTTAAAGAAATACGAAAAAGAGCCATTCAGGCAGGTTTGAAACTTGTTGACTGCCCTATCCGTCATTTAGGTACTGAAAAAGCACAGACTCTTTACTATGAAATTGAAAAGTATCTTCAGAACAATGGTGTCGAAATGATTTTTGGTTATGAATGTACTGATATTGAAATTACAGACGGTAAATGCCGTGGTGTTTACGTTACCAACGGCAAAGAATCAAAAGAAATAAAAGGTGAAAAAATAGTTATTGCTACCGGCAGACGTGGTGCAGACTGGCTCGAAAAACTTTGCTCTGAACACGGAATTGAGCACCAGGCAGGTACAGTTGACATAGGTGTTCGTGTTGAGGTAAGAAACGAAGTTATGGAAAAGGTAAACAAAGCGCTTTATGAATCAAAACTTATTGGTTACCCGAAGCCATTTAAAAATAAAGTTCGTACCTTCTGTCAGAATCCTGGTGGCTTTGTAAGTCAGGAAAACTATGACAATGATTTAGCAGTTGTTAATGGTCATTCTTACAAAGAAAAGAAATCTGATAATACCAACCTTGCTATTCTTTGTTCTCATAACTTTAATTATCCTTTTAACCAACCAATTGAATACGCTCAAAAGGTTGGTGAGCTTACAAATATGCTCGGTGCAGGTCACATTCTCGTACAAAGATATGGTGATATTCTCGATGGTAAAAGAACATGGCCAAAAGAACTTGCTCAAAGCAACTTAAGACCAACTCTTCCTGATGCAGTCGCAGGTGATATTACTGCCGCTATGCCTTACAGAGCAATGACAAATATTATCAATTTTATTCAGGCAGTTGACCATGTTGTTCCCGGCTTTGCTTCAACAGAAACATTGCTTTACTCCCCTGAACTAAAGTTTTACAGTAATAAAATAAAAATGAATACAGACCTTAACACAAGTGTTGAAGGGCTCCACTGCCTTGGTGATTCATCAGGCTGGACCCGTGGTCTTATGATGGCTTCTGTTATGGGTGTACTGATGGGAAGAAAAATAAATGCAGAATGCATAACGCAGAATGCTTAATTAATTTAATAAATAAGAAAACTACATTCTATCAATTTTAGTTAAAATGATAGAATGTAGTTTTTATAATATAATTTTGAATTTAAAACAAGCACTCTGTTTTCGCAGAGTGCTTGTTGTTTTTATCAATATTTATCATCGTAACTATCGAAGTTATAGTCCTTTGATGAGTCATAGTTGTTAATTTCCGGTATTTCCATTGAAGCTTGTGTTGAAACATCTTTAAGTTGGAAAGCACCAATAATTTGTTTGAGCATTTGTGCCTGACCTGAAAGCTCTTCTGATGCAGATGCACTTTCTTCTGAAGTTGCAGAGTTTGTCTGAACAACTGCAGAAATTTGCTCAATACCGCCTTTAAGTTGTGTAACTGCTGTTGCCTGTTCTTCTGATGCAGTTGCTATTTCGTCGATTTTAGCAGAAACATTGTTAACTTTTTCAACAACCTCTACGAGTGAGTTTGCTGTTTCGTCTGCAATCTTTGTACCGTTTTCAATTGCTTTAATAGCACTTTCAATAAGA